>NZ_JBZSOE010000001.1:0-1597500 GCF_058514305.1 Sphingomonas sp. SP3
GCCGCCGCCGCCGCCTCCGCCGCCGCCGCCGCCACCACCGCCGCCGCCGCCGCCTCCGCCGCCGCCGCCGCCACCACCGCCGACGCAGCCGCCGCCGCCGACCCCTCCACCCCCTCCACCGGGGGTTGGACCGCCCGGCGGCATCCCGCGTGACGAAGTGGTCCCGTGGCTGAACGGCAGCCCGGACGGCGACAATGAGGATGACGATGACGACGACGTCATCGATGAGTCGGGGCTGTTCGGTTCGGACGACGGCACGGTCGAGGACGGCGTGACGAGCGGCGCCGACCCGAGCTCCTGGGATCCGATCAACATCGACGGAAATCCCTAGGGCAAGCGGTGGCGGGGCGCGCCGCGCCTTGCTAGGCAGCGGCCATGGCTGAACCCGATATTTCCTCCGTTATCGAAACGCCCTTCGATGCCGCGCTTTCCGAACGCTATCTTGTCTACGCGCTGTCCACGATTACCGCGCGCTCCCTTCCCGATGTTCGCGATGGGCTGAAGCCTGTCCATCGGCGGCTGTTGTGGGCGATGCGGTTGCTGAGGCTCGACCCCGCCGGCGCTTACAAGAAATCGGCGCGTGTCGTCGGCGACGTGATCGGCAAATACCACCCGCACGGCGACCAGTCGGTGTACGACGCGATGGTCCGCCTCGCGCAGGATTTCGCGCTCCGTTACCCGCTGGTCGACGGCCAGGGGAACTTCGGCAACATCGATGGCGATAATGCCGCGGCGTATCGGTACACTGAGGCGCGGCTGACGGCCGTCGCCATGCAGTTGATGACCGGTCTCGACGACGGCACGGTCGAATTCCGCCCCACCTACAATGGCGAAGAGGAAGAACCGGAGGTCTTTCCCGGCCTATTCCCGAACCTGCTGGCCAACGGCGCGAGCGGAATCGCGGTCGGAATGGCGACGTCGATCCCGCCCCACAACGTCGCCGAGCTAATCGACGCCGCAACGCACCTGATCGATAATCCAAAGGCTGACGATCGCGTTCTATTGCAATGGGTTAAGGGGCCAGATTTCCCCACCGGCGGCGTGCTAGTCGATGACGAGGACGTGATTGCCCGCGCCTATGTCAGCGGGCGCGGCACCTTCCGCTTGCGTGCGGCGGTATCGGTCGAGCGCGAGAAGGGCGGGGGTTGGCACATCCTGGTCAGCGAAATCCCGTACGGAGTGCCGAAATCGAAGCTGATCGAACAGATCGCGCAACTCATTGCCGACAAGAAGCTTCCGATCCTCGCCGACGTCCGCGACGAAAGCGACGAGCATGTGCGGTTGCTTCTCGAGCCTAGGGCGAGAACCGTAGACCCCGAGCTGCTGCTCGAAAGCCTCTATCGGCTCACCGACCTCGAAATCCGCTTCCCGCTCAACCTCAACGTCCTCGACGCGACGCGCACGCCGGGTGTGATGAGCCTCAAGGAGGCCCTGCTCGCCTGGCTCGAGTTTCAGATCGAAGTGCTGGTGCGCCGGAGTCAGGTGCGGATCGGCAAGATCGACGATCGGCTGGAGCTGCTCGACGGGTTCCTCATCGCCTATCTCAACCTCGACCGGGTGATCGCCATCATCCGCAGCGAGGACGAGCCCAAGCCTGTGCTCATGGCGGAATTCTCTCTGTCGGACCGCCAGGCCGAGGCGATCCTGAACATGCGCCTGAGGTCCTTGCGTAAGCTCGAAGAGTTCGAGATCGGCAAGGAGCGCGAGGCGCTGTCCAAAGAGCGCGACGAACTCGAAAAGCTTATCGAAAGCCCCGCGCGCCAGCGCACCCGTCTGAAGCGCGATCTTGCTGCGCTTCGCGACAAATTTGGAGACGATCGGCGGACGCGCATCGAAGCTGTTGCTCCCGCTCGGGAAATCGACTGGTCAGCGATGATCGAGAAGGAGCCGATCACGGTCATCCTGTCTCAGCGCGGATGGATCCGCGCGATGAAGGGACATCTCGCGCTGGAGCAGGTCGCCGACCTCAAATGGCGCGAGAGCGACGGCCCGTTCATTCATTTCCACGCCCAGACCACGGACCGCCTCGCGCTGTTCGCATCCAATGGCCGAGTCTACACGCTTGCCGGCGACAAGCTGCCCAGCGCGCGGGGCTTCGGCGAGCCGGTGCGGCTGTTCATCGATCTCGATGCTGAAGTCGACATCGTGCAGCTGCTCGTCGCTCGCCCGGAACTGAAATTGCTGGTCGCATCCAGCGACGGGAAGGGGTTCGTGACCAACGGCGAAGCAACCCTTGCGGAGACGCGCAAGGGCAAGCAGCTGGCCAACCTCCGGGCGGGGGCCAAGGTTGCCGTGGTTAGGCCCATCGCCGACCAGGCCGACATGGTGGCGGTGGTCGGTGAAAACCGAAAGCTACTCGTCTTTCCGCTCGCCGAGCTTCCGGAACTCGGGCGCGGCCAGGGCGTCACCCTGCAGCGCTATCGCGATGGGGGATTGTCCGACGCAACCGCTTTTGCCTCGAGCGAAGGGCTCAGCTGGGCACTCGGCGGCGAAAGCGGCCGGGTGCGGACCGAAGCCGATCTTACGCCATGGCGCGCTGCGCGCGGCGCGGCGGGCCGGATGCCGCCCATCGGCTTCCCCCGGGATAACCGCTTCGACTGACCGTTAACCAAATCCGGTTAACAACCGCCCGTACAGGGAAAAAGATACTTCGAATTAACCCCTGTGCGGTCATAGACCGGTTCATGCAGGCTGCAGCATCCCGGCCGCGCGCTGCCACAAGGCAGCGGCGGGCGGATAATCTGAGTGTAAAACCGCACATCGTGAGCGCGGATGATGCCGGCTTGCTCGATGCCTTGCCGATTGCGGCGGCGATCATCGAACGTGTCGACGAGTGCCTGCGGGTTGCCGCGTTCAACAGCCGCTTCCGCGAGACCGTAGACCTTTCCACTTGCAGCGCCGCTGACTGGAACGAGGCCGAATGCCTCAAAGCGGGAGCGATCGGCGATGTGATCCACGGGTTCTTCGACGGGACCAATGCCGGCGGAGAGTTGGACTTCCGCGATGGCGAGGGCGTTGCGGCACGTTACTTCCGGATGAAGCTCGCACCGCTGCCGCGCGGAGAGGGCGGGCTGCCGCGTTGCCTGCTGAGCGTCGTCGATCGCACGGTCGAGGTTCAGGCGGAATGCGCGCTTCGGGCGGAAATGCTGCGCGACAGCCTCACTGGGCTGCCCAACCGGCTGGCCTTCACGGAGGCCGTCGAGAAAGCTGGCGACAATGTGTCCCGCGATCTGGAGCACGCCGTGCTGGTGGTCGACATGCTGCGCTTTTCCCGAATCAATGAGAGCATGGGCGGCCTTGCAGGCGACGAGCTGCTGATCACCTTTGCTCGCCGTCTGATCCTCGCCCTTCGGTCCGGTGATGTCCTGGCACGAACCGGCGGGAATGAATTCGGCGTCCTCGTTTCACTGCGCCGCGGCGTCGAGGATGCGTTGAAGGCAGCCGAACGCATCCAGCAGGTGATGACCGCCCCGTTCAAGCTGTCCGAACTCGAGATTCGTGTGGAATGCGCCATCGGCGTGGCATTGATGCATGCCGGTCAGGACCCGGAAGAGTTGTTTCGCAACGCCCAGTTTGCGGTGAAGCAGGCCAAAGCCGCCGGGCGCCCCCAGGTATACGAGCCGAAGCAGGCGACCGAAGCCCGTCGGCGCTTCTCGATCGAGACCGAGCTTCGCCGCGCGCTCGACAAGGACCAGCTGAAGCTTTTCTACCAGCCGCTGATCAACCTGAAGTCGGGCGAGGTCGCCGGCTTCGAGGCGCTGGCCCGCTGGAGCCATGAGGATCGCGGCGAGATTAGCCCTTCGGAATTCATCCCGGTCGCCGAAGAATCCGGCCTCATCCTGACGCTTGGCCGCTGGGCGATGGACAAAGCCGCCCAGACGCTGGCCGACTGGGACAAGCAGATCGGCGAAACCTTGCCCCTTTACGTGGGTGTAAATCTGTCTGCCATTCAGGTCGCTCGCGACGACATTGCAGCCGTCGTCGAGAGCGCCCTGAAGTCGAGCGGCCTAACCGGCGAGCGGCTGACGCTGGAGTTGACCGAAAGCTCGATCGTCCAGGACCCGGCCCGCGCGACCCGCGTATTCGACGCTTTGAAGGCGCTGAACGCGACGGTGGCGATGGACGATTTCGGCACGGGCTACTCGAGCCTCGCTTATCTCCAGCGGCTGCCGATCGACGTGCTCAAGATCGACAAGAGCTTTGTCAGCGGCATGATGGTCGATCCGGACGCGGTTGCGATCGTTCGCGCGGTCCTGAGCCTCGCCGAAGCGCTCGGTATGTCGACCACCGCCGAGGGTATCGAAACGGTCGAGCTCGCGACGACCCTCGCCACGCTCGGATGCGCGTCCGGCCAAGGCTATTATTTCGCCAAGCCGCTCGAGCCCGAAGCGGCGCTGGAATATTGGAAGTCGCGCCGTCGCTGACCCGTCACGGGACATTCACACAATTCGACTGGAACTGACCCGAAAAACCGTGGTTAATCCCCCCGTAACAGGGGAAGGAAAGAGCCATGACCAAATGGCTCGCCATTTCGGTGGCTCCGATGCTCTTCGCATCGACCGCCGCGAGCGCGCAGTTCAGCGGCAAGCTCGTCGCCGCTCACGCGACCACGCGCGCACTCGATCTTCGGTTATCGCAAGAGATGGGCGTTCAGCGTACAGCGCCACTGATCCGTGGAATGATCTTCCGGCATGACATTTCACCCGATGCAGCTTTGGGCGTCGGGCTGGCGAACATCTACGCGAAACGAAAAGGCTCCGCCGAATGGAAGGTGGGTGAGCCCACGCCGCATTCGCGCAAACCAGCCATCACCTTCATGATGAAGTTCTAGGTCGCCAGCAGGTCCGAGTAACAAGCCGATCCGCGCTTGGCCGTTGCGACGGCGAGCGTCTCGTCAATGCTGCGGACCAGCCGGTTATGACGGACGTCGGAAGGGTGGACGCCGACGCGCAGCGTATCGATAGGTGCCCTGCGCAACGACGATGCCGCGATCAGTGAAGAGAGAATGCGTGCCCGGCTGCGACTTGCCCACGTGATGACCGGGCCCCGAGCCAAAGTCTGGCCGGTTTGAGGCGACCATACTCGCCAATGATCCTCGGCGAGGGCGATGCCGGAGGCCCCGAGCGCATCAAGAGCGCCACGGCCGTATAGCCAGGCGGGCGCGACGAACCCGGCGACAGGCTTGCCCAGGATGTCTTCGATTATCGAGCGGCCCCGTTGTATTCGCTGCGCAGCAAGCTCAGCTGAAAGTCCCAGGAATTCGCCTTCACCAGCCGTCATCAAACGCGCGCGAGCGCGGTCCAAAAGCCGTTTATGCGGATAGTCATCGCGATGGAAAAAGCCGTGGAGCAGCATCTCGACCCCGCGGTCGGACCAGTCCCGCAGTCGCGTCGCGAACGGGGATCCGGCAACGATCGGGCTGTCACCCCAATGGTTCGGCACAACCAGCATCGTGAAGCGATCGCCGACCCGACGACCCAGGAGATCGCTCAGCTGATCGACCGCGCTTTCGAAACGCGGCGATACGTCATGGATTGAAGCGATGAGGCGACGCTGAGCCATCCCTGTCAAATACAACGCATTTCCCAACGGCGCGTGGCGAACCGATGAACAAAGCTTCACTTGAAGTTCACCCCGTCCTGCCCGCTTTCCGACCGCATGCGGATTGTCGACGTAAGCGCGTTCTATGCCCCCCGAGGCGGAGGCGTTCGTACCTACGTCGAAGCGAAGCTTAGGGCCGCGCCGCGGCTGGGGCACGAACTGGTCGTTATCGTGCCCGGCGAGCAGAATGAGATCGTTGAGCGGGCCCCCGGTGCGATCATGGCAAGCCTCGCCTCGCCGAACCTGCCGGTTGACCGGCGCTATCGCTACTTTGATGACCAGAAGGCGCTTCATCGCCTGCTCGATCAGTGGCGGCCTGACCACGTCGAAGCCTCTTCACCATGGTCCAGCGCGACGATGGTCGGACGGTGGCAGGGGCCGGCTTCCCGATCCTTGGTGATGCATTCCGATCCGCTCGCGGCCTATGCGTACCGTTGGTTTGGCGGCATCGCGTCGACCGAAACGATCGATCGCTGGTTCAACTGGTTCTGGAGCCACCTGCGCGGCCTGGGCCACCTTTTCGACACCGTGGTTTGCGCCAACAGCAATCTTGCGCAGCGGCTTCGCGAGGGCGGCATCGAGGGTGTCCAGACCGTGCCGATGGGTGTCGAAGCCGGGCTGTTTTCGCCCGGGCGGAGATCGTCTGAACTGCGCTCGTCCGCTTTGGCCTCGCTAGGGCTTCCCCCCGATGGAGTCCTGCTGGTCGGCGCTGGCCGTCTCTCCACCGAGAAAAGGTGGGACATGGTCATTCGCGCGGCCGGCGACGCGGCTCGGTCCCGCCAGGTTGGACTCTTGCTCGCAGGGGATGGTGCGACGCGCTCCAGGCTTGAGCGTTTGTCCCGCCGCCTGCCGACCGTTGGGCTGCTGCCGAACCTCGGCGACCGGACCGAACTCGCCCGATTGCTCGCCAGTGTTGATGCGCTCATTCACGGCTGCGAGGCGGAAACCTTCTGCATGGTCGCGGCGGAGGCAAGGGCCAGTGGCATTCCGCTGATCGTGCCCGATCGGGGCGCGGCCGGAGACCACCGCATCGGCGGCATTGGATCCGTTTATCGTTCGGGTAGCCGGCGGGCGCTTAAGCAGGCGATCGTCGACTTCATCGACCGCGGTCCTGAGTTGCAGCGCGCCGCCGCGGCGCGGGCGAGCGACGCGCGCACGATGGACGAGCATTTCACCGACCTGTTTGCCCGCTACGGCGCCCTACATCCGCGACCGACGCAGCGGTTCGCGATACCCTCGTGTTCGTCCATGCCGGAGACACTCGTCGGGGCGTCGGTCGCGGGTGGGGTATTTTAAGTCACGGGAATTGCCTCAAGTTATAGCGCGACCGTCACATTCACCGACTATTCAACCCGGCTTGCGGAAGCTGTTTCAGCGGAGGGTTGGGCGTGTTGTTTGATCATGCGTCTGTCGATTATTTCCGGCGTCGCGAGCAGGCGGAGCGAGCTGCGGCAAAGCATGCGCGGTCAGACGCGGCACGACGCATCCATCAAGAGTTGGCGCAGGAATATGCGGATTTGATCCGCGGCGTGACAGTCAGCGCGCGTTCCGAATTTCGTCGCTGACTATCTCCTCAAACGCGTCGCCACCCGGAAACCCCTCAGCGACCCACCGGCGCTCAATCGCCTTTAACGTGCGCGCAACAATCGGCCCCTCGGTGAGCCCGCGTGCGATTAACGCTCCTCCGCCGATCGGGAGGCGCGGCGCTTTCCACGATGCGATTTCCAGTGCTTCTCTGGTCTTGCCGGCAAGCAACAGGCGATCGACCGCGCACGGCGTCCCAAGCTGGTAGGCGAGGACCTGCGGCGAGACGCCGGTTTCGCTGCCGACAATGCAGGCCAGCCGCTTCCTCGCCTTGTTCGAAAAGCGCAGCCGGCTGGCGATGTCGTCGGCGAGGCCCTCGTCTTGCGGCAACAGTGCGGCCAGCCGACGCAGCGCGTCCGGGTCGACCGCGGTCTCGCGCTCGGCGGCAATAAGGCCGTCAAGTTTCCCGAGCCGGTCGGCTTTTATCTCCGGAAGAACCGGCTTGAAGATCCCGCGATCCAACATAATCCGAACCGTCGCTGCGGGCTCGGGCATGCCAAGCAACTTCATTAGCTCGTCCGCGATACGCTCCCGCGACAGTGCCATGAGGTCGTTTGCCCGGGCGGCGCAGGCGTCAACCGCCGCCGCGTCGGGCGGCCCGGCGCCAAAGCGGGCGTGGAAGCGGAAGAAGCGCAGGATCCGCAAATGATCTTCCGCGATCCGCTGCAGAGGATCGCCGATGAAGCGCACATGGCGCTTCTCTAAATCCTCGAGACCATCGAAATAATCATAGACGTCGCCGCTGATCGGGTCGGCAAAGAGCGCATTGAGGGTGAAATCGCGGCGCGCCGCATCGGCCTCCCAGTCGTCGGTGAAGGCGACCGTCGCGCGGCGTCCGTCGGTCTTTACGTCCGTGCGCAGGGTCGTGATCTCAAATGGATGGCCGTCGCTAACCGCGGTAACGGTGCCGTGGTCTAGCCCGGTCGGGACTGCCTTGATCTTGGCCTTTTGGAGCCGGGCGATGACCTCCTGGGGCTCGAGCCTCGTCGCCAGGTCGACGTCGTTCACGGGCAGGCCGAGCAGTCCGTCGCGAACCGCCCCACCGACATAGCGTGTCAGGCCTTCGTCTGCGCCGAGCGCCTTCAGCAGGCGCTTCATGCCGCGAATTCGCTGCCATTTCGCCGCGTCCAGCTTCAGGTCCATTGGAGCCTGCGCGACAGATTGACGATCATGGCAGCGGTTGCCCCCCAAATCCTGCGGCCCTTCCAGTCGATCTCGTAATAGTGGCGCTCGCGCCCCTGGAACAGCGCGCTCCGCCGCTGCTGGTTTTGCGGGTTGAGGATGAAATCGAGCGGCGCCTCGAACCAGTCAGCGACTTCATGCTCGTGAGGCTGCAGCGGAAGATCAGGCGGGACGACGCCAAGCACCGGCGTGACGAGATAATCGGTCACCGTTCGATATGGATCGGCTGACCCGATGATGTCGACGAGCTCGGGATCGAGCAGGATTTCTTCTCGCGCTTCGCGAAGCGCGGCGGCCACGACGTCCTCGCCTGCGTCGATCCGACCGCCAGGAAAGGCGATCTGCCCCGCATGGGTGCGCAGGTGCTCGCGGCGGACCGTGAGGATGACGCCGGGCTCGGGCCGTTCCGTGATTGCGACCAGCACGGCCGCCGGGATACCGCTCTGGTGATCCTGCTCGATCATGTCGCCGGCGAGCAAATCGCCACCGGACCCGCCATCGAGTGCAGTCCGGAGCTTTTCAGCCAGGGTCACTCGACGGTCTCCAACGGGAAGTAGGCGCCGGCGCTCCACACGCCGGGCGGCGTGCCGCCTTCCGCCAACGCTATCTCTGCCAGCTCGTAATAAACCGGGCGGGCCAGTTCGGCTTCCAGACCATGGCGGACGAGGACGCGCGGGGTCGGCCCCAGCGTCAGTGGATGGTCGGGGCCAAGGATGACGATGTCGCCGCTGTCCAAACCGAACACCACGCGCCGGTCGCGGCCATCGCCTTCGGTCCGCAGTTCGGTGGCGCGGAACGCCGTATTCTCGACCTCGATGTCCAATTTCTCGACTGGGGTGACGAGGACGTGCCGGCCGTCGGGTTCGCGTCGCAGCACGGTCGAAAACAGGCGGACCATCGCCGGTCGCCGAATCGGATCACCCTGATGATACCAGGTGCCGTCGCGTGCGATGCGCATGTCGGATTGTCCGCAATGCTCCGGGTCCCATTGATCGACCGACGGCAGCTTGCGCTGGTCGATGAGCGCCTGAAGTTCGGCCAGGCTGACGCCTTTCAAGTCGAGGGGCGGGCGCGTTTCGGGCATTGGGTCTCTGTTGTCATTGCCGCCGAAGGGACGCAATGCACGATCCTATGACGGAACGACGCACCGCCATCGTCACGGGGGCAGGAAAGCGAGTCGGCGCATGCCTGGCCGGAGCGCTGATTAGCGACGGCTGGCGTGTCATCGCCCATGTCCATCACGAAGACGATGACGTGCCGGCGGGCGCGGACAAGGTGGTCGCAGACCTTTCTCGACCAGATTGCGCCGGGGTTATCTTCGCGGCCGCAGATGGGCCAGTGAGCTTGCTCGTAAATAATGCCGCGCGGTTCGCATGGGACGCCTTCGGCGAATTTAGCGCGGACGAATTTGACAAACATATGGCGGTGAATGCCCGCGCGCCGGCGTTGCTGAGCGATCGCTTCGCGCGCGCGCATGAGAAAGGGAACGACGCCCTCGTCGTGAACCTGCTCGATTCGAAGCTCACGGCGCCCAACCCGGACTACCTTAGCTACACCGTCTCTAAGCAGGCCCTCGCCGGATTAACCGAGCTTGCGGCGCGGGCGCTTGCCCCGCAGGGGATCCGCGTGAACGCGATCGCGCCCGGGCTGATGTTGCGGTCCAGCGGCCAGAGCGAGGAGAATTTCGAAGCGATGCACGCCAACAATCCGCTGCGCCGCGGCGTGGACCCGCATCACATCGCCGATGCGCTTCGCTATCTGATCGGCGCGACGCGCGTAACCGGACAGACCTTGCTGGTCGACGCAGGCCATAATTTCCTGGCCCTCGATCGGGACGTGCAATTCCTGGGAGGGGAGCGGTGACGGGCGAAGCGCGCCTGGTCGGCCTAGTGCCAGACCATCTGAAGGTTCGCTCCGCGCGGATCATCTTGGATCGCCTGGCTGTCCAGGCAGACATCGGCTTTCACGATTTTGAGGTCGGCGCGCCGCAGCGGCTGTTGATTACCGTGGAGATCTGGCTGGACGATCCATCAGTTCCGCCCGACGACGATCCCGACCGGGCATGGAATTACGATCTCCTGCGGCAGGAGGTCGAGGAGATCGCGGCCGCTCGCCGGTACAATCTCCAGGAGACGCTGGCTCATATGGTGTTCGATCGGATCGCGGCGTTTCGCGGCGTGAAGGCGTTGCGGGTCCATACGTCCAAGCCCGATGTCTACGCCGATGCTCATGGCGTCGGGATTGAAATCGCTTCCTTTTCCGAAGCTTGGCCCGAAGCCTGAGCATCTGGCCTCGGAATAGCGGGTTTCACGCCTTCCGGCTGTGGAACAAAATCCGTTGCGCGGCCTTTGAGCCGGGGATAAGGAAGCGCGCTTGTCGCCGATGATATCTTGATACATCGGCGTTTAATCAAGGCGCAGGGCGCGCGTCTGAACGCCCGGTCTGACCGTGGTTAACCACGGTGTGTTGAGGAGAATTGCGGGTTAATGTCATACGCCCGGAAAAGAGAGCTCAGCGGTAATCGCGGCCTGTCGATCTTTTTCACGGTCGCGATTGTCGGTGGCCTGATGTACGCGATCGTCACTGGCCTCGCCTACAACGTCGTCAAGAAGGCGGCCGAAGACCTCAAGACCTTCGACGTAGAGGAGCAGCCGCCGCCCCCTGAGGAGCCGCCGCCGCCGCCGAAGGACATGCCGAAGGTTCCGCCTCCGCCGACTATCCCGCCGCCGTTGGTGCGCATGGAAGCGCCGCCGCCGCCGATCGCGGTCGTCGAAGCGCCCCACCCGCCGCCGATCCCGCCGGTTGCCATTGCGCCGCCGCCGCCGCCTTTGCCGCCCCGTAAGGTTGTTTCGGCCCAGAGCGCCAAGGGTGACCTGCGTTCGCTGTTCAGCGCTGACGACTATCCGGCTTCGGCCCAGTCTTCCGGTGCTGAAGGTACGGTGCGCGCATCGTTGACCATCGGCCCAGACGGTCGGGTGACCGCGTGCAACGTCACCCAATCATCCGGTAACGGCTCATTGGACTCAGCCACGTGCAACATTCTGCGCCGCCGCGCGAAGTTCACGCCTGCTCGTGACAGCAACGGCAACGCGACCAGTGACACGATTCAGACGCCGTCGATCGTGTGGCGTTTGGAAGGTTAATTAGACTCGGTTTTTTAGACGAAAAGTTCAGAAGGAAAGCACAGTTATGCTGATTCAAGCGACCGCCGACGCAGCAGCGGCGAATCCCTATGGTCTGGTGCCAGCTCTCAAGCAGGGTGGCATTATCGCTCTTTCGGTCTTCACGATCCTCGTGATCATGTCGATCGGCACGTTCTACATCTTGTTCACGAAGCTGATGCAGCAGCAGAAGATCATCAGCCAGGGGCGCAAGGTCCGCTCCAGCTTTTGGAATTCACCCAATCTGCGCGACGCCTCGACGAAGCTCGAAGCGAAGAGCGCTTACCGCGCAATCGTGGACGACGCGCTTGTCGCCCAGGACCAGCACGGCAAACTGACCGACCCGATCGACCAGCATGACTGGATGGCCAACAGCCTGGCGCGCAGCCAAGGCGCAATCGGCGCCCGTCTCGGCGAAGGCCTCGCCTTCCTCGCGACGGTCGGTTCGACTGCTCCGTTCATCGGTCTGTTCGGCACCGTCGTCGGCATCTACCGCGCGCTGATCCGGATCGGTGCTTCCGGTCAGGCTTCGATCGACGCCGTCGCCGGCCCGGTCGGTGAGGCGCTCATCATGACCGCGCTTGGCCTGGTCGTCGCGGTTCCGGCCGTGCTCGCTTACAACTGGCTGATCCGCCGCAACAAGTCGATCATGGAGGACCTCGCGGCCTACACGAACGACCTTCACGGCTATCTGATGTCGAACGGCGCGGTGAAGCCGTCGAGTGGTCCGGCTCCGGCCGCGGCGCGCACGACCGCTGCGGCTCGCGGCGCTGCGCCGAGCGAGCCGGTCCGCACGCCGACCAACGCCAAGTAATCGGATCAGGCCCCGGTCCGGTGAGGGTCGGGGCCTCGTCCAGATGAACTAGAAAGACACCAGCCGTATGGCAGGACAAGTATTAGACGAAGGCTCGGAAGAGGCGCTGTCGGACATCAACGTTGTGCCGCTCACCGACGTGATGCTCGTGCTTTTGATCGTCTTCCTGATCACCACCCAGGTCATCAAGCAGACCATTCCGATCAAATTGCCCAGCGTGCGGTATGAGCCCACTCTGACGAAGCCGGACAACGTTTCTCTGGTTGTCCGCAACGGCGCCGGCGATACGTGCGAGGTTTATTGGGGAGTGACCCGTATCTCGCAAAAGGACTTGCTCGACCGGGCCGTCAAGAAGCTTGAAGACCAGATCAAGAAGGTCGGCGGCGTTCAGAACATCAACGAAGAGAATATGCCGGAGGCGCACATCCGCGGTGACATCAATACCCGGTACAAGTGCATCGGCGCAGCAATCATCACGATGCAGCAGGCTGGTTTCCAGCGTGTCGGCTTCATTTCCGAGCCGCCGCCGCTGACCGGCTATCGCGCCGAGTAGGAGTAGCAACCCATGTCAATGCAGACCACTAGCGACAACGCTTCTGGCGAGCCGATGCTGGACGTGAACGTGACGCCGTTGATCGACGTCATGTTGGTGCTCCTGATCATGTTCATCATCACCATTCCGATCCAGACCCACGCGGTGAAGCTCGACCTCCCGGTCCAGCAGCCTAATCCGCCGCCGCAGGTCATCGACCCGGTCAAGAACGTGCTGTCGATCAACGCTCAGGACCAGGTGCTGTGGAACGGATCGCCCGTGACCATGCAGCAGCTGCGTTCCTATCTCGACACGACGCAGCAGATGAACCCGGTGCCGGAGCTTCACCTGCAGCCTGACGCCACCGCGCGCTATGAGGTCGTCGACCAGGTGCTGGCCGTGACCAAACAGGCGCACGTCCAGAAAATGGGCTTCGTCGGCAACGAATATTATCAGAACGTCTTCTGAGGCTTAACGCCGCAGAGGAAGTGAAGGGCGGTTCCTCCGGGAGCCGCCCTTTTTCGTTGGAGTGCTACTGGTGCAGATTACGCCGCCATGCCATTGCTCGCGACCATGACCGACCAGCGCCGATTTGCCGTCGTGATCCTCGCCGCAGGGCAGGGAACGCGCATGCGTTCGGACACGCACAAGGTGCTGCACCCGATCGCTAGCCGGCCGTTGCTGCTCCACCTGCTCGATCGTGTCGACGCGGTCGGCGCGGACAAGAGGGTCGTGGTCGTCGGCAAGGGCCGAGAGCAAGTAGAGAAAGCCATTCACGGCCGCGACGTCGCAATCGCCGTCCAAGCGCAGCAAAACGGAACAGGTCACGCGGTCCAGCAGGCGGCCGAAGCACTTGCCGGTTACGACGGTCCGGTGCTTGTGCTCTACGCGGATACGCCGTTCGTTGAAGCCGAGACGCTCGGCCGCATGATCGATCGCCTCAATGGCGAAGGCGGCCCAGGCGTCGTCGTGCTGGCCTCGCGGCCCGAAGATCCGCTGAAATATGGCCGGATCATCCTCGGTGAGGGCGATCGGATCGCCAAGATGGTCGAATATAAGGACGCAACCGAGGAAGAGCGGGCTGTGCGCCTGTGCAATTCAGGCATGATGGCGGTGCGCGCTGCCGACCTCTTCCGCTGGCTCGACCAAGTCGGCAACGACAATGCGGCCGGCGAATATTACCTGCCGGACATCGTCAATATCGCGGCCGCCGAAGGCCGCGAGGCGGTGGTCATCGAGGGCGATCCTTATGAGGCCGCAGGCGTCAACAGCCGCGCCGAGCTCGCCCACCTTGAGCTGGAATGGCAACGGCGGCGGCGCGAGCAGGCGCTGGACGAAGGGGCGACCCTGATAGATCCTGAAAGCGTGTGGTTCGCCTACGATACGCGCCTGGGACGTGACGTGACGGTTGAGCCGCATGTGGTCTTCGGCCCCGGCGTCGAGATTGCCGATGGCGCGACGATCCATGCCTTCAGCCACATCGAAGGCGCGACGATCGGGGCGAAAGCCAGCATCGGGCCGTTCGCCCGTATTCGCCCGGGCACCAAGCTGGCCGATCGCACCAAGGTTGGCAATTTCGTCGAGCTCAAGAAGGCCGAAGTCGGCGAGGGCGCGAAGGTCAATCACCTGTCCTACGTCGGCGATGCGGAGGTGGGCGCGGGCGCCAACATCGGCGCCGGGACGATCACCTGCAACTACGACGGCTTCGGCAAGTACAAGACCGTGATTGGGACCGGCGCTTTCATCGGATCGAATACCGCATTGGTGGCGCCGGTAACGATCGGAGACGGCGCGGTCGTTGGGGCGGGTTCGGTCATCACCGAAAACGTCGAGGCGGATGCGCTCGCGGTGGAGCGGAGCGAGCAAAAGGGCATCGCCGGCTGGGCCAAGCGCTTCCGCGACCGGATGGCCGCGAAGAAGAGCGCTACCTAAACTTCCCCAGGAAAGCCGTCAGCTTGGCGAAATAGGTCGGCTGGTCGTCGTACATGGCCATATGACCGCCATCGGTTGCGGCGAGTTCGCCATGGGGTAGCTGCTTCGCCATCCGCGCCATGTACGCGGGGTCCATCGTGTCATGGGCCCCGGAAATGACCAGGGTCGGAATTTGGATGCGCTTCAGGTCGTTGAAGCGGTCCCAGTTTACCAAGCGTCCGCTCGCGCCCATTTCGCTTGGGCCCTGCATCGTCACGTAGAACGCTCGGTTCATGTTGGCGAAGGACACGGCGACCGGTGCCGGCCACTGGTCAGCCGGACGGCGAAGGATGTGCTGTTCGTACCAATTGGGAACCAGCAGGGCCATGTAGGCCGACTGTTCGGTCTGGCCCTTCTTTTCCATGTCCAGGATCTGTTTCAGCACGGCCTGGTCCATTTTCGGTTCCAGGACCTTCTTCGCGTAATCGTTATAGGCGGGGATCGACGCCATCATGTTGGAGATGACCAGGCACTTCATCTGATCCTGGTGGGCCAGCGCATATTCCATCGCGAGCATCCCACCCCAGCTGTGGCCGAGCAGGCAGAAGTTCGACTTGTCGCCGCCGATCGCCTTGCGGACCTGGTCGACCTCGTCGACGTAGCGCGCGAGCGTCCACAGGTCAGGGTCGTTGGGCCGGTCGCTGGCGCCCGTTTCCAGCTGGTCGTAGTGATAATATTCGATGCCTTCCTGCGGCAGGAAGCTGTCGAAGACATTGAGATAGTCGTGCGATGCGCCCGGGCCGCCGGTGAGAAGCAACAGCTTCAGCTTCGAGTTGTTGCCGACGCGCTTGATCCACACCTTGTGCGGGCCCTTGGGCGTGGTGATCTCGACATAGCGTTCACCCCCGCTCCACGCGTCGGGATGCGCGCTGTTGTCGTAATAAGACGCCGGCACGGCGGAAGGCTGAGAATTGGCAGATTGGTTAGTCGAGGCCTGCGGCTGGCGATTGCAGGTGGCTAGAAGCATCAGCGAAGCGCTTGCGAGCGCCCATTTTGTGCGCGACATGGCGAACCCCCTCTTCGACCAGCTTGCAGCAAGGCCGAACGAAGCATAGCGCGCTCAAAAAAAGCGTTCAAAGGAGTGGCACGCGGATGTGCGGCATTGTCGGCATTGTCGGGAAGAGTGAGGTCGCTCAGCGCCTGTTCGACGGGCTGAAGCGGCTTGAGTATCGCGGCTATGACAGCGCCGGGATCTGCACCGTCGACCATGGCGAGCTTGTCCGGCGGCGGGCCGAGGGAAAGCTCGACAATCTCGCTCGCGAGCTGGCGGCCAATCCGCTTCACGGCGATACGGGCATAGCGCACACCCGCTGGGCGACCCACGGCGCGCCGACGGTCGGCAATGCACACCCGCACATCGTTGGCCCGGTGGCGCTGGTTCACAACGGCATTATCGAGAACTTCAAGCCGCTCCGCGATGAGCTGATCGCCGAAGGGCGCAAGTTCGAAAGCGAGACGGACACCGAAGTCGTCGGGCATCTGGTGGCCCGCGAGATCGAAGGCGGGGCGTCGCCGCAAGATGCCGTAGCCGCCGTGCTCCCGCGACTGGTCGGCGCATTCGCCCTCGCCATTCTGTTTCGCGACCATGCCGACCTGATCATTGGCGCGCGCATGGGGGCGCCGCTGACGGTCGGCTATGGCGATGGTGAGAATTACCTGGGGTCGGACGCGCTTGCCGTCGCGCCGTGGACCCAACGCATCGCCTATCTCGATGAAGGCGACTGGGTCGTCGTCCGCCGCGACACCATCCAGATCTTCGACCGCGATAACGCGCCCGCGGAGCGCGAAATCGTTCAATCGGGCGCATCCTCGGCCCCGGTCGAGAAGGGCAATTACGCGCATTACATGCAGAAGGAGATTTTCGAGCAGCCGATCGTGGTTGCCCAGACTCTCCAAAGCTACGTGCGCCCGTTCGAAGGGGAGATTGCGCTCCCCGTGGCCGAAGCCGACCTGGAAAGCGTCAACCGGCTGACCATCGTTGCTTGCGGCACTAGCTACTATGCCGGCTTGGTCGCCAAATATTGGGTCGAGCAATTCGCTCGCGTGCCCGTCGACATCGATGTCGCGTCAGAGTTTCGCTACCGCGAGCCGATCCTTGAACCCGGCGGGATGGCGCTGTTCATCAGCCAGTCTGGTGAGACCGCCGACACGCTCGCTGCCCTGCGTCACGCCAAGTCGCAGCAGCAGCGCATTGCGGTCGTGGTCAACGTGCCGACGAGCTCGATGGCGCGCGAAGCCGATCTGCTGCTGCCGACGCACGCCGGTCCCGAGATCGGGGTTGCGTCGACCAAGGCCTTCACCTGCCAGCTTGCCGTTCTCGCAGCGCTCGCGGCCAATCTCGCGCGCGCCAAGGGACTTCTCAGCCGCGAGGAAGAGAAAGAGATTGTCGCCCATTTGCAGGAAGCGCCGGCTGCGCTGAATGCCGCGCTTGGCCATGATGACGATATCGCCGCGATGGCGCATCTTATCGTACCGGCGCGCGACGTGCTCTATCTTGGCCGCGGTCCGGATTATCCAATGGCGCTGGAAGGCGCGCTGAAGCTCAAGGAAATCAGCTACATCCACGCCGAAGGCTATGCCGCGGGCGAGATGAAGCACGGGCCCATCGCGCTGATCGACGACGAAGTGCCCGTGATTGTCCTCGCGCCGTCGGGCCCGCTGTTCGAAAAGACGGTCAGCAACATGCAGGAGGTCCGCGCGCGCGGCGGCAAGATCGTGCTCATCAGCGACGCGCACGGCGTCGCCGAAGCCGGCGAGGGATGCATGGCGACGATCGAAATGCCGCAAGTGCACCCCCTGATCGCACCGCTCGTCTATGCGGTGCCGGTGCAGCTTCTGGCTTATCATGTGGCGGTGCTAAAAGGCACAGACGTCGATCAGCCGCGCAATCTCGCGAAAAGCGTCACCGTCGAATGAAGCATATCGGCATCCTCTCGCACAGCTTCGAAGGTGCGACCTTGTGCTACCGGACGATGTGTCTCGAGGGCGTTGCGCGGCTCGGCCCGCACCAGCACCCGGAAATCACGCTGACCGGTGTTGCGATGGATCACATGCTCGAAGCGTGGGATCGGGACGATCGTCCAACGCTGCGCCGGATGTTCGCTTACGACATCGGCAAGCTCGCGGCCGCGGGCGCGGATTTCTGGGTGTGCCCTGACAATACCGCGCACATCGCGCTCGAAAGCGACGGTGAACCCTTCCCGATCCCCGGCCTCCACATCGGCGAAGTCGTTGCCGATCGCGCGGAGCGAGACGGGCGCCACAAGGTCGCGATCCTCGGCACCAACTGGACGATGACCGGCCCGGTTTACCCAGGGGCGCTCGGGCGGCGCGGTATCGACTGGGAAATCCCGGACGAGGACGACCGCAAGCTAATTCACCACGTGATCATGGATGAACTCTGCCTCGGCACGTTCACCGATGAATCGCGCGACGCTTATTGCCGGATAATCGAGAAGATGGCCGCGCATGGCTGCGACAGCGTGGCCCTGGTCTGCACCGAAATTCCGCTGCTCGTGACGGCGGACGTCTCGCCGCTGCCGATCCTCGATTCGACGCGCCTGCTTGCCGCCGCTGCGGTGGATGTCGCGCTTGGTGAGCGAGCCATGCCGGAATGGCGCGGCGGCCCCATAATCTGATCCTGGCACCAAACGCGCTCCACTAACTGGCTCTCGCTGGCGCGAGTGGCCCGGTGCAGCCTGCCCACAATGACTCGCGCCTTTCTATTCGCCGCAGTGGCCGCCGCGGCGAGCAGCGCTGTCGCCCAGCAGCCGACCCCATCGGCCTGCTCGGCGGCAGCGCATCACCAGTTCGACTTCTGGGTCGGCGAATGGACGGTCACCGACCAGGCGAGCGGCCAGTTCGCCGGCGTCAGCCATATCGAGCAGGTCTACGGCGGCTGCGTGATCCGCGAGAATTGGGCGAGCGAGGGTTTCCGCGGCGGGAGCCTCAACAGCTACTGGGCGACCGACCGGCAGTGGCACCAGACCTGGATGGATTCTGCAGGGGCATTCCGGCATTTCATCGGCGGCCTGGACGATCAGGGCCGGATGGTGATGACCGCCCACCAGCCCGATCCGGCCGGGAGCGGCAAGATCCGCTTGATCCGGCTCACCTTTACCCACAATCTCGACGGCAGCGTACGCCAGTTCTCGGATTATTCCGATGATGACGGACGGACCTGGAAGTTCCGCTACGATTATCTGTACCGCCGTCTCGGCTAGGCGAAGCGGCCTAGCGCGGCGTCGAAGGCCGGGCGCATCGACTGAATGACATCAGGCGAGAAGGCGGCGAAGCCCAGCAGCAGCGCATCTTGGTCCCACGAGTCGCGATTCAACGCGCCAAAGGTCCAGCAGGCGATTCCGTGGTCGCGTAGCGCTGCCTCGGTTGCGGCGACCGACGCCGAACGGGGTTTGAGTACAAGATGAAGACCGCAGGGGTTGAGCTCAGGCTCAAACACGGTGCCGAGGTACGGCTCCAGGAGTGTAACGAGCGCTTCACGCCGCGCCTTTGCCATCTCCCTGGAAGCGCGCAGGTGAGCGGAATATGCGCCCTCCTCGATGAACTCGCTGAGCACGAGTTGGTGAGGGAGCGTGACGTAGCCGTCGATTGCCGCTCGCGCTTTCAGGAGCGGGCCTTTCAGTGCTTCGGGCACGAGCATGAAGCCAAGCCTCAGCGAACGGAACAGCAAGCGGTTGAAGCTCGTGATCGTCACCACTCTATCGGGATGATCGGCGCGAAGCGGAGCGAAGGGCAGTTGACCGTCGAAGCGCGCCTCAGCGTCATATTCCTCCTCGACAATCCACGCCTGAGCCTCGGTGGCCCATTCCACCAGCTGCACGCGGCGTTCCGGGCTCATCGTGACGCCGGTCGGGAACTGCGTCGCGGGCGTCACGAGGATAAGCGCGGGCTCGGGAGCAAGTTTGCGCGCTGCATCGACGTCGAGGCCATGGGCATCGACCGGAGCGGGGACGATCTCCAGGCCGCGCCCGGAGAAGGCGGCGTCAGCGAAGACGTATCCGGGATTTTCGACCACGACTTGCGAGCCGGCGGGAAGCGTTGCGGCGAGATGGTCGAATGCCGACTGGGCGCTGGTCACGATGACGACGACATCCGCACTGGCCGATAGGCCTCGCGCGGGGAGGGCCACGTCGGCGATGGCCTGGCGCAGGCCGATGTCGCCGGCCGGGTCGGGGTCGTACAGCAGGTTCGGGACCGATCGCGACCAGACGCGCGATTGCAATCTCGCCCAGCGTTCGAAGGGAAAGCTGTCCACCGCGCCTGGCCGAAGCTCGAACGGTATGGGCAGCTTGCCACCACCAGTCGAATCCCGTGGCGTGGCGGGACGGCTTACTCGCTCGGGCAGCGGCGCACTGACGAAGGTACCTGAACGACTGCGGGCTTCGACCCAGCCATCCGCGAGAAGCTGGTCGATCGCGAGGCTTGCGGTGTTGCGTGCGATGCCGAGATCGGAGGCGAGGGTTCGCGATGAGGGCAATCGCATGCCCGGCGGCCAGCTTCCCTCCAGGATCAAAGCGCGCATCCGCTGGTAAAGCCGGACGTACAGAACACCGGTCTTGTCGGGCAGGCTCAGCAGCGGATCGTGCCGGCGTCCCATCAACCGGTCGCCTTGCTCATTTCGTTCGGCCTGATAAGCGGCGCGCGAATATGCAGCTCTCCCAATTCAAGGCCCTCAGTTTCGACTGCTACGGCACGTTGATCGACTGGGAAACCGGGATCGTCGAGGCGCTTCGCCCGCTCGGCGAACGGGCCGGAGTGTCATCCGAGCAGCTGATCGAGGCTTATGGGCCGGTCGAGCATGAAGCGGAGGAGGCTTTTCCCGCCCTTCGTTATTCCAAACTGCTCGAGAAGGTGCATGAAGGCCTGTCCCGGAAATTTGGGGTTGATCCCGACGATGCCGAAGCTGCCGCCTTTGGGGCGTCTGTCGGAGACTGGCCCGCGTTCCCGGATACTATGGAAGCGCTCACCTACCTCAAGGGCCATTTCCAGCTGATTATCCTGTCCAACGTCGACCGCGTGAGCTTTGTGGGCAGCAATCGACGTCTTGGCGTCGAATTCGACCAGATCCTGACTGCGGAGGAGATTGGCTCGTACAAGCCGAACCTGCGCAACTTCCAATGTTTGCTGCGACGGGCTGGCGAGGCGGGCATTGCGAAGGAAGAGCTGCTCCACACCGCGCAAAGCTTGTTCCACGACCATGTGCCGGCCAACAAGATGGGGATAGCCTCAGCCTGGATCGACCGGCGGCACGACAAGCCTGGTGGCGGAGCGACCGTGCTTCCGGACCCGATGCCGCACTTCGACTTTCGCTTCACCTCGATGGGGGAACTTGCCGGGGCCCATCGCGCGGAGCTGGCAGGGCGCTGAGCGGCTGGATTTCCGCCGCGCGTCCTGACATGGCGCGGCCATGGCCAATCAAGCGGCACCTGAGATCACCTTTGATGATTTTCTGGCGGTCGACGTTCGCGTCGGCACGATTGTCGACGTCCAGGAATTTCCCGAGGCGCGAAAGCCCGCATTCAAGCTGACCATCGACTTCGGGCCTGAAGTGGGCCGCAAGAGATCGTCGGCGCAGATCACGGCACATTACACGCCGGAGAGCCTGCTCAACCGTCAGGTCGCGGCCGTCGTCAATTTTCCGCCGCGGCAGATCGGTCCATTCATGTCCGAAGTACTGACCCTGGGCTTTGCAGATGAGGCGGGTGAGGTTGTGCTGATCAAGCCGGACCTCATGGTGCCCAACGGCGGACGGCTGTTCTAGCAAATGCATCGTCCTCTTCGCCTGACAATTGATCGCGATGCGCTCCAGGCAAACTGGCGCTGGCTCGCCGAGCGCGCTGGCGTGCCGGCGGGCGCCGCCGTGAAGGCCGATGGTTATGGCCTTGGCGCCCGCGAGACCGTCGAAGCGCTCCTCGAGGCGGGCTGCCGCGACTTCTTCGTATCGACTTGGTCCGAAGCTGCTGCGCTCGGCAACCTGCCCGCCGATGTGAGTCTGGTGGTACTTCATGGAGTCGGGCCCAACGACGGCGATGCGGCACTGGGGCTTCGCGCCCGCCCGGTGCTCAACACACCCGAACAGGTCGCGCGGTGGAAAGAGATTGCGCCTGATCGGCCGTGCGACGTGATGGTGGACACGGGCATCAACCGGCTGGGCCTCAGGGCGGACGAGCTAGGGGCCGTCGATGGCCTCGCCGTCGATACGCTCCACAGCCATCTCGCCTGCGCCGATGAGGATCACGCGCTCAACCAGATGCAGCTCGAGCGCTTCCGCTCGGTGGCGGCTGACATCCCCGCAAAGCGCTACAGTTTCGCCAATTCGGCCGGCATCTGCCTGGGTCGCGACTACAGTTTCGACCTCGTCCGGCCCGGACTGTCGCTGTACGGCGGAATCCCGCGCGAGGAAGCGGAGGGCAATATCCGCCAGGTCGCCCGCGTCGAAGCCCAAATCGTTCAGCGCCGGACGATTCGGGAAGGCGAAACCTGCGGTTACGGCGCGACGTTCACCGCCCCCTCGGACACTGAGGCGGCCATCCTCAATATCGGCTACGCCGACGGATATCTCCGCGGTTTCTCATCGCGCGGCGCGGCGTTTGCCGGAGAGTTCGCGCTGCCGGTGATCGGGCGAGTGTCGATGGACTTGATCGCGATCGACGTGGATGCGGCGCCCCGGCTCAAAGAGGGCGAGTGGGTCGAGATCGACTACGACTTGCCCTCGGCCTCGAGGCAGTCCGGGCTTTCGCAGTACGAGCTGTTGACGACACTTGGCTCGCGGTTCGAGCGGGTTTGGAAGTAGTGCGTTCTCCCGGCGGGGGCGTCTTCGGCTTGTAGCGACAGAGGTCGATCAGCGGGCAACGCCAGCATTCGGGGAGCCGAGCCTTGCACGTGTAGCGGCCGTGCAGGATCAGCCAGTGGTGGGCGTCCCGGCGGAAGGGCTGGGGAACGATCTTCTCGAGCTTCGCCTCAACGACATCGACATTCTTGCCGGGGGCGAGGCCGGTGCGATTGCAGACGCGAAATACGTGGGTATCGACGGCGAAGGTTTCCGCCCCGAAGTAAGTGTTGAGAACAACGTTGGCGGTCTTGCGGCCGACGCCCGGAAGTTCACACAGTATTTCACGATACCCGGGGACCTCGGAGCCGAAGCGGTCGATCAGCGCCTGAGAGAGCGCGATCACATTCTTGGCCTTGGTGTTGAACAAACCGATCGTCTTGATCGCGTTTTTGAGCGATTCTTCGCCGAATTCGACCATTTGTTCGGGCGTTTGGATGCGTTTGAAGAGCTCGCGCGTCGCAATGTTCACCCCGGCGTCCGTCGCCTGCGCCGACAGCACGACGGCGACCAGCAGCTGGTAGACGTTGCCGTACTCAAGCTCCGTGGTGGGCGAAGGGTTGGCCTCGGCCAGGCGGCGGAAGAATTCGAAAACCTCTGCGCGGTTCACAGGCTGCCGACGACGTCCCGCATCGAATAGAGCCCGGCGGGCTTGCCCGCGAGGAAGCGCGCCGCAGCAAGCGCGCCGCGGGCGAAGATCATGCGGTTCTCGGCGCGGTGCGACAGGATCAGCCGCTCGTCCGGCCCGAGGAACATCACGTCATGGTCGCCAGCGACCGTGCCCCCGCGAACCGATGCGTAGCCGACGTCGCGGCCAGCATTCTCGGCGATCTTTCCCAGCATCAGGGCGGTGCCGGACGGAGCGTCGACCTTCTTCGCGTGATGCGCTTCGGCGACCTGGATATCCCAATCCGGGCCAAGCGCCTTTGCCGCTCGCTCGACCAGCTCAGCCAGCAGGGCGATCCCAAGGGAGGTGTTAGCGGCGCGCAATACGGCGACCGACTTCGCGGCTTCCGCAATTTTGGCGTTCGCGTCTTCGCCAAGCCCGGTCGTGCCGATCAAAATCGGGATCGCGCCGGATACCGCACGGTCGAGGCTCCCGGAAAGCGCGGCCGGAACCGAGAAATCGACGAGGACGTCGGCGTGATCCTGATCGAGTGCGAACGCCGGATCATCCGCGACTGCTGAAGCGATCGCCTGGCCCATGCGGCCGTTGGGCGCGACGAGGGAAATCCGGATCGGCTGGTCGGCAGTGCGCATGATGAATGGTTAGCGAAGCCGTTCCTGCAGCGCCAGCGCAGCGGCCGGTGCGCGGACCTTCGCGCCGTTGATCATGAAGATGTAGGCGTCGCCGCGTTCGCGCCATTTCCTCGCGCGGTCCGCAAAGCCGTCGAGCGCCGTATCGTCATAGCCGGTCGGGACATCCTCGTTCATCCGCTGAAGGCGTGCATAAGAAAAATCCGCGGTGTCGGCTTCGATCAGCGGATAATCGTCGGAATCCTCGAACACGATCGCGATATTGCGGGCACGGCACAGGTCGAAGAACTTGTCGTCGTCGAAGCTCTTGTGGCGCGGCTCGATCGCATGGCGCAGCGCGATGCCGTTCAGCTCCGCCGGAAGAAGGTCGATGAATGCAGCGATATCGTCGGCATCGAAGCGCTTGAAGGGGGCGAATTGCCACAGGATCGGACCCAGCTTCGGGCCGAGAATCTCGAACCCCTGGCCGAAGAAGTTGGCGATGCTTTCTCCGCTCTCGGCGAGCTTCGAACGGCTGACGCAATAGCGCGAGCCCTTGATCGCGAACTGGAAACCCTCGGGCGCGATCTTCTCCCAATTCTCCCAGCTTTTCGGTTTCTGCCGGCCGTAGAAGGTCGCGTTGATCTCGATCGCGGTCATCGCCTGGGTGGCGTATTCGCACTCTTTCGCCTGAGGCAGTTTGTCGGGGTAGAAGACCCCGCGCCACGGCGCATAGGTCCAGCCGCCGATGCCGATGCGGATCCGGTGATCGCTCACGCGCTTCACCTAAGCGCGTTCGGCAATTCAGTCGAGCGCGGGAATAAGCAGGCGGTGGGTCGTGCCTTCGCCGGTCGAGGTCACCTGGTGCTTGGCGCCAAGCTGGCGGGCGAAGCTTTCGACGAGCTTGGTGCCGAGCCCGGTCGAATCCTTGCGTCGGCTCTCGCGTATGCCGCCGCCGTCATCCGACACAATAAGCTCGAACGGGTTGCCCGAACGGCCGCTCACGCGCACGCGGCCCGACCCTTCGCCGTTGAAGGCGTGTTTGATGGCGTTGGTCACAAGCTCATTGACGATGATCGAGATCGAGGTGGCCTTGTCGGCATCGGCGGTGACCTCGTCGACATCACAATCGACGTTGATGCCATCGCGGGAAAGGCCGCGCTCTATCTGCTGGACGAGCCCGCAAAGATGGTCGTCGAGGCGCACCTTGCCGATATCGGCACTGCGCACGGCAAGCTGTTGCGACGCATTGGCGATGGCCTGAATCCGGTCGCTCACCTGGCGCAAGGCTTCGCGGGCAATGTCGCTCGATGCGCGGCGCGACTGAAGGTCGATCATCGCCAGCACGGTCTGGTAATTGTTGCGCGTGCGGTGATCGATCTCGTTCAGCGCCTCATCGAGCAGGGCGAGGCGCTGCTCCCGCTCCTCCGTGCCCTTGTCGATCTCGCGCTGATAAAGGCCGATGATCAAAACGGTGACCAGCTGCGAGAAGGTTGCGAGGATGAAGGCCCCGCGCACCTCGTCAGTAGCCGCTGAGCTTACGACCAGGTTCCAGGCCAGCGCCTGTCCGACGACCACCGCAAGCACGCCGCTGCGCCAACCGGCGAGTAAAGTCGCGAGCGCGGAACCGATGAACATGAAGGCATAAGGCGCGCGGTCGCCGGCAAAGCCGTACAAGGGCATGCGCAAGGCGACCATGACCACCGGCAAGGTCAGTCCGACGGCGATTTCGACCAGGAATGGCGGCACCGTCCGGACGCGTTGCGGCAAGCGCGATCGCAAGATTTTCCGCATACTGGACCCCCAAACTCGACCGGGCTCGCTAAGCCCTTTCGAACCAAGGCTTATATCAGGTCCGGAACAGTGTCACCTTAACGAGTGTCAGTAGTGTGACAGGCCGCCACAACCGTGTTGCCGATTGAACTTCTCAAAGTCGTAGTGGCCGATTAGGCCGTGACTATGTCAGGCCAAACCAAACTCATCATCCTCGGTTTTCTCATCATCGCCACGGCCCTCGAGGTCAGCGGCGACGCGGTCATTCGCAATGGACTGGCGCAAAAGGCGCTGGGATCGAAGTCAGCCTATTTCGGGCTCGGTGCGGCAATGCTGTTTGGCTATGGGTTGAGCCTCAATCTCGCGCCGATCGAGTTTCACCGGGTGGTGGGAATCTATATCGCGACCCTGTTCGTGATGTGGCAGCTCGTGAGCTTCCTGTTCTTCCGGACCGTTCCAAACCTGCCGATCATCCTGGGCGGCGGGCTGATCGTTGCCGGGGGGCTCGTGGTCGCCTTCTGGGATCAGGGCGCGCACGCTTAGGGGCCGGATGACGGATCGGTTTCCCGACGCTAGGGCGCTCTCATACCTGTGAGGCGAGAGGGACTGTAATGAGCTTTGGAATGTACGAGGCGTCGGTGCCGATATTCGTTCGGTCGCTGACCAATATGCGCAACTGGCTGGACAAGGCAGCGCAGGAAAAGAGCGAAGCGGAGTTGATGGAAGCGCGGCTTGCGCCCGACATGCGGCCGCTCCCGGCGCAATATCAGATGGCATCGGACTCAGCGAAGAGCGCGCTTGCGCGGCTGACGGGCACGGAAGCGCCGTCGATGCCGGACACGGAGGCGAATTTCGCGGAACTGAAGGACCGGTGCGACCGGACGATTGCGTATCTCGAGGGCTTCGATGCTGCCGCTTTGACCGGAAGCGAAGACCGAGAGGTGAAGATCATTTTCCCCAACGGGATGGGCTATCGCTTCGGCGGTGCCGAATATCTCGCGGGGTTCGCGCTGCCCAATTTCTATTTCCACGCGACAACGGCGTACGCGATCCTGCGTAATGCCGGCGTGCAGCTGGGCAAGCCGGACTTTCTTGCGCATCTGGGGCCGCCGAACATCGGAGGTTGAGGGGCAGTGATCCCAATGGCTGCTTTCCACCCATTCCTGCCCTTAGCTCAGTAGTCGATTACGGCACGGCCACTCAGCAACAACGCAATCCCAACGAGCAGAGATAGGCCCGTCCAAACGGCAAGAACGACCCACACCCACATGGGCGAGCCGCCTTGTGACGCTGGTGTGATGGACGCACCTTCACGCGCTTCCCGCCGCCGCCGTGCAATCAGAATGCATGAAATGCCGAGTAAAAGGACGACCAACCCCAGCTGGGGGAGTGAGACGTGCCACATCATGGGGTAAAGCTAACCGCCATCCTCAGTTGCGGCTAGTGGCAGCTTTCCACCCATTACAGACGTTAGGCGGTCGGTTAGGCTCGGGCGAGGGGGAAACCTTCGTCCAGCCACCCCGTAATCCCGCCTGCCATGATCTTCACCGGCCGACCAAGCCTCGCGAGGCGCAGCGCACCGCGCGCCGCGCCGTTACAATGCGGCCCGGCGCAATAAGTTACGAACAAGGTGTCGTCCGGCCACGCGGCCATCTTGGAGCCGATGATCTTGCCGTGGGGCAGATTGATCGCGCCCGGCACATGCCCTGCCGCGAAGAGCGCGGGACTGCGCACGTCCAACAACACGAAACCGGGTGAGCCTGACCCAAGCGCGTCATGGACATCCCAGCAATCGGTCTCGAAAGTGAACTCGGACTCGAAATGAACTGCCGCTACCTCGGGGGAGGCGGCGCTTACGGCAGTGACGGAATTGGACAAGGGCGATCTCCTGCGGCTGTTGGGGCGGCGACCTAGCGACCGGTCACAACCTAGCCCAATCAATCTGCCTGCAATTCCCATAAGCGGGCTTTATCCGACCGCAGCAACGGCAGCCCATCTACCCGTAGCGGACATTGAGCATCGCCCGTAAGCCGTGGACATGAGTGACTTCCGCAGCATCGTGATCCTGACGGGGGCGGGTGTGTCTGCCGAAAGTGGGCTCGCGACATTCCGCGGCCCGGATGGACTATGGGAAGGGCACCGCGTCGAGGATGTGTGCACGCCGGAAGCATTCGCGCGCGATCCCGCGCTCGTTCATGAATTTTACGACGCGCGGCGGGCAAAGCTGGGAACGGTCGAGCCCAATGATGCGCATAAGGCGCTGGCGCGGCTCGACGCCGAATGGCCGGGCGAGCTGCTGCTGGTGACGCAGAATGTCGATGATTTGCACGAGCGCGCGGGCTCGACGCGGCTGCTCCACATGCATGGCGAGCTGGCCAAGGGCTGGTGCCTTGCGTGCGACGAAAAATTCGAATGGAGCGGGCCGATGGGCGAGGGCGCGGCGTGTCCTTCGTGCGCGGTCTCGGGCCAGGTTCGCCCCGACATCGTGTGGTTCGGCGAAATGCCATACGAAATGGAGCGGATCGAAGGCGCGCTTCGGAGCTGCGACCTGTTCGTGTCGATCGGGACCTCGGGCGCGGTCTATCCCGCCGCGGGTTTCGTGCAGACCGCGCGCTACTGCGGGGCAAGGACGCTGGAGATGAACCTCGAGCCGAGCCTCGGCAGCTTTATGTTCGACGAAAGCCGGACGGGGATGGCAGGCGAGCTGGTGCCGGCGTGGGTGGAGGAGATGCTGGGCTAGTCAGCCCACTCCAATCCTATCTCTTTGTACAGCCCGCGGTCTTCGTCCCAGCGCGGATTTACTTTGACGTGCAGGAACAGGTGGACGGGCCGCCCGAGATGGTGCGCGATCTCCTCGCGCGCCGCGGCGCCGATTTCCTTCAAACGCTTGCCGCCCTTGCCGATGACGATCGCTTTCTGGCTGTCGCGCTCGACCAGGATCTGCTGGCGGATGACGGTCGACCCGTCGGGCCGGTCTTCCCACGTCTCGGTCTCGATCGCGGTCGAGTAAGGCATCTCCTGGTAGAGCCGGTTGACGATCTGCTCGCGCGTCAGCTCGGCCGCGATCATCCGGTCGGTCGCGTCGGACACCTCGTCCTCGGGATAGAGCCACGGGCCTTCGGGCATGGCGGCGGCGAGGGCCGCTTTGACGTCGGCAACGCCGTCGCCGTTGGCGGCGCTGATCATGAACACCTGCTCGGGATTCAGGCGCTCGGTGAGCGACTGGGCGAGAGCCAGAAGCTGCGGCTTTTTTACGAGGTCGATCTTGTTGAGCGCGAGGAACAGCGGGTGCTCGCGCTTCTCCAGGCCTTCGAGGATATCGTCCCTGATCTTTTCCGATGCGTCGATGACGAGCAGGATCAGGTCGGCGTCCTGCGCGCCCGTCCAGGCGGCCGCGACCATCGCGCGGTCGAGCCGGCGCTTGGGCGCGAAGATGCCGGGCGTGTCGACCAGCAGGATCTGCACCTTGTCGGCGATGGCGATGCCCATCAGCCGGGCGCGGGTGGTCTGCGCCTTGGGCGAGACGATCGCGACCTTCTGCCCGACGAGCGCATTGACCAGGGTGGATTTGCCGGCGTTGGGCGCGCCGATGACAGCGGCGAAGCCGGCGCGGGTATCGTCGGTCATTGAAGCTGTTCGAGCAACGCGGCGGCGGCGGCGGTTTCCGCTTCCTGCTTGCTGGTTCCTTCGGCGGTCGCTTCGCCAAGCTTTGGCACCGAGACGCGGATCGTGAACTTGGGCGCGTGGTGTGCGCCGGTGCGGCCGACGACTTCATAAGCTGGCGCCTTGACGCCCTTGGCCGCCGCCAGCTCCTGAAGCGCCGACTTGGGGTGCTGCGGCGCCTTGCCCTGCTCGGCGAGGTGCGCGTCCCAGGTTGCGAGGATGAACCGCTGCGCAGCCTCGAATCCGCCGTCAATGAGGAGCGCGCCGATCAGCGATTCGACGACATCGCCGATCACATTGTCGCTCTGCGTTGCGCCGTCCTCCCGCGCCTGCTTGCCAAGGCGCACGAGCGCCGGAACGCCAAGCGCACGACCGATGTCGGCGCAGGTCTCGCGCGCGACGAGGACATTGTAGCGGCGCGAGAGATAGCCTTCGGGCTCGCTCGGGTGGCGGTCGTAGAGGGCGCGGGCCATGACATGGCCAAGGACGCGGTCGCCCAGGAACTCTAGCCGCTCGTAATCTTCATGCTTGCCGATGCTCTTGTGGGTCAGCGCAAGCTCGAACAGCGCGAGGTCTTTCGGTTCATGACCGAGGCGTTCGCGAACGAAGGCAGCGACGTCGCTCATTCCGCGTCACCGGTGTAGCCGTTGCCGATCCGCGTGCCGCGCAGCGCCGTGAACCACGTCCACGGCTTCCAGTAAGACGCGCTGCCGTCGGTCGACCAGAAGGTGACCGCCGCGCGGCCGATGATGTTCTCGACTGGAACCATGCCGATCCCCCCTTCAGCCGCGGAGAAGCGGCTGTCGAGGCTGTCGTCGCGGTTGTCGCCCATCAGGAAGATGTGTCCGGCCGGCACGCGGACGACCGGGAAGTTGTCGGCGAAGCCGTTATCGACCTGGTCGAGGACGGTATAGCTCGGGCCTCCAGGCAGCGTCTCGCGAAAAGCCGGGATGACGCAGTAGGTGCGGTCATCGACCGAGGCGACGAATGGTTGGGCTGGCGGCACAACCTTGCACGGGCTGTTTTCGCTGACCCGCATCTGGAACGCGGGGAGCTTCTGGCGAAGGACCGGGCGGCCGTTGAGCAGGAGCTGCCCGCGTCGCACCTCCACGGTATCGCCGGGAAGGCCGATCACCCGCTTGATGAGGTCCGCTTTCTCGCTCGGGTGGCGGAAAACAACCACGTCGCCGCGCTTGGGCAAGTGACCGAGCACACGTCCGTTAAGCGGCGGAAACTGCATCGGAAAGCTGTAGCGCGAATAGCCGTACGGCCATTTCGAAACGACCAGATAGTCGCCGATGTACAGGGTCGGCAACATCGAGCCCGAAGGGATACTGAATGGCGCGACGATGAAGCTGCGTAGCGCCCAGGCCAGGATGATGACGGTGCCGACGAAGCGCACCAGGCTCCAAAGCCCGCCTTCTTGCTTGTCAGCCTCCCCGGCCGCGGGCGCGTTGGCGTCACGAAGATCGGTCGAGGACATCAGGGCCGCTTGTTTCCGCGCCTTGGGCGAAGGTCAAGCCGGGGTGGCAAAACACGGCCCGCGCATTATGTGCGGCGGCGATGGCCGCAAAGGACACCAAGACGCTCGAGCAGCTGTTCGCCGCCGAGCCTGACCGGCTCAGCCGGCTGACGTTCGAAGCGGCCGGCCTCTATTTCGACTGGTCGAAGACGCACCTCGATAAGACGGTCATCGCGGAGTTCGAGAAGCGGGCGAATCAGGCGGGGTTCGCCGCGAAGCGGGACGCCCTGTTCGCGAGCGATATCGTCAATCCGAGCGAAGGGCGCGCCGCAACGCATGTCGCCGAGCGCGGTAATGGCTCGCCGGACGAAGTCGACCTTTCGACCTCGCGCAGGCAGCGGTTGCGGGCACTGGTCGATGCGATCGAAGCCGGTGCGTTCGGCACCGTCGCCGGCGTGCTGCACATCGGCATCGGCGGATCGGTTCTTGGCCCGGCATTGCTGATCGATGCGTTGGGCAGGCGCTCCGGCGGCCTGAACGTGCGATTCCTGTCAAACATCGATGGCGCGGCGTTCGACGATGCGGTGAAGCCGCTCGACCCGGCGACGACACTGGTCGTGGTCGCATCGAAGACGTTCACCACGCTCGAAACCTTGGCCAATCTCGATGCGGCGCGGGCGTGGTTGCGTGCTGCCGCTGTCGACGACCCGGATGGGCGCATGATCGCGGTGACCGCCGCGCCAGAAGTCGCGCTCGACCATGGCATCGACGAAACGCGAATCCTCGTGTTCGGTGAGGGCGTCGGCGGGCGCTATTCGCTGTGGAGCTCGGTTGGCGTGACTGCCGCGCTGGCGCTTGGTTGGGATGCGTTCGAGGCATTGCTCGAAGGCGCGGCGGAAATGGACCGCCATTTCCGCTTCAGCGATGGCGCCGCCAATGTGCCGCTGGTCGCCGCGTTCGCCGACCGGCTCTACGTCGAGCGTTTCGGCTGCCAGACGCGGGGCGTCTTCGCCTACGACGAACGGCTGCGACTGCTGCCTTTCTATCTTCAACAGCTGGAGATGGAATCGAACGGCAAGTCAGTGACAACGGACGGGAAAGCTACCGCGCACCCGACCGCGCCGGTCACCTGGGGGGGCACCGGGACGGACGCTCAGCACGCGGTGTTCCAGCTGCTTCACCAGGGTACGGTTCTGACGCCGGTGGAATTTATCGCCGCGAGCGACGGCGACGACGACCAGGATCCCGAGCATCACCGCCTGCTTCTGCTCAATGCGTTCGCGCAGGGCGCGGCGCTGATGCAGGGCAAGGCGAGCGACGACCCGCAGCGCAATTATCCCGGCAACAGGCCAAGCACCACGATCCTGCTGCAGCGGCTCGACCCGCGCGCGCTCGGTGCGCTGATCGCCTTTTACGAGCATCGCGTGTTCGCCAATGCCGTCCTGCTCGGGATCAATCCGTTCGATCAGTTCGGGGTTGAGCTGGGCAAGCAAATGGCGCGGCAATTGTCCGAAGGTGCCGACGAAAACGCGCTCGATCCGTCGACACGGGCGCTGATGAAGAGGGCGGGGCTGTGATCCGCTGGCTTGCCGCCGCGGCATTGCTCGCCACGGCATCGGCAGGTGCCGAGCCGCTCGGGTTTCACAACGGCCGCTTGTTCATTGCTGCCGAGGTCAACGGGGTTGCGACGGAGGCTTTGCTCGACAGCGGCGCAGAGGCCACGCTGATCGATCCCGAGCTCGCGCTGAAGGCAAAGCTGCCGGAAGGGACGCCGCAGGTGATCAAGGGCTCGGGCGGGAGCCAGCAGGCGCATATCGTCGAGGGCGCCACCGTAACAGCACTCGGCATCGAGCTTCATCCGGAAGCCGTCGTCGTGCTCGACATGACCGATTTGTCCACGCGCCTGATCAAGCGACCGACCCATGTCATCGTCGGACGCGAGTTATTCGACGCCGCGCGGCTGGAGATCGACATACCGCGAGGTAAAATCGCTGTCGTCGAAAAGGCAGCGGCGCCGCGCGGCAAAATGCTCGCGCTCACTGAGCACGCCGGGATCGAATCCGTTCCGACCCGCGTGAACGGCATTGCCGCACAGGCCGAGTTCGATCTCGGTAATGGGAGCGAGGTCACCATCTCCCGCGCGCTCGCAAAGCGGCTGAGACTCAAAGCCATCGGCAAAAAGAGTGGCGGCGGAATCGGCGGAAAGATCACGCGCGATCTCGCGAAGATCAGGTCGCTCGAGGTCGCTGGCGCGCGCTTCCGCAACGTCACTGCAGCGATCGACGATCAGGATAGCGCGAACGATCTCAATATCGGAACCGCCATCCTCAAGAATTTCCTGATCACCACTGATTTCAAAGACCGCTCCGTCTGGCTTGAGCCGGTCGGTTCAATTGGAAGGTAAGATATGGCCGACTTTGACCTGTTCGTGATCGGGGCGGGATCGGGCGGGGTGCGCGCGTCCCGCATCGCCGCCGCCTACGGCGCCAGGGTCGCCGTCGCCGAGGAGTTCAAGGTTGGCGGCACCTGCGTCATTCGCGGCTGCATTCCCAAGAAGCTCTTGGTGTACGGCGCTCACTTCGCCGAGGATTTGGACGATGCGGCCATGTTCGGCTGGGACGTGCCCAAGAAGCGTTTCGACTGGCCGGTCCTGCGCGACAATGTGCTGTCGGAAGTCGGCCGGCTCGAAGCCGCCTACACCGAAACGCTGACCAATCACGACGTCACGATTTTCCACGAGCGCGCGGAGCTCACCGGACCCAATTCTCTCAAGCTCGCAAGCGGCAAGGAAGTCACCGCGGACAAGATCCTGATCGCCACAGGAGCGCGGCCAGTGATGCCGAAAATCGACGGGATCGAGCACGCGATCAGCTCCAACGAGACCTTCCATCTTGCGGAGCTGCCGAAGCGCATCGTGATCGCCGGCGGTGGCTATATCGCCAACGAATTTGCTGGCATTTTCCACCAGTTCGGCAGCCACGTGACTCTGGTCAACCGGACAGATGTGCTGCTGCGCCATTACGATCAGCAGATCGTCGACCGGCTGATCCAGATATCGCTGCGCAAGGGCATCGACTTCAAGTTCCACGCCACGATCGAGCAAATCGAAAAGCGCGACGACGGATCGCTGCACATCAACATGACCGGCTGCGACGACATCGAGGCGGATCAATTACTGTTCGCTCTCGGGCGGAAGGCCAATACCGAAAACATGGGTCTCGAAGCCGCCGGCGTTGCGGTCGGCGATCGGGGGGAGATCAAGGTCGATGCCGACAATCGCTCGTCGGTGCCGTCGATCTTCGCCATCGGCGACGTGACCGATCGCGTTCAGCTGACCCCGGTTGCGATCCGTGAAGGCCATGCCTTCGCCGACACTTTCTTCGGCAACCAGCCGCGGCAGGTGGATTACAGCTGCATCCCGAGCGCCGTATTCAGCCATCCGCCGCTGGCCGGCGTCGGGATGACCGAAGGCCAGGCGCGCAACAAGCTGGGCAGCGTCAAGACGTTCACGTCCGACTTCCGCCCGATGAAGAACGTACTAGCCGGCCGCAACGAGCGCTCACTCTACAAGTTGGTGCTCGACGGCGCGACCGACGAGATTGTCGGCATTCACATGATCGGCCCGGACGCGCCGGAAATCCTGCAGGCCGCGGCGGTCGCCGTGAAGGCGAAGCTCAAGAAAGCCGACTTCGACGCAACCGTCGCGCTTCATCCTACCATGGCCGAAGAGCTGATGTTGATGCGCTAGCGCTACTGGGTGCGCGTGCCTTCGGCGGTTGATCCATCCGAGCGGACGAGGTGGAGCGCCGTCGCGCGGTCACCAGCCACGTCGAAGGTCACAGTCGCTCCGGGATCGTTTTCGTAGGCAAACTCATTCGGCCCGATCGGAACGAGCTTGCTGGTCGCGCCGCCCTTGCGCTCGATCGTCAGGGAATCGCCCTCGGCCCGGACCAATCGCTCCCCGTAATCGCCGGCGTAGGCCGCAGGCAGCAGGGCGGTTTTGACCGGCGCGGTCTTCGCCAACAGCATCGCTGCCTGGACTTCGAGTGCGCGCTTCCGGTCCGCGGAGGCAGAGGCTGCGATCCTCGTTAGTGCATGGGCCTCGGCGACGTCGAGGGCCTGGCCGACCGGGACAACGGTGTTGGGCGCGAAGCCGACTCCCTCCCAGCCCTTGCCGGTCGAGGCGAGGATCGCCTGCCCGACCGAGATGCTGATGATCAGGCCATCGGGCAGGGCATAGAATTGATTGCGGAAACCGGCACCCGCCGTGTTCTCCCCGATCAATTCGCCAAGCTTGTAGCCGGCGACGTGACCCACGAATTCCTCGGCCGCGCTCGCGGTGCCGCCGCTGGTCAGCACGTAAAGCGGCTTGCCGACCATGCGCGGCGCGATCGTCTTGGGCAGCGCTGCGGTCGTGTCGACGCGGGTCGCGCCCATGTGAAAGGTCATCAGCGGCGTATTCGGCGCGAGGAAGTGGCTGACGAGATAGCGAACCGCTGAAGGGTCGCCTCCACCGTTCTTGCGCATGTCGATGATCACCGCATCGCCGCCCGACAGGAAGCGAGCCGCGTCGTCATAGGCGCGTTCGGTGACTTCACCCGCCCACACGAAGCCGTCGGTTTCGAGATAGCGGACGTTGCCGGGCAGGATCTTCATCTGGATGAGGCCGCTGTTGCGGCGCTTGGCGTCGGCAATGTCGTCCGCGGTCGGCGGAGCATCGTCCGCGCCCGCGTCAGGCGGCGCGGCGGCCAGCTTCGCCGAGGTTTCCGGGTCGACCATCACGCCCAGGTGCTTGTCGGGCGTTACGGTGTGCAGATCCTCATTGAGCAGCTCGGACAGCTTATCGGGATCAGAGACATCGTAGCGGCCGGAGGCGATGCCCTTGGCAAGCACGGCGTCGAACTTCGGGCGCGCCTCAGGAAGCACGTAATTGGCGTCGAGCAGCTTCCTGATCTCGCTTGCTACCTGCCGGCCGTTCACCGGTGTGGCTGCGTCGGCTGCGACGGTACCGGAAATGAGGGCCAGCATCGCCGCGCCAGCCAGAATCATCGTGCGCATAGATCGTCTCCCGCCCCCTCACGATACAATTGTAGCGTGAACGCGATCCAAGTTTTCAACGTTTCGACCAACCTACTGTCAGAATCCGACAAATCGTCGCCGCACTGGACGCGGGAGGGGCCGTCACTATAGGCGGAAAGCATCGCGAGCCCCGGGGGAATGATGGAATTGGATGCGGTCGTTATCGGCGCGGGCCACAACGGCCTGACCTGCGCTTATTATCTCGCCAAGAAGGGCATGAAGGTCGCGGTGCTGGAAGCGGCCGGGACGGTGGGCGGCGCGGCTGTGACCGACGAATTCCTGCCCGGCTTCAGGAACAGCGCGGCGAGCTACACCGTCAGCCTGCTCAACCCGAAGGTCATCCGTGACTTGCAGCTCGAGCGCCATGGCCTGAAGGTCGTGCTGCGCAAGACCGACAATTTCCTGCCCGGTGACGGTGATTACCTGCTCGCGGGGCGCGGGGGCCTGACGCGGCGCGAAATCGTCCGCCACGTGAAGGCCGATGGCCCCGCCTACGACCGCTATATCGACGAGCTCGAGACGGTCGTCCGGCTCCTCAAGAAATGGCTGCTTCGCGCGCCGCCCAACGTCGGGCGGACTGCGAGCGCGATCCCCAAGCTGCTGAGCCTCGGTCGCGACATGGCCGGGCTGACATTAGCCGAAACGCGCATCGTCCATGATTTCGCGGTACGGAGCGCAAGCGAGGTCCTCGACCGCCATTTCGAGGGCGAGCTGACGAAGGCGCTGTTCGGGTTCGACGGCGTGGTCGGTAATTTCGCGTCGCCGCAAGCGGCGGGATCGGCCTACGTTTTGCTCCATCACCTGTTCGGCGAAGCAGCCGGCGTGCCCGGCGCCTGGGGCCATGCGGTCGGCGGCATGGGATCGATCACGCAGGCCATGGCCAAGGCGTGCCGTGAGGCTGGCGTCGACATCGTGCTCAACACGCCGGTCGAGGAAATCATCGTGTCGGGCGGGCGTGCGACAGGCGTGGTCGCCGGCGGCAAGGCGTGGCGCGCAAAGTCGGTGATCGCAGGCGTGAACCCGAAATTGCTATTCGATCGCCTGGTACCGGCGGGCGCGGTCGACGAGGACGTGTCTTCGCGCATGCACGGCTGGAAGTGCGAAAGCGCGACCTTCCGCATGAACGTCGCGCTGTCGGAGCTGCCGAAGTTCACCGTGCTGCCGAAAAAGGGCAATCACTTGACCGCGGGCATTATCATGGCGCCGAGCCTTGGTTACATGCACCAGGCGTGGCTCGATGCCGAACAGAACGGCTGGACCAAGAAGCCGATCGTCGAGATGCTCATCCCCTCGACCCTGGACTCGACGCTCGCGCCGAAGGGCCAGCACGTCGCGTCGATGTTCTGCCAGCATTTCCGCTACAACCTCGGGCCGGGGCGGAGCTGGGACAAGGAGCGGGAAAAGGCCGCGGACGCGATCATCGCGCTGGTCGACAGCCACGCGCCAGGCTTCGCCAAGTCGGTGATCGGGCGGCAGATCCATTCGCCGCTCGACCTCGAGCGCCGCTTCGGCCTGATCGGCGGCGACATCTTCCACGGCAAGATGGGCCTCGACCAATTATTCAGCGCGCGCCCGATGATCGGCGCTGCCGACTACCGAATGCCCCTGAAGGGCCTCTACCTGTGCGGATCGGGTGCGCACCCCGGTGGAGGTGTGACCGGCGCGCCCGGGCATAATGCCGCGCACGCCGTGCTGTCCGACCGTCGCTTCTGGAAGCGAGGCCATTGAAGCCGCTCGCGGGCATCAAGGTCCTCGACCTAAGCCGCGTGCTGGCGGGGCCGTGGTGCACGCAACTGCTGGCCGATCTCGGTGCCGAGGTCACCAAGATCGAGCGGCCGGGAAGCGGCGACGACACACGCCATTGGGGCCCGCCGTGGCACGGCGAGGGCGACAGCCGCGTCGCCGCCTATTTCCTGAGCTGCAACCGGGGCAAGAAGTCGGCGGCGATCGATTTCGCCCAAGCGGAAGGCGCGGCGCTTGTGCGCGAGCTCGCCGCAGACGCGGACGTCGTGGTCGAGAACTTCAAGGTCGCAGGGCTGAAGAAGTTCGGGCTCGACGCGAAATCGCTGCGCGCCGCCAACCCGCGATTGATCTACGCGTCTATCACCGGCTTCGGGCAGGATGGGCCTTACGCGGAGCGCGCCGGCTACGACTTCATCATCCAGGGCATGGGCGGGATGATGAGCATCACCGGGCTGCCCGACGGCGAACCGGGCGGTGGGCCGATGCGCGCCGGCGTGGCGATCGCCGACCTGTTCACGGGCATGTACACCTGCGTTTCGATCCTGGCGGCCTTGTACGGTCGCGAGAAGACGGGCGAGGGCGCGACGATCGATCTCGCCTTGTTCGACACGCAACTGGCGGTGTTGGCTAACCAGGCCGCCAATTCGCTGATTTCGGGTAAGGACCCGCCGCGGCAGGGCAACACCCACCCGAATATCGTGCCCTACCAGCCGTTCGATGCTGCGGATCAGCCGATCATCATCGCAGTTGGCAACGACCGCCAGTTCGCGCGGCTGGCCGAGATTTGCGGGCATCCGGAGTGGGTCGGTGACGACCGGTTCTCGTCCAATGCTGCGCGCGTCGCCAATCGGGCGGAAATGGTGCGGCTGGTGAGCGAGGCGATCCGGACCAAGCCTGCGGCGGCATGGCTCGATCAGCTTGAGGAGGCAGGCATTCCGGCGGGGCCGATCAACCGCATCAGCCAGGCCATGGAAGATGTGCAGGCGCAACATCGCGCCATGGTGCGCAACATCGCGGGTATTCCGCTGATGGGATCACCGGTGCGACTGGACGGCGAGCGGGCCGATTCAGACCTGCCGCCGCCGGCACTTGGCGAACACACGAATGAGGTATTGGAAAAGCTCGGACTCGAGCCGGCCCAGGTGGCGCGGCTCAAGTCCGAGAAGATCGTAGGTTAGTTGCCCTTGCTGACCTTGCTGGCGCCGTCGACCAGCAAGTCGAGCTGGTTCTGGCAACCATTTTCAATCAGCACCTGGGCGGCGCCGACGAGGTCATCGGTCGGCAATGAATTGACGGTGACGATGTCGAGCTTGCTCGTCTCGGCGCCCGGCCACTCCACCTGATACTCGACTCCGCCAACGATCGGCAGCGATGCCGGCCACGGGGCAAGAGCGCTACCCGCTGCCCAGGTCAGATCCTGCGTGCTGCCATCCGGTGAGCGGATTTTCACCGTCATCTCCGTTTCCTTGTCCGGGCGCCACGCCTGGACAGTCGAAGCGTTGCTCACGCAGATCTTTGCGCTTTCGCTGAGATCGATGTCCCAAATGCTCGGGTTGTGCGCGACTTCAGCTGCCCGAAGAGCGCCAAAGCGGCCGCGCTTGGCGGCGGCCGACGCGAGCGTCACCTGCTTTGCATCGAAATTCCCGGGACCGCGCATCGTTTGCGCACTTGCCGGCCCAAGCACAGTGACGATGTCACCGCCCTGGAGCGTGATCTTGGCGGTTTCCGGCAGGGTCTTGCCCGGCGGGTAAGCCTTGGCCGAAGGTCCAAGCGACTTGACGACGACGACGCTTGCCACTGCCGCCGACGACCCTAGGGCTACTACGGCTGCTGCGCCCCACAGCATTAGCTTCGATCGCATCATTCATGCTCCTCACTGTGCATTTGCGACATTGTACTTCACTGCCTCCGCTGCGGTGAGGCAGCGGCGAGTAGACTTGTCTTCGTTGCCGTCCGCGACGGCCTTCTGCTGGTACATGACTTCGGTCAGCAGCTTCCGGGACACACCCATCCGGATTAAAAAGTCATTATCCTCACTTGCGAGTAAAGCCGAGTCCTGTTCGACATCGCCGATCAGACCGATGGCATTGTCAGTGCCCTTGGCGAGCTCGGACCTCACCGCCTCCTTGTCGGACACGTGAGTGAACATGTGGACGACGAACAGGCCGCCCGCATCAACGAAGCGGACCGGGCCGCCCATGAACATGAAGTTGCAGGCTGAGAAGCAAGCCCAATTCGCTGGGATGCGGGTCGGAATGCCGTTCTTGCGAATGATCTTGCCCGCCTCGTTGCCGGCTCGCGCGATGCCGCCCGGGGAGCGGAGCCAGATCTCGTCGATTGGCTGGTTAGTTTTGAGCGCGTCTTCGAGCTTGGCGGGCACGTCCTCGTCGATCTGCCCTTCGGCGCGCAGCACGCGCTGACCACTCGACGTGTCTAGGGTGAAGCGCATTTGCGGATAGGTCGACCAGTTGAGGCGTAACGGGCAGGTCGGATTCTTTGGGTCGTTAGCTGGCGTCGCTGCCGAGGTCGTCAGCAGCGCCAGGATCCCGACAATTTTGCTGCCCCTGATCATCGCTAGACCCGAGCGTAGCCACTCGCGCCCTTCGCCTTGCACATTCGCTTCGGCACAGTGGTTTCCTCGCCGTCGACGATGACAACGTCGGTGACCGTCAGGCACTGGCCGCCATCGGCAAGCTTTTCCTCGCCAGTGACGGTGGATTTGCCGGTAACATTGGCGCGCGTGTCGCTCTTCCATGCGACTTCGGTGCCAACCCCGCCCCGAACCGCCTCGTCCGTTGCCTTCGCGGCCTGGACCTGCTCCTTGCAGTCTAGCTTTTTGAGCAGTTCGTCGGTGAGATAGGAGCCGACGGGAAGCGCCAGCGAGACGACGTTCCCGGCGACGCCCGCACGGCCAAGCAGGTTTCCGCCGACCGCGTTCAGCACCCCTCCGAAGAGCGACCTTTTGGCTTTTTTCTCGGCCGTATCAGCACATTGCTGCGGCGCGTTCTGCGCCCCCGCAGGTGCGGAGGCCGCAATCGCTACCGGCGCAGCAAAAATCAGCCCGGACAAAACCAAGGCACGCAGCATGAATCACCCCCGTGTCGCTTGCCCGCCAAATTATGCTTTGATTTTAAAGGGGTCAATCAAGGCCAGTTAATCGAAATCAAAGTTTTAGGCGGTGCGCGGTCCCCGCTTGCCGGCGAGCGACGATCCGGCGCCAAGAAGCGCCTCGAGCTGTTCGATCCGCTGGCGATTAGCCTCGATCAGCTCGGCCACCTTTTCCTCGCGCGCCTCGCGCTTGATGACGGTGCGGATGGCGCGCGCGATGGCTTCCGACACGCCGGCTAGCGCCTTCTGCTCTTCCTTGCTCGGAATCGAGCCGTCCGGGCGCGGTCCGACGAGGATATAGCCGATGGGCTCTTCGTCCCGGTCCGAGCTGGGAATGAGCGGCACGCGAAGCGGAAACTGACGATCCGAGGATTCGCACAAGTCCCGTGAAAAGCCTTCGTTCAGCGAGCGCCAGTCTTCGACTTCCTGAAGCGTGACGTCGTGCGTGTTGAGAACGCGGCCGCCGACAATTGCAGCGCTTCGCACGGCGCGCACGCCGTTTTCAATGCGCTGCAGGATCTCTTCCAGCATTTCCCCGAGCGACGCGGTCTCGCGCATGTCGCGGATGATCTCGGGCAAGTCATCGCGGAGCAGGAACAGGTTCTTCTGGAACTTGCGCTCCGACCATTTGTGAATCCGTTCCTGGAGGGGATTGATCAGCACGGTGGCGAGCGCCGCCGCGATGACCACCGGTCCTTCGCTGTTGGTGTTGCCGTAGTAATTGTAGATGACCTGCTTCAGCGCGTCCGCAGCGCCTGCGAAAATTGCCGCGACCGCGAGGGCGATTATGGCGAAATTGGCCGATCTGCTTATGACGACCTCGGCGTCGTACAGCCGGAAGCGAAGCAGCGCGACGAGCAGGCCGAGCTGGAGGAACAGGACGCCAAGCGCCAGTGAAACGCCGGCGCCCATCTCTACCAAAAGCTGGTGGCCGAAGCTTCCGGTCGACCATTTGAAATAGTCGCTCGCGATCGAGATGACGCGGAGCAGCGCGTAGCCCGTGAAGCCGAACAGGGCCCAGCGGATCTGCTGGCGAAGGTCTATCGATTCCGTCTGCCGGAGACAGCGCAGCAGCAACAGGACTGCGGTGATCATGAAGCCGACGAAAAAGGCCTGATAAAGGGTTCCGTGGAGGAACATCAGGATGGGAAGCGACGCGAGCAGGCCGACAATTCGCCACGACAACTTTCCGTGCGGGAACAGGATAATTCCGGCGAGGAGCAGGACGTTGCCGAGATCGTAGAGGGCGACGTTGAGCCAGCGCGGAACGCCGAGATTGGCGAGGAAGATGGAGGAGGGCTGCTCCGCGGCGATCGTCAGCAGCACTGCAAGCGACAGGATCGAGCTGACCGCATCGCGCGAGTTTCGCCGATGGAGCAGCCACGCTGCCCACAGCAGGAAGGGGTAGGAGATGACGTGGAACAGGTCGATGAAGCTTAACAGCTTGCGCGAGATTCCAAGCGACTTCGCGCCGGCATCGATATGCTGCTCACCGGTGGTGACAGTCACGTCGCGAACCTTGCCGTTGGAATCGCGGACGGTGAGCGGAACCTCCGAATTGTCGGTCCCGAACAACACGTTGCCCATAGCAATATAGGCCGGGTCGTCGGCATGCTCGGCGAGCGATTCTTCGGTGAAGGGCATCACCGGCGGCAGAGGCAGGCCATAGACGGCGATGATGTGATCGCCGGCACGGATTCCGGCCGCGTTGGCGTCCGGTCCGACCGTAAATCGGACCCAGGTCGCATCGCGTGGTGACACCGCAAAACCGGCCCGGCTGCCGAGCAGCAGCTGGGAGTTATTCTCGGGAGAGCTGTAGCGGAAGTAGAAGCCCGCAAGCGGGCCGACGAAGGCCAGCAGGAATGCGAGAATCCAGACGAAGGAAAACAGGTAGTGCGCTCTGGTATTGAACGGCGGCACCGCCGGCGGAAGCCGGAAGCCGCCTTTCAGCGTCCCATCTGCATTGGACAGCGCAAGCTGCATCCCCACCGGCTCCGGCCGACCTCGCTATTACCATCATGCGGGTCAGAGCGTCTTGGCGCAATGATTAATGGCAAGCCGCCCAAGGGCTTGCACGGGAATTCAACTGTCGATCCGCTCCTCGCCGTAGCGCGATTTGATGAAGCGTCCCTGCGTCTCGAACGCGGCCATATCGGCGCGCGCGAGCTTCTCCGTAATCTCATGCAACGCTGACCGGCCCGCCTGAAGTCCTTCGACCAGGCTTGCGTCGAGGGTTTTGTCTTCGCCGTCGCGCTCGCTTCGGAACGCTGCCGGCACATGCAGATAGCGGTCGATCAGGCCTGGCAGGTGGATCGACATCAGTCGTCGCGCATCCTGCGCGTTGGGATCTAGGGTTTCGACCCGCTCGAGCGTTTCCTTGAGCGGCGGCAGCGCGGCGCTGATCGCATCGATTTCGGCCTGGGCCGGGGCGGGCAGGGCGCGCCGCGTTTTATACAGGTAAGAGTCGAAGCGCTCGACCATCGCCCCGTTGGGAAGGTCTGTCGCAGGCGGCTTCGCCGTGATTGCCTGTCGGCCACCCCGCGCAAGCAGAATTGCGGCCACAATGCCCGTCGCCAGCAGCGCCGCGAGGAACCCGAACATGCCGATCGGCTTCAGAAGCCCAATAGTCACCGCGACGAGCCAGATGGCGCCGACCGCGATTGCAACTTGCAGCAAGGTTCGCCCGGCGCCGGCATTCAGTCGCCGGCGTTCGCGGCGGGCAGCGGAGCGCGCCGGCCCGTCGCGCTCGTCGATGGTGCGGGTGACTCGCTCGAACCGGGCGATCGCCCGCTCAACCTTGTCGCTAACGTCGGTCATTTGCTCTCAATGGGAGTGAGCGGGGACGCCGCACCCTCAAGCTTGCCCTGGTTCACCCCTTCGGCGCGGGCGATATAGCCTCTCGACTTCTCGACTTCCTTGCCCAGCGTCTCGACCGTCTGCTTCATGTTGCCGAGCGCCTGGAGCTTGAACTGATCGATCTGGTCCATCGTGTCGTAGATGTTCTGGAACGCGCGCTGCAGCGTCTCGAGCGGGATGGTCGAGGAGGCGGCCTGCTCATGGATCGCGCCGCTCTGCGTGCGCAACATTTCGCCGGTGGAGTCGATCATGCCCGCCGTCGTGGTGTTGAGCGCGGTGATTTGCTCCAGCACCAATTTCTGGTTGGTCATCGCCTGCGCGACGGTGACCGCGGTGCGCAGCGCCGATACGGTAGTCGTCGACGCGCGATCGACGCCCTTCACCAGCTCGACATTGTTCTTCTTGACGAGGTCGAGCGCGAGATAGCCCTGAACGGTCACGGCCATCTGGGTCAGCAGGTCGGTGGTGCGTTGGCGGGTGTAGAAGAGCGCGCTCTCGCGGATCGCCTTGGCCTTCGCGGGATCGGTCGCGTCGAGCTCGTTAGCCTTGTCCTCGAGCTTCTGGTCGAGGCTATTGGAGATGTGCACCATCTGCTCGAGCTTGTGCATCGTCTTCCACAGGTTCGCGCGCTCGGTGTCGATCGCCGCATTGTCCATCAGCAGCTCGTCCTTGCCATTGGCGAGGCTGCCCAGGATCTTGGTGATGTGGGTCTGCGAGCTGCGGTATTTGTCAAAATAGCGGTCGATGCGGTTCCCGAACGGGATGATCCCGAGCAGCTTGCGAGGGCGGCTCGCTTCCTTGGGGTCGAGCGACTCCACGGTGCGGCGAAGCTCCGTTAGGTCGGCGCCAATGCCCGTGTCCTTGTCGATCGCCTTGACGGGGCGATCGAGGAAGCGGTTCGAAGCCCCCGCGGCTTCCGCGATCTCCTTGCGGCCCATGGCGGTCAGCTGATCGACCTTCTTGCCGAACTCGGGGCTGTTGGAATCGAGCGCCGCGAGCTCGTCGACGAATTGGCCGACGCGCTTGTCGAGCTCGCTCGTCTCTTCGGCCTTGAGTGGAACCAGGCCGGCGGCCTCGGCCGGCGCGACCGGCTGCAAAGCCTCGGGCGGGTCAAGCTTGAGCTTCGTCGCCGTCTTCGTCGTCTCGGGTGCCTCACTGGCCATCAGTCGATCCTTTCGCTCCCCTTGTGCTTCTCTGTCCAAGGCCGGTCAACGACCGCGCGGACCCGCCGCACCAGGGTTTGTGCTGTATTATAGGTATAAGACACATCGATGCAAGGAGGGAGCGGGCCCAAGTTCGTGAAGCCGAATTAACCATGGCTCTCAACGGTTCACTCACCCTGTCGCGGCTAGATGGCGCCCTATGCGCATCCAGATTGGGTCGGCCCGATGATCAAATTCTTCAGGAAGCTTTGGCGCGATCGGCGCGGCAACGCGCTTGTAATCGCGGGCGCGGCGCTCCCCCTGATCATTGGCTCCGCCGGCCTCGCCAGCGACACGATCCAATGGGTGTTGTGGAAGCGCCAGCTTCAGCGCGCAGCGGACTCGGCGGCGATCGCCGGTGTCTATGCCACGATGCAGAGCCAGACGGTGAGCTCGGCGGTCAGCACCGACCTTACGAAGAACCAAAGTACGGGCATTGCGCTTCAAAGCGGCTACCCGCAGATCACTTATCCGACGATCACCAACGCGGCCAACGCTGTGAAAGTGGCGTTGGCGGTCCAGCGGCCACTGGGCTTTTCAGGCGTGTTCATGTCGTCCGCCCCGATCATCAAGGCTGAAGCCACCGCAGCGACCGTGACGACCGGCGTCTATTGCGTCGTCAGTCTCGAAAACACGAGCGCGACCGGCATCACCGCAACCGGCAACTCCGACATCGACCTTGGCTGCGGCATGATCACCAATTCGACGTCGCTGAACGCGGCGATCGCGACGGGATCGTCCAGCGTCACTGCCACGCCGATCGCGGCGGTCGGCGACATTCAGGACAGCACACACTGGAACGATGCTGAGCTGTTGCCTTTCACGATCGCCGAGCAGGATCCCTACGGCAGCGTCGACGCCCCGACCAACTTCCCGAGCGGCAGCTGCCCGAACTATCGTGCAAACGCGAATCAAACCGCGCCGGCTCTTGTCGCGGGAACTGACTATCTGACCACCCCGGACGGCTATTTCTGCGTGAGTTCGTTGACGTTGCAGGGGACGGTGACGCTACCCAATGGCGTTTACGTCATCGATGGCGGCGATTTCTCGGTTGGGTCGCAGGCCAACGTCACCTGCTTGCACTGCACGTTTATCCTGACGAACCACAACAGCGGAACGAGCGGCATCCAGATCGGCAACGTCAATATCAACGGCGGTGCGCAGCTCAACCTCGGCGCGCCAACGTCGGGTAATTACGACAACATCTTGTTCTACCAGGATCGCCGCGCTCAATCGGGTACCAGCCAGACCAACCAGATCAACGGCAATTCCTCGTCGACGATGTCCGGTGCGTTCTACTTCCCGACGCGAACGCTCGATATCAACGGTACGGCGAACCTGACGTTCAGTTGCGCCCAGTTCGTCGCGCGGACGGTGAACTTCTCCGGCAACGGCAGCATCACCAACACCTGCACTGGCGGCTACGGTGACGACACGATCACCGGCAACCACGTGAGGCTGGTGGCATGATCCGTTTTCGCTCACTCCTCCGCGACGATCGCGGCGCGTCGGTCGTCGAGCTGGCGCTCGCCGCGCCGTTCATGGCGACGCTGATCATCGGCATGGTCGACATCAGCCGCGGCTATTCAGCCAAGGTCCAGCTGACCCAGGCTGCCCAACGCGCCATCGAGAAGGCGATGCAGGGCGAGAAGACCACCGACCTTTATGACACGCTGCAGGCGGAAGCAGCCTCGGCCGCGGGGGTCGCGACCAGCGCCGTCACCGTTAAATATTGGCTCGAGTGCAACGGCGTTTCGAAATATCAAAGCGCTGCAACGATGACCGCGGATTACGACCAGGTCTGCTCCACCGGGCAAACCTATGCCCGTTACGTCAGCGTCGACATCACCAAGACCTACACGCCGATGTTCAGCACCAAATGGGCCGGTGCCAACGCGAATGGCAGCTACACGCTACACGGCGTTGCAGGGATCCGCGTTCAATGAAGCTCGCGACCCTCATCCGTCGCTGTGAGCAGGGCGCCGCCGCGATCGAAATGGCGATCGCCGTACCCGTGCTGATGCTGTTCATTTACGGCATCTTCGAGATCGGCATTGCCGGGCAGGCGATTGCCGGCATGCAACACGGCCTAGGTGAAGGGGCACGCTACGCCACCCTTTGCATCAACCCGACATCGGCGGGAACCTGCGGAACTCCGACCGACACGGAAATCGCCACGAGGATCCAGGCCAAGAAATTCGGCGTTGGCGTCGGCACGTTTGATGATCCGGTCGTGTCTACTCCGCTCGCGACGGATTGCACTCATTGCCGCGACCTGTCGGTGACCTTCCACATGCCGATGAACTTCCTGTTCTTCAGCGCGCCGACGATCAACATCACGCGCACCAAGCGGGTCTATCTCGCCACCTAAGCGGTCGGTCGCTTCGCGCGGCTTTCGAAAAACGCGGTGATTGCCTCGCGGACTTCGTCCGAGGCTAGACGTTGGCCGAACACCTGCCCTTCCGTGCGCATGCGATCGAGGATTTCATCCTGTGTTCCCAGGCGAAGCAGGCGCTGAGTCTGTCGAAGCGCTTCGGCGGGCTTGGCGAGCAACCGCTCGACGATTTCCGCCAGTTTGCCTTCGACCGCGCCCGGCAGCGCCTTGTGGCTCACCAAGCCGATCGCCAGCGCCTCATCCACCCCGAACGGTTCCGCCAGCAACAGATACTTCGCAGCGCGGCGGCGTCCTGCGAGCCGCGGCAGCAGCAATGAGCTCGCCGCTTCAGGCACCAGGGCCAGGTCGACGAACGGGAGCGAGAAACGCGCTGTTTCCTCAGCGACGACGAGGTCGCAGTGGAGCAGCATGGTCGTCCCGATGCCGACGCAATTGCCGTGCACCGCAGCCACCAGCGGGGTTTCGCACAGAGCCAGGGCCCGAAGCAGCCGCCAGACGGGGATTTCCTCGAGATTTTCGCGCGAGGCCTCGAGGAAATCGGCAAGGTCATTGCCGGCAGCAAAGTCCTGGCCTTCGCCACGGAGCGTGATGACCCGGACCGATGGATCGCTTGACGCCTGCTCGATCGCGTCGGCCAGGGCGGCATACATCGCCACGGTGATTGCGTTGCGCCGATCGGGCCGGGCGAGGGTGATCGCAAGCACCGTTCCCTCGCGAACGACCCGGACATGCTCACTCATCACACGCTCTCCAGAATTTGGCTCCAGAATCGGATGACGGATGATCCGCCAGCGGCTATCCCCGGCTCATCCACCAAAGCACGGACGCGCGCAAATCCATGAAGTTCTTCGCCGATACTGCCGAGATTGCTGAAATTCGCGAGCTTGCCGAAACCGGCCTGCTCGACGGAGTGACGACCAACCCGTCGCTGGTCCACAAATCGGGCCGCGATTTCCTCGAGGTCGTGAAGGAGATCGCTTCGGTCGTTTCCGGGCCCGTATCGGCCGAGGTCGTTGCGCTCGATTACGAAGGAATGATGCGCGAGGCCGAGGTGCTTCGGAAGATCGCAGGTAATATCGCGATCAAGGTTCCGCTGACTCCGGCCGGGCTCAAGGCGTGCAAGGCGCTGACCTCCGATGGGAGCATGGTCAATGTGACCCTGTGCTTCTCCGCGGCCCAGGCGCTTCTTGCAGCCAAGGCCGGCGCGACTTTCATTTCACCCTTCGTTGGGCGGCACGACGACGTCGGGTTCGACGGGATGGCGCTCATCGCCGACATTCGCCTGATCTACGACAATTATGACTTCCCGACCGAAATCCTGGTCGCGAGCGTGCGGCACCCGATGCATGTCGTCGAAGCGGCGAAGATCGGGGCGGACGTGATGACCGCGCCGCCGAAGATCATATGGCAGCTGTTCAAGCACCCGCTGACCGATTCGGGAATCGCGAGCTTTTTAAAAGACTGGGAAGCTACCGGCCAGAAAATAGGCTGAGGTTTCAACAGCTTGGCGCTCGGCTTTAACCTTTGCGCAACTGTGGGCCGTAACCCTTTCCTAACTCTTGTGGGAATAAAAGCTCCCCATCCTGCCAGTGGAACGCAGGTTGGGGCGCCTGGCGCCTCGGTACTTGGAACCAAGGAGCTAGACCATGAGCAAGTTCATCAAGCTGATCCGCGACTCTGAAGGCGCGACTGCCATCGAGTACGGCCTGATCGCCGCTCTTATCGCCGTTGCGGCGATTGGCGCGATGCAGGGCATCGGCAACAAGCTGAATTCGACGTTCAACAACGTTTCGAACAAGCTCTAAGCGCTTAGTCGCTTAGTCAGGAGCGGCGGTGCCGAAAGGCGCCGCCGTTTTTGTTTGTGCCCTGGAGGCCACAGGGCAACTGATAGGAAATTAACCCCAGTCGGGGTATCCTCGCCGCCAATGGCGACGGTAATTCCCTTCGAAGAGCGCGCGGTTGCGCACCTCCGACAGCGCCTCGGCGCGGTAGAGGAGGCCAACCAGGATTTGATCGCCTTCGCGCGTGGGCATTCGGGCGCCGTCGCCTCGATCCACAATGCGGTCCTCGCCGCAATTGAGGCCGACAGCATCGAGGCCTTGCTTCACGTCGTCACCCAGGAATGGCCCCTGATCCTCGGCATCGACGCGGTCGCGCTGTCGCTCATTATCGGAAACCGGGGCTTTCGCGCTGACGGAAGCGGGGTCCAGATCGTCGATCCCCAAATCCTCCGCCGTGCCGCCGAGGCCGTGGATGGTGTCGAGATGCGCACGGTCGAACGCGGGCATCCCCTGTTCGGACCCGCATGCGACCTAATCCGCGCCGAGGCGCTGATCCGCATCGATTGCGAGCCGCCGTTCCCAAGCGGGCTGCTGACCCTTGGCCAGCGCGCCGAGCTGAGCCTCGATGCGCGCCACGGCAGCGAATTGCTGATGTTCCTTGGGCACAGCCTTGCGGCTATGATCCGCAAGTGGCTGATCGTCCCGCAGAGCTAATCGACCACCCGGCCCGCGCGCTGGCTGGGCAATGGGCTGGATATCTCCAGCATGATCGGCGCCGGTCCGCGCATACGGTGAGAGCCTATTCAGCAACCGCGCACCGCTTCATCCAATTTCTCGGCTCCTATCGCGGCGAAACCATCGATACCGGCGTGCTGACCGGCATTTCGGCACCCGACCTGCGCGCGTTCCTCGCGCAGCGGCGCGCCGAGGGGCTTGGCGCTTCATCGGCGGCGCGTGAACTGTCGGGCGTCCGCGCGTTCCTCAAATATGCTGCTGAGCAAGCGGGAAGCCATGCGCAGCTGCCGCGGACCCGCGCACCCAAACGGCCTCGAACCTTGCCCCGGCCGGCCGCGCCTGAGGATGCAATGGGCCTGGCAGAGGATGCTGCGGGCGCCGCAAGCACGCCGTGGATCGGTGCGCGTGACCTTGCGATCCTGCTGCTTCTTTACGGAGCCGGCCTGCGGGTGGCCGAGGCGCTGTCGCTGACCGCAAGCGTGCTGCCGATCGGGTCGACGCTTCGGGTCACCGGCAAGCGCTCGAAAACCCGTGTGGTACCGGTCGTCCAGGCCGTGCGCGAGGCGATCGACGACTACGTCCGGCAATGCCCCTATCCGCTGAGCGGCGATACGCCGTTGTTCGTGGGGGCGAGGGGCGGGCCGCTCAATCCGGACCTGGTCAGGCGGGCAGTTGCTGCGGCGCGCAAGCGTCTCGGACTGCCCGACAGCCTGACTCCGCACGCGCTGCGGCACAGCTTCGCAACGCATTTGCTGGCGCGGGGAGCGGACCTTCGTTCGCTCCAGGAACTGCTCGGCCATGCAAGCTTGTCGTCGACGCAAATCTATACGGCGGTGGACGCGGCACGCCTGCTCGACGTCTATCGCCACGCCCACCCCCGCGCTTGAGCAGAAGCCCATTGGTCCGGTTTGCCGCGGCCTTCGGGCAAGTGGGGTTGCCTTCCGGCCGCGACATCTGCCGGTTAAATCGAGCAGGTAAACCGAAAGCTAAATAACCGTTTTGGATGAATAGCTTAAGAGGTAACTCTATGCCAAATCGGAGTAACTAGCGCTTGGAGATATGCCGCTCGATTGCGCTCCAGATAAGCCCGGCGGTGTCACTCCCGTTAAACTTGTCGACGGCAACGATGCCGGTGGGCGAGGTGACGTTGATTTCGGTCAGCCACTTGCCGCCGATGACGTCGATTCCGACGAACAGCAGCCCTCGACGCTTGAGCTCCGGCGCCAGCGCCGCGCAGATTTCGCGCTCGGTCTCCGTAAGCTCGGCGGCCTCGGCCGTGCCGCCGGCCGCGAGGTTCGATCGAATGTCGCCCTTTGCCGGCCGGCGATTGATCGCCCCGGCGACTTCGCCGTCGACCAGGATGATGCGCTTGTCGCCGTCCGCGACCTCGGGGAGGAAGCGCTGGAGCACGTGCGGCTCGCGGTAGGTGGCGTTGAACAGCTCCATCAGGGCCGAGAGGTTGGCGCCGTCGCTGGAGATCTTGAAGACTGCTTTGCCGGCATTCCCGTGGAGCGGTTTCAGGACGACTTCGCCCTGGTCGGCCAAGAACTTGCGCGCCGCGCCGACCGATCGCGTGATCATCGTTGGCGGCATGAATCGGCCGAAATCCAGCACCCAGACCTTTTCCGGCGCGTCGCGGACTCCGGCGGGGTCGTTCACCACCAAAGTCTCGCCCTGGATACGCTCGAGCAGGTGCGTCGCCGTGATGTAGCCGAGGTCGAACGGCGGATCCTGCCGCATCAGCACCACGTCAACATCACTGCCGAGGTCGAGGATGACGAAATCGCCGAGCTTGAAATGATCGCCGGCAACCGCCTGGACGCTCACCTCATGCGCGCCGGCGTAGAGCCGCCCGTCGTTATAGGTCAGGTCCTCGGCGAGGTAATGATAGAGCTTATGGCCAAGCTCCTGCGCTTTCAGCATCAGCGCGAAGGTGGAATCGCCGAAGATGTTGATGTTCTCGAGCGGGTCCATCTGGACTGCGACACGCAATGGCATGCGACCCGCCTAGCGGCCTTCCCAGACGTTGGCGAGATGCCGCGGCCAGCGGCCGGGAACGATGAACAGGGCGTCGATCCTCACATCGTCGCCATCGCGCATGTAGCGCGGAGCGAGCCGCTCGGCCGCCACCGCGACCCGGCGCAGGCGATAGGCGTCGAGCGAGAAGGCCGCCGATCCCTCGCTGGCGCGCGCCTTCACCTCGACGAACGCAAGCGTCCGGCCGCGACGGGCGACGATGTCGACCTCGCCGCCGGGCACGCGAGCGCGCCGTGCGAGGATCCGCCAGCCCTTCAGCCGCAGGTAGAGCGCGGCAATGACTTCGGCGCTGCGGCCGCGCTTCTCGGCCGCCTCGCGATTCACTTCGACCGCTCGAGGGCGCGGGCGTAAGCGCGCTTGCGCGGGATATTGAGCTGCTCGGCGACGAGAGCCGCGGCGCGCGAAGGCGACAGCTCGGCCATTGCGGCGTCAAGTGCGGCATTGAGATCGTCGTCGCTGACGGTTTCGCGCTCCATCCGTGGCCCAACAACGATCACGATCTCGCCCTTTGGCGGATTGTCGGCGTAGCGGACCGCGAGATCGCCCAGCACGCCGGTCACGCATTCTTCGTGAAGCTTGGTGATTTCGCGGACGACGGCGGTGTCGCGCGGCCCGAGCCTCGCGGCCAGCGCGAGCAAGGTTTCCCCGAGGCGCGGCCCACTCTCGTAGATCACGAGGGTCGCGCGGACGTCGGCGATCTCGATGATCGCATCCGCCCTGGCTTTGGCCTTGGCGGGCAGGAATCCGAGGAAGAGAAAGCGGTCGGTCGGTAGTCCGGCGAGGGTCAGCGCGGCGATCGCGGCGCAAGGGCCCGGAACGGTGTGTACCTTGTGTCCCGCCGCCCGCGCCGCGCGAACCAGCTTGTACCCAGGGTCGGAGATGAGTGGCGTTCCCGCATCGCTGACCAGTGCGATCGCTTCCTCGCCAAGCCGTGTGACGATGCCCGCGCGGTCACTTTCGCTCGTATGGTCGTCGTAGCGGGTCATCGGCACCTTGGCGCCGATATGGGCAAGCAGCTTGGCCGTGACTCGCGTATCCTCGACCAGAATCCGGTCGGCGCGACGCAGCGTGTCGGCGGCGCGCGGGCTCAAATCTCCGAGGTTACCGATCGGAGTCGCCACGATGTGCAGACCGGGTTCGAGCGAGTCATTCATTCGAGTCGATTAACCTCTTCCAATTCAACCGAAAAAGAGTCATCGTGCGTTTGTTGATCCCGGTGCCTGGGGAGAGGTTCGGTGATTGTATTATTGAGTGCTACCTCAATTGTCTTGGCTGCGCTGCAGGCGTCTATCACTGCGCCGACTACAGCTTTTCGCGACTGCCTGAAGGAAGCGTCGACAAAAGCCAGTACCGAAAAGGTCACTGGCGACGCTTATGAGGCCTATGCGCGGAGCGCGTGCAGCGTCCCGATGTCGAGCCTGAAAAACGCGGTTGTCGCCTTCCGCATGAAAAACGGGATGTCGCGCAAGGCTGCGGCGGATGATGCCGACATGACGGTCGACGATTATGTCGGCACGTCAGTCGACAAATATCAGTTCATGGCGACCGTCAACGCCCCGCAGCAGCCCGCAGCGCAGGCAGCCGCCCCGGCTAGCCAACCGGCGCCAAAGCCGCAGGGGCAGTAGCCGCAACCTCGCCCAGGATGTGATCGAGCACCAGACGGCCGCTGGCCGTGAGGGCGAGGTGCGTGTCGTCGCGCACCAGGTGGCCCGAGCCCATCAGGCGATCGACGCGCGCCCAGTCGACAATCGACGGTAGCCCGAAGCGCTGGGCAATGCCGGCCACATCGACCCCTTCACGCAGGCGCAGTCCCATGACCAAAGCCTCGTCCGCCGCTTCAACCGCCGACAGTAATTCTTCCTCAGCGATTCCGTGGCCGTTGCGCCTTACTGCCGCGAGATAGTTTTCGGGCTTCCGGTGTCGCGTCGTCCGCATGCCGGTGCGGCGTCCGTGCGCGCCCGGGCCGACGCCAGCATAGTCGCCATAGCGCCAATAGGTGAGGTTGTGCCGGCTTTCCTCGCCGCGGCGAGCGTGATTGCTGATCTCATAGCCTGGAAGCCCCGCCGCCGATGTCATGTCGTCGGTCATCTCGAACAGCGCGGCTGAAGCCTCGACGTCGAGGGGCTCGAACTTGCCCGCCGCGTGAAGCGCCGCGAAGCGCGTGCCGGGCTCGATGGTCAGCTGGTAGAGCGACAGGTGCCGGGTTCCGAGTGACAGCGCCTGGGCCAAGGTTGCCGACCAGCTGGATTCGCTGTCGCCGGGCAGGGCGTAGATGAGGTCGAAGCTAACCCTGCGGAAGTGCCTCTGGGCGATTTCGAGTGCGGCGAAGCCCTCACGCGCCGAATGGGCGCGGCCGAGGAAGGCGAGCGCCTTGTCGTCAAAGCTTTGCAGCCCGAGCGACAGGCGATTGACGCCGGCAGCGCGAAGGTCGGCGAAGCGCGCGGACTCGACCGAGTTGGGATTGGCCTCGAGTGTGATTTCGAGGCCCTCTGCCGGTGCCCAATGGCGAATGGCGGCGTCGATCACCGTTTCGACAGTGCGCGGGTCCATCAGTGATGGGGTCCCGCCACCGAAGAAGATCGAGGTCAGCTTGCGGCCTGGGAGCAGCGCGGCTTCGTGCGCGAGATCGGCCAACAGCGCGTCGCGCCACTCGTCCTGGTCTATCGACGCCCGCACATGGCTGTTGAAATCGCAATAAGGGCATTTGCTGACGCAAAACGGCCAGTGGACGTAGAGCGCGAGCGCGTCGCCGCTCATTCGTTGAGCGCCGCCACGAGCTTGCGGAACGCATCCGCGCGGTGGCTGATCGAATGCTTCAGCTCCGGATCGAGCTCGCCGAAGGTTTCCTCGTGGCCGACAGGCACGAACATCGGGTCGTAGCCGAAGCCCCGGTCCCCTCGCGGCGGCCAGATGAGTGTTCCGTCGACCCTGCCGTCGAAAGTCTCGGCCTGCCCGTCATTGGGCCAGGCGATGGCCAGCGAACAGGCGAAATGCGCGGCCGGCGCGGCATCGGGCTCGGTCGCCTCGACCTCGCTCCACACCTTCTCCATCGCGCGATTCCAATCGCGGTTTCCGTCCTCGTCTTCGGCCCAGCGGGCGGAGAAGATTCCGGGCCGACCCTGAAGCGCATCGACGCACAGGCCGCTGTCGTCGGCGAGGGCGGGGAGGCCGCTCAAGTCAGCTGCTTCGCGCGCCTTCAGGTCGGCGTTGTCGGCGAAGGTGTTGCCGATCTCTTCGGGTTCGGGGAGGCCAAGCTCATCGGCGCCGACGCAAGTAATGCCGAACGGCTCCATCAGCGCCTTGATCTCGCGCAGCTTGCCGGCGTTGTGGGTCGCAATGACCAGCTTGTCCCCGATCGGCCTCACCGGCCGGTCGCCTTCAGCTGCGCCTGGAAGATTTCGCCGCAGCCGATGCGGGCGAGGCGTAGCAGGCGGAGCAGGCCTTCCTCATCGAAAGTCTCGCCTTCGGCGGTCAGCTGCGCCTCAACGATCGCATTGTCGGCGGTGAGGACGAAATTGCCGTCACTTCCGGCGGTCGAATCCTCCGCATAATCGAGGTCGAGGACGGCGTTTCCGCCGTGGATTCCACAGCTGACGGCCGCGACCTGCGTGCGGATTGGGTCGGCGGTGAGCGCCTTCTTTTCGAGCAGCTGATCGACAGCAATGCGAAGCGCTACCCAACCGCCTGAGATGGCGGCGGTGCGGGTGCCGCCGTCCGCCTGGATCACGTCGCAATCGACGATGATTTGACGCTCCCCCAGCTTGGGCAGGTCGACCACCGCGCGGAGCGAGCGGCCGATCAACCGCTGGATTTCCTGGGTGCGGCCCGACTGCTTGCCCTTGGCCGCCTCGCGATTCCCGCGGGTGTGCGTTGCGCGGGGCAGCATGCCATATTCGGCGGTGACCCAACCCTGGCCCTTCCCACGTAGGAACGGGGGCACCTTTTCTTCGACCGATGCCGTGCAGAGCACGCGAGTCTCGCCGAAGCTGACGAGGCAGGCGCCTTCCGCATGGCGGGTGAAACCGGGCTCGAATTTCAACTCGCGCATTTGGTCGGGGGCGCGTCCGGATGGGCGCATGAAGGCAATCTCCTGATACTGGTGCGTCGGCGTCCCTAGACCCCGAATGTCCGCAATCCTAGATGGTTGCACATGACACAGCCCATCGGTGAACTGACGAACCGGATGCGGGATATCTTCGGCCTTGTGGTCGAAGCCTATCTCGAGCGTGGACTGCCCATCGGATCTAAGGCGTTGGCGGGCTCGATCAGCCTGTCGCCGGCCTCGATCCGCAACGTGATGCAGGAGCTGGAGGAGCGAGGGCTTCTCACCCATCCCCACACCTCTGCCGGACGCGTTCCGACCGAGACGGGCCTGCGGCTGTTCGTCGACGGCATCATGCAGGCGGCCGTACCCAATCCCAGCGAACGGCGCGAGATCGAGCGGCAGATCGTCCGCGAACAGCCGATCGAGGACGCGCTCGCGGCTGCGTCGGCGGCGCTGTCGGGCCTCAGCCAGGCGGCGGGCGTGGTGCTCGCCCCGAAACGGGAACTCACGCTCAAGCAATTGAGCTTCGTACCGCTGGACTCCGGCCGCGCCCTTGCAGTGCTGGTTGGCGCCGATGGAAGCGTCGAGAACCGCGTCGTATCGCTGGACGCGGGAACGAGCGCGAGCGCGCTCACCGAGGTCAGCAATTTCGTCAACGCGCGACTGGCGGGCCTGACTCTTGCCGAGGCGGAGGCACGGCTGCGCGCCGAAATCCGCGAACGGAAGGAAGCGATCGACTCCGCGGCGGCCGAGCTTGTCGCTTCGGGGTTGGCGGCTTGGAGCCAGGACCATGCTCGCCGGCCGGTGCTGATCGTACGGGGGCAGGCGAACCTGATCGACGACAGCGCAGCGGAGGATTTGGAACGCGTCCGCAAGCTGCTTGGCGAGTTGGAAGACACGCAGGAAATCGCGCGGCTGTTGGAAAGTGCCCGCGACGCGCCCGGCTGCCGCATCTTCATCGGATCGGAGAACCGCATGTTCGCGCTTTCCGGCTCGTCGGTGATTGCGGCGCCCTATCGCGGGAGCGAGGGGCAGGTGGTCGGCGTTGTCGGCGTGATCGGGCCGACGCGGTTGAACTATGCGCGCGTGGTCCCCATGGTGGATTTTACTGCGAAAGCGCTGACGAGATTGATGGCATGAACGACGACGAAAAACTGCACGACGAAGCCGAAGAGCTTCGCAAGGAGACCGCCGACGGCGCGCCCGAGCTGGCGGAGCATGACCGGATCGCCGAGCTCGAGAAGCTGCTCGAGGAAGCCAATGCGAAGGCGCTCTACGCTGCGGCCGAGGTCCAGAACACGCGCCGGCGGCTGGAAGCCGACAAGGAGCAGGCGTCGAGCTATGCCGCCGCGTCGTTCGCGCGCGATATGCTGGCGATCAAGGACAACCTCGAGCGGGCCCTCGTTGCGGTCAACGACGAGCTTCGCGCCGACAAGGTCGCGAGCCAGTTCCTGGCCGGCATTGAAGCCACGGCTCGCGAGATCGAAGCGGCCTTTTCCCGCAACGGCATTAGCCGGATCAAGTCGATCGGCGAGGAACTCGACCCGCACCGCCACCAGGCGATGATCGAAATCCCCACCGACCAAGCCGAGCCGGGGACGATCGTCGAGGAAATGCAGGCCGGCTACATGATGAAGGACCGGCTGTTGCGGCCGGCTCTCGTCGGGGTCGCGAAGAAGCCCTAATAGATGTCGCGCTGATGGGCCTCGCTTTTTGATCCGAGACTGAAGCGCAACTCCGGCTCCACTGAACCAAACAGACGATCGGCAGCATAGCGACCGACCGCCGGGCCATGTTTGAAGCCGTGGCCCGACCCGCCGCCGACCAGCAGCACATTGCCGTGGCCCGGATGGAAATCGATCAGGAAGTCGCCATTCGAGCTATTCTCGTACTGGCAGACGCGCGCCTCCGTCAGTTGGGCGTCGCGGAGCAGCGGAAAACGCCGATCCCTGAAGGCGACAACCTCGGCCAGCGCCTCTTCGGTCGCACGCCGGTCCTGCGTGTCGGGATCGACCACCGGCCCGTGAACGTCGTGCGCGAACTTGACCCCGCGGCCTTCGAGGTCGGGAAAGCCGTAGAACATGTCGCCGTGGTTGAAGTCCGCCCAGCACGGCATCGTGCCCGGTGCGAAGCGGCCACTACCGGCGGGCGGTGCGAAGAAGAATATTTCCTGACGGGTCGGCAGGATTCGCTCGCCAATCACATCGGGGAACAGCTTCGGCAGCCAAGGTCCCAGCGCGAAGACAAAGCGATCCGCGGCGATGCTACCACCGGTGGACAGCGGAATTTCGGTGAGCGTGCCCAAATCCGTTCCTGGCGCCTGCACCTCAGCTTCGAGGTAATTACCGCCAGCGCGAACGAACCGATCGACGAGCGTTTGGACCGCGCGCCGGGCCATCAGCGCCCCGAACTGCGGCTCCAGCAGGCCAACTTCGATCCCGTCGAAGTCGATCATCGGGAAGCGGCGCGCCATTTCGGCCTGGCTCAGTACCTCGGTGACCAGGCCAAGCTCCTCATGCGCGGCGACGCTGTCGCGGAAATAGGGCTCTTCGGTGGGGAAGAAGAACAAAACCCCGCACTCATGGAAGATCGGCAGGCCGGCATCTTGGCTCAGCGCCTTCCACTCGGCGAGGCTGTCGAACGCCATTCGGGTATAGATCTGGTCCTTGCCGTAGGCGCCGCGCGTCAGGCGCGATTCTCCGCCCGATGACGCCCGCGAATGCGCCGGCGCCCAGGCGTCAATCAGGGTGACGCGATACCCCTGTTGGTGCAGCCGGTGCGCGGTCCAGGCACCGAACACGCCCGCGCCGACCACCGCGACATGCTCGCTCATGCGATTTCCCCGAATGGCAGCAGGTCTGCAGGCGGAAGGACCGGCGTCGGAACCCCGTGGTCCGCGAGGAAACGGTGGGTGACGATTTGGGCCTGCTGCTCGAGGCCGTAGCGGTCGAACGGCTTTCCCGGCGTCAGCGCATAATCGTAGCGGCAGAAGGGGTGGCGCATCAGCGGCAGGTAAAAGCTGCCCTTGGCCTGCGCCTGCCAGACATGGGTCATTTCATGAATGAAAAAGGCCTGCCGGCGAACGTCCTCATTCGCGAAATCCTCGGACCAGCCGCCGCCGTCCGGATGGAAGTAAATGTTGCCCATCGGCGCCATCGCCGCGTTCCTTGGCTGGAACGGCCACCATTTGCCCTTGATCAGCCGGACGCGTGAATAATCGACCGCATCCTTGAAGATCGGCCGCGCAAGCGCAATTTCTCCGGGCGTCAGGGAACGGGAAATCATGCGCGACAGTTAGCCGCGCGGACGACTTGCACCAAGGCCGGCGCACTTGCGGGGCAACATCGCCGCCGCTAGGGCTGCCGCAAAAGCAATAACGGAGGAAGCTTCACATGAGCGAGACTGGCGATCGGGTTAAGAAGATTGTCGTCGAACATCTCGGCGTCGAGGCCGACAAGGTCACCGAAGACGCGAGCTTCATCGACGATCTCGGTGCCGACAGCCTCGACATTGTCGAGCTGGTCATGGCGTTCGAGGAAGAGTTCGGAGTCGAGATTCCGGACGATGCCGCCGAAAAGATCACCACCGTTCGCGACGCGATCGATTATATCGACCAGAACAAGGGCTGATCGGGTCCGAGTTCTGCCGCCCGCTTAACGCCGAAACGCGGCACGAACGGCTTCCCGAACACAATCGGGGGGCCGTTTGTTTTGGAGCCATGACGGAGTTGAAATGATGCGCCGTGTCGTCGTGACAGGTTTGGGTCTCGTGACGCCCCTGGGCGCCGACGTTGAGACAACTTGGCAAAACCTCATCGCCGGAAAGAGCGGAATCGCGCTCATCACTCGCTTCGACGTTTCCGATCAGAAGGCGAAGATCGCGGGCGAGGTGAAGCCGAAGGATCACCCCTACGGTTTCGATCCCGACAAGCGTGTCGACCATAAGGTCCAGCGCCAGGTGGACCCGTTCATCGTCTACGCGATCGACGCCGCCGGACAGGCGCTGGAAGACGCGGGACTCACCGACATGACCGACGAGGAGAAGGAGCGCGCAGGCGTTTCCATCGGCTCGGGCATCGGCGGTCTGCCGGGGATCGAGAGCGAGTCGCTGGTCCTGGCCGAGAAGGGCCCGGGGCGGGTCAGCCCGCACTTCGTCCACGGCCGGCTGATCAACCTCACTTCGGGCCAGGTTTCGATCAAATATGGCTTGATGGGCCCCAACCACTCGGTCGTGACGGCCTGCTCGACCGGCGCCCACTCGATCGGCGACGCCGCCCGCATGATCAAGGACGGCGATGCCGACATCATGCTGGCCGGCGGTGCCGAAAGCACCATCAACCCGCTCGGCGTCGCGGGCTTCGCCCAGGCGCGCGCGCTCAACACCGAATTCAATGACCGGCCAGAGCAGGCCAGCCGTCCCTACGACAAGGGCCGCGAAGGCTTCGTCATGGGCGAGGGCGCGGGCGTCGTCGTGCTCGAGGAATATGAGCACGCCAAGGCGCGCGGCGCGAAAATCTATGCCGAAGTGGTCGGATACGGCCTGTCGGGCGATGCTTATCACGTGACGGCGCCGCATCCTGAAGGCCGCGGTGCCGAACTCGCGATGCGGATGGCGCTGAAGAAGGCCGGCCTCAAGCCCGAGGACATCGACTACGTCAACGCGCACGGTACGTCGACCATGGCCGACACGATCGAGCTCGCGGCGGTAAAGCGAGTGCTTGGCGACGACCTTCACGGCGCGTCGATGAGCAGCACCAAGTCCGCGATCGGCCACCTGCTCGGCGGCGCCGGCGCGGTCGAGGCGATCTTCTGCATCCTGGCGATCCGCGACCAGATCGTGCCGCCGACGCTCAACCTCGACGATCCGGACGAGGGCACGGAAGGCGTGGACCTCGTCCCGCACAAAGCAAAGAAGCGCCCGGTCCGCGCCGCGCTCAACAACAGCTTCGGCTTTGGCGGCACCAACGCCTCGCTGATCCTGAAGGCCGTGTGAGGCGACTGCCGCTGATCGCGGCCGGGCTGGCCCTTGCCGCGCTGATCGCTGTTTACCTTCTGTGGTGGGGTCCGGGCCCGAAGGCTGGCCCGCACACGATCATTGTCGAAGAGGGTTCGACCGTGGGCTCGGTCGCGCGCCAGCTCAATAAGCAAGGCGCGATCCCCGGATCGCAACGTACCTATTACGTGATGGCGCGGCTGCTCGGTTCCAGCGACCCGATCCAGGCGGGAGAGTTTGAAATACCCAGGGGCATGGGCGGCGCGGCGATCCTCGACCTCCTCCAGCACGGAAAGCCCGTGCAGCGCCTGATCACCGTGACCGAAGGCATGCCGTCGATCATCGTCAGCGAGAAGCTTGCCGCCAATTCCTATCTCGCCGGCGCCGCGCCGCCGATCGCGGAAGGTTCGGTGCTTCCAGACAGCTACGGCTATGAGCGCGGTGAAACCCGCGCCTCGGTTGTCGGCCGCATGCAGTCCGCGATGACCAGGACGCTCAATGCGCTGTGGGCCAAGCGCACCTCGGATTGCCCGGTGGCGACGCCTGAGCAGGCGATCACGTTGGCCTCCATCGTGGAGAAGGAGACGGGCAAGGCGTCCGAGCGGCCGATGATCGCCGGCGTTTATTGCAACCGCCTGAAGATCGGCATGAAGCTGGATGCCGATCCGACGGTTATCTACCCCGTGACCAAGGGTAAGCCATTGGGCCGGCGGATCCTCCGCTCCGAGCTCAACGCCGACAACGGCTACAATACCTATCGTCGTGCGGGACTCCCGAACGGCCCGATCGCCAATCCCGGCAAGGCGAGCATCGAAGCGGTGCTTCACCCGGCAGCGACCAGGGCGCTTTATTTCGTTGCCGACGGCACCGGCGGCCATGTGTTTGCCGATACCCTGGCGCAGCACAACGCCAATGTAGCCAAATGGTATGCGATCCGCCGCCAGCGGGGGCAGATGTGAGGAAGCGGTCGTGAGGAATCGGGGGATCGGCCGCGGCCGCATGTTCATGGGCGGCCTGCTGCTCTTCGCGGCGGTTATCGCCTGGGGCACGGCGTTGGGCATGAGCCCTCACGGCACGAGCGTCGCCGAGGGAACCGAGCATGTGCGCGGGACAGTTGTGGGTCTGCTGCAAAAGGCGGCCCTGATTACGCTTTTCATGACCGCGGTTTCCGCCTGGCTGTTGTTTCCTTCGCGGCGGCCCAAGGCCCCGAGACGGGACTATGCCATCCTAGCGGTCATTACATTGCTGATCGTCACTTGCGTTTACGAGCTGGCTTGGCTCCAGTTCTCGGTCCTTCGCTAGCCGCCGACCGCCTCGCTGCGGACGTAACCGACGCGGCCGTCCTCCCCGGCGTAGCCCCACGCCCAGCCGACACTGTCGTCCAGCATCATGAATGGATCGCCGGGCATCAGCTCGCGCACCACTTCGGCGCCTTCCGAGGGTGCATCCCGCAGCAACGTATCCGCGATGATGGTCCGTTGGATCGGCTCGGCATAATGGGAAGCGATTACCCGATGGGTCAGCGCGACGTCGGCCAGGTCCTTGCGGAAGGCATTGAACAGCGCGTCGGGTGGGTCCGACGGGCCAGTCAGCGCGAAATCGTCAACGCTGGTGAGCGTAGGCGGGTGCTTGCCCGATGATTGGACGGTGGGCCGCTGAGTTGCTGTCGCCGTCCTCGCGGAGGTTACGCTTGAAGCCTTCAAGAAATTCTGCCCCGCTGTTGGTGCGAACCACGAACACGTTGCGGCGGTCGTCCTGGTCCCTCTCGCGGCGGAGATAGCCGAGCGCGCCGAGCGTATTCAAGGCGCGAGTGACGACGGGCTTGGACACGCCGAGTACTCGCGCGAGCCCGCGCACCGTGTGGGGGCCGGGGGTCAGGTAAACCATCATCAACAGGGCCATCTGCCGATTGGTCAGATCCGGTTCGCCCGAGCGGACATAGGCGATAAGCGCCTTCATCCAGCCGGTAAGCGAAACTTCGCTCATGACTGCTCGTCTCCGTCTCGTGCCGCGTAGTTCGGGAATTAAACAGGCAAGGACGCGAATTGTTGCAGGTGCGTGACCTTAAAAATCCTTATTTTTCGGCGAAACGGGCCGTCAATCGCCTGAATAGAGTCCTTCGAGCAGGGCAAAAACGGCCCTCAGGCCGAGCGCATCGCCCCCTTTTGGGCGACCCGGCTTGGCCTGATCTCGCCAGGCATAAGTATCGAGGTGCGCCCAGCGCGTTCCCTCGGGCACGAAGCGCTTGAGGAACAGGGCGGCGGTAATGCAGCCCGCCATGGGCGAATTCACGGCGTTGGCAAAATCGGCAAGGTCGCTCTTCAGCATCTCGTCATAGGGTTCCCACAGCGGCATCCGCCAGATCGGGTCCTCGGTGGTGCGCGCAGACTGCTCCGCCTCGGCGGCAAGATCGTCATTATTGGCGAAGAACGCGGGGAGGTCCGGGCCAAGCGCAATCCGCGCCGCCCCCGTCAAGGTCGCGAAATCGACGATCAGTTCGGGGTTCTCTTCCGATGCCCGGGTCAACGCATCCGCCAGAATCAGCCGCCCTTCCGCGTCCGTATTGTCGATTTCGACGAACAGACCCTTGCGCGACTTGATCACGTCGCCGGGACGGTAGGCGCCGCCCGAAACAGCGTTTTCGACCGCTGGAATCAGCAAATGAAGCCGAACGGGCAGGCGCGCGAGGGTGATTAGCCGCGTCAGCGCCAGCGCATGCGCCGCCCCGCCCATGTCCTTTTTCATCAGGCGCATGCCGCTCGCCGACTTGAGGTCGAGGCCGCCGCTGTCGAAGCACACACCCTTGCCGACGATCGCGATGCGCGGGTCGCCTGCCTTCCCCCATTCGAACTCGATCAGGCGAGGGGCGCGTGCGTCTGTGGCAGCACCGCCAACCGCCGCGATCAGCGGATAGCCCTTCGTGAGCTCGCTGCCCGAAGTGACGCGCAAATGCCCGCCGCACCGCTTGGCTTCGTCGGCCACAGCGCGCTCGATCTCCGCCGGTCCAAGGTCCGCAGCGGGCGTGTTCACCAGATCGCGGACAAGAGCAGTTGCATCAGCAAGTCGCACCATCGCATCGATGCGCGCGACCTCGCCGGTCACCAGCACGCGCGGACCGCGCTCCGGCTCCTCTTCCTTCTTCGAGCGATATTGATCGAACCTATGCTGCGCGAGGAGCCAGCCCAGTGCGGCGTTGCCCGGTTCGCCCGCAGCAAGCTTGTAGCTTCCCTCCGGCAAGCTCTCACCGAGCTTTGCAAGGCACCATGGGGATAACTCGGTCGTGTTCTTGACCGCGCTGACCACTTCGAATTCCCCACCGCGCGGTAGGATCACGAAGGCATTGGCAGTCTTTCCGTCGAACCGCATCGCTTCGATGAGGCTGCGGTCTTCCGCCGGACGCTTCTTGAGCCAGGCCTCGAAGCTCTGCTTGTCGACGAGATGGATGGGGCGGGCTTTTTGCTCGCGGTCAGCGACGAGGAGCGAAGCGAAATCGGTCATAGTGGGGCTCTAAAGCCGGCGCCGCGTCAGGGCCACCCGTCAAACTTTCATTACAGTGAGTTCATGGAACGCGCCGCTGCCGCGACCCGTTACGGGGAAGCGGCGGATAGGGAGGCGAGCGATGAAGCGCAGCATTTCCGGAATCATCCTGGCAGGGATCATGGCTCTGATCGGGATCGTGCTCACCATTGGTGGCGCTTGGCTGCTCGCGCTAGGCGGCTCGCCTTATTATTTGATTGCCGGTCTCGCGATGCTCGCGTCTGCTTTCTTCCTGTTCCGTGGCCGCCTGCTGGGCGGCTGGATCTACCTCGGTTTATTCGCTCTCAGCGCGATCTGGGGCTTTTCGGAAGCTCGCGACAACGCCTGGGCAATGATCCCCTGGCTGGTCGCGCCGCTCGTGCTGCTTATCGCCGTGCTTTTGGTGATGGCGACGCTCACGCGCGCGCCTAACCGATGGAAATTCGCCGGGGGCGGCATCGCCGCCGCCATATTGTTCGTCGCAATAAGTTTTGCCGCGCTCGGCAATAGCGTCAGCGCCATTGCTGCACTCCCGGCGCAAAGTTCGCCGGGGATGTCGGATCCGTCCGGGCTTTCGACTGGCGCGGACTGGCCGACCTACGGCGGCACGAATGCCGCCTGGCGCTTTTCCCCGCTGACGCAGGTCAATCCAGACAATGTCGGCAAGCTTCAGAAGGCATGGGAAGTGCACACCGGCGGCATGCCGGCGAGCGCCGATTATCAGAAGCTCTACGGCACCGAGAATACGCCGCTGAAGGCGGGCAACCTGCTTTACACCTGCACCGCGAAGAACATCATCCTCGCGCTTGACGCAGCTACCGGCAAACCCGTGTGGCGCGTCGACCCGCACGTGCCCGACGCCTGGATCCCGTACACCACCGCTTGCCGCGGCCTGGCCTATTACAAAGTCCCGGGCGCCGCCCCGAACAGCCTCTGCGCGGCCCGGATCATCGAAGGCACGCTCGACAGCCGCCTGATCGCGGTCGATGCGCTCACCGGCAGGCCCTGCACCGACTTCAACGGTACCGGCCAGCAGGATACGAAGATCGGCATGGGCTGGGTCTCGCCCGGTTCCGCATCGATCAATTCCGCGCCGACGATCGTTCGCGGCATCATCGTGGTTCCACACCAGATCCTCGACGGCCAGTGCCGCTGCGCGCCCTCCGGCGTAATTCAGGGCTTCGACGCCAAGACCGGCAAGCTCGCCTGGGCGTGGGACATGCAGCACCCCGACTGGACCGGCTATCCGCCCAAGGGCCAGACCTGGGCGCGCGGGACGCCCAATTCGTGGACCACGAGCGCGGGCGATGAAAAGCTGGGCCTGGTCTATGTCCCGATGGGCAATACCGCGGACGACTATATCTCCACTGGCCGCACTCCCCTGCAGAACCAGTACAGCAGCGCGGTGGTGGCGCTCGACGCGACCACGGGCCGGCTGCGCTGGACCTTCCAGACCGTCAAGAAGGACGTCTGGGACTATGACATCGGCAGCCAGCCGAGCCTGATCGACTACAAAGGCGCGCCGGCGCTCCTCATCCCGTCCAAGCAGGGCGACCTCTATGTGCTCGACCGGGCGACCGGAAAGCCGCTGGCGCCGATCGGGACGATCAAGGCTCCGCTTGGCGGGATCGAACCGCAGGAACGCTCGCCTACCCAGATCGTGTCGCTGTGGAATACGCTGCGCAAGCCGCCGCTGCTGGAGTCCGACATGTGGGGGATGTCGCCGATCGACCAGATGATCTGCCGCATCCAGTACCGCCGGGCCGATTACCGCGGCTATTTCACACCGCCCACCGCCGACAAATTCACCGTCCAGTACCCCGGCTACAATGGCGGCAGCGACTGGGGCAGCGTTTCGATCGACCCGGTACGCGGCGTGATCATCGCCAATTACAATGACATGCCCAATTACGTCCGGCTCATTCCGCGCGCTGAGGCCGACAAGCTTGGGATCAAGCCGCGGTTCGCGAGCGGCGGACCATCGGCTAACTCCCACCAGACCGACCCGCAATGGGGCGTTCCTTACGCGGTAAAGGTCAATGCTGGCTGGCGGATGCCGTTCACCAAATTGATGTGCAAGCGCCCGCCTTATGGCGGCATCCGCGCGATCGACATTTCGTCCGGCAAGACGATCTGGGACCGCCCGTTCGGCACGGCGCGGCGCAATGGGCCGTTCAACCTCCCGACCTTGCTGCCATTCTCGATCGGAACGCCGAACAATGGCGGCGCGGTGACGACGGCGAGCGGCCTGGTCTTTGTCGCGGCGGCCACGGATGATTTGATCCGCGCCATCGACCTGAAGACCGGCAGGACTGTGTGGAGCGCCGCTTTACCGGCGGGCGGCCAGGCGACGCCAATCGTCTATGAACAGGGCGGGCGCGAGTATCTGGTGATCTTCGCTGGCGGCCATCACTTCATGGAAACGCCGATGGGCGACAGCGTGATCGCTTACGCCCTGCCGAAAAACGCCTGAGACTGATCAGGCCGGGCTGTTCGGCGCCGGGACCTCGTGATGCTCGTTCTTCGTCGCGATGTAGACCATAGTAAGCAACGTCGCGAGCCATACGGCGAGCACGGGAATCGGCGGAGGAGCGAACCGGCCGTAGGCCGAAGGCCGCGGCGGAGGTGCCGGCTGGGCCGCAGCGGTCGCAGCGCCGCCCAAGGCAGCGGTTCCCACGGGCGATAGCATGCTCAGCTCCATCCACGAGCTCTGGGTCTGGAGCGCCGCCGCGGGGGCAGGCGTGTCAGCCAGAGCGGCAGTGGATGTGAGGAGAATAGCAGTAGCAGCGGCAACCGCAGTGAGCTTCGCAGGGGTCTTACGCATGACCGAGTCTCCAGCGCAGTTTTAACGCCTTGCGCCTATTCGGCTCAAATTGCACGCACCAAGCTCAAGATTTAATGCGGGTATTCGACGGGCTGCGGCGAATTGACCGCGAAGCGCGGGATTTTAGGCCGGCACCCCGAATAGGTCGTGCTCGTCGGCATCTTCGACCTTTACGCACACGATATCGCCCGGCTTCAGCCCACCGGCGCCGCGCAAATGCACTTCACCGTCGATTTCGGGCGCGTCCGCCTTCGACCGGCCGGTCGCGCCGCCCTCGTCGTCAACGGCATCGATAAGGACGTCGATGATGGAGCCGACTTTCGCCTCGAGCTTCTGCGCTGAAATGCGCGCCGACAGCGCCATCACGGCCTCGTAGCGCTCCTGCTTCAAGTCGTCGGGCACTTGCTCGCCCATCGAGGTCGCCGGCGCGCCTTCGACTGGCTCGAACTTGAACGCGCCGACCCGGTCGAGCTGCGCTTCTTCGAGCCAGGCGAGAAGATAGGCAACGTCTTCGTCGGTCTCGCCCGGGAATCCGACGACAAAACTCGAGCGGATCGCGAGATCGGGCACCTGTTCACGCCACGAGCGGATGCGCTGCAGAACCTTGGCGTCGTTCGCCGGCCGCTTCATCGCGCGCAGCACCTTGGGGCTGGCGTGCTGGAACGGGATATCGAGGTAGGGGAGCACGAGGCCTTCCGCCATCAACGGAATGACGTTGTCGACGTGAGGGTAGGGGTAGACGTAGTGAAGCCGTACCCAGGCGCCGAGCTTGCCAAGCTCGCGCGACAGGTCGGTCATGTGGGCGCGAACCTCCTCGCCCTTCCACATCCGCGGTTGGTGCCGGATGTCGACGCCATAAGCCGATGTATCCTGGCTGATGACCAGCAGTTCCTTGGTGCCGGCGGCGATCAGTTTCTCGGCTTCGCGCAGGATCGCGTCCGGCCTGCGACTGACGAGGTCACCGCGCAGGTGCGGGATGATGCAGAAGGCGCAGCGATGGTTGCAGCCCTCTGAAATTTTCAAATAGCTGTAGTGGCGCGGTGTGAGCTTTAGCCCGCTTTCGGGGACCAGGTTGAGGAAGGCGTTGGCCGGCATCGGCGCGGCCTCGTGCACTGCTCCGACCACCTGCTCATATTCATGCGCCCCGGTAATCGCGAGGACATCAGGGAAACGCTCGCGGATGACGTCCGCTTCCTTGCCCATGCAGCCGGTGACGACCACGCGGCCGTTCTCGGCGATCGCTTCGCCGATCGCTTCGAGGCTCTCTTCCTTGGCGGAATCGAGGAAGCCGCAGGTGTTGACCAGCACCACGTCAGCACCCGCATAATCGGGCGACATGTCGTAGCCGTCTGAGCGCAGCTTGGTCATGATCCGCTCGCTGTCGACCAAGTTCTTGGGACAGCCGAGTGAGACCAGCCCGACGCGCGGGGGCTTGGGGAGCGATGTAACGTTCATCGGAAGGGCCGCGCCAATATAGGGAATTTGCGGCGAAAACTAGGCCTTAGGCAGCGGCTGGCACGCTCGTTAGCTCAGCGGTCGCCGACACGCGGCAAAACTCGAACGCAAGCGTCGCGACATGAACGCGTTGGACCTCGTCGGCACAGATCCAGCCGTCGCCGGAGGGGTCGGGCAAATCGAAACAATCGCAGGCGTCGGGGACAAGGACCATGTCCCAGCCAAGATTCGCCCCCATTCGGACGGTCGTCGACACGCACATGTCGGTCGAAATGCCGAAAACGACGACGTGCTTGGCCCCAAGCTTCTTGAGCCGCGCATCGAGGTCGGTGCCGATAAAGGCTGAATTGACGCTTTTGGTAATCAGCGCTTCGCCGTCCTTCGGACCAAAGCCCGGGCGGAAGTCATTCCCTGGGAGTCCCGGTGCAAGGGTCGATCCAGGCTGAACCGAGTCATGGCGGACGTGAATGATCGGGCGATTTACGGCCCGCCAGGCGTCGAGCAGCGCCAGCCCGTTTGCGTCGACGTCCGAATTCCAGCGGCGAGGCCAGGGCGGCCGGTCGAACGCCTGCTGCATGTCGATTGGAAGGAGGACGGCGCGGTCGAGATCGATATTGGTCATGGCGAGCGCTCCTTTAGTCTCGTTGGATCGGTATCGCTCACAAAATTGGGCTTTCCGTCGATAAGGACGCGCTTGTTCATGCCGCGCGCCACCGGCTAAGAGCCGCGCCATTCCTCAGGAGAGCTTGCATGCGCATCGCGATGATCGGCACTGGTTACGTCGGATTGGTATCCGGCGCCTGCTTCGCCGATTTCGGACATCGGGTGTGCTGCGTCGACAAGGACGAGTCCAAGATCGACGGCCTCAATGCCGGCAAGATGCCGATCTGGGAGCCGGGGCTCGAGGCCCTGGTCAAGTTCAATGCCGACCATGGCCGTCTGACCTTCACCAAGGATCTGGTCGAAGGCGTGAGAGGCGCGGAGGCCGTGTTCATCGCCGTGGGCACGCCGGCGCGACGCGGCGACGGCCATGCAGACCTCACCTACGTGTTCGAAGCCGTGCGGGAGCTTGCCAAGGTGATCGCGCCCGGAACCGTGGTGGTCACCAAGTCGACCGTCCCCGTCGGCACGGGCGATCAGATCGAGCAGATCCTCCGTGAGGAAGGGGCGACGGACGTGTCGGTCGCTTCGAACCCGGAGTTCCTGAGAGAAGGCGCTGCGATCGCCGACTTCAAGCACCCCGATCGCATCGTAGTCGGGGCGGAGGACGAGCGCGCGCAGGAAGTGCTCAAGGAAATCTACCGGCCGCTTTTCCTCAACCGCGCACCGATCCTGTTCACCGGGCGCCGCACTGCCGAGCTTACCAAATATGCCGCCAATGCTTTCCTCGCGGTCAAGATTAGCTTCATCAACGAGATCGCGGACCTATGCGAGGCCGTCGACGCCGACGTTCAGGACGTCGCCCGCGGCATCGGTCTCGATAACCGGATCGGCGCCAAGTTTTTGCACGCGGGCCCCGGTTATGGCGGCAGCTGCTTTCCCAAGGACACGCTGGCGTTGCTGCAGACCGCCGAGAATGCCGGTGTCGACCAACGGATCGTCAGGACCACCGTCCAGGTGAACGATGATCGCAAGAACAGCATGGTCGATCGGGTGGAGCGCGGGCTCGGTGGCGACTTGAAAGGCAAAAGCGTCGGGGTCTTGGGATTGGCGTTCAAGCCCAACACCGATGACATGCGCGATGCACCCTCGATTCCTCTGGTTGAGGCGCTGGTAAAGCGCGGGGCGACCGTTCGGGCGTTCGACCCGGTTGCGACAGAGCAGGCCATGAAAGTCTTGTCGGGGATAGAATTCGTGGATGATGCCTACGCAGCCGCCGAGGGCGCCGATGCCCTGGTCATCGTCACTGAATGGGACGAATTCCGCGCGCTGGATCTTGAGAAAGTAGCAGATTCAATGCGCGGGACGGTGCTTGTCGACTTGCGCAACGTCTATGATCGCGAGGAGGCCGAAGAAGCGGGCCTTGCTTATTATGGCGTAGGGCGCGGCCGTCCGGGGTTATAGCCGGCCGCATACTGAACTAAGGCGTTAGCGGGATGTGTGCCGTCTTCCTTCCTGACCTCCGGGTTCACGCTTGGCCACGCTGAAGAGTAGCGCGGGGCGTCCTGAACGCGTGGCCGGCGCGGCGCGCGTATCGATCCTCGCCCGTAAGCGTTTCCAGCTCGCCGGCGCGTTGGCGATTGGTGCGCTCCTGCCTTGGCTCGCGCGCGCTCCGCTTCCGGGTCTGATGTTGGAAGCGGCAACGCTCAACGACCTGTTCGGCAATGCGGTCGCGATCATCATCGGTTTTTGGATGCGGCTGTCGATCGAAACCTATCCGGGCATCCGGCGAAGCTCGGTCATTCTCCCCGCTGCACTGACCGGCCACGGTCTGGTGGTGACCTGGTTCGTGCTGACGCGCTTTCCCTACGACCGTCTCGGCCTTGCCGCCGGATTCCTGTTGCACGTCACATTCCTCTACGCGCTGAACATCTACACCGATCGGCGCATTCGCCGCCGGATCGCCGTGGTCCCGATTGGCGGCACAGAGCGGATCGACCAGATCGACAGCATCGACTGGGTGCTGCTGAAGCGGGCGCGCCTGTCCGACGCGCGCGGCTGTAACGCCATCGTTGCAGATTTCGGTGCCGACCTGCCCGACGAGTGGGAGGCATTTCTTGCCGATGCCGCGCTCGACGGGCGCATCGTTTACCAGGTCAAGCAACTTGCAGAATCCTTGACCGGTCGGGTCGAGCTCGAACATCTCTCGGAGAACAGCTTCGGCTCGCTGCTTCCGGCGCGCGGCTATTTTTACCTCAAGGGCCTGTCGGATTTCCTCTTTGCAGTGATCATGCTGCCCGTGGCCCTGCCTGTCATGGCGGTCATTGCGCTCGCCATCCGCATCGAAAGCCGGGGCCCGGTGCTGTTCAGACAGACGAGGGTGGGACACGCCGGACGCAGGATTACCGTCTACAAGTTTCGGACCATGCGGCCGATGGAGCTCGAGGACGCGCGCAGCGCGGCCATGACCAAGGATGAAGACGACCGCATCACCGAAGTCGGCAAGGTGCTGCGGACGTTGCGGGTCGACGAGCTTCCACAGATCTTCAACATCCTGAAGTGGGAGATGAGCTGGATCGGACCGCGTCCGGAAGCAGAGGTGCTGTCGGTCTGGTACACGAGCGAAATCCCCTTTTACCGCTATCGCCATGTGGTGAAGCCGGGCATTTCGGGCTGGGCGCAGGTCAACCAGGGCCATGTCGCCGAAGTCGACGAGGTGCACCGCAAGCTGCAGTACGACTTCTATTACATCAAATATTTCTCGCCCTGGCTCGACATCCTGATCCTGTTCAAGACGATCAAGACGATGCTGACGGGCTTCGGCTCGCGCTGAGCGGCGCGGTTTCTCGCATCATCCAAAAGACAGGCAGCACGGCGAGCGCGACGATTGCAATCATGACGCCGGGCGCCGTGGTCCAGCCCGACCGCTCGACCAGAAGCTGGGCAACGTAGGGCGTTAGTCCGCCGAAGACTGCGGTTGCCGCGGTTGCCCCCAAAGCAAGGCCGGTGATCCGGCCCTCGCCGGGGAATTGTTCGGCCGTTGCCACCGCACCGACCGCGCTATAGGCCCCGGCGATCGCAGCCAGCGCGACCGCACCGAGCAAGGCGAGCCAGCGAGCGCCACTGGCCATCAGGGAAAACATGCTGATCGGGAGTAGTGCGCTAAGCAATGCGAGCACGACGAGCACGCGGCGCCGGCCGACCCGGTCAGACCAGGCACCGGCGAAGGGCGTGACGACAATCACGATCACCGCTGCGATCGTCGAAAGCCACAATGCATCACGCTCTGGAAGCGCGCCGGCCGATGTCAGGAACGACGGAACGTAAGTGATTCCGACATAATAAGTGATCGATCCCAGCGCCGAGATGGCGAACGACCGGGCAATGCCGGCCTTGTGGTGGGTGAGGGCATGGCGGAGCGGGACTTCGGGCAAGGTGCCTTCGCTTCGCTGGCGCTCGAACTCCGGGCTTTCGTGCATCGATGCCCGGGCGATGCCGACGCTGCCCGCGAGCAGCGCGCCAACGAAAAACGGGATCCGCCAGCCCCAGTCCTGCAACTGCGCTTCGCTGAGCGACGCGACGGTCAGGGCCGAGACCGCGACCGCCAGCAGGCCGCCGACCTCGCTCGCCGCCGAAGCCGAGGAGGCGATTAGCCCGCGCTTCGATTCAGCAGCGCCTTCGAGCAGGTAGGCGACGACACCGGTATATTCTCCGCCGACCGAGAATCCCATCACGCAGCGCAAGCCTAGCAGCAGCCAGCCGGCCAGCGGGCCGATCGCGGCTCGGGTCGGCAGCAGCGCGGTCGCGAGCATTGCCGTCGTCATCACCGCCACCGACATCAACAGCATGTGCCGCCGCCCCTTGCGATCGCCGATGTGGCCGAAGACGAGGGCGCCGAGAGGACGCATCAGATAGGCAATGGCGAAACCGCCGAGCGTGATGAGCAGGCTATTCGCGCCGCCGCCAAAAAACACGCGGCTCAAGACCGTCGCGAAATAGAGGTACAAGGTGAAATCGTACCATTCGACGATCGTCGAGAAGGCCGCGATCGCCATCGAGCCGCGCGAGATCCGGTGCCCAGAAGTCATCCGGGCAGTGTGTGCCAGACTTCGCGACTTAACCAGTGCCGAGGGCGAAGGCTTAGGTGACCACGACGCTCACATCCGCAGAGCAGGCCGTCGTCCCGGCGTTGCATACCCGATACTGGTAAGTGCCCGGCGGCCTCGTGTCCTCGAACGCGCCATCGTTGGCGGTACTGACGAACTTCACGCCATTACGATAAATGTCGACGTTGGCGGTCGTAGCGCCTGACCATGTCAGCACCGCGCGGGAAGGATTGGTTGCGGCTGTTGCCGCCAGCGAGATCGGGTAGACAACTACCACCGGAGGCTCGTGGATGACGATGTCGCGTCCCGCGTCCGGAAGTCGGGTAATCCGGTAGGTGAACTGGTAATTCCCATCCCCGCCCGTCGGCCTGATCGTGTAGTCGGTGGATGCGCCCACGGTGGGTAGTGCCGCAACCAGATCGGCTTGAGGCATGGTGATTTCGGCATGACCGATCAGATCGTCACCCGAGCACAGGCCATGCGAGAACCAATAATCGCCCGGCGCGAAATCGCCGTAACAGAAGTTGGCGAACGGCGGCGGCGCTGTATCATTCTCCCACAAAGCAACGCGGAAATGGACGTCGGTTACGCCATGGTCACAGGTTGCCTGGGGTTGGATGCACGAGAGCGCCGGCTTGAACGCGAAGGTTTCACCCGCGTCGACGTTGTAGAACCAGGCGCTCATCACGCCGGCGGTCGTGAAGTCGGACATCAGCACCTCGACCTCATCATTGCCCGGCCAGTTGGTATGAGTTTCGTGGACGGCGTGGATTTTCACCGCCGTGACCACGAATTGCGGGCGCTTGAGATGAAGGCGCCCGTCATCGAGCGGTTGGACGAGCGCGGCCGCCGGCAGGCACAACGCGACTACAGACAGAATAGAAAGGAAGATGCGAGACAGGCGATTACAAGGCATGGCTTTCCTCCCCTTAAGGAAAGTGACGCAGCGCGAGTCCGCTCGCTATTTAACATAGGTCAGCAATGCGGCCCAATCTTGCGGCGTCGACTAATCCATTTCTCACATCACTGTGACCGACACGTCCATCGAGCAGAGCCCGGTCGCCGGCGAGCGCGGGAGGCTCGACCTGTGGATAAGTCGCGTTAAATTCCCGTTCAGCGACTCGGGGACGGGTCAACGCTTCAAGGGGGGCCCGAAGCGAATGGAATCCGACGTTAGATTTTTCCGCCGCAGGGCGAATGAGGAGCTGGCGGCGGCCGGTCGGGCAATCACCCCGGCCGCGCGCGAGCGCCGGCTGATCTTGGCCGACGCCTTCCTCCAGCGATTGAAGGCCGTCGAAGCGTCGAGCGAGCCGCAGATGGCATTCGTCGCCGACCGTCCGGCGTTCGACTGGCGACGCAGCGCGTAAGTCACCCGTTGCTCAACATATGGTCTGCCAGGCTGTAGCAATGGCTCGCCTGGTAAGCGTTGCGACCGCGGTTCATGTAGGTGAGGTTGAAGCGGCGGATCGCGCGCAACCCGTGTGGATGGGCGATGAAGGCGCGGATCGAGGGTGCGCCCTTCACCTTGACCCCGAAGATGTCCGCCTTCCACGGGAAATGGCTGACGTCCTCGGCTCGCTCGACGCAGCTTTCGAGGAGGTCCGTGTCGATCTGATCGATCTCAGTTGAGCCGTCGCGGGTGAAGTCGGACAGATGGAGGACGAAGCGGGCGCGCAGGGCGTCCCCGTCCGGTTGCAGCGCGAATAATTCCATCCAGCTGGCGTTGACCCGGGCGAAGGTCTTGTCGGTGCTCGGCAGGCACGACACTGACCAGTAGAAGCGCTCGGTCGTGCGCGGGAGGGGGATGCAGCGCTCAGCGTAGGCCTTGAGGATGTCGAGCACGTCCTCGGCCTGCGGATGTTTGAGCAGTTTCTCCAGCCGGCCGGCATATTTGAAGCGCTGTTCGAGGTCGTCGGATTCTGGGCGATCGCCGTCCGGCAGTGGCGCGCCGTCTAGCCAGGCCGCCTGTTGCTCATCGTCGAGGAATTGGCGCAGACCTTTGACCGAAGGGATCATCAAACCCCGTCAGCGGCGCTTTGGCGGGTCGCGGCCGAGGTCCATCAGCAGCTTTGTGAGCAGGTACAGGCGCGGCGTCAGGGTCGTCAGGTCGAGATATTCCTTGTCGGAATGGAAGCCGCCGCCGACCGGGCCCAGCCCGTCGAGCGCGGGCACGCCCGCTTCATAAGCAAGCGCCGATTCCGAGGCGCCGCCATTACCACCGCGGCCGATCTTGCGGCCGATGCCGGCGTAAATGGCTTCAGCCCGCGCCGCGAGCGCGTCCGTCGCCGGGTTGCTCGCGAGAGGCGGGAAGGCGGGCGTGCGGGAGACGGTGACCGCCGTGTCGGACACGGCAGGCTTCGCCGCATTGGCCCGGAACGCCTGATCGACCTTATCGAAGTCCGCCTTGTCCCGGACGCGAACGTTGATCGCGGCAGAGGCATTTTCCGGAATGATATTCTCCCGGCTGCCGGCGCTCATCAAGGTCAGGTTGGCGGTGATGCCGTCGCCCGACTTGGGGAACACATCGTCGGCCTGCACCTGGTGGATGAGCTCGACCGCGGCATTGCGCCCGTCCTGCGGCGCGACGCCGGCATGGGCCGCGCGGCCCTTCACGTCGATATGGAAGGTGGTGCTGCCCTTGCGCCAGACGGTCAGCACGTCGGGTGGGTCGCCGGGCTCGAGGTTCAGCTCGACATCGGCGTCGGCGACCAACCGCTTGATCAGCGCCTGCGTCCCCGGCGAGCCGCGCTCCTCCGATGTTTCGATGAGGAAGGTGATCTGGCCGAAGTCCCTGAAGCCGAGGTCGTGGAGGATCTGGAGCGCGTAGAGCCCTTCGATCACGCCGCCCTTTTCGTCGGAGACGCCGGGCCCGGTGGCGCGGTCGCCGTCGGTCCGGAACGGCCACTTGGCGACCGTGCCCCGGCCGAAGACGGTGTCGATGTGGCCGATCATCAGGATGCGGCCGCGGCCTGTTCCCTTGAGGGTAGCGACAGTGTTCTCGGGTAGATCCGGCGCTTCGGCGGCGACGGTCTCGACCTCCATGCCGAGCGCCTTGAGGCGCGGGACGAGCACGCTTGCGACCTTGCGCCCGCCCTCGACGTCGCCGGTCCCGGAATCGACATTGACCACCTGCTCAAGCATTTCGAGCTGCGCCGGGCGAAGCCGCTCCGCCGCGGCCCAGACCTTCGCGTCCTTGCCCTTGGCGATTGCCGGCGTCGCGACCGCCGCCAGCAGGCCCGCCATCAACATAACTGTCCGCATCGTTCCCTCCCCAGCGTGTCGCGCGTCCGAGCTGCGCGTTTGACTTGGTTCTAATTGCTAGGTGCGGGTGGCGATAGGCAACGAAATCAACTGCGTTGGGTGAATGCAGTGAGCCGGCCGAGCATTGAGCCCAGCAGACCGTCGAGCGCGGCCCTGCCTGTCTCCGTTAGGCGAAGAAGCCACGCCCGGCCATCGCTGGGGTGCCGCGTGCGTAAGATCAGTTTTTTCGAGCACAAATAGTCGATCCAGCGCAGCCCGCTCGATTGCGGCACGCCCGACAGGTCAGCCAGCTTAGCGAGAGTCACTTCGGCGGATTCGTCCGCGATATACAGCGCAAGCAGCATGTCGAAGGCTGGCTCGCCCAACATCGCCGGATGCAGGAATTCGCAGCGGTCACGGCGAAGCGCAAAAACCAGCCGGCCAAACTGCAACAGGTCCGGTGCCGAATGTTCGGGGCCTGCTTCCGGAGCACGCGCAGACGCTTCAACCAGTGACGAGAGGACGCGCTCTACGGATTCAAGATCTCCGGGAAGAAGCTTAACGGTTTTGATCAGCAATGTGGTGGCTCGCGAGTGAGGAGAGGGCGCTGCCTATCAGCAGCACGCGCCGGCCAAAAGACTTAAATTCCAGTTATTTAGCGCCTAACTAGCAGAGATCGTTAACAGGCGTTAGCGAAGCTGTGCCCTGATGCACCAGCAACCCAGGGCAACCAGGGTGACCAACGCGATCGCAAGCAGGCCGCGGGTAGACAAAGCAGCGATATCAATCCCGAAAAGCGCCTGCTCACTCGTTACCAGATCGTGCATCGGTTAGTCCCGATCCGCATTGGGCGCCGCGCGAGCAAGCCGGGCGATTTGATCAAGCATCGGGGCGGGTACACGCTCCGCCCTCATGAGCTTGAGTAGTGCGTCAGTCATCGAAAGCTCCTCGACCACTGGCTTGGTCCAGGCGCGCTTCAGCTGCTTGGCCGGTTCGATGCGGCTATGTCGGGTCAAAACGTGTCTCCCTCTCGTCTTCGACCGAGAGCAACACCCTAACCTTGGTTAGGGACGCATGTAGCACCAACACGGACCGAACTCGTGCCACGTTGGGTGAACCTTCCGCGTTGCGGAACGAACGTTGGGCATTAACGTAGGTTGAGCATGGACGGGAGCGGCGACAACGAGAAGCGCCTGGTGCGCACGGTAAGCCTCAATGACTCCGATATCCTGGCAGTATCTGAATTGCTCGGGCAGCTGGTCAACCGGTCGCAACCACAGGTTGGCGAAGCCGCCGCGGCCGGACCCCAGCAAACAACCGACACTGATTCGCAGCGGATCGCGCTGGCCAAGGCGATTCGCCGGGCCCGGCTGCGCCGCACGAACTATGTCAGCAAGGCAATGCTGGGCGAGCCGGCGTGGGATATGCTGCTGGCGCTTTACGTCAACGACCGCGATGGGCCACGGCTGAGCGTCGGCCGGTTGGCGACATTGTCCGGCGCGCCGATGACGACCGCGCTCCGCTGGATCGACTATCTGGCGAAGGAGCGGCTGATCTGCCGTCACGCGCATCCCACGGACCGGCGCTCCGAAATCATCGAGCTCACAGACCGCGCTCGATCCGCTTTGGAACAATACCTTTCCGAGACACTCCAGGATCGGCCCTAGACCTAAGGCCGTATATCCCAGCACAGCAGGCCATGTATCCCGGCACCCGCTGGTGATACAAAGGTAACGAGCCCAAGTGGGGGCGGGCTCAGGCTCGGGAGGCGTAAGATGTCTAGTAATGACATCGAGTTGGATTCGGCTGCCCATGGGGACGCCAGACTTGCATTGGATCATTTGCGGACGGCGCAGGAGCTGATCGACAAGCTCGATCGGCCAGAGATTGGCGCGCGCTTGCAAGAGGTAATTGAGGCGATGAACGACGGGCTCGCATCCGGGCCCGACTAGGCGTCGATCGGCTTTTCATACCGTTCCCGGCGTGCCGCGATCGGGCGCGAAGTACACGAAGTACACGCCCTAACGCGCGCGCGAGGATGCGTCGTCGCCGTCATCCTCCAGGTCGCCGAGCTGCCAGTCGAGCTCCTCCATGGCTTCGTCGCGGTCGGGTGGCTGCGGCCCATCGAGGCCTGGCGGCGGGATGAGCTCGACCGGCGGCGGCAAGCGGTCGAGGTGCGACCCGAAGCGCAGCGGGCGGCGATAGCGCAGCAGGAACATGCCGAGCCGCTCGTCATGGTAGCGCCACTCGCCGACCTGTTCGCCCTTGTAGAAGACCGGGCGCCTAACGCCGTGGATCGCGCGCGACAGCATTGCCGTCTCGAGCCTGCTCATCGCACAATCGAGCGCCGCGTCCCACGCCAGGCGGAAGGATTTCGCGGAAGCGCGTGAGCGCAACTTGTAGGCGGAGCCATAGGTCATGCCGACCACGGCGCACGACTCGCGCACGCAGCCGCACGCAGCGAGCGCGGTCAGGAAGCGGGTCTGCCGCTCGACCGTCCAGCCGTCGTGACGGATGGTGGTGGTGGTGGTGGTGGCGGAGGAGGGGAGGTTAGCGGGTGGTTCGTTTGTATCGCCGTACATCAACCAAATTGGAACATAGAAGAGGGGCTGTAGGAAAGGATGTTTTGAATCGCCCCGGAAACAGTTGCTTACTCCCTTGCGATCAGGCGAGACGGCGCTACCCTTATCTTTCGTTAGCCCACCATTAGGTTTCGCGGACATAGCCGAAGAAGAGATCCTGGCCTTCATCCAAGGAAGCTTTCCGTCAGTGTGGGCGATTGAGCTGGCGCTGCTGTTGAGACGCGACGGTCGCGTGTGGTGCCAGCAGGATCTGGTATCGGGCCTGCGTGCCAGCGAAGTGGTTGTGGCGAAGACCCTGGACGCCCTATTGGCTGCCGGCTTGGCGTCGATCGACGAGGCCGGTGCGCGCTACGCCCCGGCCAATCTAGATGTGCAACGATGCATGGAGCGGGTCGAGGAACTCTACCGGACCCGGCCAAACTTGGTCAGGCGCACCATCGTCACGGCAAGTGCGGGCAGCGCAGTGGCATTCGCTAATGCGTTCAAGATACGGAAGAACGGGGATGACTGAATTCTTCGCGGGCGCCGTATACCTCCTCTGCTTGGTCACTAGCGCCGCGTGCGCGGCACTGTTGGGTCGGAGCTACAAACGATCCCGGATGAAGTTGCTGTTTTGGAGCAGCCTTTGCTTCTCGCTGCTTGCGGCAAACAATCTCGTCCTGGTCGTCGACCTCCTGGTCTGGCCGAACGTAGACTTGCAGCTACCGAGGCTGTTGTTGTCTCTAGCCGCGATCGCGTCGTTGATCTGGGGCTTTGTCGGGGAATCGGAAAAGGATTGAGGACATGCCCATGTACGATTTCCTGTCCGGTGCCGTCGCGTTCGGCTTCCTCATCTCCGGTCTGTTCTTCTTCCAATTCTGGAAGCGAACCCAGGACGGCTTTTTTGTTGCGTTCGCGCTGGCTTTCGCATTGCTCGGCCTTGGCCAAGCAGCGCAAACGCTGGCGAATCTGTCGAATGAAGAGCGCGGCTCAATCTACCTGTTTCGCCTCGCGGCCTTCGCGCTAATCCTCATCGCGATCGCGCGAAAGAACAAGGCGAGCGCCTAGCCCCCGTCCCGCAGGTTCAAGAGGCGGTCTGACATGGTTGGCCCACTTTCTGAAGGACCCGTGCGATACTGCCGCCCTGGACCAGCACCGAAAACAGCACCACGACATAGGTCACGGTCAGGACCGCCGTCCTTGGCTCGCTGACCGGCAAGGACAGGGCAAGGGCCACCGAGATTCCGCCGCGCAGCCCGCCCCAAACCAACGTCACCAACGCTGGGCGGCCGGTCAGGGTGCGCATCGCCGTCAGTGGGACCGCGACCGATATCATCCTGATGAGAAGCAGGAGCGGGATGGTCAACGCGCCAAGAAGCAGCAGGATTGGGCTTGGCGAAATCGCGATGATCTCGAGGCCGATCAGCAGGAACAAAACGGCATTTAGCAATTCGTCGATCAACGCCCAGAATTTGAGGACATGATCGCGGGTGATTTCGCTCATCGCTTGAGCAACGCCAGCGTTACCAATCAACAAGCCTGCGACGGCCATCGCCACCGGCCCGCTCACGCCCAGCGCATGCCCAAACGCATAACCTCCCATGACAATTGCAAGGCTGATCATCAGCTCCACATTATATTCGTCGATCGCTTTCATGGCGGCGAGGCCGACCCATCCAATCGCAAGTCCCAGCAGCACGCCGCCGCCCGCTTGTTTGAGAAATTCCAGCACTGCCGCCGGAGCATCCACGGCCCCGCCTCCCAAGGCAGCGGCGAGGATGATGGAAAAGACGACGACGCCAACGCCATCGTTGAAGAGGCTCTCACCGGCCACTGTCGCCTGCAGGGAAGGCGGGCAGTTCGTGCGCTTGAGGACGCCCATCACGGCGACGGGGTCGGTAGGACTGATTAGCGCCCCGAACACGAGGCACCAGGCGAACGGAATGCGAGTCCCGAGCCAGTTGCTCGCGTAATAAACGGCGCCGCCAATGAGCGCCGTCGAAACCAGCACGCCGATGGTGCTCAGGACGAGGATCGGCCACCGTCCGCGCCGCATCTCAACCCAGTCGACATGAAGTGCTCCGGCGAAGAGCAGGAAGGACAACATTCCATCGAGCAACGTCGTGTGAAAATTGATCCCGGTCAGGAACGCAGCCGCGGTCTCCGAAAGGCCGGCAGCGGGAATGATGAAATCGATGCCAATGACGATCAGCGAAGCGATTGCGCCCATGCCGGTCATCGCCACCGATGCCGGAAGACCGAGATAACGCTGATTGAAAAAGCCGAAGGTGGCGACCAGCACCACCAGAATGGCCGCGGCGTCAAACGGACTGAGACTCATTGGCGGCCCCCACTTGCAGAAATGCCAATTAACGCTCGGCGGGTGTCAGAAGGGAAAATAAATGCGGATAGCGAGCACCCCGACGATCCAGGTGATGAGGTTGAGCGGCAGGCCCACCTTCACGAAGTCGAGATAATTGTACCGGCCCATTTGATAGACGAGCGTATTCGTCTGATAACCGAACGGCGTCGCGAACGCGGCGCTTCCGCCGGCCATGACCGCTACCAGGAACGGTCGTGGACTGGCGTGCACGGCTTCGGCGAGCGACACGGCAACCGGCGTGAATAGTACGGCGACGGTCGCATTGGACAACAACTCCGTTGAGAACAAAGTCGCGCCGTAAACAATGATCAACGCGACGAGCGGGCTCAATCCCTCGAGCATGGCAATCAAAGAATGCGTCGCCGATTCCGCCAGGCCCGAGACCCGAAGTGCGATTCCGAGGACCAGCATTCCCGCGATCAGCATCAACACGTCGGGGCGCAGTCCCCTGTAGGCCTCGTCCGCCGAGATCACCCGCAAGAGGATAAGGAGGACCGCGCCAGCGAATGCGCAGGCGGCGATCGGAGCGACGTCCGCCGCCGCCAGAGCGATTACTCCCACGAAGACGACAAGTGAGGCGAATGCCTTGAGCGGTTGAAACGTGCGGACCGCCGCAAACGCCTCCGTCGATCCGACCTGCCCGCCCGCTAGACCGGCCTTGCGTGAGTCGGAGAGCCGGTCAGGCTCAGCCCTAGAATGATCTTCGCTCGCGATCAGGCGATTGCTGAAAAGCAACAAATAGACCCCGCCAGCGAGGGCAATTGCCAACCCAACCGGAGTGATCTCGAACAAGCCGAATCTGGGCTGTCCCGCCACCGCCGCCATGTCGTTGACCAGGAGGTTGGTCGACGTCCCGATCAACGTACAGCCACCGCCCAGAACGGCAGCATAGGACAGGGGTATGAGATAGGGTTTGGGCGATTGCTGGAGCGACTTCGCGGCATCACGCACGACAGGCGCGGTAAGAACTACGATAGGTGTATTGTTAAGGAAGGCTGAGGCGACCCCCGCGAGGCCAATCACAATCCACAAGCCCGCGCGGCCGATTCTTCGACAAAGCGCGACCAGACCCTTGATCGTTGCGTCGAGCAGGCCCGATAACTCCATTGCATAAGCAATCACGAACATCGACGCCAAGGCCACGATCGCGGGGCTGGCAAATGCGCTCTGGACTTGGATGGGGCGAACTACCCCGGTCAACAGCAGGGCGGCCGCACCGGCAAGTGCCACAACGTCGGACCTGACCTTGTCCCAGATCATCGCCGCAACAACCGCGACCAGCACCAGCATCGTGATCGCCTGGGGCGACAGGATGAACGTCATCTCATGCTCAGGCGTCGATCGCCTCTTCATCCACCGCCGCGGCGCCGTTCTGGATGAATTCGAACCTCAGCGCCGGGTCGCGGCCCATCAGCCGCTCGACGATGTCTCGCGCCGCCTGGCGCTCCTCGTACGGCCCCGGCAGCGTGATCTTGATGAGCGAGCGACTGTCCGGGCTCATGGTGGTTTCCTTGAGCTGGTTCGGGTTCATCTCGCCGAGGCCCTTGAAGCGCGACACCTCGACCTTCTTGCCCTTGAACTCGGTCGCTTCGAGCTCGGCGCGGTGCGCGTCGTCGCGCGCGTATAAGGTCTTGGCGCCGGCGGTCAGGCGGTAGAGCGGCGGCTGGGCGAGGAACAGGTGGCCGCGCCGCACCATCTCCGGCATTTCCTGGAAGAAGAAGGTCATCAGCAAGGTCGCGATGTGCGCGCCGTCGACGTCGGCGTCGGTCATGATGATGATCTTTTCGTAGCGCAGCGCGTCCTCGTTGAACTTGTCGCGCGTGCCGCAGCCGAGCGCGAGGTTGAGGTCGGCGATCTCGGCGTTGGCGCGGATCTTGTCGGCGGTGGCGGATGCGACGTTGAGGATCTTGCCGCGGATGGGGAGGATCGCCTGCGTCTTGCGGTTGCGCGCCTGCTTGGCCGAGCCGCCCGCGCTGTCACCCTCAACGATGAACAATTCGGTGCCTTCGGGGTCGTCGGATGAGCAGTCGGTGAGCTTGCCGGGGAGGCGGAGCTTGCGCGCGCTGGTCGCCGTTTTCCGTTGAACTTCCCGCTCAGCGCGGCGGCGCAATCGTTCTTCCGCGCGCTCGACGATCGATCCGAGGAGGGCGCGACCGCGGTCCATATTGTCGGCGAGATAATGGTCGAAATGGTCGCGGACGGCGGCCTCGACGAAGCGCGCGGCCTCGAGGCTGGTCAGGCGGTCCTTGGTCTGGCTCTGGAAGTGCGGGTTGCGGATGAACACGCTGAGCATCAGCTCGACGCCGTTGAACACGTCGTCGGCGGTGATGTCCTTGGCCTTCTTGTTGCCGACGAGATCGCCGAAGCCGCGAATGCCCTTGGTCAAAGCGGCGCGAAGCCCCGCCTCATGCGTGCCGCCGTCGGGCGTCGGGATGGTGTTGCAATAATAGCTTTCCGAGCCGTCCGAATAGAGCGGCCAGGCGACGGCCCATTCGGCGGAGCCCTGCGGCGTGCCGCTGGCGTCGGCGGGGAAATCCTGGCGGCCGGTGAAAGGCTGGTTGGTGACGGCGGGGCGATCGCCAAGCTGCTCGGCGAGATGGTCGGCGAGTCCGTTCGCGAACTGGAAGGTCGCGGTCTCCGGCACGGATTCCGACGCAAGCGACGGATCGCAGCGCCAGCGGATCTCGACCCCGGCGAAGAGATAGGCCTTGGAGCGGGCGAGCTTGTACAGCCGTTCCGCCGAGAAAGCGGCGTCGGCCCCGAAAATCTCCGGGTCGGGGGTGAAGGTGACGGTTGTACCGCGCTTGTTGGGCGTCGGGCCGACGGTCTCCAGCGGGGAGACGGCGGCGCCGCGAGCGAAGCGCTGGCGGTACAGCGTCTTGTCGCGCGCAACCTCGACGACGGTCTCGGTCGAGAGCGCGTTGACGACGCTGACGCCGACGCCGTGGAGGCCACCGGAGGTCGAATAGGCCTTGCCCTCGAACTTACCGCCCGAGTGCAGGGTGGTCATGATGACCTCGAGCGCCGACTTGCCCGGGAACTTGGGGTGCGGATCGACCGGGATGCCGCGCCCGTTATCGAACACCGAGAGCGTGTTGCCGGTGCCGAGCGTCACCTCGATGCGGCTGGCGTGGCCGGCAACCGCCTCGTCCATCGCATTGTCGATGACTTCCGCGGCGAGATGGTGGAGCGCGCGCTCATCGGTGCCGCCGATATACATGCCGGGGCGGCGGCGGACGGGCTCGAGCCCCTCCAGCACCTCGATGGCGCTGGCGTCGTAGGCGTCGGCGGTGGTTTGGGCGGAAGACGAGAAAAGATCGGACATTTGCGGTTTGCTATATGCCCCCGATTCCGGCCCTGCCAAGGAACGGCCAAGGTTTATCCACAGTTGAGGGCATGATAAGCGAGTGCGTCAGCCAGCTTGGGGAGCCGGACATGATGAAAGCGTGGGTTGCATTGGGAGCTTTGGGTCTGTCGGCAAGCGCGGCCGCCCAGCTCGGACCAGTCAGTTCCGAACCTCAGGCCGGCATGACCGCTCCTGCCAAAGGCGGCGCCAGCGAATCAATCGGACCTGGAGCGGCGGCCTGGGCGAAGAGATTGAATGCGCAAGGGCAGATGCCCGAGCAGGACTATATCGACGAGCTCTCGCGGCAACTGGCCAGCGCGCAAAGGCTCGTCGGTGCGCCGCTGACGGAGAAGGACCGCGGCCGCATCCGGAGTGCGGTCAGCAAGGACCTGATCGCCTGGCGCAAGCAATATGACCCGCGCCGCAAGGACTATAGCGCGATGCGCGCGAAATGGCTGGTCGACGAGGATAAGCTCTCACCCGAGGGCTGGGCGAAGCAGCGGGTCGACTGGCTCCGCGCGCAGCAGGAATGGATCCTCGCGCAGCACCGCGGCTGAGGGTCTTGAAAAGCTAAAATCGCGTTCCAAAATTTGGTCCTGCCGGGCGCCTCTTTAGGGCTCGGTGACGGGGTTCGGCCCCGCTGGGGCCATCCTCGCCTTGCTCATCAAGAGGAGGACAAAATATGCGTAGTGCTTTCGACTTTGCGCCGTTCCGGCGCTCCACGGTCGGTTTCGACCGCCTGTTCGACATGCTGGAGAACAGCAGCGCCGGGCAGACCCAGGAAAATTATCCACCCTTCGACCTCATCAAGCTGGGCGACAACGACTATCGCATCGAGCTGGCGGTGGCCGGGTTCAAGCCCGACGAGATCGACATCACCGCCCAGCAAAACGTGCTGATCGTCTCCGGCCGCAAGAGCGAGGAGAATGAGCAGAAGGGCCAGGACTACATCTATCGCGGTATCGCCAACCGCTCGTTCGAGCGGCGCTTCGCGCTCGCAGACCATATCCAGGTCAAGGGCGCGGATCTGAAGGACGGGCTGCTTGCGATCGAGCTGGTCCGCGAAATCCCCGAGGCGATGAAGCCGCGGAAGATCGATATCGGCGGATCACAGCGCAGGCAGGTGGAAAAGCCCGCTTCGAAGCAGACCGTCGATGCCGAGGCCGAGCACGCTTAAGCGCGCTGACTAAGCCTAATGTTTGCGAGGGCCCCGGAACTTTCCGGGGCCCTTTTTCATGCGGCCTTTTTCAGCTCAGCCACGCGCTTGGTATCGAGCTCGGCGACGAGCTTGCCGTCCTTGCCGAGCGTGATGGTCCAGACGCGGGCCTTGGGGTCGATGGTGGCCGTCACGGTTGTTGATCCTTCATGATGTGCTGAAGCGCGTCGGCCAGAGCGTCGGCCGTATCGGGGCCCGACGGCTGGCCGCAGAACGAGGCGCGGATGATGGTCTGCCCGCGCCATTCCGCGGTGCGGAGGAAGAAGTCGCCAGTCGCATTCAGCCGGTCGCAGACTTCCTCCTCGCGGCCGTCGACCGTGATCGCGACCTGGTTGAGGACGACGGGACCGAGAATGCCGACGCCTGGGATCGCAGCGCATCGCTCGGCGAGGCGAGCAGCTGCGGCGCAATGGCGTTCGACCATCATCGCAATGCCGTCGCGCCCAAGGGTCTGGAGCATGGCCCAGGCCGAAAAGCCGCGCGCGCGGCGCGATAGTTCGGGAACGTAATTGGCCGGGTTGCGGCCTTCCTCGTCCGTCCCGTTGAGATAGCCTGCCGCCTTGGTCATGGCACGGCGATGAGCGGCGGGATCGCGGACGATCGCAAAGCCGCTGTCGTAGGGCGTCTGCAGCCATTTGTGGCCATCGGTCGCCCAGCTGTCGGCTAGTTCCACATCCTGTGCGAGATGGCGGCGGGCCGGGGCGGCGCGGGCCCACAAGCCAAACGCGCCGTCGACATGATGCCAGGCGTCGAGCCGGCGCGCGACCTCGGCCGCAGCGGCGAAATCGTCGAAGGCGCCGGTATGGATGTGGCCAGCCTGCGAAATGATAATCGTCGGGCCGCTGACCTTGGCGGCGGTCGCGCGAAGCGCGTCGGCTAACATCACTCCGTCGGGGCCGGCCTCGACCTCGACGATATTGTCGCTGCCGAACCCGAGGTAACGAAGCGCAACCTTGTTGGAGACATGCGCGTCGGCGCCGATCAGCACCGTCACGCGGGGCGCGCATTGGAGGCCGCGCTTGTCGACATCATAGCCGATGCGGCGGAGCACTTCCGAGCGCGCGACCGCGAGGCAGGTGAAGGTCGCCATCGTCGCGCCGGTCGCGAAGCCCACGGAGCTTTCGCGCGGGAGATCGAGGAGGTCGAGCAGCCAGGTCGAAACGACATCCTCGCAGGCGGCGGCAGAGGGCGACGTCTGGTACAGTCCCGCATTCTGGCCCCACAGCGACGTTAGCCAGTCTGCGGCGACACCGGCTTCGTGCGACGCGCCAATCACCCAGGACAAAAAGCCTGGCTTGGTCGAGCCGACGATGCCGGGCTCGGCGGCTTCGACGAGGTCGGCGAGCACATCACGCGCCGGTCGACCCTTGTCGGGAAGCCCGATGTCAAAGCCGCGCTTGAGCGCTGCGGGATCGGTCGCAAGATCGAGCGGCGTTTCGCTGTCGCGATAGCGCTCGGCATAAGCCGCGAGGTCGAGCAGCAGCGAATTGTCACCGCCGTTGATGGCTGACTGTCTCATGGGGTCGTTCACCAGAGACGCGTAGCGGCAATTTCCCGCCGGGCCATCATCAGGAACAGCGGATCGGCGAGGTCGCTGGCGAGATCGTCGCCATTGTCGTTGGCGCAAAGAACAGAATCGCCCGCGCCAACGGGCGTTTCGGCAAACGAATGCTGGCCGACGATGTCGGGAAAGCGGGGATCCATCAGGAGATGTTTCATCACTTGTTCCTTTGGTTTTCCCGGGCGCGCCTCGAGGGGAGGGGAATATTCGGCGGCGCGCCCGGGAAGATGGGTCAGCCGACCTTGATCGTGCCCTTGAGGCGGATCGGGCGGCTGATGTTGAAGTAGTTGGGTGAGGTCTTCATCACGGTCTGGTGGATCTCCTCGAACTGTTCGGGAGTGCCGCTGCCCTTGATGCGAACCTCATATTCGACGTTCTCGTAGCCCGGCGCGACGGCGTCGCTGAGGCCGAGGAAGCCACGCAGGTCGAGCTCGCCGCGAGTTTTGATCTCGAGGCTTTCGAGCGTGATGCCGTGCACCGAGGCGCCGGCGACGTAGCCGACGGTGATGCAGGCATTGAAGGCGGCCATCAGCAGCTCTTGCGGATTGGGCGCGCCGTCTGCCCCGAGCAGCTCGCACGGCTCATCGGCGACGATCTTGTGGTTGCGTGCGATCCGCTCGCCGCCGAGGGTGTAACCCTCGACGGTGGTTTCGCTGCGGGTCTGGCCCGTCCAGCGAGTGGTGACGTCGAAGCCGACGATCGCCTTCTTCGCGTCCTCTTTGATCGCTTCGACGGTCTCGCCGAGCGCGGCGAGATCAAGGCCGTTGACCCGGCTCTTCACGGTATCAAGCATGATATTTTCCTTAGAAATCGAGGATCAGGCGAAGACCGGAGCGACTTCCGCGAGACGCTTCGCAGCGTTCGGCGAAATGGCTTCGAGGGTCGCCTTGAAGCGTTCGTGGACCATGCCCGAGCCGATGTAGGTCCAGCGCGCGGCCTGGTGCTGCTGGGCGATGATCTCATCGCGGTTCTCGACCTTGCGGCCGATCGCCTTCTCAAGCGCGTCGAGGTTGAACTCGGCCTGGGTCTTGAGCCCGTTGTCGAGGAAGCCGCCGATCTCGAGGAACTCGTCGATCGCCCTGTCGAGCTCGGCTTCGCTGCGCCCTTCGGCCAGCGCGTCGACGATCAACGTATCGAGCTTGGCGTGCTGCGCTTCTTCCATCCAGTGATGCTTCATCAGGCTCTTGAACAGCGGGTCGATGTCGCCATCGTCGCGGATCGAGCCGAGATAATGCTGCTGCGTCATCCACTCGATCATCAGGATGACGAGGCCGACCGCGAGCGGATCGTGGCGAAGCACTTCCGCTCCGATCGCTTCCGACGGGCCGATCATCTGGCATTCCACCGGGAAGCCGCGAACGAACGCGTCGTGGAAGCGCTTGAACAGGTGGATGTGCTTCGCTTCCTCGGTCGCGAAGTTGAGGATTGCGCGAACCCGCCAGTCATCGCCCAAGAGGTGCGGACGGGCATGGTCGACCAGGAACGGCAGGATGAATTCTTCAACCACGGCGAAGATGGTCAGATACTGGTGCGCGCTGATCTGGTTGAGGATGCGCTGCTCGAACGGGTTGAGCGTGTCGAGCACCGCCGTCCGGGCCAGGCTCTCGGGCATGAAATTGCGCGAGAAATCCAGCTCCTGATCGGCGCCAAGCACGTCGTCCAGCTGCCACTGGGCGCGGAGCGACGAAGCGAGCGTCGCTTCATAATTGAAGTCATGATACATTTGAAAACCCCCTTGATCAGATATGAAGGATCGCCGGCACAACCGCAGTAGAAACAGCGGAAATTCCAGACAGAAGTGCGAAGAAAAGCGTCACAATTCTACGTGAACGCAGCGAGTCATCAGTATCGAACATCTTTGTTGCCCTTTCACCAATCGGCATGAGTTCTCTCGTTCCCGGAAGCAGTGCTTGCTCCGGGCCGGAAATGTGCGCCGAACTTGATGATTGTCATTTAGGTGAGGGGCCGGTTTGCCAAAATGATTGCGGTGCCGGATAAATTGATCGAAACGCCGGATGCGCACCCCGACGCAGGAAAAGCATGGACGTTCTCGACGATATCCTGGGCTCGCTCCGCCTGACCGGCGGCGTCGTCATCGATGGCGAATTCAGTGGCGACTATTGCGTCCGGGCGCAGTTCACGCCGGACCACTGCACCCCGTTCTTCCCGACCCCGGACAAGCTGATCAGCTACCATTACATCCGCTCGGGACGGGTGATCGTGGAAGTCGAAGGGCAACCGCCGGTGACGCTTGGCCCGGGCAGCATCGCGATCTTGCCGCGCAACGACCCGCACATGCTGTCGAGCCAGCTTGGGCTGAAGCCGGCCGACGTCAGCGAGGTCGGCTGGATTACGGCGGCGGGCGTCCATCGCGTGTCAACCGGTACCGACGGGCCGAAGACCGAAATCTGGTGCGGATTCCTGGGCACGGATGGGAGCAGCGAGCATCCGCTTCTCGATGCGCTTCCGTCGATGCTGACATTGGACGTGTCGGGCGGCGAAGCGACCTGGCTCGATAGCTCAATGCGCTTCCTCGCCGAGGAGAATCCATCGCCGGAGATCGTCGCGCGGCTGGCCGAGCTCTTCCTGAGCCAGGCCATCCGCGACTATGTCGACGGCCTTCCCGCCGGTTCGAAGGGGTGGCTTCGGGGACTGACGGACCCTGCCGTTTCGAAGGCGCTGTCGATTATCCACAGGCGCTATGCCGAGGAGCTCGACGTCGAGGGGCTGGCGCGTGAGGTCGGGGTGTCCCGCACCGTGCTCGGCGAGCGGTTCGGCGAGCTGCTGGGCGAGCCGCCGATGCGTTATTGTGCGCGTTGGCGAATGCGCATGGCCGCGAACATGCTGCGCGACGGCAAGCAGAACACGGCCAACGTCGCGTATTCGGTCGGGTTTAACAGCGAGGCCGCGTTCAACCGCGCCTTCAAGCGCGAATATGGCGTGCCGCCGGCGACCTGGCGGCGCCAGGTCGAAGCGCGCGAACTGGCCGAAGCGAAAAACCTTCAGCGGCGCGAGCTGCCGCCCCAGAAAGTCGAATTTACGCGCGCGGCGGACGGTACGCGGCTCGCTTATTCGGTGACGGGCAAGGGGCCTCCGCTGATCAAGACGGCCAATTGGCTCAACCATATCGAGCATGACTGGGACAGCCCGCTGTGGCGGCACTGGATCGAGGAATTCACGCTCGGGCGCTCGTTGATCCGCTACGACGAGCGGGGCAACGGCCTCAGCGATTGGGACACGCCAGAGCTGTCGTTCGAGGCCTTCGTCGACGACCTCGAATGCATCGCCGACCGGCTCGAGCTGGAGCAGTTCGACCTGCTGTCAATCAGCCAAGGCGCGGCGGTCTCGGTGGCTTATGCCGTCCGGCACCCCGAGCGGGTGCGGCGACTGGTGATCCTCAACGGCTATGCTGCTGGCTGGGCGCATCGCAACCATGGCGCGGAGCTCGCCCGGCGACAGGCGATGCTCACGCTGACGGAAACCGGATGGGGCGCGGACAATCCGGCATACCGGCAGCTGTTCACCAACATCTACATTCCAGAAGCGACGCCTAAGCAGATGGGCTGGTTCAACGAGATGCAGCGCCTGTCGGCATCGCCGGAGAATGCGGCTCGCCTGCAACGTACCTTGTCCGCGATCGACGTTCGGCCGCTGCTGTCACAAGTGACCGTGCCGACGCTGGTCTTCCATTGCCGGAACGACCAGGCCGTGCCGTTCGCGCAAGGGGAGGAGCTCGCCGCCGGCATTCCCGCCGCGCAATTCATCCCGCTCGAGAGCAAGAACCATATCCTGCTGGAAAGCGAGCCCGCGTGGAGCGTGTTCTCAAATGCCGCCCGCGACTTCCTGGAAAATGACGAATGGCGGGCGCCGGCTTGCCCCAAGAAGGTCGAGCCGAATACGCAACATTGCCTCGCCAAGGATGGAACCAAGCTCGCTTATTCGCTGGCGGGCGAGGGCTTCCCGCTGGTCAAGGTGCCCAACTGGTTCAACCATCTCGAGCACGACTGCGACAGCCCTATCTGGAGAGGCTGGTTCGAGCAGCTCGTCCAAGGGCGGCAATTGCTGTGGTTCGACGGGCGCGGGCACGGCGCCTCGGAATGGGACGCAAGGATTGCACCCGACAGCTTCGAGGCCGACCTCGCCGATGTGGTGGATGCGGCCGGGCTGGAGCAGTTCGACCTTATGGGCATCGGCCATGGCGCCGCGGTGTCGCTCAGCTACGCGCTGCATCACCCCGAACGGGTACGGCGGATTGTCCTGTGCAATGGCTGGGCGGTCGGCTGGGCCCGGCGCGGCGACGCCGAGGACCTTGAACGGCGCAGGGCGATCATCAAGCTGAGCGGGATCGGGTGGGACCAGCAGAGCCCGCTGTACCGCGAGATTTACACCAAGATTTACATGCCGGGCGGGACAACGGCCCAAAAGGATTGGCTGAACGAGGCGCAGCGCCTGTGCACGACCCCCGAAAATGCAGTCGCGATCCAGGAAGCGATGGGCGAGATCGACATTTCGGCGGTGGTCGGGAAGCTCGAAGCGCCGTGCCTTCAATTCCACTCCCGCGGCGACCAGGCAGTGCCGTTCGAGCTTGGCGAGCAGCTCGCCGAGCTATTGACCGACGTTCGCTTCAAGCCGCTCGACAGCGACAACCATATCTACGTCCCCACCGAACGGGCGTGGGACGACTTCATGGGCGAAGTGAGGGAATTCCTCGCCTAGCGGACCCGAGGGCCGCCAAACGGGAGCGGCGGCGGCGGGCGGCGATCGCGGCGCGGAAGCTGCGCCTGATAGGCAACGCCGCAATGCTGGACGCAATAAGGGAAGCCCGGGTTCGAAGGCTCGCCGCAGAAATGGAAGTCGGGCTCACCGGGGTGGCCCATCGGCCACTTGCAGATGCGATCATTGAGATCGAGCAGCGAGGTTTTGTCCGCCACTTCCGGGCTGGGCTTGGCCGGCACCAGGCGGCGCGGCGGCGCGGGCGGAATCGGGGCCTGCTGATCGCCTGGACCCTGACGGACGAAGCCACCGGGTCCGATCGAACGATACTGCATTTCAGGTCCGCGCTGCGGCACGGCGGGCTGCGCCGCGGCGGCGGCACTGGGCTCGGGAGTGGCAGCTGCGGGGGGAGCCGGCCTCGGGGCTTCTGCCTTCGCGGCGGCCTTGGGCGCGGCAGCGGGCTTCTTTTCCTTTTCCTCGCCGGCCTTCACCGGGGAGGGACGCTGCTCGAGGCCGAGGCGGTGCGCCTTGCCAATCACCGCATTGCGGCTGACCCCGCCGAGCTCATCGGCGATCTGGCTCGCGGTCGCGCCATCGTGCCACATCTTCTTCAGGCGCTCGATGCGCTCTTCGGTCCACGACATATTTAATCTCAGCTCCAAACTTGCCCGGCAGGCACCCAGCCGATAGGCGCCTCACCAGTGAACGACCAGCCTGCCCACAATCAATCCGACAATTGGGTGCGCCACGCGCCGGGCAAGCCGGTGCTGAAGGGCGTCAATTGGGGTGGCCTCGAGACCCTTTATATCAAGGAGGTGAGGCGCTTCTTCAAGGTCCAGATGCAGACCGTGTGGGCGCCGGCCATCACTACCTTGCTCTATCTGGTCATTTTCACCGTCGCTCTGGGCAGGAGCGGGCGCATGATCATGGGCGTGCCGTTCGCGACCTTCCTTGCGCCGGGCCTGATCGTCATGGCGATGATCCAGAACGCCTTCGCCAATTCGAGCTTCTCGCTGCTGGTCGGCAAGATTCAGGGCAATATCGTCGATTATCTGATGCCGCCCCTTTCGACCGGCGAGCTGATTGCGGGGATGATCGGAGCTTCGGTGACGCGCGCTTTCCTGGTCGGATTCGCGGTGTGGCTGGCGATGCTTGTGTGGCCCGGCGTCTCGGTCGACATCCGGCGGCCCGAGCTCGTGCTGTGGTTCGGCCTAATGGGCGCGCTGCTGCTGTCGTTCCTCGGACTGTTGACGTCGGTGTGGGCGGAGAAATTCGATCATGCCGCGGCGGTCAGCAACTTCGTGGTCACGCCGCTGTCGCTGCTAAGCGGGACCTTCTACGCGGTCCACCAGCTGTCGCCCGCCTTCCAGGCGGTGAGCCATGCCAACCCGTTTTTCTATATCATCTCCGGTTTCCGCGCGGGCTTCCTCGGGACCAGCGATTCGCCCTTGTGGGTGGGCGCGCTCGGGCTGTTCGCGGTGAACGTGATCTTGTGGGCGGCCTGCTACGCTCTCCTGAAGAGCGGCTGGAAGATCAAGAACTGATCTGAACCGCGAATAACCGCGCCGTTCAGACCTGCATCAATCGAATCGGCGCACAACCCACGCATCAACCCGCTCAAAGGAGAGCCGTGATGCGTAAGTTCCTGATTTCCCTCGCCGCTGCCGGTGCGGCTCTCGTGGTCGCCAGCCCCGCCGTCGCGCAATATTATCCGCAGCAGCAATATGGCTATGGCGCGCAGGGCTATGGCTACAACAATGGTTATGGCGAGGCGCGCGCGCTGCAGCAGCGTATCGACGCGGTCCAGAATCGCATCCGCTACATGGGTGTTCGCGGGAAGTCGGCCCAGCGGCTGCGCGATGAATCGCGGAGCATCGAGCGGCGCCTTCGGGCTGCCCAGTACAATGGCCTGAACCCCTACGAGGCCAATGACATCCAGCAGCGGATCGCAAGGCTCGAGCAGCGCGTGAACTATGCGATGCAGCGCGGCTATGGCCGTTACGGGAACGCCGGCTACGGTAACGGCTACAACGGCTACAATGGCGGCGCTTATTACGGGAACGGCGACCGCGACGGCGACCATGATTATGATCGTGGGCACGACCGCGACGACGATCACGGTTACGACCGCGACGACGACTAAGCGCTGTCACCTTACGGCCAAAAGACGGGCGCTGCGGAGCAATTCGCGGCGCCCTTTCGTTAAGGCTGATGAATTGCAGCTAACACGCCCGTTCAGCGCCGCCACACGCGGCGCTTGGCATAAGGGCGGCACAGTTGCTCAACATAAGGAGAGCGAAAATGCGTAAGTTTCTTATTCCGATCATTGCCGCGGGCTCGGCCCTGGCAGTCGCCGCTCCGGCCACCGCACAGTACGTGCAGTGGGCGCCGCCCGTCTATCAGTACAATCCGTACAACTACGGCTACAACTTCAACGGCATCAACTTTGCCCGTTCGATGGCCGACCGGGTGCAGCGGGTTCGCGCCGACATTCGCGTGATGCGCGACCGCCGCGTGCTCTCGCGCGGTGAAGCGCGGAGCCTGGACGTCCAGGCCGAGAACCTGCAGCGTCGCATCTTCCGCGCCCAGCGCCACGGCATTTCGGCGCGCGAAGCGCGGAGCCTGGAGACCCAGATCTTCAACCTCCAGCGCCGCGTCGCGCGTGAGGCGAACGACTGGAACAACCGCTACGGCCGCCATCGCCGCCATTAATCGGCGATAAGGCTCAAAGAGAGGGCGCGTCGGAGAAATCCGGCGCGCCTTTTCCTTTTTGGGGCCGCTGGCTATAGGCGCCGGGAGCAGCGGCCGGGGGGCCGCTCGAAACCGCCACAGCTATTTCCAAGGAGCCGCACTCCAATGGCCATTACGCCGCTCATGCCCGTCTATCCCCGCTCGCCGGTCCGCCCGGTCCGCGGCGAGGGTCCGTATCTCTACGGTGAGCAGGGCGAGAAGTATCTCGACTTTGCGGCAGGCATTGCGGTCAACATTTTGGGCCACGGCCATCCCCACCTGACCAAGGCGATCCAGGACCAGGCGGCGACCTTGATGCACGTGTCGAACCTTTACGGGTCGCCGCAGGGCGAGGCGTTCGCCAAGCGGCTGTGCGACCTGACTTTCGCCGACACGGTTTTCTTCACCAATTCGGGCGTCGAAGCGGTCGAGTGCGCGATCAAGACCGCGCGCCGCTATCACTACGCCAAGGGCAATCCGCATAAGCATGACCTGATCAGCTTTTCGAACGCCTTCCACGGCCGGACGATGGCGACGATCAGCGCCACCGACCAGGCGAAGATGATCGACGGCTTCGCGCCGCTGCTGCCGGGCTTCAAGGTCGTTGAGTTCAACAACCTGGAGGCCGCGCTTGCAGCGATCGACGAGAATACCGCCGGTTTCCTGCTCGAGCCCGTGCAGGGCGAGGGCGGCATCCGCCCGGCGACCCACGAGTTCCTGGCCGGCCTTCGCGCCGCCTGCGACGAGCACGACCTCATGCTGGTGTTCGACGAGGTCCAGTGCGGCGTTGCGCGAACTGGCGAGCTTTACGCGTACCAGCATTATGGGGTGACGCCGGACATCATGGCCTCGGCCAAGGGTATCGGCGGCGGCTTCCCGATGGGCGCTTGCCTGGCGAGCGAAAAAGCGGCCGCGGGCATGGTCATCGGCACCCACGGATCGACCTATGGCGGCAACCCGCTAGCGATGGCCGCCGGCCAGGCCGTGTTCGACGTGGTCGCGGACGAGCAGTTCCTCGCCCAGGTCAAGCAGAAGGGCGAGCGCCTGCGCTCCGCGCTCGAGCAGATGATCCCCAACCACGACCATCTGTTCGAAAGCGTCCGCGGGCTCGGCCTGATGCTTGGCGTCAAGATGAAGACCGACAGCCGGGCCTTCGTGACGTATCTGCGGACCAAGGGCCTGCTCGCGGTCGCCGCCGGCGACAACGTGATGCGCGTTCTCCCGCCGCTGAATATCGAGGAAGAACATATCCGCGAGTTCGTGGAGACGCTTTCGGCAGCAGCCGCGGAATATGAGGTTCCCGCCGCCGCTGCTTGAGAACTGCTACTGGGTCGCCAGCCAGGCGTCGCTGCAGATCAGGATCAGCTGTCGCCGAGCGTCCGGCTCGGCAAGGTGCGCTTCGAGGATCGGTCGATCCTCGGGCGCCAAGTGCCGGAATATTTCAGCGACGCTGCGGTACTGACCCGATTTAGCCAGTTCAAACGCCCGATCGATTGCCGATGCCATGTTTCAAGCCGCTATCACGAACCCGCGGCGGAGACGAATGTCGACAGTTGAGGGGTCTCATCAAGCGTCTCGGTTGTCGGCTCCGCCAACCGAACCTATCTTTCCCCCATGCCTGCAGTTCAGCTCAACTCGGACGTCGCGCTCGGCGTCGCAATCCCATCGCGCAACGCGCGTGGCCGGATCGCGCGCCTGGGAAGCGTCGTCGATACGGTTCTCGCCAGCCACAATTACCCACCCGTCATCGAGCAGTTGCTTGCCGAGGCGCTGACCCTGACCGCGCTGCTTGGCTCGCTGCTCAAGGAATCGCAGGGGCAGCTGACCCTCCAGGCGCAGACCGAGGGCGGCGCGATCGACCTGATGGTGTGCGATTACCTGCGCGGCGAACTGCGCGGTTACATCCGCCACGATGCCGACCTAGTGGCAGAGCTGCCGGATCACCCGACACTCGAGCAGCTATTCGGCAAGGGCTACCTCGCGATCACGTTCGACCAGCCGGTTGCCGCCGAGCGCTACCAGGGCATTGTCCCGCTCGAGGGCAAGAATTTGGGCGAGGCTGCGCAAAGCTATTTCGCGCAATCCGAGCAGATCCCGAGCCTGGTACGCCTCGCGGCCGAGAAGCGCGACGACCATTGGCACGCGGGCGGACTGCTGCTCCAGCACCTGCCGGAGGGCGAAGAAGGCCGCGAACGGCTGCACACGCGGCTCGACCACCCGGACTGGCCGCATGTCGCCATTCTCGGCGGATCGGTGAAGGCCGAGGAGCTGACCGACCCGACGCTTCCGCTCGACGACCTCATCTGGCGCCTGTTCCATGAAGAGGACGAGGTCCGGACGCTCGAATCGATCGAGCTCAAGCGCGGCTGCCGCTGCGACCCGGCTTATGTGCGCTCGGTGATTGCCCGCTTTCCCGAGGATGAGCGCGCTGAAATGGTCGGCGACGACGGGCTGATCCGAGTCGATTGCGCCTTCTGCTCGTCGAGCTTTTCGATCGAGCCCAAAGAAGTGAGTTCCTGAGGGACTTTAACTGCTGTTTTAATTTTCACCGGCTAACAATGGCGTGATAAATGTCGCCACGATGACTCGCTCGGCCCTCATAGTCGCCGCCGCAAGCGGCCTGTTACTGCTGACGGCTGCGCAGCAGCCGGGAGCGCTTGGCATGACCAGCCCCGGCGAATGGGAGCTGAGCGGCGTTCCGGGATCGAAGGCGCCCGTGCGGGAGTGCGTCGCGGATCTCAAGACGCTCGCGCAGTTCGAGCATCGCACCAAAAACTGCACGGCCAAGACGTTGAGCGATCACGGGAACTCGACGATCATCCAATATACCTGCCACGGCGCGGACTTCGGCCGCACGCAGATCGACGTGCTGACGCCGCGATCGCTGCGGATCAGCACGCAGGGAATCTCCGACGGGCTGCCGTTCAATTATGTGCTGCAGGCGCGGCGCGTGGGCGATTGCGCAAAAAGCGCTTCATCTGCACGCCATTAAGGCGGCGTTTAACCATATCAGTCTAAATGAGTTGGTGTGCCGGATTTGGCACGCTTTCCTCCCAATCGGGCGAGTAGTGGCCCGATCACTGGGCCGCTTCGCCTTCTGGCGGGCGGCCCTTCTTTTGTCGGCCAAGCGCGACTAGATCGCGCGAGCAATGGTCTACCTATTCATCAAGGCCGCGATTTCCGGCGCGATCGTCGCGGCGGTGTCGGAGATTGCGCGGCGCTATCCCGGCTGGGGCGGGCTGGTCGCCTCGCTGCCGCTGACGTCGTTACTGGCGATGATCTGGCTGTGGCGTGATTCGGGCGAACCGGAGCGGGTCGCCGAGCTGTCGGTCAGCACCATCTGGTTTTTCATGCCCTCGATCCCGCTGTTCATCGCGCTGCCGTGGCTACTGCGGTCGGGCGTGGGATTTTGGGCCGCACTCGCAATCGTGGTCGGGATGACGCTGGCGCTCTACGCGCTGATGTTCTGGGCGGCCCCGCGGCTGGGGCTCAAGCTATGAGCAAGAGCGCCGTGGTGTTGCTGTCCGGCGGGCTCGACTCGATGGTGTGCGCGGCAATTGCGCGCGAGCAAGGCTTTCGCGTCATTGCGCTGACGGTCGATTACAACCAGCGGCACTGCGTCGAGCTGGAGGCGGCAAACGTTATCGCGGCTGACCTCGCGGAGCGGCACGTGGTGCTCCCGCTCGATTTGCGCGCGTTCGGTGGATCGGCGCTCACCGACGACATTGCGGTCCCTAAGGATGGTGTCGGGGAGGGCATCCCGGTCACCTACGTCCCCGCGCGCAACACGATCTTCCTCAGCCTCGCGCTTGGCCTCGCCGAGGCAAGCGGCGCGCGCGATATCTTCATCGGCGTCAACGCGCTCGATTATTCAGGCTATCCCGATTGCCGGCCCGAATTCATCGCCGAGTTCCAGAAGATCGCTGACCTCGCGACCAAGGCCGGCGTGGAAGGCGAAGGCTTCGCGATCCATGCGCCGCTGCAGCACATGACTAAGGCCGATATCGCGAGAGAGGCAGAGCGGCTTGGGCTCGACGCGGGGCTCAGCCACAGCTGCTACGATCCGCAGGCTGATGGACGGCATTGCGGCCAATGCGATGCGTGCCGGCTGCGCGCCAAGGGATTTGCCGAGGCGGGCATCGAGGATCCGACGGTCTACGCATGACTTACGCGGTCAAGGAATGCTTCCTGACCCTGCAGGGCGAGGGCGTGCAATCGGGCGCGAGGGCCGTGTTCCTGCGCTTCGCCGGTTGCAACCTCTGGTCCGGACGCGAGCAGGACCGGGCAGCGGCGCAATGCACCTTCTGCGACACCGATTTCGTCGGAACGGACGGTGAGGGCGGGGGCAAGTTCGCCGATGCTTCAGCGCTGGCTGTGCAAGTCGAGCGGCTATGGGGTGAGGGCGCGGAGGAGCGACTGGTGGTGATCACCGGCGGCGAACCGATGCTCCAGCTGGACGCGGTGCTGCTCGACGCGCTTCACAGCCGCGGATTTCGCGTAGCGGTGGAGACCAACGGTACGCTGCCCGCAACCGAGGGAATCGACTGGATCTGCGTCAGCCCGAAGGCGGGGACCGAGGTAGTCCAGCGCTCAGGCGACGAATTGAAGCTGGTGTGGCCGCAGGCGGGAATCGACCCGGCGGAGCTCGAATGCTGGGACTTCCGCCATTTCCTGGTGCAGCCGATGGACTGCGAGGGGCGGGAAGAAGCGGTGAAAGCCGCGATCGAGCTCGCGATGGAGCGGCCGAAATGGCGGCTCAGCCTTCAAACCCACAAGGTCGTCGGGCTAGCCTGATCGCTTATTCGGCGTTGGTCGTCGCGTTTGAGGTCGGGTTGGATGCCGGCGCGGCGGCCTGAGGCTTGCTCCGCGAAGACTTAGCGGGGACCTTGGCGTCGCCTTCGTTCAGCATGTTGTCGAGGCTGTTATCGGCAAGGTTAGAATAATCGACGTCGGCAGCCATGTTGGCCGCATCCCCGGTCACCGCATCGATCGCCGTCACGTCGTTGGAAACGATATTTTCGGCCGTCAGATTCTCATCGACGTTCTGCGTGTTGTCGGCCTGGCCGTTGTTCGAGCAGGCGGCAAGGGCGAGGGCGGCGGCAACAATGGCGATGCGCATGAGTGCTCCGAAAGATTTGCGTCAGGCAAAAAAAGAGGCTGCCGGCAGTTACCGGCAGCCTCTTCAAAAGCCAACGCCCCCCGTGAACGGGGGCGCCAGATTACATCGCGTTGTTGGTCGCGGCGTTGGCGGCGCTGTTCGCAGCGTCCGCAGCCGAGTTCGCCGCATCGGCCGCCGCATTGGCGTCCGCAGCAGCGTTCATGTCCATCGTCGCGTTCATGTCAGTTGCGTTCATGTCCGTCGTCGCAAGATTCTCGTCGACGTTCATGGTGTTGTTGGCGTTGTCGTTGCTGCTGCAAGCGGCAACCGCCAGGGCCGCACCGGCGACCAGGATAAGAGCACGCATTCAAGACTCCCTATTTATTGCGATCTGAGAGCGGTCGCCCGCTTCGCAAATCGCGCGGACAATAGTCTGAAGCAGGAGTATCCATCAAGAGACTTTGCATGCACCTTGCAAGCTCTTGAGAAACGGACGGAAACTCTGCTTCAGGGCCGCATCAACCGTTTCAAGCGGGATTTGTTTCCCAAGTTCGACAAGGCTCGTCACGCCATATTCCGCGATCCCGCAGGGCACGATGCCGGCGAAATGAGTCAGGTCGGGCGCGACGTTCAGGGCCATGCCGTGGAGCGTTACCCAGCGCTTCACGCGGACGCCCAGGGCCCCAATTTTGGCTTCGTCCGCGCCCTCGCCGACCCAAATGCCGATCCTACCCTCGGCACGGTGAGCGGAAATGCCCAACTGACCGAGCGTGTCGATCATCCATTGTTCAAGCGCATGGACGAAGCAGCGGATGTCTTTCCCCCGCTTTTCGAGGTCGAGCATCAGGTAAACGACCCGCTGGCCGGGACCGTGATACGTGTAGCGCCCGCCGCGGCCCGCTTCGTAGACGGGAAAATGCATCGGGTTGAACAGCTCGGCCGGGTCCGCGCTCGTGCCGGCGGTGAATAAGGGGGGGTGCTCGAGCAGCCAGACGCATTCGGATGCGGTGCCATCGCGGATCGCAGCCGCGCGGTCCTGCATGAAGGCCAGCGCCTCCTCATAAGGGACAGGCGCAGCGCTCGCGATCCATTCGATATCGTTCACAAAGGGCAGATGGCGTTGCTGGCTGGCCGGAGCAAGCCTCATTGCGCCAGCCGCCACCTCTCCGTAAGCCGAGAGTGAAGAGAGAGGACGGGGATGAACAAGATTTCGCTATCCAGGGCATGGGATGAGACCAAGGGGGTACTGGCTGTGGACGGCCGGCTGTTGGTGTCTGTCGCTCTTGCCCTGTTCGTTCTGCCTGGACTGATCCTCGACGTTACCATGCCGGAAGCGCCGGCGGATCAACTGCCACCCGCCGGTCCCTGGATTGCCGTGGCCGCTTTCGCGGTGCTGATGTCGTTTGTGGGCCAGCTATCGGTCATGCGCCTGGCGACGGGTCCCCACCTTTCCGTGGGCGAAGCGGTCAGCCACGGCTTCAAGCGGCTACCATCCTATGTTGGCGCATTCCTGTTGTGGGCGATCCCACTGGTCCTTGTGCTGGGCCTCTTCGTCGGGCTTCTGAAGAAGGATCCCGAGCATCCTTCGCTCGGTGTGGCGATAGGCTTGCTGGTCGTGTCGTTCGCGGCGTTCTTCCTGACGGTCCGCCTAATGTTGACCGGCGCCGTCGCCAGCCTGGAAAGCGCCAATCCCCTCCACATACTGCGACGCAGCTGGTCCCTCACTGCAGGAAACTGGTGGCGGCTGTTCGCCTTTGTTTTACTGGTCGGTATCGCCGCTATGGTCCTGCTCGGCGCTGTCGCGTTCATTATGGGCGCGCTGGTGAAGATTGTTTTCGATGACGTCGGGCCGATGACGGTGGGCGGGCTTCTGATCGCGATCGCAAGCCAGTTCCTGAGTGCCATTTTCTCCGTGATGTTCTTCACGATGCTGGCGCGGATTTACGCTCAGCTGGCGGGCGGGGCGGACAGCCGGGCCACCGTCCCCAAAAGCGGGACCTGAGGGGCGCAATCCCCCGGTAAAATGCCGAGCAGGCGCGGGTCGGGGAAGCGCTCGATCGCGCGCTTGTAGGGCGTGAAGCCGGCGCGGCGGTAGGCGGACAGCGCCGCCGGATGATCCAGCGAGCAGGTATGGACGTGAACGCGGGCGACGCCTTCGCGCCAGGCGCGGCGAACGGCCTCGGTGAGCAGCCATTTGCCATGCCCGCGCCCGGCCAGCTCGGGGACGAGGCCGATGAACGCGAGCTCGCACTCGCCCTCCTCGCGAAAGTCGAGTTCGAGCATGCCGACCACCGCTTCCACGGCTGCGACTTCAAAGAGCAGGACATCGGGGTGGCGGATGATGGCTTCGAGCTCTTCGTCCGGCATCACCAAGCGGGAGAACCATAGCCACGGCGATCCGACCTTGCGGAACAGTGCCCGATATTGCTCTGCGGTCGGGCTCGAGAGACGGCTGAGCTGAAGGGTCGACTGAGGCACGCCGGCCGCCGGCGGTGCGAGCATTTCGAGATAGGTGACGACAGCCGCAAGGTCGCCGTTCGAGACCGCCTCGTAACTCATTTCCACTTCGCCAGCGGCGGCAGGCTCATCAGGATCGCGTCGATATTCCCGCCGGTCTTGAGCCCGAACAAGGTGCCGCGGTCGTAGAGAAGGTTGAACTCGACATAGCGGCCGCGAAATTCGAGCAGCCGCTCCATGTCCTCATCGGTGAACGGCGTTTCCATGCGCTTGCGGACGAGCTGCGGGAAAATATCGAGGAACGCCTCGCCGACGTCGCGCGTGAAGGCGAAATGGGCATCGAAATGATCTTCGAGATGGTCGTAGAAAATGCCGCCGGCACCGCGCGCGACGTTACGGTGCGGAAGCCAGAAATATTCCTCGGCCCACTTGGAGAAGCGCGGATAGAAGGTTGGGTCGTGCGCGGCGCAGGCCGCGCGGAGCCGGGCGTGGAAGGCCTCCGTGTCCTCGGGATACGGGGTCGCCGGATTGAGGTCAGCGCCGCCGCCGAACCAGCGCTTGGTCGTGGTCAGGAAGCGGGTGTTCATGTGGACCGCGGGCACATGCGGGTTGGCCATGTGGGCCACTAGGCTGATGCCAGTTGCGAAGAAGCTCGGGTCTTCCTCGGCGCCGGGGATCGATTTCGCGAATTCCGGGCTGAAGGTGCCGCCGACGGTGGAGACGTTCACACCGACCTTTTCGAACACCTTGCCGGCCATCTGGCCACGGACTCCGCCGCCGCCAGGCTCGCCCGAGGCATCGGTGCGATCCCAAGGCGTGAAAAGGAACGAGGCGTCGCTGCCTGCGTCGCGCTCGACCCCTTCGAACGCGTCGCAGATGCGGTCGCGCAGACCTTCGAACCAGTCGCGCGCTGCCTGTTGCTGGTCGTCGAGCGGAGCCATGGCGCGCCCCATGCGATCCGCCGCGCCCGGACGCAAGTCGCTCGCCTGACCGAGATGTAATGTGGCTTAAACCGAGATTTCACGCGCGACCGGCCAAGAGCGTGACGGACAGGGGGTCCGGATCGGCGCAACCGCGCCTGCAAGGAAGGACCGAGAATGAAGTTGCTAGCCACCCTCGCGCTCGGCGCGACGATCCTCTCCGCGCCGTCCGTCGGCGCTGCTTCCAGCGATCGAGCAGCTGACCACGACATCACCCGGCCAATGGCGGTTCAGCGCGCCGATCGCTTGTTCACGCTGCTCGACACTGATCACGAGGGTGTACTGACCCGCGACGAGGCCCGTGCTGCCGGCTCCCGGTTGATGGCCCAGCGCCTGGCGACTGGAGAAGATCGCGCCCCCGGAATCGGTGGCCATACGCTCAAATATTTCGAGCATGCGCTGGAGAGCGCCTCGTCGGTCAACCGGCGGCAATTCGAGCAGGTCATGCTCGCCCATTTCGACCAGATGGACACCGACCATGACGGGATACTGACCGCCGCCGAGCGGCAAGAGGGCCGGCACCGCGTGGAGAAGGACCACTAGACAGAGTTAATGTGCGGAAATGCGGGAATAAATCCAGCGTTCACGCGGGACCGGCCAGTGAGTCGGGCGACAGCGGCGGGAAGGGCTTTTTAGATGAAAAAATTGGCTATCGTGGGTGCAATCGGCGTGGCCGTGGCTTCGACCCAGGCAGGCGCACAGGCACCAGCGCAGGCGCCACCAACGCAGAGCGCCCTTCCGCAGGACATGACTCGCCAGCAGGCGCAACAATTCTCCGACTCGATGTTCCAGCGGCTCGACACTAATCATGACGGGACTCTCACTCGGCAGGAGGCCGAGGCAGTCGTCCAGCAAATGGGCGGGCGCGGTCACATGATCGAGCGTACCTTCGGAACCGCGCAATCGCTGACCTTGACCCAGTTCGAAGCGGCGGCGCTCGCTCGCTTCGATGCGGAAGACACCAATCATGACGGCGTTGTTAACGCTGCAGAGCGCGACGCGGCGCGGGCCGCGCGACAGGCTGCGCGTCAGTAAGCGCGACGCTGGGCGGCGACGAGCATCCTTAGTAGCATTGCGACTGGGCGCGGGACTCCGACCTTGCCTTCGAGCCACAGGCTGACCGCAGAGCGCGATACCCCGATCGCCTGGGCAAGGTCGTTCTGCGTGCGGTAGCCGAGGCTACGCATCGCCGAGCGAAGCTCGTCGGGCGACATGGAAGCGAGGCGTTCGTCCATCAAATGGCGTCGGCGCCGCGGTCGCCGGTGCGGATGCGGATCGCCTGCTCGACGTTCAGGACGAAGATCTTGCCGTCGCCGATGCGGCCGGTCCGGGCGGCGTTCTCGATCGCCTCAACGGCATTGTCGACGAGGCTGTCTTCGACCACCACCTCGACCTTCACCTTGGGCAGGAAGTCGATCACATACTCCGCGCCGCGATAGAGCTCGGTATGGCCTTTCTGGCGCCCGAAGCCTTTCACTTCGACGACCGTGATCCCGGAAACACCGACGTCGTGGAGCGCGTCTTTGACGTCGTCCAGCTTGAACGGCTTGATGATTGCTTCGATCTTCTTCACCCGGAAGCCCTCATGCGAATGCCCGAACCGCTAATGCCCAATCACCGCCGTATTTGCTAGGCAGTGGCGCGCCATGAAAGCGATCATTCTTTCCGCCGGCCAGGGATCACGGCTCGGCCACCTCGTCGACGACCGGCCGAAGTGCCTGATCGACTTCAACGGCCGGACCTTGCTCGACCGCCAGCTCGACACGCTCGAAGCCAACGGCATCCATGAAGCGGTGGTCGTGACCGGGTTTCACGACGACCGGATCGAGGAAGCGCTCGCGAAGCGCAGCGGCGGACCGAGCGTCCGCACCATCTTCAACCCGTTCTACAAGGTCGCCGACAATACCGGCTCGCTGTACATGGCGCGGGAAGAGCTGAGCGGCGATTGCCTGGTGTGGAACGGCGACACGTTGGTGTCGCGCGCACTGATGGCCAAGGTTGTCGGCAACGACCGTTCCGGCATCTGCGTGACCATCGACCGCAAGACCGACGGCTACGACGACGATGACATGAAGGTGGTCGAAGAGGGCGGGCGGCTCAAGGCGATCGGCAAGCGCATCAGCGAGGGCGTCAACGCCGAATCGATCGGCCTGCTGGCGTTCCGCGGCGGCGGCGCCGAGCAATTTCGCGAAGCGATCGAGGCCGCGATGCGGACGAGCGAGGGCACCACGATCTGGTACCTTCGGGTGATCAATCACATGGCGCAGAGCCAGGAGGTTTCGACCTTGGACATCCAAGGGGAGGAATGGGGCGAGGTCGACTTCCCGCCCGACGTCGATAACGCACGCGAGCTAACCGCGCGGTGGGACGCAGCAGCCAGGGTGGCGGCTTAGATGCAACGGACCAAGGTCGACCTTCGCTTCGCCAACGAGCAAGTGACGGGCCTGCTGCTTCGCCCGGATAACGCCAAGGCGCTCTACGTGTTCGCGCATGGCGCGGGCGTGGGCATGATGCACCCAAGCATGGTCGCTTATGCGGACGGGCTGGCGGCGCGGGACATTGCGACGCTGCGCTTCAATTTCCCGTTCATGGAAAAGAAGACCAAGCGCCCCGATCCGCCACGGATCGCCCAAGTCGCCGTGCGCGCGGCCGTGGGAGCTGCCGGCGAGATGGCCAAGGACCTGCCCCTGTTCGCGGGCGGCCGATCGTTCGGCGGGCGTATGACCGCGCAAGCGCAGTCGGTTGCGCCGCTACCCGGCGTTCGCGGGCTCGCCTTCCTCGGGTTCCCGCTGCATCCCCCCGGCAAGCCGGGCATTGAACGTGCCGAGCACCTAAAGAATGTCGAAATCCCGATGCTGTTCGTATCCGGGTCGCGCGACCCGTTGGCCGAGATCGAATTACTGAAGCCGATGGTCAAGGATCTGGGCAAGCGAGCCACGCTCCATGTCATCGACGATGCCGACCATGGCCTTCGCGTGCCTGCGAAGAGCGGGCGGACAGCCGAGCAGGCGCAAGCCGAAGCGCTCGATGCAGTCGCCGGCTGGATGAAGAAGCTCGCCTAGGGAAGGAAGCGGGAGGTTACGTCGCGTGCCAGTCTGGCAGGGCGCAGGCTTGCGGCATCTAGACAGCACCAGCAGCTCTGAATTTCGCTGAGCACATCCTCACCGCGGCGCACGACGGTACGGAAGAAGGCCCGGGCTCCCTGGACTTTCTCGGCGATGACTTCTGCCACGACATTGTCCTGGAGGAAGGTCGGCCGCAGGTAGGTGATCTCGTGCTTGAGGGCGACCCACAGGTGCGACGCGACCGCGTCAGGCGGTGCGACGCTGCGCCAATAATCCACCACCGCGTCCTGCACCCACTTCAGGTACACGGCATTGTTCACATGACCCATGTGGTCGATGTCGCAGGGCTCTATCGCAACAGGGTGACGGAACATGTCGACAGGCTCTCACCTGCTGACACATGTGTCAATAGGGTGGACGGTCCAGCCCCTTCGGACTCTTCGTAAAGATCTCACAGCCCGTCTCGGTAATGCCGATCGAATGTTCGAATTGGGCCGAGAGCGAGCGATCGCGGGTGACCGCGGTCCAGCCATCATCCAGCATCTTCACATCGGAACGGCCGATGTTGATCATGGGCTCTACAGTAAAGATCATGCCCGGCTTAAGCTCAGGGCCGGTGCCGGGCCGGCCGGCGTGAACGACCTCGGGACTGTCGTGGAACAGACGGCCGACGCCGTGGCCGCAGAAATCGCGAACCACGCTGTAGCGATGCGATTCGGCATGGCGCTGGATAGCGTTGGAGATGTCGCCGAGATGGTTGCCGGGCTTGGCCTGCTCAAGGCCCAGCATCAGGCATTCGTAGGTGACGTCGACCAGCTTCTTCGCCTTAATCGGCACATTGCCGACCAGGTACATGCGGCTGGTGTCGCCGTGCCAGCCGTCGACGATCGGGGTCACGTCGATGTTGACGATATCCCCGTCCTTGAGGGTCTTTTCCCCCGGGATGCCGTGGCAGACCACATGATTGACCGAGATGCAGCAGCTCTTGGTGTAGCCGCGGTAACCGAGCGTCGCGGGGACCGCGCCCGCATCGAGGGTCATGCGGTGAACGATGTCGTCCAACTCTTGTGTCGCGACGCCGGGAACGACGTACGGCACCAGCGCATCGAGGATCTCGGCCGCAAGCCGGCCGGCGCGGCCCATGCCTTCGAACGCTTCGGGTCCGTGAAGCTTGATCACGCCATTGCGAGCTTCGACGCGGTCGTCGGCGGCGACGGTAATGTATTGAGTCATGGCGCGTAGATAGGCATTCGGGCGCCCGAAGTCACCGGAGAGCCGCGTGGGAAATAGCGAAAAGACCTGGACCGCCGCGCTCGCCGTAATCGGCGACGAGATCCTGTCCGGCCGGACCCAGGACAAGAATGTCGCGCAAGTTGCGACCTGGCTGAACGATCATGGCATCCGTTTGGCGGAGGTGCGGATCGTTCCCGACGACATGGAGCGGATCGGCGAGACGGTGAACGAGCTACGGGCGGCGCACGATTATCTCTTCACGACTGGCGGCATCGGTCCGACCCACGATGACATTACGGTCGATGCCGTAGCGGCCGCGTTCGGCGTGCCGGTGATCGTCCATCCCGAAGCGCGGCGGATGCTCGAGGACCATTACCGCAACCGCGCCGACGGGCTGCAGCTGACCGAAACGCGGCTTCGCATGGCGCGGGTGCCGGAAGGGGCCGAGCTGCTTCCGAACCCTAGCTCGGGCGCACCGGGCGTCAAAATGGGCAACGTCTATATCCTCGCCGGCGTGCCCTATATCGCCGCCGCGATGCTCGGTGCGCTGACCGGCAAGCTCGAAGGCGGCAAGCCGGTGGTGTCGGTGACCGTCGGGGCGAGGGCGCCCGAAAGCGACGTCGCCGTACTTCTCAAGGAAACCGAGGATGCCCATCCGGGCGTCGCTATCGGCAGTTACCCGTTCTTCAAGGACGGCCGCCACGGCTCCAACTTCGTGATCCGATCCGAAGATGGCGACCTCGCGCGGGCGACGGGCGAAGACCTAGCAGAGCGCCTGCGGGAGGCGGGATTCGATCCGGTCGAAGGTGGGCTTTAAGTCCAGCGTCGTTGACGCATCTTAGGCGGCAACCTAACTCGTCGCACGGCGCCGCGGGTATGATGTAATGGTAGCCTGTCAGCTTCCCAAGCTGAACGCGCGGGTTCGATTCCCGCTACCCGCTCCAAAATCCCGCAGGCCTGACAAAAACTTCACGAAACTTCACGTCCGGCGACGCGTTGGGGTGGCTTGTGGCGTTGCATAATATAAGCAAGCTTACTATATCCGTTGCACATGGAAACGATTCTTCCCGAGATTGGCGAGACCGCGCATGCGCTGCGCAAGGCGTTCACGCGCCGCGCGGCCGCGCTCGGCGTCACCGGCGCGCAGTGGAAGGTGCTGTTCAAGCTAAGCCGTAAGCCGGGCATCCGGCAGGTCGAGCTCGCCGACATGTTGGATATCGAGCCGATCACGCTGACCCGAATCCTCGACCGGCTGCAGGAAGCCGGGCTGATCGAGCGCTCGGCAGATCCGGCCGACCGCCGCGCCTGGCGCCTGCATGTGACCGCGAAAGCGAAGCCGCTGGTCGAGAAGCTGCGGGCGATCGCCGACGAGATGACCGCCGAAGCGTTTGCCGGAATCGACACGAAAGACATTGAGACGACCCGCCGCGTCCTTGCGCTCGTGCGCGAGCGCGCCGGACAGTTCGCCGTGATGAGCAAGGTAGCGAACCAATGAACAAGATGGCCACCGAACCCATGACCGGCGCCGCGGCGACCGCGGAGACTCCCGTGGTCAAGCGCAAGCTTGGCGGCGTATCGATGCGCACCGTCCTGATGCTGATCGTGCCGGCGATCCTGATTGTCCTCGGCGGCTATTATTGGCTGACCAGCGGTGGCAGCGTGTCGACCGACGATGCGCAGATAAAGCAGGATATCGTGTCCGTGAGCCCGCAGGTCGCCGGCCCCGTGCAGCACGTCTATGTCCGCAACGGCAGCCAGGTGAAGCGCGGCGATTTGCTGTTCACCATCGATCCCGCCCCGTTCCGCGTCGCGCTCGAGCAAGCCGAGGCGCAGCTGTCAGCCGCGCGGTTGCAGACCTCGGTCCTTCGGACTCAAGCTTCGGGAACCGGAGCGGATATCGTCGGCGAGCAAGCCAGTGTGCAGATCAAGAAGAACGCACTCGCTCGCCAGCAAGCTCTCCTGAAGCAGGGTTTCACGACCCGCGCCGACTATGAGGATGCGCTCAACGAAGTGCGGACCGCCGAGCAGGATCTCGCAGACGCGCGGGCGCGGGCGGCCAACGCTCACGCCGCGATTGCGCCGGGCGAGCAGCCGTCGATCGCCCAGGCCCAGGCCGCGGTCGACAAGGCCAAGCTCGACCTGTCGCGGACCCAGATCCGCGCGCCGACCGACGGCGTGATCGAAAATGCTGACAATTTGCAGGTCGGCCAGATGGCCGTGACCGGCATCGGCGTGGTCTCGCTGGTCCACAGCAGCACCGCCTGGGTCGAGGCCAATTTCAAGGAGAAGGACGTCGGCCGCATGGTTCCGGGCGAGAAGGCCAAGGTCGAGGTCGATGCCTATCCCGGACAGAAGTTCGACGCGCACGTCCAGAGCATCGGCGCGGGCACGGGGAGCGAATTCTCGCTGCTGCCGGCGCAGAACGCCAACGGCAATTGGGTCAAGGTCACCCAGCGCGTGCCGGTCCGAATCGCGTTCGACGGGCATCCGGCAAAACCGATGATTGCCGGCCTGTCGGTCAACGCCACCGTTTATTTCAACGAGAAATAAGCGCCCGATGGCCGACGCGCCCGGTGTTGCAACCCATCCGCTGCCCAGCGGCGAGCGGCTGATCGTCACCATCGGGGTGATGATGGCCGTGCTCCTGCAGGTGCTCGATACGACCATCGCCAACGTCGCCTTGCCGCACATGCAGGCGAGCCTCAGCGCGACGCAGGACACGATCAACTGGGTGCTCACGAGTTACATCGTCGCATCCGCCATCGCCTTGCCGATCAGCGGCTGGCTCGCCGACAAGGTTGGCCGGAAGCGCCTGCTGCTGATCTCGGTCGTCGTGTTCACGGTTGCTTCGGTGCTGTGCGCGACCGCGGTTTCGCTGAGCGAGATGGTCGTGTTCCGCGCGCTCCAGGGCGTCGGCGGCGCGTTCATCGTCCCGCTCGCCCAGGCGACCCTGTTCGACATCAATCCGCGCGAGAAGCACGGGCAGGCCATGGCGCTGTTCGGCGGCGGCGTGATGATCGGCCCGATCCTAGGCCCGGTGCTGGGCGGCTGGCTGACCGACAATTACAATTGGCGCTGGGTGTTCCTGGTAAACCTCCCGGTGGGGATCCTGTGCATATTGATCATGTTGCGCTTCATGCCCAAGACCGAGACGCACGAGCGCAAGTTCGACATGTTCGGCTTCGCCTTGCTCGCGATCGCGCTCGGCGCGCTTCAGTTCTGCCTCGACCGCGGCGAGCAGAACGATTGGTTCGCAAGTTGGGAGACGATCGTCGAAGCGGGCCTCGCGGTCGGCGCGGCGTGGATGTTCGTCGTCCACATGATGACCTCCAAGCATCCGCTGTTCGAACGGTCGATGTTCGCCGACCGCAATTTCGCGACGGGGTTGGTGTTTATGGCGGTGACCGGCGTGCTGCTCCTCGCCGGCCTCGCGCTGCTGCCGCCGCTGCTCCAGACGATGTACGGCTATTCGGTGCTTCAGTCGGGCTTCCTGACCGCCCCGCGCGGCGTCGGGACGCTGTTTTCGATGCTGCTCGCCGGCCGGCTGACCGGCAAGATCGATGCGCGCCTGCTGGTCGGCCTCGGCGTCGTGCTGATGGGCGTGTCGCTGTACATGATGACCGGCTTCGCGATCGAACAGCCGTCGCGCCCGGTGATCATGAGCGGCCTCGTCCAGGGACTCGGGCTCGGCCTGATCTTCGTTCCGCTGCAAAGCCTGGCGTTCGAGACGCTGGCGCCGCGCATGCGGACGACTGCGGCCGCGCTGCTCAACCTGTCGCGCAACATCGGCGGTTCGGTCGGCATCTCGGTGGTCAGCACGCAGCTGGTCCGGATGACCCAAGTCGCGCACGCCGACATGGCGACGCAGATCACGCAGCAGACCATCCCGACCGCGCAACCCGAAGTGCTGCAGGCCATCGCGCCGGTCGCGGGCCCGGCGGCGCTCGCCTACATCAACGGCATCATCACCAAGCAGGCGCTGTTCATCGCCTATCTCGACGATTTCAAGCTGATGATGATCGTCACCTTCGCCGTGCTGCCGCTGCTGCTGTTCATGAAGCGCGGCAACCAGGGCGGCGGGCCGCAGCACGTGGCGATGGATTGAGCGCCACCGTCGCAATCAGGGTCGCGCCGCGTTCGGCCAGGCCCGGCATAGGCGGGTGGCGCGAGGTGCCGATGGGCGCAAGGAGCTGGAAATAAGGGTCGCCCAAGCACCTGCGGACGGGGCGGCGAACGAAGCGGTCGTGAAGGTCCTCGCGAAGGCGCTTGGGATCAGCCGTGGCCAAGTAACGATCATTTCCGGGGCAACCAGTCGTAACAAGCGCGTCGCGATCCCATTTGGGGCTGAGGAGCTTGCCAGGCGGCTGGCTGACAAAAAGGGAGAATAAGATGTTCGGAATCGCAAAACGAAAGCTCGGAAAGAGCGGCCCGGAAGTCTCGGCCATCGGCCTTGGCTGCATGGGCATGAGCGATTTCTACGTCGGCGGCAGCGAGCAGGAATCCATCGCCACCATCCATCACGCGATCGAGCGTGGCGTGAACTTCCTCGACACCGCCGACATGTACGGCGTCGGCAAAAATGAGGAACTGGTCGGCCGGGCGATCCGCGACCGCCGCGACCAGGTCTTCTTGGCGACCAAGTTCGCCAACGTGCGCGGGCCGAACGGCGAGTTCCTCGGCGTTCGCGGCGATCCCGAATATGTGCGCTCGGCTTGCGAAGCGAGCCTCAAGCGGCTCGGGGTCGAGGTGATCGATCTTTATTACCAGCATCGCGTCGATCCCAAGGTGCCGATCGAGGACACGGTCGGCGAGATGGCCAGGCTGAAGGACGAGGGCAAGGTCCGTTTTCTTGGCCTGTCGGAAGCCGCTCCGCACACGATCCGCGCTGCGCACGCAACCTCGTCGATCAGCGCTGTGCAGACCGAGCTCTCCCTATGGAGCCGCGACGCCGAGGACGAAGTGCTTCCGACTGTGCGCGAGCTCGGCATCGCCTATGTCGCTTATTCGCCCCTAGGGCGCGGATTCCTCACCGGACAATTCAAGTCGCCGGACGATTTCCCGGAGGGCGATGCCCGCAAGAACCATCCGCGCTTCCAGGGCGAGAATTTCCAGAAGAACCTCGACCTCGTCCGCGAAGTCGAGAAACTTGCCCAGGAGAAGGGCTGCACGACCGCACAGCTCGCGCTCGCCTGGGTGCTGGCGAAGGGCGACGACGTCATTCCAATCCCCGGCACGAAGCACGTCAAATATCTCGACGAGAATATCGGCGCGCTGGATGTTCAGCTCAGCGATGCGGACTTGGAGCGATTGGACGCGATCCTTCCGCCGGGCGCTGCTTCAGGCGATCGCTACCACGCGCAGGGCATGGCAGCGGTCAACCTCTAGGCGCGCTCAGCTTCGGCCTTGAATAGGTCGAGGAGCATGCCCCAGCCGCCGTCCATGCCTTCGAGCGTCTGAACCGCATCGGCTCCCATGCGCTCGAGGTCGCGATGCTCGAAGTGGACGATGGTGGCACCGTCCTGCTCCTCGAACCTGATCTCGACCGTGGTTTCGAAGTTGGGGTCGTAAGCGAAGTCGCGCGTGAGCTGCCAGGCAAGTACGAGGCGGTGCGGGGGCTCGTAGGCGATGACCCGGCCCCAGTCATATTCCGAACTGTCCGCGCCTTTCTCGTACCAGCGGCCACCCGCCCGCGGCTCGACCACGACGTCGACCTGCGTGGTGTCGCGAGCGATGCTATGCTCCTTGTGCCACCATTCGCCCATGCGCGTCGCGAACACCGCGAAGGCGCGGTCGATGCGCGCGTTCACGGTCACCGTCTTGCGGATCGCGGCCGGGGCAATGCGCTGCTGGGCAAGGTCGTTCATTGATCCTCCTGTTCGGCAAGCCGTTTGAAATTGTCGAGGCTGCGTTCCCATTGCTGGTCGAGCCAGCGGCGCATTGGGCCAAGCCCGTTGGGGTCGATCCGGTAGACGCGCGATGCGCCGCGCGCCTCGTCGATCACCAGCCCGGCGTCCTTCAGAACCTTGAGGTGCTGCGATACCGCAGGGCGACTCACCGGAAGACCTGCGGCGAGCGCGCCGACGCTCTGCGGCCGTTCGGCAATCTGCTCGAAAACGGAGCGGCGAGTGGGGTCCGCGAGAGCGGCGAAAGCTCGGTTGTCCATGGCCCTGAGGTAAGCAAATACTTACGGTAAGTCAATACTTACATTCATTCGTCGAACGACATTGGCGAAACGGGAATTGCCGTGCGAAGCCGCTGCCGATCCAGGGGAGAGGCAGATGTTCGATATTTCACGCCGCGAGATTCTATTTGGCACCGTCGCCACCGGCGCGATTGCTTCCGCAACGCCGAGCGCTCTATTCGCGCAAGCCGCGGCTGCGGCTGACTCGGCTGGCGCGGCCTGGGACCTGCGCGACATCTTCCCGACCGACGTTGCATGGGAAACGGAGCGCCAGTCGATCATGGCGGCGATCCCGTCACTCAAGCAATATCAGGGCAAGCTCGGCGACAGCGCGGCGACGCTCAAGGCCGCGTTGCAGGCCGGATCGGACCTCAACCGGCGCGCATCGCGGCTTTACAGCTATGCGTCGCTCAAGGCCGATGAAGACCGCCGCGTCGCGCCGAACCAGGAACGCAAGCAGAAGGCGCAGGACGTGTTCACGGCGCTGGGCGAAGCGACCGCATGGGCGAATCCGGAAATCGTCGCGCTGGGCGCTGCGCGCGTGAACGCGTTGATCGCCGCCGACCCGGGCCTCAACAAGTTCGCGTTCGGGCTTCGCGATACCCTGCGCCAGGCACCCCACACTCTGTCGCCGGATGAAGAGCAGTTGCTGGCGTCTGCCGGCACGCCGCTCGCCGGGCCCCAGGACATTCGCGACCAGCTCGCCTCTTCGGACATTCCGCGGCCGACCGTGACGATGAGCGACGGCAAAACGGTTCGCCTGGATGACCAAGGCTATAACCAGACGCGCACCTCGCCGGTGCGCTCAGACCGGAAGATGGTCTTCGACAAATATTGGGCGAGCTACAAAGCGTTCGAGAACTCGCTTGGCGCATCGCTGGCCGCTCAGGCGAAGGGCGCTTTATTCACCGCCAAGGCGCGGCATTACGACAGCGCGCTCGAGGCGGCGCTCAATGGCGCGAACCTGCCCGAAGCGGTCTATCGCTCGCTGATCGCCGAAACCAATCGCGGGCTTCCGGTGCTGCACCGCTACTTCGCCCTGCGCGCCCGGATGCTCGGCATTTCCGACATGGGCTATTGGGACATCTATCCGCCGCTGGTGAAGTCCGAGCGGACCTACAGCTTGGCGGACATGCGGAAGTTGACGTCCGAGGCGATTGCTCCGCTGGGTCCCGACTATGTGAAGCTCTTCCTTGCTTCGAGCGCGAAGCCGTGGGTCGATCCCTTTCCGCGGCCGGGCAAGGCGTCAGGCGCTTACATGGACCCGGGCGCGTTCGACGTTCACCCGTACCTGCTACTGAACCTCACCGACAAATATGGCGGCGTTTCGGAATATGCCCACGAATGGGGGCATGCGATGCACTCTATGCTCGCCAATGCCGCGCAGCCCTATGAGCTCTCCAACTATCCGACCTTCACCGCGGAAGTCGCGTCGACCTGCCACGAGCTGCTGCTCGCGAACATGATGGTCGAGCGCGCCAAGACCAAGGAAGACAAGCTTTTCTATCTCGGCACGATCATGGAAAATTATCGCGGGACCTTCTTCCGCCAGTCGATGTTCGCCGAGTTCCAGCTCGCCATCAACGACCTCGCCACCAAGGGCGAGGGACTGTCGGGCGAGAAGATGGCCGCGATCTACCTCGACCTTTTGCACCGCTACCACGGGCCGAACGTGCGGATCGAGAATGACTATGGCGCGGAGTGGTCCGCGATCCCGCACTTCTATTTCGGCTTCTACGTCTGGCAGTATGCGACCTCGATCACAGCGGCGAACTTCTTTGCGCAGAAGGTGATGCATGGGACGGCGGCCGACCGCGACCGCTATCTCAGCGTACTGCGCGCCGGCGGGTCGGACTATGGCTATAACCTGCTCAAGAAGGGCGGGCTCGATATGGCCACCGCGGAGCCGTACCAGCTGATCGTCAGCAGCTTCTCGAAGGTGTTGGATCAGGCGGAAGCGCTGCTCTAGCGCTCGTCGATCAGGCTCATGCACGTGACTCCGGCTTCGGCCTTCTGAAGCTCGGAGACATCGACCTCGACGACGGTGAAGCCGCGATTTCGCAGCGCGTCCGCGCTGCGCGGGTTGCCCGCGGGAAGGATCAGCCGGTCGCCGGCGAGCACGCAGTTGGCCGCCGCAGGTTCGTCGACGGCGACGGGCTCGATGCCGGCGAATTGCGACGGGTCGATCGATCGCGCGTCGTAGAGCAGGACGCCATCGCCAGCGTAGGTTGCGCCGGTCTTGAGATGAAGGCACGCGCCCGCGCTGGCCGTCACCACCTCATAGCCGAGGGGATGGACCAGGTCGGCGAGCGCGGCGATCCCCGCCGCATCGGTGCGGGTCGAGGTTCCGACGTGCAGCCGCTTGCCGATCCGCAGGACGTCGCCTCCGTCGAGGTGACCCGACTGTAACCGGTGTATCTCGAAATAGCCGTCCAGCCCTTGGGCCGTGGAGTCCACTTCGTCCGCGCGCGGAGCCACCCCCGGGCGCGTAATCACTGCATGCTGGCCTAGGATCAGCGCCGTATCCTCGACGAACACCGCGTCCGGATCGTCGGGAAGCTCGGGCAGGCGGATGATCTCGAACCCCGCACCGCGGAGCGCTTCCTCGTAGGCGGAGTGCTGCGCCGCGGCCTTGGCGGCGTCGATCGGCACGCGCTCGAGGTGGGTCAGCTGGCACTCCGCGAGACGCGGGCTCACGGCGCGGGTGAAAGCGCGTGGCATCAGTGCGACTTGGGCAGCTTGGCCACCATCTTGATTTCGGTGATGCCGGTGTCCGGAATCAGGCGTGCCACCTGGATCGCGGTCCAGGCGGGCGGCGCGCCGGTAATGTACCTCTTCTTCACCGCGACGATCGCCGGCATCTGCGTCGTCAGGTCGGTGTGGAAACTGGTGATGTCGACGACGTCGTCCCAGCTAACGCCCGCGCGCTGAAGGATCGCGCCGATCCGCTTGAACGCCCGATCATAGCCAAGGGTGAGGTCGGTCTCGCCCGGGCGCGGGCCTGCGACGACGCCGGACAGGTAGATTGTGTCGCCGGTCACGACGGCATCGGCATAGCCCCAATCCTCTTGGAACTTCCTCTCTTCAGGGTTTTGCGAAAGCAGCACTGTCGCTTCCTGCCGCGCCCCCGCGTGAGCCGCAGCGGGGAGGGCAAGTAAACTCATTAGGCAGGCGGACAGGCTAGTCATGCAATTGCTCCTGTTGAGGATCGGCTGCGGCGTTATTTGCGCCTCAGCACCCAGTCCATGCCGTTGCCGACCAGTCGCAGGAAATAGGGATCGGAATAGCTTTCCTTGGTGTGGCCCATCGCCGTGTAGAAGACGCGGCCGCCCTCGACTTCGCGAGCCCACGCCATCGGATTGGGATTGATGTCCGTCTCGCCGATCGACGCGGGATCGAGCGTCACCAGAAGCCGCGATGTCGGGTCGTAATCGTCGAAATAATACCATTCGTCGGTACGACGCTTGGCCTTTGGCAGTCCCGCGACGAGCGCGTTCGGCGGCGAGGCCAGGGCGACGATTCCGGAGGGCGTCCCCGCAGGGTGGCGGGCGAAATGGCCGCCGATCATCTTGCCGTACCAGGGCCAATGGTAGTGCGAATCCGCCGCCGCATGGATGGCGAGGATCCCGCCACCGCGATGGACGAACTGCTGAAGCGCGGCGCGGCGATCGCCAACGAGCCATTCGGACGCGGCATTCTTCGGGTCGGTCGTACAGCTCAGGAGCACGACGGCGCGGTAGCGCTTTAGATTCGCGGTGGAGAAGACCGCCGGGTCTTCGCTGGCGATGACGGTAAGGCCGCGCTGTTTGGCCAGCGCGCTCACCGCCTCGATACCGGCGGGAATCGAATCATGGCGATAGCCGGTGGTGCCGGAGAAGATGAGGATGGCGCCCTTGGGCGCGGCGGCGGCGGGGATCGCGAACGCGAGCGCGACGAGCAGGAGGATCAGGCGGGGCATATCGCGCAGACTAGAATCGAAAAGGGCGGCTGGGAAAGCCCCAACCGCCCCTCGCGTAACGCAACAGCGAAGCGGGTTAGCGCTTCGAGAACTGGAAGCTACGGCGAGCCTTCGCGCGGCCGTACTTCTTACGTTCGACAGTACGCGGGTCGCGCGTCAGGAAGCCTTCGCGCTTCACGGTCGTGCGGAGCGCCGGCTCATAACGGGTCAGCGCCGTCGAAATGCCGTGACGGACAGCGCCCGCCTGGCCCGACAAACCGCCGCCCTTGACGGTCGCTTCGACGTCGTACTGGCCCTTGCGGTCGGTAACGTCGAACACCTGATTGATGATCAGGCGCAGGGTCGGACGAGCGAAATAAACTTCCTGCTCGCGCCCGTTGATCACGATCTTGCCGGAGCCCGGCTTCAACCAGACGCGCGCGACGGCGTCCTTGCGGCGCCCGGTTGCATAAGCGCGGCCCTGCTTGTCGAGCTGCTGCTCGCGAAGCACCGCCTGGATCTGCGGACCCTGGGTCGAAACGCCATGATCGTTGACCACGTCGTCCTTGCCGCGGCGGCCGTCGCGGCCACGCGAACCGGACGAGCGCTCGGGGCGACCCTGGGCCTCAGCGGCCGGAGTTTCGGCCTCAGCCGTCGGCGCAGCCGCTTCGGCCGGAGCCTCGACAGCAGGAGACTCGGAAACTTGGGCCTCGGGCTTCGGGTTGGTCAGTTCGCCAAGATCGGAGAGAGACTTTTTGTCGGCCATTATGCGCCCACCTTGTTCTTGCGGTTCATCGACGCGACGTCGAGCGGTTCAGGGTTCTGGCCGGCGTGCGGATGCTCCGTGCCATTATAGAGGTGAAGGGCGCGCATCTGGTCGCGGCCCAGCGGACCGCGCGGAATCATGCGCTCGACCGCCTTTTCAAGCACGCGCTCCGGGAACTTGCCCTCGAGCACCTTGTCGGCGGTGACTTCCTTCAAGCCGCCGGCATAACCGGTGTGCTTGTAATAGGTCTTCTGCGCGAGCTTGCGGCCGGTGAAGCGTACCTTGTCCGCGTTGATTACGACGACATGGTCGCCGCAGTCGACGTGCGGGGTGAAGCTCGGCTTGTGCTTGCCGCGGAGGATATTGGCGATAATCGTCGCGACGCGCCCGACAATCAGACCGTCGGCATCGATCAGATGCCACTTCTTATCGACCTCGGCCGGCTTTGCCGACTTGGTCGTCTTCATCAGCGCCTTCATGGCGATTGACCTCTTTCGAATGAGAAAAGCGGCGCCAAAGGGCACCGCCGTCGAGCGGCCTAATCGCGATGAAGGGGCGAAAAGTCAAGCAAATCCGGCACTTTCTCGACGGGTAAAATAATACCCGTAGAGGTCATGCCTTGTTGCGAAGCGGTGTATCGTAACGGCTTTGCAACGAAAGGAACGACGACCGCTCCTCTTTGGTTTCTCAGCCGAACCAAAAATAGGGAGCGTGTCATGTATATCGGACTTGGCGGACTGTTGATCCTGATCCTGGTGCTGTGGCTGCTGGGTGTGATCTAACGGCTTCATGAACTTTCCTCGGAGCGCAGAGCGCAGCAATCTGGCGTTCAGCCTGGCGGAATAATTTCCGCCACGTCGCTGATTCAGATTGTCGGAGGGTTTCATGAGGACAATTGCCGCACTCGCGCTTGGCGGCATCGCGGCCATGGCCGTTGCCGGAACCGGCATCGCCGCAGGCTCCAAAACGCATGTGATGAACGTCGCACTGCCCGATGGGTCGGTTGCGCGCGTCGAGTATGTCGGTGATGTCGCGCCCAAGGTGACGGTCGAGCCGCGTCAGCTCGCAGGGACCGAGCGGACATGGACCCCGACGGCAATGCCGTCCTTCGCCGGCTTCGACCAGATGATGGCGCGGATGAACCAGCAAATCCAGCAGATGGCGCGTCAGCCAATGGCTTCGCCGGGGATGAATGTCGCCGCTTATGGCAACATGCCGTCCGGGGCGAACAGCACCAGCGTCGTTTCCTACAGCAACGGCAGGTCGGTCTGCACGCGCACGACCGAAGTCGTCTCGCAGGGCGCCGGCAAGCCGCCCAAGGTGACCTTGAACGTCAGTGGCAATTGCGGGGACGCTCCGCAGGCGCCGCAGGCTGCGCAGCCCTCACTCGACCGCACCTGATCGGCTCAGCGGCGCGGGTCGCCGCTTAAGCGGAAAATTTGGATGAAACAGGCGTTGCCTAAGGCGCATAAGCGCCGTAGCGCAAACCCACTTCACGATCCGCCGGAGTAAGAGCGACCCGTGCCGAGACGCGTCAAGGACTTCATCGACATCAGCGAATATACGTCGCTGGACGACCTCATCCGCTATCTCGAGACGATCCGGGACAACCTCCCTGCGGAGCATGAGGCGGAGCTCAAGATACGCGGTGACGAAGTCTTCGGGCGACGCCTCACGATCACCTATTTCCGCGAGCTGACGCCCGAGGAAATCGAGATCGAGACCAAATATGCGAGCGGCGGCGAGGATCAGGCGTCGATTGATGCGCTGCAACGCAAGCTTGATGAAGTCCCTTATCGGATGGGAAAGTCGAACCGGGGATAGCCGCGCTATGGCTGGCCGGTGGGTTTTTTGCCCACGAGGCGGTTGCGGTCCCACAATTCATAAGAGACGCCGGCGCCGCGCGCGACAGTCTGAGCTTCGGCAAGCGCGAGCTCGTCGCTGTCCGCTTCGACCCACTCGGCGCTAATGATCTTGCCCGCTCCATCGAGACGGTACAGCCGATACGTTGGCAAAGCGGAACAATCCCCCCGAAACGGGTGTTTGCCTAACATGTCCCGGCCATGAAACGATTCACCTGAGTTACTTGTCGGTGAAGCTTTCACATTGGAATTACGGGGTTTTTTTTGAGCGATGGGGAGTAACGTAGGTTAACCGCGTTTGGCGCGGTCCCGATGCACAAAGCTTTTGGAGATGATCACTGTACATTTGAAAAAGCTGAAGCGGCGTATCGAGCTCAGCACCGAGGAAGAAGCGGCGATCCGCGGCGCAGTCGCGGAGACGCGCACGGTCCGTGCCGACCAGATCCTCATCCGCTCAGGCGAAGCGCTGAATTCCAGCCTTATCCTGCTCGACGGCTGGATGGCGCGCAGCAAGGACCTTGCCGGCGGCGAACGCCAGGTGAGTGAGCTTCATGTCGCCGGCGACTTCGCGGACCTTCACGGCTTCACCCTGAAGCGGCTCGACCACGACGTGCTGACGTTGAGCGACTGCACACTCGCCGTGGTGCCGCACGATCGCTTGCAGAAGATCACGGAGCAGCATCCGCGGCTCGCGCGCGCCTACTGGTTCTCGACCAATGTCGATGCAGCCATTCACCGTGAGCTTGCGCTCTCGCTCGGGCAGCGTTCGGCTATTTGCCGGATGGCCCACCTGTTTTGCGAGCTTTACGCGCGGCTCGATGCCGTCGGGCGTGCTGATCGCGACGGCTATGAATTCCCGCTCACGCAGCGCGAGCTATCCGAGTGCCTCGGCCTAACCGTCGTGCACGCCAATCGCACGTTGCAGGAACTGAGGCGGCGTGGGCTGGTCGAGCTCGAGAATCGGCAGCTTAGAATTCGCGATCGGCGGGGGCTTGAAGGGCTCGCCGAGTTCGACCCTTCATACCTCTATATGGAGCGGCGCGACTTCTAGCCGGTGCTGGCTTCAATCCAATCGGCGTAGCTCGCCAGCACCTTGTCGATCGGCCAGGTCACGATGCACGGCACGTCGTAGGAGTGCAGCGCCGCGATCCGCGTCATCAGCGCGTCCACCGACCCGGTGCTGGTCTTGAAGATCGCAGCCACCTCTTCTGCCGACTCCACCGCGCCTTGCCAGCGGTAGATCGAGCGCATGCCGGGCAGGATGTTGATGCAGGGGGCAAGGCGTTCCTCAACGACCGCGCGGCCAATCCGCTCGGCCTCTTCAGCATTGGCGAAGACCGCGTAGACCGAGACGATGCTCATCGCGCCCTGTTCCTTTGGCCGATCTCATGCGCGCCGCAGACGGTCGCGGCGAGGAGCAGCGCGCCGGTCGCCTGGTGAAGCACCGCCAGCCAGATTGCGATGCCGGACAGGACCGTGAGGATGCCGAGGACGATCTGCGTGCCGAATGCGGAGTGAATGGCGATCGACGCGGCGCGCCCGCCTTCGATCTTCTTCACCTGCCGGGCGAAGAGTACCAGCACGGCGACGACGACCCAGGCCCACCAGCGGTGCGTGAAATGGAGCAGGTACGGGTCGTGAGTTAGCGCGAAGCCAGCGCCGCGCGACCAGTCGACGCCCCGCGGGAAGAAGCCGCCCTCCATGCCCGGCCAGCTGTTGGACACATAGCCGGCGCGGAAACCCGCAACCCAGGCGCCGAGAAGCAGCTGGATGGTCAAGGTCGCCAGCGCAACAACGCCCCACGGGGTCAGCTTGGCGGGCCGCTGGTCGGGATTGCGCAAATCGAGCGCGGTCCAGATCAAGGCGCCCATCAGAAACAGGGCCATCAGCAGGTGGGCGGAGAGCCGGTACGGGCTGACCTCGGTCCGGCCCTCCAGCCCCGACATGACCATGAACCAGCCGATCGCGCCCTGCGCGCCGCCAAGCAAAAACAGGGCCGCGAGGCGCCAGCCATAGCCGGCAGGAATGGCGCGCTTGGCGGCGAACCACAGCAGCGGCACCGCGAACACGACACCAATGATACGGCCGAGGAAGCGGTGCACCCATTCCCAGAAGAAAATGAACTTGAAACCGCTCAAGGTCATGCCGGCTGGGCCCGCGACTTCCCGATATTGCGGCGTTGCCTTGTACAAGTCGAAGGCATGTTGCCAGTCAGCCTGGGTGAGCGGCGGGATGGCGCCCGAAATCGGCTTCCACTCAGTGATCGACAGTCCGCTCTCTGTCAGGCGAGTAATCCCGCCGACGACGACCATCGCGAACACCAGCGCGGCGACGAGCAACAGCAGGTTGGAGATTGCGCGAGGCTGTTTCGCGCCCGGCAGGCGGGCTGAAGATGCAGGAAGGGCCGAGTCCATGGAAGCGAGCCTAATCGCGCCGCCACTCGTGCTCGGCAAGCGACATTCGGATCAAATGTGATGTTGTATCCTGACGGATGACATTCTATATCGCTCGCGCATGCCGCAACTTTCGATTCCCCACGGCCGGCTCGACCGGATCGCGATGGCCTTGTCCGGCCTGTGCCTGGTGCACTGCCTCGCGACTGCGGTTCTGCTCGGGCTTGTGTCCGCGGCCGGCAATGCGCTCGGCGCGCCGTGGATTCATGAAGTCGGCCTGACCCTGGCGATGATCCTTGGATCGATCGCGCTGGTGCGCGGGATGCGCGAGCACGGCTTCATCATGCCAAGCCTGATCGGTGCCCTTGGACTGTGCATCATGGGCGTCGCCCTGACGCGGCCGCACGATGGGACGGAAGCGCTCTACACCGTCATCGGCGTGATGATCCTTGCGCTTGGCCACCGCCTCAACGTGATGGCGGCGGAATAGGCTCGCGCGCTTGCTCCGCTCCGGGGCGCGGTTTAATCAGAGGCAGTCCAATGACGAGCCACGACCACCAGCTCCACGAAGGCGATTCGTTGAAGAGCGCGGCACGCGAGCGCATGACCCGTCAGGGCGAGCAATGGACCGATATGCGCGCGGCGGTATTCGAAGCGCTCGCGGGCTTTACCAAGCCGGCCAGCGCTTATGACATCGCGGAGGCGGTTTCGAAAGCGCAGGAGCGTCGTGTCGCGGCTAACAGCGTCTACCGGATCCTCGACCTCTTCGTCGCAAAGAACCTCGCCCGGCGCGTCGAAAGCGCGAATGCCTATGTCGCGAACCAACACCCCGACTGCTTGCACGACTGCATTTTCCTGATCTGCGACAATTGCGGGCAGACCGTTCATCTCGACGACGACAGCTTGTCGGGCGGCGTCCGCGATGCTGCCAAGAGCGCCGGTTTTTCCGCGCCGCGCCCGGTCATCGAAGTGCGCGGCAAGTGCGGGGACTGCGAGCCGAACTGAGGAGCGCCGCCTCGGCGACGCTCCTCGGCTCTCACATTTAGAGCTTAATTCCGCCCGAAACGTCGATCACCTGACCGGTGACCCAGGCGCTGTCGGGCCCCGCGAGGAAGCCGGCGACACCGGCAATATCCTCGGGTTGGCCGATCCGCTTCAGGGCCTGAAGCGACTTGATCTGATTGCGTGACTCATCGGTCTCGAACAACGCGCCGGCCATATCGGTCTCCGTCGCGCCGGGTGCGATGGCGTTCACGCGGATTCCGCGCTCGCCAAGTTCCGCCGCAAGGTGGCGGGTCAGCGTGTCGATCGCACCCTTGGTGATGGCGTAGGCCGGAGCGCCCGGGAAATAGGTCTTGGCCACGACCGAGCTGGTGAACAGCACGCGTGCGCCATCGCCGAGCGAGTCGACGAGGCCGGACGTCAGCTGGAAGGGGGCGCGGACGTTGACCGCGAGCTGGCGGTCGAGCGTCTCGGCGTCGGTCTCCGCAAACGGCACGAACTCAGCGATCGCGGCATTGTTGACGAGCACGTCGAGCTTGCGGTCGCCGAGGCGCTGCTTGACCTCGTCGATCAGCCGGTCGACCGACTTTACGTCTTCGAGGTTGGCGGCGATCGACTCCGCCGAACCGCCGGCCTGCTCGATCGCGCCGACGAGTGCATCCGCGTCGCTCGCGGACTTGTTGTAGTGAACGAAGACGTGCGCGCCGTCGGACGCGAGGCGGCGGGCGATGGCACGGCCGATGCCGCGCGACGCGCCGGTGACGAGCGCGGTCTTGCCCGAGAGGGGCTGTGAAGAAGAGGGGGAGGCAAAGTCGGACATGGGCTACTCCATTGGTGAGGGCGAGGAGATGGGCAGCCTTGTTCATTAGTTCAATAAAACCGAACAAATAAAAGTTGGAACTTCAAGCTTTGCCTTCTATATCAGTGGCATGGCCAGGTTTACGCACCCCAATCTGAACGACGTTCCGCTGGCAAGCATGCTTCACGCGCTGTCGGACCCGACGCGGTTGGACATCGTCCGGCGACTTCGCGCCGACCTAGACCAGAACGGTGAGGGCTTGGCGTGCAACGGCACCGTATCATGCGAGCTCCCGCGCGCGACAATGTCCAATCATTTCACGATTCTTCGGAGCGCGGGCCTGATCGAAAGTCGCAAACAGGGAACGATGGTCATCAGCCGCTTGCGCCGCGACCAGATCGATCGCCGCTTTCCGGGACTCCTCGACGCGGTCCTAAGCGCCCAGGCCTGAGCATTTCCTGAGCAATCGCTGAAATCGGACCGGAGCGGGCAGGTGCGGGTGACATCCTTGGGCCATCCGCGTAAGTGCCTGAGCCGATGAGCGATCGTCCCGATACACCACTCCTCGATACTGTGAACCTTCCGGCCGACTTGAGGTCGCTGTCGAAGGAGCAATTACCGCAACTTGCCGAAGAGCTTCGGCAGGAAATGATCTCGGCTGTGTCGGTGACGGGCGGACATTTGGGGGCGGGGCTCGGCGTCGTCGAGCTTACCGTCGCGGCCCATTATGTGTTCGACACGCCCGGCGACAAATTGATCTGGGACGTCGGGCACCAGGCTTATCCGCACAAGATCCTGACCGGCCGCCGCGACCGAATCCGCACGCTTCGGCAGGGCGGAGGCCTCAGCGGTTTCACCAAGCGCAGCGAGAGCGAGTACGACCCGTTCGGCGCGGCGCACAGCTCGACGTCGATCTCCGCCGCGCTCGGTTTTGCCATCGCCAACAAGCTCGCCGGGACCCAGGGACGCGCGATCGCGGTGATCGGCGACGGGGCGATGAGCGCCGGCATGGCCTATGAGGCGATGAACAACGCCGCGGCCGCCGGCAACCGCCTGATCGTCATCCTCAACGACAATGACATGTCGATCGCGCCGCCGGTAGGCAGCCTGCGCAACAGCCTCGCCCGGCTGGTGTCGTCGACCAAGTATCTGACGCCACGCAAGCTCGCGCAGAAGCTGGCGCGCGCGATGCCGGACTCCGTCCACAGCGGCCTTCGCCGGATGGAGGAATACACCCGCGGCTGGCTGACGGGCGGGACGCTCTTCGAGGAGCTGGGCTTCTATTATGTGGGGCCGGTCGACGGGCACGACGTGCGGGCTTTGGTCGAGGTTCTCGAGAATGTCCGCGATGCCGACATCGGGCCGATGCTGGTCCATGTCGTCACGCAAAAGGGCAAGGGCTACGCGCCGGCCGAGAACAGCGCCGACAAATATCACGGTGTCGTGAAATTCGACGTCGTCTCCGGCGTCCAGGCCAAGGCCGCGGCGGGCGCGCCGAGCTACACCGGCGTCTACGCCAAGGCGCTGACTGCTGAGATGGCGCGCGACGAGAAGGTCGTTGCGATCACCGCGGCGATGCCGTCGGGGACCGGGCTCGACAAGGTCGCGGAAGCCTTCCCCGAACGCACCTTCGATGTCGGTATTGCCGAGCAGCATGCGGTGACCTTCGCTGCGGGCCTCGCCGCGCAGGGTTACCGGCCGTTCGCGACCATTTATTCGACCTTCCTCCAGCGCGCGTACGACCAGGTGGTCCACGACGTCGCGATTCAGAACCTGCCGGTGCGTTTCGCGATGGACCGCGCCGGGCTGGTTGGTGCCGACGGGGCCACGCACGCGGGCAGCTTCGACCTGGCGTATTTGTGCACGCTGCCCAATTTCGTGGTGATGGCCGCCGCGGACGAGGCCGAGCTCTGCCACATGGTCCACACTATGGCGCTGCACGACAGCGGACCGATCGCGGTGCGCTATCCGCGCGGTGAGGGCAGGGGCGTGCCGCTTCCCGAGACGCCCCGGGCGCTGGAGATCGGCAAGGGCCGCATCATTCGAGAGGGCAAGACGGTCGCGATCCTGTCGCTCGGCACGCGGCTCGAGGAAGCCGAGAAGGCGGCCGATGAGTTGGAGGCCAAGGGCCTGTCGACCACGGTCGCCGACCTGCGCTTTGCCAAGCCGCTCGACAGCGAATTGATCCGCAAGCTGCTGACCACCCATGAGGTCGCTGTGACGGTCGAGGAAGCCGCGATCGGCGGGCTCGGCGCGCATGTGCTCACCCTCGCCAGCGACGAAGGGCTGGTCGACGGGGGCCTCAAGATTCGGACCATGCGCTTGCCCGACGTCTTCCAGGACCATGGCAAGCCAGAGAAGCAATATGACGAGGCGCGCTTGAACGCGCCGCACATCGTCGAGACCGTGCTCAAGGCGCTGCGCCGCAATAGCGTGGGTGTCGAGGAGGTCCGGGCGTAGCCAAGATCCGAGCGGACCAGCTCCTAGTCAGCCGTGGGCTGGCCGACAGCCGCACGCGCGCTCAAGCCCTGATCATGGCCGGCGCCATATTTTCAGGCGAAAGGAAGCTGTCGAAGGCGGGCGAGATGCTGGCCGAAGACGCGCCGCTTGAGGTGCGGGGCAAGGACCATCCCTGGGTCTCGCGTGGTGGGATCAAGCTCGACCACGGGCTCACGCATTTCGGGCTTGATGTGACCGGCGCTGTTGCACTGGATGTCGGCAGTTCGACCGGCGGCTTCACGGATGTGCTGCTGAGCCGCGGGGCCGCCAAGGTCTATGCGGTAGATGTCGGCACCAACCAGCTGGCATGGAAGCTTCGCCAGGACCCGCGGGTAATCGTGCACGAGCAGACCAATGCCCGAGCCCTCACCGCGCAGCTCATTTCCGAGCCGGTCGACATCATCGTCTGCGACGCAAGCTTCATCGGCCTCGCCAAGGTGCTCGAAGCGCCGCTGAAGCTGGCCAAGCCGGGCGCCAGGTTAGTTGCGCTGATCAAGCCGCAGTTCGAGGCAGGCCGTGAGGAAGTGGGGAAGGGCGGCGTCGTTCGCGACCCGGAAGTCCACGAACGCGTCTGCACCGAGGCCAAAGGCTGGGTTGAATCGCAGGGCTGGACCGTGTTCGGCATTACGCCCAGCCCGATCACCGGGCCTGAAGGCAACGTCGAGTTCCTGCTTGGAGCGGAGAAGCATGGCTGAAGCGCGCAAGGACTGGTGGAAGCTGGCGATCGTCACGGTCCTCGCGATCGAGTTGCTCGGCGGCTTGAGCGGCTGGCTGTCGAACAGCGGTTACGGGAATCCGTGGTTCGACGCTCTGGTGAAGCCGGACTTTATGCCGCCCGGAGCAGCGTTCGGGATCGTGTGGCCGATCCTCTATGCGCTGCTCGGCATTTCGGTTGCCATGATCTTGGCTGAGCTGCCGTCGCCGCGCCGCAAGACCGCGCTGACCTTGTTCTGGATCCAGCTCGCGCTGAACTTCGCCTGGTCGCCGATCTTCTTCTCGGGACACGATATCACCCTCGCCAAGGTGGTGATCTTCGCCATGGCGGCGCTAGCCGCCGCGGCGGCCGGCCAGTTCCTGCGGATACGCCGCGCGGCCGGGCTACTGATGGTGCCCTATCTCGCCTGGCTGATATTCGCTGCGACGCTCAATGCGGCCATCGAGCAGCTGAACCCGGGCGCGAGCCGCTCAATCCTCTTCTAGCCGTCAATTAACTGGGGATTGCGGGGATAGTCGCCGGTGCGAGGGTGGCGGAACGCCGCCCGAGGTCCTATCTGCCGGCCCGATAAGGAGATTGTCCGATGCAGTCCGAGAACAAGCTGTTCGACGACTTCGTGAAGATGGTGAACGGCTTTGCCGGGACCATGGCCGGAATGGGCCGCGAAGCAGAATCCTCGGCGCGCGAAAAGATGCGCGAATGGATGGCGGGCGCCGATTTTGTCGGCCGCGACGAGTTCGAGGCGGTCAAGGCCATGGCGGCTGCTGCGCGGGACGAGAACGAAGCCCTGAAGGCGCGGATCGTGGCGCTGGAGGCCACGGCCGGCGGCGCACCCGCGGCCAAGCGCCAGCCCAAGGCCAAGCCGGGAGCGTGAACCTGACCGAAGAGGAAGTTCAGGAAGAGCGCGACGATGGCGCCCCGATCGAAGTGCTCGAGCAATATTTCGAAGCGCGCGGATGGGCCTGTGAGCGCACCGCCGAGGGCGAGATCGTCGCCTCGGCAACGGGAAGCTGGGCCCAGTATGAGCTCCGCGGCGTGTGGCGCCCGGAGGACCAGGTGCTCCAGTTCCTGGCGTTCCCGGACATCAAGGTTGTGCCGGAGAAGCGCATGGCGATTTATGAGGCGCTAAGCCTCATCAACGAGCAATTGTGGCTGGGCCATTTCGAGATGTGGTCGGGATCCGGCCTCGTCGTTTTCCGGCACTCGACCATCCTCGACACGCGCGAGGACGAAGGGCTCAGCCTCGAGCAGGCAGAAGCCATCGCAGAGGCGGCGGTCGAGGAATGCGAGCGTTTCTACCCGGTTTTCCAGTTCGTCCTGTGGGGCGGGAAGTCGCCGGGCGAAGCCATCACGGCGGCGCTCATCGACACGCACGGTGAAGCGTGATCGCCGAAGGTAAGCCGCCGCAACTGCCGCAGCCTTGCTGGTTCGTCGGCTGTGGGAACATGGGCTCGGCGATCCTCGATGGCTGGCGGTCGGCTGGCGTGTCCCTCAACGGACTTACGGTGATCCGGCCCAGCGGGAAGGCAGTGGACGATGCCCGCGTAGTCAAATCGATCGCCGATGCGGGACCCCCGCCGAAGCTGGTCGTGCTCGCGTTCAAGCCGCAGAAGCTGGATGAAATTGCGCCTGAACTGCGGTCGCACCTGACGGCCAAGACGGTGCTGATTTCGCTGTTCGCCGGCGTGGAGGTCGCAAGCCTCCGCGAGCGCTTCCCAGGTGTGGCCGCGATCGTGCGCGCGATGCCCAATTTGCCGGTCGCGGTGCGCCGGGGCGTCATCGGCCTCTACAGCCCGGACGTCGACAAGGCGCTGCAGCAGCAGCTTGCTGACCTGTTCGTGCCGATCGGCTTTACGCCGTGGATGGCGGACGAAGCGAAGCTCGCGGCGCTCGGCTCCGTGGCCGGTGCAGGTCCCGCCTATGTCGCGCGTTTCATCGACGCGCTGACCAAGGCCGGCGAGAAGCGCGGTCTCAGCAATGAGCTCGCCTCGATCATCGCGCGCGAAACGGTGTTCGGCACGGCCTGGATGGCGGCGTTTACGGGCGAGAGCATGGACGCGATCGCCAAGCGCGTCGCAAGCCCCAAGGGGACGACGGAGGCGGGCCTCAAAGTGCTCGACCACGACAAGGTGCTCGAGCAGCTGATCGCAGTCACGATCGAAGCTGCCGCTCAGCGCGCCGCGGAACTCGCGCAGGAGGCCAAAGGGCCATCGCTTGCCGAGGGCGCGAGCGTGCACTAGGCGCGTCTCGCGGGCGGATGAAATCGAGGATTGAATGGCAAGTCAGGAAGCGAGTTTCGACGACCGCGACGGCTGGATCTGGTTTGACGGAAAGCTGGTCCCGTGGCGTGAGGCGGATGTCCATGTCCTGACTCACGCGATGCATTACGCATCATCCGTGTTCGAGGGACAGCGCGCCTACAATGGCGAGATTTTCAAGCTCAACGATCATAGCGAGCGGCTGCGCAAGAGCGCCTCTCTGCTCGGGTTCGAGCTTCCCTGGTCGGTCGACGAAATCAACGCAGCCTGCAAGGAAGTGCTGAAGGCCAACGGGCTGACCGACGCTTACATGCGCCCGGTCGCCTGGCGCGGCGCGGAATCGATCGGTGTCTCGCCCGGTGCGACCAAACCGCACATGGCGATCGCCGCGTGGGAGTGGGGTAAATATTACGATCCGCGCAAATCGGAGCAGGGGATCAGGCTGGAGATTGCGCCGTGGCGGCGGCCGGCGCCCTACACCGCGCCAACGGCGTCAAAGGCGGCGGGCCTCTATATGATCTGCACGCTGTCGCGGCAGCATGCCGAGGATAACGGCTATGACGACGCTTTGATGTTCGACTGGCGCGGGCGGGTGGCCGAAGCGACCGGCGCCAACGTGCTGTTCGTGCGCGATGGCGAGATCCACACGCCGATCCCCGACTGCTTCCTCGACGGGATCACGCGGCGAACAGTGATGGACCTTGCGCGTCGGCGCGGGGTCGAGGTCCATGAGCGCGAGATCTGGCCGGACGAGCTCGAAAGCTTTGAGCAGATGTTCCTTGCCGGCACCGCCGTCGAGGTAACGGCGGTGCAATCGGTCGGCCCGTGGAAGTTCGAGGTGGGCGATCTGACCCGGCAGCTCGCAAAGGATTATGACGAGCTGGTCAACGGCCGGATTCCCAACAGCTAATCGAAAATCGACAGGTCGAGCCTTTCGCTCGGCCCGAACCAGATCACATGTTCGGTATGGTCGGCGAGATCATCGCCTGTGTTGGCGTGCGCGAAGATGGTGAGCGGGCCGCGGTTGAGCACCAGCCACTGCGCCATCTCGCCGAACTGCTCGGGCGGCACGGTCAGCTGGCAACTGCCGCGCGGGTGGGGCCCGACCGGGCGTAAGTGGAAATGTCCGACCGGGACGCCAAAGCGCTGCTGCGCGGCCGCAGCGAGTTGCTTCGCCAGTTCGACTTGCTCGGGATCGTAATAGAGGTGGGCGTGAAAATCGCGGATGGGGTTCGCCATCCGCGAGCCCCTACCAGATGCGAACCCGCTTGTCCGGCGCGACGTAAAGCGCGTCGCCCGACTTCACCCCGAACGATGAGTACCAGGCGTCGATATTGCGTACGACGCCATTGACCCTGAACTTGCGGTAGCTGTGCGGGTCGCTGGTGGTCATGTTGCGGATCGCCTCCGGCGTCATCTTGCCCGCCCAAACCTGCGCCCAGCCGAGGAAAACGCGCTGGTCTCCGGTAAGGCCGTCGATGATTGGCGCCTTCGCGCCCTTCAGCGACGCATGATAGGCGTCGAGCGCCATCGTAAGGCCGCCGAGATCGGCGATGTTTTCGCCCATGGTCAGCTCCGGTTTGATGTGCACGCCCGGCACCGGCTCGAACTTGGCATATTGCTCCCCGAGCATGGTTGCGCGGCGCTTGAATTCGGCGGCATCCTTGGGGGTCCACCAGTCGCGAAGAGCGCCAGCTGCATCGATCGTGCGGCCTTGGTCGTCGAAGCCGTGAGTCAATTCGTGGCCAATGACACCGCCGATCGCGCCATAATTATAAGCCGGGTCCGCGTCGGCATCGAACATCGGAGCTTGCAGGATGCCGGCGGGGAACACGATATCGCGCAGCGAGCCGTTGTAGGCGTCGTTTGTCTGCGGGGTCATGCCCCAGTCGCCCTTGTCGACAGGGCCGGTGCTGCGATCGACGTAGAATTGCCAGTCTGCCGCGGCGGATCGTCGGACGTTGCCGAGCAGGTCGTCGCGGCGGATGACCAGGTTTGAATAGTCGCGGTTCTTGTCCGGATAGCCGACCTTGATCGTGTAGGTGTCGAGCTTCTTGAGCGCTTCGGCGCGCGTCGCCGGGCTCATCCAGTCGAGATGCTCGAGCCGGTGGCGGAAGGCCGCCTGGACGTCGCCGACCAGCGACTCGATCCGGGCCTTGGTCTCGGCTGGGAAATATTTCTGCGAGTAGAGCTCTCCCACGCCCCAATTCAGCGTTCCGAAACAGGTGCCCGGCGCGGCTCCGCAATCGCCGCCCGCAACCGCGAGCATTCCTCGCTTCCAGCGGACGGGCTGCTCGGCTTGACCGTTCAGCGTCTTGCCGCGGAACTGGAAATTGGCATCCGCGAACGGCGCTGACAGGTAAGGTGCGGCTCCATCCGTCGCGCGGAACGCAAGCCATGCTTTGACCACGTCTATCGGTGTCGAGGCGAAGGTCGCGGCGAGGCGCGTGAAGGCATCCGGTTGGCCGACGATATAGCGATCGCGCCCGCCGAGCTTTGCGCCGTCGAGATACGCGTTCCAGTCGAACCCGGGCGCCAGCGTCGTGAGCTCGGCCGTCGAGCTCGGGTTATACTGAATGGTCGGGTCGCGAAGCTTCGCCTTGTCCCAGCTGTCTTCGGCCAGTTTCGATTCAAACGCGATCGCCTGTGCCGCGGTGGCGTCCGGATTGGCCCAGCCTGCCAGCGAGAGAAGCTTCGACGCATAAGCGGTGTAGGCCTGGCGCTGCTCGGCGAATTCGGGCTTCAGATAATAATCGCGGTCGGGTAGCCCGAGGCCGGACTGGTTCAGATAGATCGCATATTTATCAGGCGCCTTGAGGTCGCTGTCGATGAACGGCGAAACGATCGCGGGAAAGAAATCGTAAGATCCCTGGCCCATCAAGCGGGCGAGGTCTGACGCGCTGGACGCGCCGCGGATAGCGTCGAGCTCCGGGGCTATGGCGGAAACGCCGATCCGGTCGATCGTTGGTTCGTCCATGAACGAATAATAGAACGCGCCGGCCTTGCCCTTCACGTCGCTTGGCTGCTCGCCGACGCTGCTCGATGCTTCCTGCAACAATTGATGGAGATTGGCCTCCATGCGGTCGGTCATCTCGAGACGGCGCGAGACCGCGGGCCGGTCGTTCGGAATCACCGCGCGGGCCAGATAAAGGCCATTTGAATATTGGAAGAAGTCGTCGCCGGGTTTCACACTCTTGTCGACCGCGCTGAGATCGAAACCCGATGGCGGATAAATGGGCGCGGCGATCGCGGCGGATGAAAGCAACAGCGATCCGGCGATCAGGAAGCGGTATTTCGTCATTGAGTCCCCCAACAGGCGAGCGCAGCGTTTGAGCAAATATGCGGGTCGCTCGCTAGTCGGGTACGCGAGCCCCGCGAACTGCCTTTCGACCAATCGGCGAACGGCGCGCACCCGCGGCCTTCCCTTGGCCGAAGGGGCGGCTATAAGCCCGGCCTTCCCCGCATAGGGGCACGCCTGCTGGGGCGTCGCCAAGTGGTAAGGCACCGGTTTTTGGTACCGGCATTCGCAGGTTCGAATCCTGCCGCCCCAGCCAGCGCTAAAGCGCTGCAAATTCAGCGAATCTCTCACCTTTGTCCAATAATGGCGCGTCAGGATTTAACTGACCGCTTGACAAAGTGAACGTTCACAACGAGCATGCGTGTGGGGGGTAAACGCTCGGCAAGAGGCGTGGCCGCCGCAAAAACTGGGGAGAGATGGCGGCATGGCTGCTTTGCACAAGCGCGCGTTGTATCGATTGATGTTGGGTGGCTCGGTCGTCGCCTTCGTTCCAGCCTTGGCTCACGCGCAAACGGCTCCGCCGCCGCCGGTCAATGAGACCCAGCAGACCGAAGAGCAGCGACCGGATACGGCCAATACGACGGCCGCCGAAGCGCCCCCGGGAACAGCTGGCAACGACATTGTCATCACCGGCATTCGCGCCTCGCTCCGCCAGTCGATGGACATCAAGCGCAACGCCCAGGGCGTGGTCGACGCGATCTCCGCCGAGGAAATGGGCAAGTTCCCCGATACGAACCTCGCCGAGTCGCTCCAGCGCATCACCGGCGTTTCGATCGACCGCTCGAACGGAGAAGGTTCATTCGTCACGGTCCGCGGCTTCGGCCCGGAATATAACCTCGTTCTCCTCAACGGCCGCGAGATGCCAACGTCATCGCTCAGCGGCGGCGGCGGCGAGCCGCCGAATTCGCGTGCGTTCGATTTCGGCAACCTCGCTTCCGAAGGCATCGCGGCGGTCGAAGTCTATAAATCCGGCCGAGTCACGCTGCCCACCGGCGGCATCGGCTCGACGATCAACATCTTGACGCCGCGTCCGCTCGATCGTCCGGGCATGCGCGGCAGTATTTCGGCAAGGGCCGTGCTCGACACGTCGCAGAACGGCCACAACGATATCACTCCGGAAATCTCGGGCATCTTCAGCGATACCTTCGCCGACGGTCGCGTCGGCATCCTCGTGACCGGGTCGTACCAGCGGCGGAAGTCCAGCACGAACCAGGCCAACGTCGGCTGGCGCGACGGCTATCTCGGATCGGAAAACAACTGGGGCTCGCTGCCGAACAACGACCAGCAGGTCAATCGGCCGGGGCCGACCGACGTCTACCAGGTGCAGCAGAATGCGTCGTACGATCTCAACGACATCGATCGCAAACGCATCAACGGCCAGGCGGTCCTGCAATTCCGCCCGATGGATAATCTGACCGGGACGCTCGATTACACCTACTCGCGAAATACCGTCGAAACCCGCAACAGCAACGTCGGAATCTGGTTCAACTTCGGAGACGTTTCGAGCCAGTGGACCGACGGCCCAGTCGCAGGTCCGATCTTCTACACGGAGCGTTTCTGCCACGCCGGCGTGGATGCCAATTGCTCGCTTGGTAAGGATCTGAGCTACAGCGGCTCGCTTACCTCCAACCGCAGCACCAACAAGTCGCTGGGCGCCAACCTCGCGTGGGACGTCTTCGACCGGCTCCATCTCCAGCTCGATGGACACCATTCGACCGCGGTATCGAAACCGAACAACAAGTACGGAAGTAACATGTCCGTCGGTAATGCGGTGTTCGGAATCGCGAACCAGACGGTCAATTACGAACATGACCTGCCGGTCATAAGCGTCAACATGTATCCCGAGGTCGATGCCCTGGACCCGGCGAACATCACGCCAACCGGAAACGCGTTCCGGAACGCTTACTTCAGGGACCGCATCAACCAGGGTCAGTTGAAGGGCAATTGGGACTTCGATGGGTCGTTCCTCGACAGCATCGACTTCGGCGTGTCCTACGTCGACAACAAGATCCGCTCCGCCTTCGGCGTGCTTCAGAACGATACGTGGGGCGGCGCCGGACCGGCATCCGACATCCCTGACGACATCTTCACTTTGCAGAGTTTGCCGGACAAATTCCCGGGCCTGTCGGGTCACAACGACCCCAACATGATCCAGTCCTTCTATTCGTTCGATTTCGAGCGAATGGTCGACCTCATCAACGGGCTTTATGGCACCTGCACGCATCCGCTGACCGGAACGCCGTCGGGCGATGGCTGTCTGGCAAAGTTCTCGACCGATCGCCGGATCAAGGAAAAGACGCTCGCGCCTTACCTCCAAGCGAACATGACGTTCGACCTGTTCGAACGCCCGTCGCACATTCGCGCGGGTCTCCGTTACGAGCGCACGAGAATCAACTCATCCGCCCTCGTGCCGGTTCCCTCGAACACTCAATGGGTGGCCGAGAATGAATTCAATCTGATCTTTACCGGCCAAAGCGATTTCACGACGCTCAAGGGCAAGTATCACGAATGGCTCCCGGCCATCGATTTCGACGTCGAGCCGATCCACAATGTGAAGCTGCGCGCGTCCTACAGCCACACGATAACCCGGCCTGATTATGCGAGCATGCAAGGCGGCCTCTCGCTCGACACGCTGTTCCGTGTCGGCGGCGGCACCGGCAGCCAGGGCAATCCGAACTTGTTGCCGTACAAATCGAAGAACGTCGATCTGTCGGCGGAGTGGTATTACGGACCCCTCAGCTACCTGTCGGTCGGCTATTTCCACAAGGATGTCTCGAACTTCATTTCGACCACCCGGGTCGACCAAAACGCTTTCGACCTGAGGACGCCGGTCGGCGGGCCTCGCTATCTCGCGGCGATCGCAGCGCTCGGGGCTGGCGCGACCGCCGGCGCTATTCGCGATTACATCATCGCAAATTACCCGAGCACGGTGATCACCACGGGTACCGGGCAGAAGCTAATTCAAACCTTGCCCGAAGATCCGCTGCTCAACTTCGAGATCAACACACCGACTAATTCGGACCAGAAGGCGACCATCCATGGCTGGGAATTCAACATCCAGCACAGTCTGTGGAACACCGGCTTCGGGGTCATCGCGAACTATACGATCGTCAACGGCAGCGCGAAGTATAACAACGAGCTGCCCGCGAGCGTCCCGCAGTTCGCGCTGGTTGGCCTCAGCGACAGCGCCAACGCCGTGTTGTTCTACGACAAGCACGGAATCCAGGCGCGCCTGGCCTACAACTGGCGTGACAAGTTCCTCGCCGGAAGCGGTCCAAACCCGACCTACGTCGAGGCCTATGGCCAGCTCGATGGAAGCGCGAGCTACGAGGTCATGAAAGGTGTCACCGCCTTCGTGGAAGGCATCAACCTCACCGGTTCCAAGCGCCGTGGACACATGCGGCACAAGAACAACGTAACCTTCGTGTCGCCTGGGTTCGCGCGATACACGGCGGGCCTTCGCTTCACCTTCGGTGGAGATGGGCCAAGGGCAGCGCCGCCGCCGCCGGTCTATGTGCCGCCGCCGCCACCAGCGCCTGCCGCGACGCAGACCTGCGCGGACGGCTCGGTGATCCTGGCGACATCGGCCTGCCCGGTTCCGCCGCCACCGCCACCGCCGGCCGAACGGGGTGAACGCGGGAGCTAAGGTTTAACTTCCCTCTCTCCCATGCCAGAGTGTTCGAACCCCTTCATGGACACTCTGGCAATCGGGAGAGACGAAGCCTCTAACATGTTCGACACCCGGGAAATGGGCCGATGAGGCGCGTCGTGATTGTTGGCGGCGGTACGGCCGGCTGGCTCTCGGCCTGCCTGCTGGCCGCCAAAGGCGCGGCGAATGGTCGCGGACCCCTCTCGATTACTCTCATCGAAGCGCCCAATATCCCCACGATCGGCGTGGGCGAGGGTACGTGGCCCACCATGCGCGCAACGCTGTCGGCGATCGGGCTGGACGAGGACGACTTCCTCAATTCATGCGACGCGAGCTTCAAGCAGGGCTCGCGGTTTGACGGCTGGGTGACCGGCGGCGAGGGCGATTTCTACTACCACCCGTTCAGCCCACCGCCCGACGGCGACGCCTCGGAGCTGGTCAGCGCGTGGCGGGAACTGGCGCCCCGTGCGCCGTTCGCGTTCGCGGTCGGCGCGCAGCCGGCAATCTGCGAAGCGCAGCTTGCGCCTCGCCAGCAGTCGATGCCGCCTTATGCGGGCGCGCTCAATTACGCTTACCATCTCGATGCCGCGAAGCTTGCCGCCCGGCTATCCCGCCACGCGGTAGAGGCGCTCGGCGTCACTCACTTGCGCGACGAAGTCGTCGGCGTCGACGCCGGTCCCGATGGCAATATCGAAGCAGTTCGGACGCGCGAAGGAATCGCTGTGGAAGGCGACCTTTTCATCGACTGCTCGGGCCACGCAGCGCTGCTCATCGGCAAGCATTTCGGGGTCGACTGGATCGACCGCGGCGGCGTGCTCGCCAACGATCGCGCGCTCGCGGCTCAAGTACCGGTCGAGCCGAATTCACCAATTGAGTCGCAGACCATAGGGACCGCGCATGAAGCGGGCTGGTTGTGGGACATCGGTCTGCCGACCCGGCGCGGCATCGGCTGCGTCTATTCTTCGCGGTTCCTGGACGACGACGGCGCGCACAAGATCCTTCGGGATTACGTCGCTCGAGCGGTCGGCGACCGCGCGGTCGCCGATCTCAATCCGCGTGCGCTGTCCTTCCCGACCGGCCACCGAGCGGAATTCTGGAGAGGTAATTGCATCGCCATCGGTCTCAGCGCCGGCTTCATCGAACCGCTCGAGGCGTCGGCGATCGTCATGATCGAACTGTCGCTGAATGCGCTGACCGACAATTTTCCCGCGACCGCGGATGTGCTGCCAATCCACGCCGCTCGGTTCAACGATCTGTTCCGCACGCGCTGGGACCGCGTCGTCGAGTTCCTCAAGCTTCACTACGCGCTGAGCAGGCGGAGCGAGCCATACTGGCTGGCGCAGCGAGATCCCGAGAGCATCCCGCCGCGACTTGCCGATCTGCTGGCCCTTTGGCGTGACCAGCCGCCCTCGTCCTACGACTTGCCGCTGTCGAACGAGATCTTCCCCGCCGGCAGCTACCAATATGTCTTTTACGGAATGCGGGGATCTGTGCCCGTAGTGCTGCCGACGCCGGGTGAATCACTGCGGCGCCAGTTTGAGCAGATTCGGCAGCGCACGCGCGGTTTGCTAACCGCGCTGCCAACGAACCGGGCGCTCCTCGGCGCGGCAACAAGCAAGGCGGAGAAAACCAGCCAGGGATGACCAGTCACGTTGCTCTCGACAGCCAAGCGCATCGCGATATTCGCATCCGCGGCGGCGCATCGGCCGAGCTTGGCGATGCAGTCATGGCCTGCATCACGGTGCCGAACGAATTCCGCCGCGTTCAGAACGAATTCCCGATCCTGTTCCGACGCGACCTCGAAAGCGGAAAATTCTCGGCGCTCGCGTTGTTCGGCTTCGAGAACGGAGAAAACCTGTTCCTTGAGGACGGTGAGTGGGATGCAAGCTACCGTCCGCTCGCTTTGTCGATCCAACCGTTCCTGATCGGACGGGCTCAGGGCGCGGACGAGGCCGAAGTCCACATCGACATAGAGCACAAGCGCATCGCTCAGGGCGGTGAAGAGGGGCTTCGCGCGTTTGACGAGCACGGGCGCCCGACGCCTTATCTCGAAGACGTGATGGGCGGGTTGGATGAACTTGATCAAGGCTATCGCGCAAGCGCGAATTTCTATGCCGCGCTCGAACGTTACGAGTTGCTTGAGCCATTCTCGTTCGACGTGGAGCTCCGCGACGGATCAAGCCATCGCCTGGTCGGCTATCATTTGATCGACGAGGAGAAGCTCAGCGCGCTCGAGGCAGGCGCAATAAATGAGCTTCACTCCGCCGGCCATTTGATGCCGATCTTCATGGCCATCGCATCGCTGTCGAACCTCGCGCGGCTCGTGGAGCGCAAGAACCGTCAGGCTGGTCATGGCTGATGCGGCGGCTTCGCACGGCGATGCGCCGAGGCCAGTCGCCGAAGAGCGCGTGTCGGCGGCGGAGATCGACGCGCGATTGAAGGATGCCGAGAAGCCGTTTGTGGTCCGCGGACTGATCGCAGACTGGCCGCTGGTCAAGGCAGGGCTGGAGAGCGGGACAGCCGCACGCGCCTACCTGCTGCAACATCGCCGCGACCGTGCGTTCACCGTCAACATCGGGGAGCCTGGCGGCGGCGATCGGCTGTTTTACAACGCAGCGATGGGCATGAACTTCCGCACGGGCAAAGGTGACCTTGCGGACATCTTCGCCGGGATCGACGCCAACGAGGACAAGCGGGACGCTCCGGCGATCTACCTCTCGTCGGTCGACGTGCAGGGCTATTTCGATGGGCTTCACGAAACCAACCACGTCGACCTTGGCGATCGCCAGCCAATCGAAAGCATCTGGATCGGCACCCGCACGCGAATTGCCGCGCACAACGATTTCCCAAGCAATCTGGCCTGCTGTGCTGTCGGCAGGCGGCGTTTCACCCTGTTTCCGCCCGAGCAGTTCGTGAATTTGTATGCCGGCCCGATAGATTTCACGCCTGCCGGTCGCCCGGTCAGCATGGTCGACCTGCGAAAGCCGGACTTCGATGCGTTCCCGCGTTTTCGCGACGCGCTGAAAACAGCGCAGGTTGCGGAGCTTGAGCCGGGGGACGCGATCTTCATTCCATCGATGTGGTGGCATCACGTCGAGGCGCTCGCGCCGTTCAATGTGTTGGTGAATTATTGGTGGCGCGATACGGCGCGCTTCCTCGCTCAGCCGCAGGATGCGCTCAATCACGCATTGCTGGCGATCCGCGACTTGCCCGATGCTGAGAAGCAGGTGTGGAGGCAGATGTTCGAATATTACGTCTTCGGGGATGCAACGATTGCGGCCGATCATATCCCTGAGAGCGCGCGCGGCATCCTTGCGCCGCTCGATGCCGAAAGCGCCGGCCGAATCCGCGCCAACCTGCTCCGGAGCTTGTCGCGATGAGCGCGTGGCCACTGAGGCGCATCGTTATTGCCGGCGGAGGCACCGCTGGCTGGATGGCCGCCGCTGCGATCGCCAAGACTCTCGGCCACGCGACCGAGCTCACGCTTATTGAGTCCGACCAGATCGGGACAATCGGCGTTGGCGAAAGCACAATCCCGCCGCTCGTCACCTACAACCGGCTGCTCGGCATCAATGAAGCCGAGTTCATGCGGGCGACGCAGGCGACCTTCAAGCTCGGCATCGGCTTCGAGAATTGGAAGGAAGTCGGTCATCGCTACTTCCACAGCTTCGGAACGACCGGAAAGGATCACTGGAGCGCGGGCTTTCAGCACTTCTGGATGAACGGCCTCGAGCGGGGGCACCAGCAGCCTTACGACGATTATTGCCTCGAACTGATGGCGGCCTACGCGGGCAAGTTCGCGCACCTTCCCGACGATCGGATGAACTACGCCTACCAGCTGGATTCCTCGCTCTATGCGAAGTTCCTGCGTGCGATGGCCGAGAAGGACGGCGCGACCCGCGTCGAAGGCAAGATCGCAGAGGTCGAAGTCGACAGTGCAAGTGGCGACATTGCCGCGCTGAAGCTCGAATCCGGACAGCGCATCGAAGGCGATCTGTTCATCGACTGCACTGGATTTCGGGCGCTGCTGATCGATGGTACGCTTGGCTCGGCGTTCGAAGATTGGACGCATTGGCTGCCCAACGACAGCGCGATCGCGATCCAGACTCGCTCGGTGCGGCCGGCGGTTCCTTACACGCTCGCCATCGCGCATGATTCCGGGTGGCGCTGGCGCATCCCGCTGCAGCATCGAACCGGAAACGGAATCGTCTTCTGCAGCCGCTATCTCGACAAGGACGCGGCGCTTGAGCGGCTGTTGGGAGACATTGAAGGCGACACGCTGACGCAGCCCAATGTGCTGCGGTTCAAGGCGGGGATGCGGCGACGGCAGTGGGTCAAGAACTGCGTCGCGGTTGGCTTGTCGAGCGGGTTCATGGAGCCGCTGGAATCGACCAGCATCCACCTCATCCAGCGCGCCGTCCTCAGGCTAATCCGGATGCTGCCGCTCAGCGAGATCAGCGACCGCGACATCCTGGAGTTCAACGACCAGATGGAGCAGGATTACCTGCAGATCCGCGACTTCCTGATCTTGCACTACAAGGCCACGGACCGGCGCGACAGCGAGTTCTGGCGCTATTGCGCGGACATGGACGTGCCCGACAGCCTCACGCAGAAAATCGAGCTGTTCCGCGACACCGGTCGCGTGTTCCGCCGTAACGAGGAATTGTTCGCGGAGAATAGCTGGGTGCAGGTCATGATGGGGCAGGGGATCATGCCGAAATCCTATCATCCGATCGCGACCAAGCTTAGCGATGCCGAGATGACGAAGCTCTTGTCGACCATCCGCGACAATGTTGCGCAAACCGTCGCGGGACTCCCCGATCACCCTGCCTATGTTGCGCGTTATTGCGGGGCGGCGAATGCCGATGCGGCGTAATGGCCATGGCTGACGATAATCCCGGCGCGAGGCCGCGGGGCCGCCGTCGCCAGGCGGTCACGATCAAGCATGTCGCGGCGGACGCGGGGGTGTCGCTGCAGACGGTTAGCCGTGTCATCAATGACGGGGCGAACGTCAGCCCGGAAATGAAGTCGAGGGTCCAGGCGTCCATCGACAAGCTTGGCTATGTCCCATCAATTGCGGCGCAGCGGATGAGCGGGTCGCGTTCCTACCTGGTGCTCGCATTAAACGACCGCGATCGCACGATCGCCGACTGGACTTCCCGCCAAGGTGTCGACTGGGTCGACCAGATGCTGCTCGGCGGAATGCTGAAATGCGCGGAGCTCGGGTATCGCATGATGATCGAGCTGGTCGACACGCACAGCGACCATGTCGAGCGGGAGCTTCGCGCGACCATCGCTGCGTTGCAACCGGACGGCGTGATCCTTACGCCGCCGCACTCGGACAATCCGCTCATTACGCGCGTGCTCGACGAGCAGCATATTCCGTTCGCCCGCATCGGGTCGATCGAGCCCGGCGCCGGCATTCGGATGACGATGGACGACGAGCATGCCGCAAGGCTCGCGACCGAGCATCTGGCCAAGCTCGGGCACCGCCGCATCGGCTTCATTAGCGGTTCGGGCGAATATTCGTTGAGCCAGTGGCGCGTCGACGGCTGGAAGGCGGCAATGAAATCGGCTGGGCTGGATACGACAGACCTGCTGGCCGAGGGCGACTTCAGCTTCGGTTCGGGCGAGCGGGCTGCGCGCCGGCTGCTGAGTCTCGACGATCCAGCAACGGCAATCATCGCCAGCAACGACCAGATGGCGCTGGCGACCCTCGATGTTGCGCGCGACCTGGAATTCGCCGTGCCCGCCGATCTTTCGGTGATCAGCTTCGACGACACGCCGATCGTGCGCTTTACGGTTCCCACCTTGACGGCGGTGGACCAGCCGATCGCCGCGACGGCGTCGCGCGCGGTTGAGCTGATCATCGATATCCAGCGAGGCGGCAAAATCCCGGACGAACCGATCGTCATTCCCGCTGCGTTGGTGCGCCGCCAGTCCACCGGACCGGTGCCCGCCAGGCGCACGTGATCGCGGAGCCGCGACAAGCAAGCCCACGCTTTTTGTGGCTGTTCGCGCTGGCCTGGGCGGGCGGCGCTGTCGCCTATGTTCCGTTCCTCACCATCCTGCTGCCGTTGCGGGTGGTCGCAATTGCCGGGGACGACAGCGTCCGCCTTCTCGGGCTGATCACCTTCTTCGGCGCGCTCGCGGCAAGCGTCGGCAATATCCTGTTCGGCTGGCTCAGCGACCGCTCCAGGGACCGGCGGCCTTGGGTTGCGGCTGGGCTGCTGATAAGCGTGACTTTGCTTATGTCGGTACCCGTCGGACGGGACGCGGTTTCGATCATCGCCCTCGTGATGTGCTGGCAATTGGCGCTCAACATGATGCTGGGACCGTTGTCGGCCTGGGCCGCGGACCGGGTGCCGCGCGAACAAACTGGCTTCCTCGGAGGATTGATGGCTTTGTCGCCGGCGCTCGGCGCCCTGTCCGGCGTGATTGCAACGGTTCCGGGCCTAGCAGACGCCAATCAGCGCCTGTGGCTGGTGGCCGCGATGGTGGCCGCCTGCGTCGCTCCGGTCATTCTGTTTGGGCGCAGCAAGACTATCCAGGCCGCGCATGACGAGGCGGGACCGCCGCGCAAGTTCGCGGTACGGATGTGGCTTGCGCGGCTCTTGGTGCAAATCGCCGAGGCTGCCTTGTTCGCCTATCTTCTGCTTTATTTTCGAACGCTCGATCCCGGCGTCGATGAAAGCCAGATTGCGCGTTTGTTTGGCGCGGTATTGGCCGTAGCGTTGCCAATCGCGATTGTGGCCGGCAGGTTTGCGGACCGCACGTCGCGCCACACGCTGCCCTTGGCCCTCTGCGCGTGCGGATCGGCGATCGGTCTGATCGCAATGTCGCTCGCAGCAAGCCTCGGTCAGGCAGTCGCCGCCTACATCCTGTTCGGCTTGGCAACGACCGTTTTCCTGTCGCTGCACAGCGGACTGACCCTTCGCGTATTGCCGAGCCCCCAGCATCGCGGACGCGACCTCGGCATCTTCAACCTGACCAACACCGTGCCGTCACTGATCATGCCGTGGCTCACCATCGCGATTGTGCCGCGCGGCGGATATGCGACCCTCTTTGTCGTGTTGGCGGCGCTCGCCGCAACATCTGCAACGCTGCTTTTCACGCTGAAACGGCTCGACTAACCTTGCTTTCGCGGCGTTCCCGTGCGAACGTTGATAACGTTCACAACGGGGAGGGAATCCTGATGACGGGCATGCGGCCCAGGCTGCTGGCGGCAGCGGCGATCCTGACGTTCGTGGCATCCGCGGCGTGGAGCGCGCCGGAACCATCCCCATCGGCCGTCGCACACCCGTCGCTTTGGCCTACAGCGCATAGCCCTACCGCCATCACCGATGCCGCGACCGAGAAGCGGATCACCGCGATGATGTCGCGGATGACGCTCGAGCAGAAGGTCGGGCAGCTCGTCCAGGCGGATATCAGCACCATTACGCCAGAGGACCTGATCAAATATCCGCTCGGATCGATCCTCGCCGGGGGCAACAGCGGCCCTTACGGCAATGAACGCGCCAATGCCGCGCAATGGCACCAGCTCGTGGAAAGCTTTCGCGCCGCTTCTGCGAAGAACGGTGCAGGGATCCCGATCCTATTCGGGTTCGATGCGGTTCACGGCAACAGCAATGTGCCGAACGCGACTATTTTTCCGCACAACATCGGTCTGGGCGCGACCCACGACCCCGCGCTGATCCGGCGCATTGCCGGCGTCACCGCCGCCGAAGTTGCGGGCACCGGTATCGAGTGGACCTTTGCGCCGACCTTGGCGGTCCCGCAGGATCTCCGCTGGGGCCGGAGTTACGAGGGATATTCTTCCGATCCGAAACTGGTTGCGGCCTATGCGCGGGAGATGGTGCTGGGGCTTCAAGGCCCATTGCGCCCGGGCGTCGACGTCGATGCGCGACACGTCGCGGCCAGTGCCAAGCACTTCCTTGCCGACGGCGGTACCGACCAGGGACATGACCAGGGCGATGCGAAGATTTCAGAAGGGGACCTGATTGCCATCCACGCCGCGGGCTATCCGCCCGCGATCGACGCCGGGACGCTGACGGTGATGGTCAGCTTCTCCGGCTGGAACGGGGTGAAGCATACCGGAAACGAAAGCCTCCTGACCGCCGTTCTCAAGAATCGCATGGGCTTTGAGGGCCTGGTGGTCGGCGACTGGAACGCGCACGGCCAAGTGGCCGGCTGTACGGTTACCGACTGCGTGGCCGCGGTGAACGCAGGGCTCGACATGTACATGGCGCCCGACAGCTGGAAGGGCCTGTACGAGAACCTGGTTCGGGAAACGAGAGCCGGCCAGATTTCGATGCCGCGCATCGACGATGCGGTTCGCCGGATACTGCGGGTCAAGGCGAAGCTGGGTCTGCTCGACGGCAAGGGTGGGGCTCGTTTCGATGCCTCGCAGATCGGCCGGCCGGAACATCTGGCGGTCGCGCGCGAAGCGGTCGCGAAGTCGCTCGTCCTCCTGAAGAACGAAGGCTCCGTGCTGCCGATCAAGCGCGGCGCCAACGTGCTCGTCGCGGGGCCCGGTGCAGACAATATCGCAATGCAGACGGGTGGCTGGACGGTCAGCTGGCAGGGCGACGACGTCACTGCCAAGGATTTCACGAACGGGCAGACGGTTTATTCTGCAATTCGTGATGCGGTGGCCAAGACCGGCGGCAAGGCATCCTTGTCCGCGGACGGCAGCTTCACGACGAAACCCGACGTGGCGATCATCGTCTTTGGCGAGAAGCCTTATGCCGAATTCCTCGGTGACGTCCCGACCCTGGCCTACCATCCCGGCAACGACCAGGACCTGGAGCTTCTCAAAAAACTCAAGGCCGCCGGTATCCCCGTGGTCTCGGTCTTCATGTCGGGACGCCCACTGTTCGTATCGCGGGAGATCAATAGCTCAGACGCGTTCGTCGCTGCCTGGCTTCCGGGCACGCAAGGAAATGGCATTGCCGACGTCCTGGTGGAAAATGCCAACGGGAAGACGGCGCGCGATTTCACCGGTTCGCTTCCTTTCCCCTGGCCGGCGGACGCTCGTTCGCCCGTTACCGAGCCGTTGTTCAAGGTTGGTTATGGCCTGAACTACGCGCATCCGGCCCATGTCGGCGCATTGTCGGAAGATCCGAAGATGGATCTCGCGGCGGCGGTCGATATCGACGCATTGTTCCTCAATGGACGCGCGGCCGGCCCTTGGGCGTTGAGCCTGGCGGATTCGGCTGGCGGCCGAACCGTTTCAGATAGCCGGGCTCAATCGCTCGGCGGGGCTATCTCGATGGTACCGATCGATCTTGGGGCGCAGGAAAATGCGCGTCGCTTCGCCTGGACTGGCCCAGCGTCGTTCAGCATCGTCGGTGCCTCGGCGGATTTTGCACGGCAGCTCAACAATGCATTCGCGCTGAGGCTCGACGGGAGCGTGGAAGCAATGGGCAGCGGCCCGGTGCGCCTGTCGATCAACACCACCACGCTCGACGCGACGGAGTTGCTGCGGTCGCAGCCGGCTGGAAAGCCGTTCACCATCAAGGTGCCGCTGCGCTGCTTCGCCGACGCCGGCGCAAGCCTCACCAACGTCACGACACCGCTCAAGATCGAGGGGTCGCCGGGGCTCGCGCTGGTGCTCCAGTCGGCACGGGTCGAGGCGGTCGGCGAGAATCTGGCTTGTCCGCCAGCCGCACGCTGACGGTCAACCAAGTCCGTTCTGGATCAATGCTTTAGGCTTGGAACACTGCGGTCGCATTACTGGCGATCGCGATGCAACAGGCGAGACGCGAGACCCATCACCGACCGCGCGAGTTGCGCCGGCGCGTCCTTATGCCCGCGCGGTTGCGCTCGACGAGTGGTTGGACGGATGCATGCATCCTCAACATCTCGTCGCGCGGGCTGCTGGTCCATTCCGCGCGAACCGGCCCGGCGGGCAGCGTCGTGGAACTGTGGCGCGGCGATCATGTCATTGTCGCGCGGGTCATGTGGCAGGACGGGGCGAGGGCAGGGCTTCAGTCAGACGACAAGCTGCCCGTCGACCAGATCCTAAGCCTTAATAGCTCAACCGCGCTGATCCTGACGGCCGCTCAGCCGCAGGCAGGTCAGCCGACGTGGGAAAGAAGGAAGCGTGACCGGCGCTCGCAAGGCCGATTGATCGAATATGCGGGCGTGGTGCTGATCGCCTGCTCGCTCGCCATGACCACGTTCAACCTCGTCGTCGAGGTGCTGGGCAAGCCGATGGCGATGATCAACGCGGCGCTCGGCGGGTAGCAAAGCCTCACTCGCCCGATGCCTGCGGCCGCGCTATGCGCCGCGCATGAACCCGATCTACGAACAAATGGCCACAAGCGTATTCGAGCGCATGTCGGGCCTCGCAACGAAGCATGGCGCCGTCAATCTGGGGCAGGGGTTTCCGGACTTCGGCTGGCCGGAGCAGATTCTCGATGCCGCGGCCGACGCGGTCAAGAATGGCTCCAATCAATATGCGCCGTCTCGCGGCATTCCCGCGCTGCGACAGGCCGTCGCCGCGCACTACGGCCGCCAGTACGGCCAGGACATGTCGGCTGACCATGTGTGCGTCACCAGCGGTGCGACCGAGGCGCTGGGCGCGGCGATCCTGGCAACCGTAGCGCCGGGCGATGAGGTCATCATTTTCACGCCGGCCTATGACAGCTACGCGCCGATGATCCGCCGCTCCGGCGGCAAGCCGGTCGAAATTGCGCTCCAACCGCCCGCCTGGCGCATCGACCGTGCGATGATCGAAGCCGCGGTGACCGAGCGCACACGCGCAATCCTGTTCAATAATCCGCACAACCCGGCGGGACGGCTGTTCGATTCGGACGAGCTTGAAGCGGTGGCCGCCGTTGCGCGCGAGCGCGACCTGATCGTGATCAGCGACGAGGTCTGGGAGCATATCGTGCTCGACGGAGCGAAGTTCACGCCGCTCGCAACCTTGCGCGGCATGGCCGAGCGCACGATCAAGATCGGGTCGGCGGGCAAGATATTCTCGCTCACCGGGTGGAAAGTGGGCTGGATGGCGGCAGCGCCCGAGCTCGCGTCGGTGGTTGCGCGCGCCCACCAGTTCCTGACCTTCTGCACCGCCCCGAACCTGCAGGCCGCGGTGGCCTTCGGTCTCGACGAGGGCGATGCGTGGCTGCAGCCGATGCGCGACCGGTTCGAGCGCGCGCGCGACCGCATGACGAGCGGGCTTCGAAATGCCGGTTTCACCGTCCTCGACGCCGCGGCGACCTATTTCTTGTGTGTGGACCTCAAGGCTTCAGGAATCGACGCTGACGACGAAACGTTCGCGGCTGCCGCGGTAGAGCAGGCGGGGGTCGCCGTCGTTCCAATCTCGGCCTTTGCCGAGAAGAGCCCGTCGAAGCATCTCGTTCGCCTGTGTTTCGGCAAGAAGGACGAGACGATCGACGCGGGGATCGCAGCCATGGCTAAGGCGAAGGAGCTGTTCGCATGACGCCTGCCGAGGAAGCCGACGACATCCTGAAACTGTTCTCGCTCGATTGCGGCGGCAAACTCGTCAGCTTCTCGCCTATCGACGGCAAGGCGATCGGCCGCGTTACGCCGGGCGATCCGGATCGCGCGGCTGAGAAAGCTGCGGCGGCGTTTGAGCAGTGGCGTACCATTCCCGCGCCGCGCCGGGGCGAGTTGGTGCGGCTGCTTGGCGAGCAATTGCGCGAGGCCAAGCCGGTTCTTGCCAAGATGATCACCCTCGAAGCGGGGAAGATCATCCAGGAGAGCCTCGGCGAGGTTCAGGAGATGATCGACATTTGCGACTTCGCGGTCGGACTGTCGCGGCAGCTGTATGGGTTGACCATCGCAAGTGAGCGCCCGAACCATCGGATGATCGAGCAATGGCATCCGCTCGGGCCGGTGCTGGTGATCAGCGCGTTCAATTTCCCGGTGGCGGTTTGGGCGTGGAACGCAGCACTGGCCCTCGTCTGCGGCAATCCCGTGATCTGGAAACCGAGCGAGAAGACGCCGCTCTGCGCCGAATTGGTGATGCAGCTTGTCCGACGGGCAATGCGTGGCTTCGCTGAAGCACCCGATGGCCTCATCCAGCTAGTCCAGGGGGAGCGCGGTGTCGGCGAAGCTTTGGTCGACGATCCGCGCATCGCGTTGGTCTCGGCCACCGGGTCGACGGCGATGGGGCGAGCCGTGGGCCCGCGCGTCGCGCAGCGATTTGGTCGGTCGTTGCTAGAACTTGGCGGCAACAATGCGATGATCGTTTGTCCGAGCGCGGACCTGGAACTTGCGGCGCGCGCGATCCTGTTCTCGGCGGCGGGCACCGCGGGCCAACGCTGCACCACGCTCCGCCGGCTCATCGTTCACGAGAGCGTCGCGGATCAGTTGCTGGCGCGGGTCACGCAATTGTTCGGGCAGGTGAAGGTCGGCGATCCGAGGGTGGCCGATACGCTCATCGGTCCGCTCATCGATGAAGCCGCTTTCGACGCGATGAAGGCGGTACTCGGCGATGCGATCAACCGCGTCGACGCGATCGAAGGCGGCTTCTATGTGCGCCCGGCCCTGGTCGAGGTCGACGCGCAGTCGGGGACGATGCTGCAGGAGACCTTCGCCCCGATACTTTACGCGCTCCGCTACAGCGATCTCGACGAAGCAATCGCGATCAACAACGCCGTTCCGCAGGGATTGTCATCGTCAATCTTCACCAATGACCTGCGCGAAGCCGAGCGTTTCATGTCCGCCGCGGGGTCGGATTGCGGCATCGCCAACGTCAATATCGGTCCATCGGGCGCCGAGATTGGCGGCGCGTTCGGCGGCGAGAAGGAGACCGGTGGGGGCCGCGAAAGCGGGTCGGACAGCTGGCGCGCCTACATGCGGCGCCAGACCAACACGATCAATTACGGGTCAGAGCTGCCGCTCGCGCAGGGCATCCGCTTCGACATCGCCCCCTAAATCGGCCGCGCTGAGCACCGACTTCCAGCTGTCGAGGAAGTCGTCGCGCCACGCTTTAAGCTTGGCAGGCTCGAGTGGTGGCGAGATGAAATAGCCCTGCGCCAGGTCACAACCGAGGTCGCGGACAAGAGCTAGTTGCTCTGCCGTTTCGACGCCTTCGGCAGTTGCTGTGAGGCCGAGGCCATGGGCGAGCTCGACCACCGCCTTGATGATGAGCCGGCAGTCCCGCGAGCGAACCACATCGGCGACGAACGCCTGGTCAATCTTCACTTCGGTGAAAGGCAGCTGGCGAAGCTGCATCAATGACGAATAGCCGGTTCCGAAATCGTCGATCGCAAGCCCGATGCCCTTGATCCGGAAACGCGTCAGCGTGTCCATAAGCTTCACCAGCGGCTGGGTCGCGCCTTCGGTCAGCTCGAGGACCAGCCGGTCGGTGGGGACGTCCAGCGCGCGGCACATGCGCTCGACCAGGTCGGGGAAATCGAGGTGCTGGAGGCTGAGCGCCGAGATGTTGAAGGCGATGCAGGTGTCGAGGCCGTCGTCGCACCAGTCGAGCCATTGCTTGAGGATCGTCCGCAGGCCCCATTGGGTGAGGTCGTCGATCAGCCCGTGGTTCTCGGCGAGTGGCACGAACCGCGAAGGCGCGACCGGCCCGAACTCCGGGTCGTCCCACCGGACCAGGGCCTCGACGCGGACGAGCCCGCCATCGCGCAGCGACACTTTCGGTTGATAGACCATGTGAAGCCGCTGCTCTTCGAGCGCGCGGCTGAAGCCGGAGAGTAGATTCTCCCCTGCTGGTGCAGTCATGACGGAAGGCCGGCCTTCAGCTCGGCAAGCGTGGTCTCTAGCTCTTCCAGGCGAACCGGCTTCTCTAGCGGCCCCGCCATCGTGAGGCCGAGCGCCTCTCCGAGACGGAATGCGGATTCGAGCACGCGGCGGTCGAAACCGCTGACGATGAGGACCGGCGCTTCATATTGCTGGTCGGCGAGGAAACGCAGCAGCTCGACGCCGTCCATCCCCGGCATGCCGAGGTCGAGCGCGACCATCTCTGGGCGGTCGGCGACAAACTGCTCGCGGAACTCCTCGTCGTTGGCGGTGATCCGGGGCTCGAAGCCAGTCTCGCGCGCCGCGCTGGCGAGGTATTCGGCAAGGGCAGGCTCGTCGTCGATCAGCAATAGGCGCGGCTGGGTCAATTCAAACTCCCCCTGTGCGGCCCCAAAGGCCACGAACGCGCGAGCGGGCCAAAACGCAACGCTCTTTTAACCGTAACGCCGATAAAGTCCCATTTTGGCGCGATTTGCGCGGGTGGAGGCGTATGGGAATGTTCTCGCTGATCCGGAGGCGCGCCGGAAAATTCGACGATGGATCGACCGACGCTGCGTTCGAGTCGACGATGGTGTCGTTGTCGACAGCCGTCCCACGGCCCGCTGAGCGCCGCACCGATGAACGAGTCTCGGCGATGCTTCGCGTGGGCAAGCTGAGCGTGGGCTCGGGCGAGCAACAGCTGGTGAAGGTGAAGAACCTTTCCGCCGGCGGTTTGATGGCGCTGGTAAACCAGGTGCCCCAAATCGGTGAGCAGGTCAGCGTCGAACTGTCGTCGCAGAAGATCCCGGGGTCGGTGGTCTGGACCCGCGACGAGGTCATCGGGGTGAAGTTCGACCAGAACGTCGACCTCGGTGAGCTATTGGCGGGCCGCAAGCCGCGCCACGGCTTCCGCGCCCGCCCACCGCGGCTCGAGATTGCGTGCAAGGCGTCGGTTCGCGTCGGCAAGCTGTATTACAGCGTCGAAGTGCACGACATCTCGCTCGGCGGCATGAAGGTCGAGCCGATCGAGGAATATTGCGTCGGCAAGAAGGTCGTTGTGGTCGTGGAGAGCCTGCGGCCGATCAAGGGCGAGGTGCGCTGGTATTCCGACCGGAAGGCCGGGATCGTGTTCGACAAGCCGCTCGACTTCGATGAGCTCGCCGAATGGGTAGGCAAGCGGCTTGAGCTTGCAAGCCTGAAGGCAAGCTATCATAAGAATTAAGGTGGTTATTATTTAACCGTCAAACGAATAGTGTTTATCTATTCTATAATGTACCACGCTGGTACTTACCCAATACTTTAACCTCCGTAACAAAAATGCTATGCCCATTCTGGGCTGACGCGTGATTGAGTCGCCTTAACGTGACTTGATCGTCGAACATTGTCGGTCCTGACGCGGCGCGTTCTGCGCTGTGAACGGGGAGACTAGTGATGAAGAATCTTTCGATGCTTACGGCGGCGATCGCGCTGGCCATTCCGGCCTCCGTGACGATGCCGGCTCCGGCGGTCGCCAAGGCCAATCCGAACGTGGCTTTCTGCAAAAGCTACATCGCTGACCCGCTGATTGCCGACGACAACCTGAACCTCGGCGAGTGCATCAGCCTGACTACAGTCGGCAATAATTACGCGAATAAGGGCAAGGCGAAGCACGCGTTCGCCGTGCACCTGTGCGATTATTACGCCGAGAATTATCCGGACGACTTCGCCACGACCTGGGGCGGCACGAAGTCGGCCTGCATCGCAGCAGTCGAAGCAACGCTCTGAATTGACGGTTAGGCCGGCCCGGCTGCTGGCGCGCCGGGTCGGCCGACTTCTATCCAAGGCTGGTTGTCGCGGTCGTTCCGCGTACATATCTATCTCGCTCTAGCAGGAGCGAAATATGGCTGAGGAAGTCGCAATCTTCGCGGGCGGATGTTTCTGGTGCACCGAAGCGGTGTTCCTGGACGTTGTCGGCGTGAACAAAGTCGAGAGCGGCTACACCGGCGGCTCGGTCGCCAACCCGACCTATAAGCAGGTGTGCGGCGGCGATACCGGCCATGCCGAGGCGATCCGGATCACTTACGATGCCGACCAGCTGAGTTACGACGACCTGCTCGACATCTTCTTTGCGACTCACGATCCGACCCAGCTCAACCGCCAGGGCAACGACGTCGGCACGCAATATCGGTCGGCAATCTTCCCGCTGAATGCGGAGCAGGACGCCAAGGCACGAGCAGCGATCGAACGGAACAATGAAGATCATGGCGGCCGGATCGTCACCACGATCGAGCCTTTGGGCGAATGGTATCCAGCCGAGGACTATCACCAGGATTATTGGGCCGGCGAGGGCCAGCGGAATCCCTACTGCCTGGCGGTGATCCCCCCCAAGCTTCAGAAATTGCGCAAGAGTTTCCAAGCGCGTGTCAAATCGGCAACAGCGTCGGCTTAATTCCAGCCAATGCCGGATAAATGCTTGGAAGTTGAATAACTTCCAGCAATAGGCTCCCCGTAACAGGGGAAGAGGGGCGGCGTTTTTGCCGCCCCTTTTTTTTTATGCGTTCGCGGCGCGGGCGAGACGATCGTTGATCGCGATGCCAAGCCCTTCATTCGGCACAGGCGCGACGGCGATGCGCGCCTTGGCGGAAGCGTCGGCCTGATAAAGCAGGTCGAACAACCGCGCTGCCGCTTCGATGAGGTCGCCGGACGGGCTGAGGCTCGCGTCGCCGGCGATTGTCCCGAAGCCGATCAGATATTCGTCAGCTTCCGCCGCAGTGGCCTTAACGCGCAGCGGTTTCGACGGCGCATAATGGCTGGCGAGCTGGCCCGGCGCTTCGATGCGACTGCTTTCCGAGGCCGCCGCATCGACTTCGATCGGGCCGTGCCTAAGCAGCCGCAACGGGCCGCCGGTTGCGGCGACGATGGTCGATTCAATGCCGCGCTGGGTCGGCCCTGCGTCGAGAATGAGCGAAATGCGCCCGCCCAGGCTCTTCACCACGTGCTCCGCCCGCGTCGGGCTGATCGATCCGCTGGCGTTGGCGGACGGGGCTGCAAGTGGCCGACCCACCGTCCGCAGCAGCGCCTGCATGGCGGGATGGGCCGGTACGCGCAGCCCGATCGTCGGCAGGCCGGCGGTAACGATCGAAGCAATGCCAGCGTTTGCTCGTAGCGGCACCACGAGCGTCAGTGGTCCGGGCCAATGTGCCTCGGCGAGCGATTTCGCGGCTTCGTCGAATTCGCCGACCGCCTGCGCCGCCGTGAAATCCGGCACGTGGACGATTAGTGGATTGAAGCTCGGGCGCCCCTTGGCTTCGTAGATTCGCGCGACGGCATCGGCATTGGTCGCGTCCGCGGCGAGCCCGTAAACGGTCTCGGTGGCCACCGCGACCGGCTCGCCAGCGAGGATCAGCTGCGCGGCCTCGGCGACATTCTCATCCGTGAAAGGAAGAACCCGCGTTTCCATCGACACGCGGCTAGAGGATAAAGGCCTCCGCCGGAATACTAGGCGCGTTCGCGGTCGAGCAGTTCGGCAGGATCGATGCCGAGACGCTCCATGCGGGCCCGGATTTCGGGCCATTCCTGCTTCATGAAGCGGCTGCGCTCGGAATCGCCGAGCCGGGCCCGCGCGCCTGGCGCAACGAACATGCCGACGCCGCGCTTCACCACGATCAAGCCTTCGTCCTGGAAGCCCTGATAGGCCTTGGCCACCGTAAGCGGGTTCGCCTGCTGCTCGGCTGCGAAGGCGCGCACCGAGGGCAGGGGATCGCCGTCGCCATATTGGCCGGCGAGGATCGCATCGGCGATCGTCTCGCGCAGGCGAACGTAAACCGGCTTGTCGTGCTGGGTGCGAAGCGTCATGCTGTCATAATACAGCGGATCGCAGAAAGTTCAACGGAAAAGTCAGTGGCTTGGCGGTTGCCACTCGGTCGCCACGTCAGCGAGAGCTGGGCGATCGCGCTCTTCGAGCTCGCGGCTGGCATGGCCAATGAAGATGAAACCGGCGATCCGTTCGCCTGGTTTGCAGAAAGCAGCACGAACCAGGTTCGAATAGGTTCGCCATCCGGTTACCCAACCGGCGTCGAAGCCAAGCGCCTCGGCGGCGAGCAGCAGGTTCATGCCCGCCGCGCCGCATGAAAGCTCCTGCTCCCATACCGGGATCTTGTGATTCTGGACCGGCGCGGAGACGAGCACGACCAGGCTGCCTTGATAGTGGGCGAAGTCGTGCTCCTTTTGCCGCTTGGCGGGGGACGGGTCGGGCTCCGCTTCCTCGAGTGCGGCTTGCAACAGGGCTTCGAACGCGTCGCGCTGATCATCTGCGACGGTCACGAAGCGCCACGGCGTAAGCGCTCCATGATCGGGCGTGCGGGCCGCGATGGTGAGCATGTGATCCAACTCAGCCTTGGTGGGACCAGGGCCGACGAGCTCGCGCGGCTTGCCTGACCGGCGGGTCTCCAGAAGCGAGAGGATCGACGAGCGGTCATTGAGCATCGACCGGGCGCATAGCGGCGCTAAGGGAGCGCAACAATCGGCTTCACAAGGGAATTTTGGCCGCTACGGTCACGCGCGGATATTGGGGAGAGTACCGGATGGTCGATACGCCAGCCGTCGAAGAACCGTTTGCGCCTGCTTCAGGCAAGTCAAATCCCGCCGACAAAGGCATGTGGTTCGGCCACCCGCGCCAGCTAGCCCGGCTGTTCACCACGGAGATGTGGGAGCGGTTCGGTTATTACGGCATGCGGGCGCTGCTGACGCTCTACCTGACCAAGCATTTCCTCTTCTCGGACCAGCAGGCGACCGGCCTTTATGGCGGATACACGGCCCTGGTTTACCTGACCCCGCTCGTCGGCGGGTTCCTTGCCGACCAATATCTCGGCTCCAAGCGGTCGGTGAAGTTCGGCGCCATCATCATGGCCCTGGGTTATTTCACGCTCGCCTTCGGCGGCTCGCCGGCGAAGCCTTATGCGGTCGTCGACGGCCAGCGGTACGAAGTCGTCGTCGACAATTTCGTCGATCGGCCCACCAGCCATGCCGAAGAAGCGCGTTTCCTCGTCGACAATGGCAAGAAGCTTCAGATCCGCGGCAATGACGACGGCTCAATCTCGCTGCTCGACAACGGCACCGAGGCCAAGCGCCTGCCCAAGGGTTCGATGGAATCGGGCGGGGACCGCAATCCGCTGACGCTCGCCATCATGCTCATCGCGCTGTCGATGATTTCGGTCGGCAATGGCTTCTTCAAGCCCAACATCTCGACCATCGTCGGAACGCTGTACGACCAGGCGGATCGCCGCCGCGATGCCGGCTTCACCATCTTCTACATGGGCATCAACCTGGGCTCGATCCTGGGACAATTCTTCTGTCCGTTGCTCGCTGACTGGCTCGGTTGGTGGGCAGGCCTCAGCCTCGCGGGCGTTGGAATGCTCATCAGTTTCTTGCTGATCCAGTTCGATGGCGGCCGTCTCGATGGATATGGCGAGCGGCCTGCCAAGGCGCCCAACAAGGACATGGTCATCTACATCTGCGCCCTGCTCGCGGTGCCGGTGTTCGTGTTCCTGTTCAGTAACCTCATGAACACTGGCGAAGCCGAGCCGGGCTCCGGTTTCATCGGCTATCTCGCGTCCCTGTCGTTGATGGGCAAATTGCTGTTCGGCACGTTCATCGTCGCCGTGCCCGGAATCCTTTTCTGGTCCTATGCAAAAGGCACGCGCCAGGAAGCGCAGATGATGACTGCGGCGATGGTCCTGATCATCTTCAATGTCTTCTTCTGGACCCTGTTCGAGCAGGCCGGGTCGTCGCTGACCTTGTTCGCCGACCGCAACACGGATCGCAGTGTCTTCGGCCTGTTCTCGATCTCCGCGCCCCAGACGCAGAACTTCAACCCGATCTCGATCGTGATCTTCGCGCCATTCATGAGCTTGCTGTGGACTGCGCTTGCGAAGCGCGGGCTGGAACCGTCTATCCCGATCAAATTCTCGATCGCGCTGATGGGCGTCGGCGCAGGGTTCCTGTTCCTGGTCTTCGGATCGACCTTCGCCGGGGCCGGCAACAACTACCAGGTCGGGTTGTGGTGGCTGGCCGGCCTGTACCTCATCCATTCGCTCGCAGAATTGTGCATCTCTCCGGTCGGATTGAGCATGATCACCAAGCTGTCGATCGCCAGGGTCGTCGGCCTGATGATGGGTGTCTGGTTCCTGTCGATCTCGGTCGCGCAATATGTCGCGGGCGTGGTCGCGCAGTTCGCCAGCGTCGAAACGGTGGGCGGCCAGGTCACAAACTACAAGGTTAGCCTCGACTCCTACACCGCGACATTCACCACGATCGCTTGGATCGCGATCGGGGCTGGCGTCGTGCTGTTCCTCCTGTCGTGGCCGCTGAAGAAATGGATGCATGGTGTTAAATAAGGCGCTGACGCTCGCGCTCGGCGCCGGGCTGTTGTCCGGTTGCGCGATGCTCGAGCCGAAGCCCAGGCCGGCACCGGCAGTCCACGTCAACGAAGACCCGTATCCGTCGACTTATGTGCGCTATCCGGGCGTCCTGACCGTCATTCGCCACGCCACCGTGTTCGACGGCGACGGTCGGCGGATCGATGACGGCACGGTCGTATTTGCCGATGGGGTGATTCAGGCAATCGGCGGGCCCGACCTTGCGAGCCCGGTCGGCGCGCTGGAGATCGACGGCACGGGCAAATGGGTGACGCCCGGCATCATCGATATTCACAGCCACCTCGGAGACTATCCTTCGCCGGGTGTTTCCTCATTATCCGATGGCAATGAAGCGACTTCGCCTGTGCGGCCCGAAGTGTGGGCCGAGCATAGCGTCTGGCCGCAGGACCCGGGCTTCAGCCGCGCCCTTGCAAACGGTGGCGTGACGACGTTGCAAGTCTTGCCCGGCTCGGCCAACCTGTTCGGCGGCCGTTCCGTGGTACTGAAGAATGTGCCAGCGCGCACGACCCAGGGCATGAAGTTCCCGGGCGCGCCATACGGCCTGAAGATGGCGTGCGGCGAGAACCCGAAGCGCGTCTACGGCTCGAAGGGCAACATGCCCCAGACGCGGATGGGCAATATCGCCGTCGCCCGCGCGACCTGGATCAAGGCGCAGGGCTACAAGCGCAAGTGGGACAAATATTACCGCAACGGCGGCGACATGCCCGAACGCGACCTCGCGATGGATACGCTGAAGGGCGTGCTCGAGGGCAAGATCCTGGTCCAGAACCACTGCTACCGTGCGGATGAGATGGCGCAGATGATCGATATGTCGAAGGAGTTCGGCTATCACATCACCGCGTTCCACCACGCGGTCGAAGCCTACAAGATCGCCGACCTGCTGCGCGAAAACGATATCTGCGCGGTGATGTGGGCCGACTGGTACGGCTTCAAGATGGAAAGCTACGATGCGGTGAAGGAGAACATCCCGCTCGTGCAGAATGCCGGCGCGTGCGCGATGGTCCACTCCGATGACCCCAACGGCATTCAGCGGCTGAACCAGGAAGTGGCAAAAGCGCTCGCCGACGGCCGGCGCGCCGGCATCAACATCAGCGACGAAGTTGCTTGGGAATGGCTCAGCCGCAACCCCGCGAAAGCGCTCGGGATCCTGGACAAGACCGGCACGCTGAGCCCCGGCAAGATGGCCGATGTCGTGTTGTGGAACGGCAATCCATACAGCGACTACACGCGGCCTGAACGCGTGTGGATCGATGGCGCGCTCATGTACGACATGAACGATCCCAAACGGCGCCCGGTCAGCGACTTTGAGCTCGGCCAGCCGGGCGAAGGAGACACGAAGTGATCCGCGGGCTCGCCGCACTGCTGCTGGCCGCGGCAGCACCGCTGAGTGCACAAACGTTCGTCATCAGCGGCGGCACGGTTGCGCTCGGCGATGGGTCCGAGCCGATCCCGAATGGCCAAGTGGTGATCCGCGACGGCAAGGTTGTTGCCGCCGGCAATATCCGGATGAAGCTGCCCGCGGGCACCCAGGTCATCGATGCGACGGGCAAATGGGTGACGCCGGGCATCGTCGCCGGCTTCTCGCGTCTTGGCCTTGCCGAAGTCGACCTGACTGCGAGTGAGGAAGATGGCGGCGGGTCTAGCGACACGTCGGGCGCAGCCGACGACACGACGTCAAATGGTCTGTTCAACGCGGCAATCGACGTTGTCCCGGCAATCAACCCGCGTGACACGACGATCGCGGTCAATCGCGCCGATGGCGTGACCCGCGCGCTGGTCGCCCCGTCGATCGGCCGCAACATCTTCGCCGGGCAGGGCGCGGTCATCGATACCGGGGCGGACATGGATGCGATCACCGCCGCGCGGAAATTCCAGTTCGTCGAGCTTGGTGAGACCGGTGCCGAAAAGGCCGGCGGGTCGCGGGCCGCGGCTTATGCCCTGTTCCGCAATGCGCTGCGCGAGGCGGGGCAGCTGCGCCGCAACGCAGGCCCGCTGAGCGCTTCGGGCGCTGGCAACGCTAACGAGACCGATAGACCACTGATCCGCGACCCGAATGAGTCGCGCGTCTACGAAGCGCGGCGCAACGACGACGTGGTCCTGACGCGTTACGACGCTGCCGCGTTGGTTCCTGTGGTGCAGGGGCGGCAGTATCTGCTGGTTCACGTCGAGCGCGCCAGCGACATCCTCAACGTGATCGGGCTGAAGCGCGAATTTCCCGCGCTCAAGATCGTGTTGGTCGGGGCGAGCGAAGGGTGGACCGTGGCCGACCGGATCGCTCGCGCCGGCATTCCCGTTATCGCGTCGGCGGTGAACGATTTGCCGGCGAGCTTCGAGCAGATCGCGGCGACACAATCCAATGTCGGGCGGATGCGCTCGGCGGGTGTCAACGTCTCGATCGGGATGATCGACGATAGCGACACGCGGAACCTGTTCATGGAACGCCAATATGCGGGCAATTTGGTCGCGCTTCAGCGCGTCCCCGGAGCGACCGGCGTCAGTTGGGGCGAGGCGCTGGCGATGATCACCTCGCGCCCCGCCCAGGCGATCGGCATGGGCGGTGAGATCGGCAGCCTCGCGGCCGGGCGGAAAGCCGACGTCGTTATCTGGTCGGGCGACCCGCTCGAAGGATCTAGCGCGGCCGAGCAGGTGTTCATCGATGGCGTTCGCCAGCCGCTTGACGACCATCAATCTCGGCTCCTCGAGCGCTACCGCTATCTGCCGCGGCGCGACCTGCCTGAGGCGTACCGGCACTGACGCCTCGCGCTGGCGGCTCGCAGCCGCTAAACGGTCTGCGATGACACGTAAATTCTTCGGTACCGACGGGATTCGCGGCACGACCAACACGGAGCCGATGACGGCGGAGACCGCGCTTCGCGTCGGCCAGGCCGCCGGCGCGCACTTTCTCCGCGGCGATCACCGCCATCGCGTTGTAATCGGCAAGGACACGCGCCTTTCCGGTTACATGATGGAATCGGCGATGGTCGCGGGCTTCACCAGCGTCGGCATGGACGTGGTGCTGCTGGGACCGATGCCGACGCCGGCGGTGGCGATGCTCACCAAGTCCATGCGCGCGGACCTCGGTGTAATGATTTCCGCCTCGCACAATCCCTTCGCCGACAACGGCATCAAATTGTTCGGACCCGACGGCTACAAGCTCAGCGACGACGTCGAGCGCTCGATCGAAAAGCGGCTGGATCAGGCCCCGAAGCTCGCCAAGCCCGACATGATCGGCCGCGCTCGGCGCATCGACGATGCGCGCGGGCGTTACGTGCAGTTCGTCAAGGACACTTTCCCGGATCATCTCCGCCTCGACGGCCTGAAGGTGGTCGTCGATTGCGCTAATGGCGCGGCCTACCACGTCGCGCCAGACGCCTTGTGGGAGCTTGGCGCGGAAGTCGTCGCGCTCGGAGTCACCCCCGACGGCACCAACATCAATGACGAATGCGGATCGACGCATCCGCGTACCCTGCAGGAAACGGTCGTCGCCACTGGTGCCCACATCGGCCTAGCCCTGGATGGCGATGCCGACCGATTGATTGTGACCGACGAGAAGGGCGAGCTGGTCGATGGCGACCAGCTGATGGCGCTGATTGCGCTCGGCCTGAAACGGCGCGGCCAGCTCAAAGGCGGGTCGGTGATTGCGACGGTCATGTCCAACCTGGGCCTCGAGCGGAAGCTCAAGGAGCATGACGTCCAGCTAGTCCGGACGGCGGTCGGTGACCGCTACGTACTCGAGGAAATGCGCAAGAGCGGATGCAACGTCGGCGGCGAGCAGTCAGGGCACATCATCCTGGCCGATCATTCGACGACCGGAGACGGGCTGGTTGCGGGACTGCAAGTACTCGCCGCATTGGTCGAATCCGACGCGCCGGCGAGCGAGCTGCTGCGTCAGTTCGAGCCGCTGCCGCAGCTCCTCAAGAATGTCCGTTTCAACGGCGGCAGCGAGCCGCTGGAGGCGGACAGCGTGCGCAAGCATATCGCCGCGGCCGAGGCTGAGCTCGAAGGCCGCGGGCGGCTGGTCATTCGCAAATCCGGCACTGAGCCACTGATCCGCGTGATGGCCGAGGGCGAGGACATGGCGGTGGTGAAACGCCTCGTGGATAACATCTGCGAGGCCGTGCAGTCGGCCGCGTGAACCATTTCTTGGTAATTGTCGGCCAAACGACGATTCGTGCACATGGAAAACTTCGCCGCGAAAAGCGGGTCGAAGGCGAGTAGCGTGACGTCGACGGCCCGGATTCTGATCATCGCCGGTTCGGACTCGGGCGGCGGCGCCGGGATTCAGGCCGACATCAAGACGATTACGATGCTCGGCGGGCATGCGATGACGGCTGTCACCGCCGTGACCGCCCAAAACACTGTCGGCGTCACCGCGGTACATCCCGTCCCGGCCGAGCTAATTCTTGCCCAAATCGATGCCGTCGTGAGCGATATCGGCATCGATGCGGTGAAGATCGGCATGGTCGGCGGTGCATTTGCAGCCGAGCAGATCGCTGCCCGGCTCGAGCGCCTCAAGGCCGAGCAGCCGGGGCTACCGATCGTGTTCGATCCCGTGATGGTCTCGACCAGCGGATCGGCGCTCGCCGACGACGCGACGATTGCCGCGTTTGGCCGCCTGATGAACATCGCGACCATCGCCACGCCCAACATGCCCGAGCTGAAACGCCTTACGAACGAGGAGGACCCGGTCGCGGCCGCGCTCCACCTGGTCGGCGAGCATGGCTGTGCGGTGCTCATCAAGGGCGGTCACGAAGAGGGCGACGCACTCGCGGACGCACTGATCGAAACTGACAATATGACCAGTTGGCAGGGCCAGCGTATCGACACCACGAGCACGCACGGCACGGGGTGCACCCTGGCGAGCGCCATTGCTTTGTTCCTGGCGGAAGGTTGCTCGCTCACGGATTCGGTGGCGCGGGCGCGCGAATTCGTTCGCATCGCGCTCCACGAAGCCCCGGGCCTTGGTCAGGGCGGCGGTCCGATCGGGCAGGCAAATGTACGGCTCGACGTTGGCGCGGGGCCGCGTCTCAACCAGGTCACCGTGACCGGCACCAATTACGAGCGTTCGGTCGCCTTCTATAAGTCGATCGGCCTCAAGCAGATTGTCGACAATCCGCCCGATTATGCACGGTTCGAAACCGCTGGCGGCGTGACCTTCTCGGTCCAGATTGACCCTGAAGAAAAGATCGAAGCGACGACGGCGGTCTATTTCGAATGCGATGACCTCGACGAGCGCGTCGAGCAATTGGCGCGCAGCGGAATTCCCTTCGAGCATGGTCCTCGCAACCAGCCGTGGATGTGGCGAGAGGCGCGGCTGCGCGATCCCGACGGCAACATCGTCTTCTTCTACAAGGCTGGCGAAAACCGGCGCTTTCCGCCTTGGCGCGTCGACTAATCCACAAAATTTTCAGTTAGCTACTGGCGACTCAGGGTCGCGCTCCATAGGCTTGGAGGCAATGCCGCGGCGCTGCTCCTTCAAGCTCGAGCTCGATTATCCGCAGCCGCTTGCCGGCGTGGATGAGGCCGGATGTGCGCCGCTCGCAGGGCCGGTCGTTGCCGCCGCCTGCATTCTCGACCGCGATAAATTCCCGCGGGGGATCGACGACAGCAAGAATTTGCCGCTGCCGAAGCGGGAAGCGCTCTATTCCAAGCTGACCAAATGCGCGGCATGGGGTGTTGGGATCGCGACCGTCGAGGAAATCGACACCATCAACATCTATTGGGCGCGGATGCTGGCGATGACGCGCGCCGTAGAGGCGCTGGGGCTGGAGCCCGCCTGGGTGCTGGTCGACGGGAATGCCTGCCCGCGGTGGGAGCGGCCGTCCAAGGCCATCGTCGATGGCGATGCGAAGTGCCGCTCGATCGCGGCGGCGTCGATCATCGCCAAGGTCACGCGCGACCGCATGATGGTCGAATATGCGTCCGAATATCCGGGCTACGGATGGGACCATAACCGTGGCTATCCGACCCCCGATCACCGCCGGGCGATCAACGAGCTCGGGCTGACCCCGCATCACCGTCGGAGCTTCGGCCTGGTGCGCGAGATTGAGGCGCGGAAGGCGCAGCCGGAGCTCGTTTTCGAAGAAATTGGGTCGAGCGAGTCCTTTGAGTCACACCACCAGCCGTTGAGTCCGCCACCGGTCGCCTGACTCAATATCTTGTGCCGACGGGCGATAAAGCCCTCCAGACTTTGGGATCTGCCGGCGGACGTTAACCCTTGAGCGCTTGACCGCGAGTCCCTGCTGACTCACCCTTTGTGGCCAAGGCTTAAGGGGGTCTCAGTTTCATGAACTTCAACGCCCGCGTTGCGGAGCAGCCGGTATCGTTTCGCCCGGCGGCGCGATCCAAGCGCGAACTCTCGCTCGACCAGATCCTCATCGGCGATTGCATCGCTGAGATGGCTCGCCTTCCGGACAAGTCGGTCGACATGATCTTCGCCGACCCGCCCTACAATTTGCAGCTGGGCGGCGACCTGTTCCGTCCCGAAGGCGGCCGCGTGGACGCGGTCGACGACGAGTGGGACAAGTTCGAGAGCCTTACGGCATATGACAATTTCACGCGTGAATGGCTCGAGCAGGCGCGGCGCATTCTCAAGGATGACGGCACGATCTGGGTGATCGGCAGCTACCACAACATCTATCGCGTCGGCTCGCTGCTCCAGGACGAGGGCTTTTGGATCCTCAACGACATCGTCTGGCGCAAGACCAATCCGATGCCGAACTTCCGCGGCACGCGCTTCACCAACGCGCATGAGACTTTGCTGTGGTGCGCCAAGGACGAGAAAGCGCGCTACACCTTTAATTACCGTGCAATGAAGGCGTTGAACGACGATCTTCAGATGCGGTCTGACTGGCTGCTGCCAATCTGTGCGGGCGCCGAGCGGGTTAAGGGAGAGGACGGGGCCAAAGCTCATCCGACCCAAAAGCCCGAGTCTTTGCTCTACCGGATCCTGCTCGCCTGCACGAAGCCGGGCGACGTGGTGCTCGACCCATTCTTCGGGACGGGAACGACGGGCGCAGTTGCGCGTCGGCTCGGCCGCAAGTGGATCGGAATCGAGCGCGAGCAGACTTATGTGAAGGTGGCGAGCGCGCGCATCGCGTCCACACTGCCGCTTGACGAAAGCGCGATGCAGACCGTGACAGACAAGCGCGAGCAGCCCCGGGTTGCGTTCGGCCTGTTGGTCGAAAGCGGGATGGTCCCGCCCGGCACCCGCCTCACAGACGCGAAGCGCCGTTGGACGGCCGAAGTCCGCGCGGACGGCTCGATTAGCTGCGACGCGCACTCGGGCTCGATCCACAAAGTCGGAGCCGCGCTCCAGGGTGCGCCAAGCTGCAACGGTTGGACCTTCTGGCACGTCGCCGCCAACGTGCTCGAGCCGCTCGACAGCTTGCGCCAACGGCACCTGGCCGCGCTATAGCGCGGACCCATGCGCACGCTTCTCCGCCCCACGGGCTTCGTCGATTCTCCCTTTGGCTTTGACGGAAAGGTCGCGCGGCTGGCCGGCGGCCTCAACTGGTTTTCCGCAGTCGAGCTGATCCGGACAGATGGCAAGCGCCGTTCATCGACCGAGCTGCTGCCCGTAGAGGCGATCGAAGATCGATTCGACGACGAGATGGCGGCGCAATGGCAGGTGCTGACCGCCCCGCGCTCTCCACTGCAGCTTGGCGCTCGCACGATCCGCCTCGACCAGCCGCAGGTCATGGGCATCGTCAATGTCACGCCCGACAGCTTTTCCGACGGCGGGCAGTTCGCGGATGCGTCGGCCGCGGCTGCCGCGGGCGCGGACATGGCGGGGGAAGGCGCGGCGATCATCGACGTCGGCGGCGAATCCACGCGGCCGGGAGCCAAGGCGGTCTGGGAAGGCGATGAGATCGAGCGCATCGTGCCGGTCATTCGCCAGCTTGCGGCTGGCGGCGCGGCCGTTTCCGTCGACACGCGCAAGTCTGACGTCATGACGGCAGCGGTCGAGGCGGGCGCAAGGCTCATCAACGACGTGTCCGCGCTGACCTTTGACCAGCGCTCGGCCGAGGTCGCGGCATCGCTCAACGTTCCGGTCGTGCTGATGCATCATCAGGGCGATCCGCAAACGATGCAGGACGATCCGCGCTACGATGATGTGCTCGTCGAAGTGTATCTGTGGCTTGAGGAACGGGTGGCCGCCGCGGAGGCGGCGGGGATCAAGCGCGAGCGCATCCTGGTCGATCCGGGCTTCGGCTTCGGCAAGAATGTTGGGCATAATCTGGAGCTGATGAACGGCCTTGCGCTGTTCCACTCCTTGGGCTGCCCGCTCGTCGTCGGCGCAAGCCGCAAGCGAACGATCGGTGCACTCTCTGGCGAAGCACCTGCCGACAAGCGTCTCGGCGGAAGCATCGCCTTTGCGATGAAGGCAGCGGAGCAGGGCGTACAGCTGCTTCGCGTCCACGACGTGTTCGAGACGGTTCAGGCGCTGAAGGTGTGGCGCGGGCTTCGCGACCAGGCGCTCACGCCGCGCGTCTGACTAATCGGCTTCGGCTAATGGCAGCTTTGGGTGGAAAGCTGACGTTAGATGGTCGTGGTCACGGGATTCCGAACAAGCGGTCGAGCGACAGCTTGCCGCCGCCGAGCGCGATCAGCGGAAGCATCAGCCCGGCCCAGCTCAGATGGGTTGGCCACGCATCCGGATAGACGAAGATTTCGATGACCGACGTCATCAACAGCAGCGCGCAGGCCGAGATCCGAGTGAAGAGTCCCAACACGAGCAGGATAGGGAACAGATGTTCGCTGTAGGTCGCGGCGTAAGCTGCGACTTCAGGCTTCACGAACGGCAACGCATAGTCCGAGCGGAAGAGCTCGAATGCACTGTCGTTGATCGTCAGCCAGCCGTCTACCTTGGTTCGGCCGGACATGAAGAACACCGCCGCGATACCGAGCCGCTGGACCAGCAGCAGCAGCGAAGTCGGCAGCACAGTCCGGGCGGTGGACGCCAGCAGTTCGAACGGTGCGCGCCAGTGAAGCGCCTTGGCATCAGTGGTCATTGGACATCCTTTCGGTGGGCGCTGCGAACGCGCCGAGGTTGACGAGTGAGGTGAAGAGCGCTCCGCAATCTTCGGCGGCGTAGAGCTGCGAGGCCGCAGCGATGGCCTCGCCGACGTTTTCGCCGAGACGAATGCCGAACAATATCCGGTGAGCGGCCGGGCCGATCCGCGGCGAATGCATGACGTTCCACGAAGGTCGCGAGAACAAGGCCCCTTCCGCTTTCCAGTCGGGCGTGATTTCGGCAGCGATCGGGCGCTGATGGGCGAGCCAGATGCTCATTGCCGGAGTGGACAACCAGGTGAAGCGGAGCGCCGGGTGAAGCTTGAGCTTCAGCAGGCGAGGGTCCTCCCGCGCAATGTCTGCGGCGCTGGCCGGGACAGCGTCGGCGGCCATCAGGCTTTCGATGCACAGCCGCTCGACCCGCGCGACGTCGGCGAGATAGGCGATGTCGCTTATCCATGGCTGGCGCTCGAGCCAGTCGGCGAAGCGCTCGCCGTAGAGCGCAAGGACCGGCCGGCGCGGCGGACATTCGGTCGCGAAGTCGACCGCGACGGCCTCGAACATCTCCGCACCCACGATCTGCTCGATGACGCGGTAATTGGCACGCAACGCCTCCACTGAGCCGTGGATGACCGTGTTGCGATAGACGGCCATCGCGCCCTGTGCGGGGGCATCGAGGGCAGCAGCGAACTCGCGCTGGAAATCGAGCATGTCAGGCTGCAAGAGCGAGGCTCCCGTGCAGGACGGACTGGGCGCGGCTGCGCTCGGTGAGCAGCTCGGCGAAGGGTGGAACATTGCCGTCGCGCTCGATCAGGGTCGGGCGCGGGCCGATGCGGGACACGAAGCCCTCGTAAAGCTGCCAGACGTGCTCGCTGACCGGCTCGTCATGGCTGTCGATAAGGAGCGTACCCTCGGCGTCAAGCGAATGGCCGGCGAGGTGGATTTCGTGCACGTGATCGCCGGAGATTTCGGCAAGCCATGCGGCGGGATCGTGACCGAGGTTATGCGCGGCCACCGCGACATTGTTGACGTCGATCAGCAGGCCACATCCGGTGCGCCGGGCAAGCTCGGCGAGGAAGCTGGTTTCGCTCCAGGCGTGATCGCGAAGGGCGAGATAATGGGTCGGGTTCTCGATTAGGATCTGGCGGCCGAGCGTATCCTGCACGCGTCCGATATTGGCGGCGAGGCGGCTCAGCACCTGGTTGGTGCGCGGGACCGGAAGAAGGTCCGGGAAGCTGCGCCCGTCGAGCAGCGACCAGGCGAGATGCTCCGACACCAGCTCGGGCTGAAATCGATCGACCAACCGCTTCAGCGCGGCGAGATGATCTGGGTCAGGGTCGCTCGCGCTCGCAAGCGACATGCCGACGCCGTGAAGCGAGAGCGGCCGGTCGCGCCGAAGCGCTTCGAGCATGGCCAGCCGTGGACCACCCGCGACCATGTAATTTTCGGCATGGACTTCGAACCATAAATCCGCCGCCGGCGCCGCGAGAGCGTCCGCGAGATGCTCGGCCTTGAAGCCGACGCCGGCGGCGGGATTCATGGCTTAGCGGCCCTTGATCGGTGCCAGCGAACCGTGACCCTTGGGCGTGTTGATCGCGGTGCAGGTGCCCTTGGCGACATACTTCCACGCATTGCCGGCATAGTCCTTCTTGGACGTACCCGCGCAGGTGGTTCCGGCACCCGCGGCGCAGTCGTTCTTGCCGGCTAGCGACACGCCGAAGCATTTGTCCTTGCCCGGTTGCGGCGCGGCTGGCGCGGCAACGGCAGTGCTCGAGACGAGCGCGGCTGCGGCACCGACGATGGCGATATTGGCGATTTTCATAATCAGGGGTCTCCTCGACTGTCGTGCGGCCCTCTGGCCGACCCTGGTTATTCGTCATTCGAGAGATTCGGTCACAGTCCGAGAGCGCATCGGTTCGATACGCAACGAGTATCGGCGGAGTGCTGGAAGCGATCGTTGCGACGATGTAATTAGGATCAGCCGCAAAAGCTTTGCGGGGGGACCGTTTATGGAAATGCAGCACGTCCGCTATTTCGTTGCGCTCGCGGGGACGCTGAACTTCACGCGCGCCGCGGAGCAATGCAACGTAAGCCAGCCGGCGCTGACCCGCGCGATCCAGCAGCTCGAGCATGAGCTTGGCGGTCCGCTGTTCCACCGCGAGCGCGGCAACACGCATTTGTCCGAGCTCGGGCGGATGATGTTGCCCTATTTGAAAACGGTGGAGGAAAGCTGCCGCGCTGCGCGTGACCAGGCTCGCGCCGTCAAGCGGCTCGAACGGGCGACGCTGACCATTGGCACAATGTGCACGATCGGGCCGCAACTGATCTCCCAGCTCCTTGTGCAGTTCCGCACGGAACATCCCGATGTCGAGGTGCAGGTCGTCGATGCCGGTGGGCCGCAGATGGTCGAGATGCTTGAGAAGGGCGACCTCGAAGTCGCGATCGTCGGCGTACCCGGCGAGCTTCCGGAATCGCTGCACCAGGTGCCGATCTTCGAAGAACGGTTCGTGATCCTCCTTCCGCCCAACCACCGGCTTGCGGCAATGGACGAAATCCCGGCCTCGGAGCTTGATCAAGAGCCCTATGTCAGTCGCTCAAACTGCGAAGTTTTTGAGCCGGTGCGCAAGGAGCTCAACGGCCGCGGAGTGTTCCTGCGCCAGGTGTTCAGCTCGCCGCGCGACGATTGGGTGCAGGGGATGATCAAGGCCGGCCTCGGCCTTGGCTTCTTCCCCGAGTTCAGCGTCACGGATTCAGATCTGGTGGTGAGGCCCTTGGTGAATCCGGGTTTCAACCGCACGATCTACCTGACGACCGTGCGCGGACGACCGCATTCGCCGGCGGTCGGAGCATTCGTGCAGGAGGCTCGGCGTTACACCTGGCCGACGACCCGGCTACCGACAGGTACCAGTGAGACAATCACGGTCGGTCAGCAGGTCATGGCAGCCGCTTAGAGCGTTCAGCGCGGCGGGGAAGCCCGCGTAGAGCGCCGTTTGCATCAGCACTTCGATAATCTCTTCGCGAGTGATGCCGATCTCCATCGCGGTTCCGACGTGGCCGCGCAACTGGACGCGCGCGTCGCCACGCGTAGCGAGTGCGGCGATCGCGATCAGCTCTCGGCTGCGAAGGTCGAGCGCGCTGCGGGAATAGAGGTCTCCGAACGCGAACTCGATGGTCATTCGGGCAAAGTCCGGGGCGACTTCGGCAATTCCGCCGGACAGGAAGTCGTCTAGCTTCTTGGACGCTACTTTGCCGGCGACATCGAGGCCTCGGCGATAACGATCACTCATTGCGACTCCTCTTGGCGCAGTCCGAGCCCCAGAACGGCTGCAATCGATAGTGACACGAACACTCCGCCGACGGCCGCGGCCCAGCCGTAACTGTCGAACAGGATCCCGATGACCGCGGCGCCGGCGAGGCCGCCGCAGTAATAAGATGAGAGATAAAGGCCGCTCGCCGCAGCCTTGTGGCCCTTGGCGATGCGGCCGACGTGACCGGTTGCAACGGCCTGGGCGAAGAAGGTGCCGACGCCGACCAGCGTCATCCCGGCGATGACCGAGAACAGGCTAGGCACCAGCAGCAGGACGAGGCCGAGCAGGGCGATGGCGAGGCTGATCGTGGAGGCCGGCCCAGGCCCTGTGCTTCGCGTGACGGTGCCGGCAAGCGGCGTCGTCACCATCGACGGAAGGAAGACGAGGAAGACGAGGCCGAGCGCAGTCATTGATAGCGCGTGCGGGGGCCGCATCAGCACGAACCCGACGTAAGTGAACACGCCGATGAAGCCGAACAAGATCAGGAAGCCGATCGCGAATGTGCGCCGAAGCGCAGGATCGGCGAGCTGCTCCAGCCATGGGGCCCAGAAGCGGCCCATGCGGTCCATCGGCTCGGGCGCATTGCGGTGGAGCGTCATGGTAACCAGCGCCGCCCCGGCGAGGTTGAGGATGGCGAAGAACAGAAAGCTTTGCTCGGCCCCGACGAGGCTTGCGACATATGCTGCGGTCAGCCGGCCGATGAGGTTGCTCGCAACCACGCCCGTTACGTAGGCGGCAAGCGCGTTTGCGGTTCTAACCTCGCAACGTTCTGCGAGATGCGCGAGCGTGAGAGTGAAGGCCGCGGCCATGAACAGCCCCTGCGTCACGCGAAGGATCGCGAACACCGTCAGGTTTGGAGCGAAGGCGAGGGAGGCCGTCGGAAAGGACAAAAGGAACAGGCTGAGGGCAATGGCTCGCTTGCGTTCCAGGGCGCCGCTGACGACGCCCATCAAAAGGCCCGAGATGGCCATGCCGAGCGTGCTCGCATTGGCGGCGAGGCCGATCTTCGCGGGGGCAACGCCATAGGCCTTTGCGAGGCTCGGCAGGATCGCCTGGGTCGCGAACAGGTCGACGAGCGTGAGGAAGCCGATGACCGCGATCAGCAGCCATTGCGGCAAAGTGAGTCCGGGCGGTCGAGCGATCTCAGCGGGATGTGCGAGTTCAGTCATGGCCGCTCCGTAGAGAGGATGGCGTCCCGCCTGGGCGGGGCGGGACGCCTGGTGTGCCGGCGGAGGGGAGTTGGAGCGCCGGCTCGGGGATCAGTTGGCGTGGAATACGTCCGACGAAAGAAGGACGGCGGGGACCTTGCCGTGGTTGATCCAATAGTGGCTCAAGCCATCGGCCTCGCGGCTGATGTCGCCGGCCTTGTGCTCGATCGGAACCGAGCAGGTTGAGCTATATTCGGTGATCGCGCCGCTGACCGTGTAGATCAGGGCCGGGCGATCCTTGTGGCTGTGCAGCGGGACGATACCGCCGGGCTGAACGACCAGTCGGCGCGTGCGCAGCAGGCGGCCGTCGACGCCGATTTCACCGGCGAGATCGATCGACCCGATCACGGTGTCCGTGACACCCTTGGGCATCGTCGGGGCATTGGCGAGCGCATTGGCGCCCGGTGCCGAACAGTCGGCGAGGGCCGGCGTCGCGGCGCTGAACGCGGCGAAGGCAATGGCCGCCGTCGCGATCTTGGTCTTGAAGTTGAACATTGCCGTCTCCTTGAACGAATAGAATCTGGTCGCCGCGAGACCGGACTGCAGGATGCGAGGGTCATGCCTTGCTCGTCCCGTGCGTCATCGGCTGAGGAGCCGGTCATCGCGACGCCCCATCAAAATGGCCGAGCTGCGTTCCGCGCGGAAATCCCAAGGCGTCATGGAGTCGATGCACGAAACGCATTTCAGCCATTCCGCGTGAACCGGCATCCTAAGCGCTCAATCGAATTCCAGGAGCGTGAGGATGGACATGCAGGTCCAAAAACAAGTCGACGCCGCCCGGCCGCTTGCCGGCAAGGTCGCGGTCGTCACCGGATCCACCAGCGGCATCGGCCTCGGCATTGCGCGGTCGTTCGCCCAGGCGGGTGCGGACGTTGTCATTAACGGCCTCGGCAAACCCGACGATATCGAACGCGTGTTGTCCGAGCTCGAGTGGGACAATCCCGGGTCGCGCATCGTCTACAACGGCGCCAATTTGATGAAGGGCGAGGACGCCGCGATGCTGGTCCAGCAGGCGCTCGAGGGCTTTGGGCGCGTCGACATCCTCGTCAACAATGCCGGGATCCAGCACGTCAGCCCGATCGAGCATTTTCCGCCCGAGAAGTATGAAGCGATTATCGCGCTAAACCTGTCGGCCGCCTGGTACACGACCCGCGCCGCCTTCGAGTCCATGAAGCAGAACGGCTTCGGGCGGATCATCAACGTCGCCTCCGCGCACGGCCTGATCGCCTCGCCGTTCAAGAGTGCCTATGTCGCGGCCAAGCACGGCATCGTCGGCCTGACCAAGACGGTCGCGCTCGAAGGCGCCGAGCACAATATCACCTGCAACGCGATCTGCCCCGGCTATGTGTGGACGCCGCTCGTCGAGAACCAGATCGACGACACCGCCAAGGCGCGCGGCCTGACCCGCGAGGAAGTCGTCCGCGACGTCCTGCTTGCCGCGCAACCCAACAAGCGCTTCGCCGATGTCGAAGAGCTCGGCGCGCTCGCGGTATTCCTGTGCGGTTCGGGCGGACGCTCGATCACCGGAACTGCGCTGCCGGTCGACGGCGGCTGGACTGCGCACTGAGGCATTTCGCGATGCGCAGGGTGAGCAAGCGACCGCACGTCGTCATCGTCGGCGCGGGGTTTGGCGGACTGGCCGCGGCCAAGCGGCTCGCCAACCGCGACGTCGACGTGACCCTGGTCGATCGCCGAAACCACCATGTGTTCCAGCCTCTGCTTTATCAGGTTGCGACGGCTGCCTTGTCGCCAGCCGATATTGCGGGCCCGATCCGCTCAATTTTCTCGAACGCGCGCAACGTGCGCGTCCTTCTCGACGAGGTCACCGGAGTCGATACGCTGCGCAATGGCGTACAACTGAAGGGCGGGAATGAACTCCGCTACGACTGGCTGATCGTCGCGACTGGCGCCCGCCACAGCTATTTCGGTCATGACGAATGGTCGGCGAACGCGCCCGGCCTCAAGTCGATCGACGATGCGCTCGCGATCCGCCGCAAGGTGCTGCTCGCGCTCGAGCGTGCCGAGACGGAAAGTGATCCGCGCCGCCGGCAGGCGCTGCTGACATTTGTTGTCATTGGAGCCGGCCCGACCGGGGTGGAAATGGCGGGCGCCATCGCCGAGCTTGCTCGCCGCTCGGTGTCCCGCGACTTCCGCAGCATTACGCCGGCTTGCTCGCGTGTGATTTTGGTCGAGGCCGGTGAGCGCGTGCTCGCGACCTTTCCTGCCAAGCTATCGGAGGCGGCCGAACGTTCGCTTGAGGAGCTCGGCGTCGAAGTCCGCCTCGATGCGCCAGTGGGCGACATCGGCGACGGCTACGTCCAGTGCGGCAGCGACTTGATCTTCGCGAAGACCGTCATCTGGGCCGCGGGCATCAAGGCGTCGCCGGCGGCCGAATGGCTTGGTGCGGACAAGGACAAAGCGGGCCGCGTCTTCGTCGAGACCAACCTCAAGGTGCTTGGCTCCCCAAACATTTTCGCGATCGGCGACACGGCGTCAGCGCCCGCGCGCGTGGGGCATGCGCTCCCCGCCGTCGCGCCGGTTGCCAAGCAGCAGGGACGCTTCGTCGCTGACCTCATCCTCGGCCGCCGGCTCCGCGATTTCACCTATCGCGACTTCGGCAACCTCGCGACGATCGGCCGGAGCCGCGCCGTCATCGACATGGGCTCGCTCGAACTCAGCGGCTTCATCGCCTGGCTGATCTGGTCGTTCGCGCACATCTGGTTCCTGATCGGCTTCCGCAGCCGCGCGGCCGTCACGATCAACTGGCTGTGGAACTACCTCACTTTTCAGCGCGGTGCGCGCCTCATCACCGGCGAGACCATGTCCCCCGAAACGGCCGCCGCGCGCCCAGCAATCCTCGAAAGGAAATGTGCATGAACTCGCTTGCGAAGGAGGTCGCCGGCCTCGGCCAGACGGTGCTGGTCTTGCAGGGCGGCGGCGCGCTCGGCGCTTACCAGGTCGGAGTCTACGAAGCGCTGCATGAAGCCGGGATCGCGCCGCAATGGGTGATCGGAACCTCGATTGGCGCAATCAACGCGGCGATCATCGCCGGCAGCAAGCCGGCGGACCGGGTCGAGAAGCTGTGCGAATTCTGGTCGCGCGTGCAAAACGATCAGTTCGTCCCTGGCGGGCTTCCGACGTGGCTGGCAACGGCGGCGCGCAACAGTCTCGCCATCACCAACGGCGTGCCCTCTTTCTTCAGTCCCAATCCGCTCGCCTTCACCAGTCCGCACTATCGCCTGGGCTCGGAATCCGCGGGTTATTATTCGGTGTCTCCGTTGCGCCGGACGCTCGATGACCTGGTCGACCTGAAGCAGCTCAACAGCGGGGAGACCCGCATCACGGTCGGCGCATCGAGCGTGCGCACCGCCGAGATGCGTTACTTCGATTCGCGCGACATGCCGTTGTCGCTCGACCACGTGCTGGCGTCGGGCGCATTGCCGCCCGGCTTCCCGCCGGTGCGGATCGACGGCGAGCTCTACTGGGACGGTGGGATCCTCTCGAACACGCCGGTCGAGGTTGTGTTCGACGATAATCCTCGCCGGGACAGCTTGGTCTTCGCAGTGCACATCTGGAACCCGAACGGTCCCGAGCCCGAGACAATTTGGGAGGTCATGAACCGCCAGAAGGACATTCAATATTCGAGCCGCGCCGCATCGCACATCAAGCGCCAGCGCCAGCTCCACCGCATGCGCCACATCATCGCGGAGCTGACCAAGCAGCTTCCCGAGGAAGCGCGCAAGAACAACAAGATCGGTGAGCTTGCATCCTACGGCTGCCTGACCCGGATGCACGTCGTGCGCCTGCTCGCGCCGGCGCTCGACTATGAGGATCACAGCAAGGACATCGACTTTTCCGCGCACGGCATCGCCCGACGCCGCGAGGCTGGTTACGCGGACACGATGAAGACGCTGGAAAAGGCGCCGTGGCGCAATCCGGTGGACGAGATCGAAGGTTTCATCCTGCATGAAGCGAGCGGCGGCCAGATGGTCGAGACCGCAGCCGCGAGCTGACCATGCTGCAGGCGGCAACGACCAAGCGATCGATCGCGGTGCTGCTCGGATCGGTGAGGCGCGACCGCATGGGTAGCCGCGCGGCCAAGCTCGTAGTCGATGAGCTCGAGCGCCGCGGGCACGAAGTCCATGTCGTCGACCCGTGCGAGGTGCGCCTGCCGCTGCTCGACCGCATGTATAAAGAGCATGCGACGGGCGAGGCGCCGGAAGAGATGGAACGGCTCGCCGACCTCTATCGCAAAGTCGATGGGTTCATCGTCATCAGCGGTGAGTATAATCACGGGATTCCGCCCGCGCTGAAGAACTTGCTCGACCATTTCCTGGAAGAGTATTTCTGGCGGCCGTCGGGCATCGTTTGCTACTCGGTCGGCGGCTTCGGCGGCGTTCGCGCGGCGATGCAGCTGCGCATGACCCTGTCCGAGCTCGGCATGCCGAGCGTTCCGAGCATTTTCCCGATCCCGCGCATTGCCGACGCGATCAGCGAAGACGGCGTGGCGAAGGAGCCGATCACCGAGCGGTCGATGAACCGCTTCCTCGACGAGTTCCTGTGGTACGCCGGCGCGCTTACCGAGGCCCGCCGCGAAGGCACTCCTTACTGAGCGATACGCGCGGCGCATGAACATCATGCCCAATCGCGATTTTTCTACGCGGCCTCCAAGCACGACAATGTGCCGGTCATTCAAAAGGAGGCCGGCAATGCGCCGCACATCAAAGCTGGATTCGAAGTTCCTCGCCCTGTTGATGATCGCCGGTCCGGCGACCGTCGTGTCCCCGATCCTGGCGCCCGCGCACGGTGCTGTGCCGGTGTCCGCGGCCCCCGCCGACGGCGTCATCAAGCAGAAGAGCGACTATGCGTTCGACGAGACGATCGCGCGGCTGAAAGGCGACATCGCCACCAAGGGCATCCGCTTTTTCGACGAGATCGACCAGACCAAGCTCGGCGAAGGCGCCAAGCTTCCCATCAACAGGTCGACCCTGATCCTGTTCGGCAATCCGCCGCTCGGGGTCCAGTTCCTGCAGTCGAACCCGGTCGCGGGGCTCGACTGGCCGGTGCGCATGCTGATCACCCAGGACGACGATGGCACCGTGTGGATCAGCTGGACCGACTTCCGGTTCGTCGCGAACCGCTACCAGCTCAAGGACCGCGACGCCCAGATCGCCATGGCGACTGAAGTCGCCGCGTCGATCGCCTCAGCAGCAAGGAAATCGCAATGAAAAACGCTCACGCCGAACCGCTTCCGCGCCGGGACATCGTCGCGATCTGCGCCTTCCTCAATCGTGACCACGGCATCAAGTCCGTCGATGCCTGCGTCAGCAAGCCGGGCACGTTCCTCGACAAGCTGGCAGCAGCCGCACGCATGCAATGACCGCGGTGCCCGCCGCGGCAATGCTTGAGACCCGCCTTGCGCCGCTACGCGCAAGGTGGGTCTCGGCGTATCGAGCGGCATGGGCGGTGCTGGCGATTGCTGCGTTTGCGCTGCTCGCGCAGCCGTTGATTCATCCGACCACGACGCCGGCCGCGATCATCGTGCTGCGGCTGGTCAAGGCCATTGTCCTGATCAGCGTCAGCGCGATCCTGCTTCGCCGCCGCGCCAAGGATCCAGTGGCCGCGCTACTATCGCTCGCTTTCCTGACCTGGACGATCACGAGCAGCTTCGATTTTGCGTCGAGCGATCCACTCCCGTTGCTGCTGGATCGCGCGCGCTTCCTGCTGTTTGTGCTCGCCTTGCTGCTATTCCCGGACGGGCGTTGGCGGCCCGCTTGGACACGTCCCCTCGCCGCATGCAGCGCCGCCGTGTTCCTCCTTGGAATTGCGGAATCGCTTCAGCTGAGCCCGACGCGAGCCTTCCTGCCGCTCGCGATCCTGTGCGTGCTTGGGGCGATTGGCTCGCTTATCTCCCGCTTCCGGGCATCGGCGAATTATGCGCTCAAACAGCAACTCAAATGGGTCGCGCTGGGGCTGGTGGCAGGCGTTGGCCTGATACTTGCTGCGCGAGCGGGGTCGGCGTTGTCCGCGAGCCCGTCGCACATGATGTCGATCCTGTGGGAGGCCTTGTTCCAGCTCGGAATCATCATCGTCGCGCTCGGGTTTCTCGTCTCGCTCCTTCGCTTCCGGCTGTTCGATGCGGAAACGGTCATCAGCCGCTCGGCGGCCTATGCGGCGCTGACTATCGCGCTGGTGGCGACCTTCGGCGGCACCGAAGCACTGATCCAAAACCTGGGCCAGAGCTATCTCGGCATGAACATCGGCGGCATTTCGGGCGGCATGGCCGCAGCGGTCGCGGCCGTTCTGCTCAATCCCTTTCACAGCCGAATAAGCGATTGGGCCGAACACCGCTTCCAGCATGACCTCGTGCTCCTCAAACGGCAGCTTCCGGAAATGCTTGAGGACCTGGCCGCGACCGCGACACCGAGCGAAATCGGCGCCGCCATCCTGCCACGGATCAACGAGGCAGTGCACGCGACGCGCTCGGCATTAATTGGTCCGGGGCCGACGGTGATCTCCGCCCACGGCATATCGCGCAGGGAGGTGTCGTCTATGTTGCCCGAGGTAACGGGCGGCGGCGTGTCTTCGTTTCCGATCTGCCTGGCACTCGTCTGCCCGTATTCAATCGAGTTCGGATGGCTGCTCCTGGGACCCCGGCCTGACGGCAGCCTTTATGGCAAAGAGGACATGCGCGCGCTTGACTCCGTACGGCAGGATATCCGGCGCGCGCTGGTCCGGGCGGCAGCGCGGGGAGCCTCGCGCGCGGCATCGCGGGGACAATTGCGGGCGCTGCGCAAGGACCTGGCCGACCTTCGCGGCCGCTTCGCGGTCATGGAGGCGCGGGTCGCGGCTACCAAGACTGGGTAATGTCTGCTTTGGGTGGAAAGCAGACGTTAGGTTACTCTGGCCTGGGAGGAAGCTTTCGAACCCGCCTCCGCTCATTTTGCGTGGAGTAGTAGGCCAGCCGAAGATGAGAGGGTACCTCGCGGTGTATCACCAGCTTCGCGCCTCTTTCCCGAAGGAAGCGCCGAAAGCGGGCCGCATTCTTATTGCCCCACACTCCCACGTAGTTTGTACGCAGCCACCGCAAGAGCCACGATCTGCGCGCATCCCATCGTCGGTAGGTGGCGCAGCCGCTGAAGGCATGCGCCACTTCCTCCTTGCTCATAAACCGCTCTAGACGCCGTTGCCGTGCGATGCACACCACTGTGTCACCGGAGGGGGCAAAGTGGGGGTCGCGGAAAACATAAACGTCGAGAGCGGCCTTCATGCCACCACTACAGCCCGATCTGCGAACGTCCGCAATGGGTGGAAAGCGGACATCGCGCCGATGAGTTGGCACACGCTTCCTTTTAGGAGAGAATGGGAAGCAAGGGGGCTGCCATGAAACTCGCCTTACTGCCAGTTACGCTGGCCATCTCCGCAACGCTGCAAGGGAGCGCCGCCGGTGCTGAGGCATCAGTTTGCCCTGCTCCGAAACTCGTCACTCAACAGGATGTCGAACGCTACATCGTTGAAAGTGAGGATGCGTGGGCCAAATCCGTCGCAACGAACGATGCATCGGTTGTGAAGCGGATCCTTGCGGACGACTTCATCTGGGTCCTGGATGGAAAAGTTGTCGATAAGAAGACGGCAGTGAAGTGGGCGGCGGCAGGTCCCGGCGAGTTCCTCAGCAACGAGCCCGAGTACGTCCACGTTCGTTTCTTTGGCGATACCGCCGTAGCTCAGGGCAGTGAAACCTGGACGAAGAAGGGTCCAAAGCGCGGCAAGTTCGTCTGGACCGATACGTGGGTGAAGCGTGCGGGCTGCTGGCAGATCGTGAACGCTCAGGACACCGTGGTGCCGCTTCCGATTGAATAAAACGCGCACCGACCGAAAGCGCAGTCAATCTGCGCAACGTCCGTTCGGTGGAAAGCTCCCACTAGCTTCGGCATAGCCGGCAAAGCTGCCGTAAGGCGCTGACGCCCAGGATTTAAGCGGCGGTGTCGATCCCAAGGTCGCCGAGCTTGCGGTAGAGCGTCGAGCGGCCGATCCCGAGGCGCCGGGCGACTTCGGTCATGCGCCCGCGATAATGGCCGATCGCGAGCCGAATGATGTCCGCCTCGATCTCTTCCAGCGGGCGCAGATGCCCGTCGGCGGTATAAACCGAGACGCTCGGGGCGCCGGCGATCGCCTCATCGCTCTTCGACTTGGTCAGGTTCGGCGAGAAATCGGTGCGGCGGCCGGTGTAGCGGGCCTGGATCGCGATGTGCGGGAAATGCTCTGCGGTGAGCGCGGTGCCGTCGCACAGCAAAGCGGCGCGGAACAGCACACCCGTCAACTGGCGGACGTTGCCGGGCCAGCCATAGCGCATCAGCACGGCAAGCGCGTCATTGCCGATCGACAGCGGTTTGAGACCGGTTTGTTCGGCGAGGCGGTTGAGCAGGTGGCGGGTAAGCGCGGGAATGTCGCCGCTACGCTCGCGCAGGGGCGGCAAGGTGACCGTCACGCTGCCCAGCCGCTCTGCGAGGCCGGCGTCAAAATCATCAGGAAGCGCGCGGCTGTTGGTCGCGATGACGCGCACATCGACCGAATGGCTGCCATTGAGGCCGACCGGGCGGACCTCGCCGGTTGCAAGGACGCGGTCGAGCAACTGCTGGGTTGCAACTGGGAGCGCCGAAATCTCGTCGAGGACCAGCGTACCGCCATCTGCCTGAACGAGCTTGCCGGTCTTGGATGCGAAGGCCCCTGGGAAGGCGCCCTTCTCGTGACCGAACAGCTCGCTGTCGATGATGTTGGCGGGCACAGCCTTGCAATCGAGCGTCAGCAACGGCCCCTTCGCGCGCAAGCTGGCGCTGTGGATTCCCCGTGCAACCGTTTCCTTGCCGGTTCCCGCTTCGCCGACGATCAAGACCGGCAGGCGGTTGCGAGCGGATTTGGCAGCGACTGCAAGCGCGGTGCGAAATTCCGGCGCCGCGCCGATCAATTGTTCGAGCGCGAGCGGCGGCGCGAGCTTTTCCGAGACCGGCGCGAGTTCACCCGCCGCGCGGCGGCGATCGGCGTTGGCGGCAAGTGCTTCCAGCAGCCGCTCGGACGCGACCGGGCGTACCAGGAAGTCCGAGGCGCCGGCGCGCATGGCCTCAACCGCGACGGAAACCGTGTCGCCATGCGACAGCACGATTACCGGCAGGTTCGATCGATGAGCGCGCAGCGCCGCGATCAGGCCCGGACCTTGCTCGCCGTCCCAACCACCGAGCAATGCTGCTTGCACCTCGCGGCCGTGAGGCCCCTGAAGCAGTGCAACCGCCATTTCCTCGTCGGCGGCGCCGACCACGCTCCAGCCGGCGCGCGCAGCAATTGCGGACACAAGTCGGCGCTCGTCCGGGTTCGAATCGAGCAGCAACAGCGAACGTTTGGGTTCTTCGCGCATTTTCCGCCTTTCGCGCGACAGCCTACCCCTAAGGGGTAAAGCGGTGCTTAAGGCCGCCAACGCGGGGCTTGGGGTGTTGAGCGCGGCTTGTTATGGACGTGGGCAATCGCCGTTTTTCCGAAGGGGTTATCGATGGCCGATGAAGACTCGTTGCTGGTCAGTCCACCGACGCAGGATGCTGCAGTGCACGTCCGCGACTACTTGCGCTTCACCCAAATGTTCAAATGGGGCGCAATCGTCTGCTTCCTCATCGGCTTCATCGTCCTCCTCATCCTGAAATAAAAGGCCGGCCCAACCCATGAAGATCGCGGTCCTCAAGGAAGCCGCCGGCGAGACGCGCTGCGCCGCGATTCCCGAAACCGTGAAGAAATTCATTGCGCTTGGCGCGGAAGTGGCAGTCGAGAAGGGGGCCGGACAAGGCGCATCGATCTCCGATGCCGACTTCGAGGGCGCGGGCGCCAAGGTCGGATCGCGCAAGGACGTTCTCAAAGGGGCAGGAATTATCCTCGGCGTGGACGGCCCGGAGCCCGACAGCCTCAAGGATGCCGATAAGGGCGCGCTGCTGATCGGAGCGCTCGATCCGCTACGGCGCCGGTCGGCCATCGATGCTTACGTTTCGGCCGGGCTCGACGCGTTTGCGATGGAATGGATGCCGCGCATCACTCGTGCGCAATCGATGGACATCTTGTCGTCGCAGTCGAACCTCGCCGGCTACAAAGCCGTGGTCGAGGCGGCCGACACTTACGGCCGGGCCTTCCCGATGATGATGACGGCGGCGGGGACGGTCAGTCCCGCGAAGGTGTTCGTGATGGGCGTCGGCGTCGCCGGCCTCCAGGCCATCGCGACGGCAAAGCGCTTGGGTGCCCAAGTCAGCGCCACCGACGTTCGTTCGGCAACCAGGGAGCAGATCCTGTCGCTGGGCGCCAAGCCGATCTTCGTCGAGAATGTCGCGGGGATCGAGGGCGAGGGCTCTGGTGGCTATGCAACTGAAATGTCTACGGAATATCAGAAGGCGCAGGCAGAGCTCGTGTCCGGGCATATCGCCAAGCAGGACATCGTCATCACGACCGCGCTGATTCCGGGCAAGCCCGCGCCGCGGCTGATCAGCGATGCGCAGATCGCGACGATGCGGCGCGGCAGCGTGATCGTCGATATGGCGGCCGAGGCCGGCGGGAATGTCGAGGGTACGGATATCGGGAAGAAGGTTGAGAAGCATGGCGTGACCATCATCGGTGCGTCGAACCTCGCGCGAAGCCTGGCGGCGGACTCGTCGGCGCTATTCGCCCGCAATCTCTATAATTTCCTCGCCGCCTTCTGGGACAAGGATCAGGGCAAGCCGGTGCTTCCCGATGACGATGAGATCGTCAAAGGCATTCGCCTGACCCAGGGCGGCAAGATCGTGAACGAGCGGCTAAGCGCCGCCTGAGCGACGTGAGTAACGCGGACATCCTGGTCATTGGCGGCGGCATTGCCGGCCTGTCGGCCGCCGCGGTGCTTTCCAAACATGCTCGCGTCACGGTCCTCGAAGCCGAGGAGCAGATCGGCTTCCACTCGTCCGGCCGAAGCGCGACCATGCTCCATTACGCGCTCGGCGACCGGCTTGTTCGCGCCCTGACTTTGGCGAGCAGGCCGTTTTTCGACGCGCCGCCGGAGGAGTTCGGTTCAGTCGGCCATCGCATGCCGGTGCTTATTCCCGCCCGAGAGGACGAGCGCGCCGACCTCGATGCGCTGGAAGCGGCGATCTCTCCATTTGCGAAGCTCGAGCGGCTTGATGCTGCCGGCGTTCACGAACTCTGCCCGCTCCTGAAGAATGATGCGCTTTATGGCCTCGCCGACCGCGACGGCATTCGCATCGATCCGCACGTGCTGCTCCAGGGCAATTTGCGACAGCTCAAGGCCAATGGCGGGACGCTCAGTACCGGCCAGCGCATCCAGGCGATCGACCGCTCGGGCGGGGTATGGGCGGTGACGAGCGACGCGGGTGCGCATTTTTCCGCACCGATCATGGTCAATGCCGCGGGGTCCTGGGCGGACCAAGTCGCGATCCTGGCCGGGGTCCTGCCGCTCGGGCTTCAGCCCATGCGGCGGACGATCATTACCTTCGACGCGCCGGCGGGCATCGACATCAGCGGCATTCCGTTCACCAAGACGATTGGCGATGAGCTCTATTTTGCGCCCGAAAGCGGCCGCTTGTTCGCTTCGCCGATGGACGAAGTAGCGAGCGATCCGTGCGACGCGCAGCCCGACGAATATGAAGTCGCCTTGGCCGCGTATCGAATGGAAGAGCGGACGATCGTGAAGGTAGAGCGCGTCCACAGCCGGTGGGCTGGCTTGCGCACCTTCACGCCGGATCGGCATCCGGCGTTGGGCTTCGCGCAGGAGGCAGAGGGCTTCTTCTGGCTAGCGGGGCAGGGCGGCTTCGGCTTGCAAACCTCGCCGGCGATGGCGGCCATTACCGCATCGCTGATCGCGAACGAACCCTGGCCAGTTGCCGACGTAACGCCTGAAGACCTAAGCCCCGGCCGCTTCGGGAAGATTGCATAGGTCGACCCAACGCTCGCCGACCAGCTCGAACAGGCGCGCAGTCGGCACCCGCACCGATGTGTTGAGCGAGCCTCCCGCCGGATAGACGGTCTCGAACGCCCGTAACGAGACGTCGAGGTAGACCGGCAGGCCAGCGGGCAAATCGAACGGGCAAACGCCGCCAACCGGATGCCCCGTGATCTCGAGCGTCTCCTCGGCGCCGAGCATGCGTGGCCGCGCGCCCAGCACATCCTTGCACTTGCGATTGTCGAGCCGCGAGTTGCCGCGCGTCACCAGCAGGAAGAGCTGATCGCCCGCCCGAACCGCAAGCGACTTAGCGATTTGGCCCGGCTCGACGCCGAGCGTTCTCGCGGCGTCATTGACCGTCGCGGTCGTGTCGTGCGCATCGATGATTTCCAGGTCGGGCGCGTGCTCCGCCAGCCACGCGCGTACGGATGCGGCACTCATTCGCCCACCAGATGGAGCGCGATCTCCCGCTGCTGCGGGTCGAGGCGATGCTCGAACAGGAAAATGCCCTGCCAGGTGCCGAGCAAAGGTGCGCCATTTTGCACGGGGATGGAAAGGTGCGTCTGCGTAAGTGCGGCTCGGAGGTGGGCCGGCATGTCGTCCGGCCCTTCGTCGTCATGCTCATAATCGGCGCCTTCTGGGGCGATGCGCGCGAAATAGGCTTCAAGGTCGCGGCGAGCAGCGAGCGCCGCATTCTCCTGGATTAGCAGCGACGCTGACGTGTGCCTGCAGAAGATTGTCAGAAGGCCGTCGGAAATGCCGCTTTGAGCGACGAAATCGACAACTTCATCGGTGAATTCGTGAAGGCCAGGCCGCCTGGCGCGAATCGAGAGTAGGTTGCTTGCTTGCTTCTGCATGGGGGCGGGCTAGCTCGCATCAGGCATGGCGGCCAGTGTCGCCGCACCCACCTATCGTGAGCCCCGGAAACAGGAACGCCCGCCTTTCGGCGGGCGCTCGTAACTCTTTGAATCCGCAGTTCTAATCGAACTGAGGACGGTTTTTAGCCGTTGCCGCCAGCTCCGCTCCAACCCGAGCCCATGAGCCAGCTCCAAAAGCCGCGGCCAGCTTTGTTGTTCTTCATTTCTGTCACGCCCCTTGTCTGAACTGCGATTCGGCAGCTGACACAGATGTTAACCTTAATCGATATGGTTAGCAAACGATTCACCATGTTTGCGGCGCGGGCGCGCGGAAACTGTTCCGTTTTGTGACAATGGGTTGGATGACGCGCTTACGGCTGAGCGGCGCTCAGGATCAGCAGTTCAGGAGATCAAGCTGCGCTGCGCTTGCGGTCCGAGCTCAGGCGCTTGGTCAGCGCTTCGAGGCTCATGGGGCGGCCGACCGCATAGCCTTGGGCAATGTCGCAGCCCATGGTGATCAGCACGTCTAGGATGTCGTGATGCTCGACGCCTTCGGCGACAACTTTGCGGTCGAGCGAGTGGGCAAGGCCGATGGTCGACTGGACCATGACGCGGTCGCTGCGGTTGTCGACGATCCCTTTGACGAAGCTCTGGTCGATCTTGATCTCGTTGGCCGGGATCTTCTTCAGATAGTCCAAAGTCGACAGCCCGGTGCCGTAATCGTCGATGGCGATCCGCACGCCAATGTCGCGAAGCCGGGTGATCATCTCCAGCCCGTCGCCGCTTCCCGCGAGGGCCGCCGTTTCCGTCAGCTCGAGGGTCAGATGCTGTGGCGACAGGCCGTGGCGAGCGAGCAGCGCCGAGAGCCGCAGGGTGAAGCCCTTGTCGGTCAGGAGCCGCGCCGAGAGATTGACCGCGACATCGAATTCACCCCCGCGCTTATTGATCTGCGCCGCCGCCTTCACCGCTTTTTCAAGCACATAATCGGTGAGCTTGCCGATGCGGTTGTGCTGCTCGGCCGCTGCAACGAATTCGGTCGCGGCGATCGGGCCCTTCTCCGGGTGCGTCCAACGAGCCAGCGCTTCGGCGCCGATAATGCGCCGGGTCGCGAGGTCGAGCTTGGGCTGGTAGGCGACCCAAACTTCCCCGCGATCGATCGCCTCGTCGAGCTGGCTCAGCATCGATAGCTTCCACGACGCGTCCTCGAGCGTGCCCGGATCGAAATATTTCCACTTGAGCCCGTCGTGGGCTGCTTCCTCGGCGCCGACGAGGGCGCTCGCCAGTCGGCTTGCGAGCGAGCGTCCGCTGCCCACCTCGACGCCGAAGGCGATCGTGAGGTCCAGCGACAGGCCCGCGACGCGCGCCGGCGTGCGGAACAGCGCGTAGAGCGCTTCCAGGTGATTGCCGAAGGCGCGCTTGGGGTCGTCGAACCAGGCGAAGATGCCGCCGTCACCCTGGTAGAGTGTCCGCTCGGGCGATCCGACCTTCAGTCGGGCCACGATCTGATCGACCAGCTGCCGCTCGCTGTTGGGCGGCAGGGTCGCGAGGATTTCCTCGTAATTCATCACGCGCGCCGCAATCAGGGCCTGATTCTTCGCTCCTCGGTGAGCGCGCAGCGCATTGAGGTTGGGCAGGTTTGAAATCGCATTGACCAGGCCGCGCCGGCGGTATCGGCGCCAGAACAGCGCGCTCCCAACAACCGCAAGCACGAACAAGGCCGGGGTGATGTCGAGGTAGACTAGACGAGCCTCAAGCGCGGCGGGGGCCAGAAGCAAGGTGACCGCTCCAGCACCCAGCATCGCTCCCTGTTGGCTTGGGCTTCTGCGCCGCAAGCAGGCCGCGGCGAGTGCCATCGCTGCAACGAACAGGGGCAGCCAGCCCAGGTACAGCGGTTTGCCCGACTTGAGCGTTTCGCCGCCGATGACGTGCACGACCGCGCCGCCCATCTTCCCGGTTCCCGGGATGAAATATTGATCCCCGACCGCCTCGGCCGTGCCGCCGATCACCACGTCCTTCCCGCGAACGGCCCGCGGGTCGAATTGCTTCCCGATGACTTCAGCAGCGGGAATCGTCGGAATTGTCGACGGATCGAGCGAATAGTCGGGCATGAACACCGTCCCCGATTGGCCCTTCCGCTTAGCGAGCTCAGCCGAAAATGAGTCGATCGCGCCGCCAGGCGCCGGCAGTGCGAACGGCAAGTGCCAGGCCGCATTCTGGTAATTGTAGTTGACGCTGATGGTGCCGAGCCGCGCATGCTTGGCCAGAATAGGCAGCGGCGTTCCCTCGAGTTCCGCGCCCTGCTGGGGTCCCGATAGGGTCCTGGTGGCAAGGTAGACACGACCCGAGCGCTCGATCGCCTTGGCGAAAGCGTCATCCTCAACGGCGTCGGTGGGACCGACAAAGGTGAGATCGAAGAAGATCCGGTTCGCGCCGGCTTTGTCCAGCTCGTCCGTCAGGCGGGCATAATTGCTCCGCGGCCAAGGCCAACGGCCGATTTCCCGAAGCGACTGGTCGTCGATTTTGACGAGCACGATGTCGCCGCTGGCCTTGTGCCAGTGAAGGCGATTGCGGGCCACGCGGAGGAAATCTTCGGCGATCTCGCCGAAACCGATCAGGCCGAAAATCAGGCCAGCCACCGCCGTCCACAGAAGCAGCTTCCATGGGGATGCGTCGACGGTCCTGTCCGCGCGCTTGATCACAGCGGCGCTTTTCCTTCTCAGTTGGTGCGTTTCGCCTTGCCACCGAAAGGTTAGGAAATTGGAAACCGGATCAAAGTTTACGGCGTCGTGGGCGCCCCTCTCGACAGGCCGTAAGCGACCCGCCACAACATGACCCAAGCTCAGCCGGAGGGGTCATGGATTTCATCTCCATCCTGTCGATTTTCGTGCTCGCCTGCTTCGTCGGCTATTACGTGGTGTGGTCGGTGACCCCGGCGCTTCACACGCCGCTGATGAGCGTCACCAACGCCATTTCCTCGGTCATCGTCGTCGGCGCTTTGATCGCCTCCGCCGCCGCCGGAAGCCCCTCGTCGAAATGGCTCGGTCTTCTCGCTGTCGCGCTGGCCAGCGTGAACATCTTCGGCGGCTTTGCGGTCACCGCGCGAATGCTGGCGATGTACAAGAAGAAAGAGCGCCCGGCTCCGCAGGAAGACAAGACCCATGCATGAGGCCGCGCCGGTCCCGGCCTGGGTGCTTCTCGCCTATCTTATCTCCGGGGTCTGCTTCATCCTTGCGCTGAGGGGCCTTTCAAGTCCCGAGAGCAGCCGCCGCGGCAACTATACCGGCATGGTCGGCATGGCGATTGCCGTCGCAACCACGCTCGCCGTCCACCAAATCGCGTCGATCGCAGAGATCGCTGGCGCGATGATCGTCGGCGGTGGCATCGGGCTCGTCACCGCTCGCAAGATCCAGATGACGGCGATGCCGCAGCTGGTCGCTGCATTCCACAGCCTGGTCGGCATGGCCGCGGTGCTGGTCGGCGCGGCGGCCTTTCTCAATCCGTCCGCGTTCGGAATTACCGATGCCGCCGGGCACATCCTGCAGGTCAGCCGGATCGAGATGGGCCTCGGTGTCGCCATCGGCGCGATCACTTTCTCCGGGTCGGTGATCGCTTTCCTGAAATTGAACGGCAACATGAGCGGCAAGCCGATCCTGCTGCCGCTGCGCCACGTCATCAACCTTGGCACGTTGGTCGCGATCCTCGGGCTGATCGCTTACTTCACCCAGGACCAGGCGCCGTGGGTGTTCTTCACCGTGATGGGGTTGAGCTTCGCCATCGGTTTCCTGCTGATCATCCCGATCGGCGGCGCCGACATGCCGGTCGTGATCTCGATGCTCAACAGCTATTCGGGGTGGGCCGCGGCGGCGATGGGCTTCACGCTCCACAATAGCGCGATGATCATCACCGGCGCGCTGGTCGGAAGCTCGGGCGCGATCCTCAGCTACATCATGTGCCGGGCGATGAACCGCAGCTTCATTTCGGTCATCGCCGGCGGATTCGGCGGCGATTCCGCCGCGGCCGGGACCTCTGCCGCGATCGACCGGCCGTACAAGCGCGGATCGGCCGAGGATGCCGCTTTCCTGATGAAGCAGGCCGACCAGGTGATCATCGTCCCCGGCTACGGCATGGCGGTCAGCCAGGCGCAGCATGCGCTCAAGGAAATGGCCGACAAGCTGAAAGCGGAAGGGGTGCGCGTCAAATATGCGATCCACCCGGTCGCGGGGCGAATGCCCGGGCACATGAACGTGCTGCTGGCCGAAGCGAACGTGCCTTACGACGAGGTGTTCGAGCTCGAGGACATCAACAGCGAGTTTGCGCAGACCGACGTTGCCTTCGTGATCGGCGCCAATGACGTCACCAATCCCGCCGCCAAGACCGACAAGAGCTCCCCGATCTTCGGGATGCCGGTGCTCGACGTCGAAAAGGCGCGCACCGTGCTGTTCGTGAAAAGATCGATGGGCGGCGTCGGCTATGCCGGCGTCGATAACGAGCTGTTCTACCGCGACAACACCATGATGCTGCTCGCCGACGCCAAGAAAATGGTCGAGGAGATCGTCAAAGCGCTCGGCTAGCGCCGCGCAACATTTCGCCGGCCCACCGGCCCGTATCGCGTTCCAACAAACGGGGGAGTATGCGATGAGCCAGCACCATAAGCTCAAGATATTGCTCAGCGGCGCCGTCCTGCTCGCCGCTTGCGGAAGCAAGGCGCCGACCAACCAGGACAAGGCGGCCAACGAGGGGACGGCGAACGTCGCCGCTCTTGCGGCGCCCGTGGGGAATGAGACCGCCGCAGCGGCGCCGGCCACTGGCGCCCTTGCCGCTGACTTCATGGTAGGGAAGTGGAGCGCCATCGACGAGGATTGTTCGGCCACGCTGGAGTTCCGCAAGGACGGTACGACGGAAACCCCGATCGGCGAGGCGAAATGGACGGTTGCGGGCGATAAATTGTCGATCGACTACCATGATGGATCCCAGCCGACCGTGTCGACGATCAAGGTCCTCGATCCCAACCGCATCGAAATCACCCATGCGTCGGGGACGAAGGAGACCGAAAAGCGCTGCTGACCGGCTAACGCCGGGGCAAATGAATATCGGCGATCATGCAGCGGACGCTTCCGCCGCCCACTGTCTCGATCGTCGGGATGTCCGCATTGACGAGCTCGCCGAAGCTTTCCAGCTGCCGCAGTTGGTCGGGTCTGAAGGATCGAAGCGCGGTAGAGGATAGCGCGATGAGCGGGGCGCCGTCGCGGCCCTTAAGCTCGAGGATGTTGCACGCGAACTGCCGCATCTGGTCGTAATCGACATCGATCAGCTTCCGGTCTGTTCGGTCGATCTCGCCGAGCAGCACCTCGCGATATTCTGGCGTCACAGTCTCGGTGCACACGACCGCGAAGCGGGTTCCGAGACTGAGCAGCACGTTGGTATGGTAGATCGGTTTGCCGGACCGATCGCGAGCGTCGAATATGAAAGTCGAATAGTCGAGCCGGTCGTCGAATTCGGCAATGACAGCCGCATCGGTACGCGGGCTCAGGTTGGCATAGGCACGGCGTCGTGGCCGATCGAGGATCAGGCTCCCGGTGCCTTCGAGATAATGGCCGTGCCGCTCATGGAAGCTGAGGTCGACGACCTGGCGCACCTCGAAGCCTGACGCCGACAGCAGCGCTTTCAGGCCGTCGACATCCCGCTCCAACCGGCGCGCCTCTGTCGCCATCGGGTAAAGCGCCATCGTCCCGTCAGCATGGAACGAGACCCAATTGTTCGGGAAGACGGCATCTGGTTTCGCTGGATCAGGCGAGTCCTGGAGGACGATCACTTCCACGCCTGCGTCTTCGAGCCGTCGCGCGAGACCGTCGAATTCCCCGGCGGCCCTGCCAACCAGATCAGAGTCACCGGACGCATTTGCAAAAGCGTTCGACTGCGCCGCGTCGGCATGGAAGCCGAAGCTTGCGGGCCGCACGAGAAGAACCGCATTGCTCGTTTGAGGATCGCCGCTCACGGCACGTATTTGCGCCGCCAAGCCAAGCAATTGCAACGGTTCGGCGCAATTCGATTCAAAATGCGCTAACCGTGCCGTTACCAGCTTGCTCCGCCCCATGACTTGTCCGAAATTGGCACGATTGGGGTCGTGCGGGCGGCTCAGATCATATTCCAGGACGGGGAAGGGGCCTCAAAGTTGCGCAAGCTGGGGATTGTCGGGGGGATGAGCTGGTCATCGACCGCGCTCTATTACGAACATATCAATCGTGGCGTGTCGCAGCGCCTTGGCGGGCTCCATAGCGCCCAGCTTGCGATCGAAAGCGTCGACTTCGCCAATATCGCAGAAATGGAGTTCGCGGGAAATTGGGACGGCATCGCGGAGATGGTCCGGGACGCCGCGAAGCGGCTTGAAAAGAGCGGCGCCGAAGGCATCGTCATCGCCTGCAACACCGTTCACAAGGGCTATGACACGGTTGCCGCGGGCGTGCGAGTACCGGTTCTTCATATCGGCGACGCCGCCGGCGATCGCCTGGTTGCCGATGGCCGCACGCGCGTCGCCTTGCTCGGGTCTCGATTCACCATGACGGAGCCGTTCATCCGCTCGCGTCTCGAGAGCCGTGGTATCAGCTTGGTCCCGATTGCCCCGGTGTGGATGGACGAAGTCGATCGGATCATCTTCGAAGAGCTCGCCGCTGGCCGCGTGGTGCGTGATAGCCAGCGCAAGCTGAAGACGCTGATCACCGAACTCGCGAAGCAGAAAGTCCAGGCGGTTGTGCTCGGGTGCACCGAGCTGGTCATGGCCGTGGACGTCCGCGCCAACGTGCTGCCGGTCTATGACACGACCGCGATCCACGCGCGCGCCGCCGTCGACTGGATGCTCGCCGACGAAGAGCTGGCGCGGGCCGCCGCCTGAGCACTCGCGCTAGGACGGCCTAGCGCTTATCTCTGCCTGGTGAGCAAGGCCGACCGTCCCGATCAACCTGGCGCTGCCGACCGTTTCAACGAGGACCAGGCGACCTATGCCGTGCGCGGCGAGGGCGTGCCCGATCTTGAAGCGGGCGTGGCAGCGATCCGCGAGGTGTGGAAGACCCTTCCGTCCCGCCCGGGCGTCTACCGGATGCACGACGCGCGGGGCGACGTGCTGTACGTCGGCAAGGCGCGCACGCTCAAAACCCGGGTGAGCAACTACACCCAGGTCGCCCGGCTGCCGAAGCGGCTGCAGCGGATGGTCTCGCAGACGCGCTCGATGACCATCGTCACGACGCGCACGGAGGCCGAGGCGCTGCTGCTCGAAGCCCAGCTGATCAAACGCTTCCGCCCGGCCTACAACGTGCTGCTGAGGGACGACAAAAGCTTTCCCTTCATCATGCTGCGCGAGGATCATGAATTCCCGCGCATCCAGAAGCACCGCGGCGCACGGCGGGTCAAAAAGGCGCATTATTACGGGCCGTTCGCAAGCGCTGGCTCGGTCACTCGAACACTTAACGCGCTTCAGAAGCTATTCCTGCTAAGAAGCTGTTCGGATAGCTTTTTCGCAAACCGTTCACGGCCGTGCCTACTTTACCAGATCAAGCGCTGTTCGGCCCCCTGCGTGGGGCGGATCGGCGAGGAGGAATATGCCGAGCTGGTCGAGGAGGCGAAGGAATTCCTGGCCGGCAAGTCGACCGGCGTCCAGTCGCGTCTGTCGCGGCTGATGGCCGATGCCGCCGCGCGGCAGGATTTCGAGCTTGCCGCGGTTTATCGCGACCGGCTGCGCGCCTTGACCTACATCCAGGGCAGCCAGACGGTCCATGCCGAGGGACTCGGCGATGCCGACGTGTTCGCGCTCGCCTACAAAGGCGGGGCGGTATCGATCCAGGCTTTTTTCATCCGCGGCGGGCAAAATTGGGGGCATCGCGCCTTCTTTCCGGCGCATACCAACGATGTGCCGGAAGCTGAGGTTTTATCGAGCTTTCTTGTCCAGTTCTATGAAGACATGCCGCCACCCAGGCGGATCCTAGTCGACCGTGAGATTGCCGATCGGGAGTTGCTCGAGGAGGCCCTCTCCGAACGCGCCGAGCGCAAGGTGGTGATCGAGCAGCCCCAGCGCGGTGCCAGGCGCAGGCTGCTTGAACAGGCTCAGCGCAACGCCGAAGAGGCGCTCGACCGACGCCTCGCCGAGACCACCACCCAGGGCAAGATCCTTCGCGAGTTGGCCGACATGTTCGAGCTAACGGACGTGCCCAAGCGCATCGAAGTGTACGACAACAGCCACATCATGGGGACCAATGCGACCGGCGCGATGATCGTCGCGGGGCCCGAGGGCTTCCGCAAGAACAACTATCGCAAGTTCAACATCAAGCGTCCGGAGACCCAGCCGGGCGACGACTTCGCGATGATGCGCGAGGTGCTCGAGCGGCGCTTTGCGCGGCTCGAAAAGGAAGACCCGGACCGGCAAAGCGGCGAGTGGCCCGACCTCGTGCTGATCGACGGCGGCAAGGGCCAGCTGTCGGCGGTATGCGAGGTGATGGAGGACATGGGTGTCCATGATGTGCCCGTGGTCGGCGTCGCGAAGGGGCCGCATCACGGGCGAGAGGGCCGCGAGGTGTTTCATCTCCCTGGCGGACGCGAAATCACCCTTCCGCCCAACTCGGCCTTGCTGTTTTACGTCCAGCGGCTGCGCGACGAGGCACACCGGTTCGCGATCGGCACGCATCGGGCAAAGCGGGCAAAGAGTCTGACGACGTCCACGCTGGACGAGGTTCCAGGGATCGGGCCGAGCCGCAAGCGCGCGCTGCTGATGCATTTCGGCACGGCGCGTGCGGTGAAAGGTGCCGCGCTCGAGGACCTAGAGAAAGCGCCGGGGATCAGCAGCGCAATGGCGCGCCAGCTCTACGACTATTTCCACCCGCGCGGATGAGGTCGACCGCCACGGCCATCGTCTGCGCACTGCGAGGCCATGGCGAGCATGGCGCGATTGTACGGCTGATGACGGTCGAGCAGGGGCTAATTGCTGCTTACGTGCGCGGCGCTCGCGGGCGCCGGATGCGGCCGGTCCTGATCGCAGGGAACGTTGTGCAGGTCGAGCTTAGCGCGCGAACCGAATCGCAGCTGCCGCAAGCGACCGTCGAGCTGATCCACAGCCGTGGGCCGCTCCTGTCAGAGCCATTGCCGGCTGCTGGGATCGAGTGGGCGACGGTGCTTACCGCAACGGTCTTGCCCGAGGGGCAGCCCTATCCGCGGCTCTACGAAGCACTCGAGGGCCTTCTCGACGCCATTGAAGCGGCGCCCTCCGCGATCGGCTGGGCAGCGGCGACGGTTCGCTACGAAGTACTGCTCCTCGCGGAGCTGGGCTTTGGCCTCGACCTCGATCAATGCGTCGTCACCGGCTCCAACGACAATCTCGTCGCCGTCAGCCCAAAATCGGGCCGTGCGGTCAGCGCGGCGGAAGCGAAGCCCTATCAGGACAAGCTGCTCCCCCTGCCACGCTTTATTCGCGAAGGCGGCCGGGCTTCTTGGGAGGAAATCGCCGACGGTTTCGATCTTAGCGGCCATTTCCTGATGCGCGATTTGCTCACCGATCGATCAAGGCCGGTGCTGGAAGCACGCAATCGGCTCGTCGACCGGTTGCGCCGCGCGGGTGGTCTCGCCTAGGCTCGCGCCGTGACCGCCGATACGCTTGCCATGCTGTTTCCCAATGTCGCGCTGACCCGCGGGATCGCGGTTCGCGTTGCCGTCAGCTTTCTCGCCGAACAATCCGACCCATCGACCGACCGCTGGTTCTGGTCCTATCACGTAAGGATTGAAAACGGCTCCGACGTCGCGGTGCAGCTGCTCTCGCGCAGCTGGACGATCGTCGACGGGCGCGGAACGGTGCATGAGGTAGTGGGCGAGGGCGTAGTCGGCGAAATGCCACTGATCGCGCCGGGCGCCAGCTTCGATTATGTGTCAGGATGCCCGCTTGACACGCCGAGCGGGTCGATGAGCGGGACCTATCGCATGGTCGACGAGGACGGCAGCGCGTTCGACGTCGAAATTCCCCGCTTTCAGCTGCAGAGCGCCTGACAAAGGCAAGCCGTGGCTCTGAAGAAGGCATCCAGGGCGCCGGCCAAACCGCGGCCGTTGATTGCGCTTGCGGTCAACGACGCCTGGAATATCGTCAATTATCGCTCACGCCTCGTGAGGGCGCTCGACGAGGCCGGTTATCGCGTCGCCGTGCTGGCGCCCGAGGGGCCGAAGGTGGCCGACTTGCAGGCTTTTGGCGCGGATTTCCAAGTCGTTCCGATGTCTCCGCGCGGTACATCGCCGATCGGAGATATGCGGACATTGCTCGCCTACCGGCGGGTCCTGGGCGCGCTTCGGCCCGCTGCCTTTCTCGGCTTCACTTCAAAGCCCAACATTTATGGGTCGCTCGCCGCCCACGGTCTCGGCATACCCGTGATCAACAACATTAGCGGGCTCGGGGCGGTCTTCGCCAAACAGACTTGGCTAACCCGGGTCGTCGCGGGGTTGTACGGGACCGCGCTTAAGCGCTCGGCCGTCGTCTTCTTCCAGAACAGAGACGATCAGCAACTGTTCGAAGATCGCGGAATCGTGCAGCGCGGCCAAGCGGCTCTGCTTCCTGGCTCAGGCATCGATCTGGATCACTTCGCGCCGGTCAAGCGAAGCGGGCGGCGAGCGGTGCCAACCTTCCTATTCGCTGCGCGGCTCCTGTGGGACAAGGGCATGCGCGAATATGTCGAAGCCGCGCGACAGGTTCGTGACCGTTTTCCGCACGCGCGTTTTCAGATTCTGGGGATCGTCGAGCCAAGCGGACCGACCGCAGTCCCCGAAAGCGACCTTCGCGCTTGGGACAGCGAGGGGGTCATCGATTATCTGGGCGCAGCGACCGATGTGCGCCAGGCCTTCGCCGACACGGATTGCGTCGTACTCCCGTCTTACTATCGCGAGGGAGTGCCGAGGGTGCTTCTCGAGGCATCATCGATGGCGATACCCATCGTCACCACGGACGCGCCGGGGTGCCGCGAGGCGGTCGACGATAGTGTCACCGGTTTCCTTTGTGAACCGCGCAGCGTCGCTTCACTGGTTGCGGCGATTGAACGCATGATCACCCTCCCGGCCACCAAGAGAAAGGCAATGGGATCAGCTGCGCGCGCAAAGATGGAGCGGCAGTTTCGCGACGAAATCGTTCATCGTGCGTATCTGACTGCATTGGCAAAGCTTGGAATCTCAGGACGATAGAAGCCGATGCTAGGATTCTCATCCCGCGACCCTCGCTCGCCTAACGGAGCCAGAGGCCATCGCGCCTACGTCGTGGGCGACATCCACGGCCGCCTCGATCTCCTTGATGAGCTGCTCGGTAGCATAGAAGGCGACCTCGCAGCTCGCCCTGCGCGCAAGGCGCTGCTGGTTTTCGTCGGCGACCTGATCGACCGCGGCCCGCAATCCGCCGAGGTGGTCGAAAGGCTGCGGACTTACCGCCGGTCGGGTGTGCGAACGGTCTTCTTGCTCGGTAATCACGAAGAGGTGCTCCTGCGAATCCTGCGGGGCGATGCAGGACTCGTTCGCAAATGGTGCACCTTTGGCGGTGCCGAGTGCCTCAAAAGCTACGGCGTGGATTCGAAGAGTCTGGCGCGCCTTCCCGGCACAGAGGCCGTGGAGGTGATCCGCGAGGCAATTCCCAAGGAGCATGTCGCGTTTCTTGAAAGCTTCGACGATACCTGCCGCTTTGGCGACTATCTCTTCGTTCACGCCGGCATCCGACCCGGAATCGAGCTCGAGCGTCAGAGTCAGACGGATCTGCGCTGGATTCGCGAGCCCTTTCTCCTCGACGATACGGACCACGGCTTCACCGTCGTCCACGGCCACACCATTACGACCGACGTCGAGGAGCGCGGCAACCGGATCGGGATTGATACCGGCGCCTATAGAACGGGGGTGTTGACGGCCCTGGTCATCGATGGGCCGGACCGTCGGCTGCTCGTCACGGGCGCCACCACCGCGGTTGAAGCAGGGAGGCCAGTGCATTGATTCGGGACGGTTTGAAGATTAGGCGTCCACAAAGCCAAAAATTTCCAATAGGGGAACCGCGCTTTTCGCGAGGAACGATCGTGTCTGTTGATCTTGCCCCACGTCATTTCTTTATCGCCGTTCTCGCGCTCGCAGCCGGTCTCATTGCGGGTTGTGCAGAGAGCCAGGGCGGGCCGATTCCGTACAATCGGCCGCTTGCCGCACCCGATGAACCCACGGTTGCCTCGCTGGGCGAGGGCTACAAGATCGCGCCGATGGATGAACTGACCATCAAGGTCTTCAATTCCAAGGATTTAAGCGACGATTATGCCGTCGACCTAGCAGGCCACATCTCTTTGCCGCTGATCGGCGAGGTCGAAGCTGCGAACCTGACCACGGCCCAGCTGGACGACGAGCTCACCAAAAAGCTGGGTGAGAAGTATTTCGAGCACCCCGACGTCGCGGTTGGGGTCAAGAAAGCCGTCGGCCGCCTGGTCACGGTTGACGGGGCGGTGAAGGACGCCGGGTCGTTCCCGGCGCTAAGCAATCTATCGCTAATGCAAGCGATCGCGCTCGCTAAGGGCACGTCGGACGACGCTAACCCGCGCCGTGTCGCGGTATTCCGGACGGTTGGCGGGCAGCGGCAGGCCGCGGCGTTCGACCTGGTCGAGATTCGTCGTGGCCAGGCGCCCGACCCGCAAATCTATCCCGGCGATATCGTTGTGGTCGATGGATCTTCGATCAAGGCACTGCAAAAGCAGATTTTCCAGACCGTGCCGCTGTTAGGAATATTCCGGCCATGGTAATCATCGGACGAGGCAAAATAGCGTGAACAATAGCCTGGCGGTACCCAATCAAGGGCCGTGGCCAGTCGGCCAATATGCCCCGGAGCCGCAGCTCGGGCCGGGCCAGCGGACTTATTCGGCCACTAACATCCTCGACTTTCCGACTCTCATGCGGATCATCCACCATTGGCGGTGGCTGGTTCTCGGCGCGATCGCGCTCGGTCTTGCAGGCTCCGTCCTTGCGACTTTGCTGACCAAGCCGGTTTATCGCGCCTGGGTTACGCTCGAAGCCAATCCTCCGACGGTGTCCGTGAGTGACGAGCAATCGCGCGAGCGCGACGCGACCATGATGAACAGTTACGACTTCGTCGCGACGCAGGTCGGCTTGCTTAAGAGTAAGAGTGTCTCGCAGCGAACCGCCCAGGAGCTCAACCTTGCGAACAACCCGGACATTGTTTCGCAGGACGTCGACGCGTCCAAGCGGCTGCGGGTCGCGACTTCGGTAGTTAAGAACGGCCTCAAGGTCGTCGAGAGTGAGGAAGGTCAGCTGATTAACTTCAGCTATGATTCCACCTCTCCGCAACTCGCGGCGATGGTCGCTAACGGCCTGGCCGACAGTTTCATCAATACTGCTCTGCAGCGGCGGTACGAAGCATCAGCCTACGCGCGCAATTTCCTCGAGCGGCAGATCAACAAGACGCGCGGGGATCTGGAACGGTCGGAACGGGCGCAGGTCGCCTACGCGCAGGCGCAGGGGATCATCAACACTGGGACTGCCGGCCCAGACGGCCGATCCAGCACCAACGATGTGGGGTCGCTCCAAGGCGATTCACTCGTGAAGCTCAATGAAGCGCTGGCGGCGGCGACGGCCCGGCGCGTTGCGGCCGAAGGAGCGTACCGCCAGTCGCTTGCAACCGGCCCGACGCTTGAGGTGACTACGAGCACGTTGCCTCTCCGGCAACAGCGCGCGCAGCTCGAGGCCGACTATCAACAGAAGCGTCAATCCTTGAAGCCTGAGCATCCGGATATGCTAAGTCTTCGCGCGCAGATCACGGAGCTCGATCGCCAGATCTCCAAGGAATCTGGACAGATTTCTTCGGGGCGCAATAATACGCTGCTGGCCGATTATCGTGGTGCGGCTGCGGCCGAACGGGCCTTGCAGGCGCGGGTGTCGGCCTTGAAGGGCGACGTGCTCAACCTTCGCGGGCGCAGCATCCAATACAACATCCTGCAGCGCGAGGTTGATACCAACCGCAGCCTCTACGACGCGCTCCTGCAGCGGTATAAGGAAATCGGCGTCGCGGGCGGCATCGGCGTGGCGCCGGTATCGATCGTCGACCGGGCTGACCCGCCCAGCCTACCGTTTAAGCCGAACCTGTTCCTGAACCTGATCACCGGGCTTGGCCTGGGCCTGCTCGCGGGACTCGCTGGCGCGGTCGGCCTCGAATTCCTCAATGACACGATCAAGAGCCGCGAGGACGTTCGGAAGAAGCTTGGCCTGCCTTGCCTTGGCATCGTCCCGAGGACGCCGGCGAAGGACACGTTCATCGAAGACCTGCGCAATCCTGCATCGATGGTATCGGAAGCTTATTCTGCCATCGTTGCCGCGCTTCGCTTCAGTACCGAGGCGGGCATGCCCAAGGTCTTGCTGGTAACCAGCACCCGCTCAGGCGAAGGCAAGTCGTCGTCCGCTTTGGCGCTGGCGCAGAATTTCGCCCGGCGCGAGCGGAAAGTCCTGCTGATCGACAGCGACCTTCGCAAGCCGGCGTTCAAGGCGGCGTCCGACAAGGTCGGGTTGAGCAAAATGCTCACCACCGACGACAAGCTGACCGATCATCTGGTCGAAACGCAGCATCCGAACCTTTCGCTTCTACCGAGCGGGCCGGTCCCGCCGAACCCGGCCGACCTGTTGTCCACCGGCCGGATTCGGAAAATCATCGCGGAAGCCAGCGACCAGTTCGACTTGGTCGTGATTGACGGTCCGCCGACATTGGGCCTTGCCGACTCTCCGCTGCTCGCTTCGGCGGCCGGCAACGTGTTGTTCGTGATCGAAAGCGGTCGGACTCGCACCCGGGTCGCGATCGAGGCGCTGAACCGGCTTGAAGCGACGGGCACGCACATCCTCGGCGCCACACTGACCAAGTCCGGCGACAACAGCGGTGGCTACGGATACGGCCGCTACGGTTATGGCTACGGCTATGGTTATGGCTACGGCTATGGATACGGCTACGGGAAGGGCAAGGTGAAGCGCACCGAGATCCTGATGATCCCGGGCGCCGCGGATGACTCACCGGAAGACACCGACGCGCCTCAAGGCGCGGATGCCTGACGGCCGGGCTCAATCCTGATCGGTGGGTAGCGGGGGTCGCATTGTCGTTGTCGCCGCCGCAGCTGTGCTGCTGGCGGTTGCGGTAATCCGAAATGCTGCGGTCGATGCGCTTTTTGGGGTGAAGCCGGCCGCGGCTGCTTCGTTCTGGCCCGGTCACCCCGATGCCCAAATCAGTGTTGGGATGACCGATATCGCGCAGGCTGCGCGGACGCGCAGCGCCGTGTCGCCGGGGGCCTTCGCGCTCATGGAGAACGCCGCCCGTAAGGCGCCGCTAGAGCCCGAACCGTTCCTCGTTCGGGGGGTACAGGCACAGCTGGCAGGGAATCTCGGCGCGGCCGAACATGCCTTCGTTGCTGCGGAATGGCGTGATCCGCGCTCGCTTCCGGCGCACTATTTCCTCGCGGAGCATTATTTCCGTCAGCACGATGCGGCACGGGGCCTGCGCGAGGTCGTGAGCCTCGCCAACCTCTCGCCGAACGGCGCCGCGGGGTCGGCGCCCTATCTCGCGGCTTTCGCCCGCGATCCCGCGAATTGGAAGCAGATGCGAGCCATCTTCAAGGCCTATCCGTGGATCGAGCATGCTACGTTGAACGAGCTTTCCCATGATCCGGACAACGCCCGTGTCATCCTGGCGATTGCCCAACCCGATCAGCTGACACCGTCGAGCGAGTGGTTGCCCAGCCTGTTGAACAGCCTGACCAAGGCAGGTGAATATCGGCAGGCCCAAGCGATTTGGGCATCGGTTTCGCGGGTTCCGGCTGGGAATCGCGGATTGATCTTCGACGCGGGCTTCAACAACCCCGTTCCGCCGCCGCCGTTCAACTGGGCCATGACCTCGTCCAGTGTTGGGCTCGCGGAGCGGCAAGCGGGCGGGCGACTCCATGCCATCTTTTATGGCCAGGACGATGGTGCGCTGGCGCGCCAGCTCGTCGTTCTCCCCGCGGGCCGATATCGCTTGTCCATGCGCTTGCTGCCCGGTGCCTCGCAACCGCAGGCCCTGAGCTGGGCGGTCACATGCGTAGGCTCGCAGACGGCACTCGCTCGCGCCGCCCTGAATGTGGCCGCGACGAACGGCCTTGTCTTTGACGTGCCGGCAAATTGCCCTGCGCAATATGTGGACCTTGCGGGAACATCGGCCGATCTACCGCAGCAGTCGGACGTTACGATCACGGCCCTCAGGCTAATGGCGGTGCCGAATGGTTGATCGCACCCGCCAGATCGTTGCGCCGCTCTACCTGTTCCTGTGCCTGATCCTAGGCGGGAGCGCACAGGGCGTCTGGGGCAATATGGTCCTCCAGCTTGTCGGCATAGCGATGATCGGTTGGGCGGCGCTGGCGCCGGCCGAGGAGCCGCTGGTCCAGCCTGCGCGGCAACTGCTCTGGATCACCCTCCTCGGCTTGGTCATCGTCGCGCTGCAACTAGTGCCATTGCCGGCGTCCCTTTGGACCGAGCTTGGCGGCCGCCAGCAGATCGCCGATGGCTATCGCATTCTTGGGATTGCTCTGCCCGCGCTTCCAATTTCGCTGACGCCGTACAAGTCGCTCGATACCTTGCTCGGCATCATTCCCGGTCTGGCCATTTTCTGCGCGATCGTGCGGCTGAAGGCCTATCGCGGTAGCTTTATGGCACTGGCGTTGCTTGCGGGAGCCGTCGCCGGGATCCTGCTCGGCACTTTGCAGGTGACGAGCGCGGTGCCAGCCGAATCACCATGGTATCTCTACACCGAGACCAACGTCGGGGCGGCCGTCGGCTTCTTCGCTAACGCCAACCACATGGCGAGCCTGCTACTCATTACGCTCCCGTTCCTCGCAGCGTTGGCGGCGGCGGCCAGGGGAGCGAACATTCAGCGCTACTCGGCCTTCATCGCGCTGACGGCAGGAACTGGCCTGGTCATTCTCGTGGGCATCGCGCTCAATGGGTCGCTCGCCGCATTTGGCCTGGCCCTGCCTGTCCTGCTTGCAAGCATCTTGATTGTGATCCGAGTTCCCCGAACCCTGAAAGCCGGCACCCTGATCCTTGCGGTTATCCTGCTGGCTGCCGCAATCATTGGCCTGGGAAGAAGTTCGATCGGAAGCACTACTTTGAGCCAGGATGCGCAAAGCTCCGCTCAGTCGCGCCAGGAAATCGTCAAAACCAGCTTCACGTCGATCAGGGATTATTCCCCATGGGGCTCGGGGCTGGGATCGTTCCGGCAGGTCTACGCCATGCACGAGGATCTGTCCGGGATCACGCCGACATACGTCATCCATGCGCACAACGATTATGTTGAGCTCATTCTTGAGCTCGGGCTGGCCGGTATAGTCCTGATTGTGCTGTTCCTGATGTGGTGGGTGGTTACGGTGAGGCGGACATGGCTGACGACGGAGTCTGGCCCGTTCGCGAGAGCCGCGTCGATCGCATCGGCAGCGGTGCTTGCGCATAGCCTGGTCGATTTTCCGCTCCGGACCGCGGCGGTGAGCGCTGCGTTCGGGATGTGCCTGGCGTTGCTTGCGGACCGCCGACCACCTCAGGCCGCGGACGCGACCGACATCCGTCCCACGCGCCATCTGGTCATCCGATAAGCGCCTAGCTGTGCACGATCTCTGGACTGCTTTGATCGACGCGATGGGTGCGTGGCACCAAGGCAAGCTGTTTTTTGAGCATTCGTTCGCGATCGATCATGACGCCCTGCATGTCATTGTCGGTGTGCTCGTTTGGCTCGTGGCCGCCCTGGTGCTTCGACGACCAATTTCATCCTGGCTTCCCTTCCTCTGGTGCTTTGCGGTCATCCTGTGGAACGAGACGGTCGACCTGTGGGTCGAGCAATGGCCGGACCCCGGCATGCAATATGGTGAGGGTGCAAAGGACCTGGTGCTGACCATCCTCGTGCCCGCTTTGCTCATGGTCAGCGCACGGCTCCGGCCGGACCTTTTTCGCGCCGGGGCCAGGCGAAAGCGCCGTCGCTAGGCGAAGGCCGCACGCCCCTGTCGCATGAATTCGGATAGCTTGAACCTAGTCCCGGGCAGCAGCAGGAATTGAGAATAATGGATCGCCGCCGTGCCTAGCGGATGTGCCGTTGGTTCGACTGGCTCCATGCGTCCGCCGACTTGCTGAAGGGCAATACTTGCCAGCCAGCGCGCGCCGCGATCACTTTCGAGCTTCTGCTTGAGGGCGGGGGCTTCGCCAAGCGAACCGTATAGCACGTCGGCAAGCAGCAGCGCCTGGGCAGAGGCCCGGCCGGCTCGCAGCTCCTGCGAACGTCCGTAAAGACGCGTCAGCTCCGATGGATCCTTGCCGCTGATGAAAGCGGCGAAGTCCGTGATCCATTTGAGCCGGAACCAGGCGCTCGAGGCGCCGTGAACCGCGAGGTAAGCGAATAGTTCGTCATCCGCGAGCGTGGTGAGGGAGATCCCGGAGGAGATCGCTACCGTCTGGCGCGGTGAATTAAGACCGATGCCCGGAATGAGCCGCGGATTGTCGGCGAGGCGCGTGTGCAGGTCGACCTGGAAACCTGTTTCCGCGTGAACCCAGGTCGATTCCTTGCGAAGGCGATGCCAGATGGCGAGGCGCTGCGAGTTTGCTGAGGTAGGCGCTGCGATCCGATATCCATTGCCGCGGAGCAGCTGGGCCGCGGCTTCGAGATCGTCCGGGTCGATAAGCAGGTCGATGTCGACCCCGGCCTTGGTGGCGATCGTGCCGTAAGCGATCGCGCCCAGCGTAAGGCCCTTGAAGAACAGCACGGCAATTCCGCCGCGTGCAAATGCCGTCTGCAGGCGCTGGCATTCGGCCGCGAGCCGCAGGTTCGAGGCAACGATTGCTGTTGCGTCGGAGGCCAATTCATCGCGGACCTCCGGCGGGACGAGATCGCCAAGCGTGCCGAGGGCAGTCCAGGCCAAACCCTGCACGCGATGGAAACGTGCAACCCGCAGGAACAGTGGCCAGTCCAGCGACGGAACTGTCGGACGTTCGCCGACGTCAAATGCGCCGCGGCAGCATTCGACGAGAAACTGGAATTCCGGCGATGCTTTCACGCTACACTCGTAGACTTAGTGGTGGCCGGAGTGCAGTCTCAAAAAAGTTAGCAACGGTCGAAACCCAGTCACCAGAGAGACAAAGGGCAAATGTTCGGGTTCAGGAAGCATTTGGCTGGTCTGCTGTTCGATCGACGTCACAACATCGAGACGAATCGTAACGTTGTGCGCGATGACCTGACCGGCATGCCCTCGCGCATCCGCCAGCATGCCGGCGACTATTCGCCGACGAACCCGGCTCTGTTCGCGCGCATCGTGGGCGAATCTGGTGCAGATCCCCGCGATTTCAGCTTCGTCGACCTTGGGAGCGGCAAGGGCCGGGTAGTAATCGCGGCCGCTTCCTATGGTTTTCAAAGGATAGTCGGCATCGAAGCCGACAGCGTGCTTCACGAGATTGCCGAGAACAACATCGCGCGCGCCGGGCTCAAACGGAGTGCCAACGTGTCGTTGGTCCACGGCGACGCCCGTACGGCAGAACTGCCGGCCGGAAATCTCTTCATCTTCATGTACAGCCCCTTTCGAGGGCCGGTATTCAAAGCGGTCGCAAAACGTCTTGCGGTGCTGGCGAGCGAGCCGCAGCGGGCGATGATCATTGCTTATTCGGGGGATTGGGAAGCCGACGCGCTCGAACGGACCGGTAAATTCATCCGGAGACGCATGCGGCGGCGCCAGTTCTGGGCCAGATCCACGGTTTCCTTGTTCTACAACGAAGCTGCAGGGCGAATCGGGCAGGGTTCAGCCTGCTAGCGCTGCTCGGTCGCGACGAGACCCTTTTCGACCAACTCCTCAAGGAGTGTGCCAAGCTCCGCGGAACATTCCTCCGCGCTGATGTCATATTCGGAAACGAGCTGGTCCCTTAATTCCTCGAAGGTCCGGGGCGTGGCCAGCGCCGTCCAAATGGTTGCCGCCACTTCGTTGAACCCGAAACAGTCGCCAGTTTTGACGTCGAGAGTCACTAGTTCGCTGCCGATTGCGGCTTCAAGTATCTCCGAGGAGCGTTTGTAGACTCGATCGGGCATGCTGCCTCAGCCTAGATCTAATGGGGAGGGAGTGTTTCGACCCTCGACATAGTTGATGAACCGCGCGGTCAGCAAAGCGGCTGGCAGCGCTGCTTGCGGGGCGTGGGAGACCTGGTGGTTGGTAACGGTCGTCTCGGGCCAATCCTCAAGCCCGGCACGGAGTCTCGGGAAGTCGAACATTCCAGCAAATCTCTCATCTTTTTCCAGTTGGTTGAGCTCCTCCAGGAACTCCTTGCGTCGCCGACCAATACGAATGTGCCAGTCGGCGTCCCAACAACCCTCGAGCACATTAAGGCGCTGCGCCTCGGGCATGATTCCCTTTGCCAGTTCGCGCGCGAGCCAGCGCACCTGGCCATCACGCATGAACATCCTTGTCGGAAGGCCAAGGCAATATTCGACGAACGGCCGGTACGCAGTCGGATCGCGCATGGGTACGCCGTACATCTGTTCAAAGCCTTGGTAGACGTCAGCGGGCCAATCCTCGTTGTTGAAGGCGACCTTCCGCCCATGGCGGCGCGTCCAAGGCTGGCCGCGCTCCGGACAGTGACCCGCTCGCTTTATGCGCCCGGTCGTGCCGGTTGCAGCGAGAAACTTCGTCGAGAACGGCTGCATCAGCGGTACCAGAAGCGAACGTCCCGTCACCAACGGTCGAAGCCTTGCCCATACCGAATTGGGCAGGAAGGCCGAAAGGGTACGGACGATAAACCGCTGCGCGATCCCGCCTTTGTGGATCGCAGGCCGAGTCAGCGCCAACCAAAGTTGCCGCCAGCGGCCCTTCAGCAGATATTCGACAAAGCCGTTGAGGCCCTTGTCGCTAAAGGTCACGTTTCCGAGTTCCGCCGTGAGCAGCAGGTCGCACTTTTCTGCCGAGGCCGCCGCCAGAATGCCGTGAAACACGTACATTGTGCCAAGATATGGCGGGACGGATCCGATCAGGTGGAACAGCTCGTTGGTCCTAAAGAGCGGGTCCGCGCCTTCGTTGCATGTGAAATGCGGTTCGATGCCTGGATGAAGCGCCGCGAATGCTTCGACCATCGGCCTTTCATCCGGATTCATAAACGGCGGCGCGCTGCCGTCGAATCCCGGCTCCGGGTGAAACGTGAAGGTTGGCAGCTTTTGGCCGGGTGGCAGTTGGGCAAGAGCTCGAACCGCGACTTGAGGCGAATCAAGGCCGCTTGAAAGTGTTGCTCCGGGCTTCTTAAAACCGCGCAGGCAGGCTTTCACACCCTCGTCGAGCAAGGCCGAAACCGTTTCCAGGACCTCCTGATCGCTGGAAACTTTCTGCTTGGGCACGGCCATGACATCGTACGTTTGCCGAACTACCCGCGCCTTCCCTCGCTCCAATTCGACCGCGGAGCTGACGGGTACTCTGAAGACGTCGCGGAAGCAGCTTGCTTCCGGGTCCGCAAAGTAAAACCACGCCATATCCGCGTAATTTGCTTCGCTGAGATCTTGCCGAGCGCCCGCCGCGAAGAGGGTACGAGGGACCGAAGCGGCCCCGGTTAGCCCATCCCCATGAACGTAGTAGAGTGGCGGCGCGCGAATTGGACTTCGCGCCAGCCGCATGGATGACCTTTCTGGGTCGGTAATGACCGTGCAATAGTGGCCGACGATGCGCCGCTCGGCCTCATCGCCCCACCGTTCGATGGCTAGACCGTAAAGCTCCGCGGGGTCTGTGCTGTCGACGTCTAGCTGGGCGGCAATGTCGGCGGGATTATCGAAATAGCCGTTAAAGACGACTGATCGACCGCTCGGCAGCGATGCCGGTTTCCAAGCCCGGGCCTGGGGGAGTGTTGAGTTGATTGCACGGTAAGCGAAGGAGACGCCCTCGCGTTCAGCTTCCCCTGCATGTCCGCCGATACCGGAGCAGAGCGAAGCGCCGAGGCGCCTCGGAAGATCCTGTCGATTGAATCGGTCGCCCGTCACCCAAGGCCAAGCGACCGCCAGCATCTTGAGATCGGGAGGTTAACGAGCTGGTCTGAAGCCCGACTGGTAGTGGGTCAGGACATTGCCGCGTTGGACGTCGTACCGGTGTTGCCTGCGCGCACGTCCTTCAACTCGCCAAGGCGCGTCACCTGGGGCTTAGTCCAGGCCTTGGCTGTCTTGCGATTCTTCGTCATCGTAGGCTCCCATAACTCATAAGGGCACAAGCCGAACCGCCCCTTGTCAAAGACAATAGTCGCCAGCCAGCGCTGTTGCAACTCAACCCAAAGTTAATTCAAGTGCCCAGTCAAGGCTCGCCGAGACGAAGCGTTTGAAGCCACGGTCCAGGCAAGTCGCCAATCAAGATCTTGTTGTCGATTTCTACCCAGGCGTGGAGCGGGTCGTCGGACTTCCGAAGCTCGGCTGGCCGCACCCCAAACACGACCGCGTGCGAAATTCCCTTTGCGCGCAAGAGCCAGCTCAGCGCCATCGCACGAGGTAAGCATTTGACCGGGAATGGTGACCGTTGGGCGGCCCATTCGACCTGACTGGCGAGGCGCTCGGCGTCAGCGAATGCCTTCTTGCCGAAGGCAAGCCCGAGTGAGTGGCTCCAGCGCTTAAACGGGACCAGCGCGACGGTTAGGCGAGCAAGGCCGAGAAGACCGATTGCGCGGGCGGTCCGCGTCCGACCGGCCCAGAGATCAGGCTTCGACAAGGATGCCCGACGCTTTCAGCTGGCCCAGGAACTCATCCAGGTCCTTTTCAAGTTGTCCATCGGCAGATGCGTATTCCACGGAGAGCGCGGCAATGAGATCGGCTCTGGTGCGTTCGCCGTCAATCAGGTGCCAGGCCGCCGCGGCCGTCCCGGCCAAAGAGAAGAATTGCCCGGTGTCGAGGCGCATGATGACTACCTCGCCATCGCTCGGCGTCTCGGTGAATCGTTCGTTTCGCTTCGCCAGCGCCATCGCTATCCTGTTCTGCCCTCAAGATAGCGGGCCACGAGTTCGACATCGTCGCCAAACCGGCCCTCGTCGCGGGGCCGAACGAACGAAGCCATTTCGATGCGTTTGGCCAGGCCAATAAGATGTTCGAACTTTTCCTGGCGATCGAAGTCCCGCGCTCCGGCGTAGAGGTGAGCCGTGTAATGATCGTCCTGCATTCGCTCGAACCGTTCGAAGCCCGAAATCGGTCTCACGGAGGACTCCGGACCCTCTTCGAGGAAAATCAGCTCAATCATCGGCATTGCCGCGCTGGCCTCTCCGGCCGGCGGTGCGCAATAGAACTTGTCCACGTTCCGGGACACTTTTTCTCCCGGCTTCGCGCCCGTAAGCGCAACCGCGTCCGGCGTTAATTTCAAACGCTTGTGGCCCGGAAGGCAGATGATCGCCTCCGGATCCGCGAGATCGAGCACCAAGGTGTCATCGCAAAACATCGGAAAACCGAGCTTACCCAAAGCCGCGACCAGGGTCGATTTTCCGGCGCCCGGCGGCCCGGCGAATGCGACAACACCGCCGCAGGCCACAACGGCGGACGCGTGGATCGGAAGGAGCCCGTTGATGCTCGCGACGGCCGCATAAACGCTGCCATTCAGCCACAGCACCTCGTCAGCGATGTTCGCGTCGGGCCCGCGGTGCACTCGGATGCCTTCGCCGCGCCGGTAGAAGAAGAAATGCTCGCCCGAGCCGCGCAGGAGGAACTCGTCCCCCCTCATGGCCCAGCTCATCTCGCCGAGAGGGTGGTCGAGCAGCCGCTTGGGTACCTCGCCGAACGAGACCCGCGTCTCGCGCTCCATCAAGAGCTCAGCGGAAGTTTTCGCCATCACTCCTCGACACGCCTCGCATTCCCGCCGCTGAGGCTGGTGAGCCCAGCTGGATTCGAACCAGCGACCTACTGATTAAAAGTCAGTTGCTCTACCGACTGAGCTATGGGCCCACCGAAGTCCGCGCGTTAGCGACGCAGGCGGCGCGCGGCAAGGCGACGCTTGTCCCCGCGCGCCTCTTTCGGCAGCACTGGCCGAGTGGACATCAAAGGCGCAATGAAACGCGGGCGAAAGCGGGGCGCATGGTGGGCGAGCGCCTTCGATCTCGTGCGGCCTGCGTTCAGCGCCGAGGGCCGAAGCCAGATTTGGACGCGGGTGCGGCACGGGAGCGAGATCCACCAAACCACCGCACACACCGAACAGGATCGCTATCCGGAGATCATGGCGCTCGCCGCTACGCTGCATCCTAGCCCGTCGCGCATCCTTTCGTTCGGCTGCTCGACAGGAGAAGAGCTGGCGACGCTCAGGCGCTATTTCCCGAAGGCCGAGATTGTCGGTGCCGAGATCAACGCGCGTAGCAGGAGGGTCGCGGCGCAGAGGGTCAAAGGGGATCGCGGCGTATCGGTGGTGTCACCCCACAAAGTGAGCGGCTTATTCGAGATGATATTCGCGCTCGCGGTGTTTCAGCGCGAGCCTCACAAGATTCTTGAACGGGAGGTCGAAAACCTCGCCGGCCACTATCCTTATGAGCGGTTCGACCGCGGCCTCACGAGTCTGGTTGATCGCTTGGAAGAGGGCGGCCTGCTATGCGTGATGCACGCCCATTATCCAGTCGAGCTTGCATCGGCATCCGTAATGCTGGAGCCGATCGCGAACTCGCCACTAATGGAGCCTCCCTTATTCGGCGCCGACGGGCGGAGGTTGACAAACCCCGTCGCGCGCTCGGTGTTTCGGAAGAGCGCCTAGCGCCGGGCGAGCAGCCGACGCGCGTAACTGACCGTCCCGATCGCCAGGACCAGCTTGAGCGCGTCCCCGGCAAGGAACGGGAGGACGCCGACCGCAGCGGCTTTCTGCACCCCCAAACCGAGGGCGAGCCACGCCCAACCAAGGCCGAGGATCGTCAGCTCACCGGCCAAGAGCACTGTCGCCGTTCCGAGCTTGGTGCGGGTCCACCCCCGCTCGACCAGCAGCCCGATCACAACCACTGCCGCGAGATAGCCGGCCAAATAGCCGCCGGTGGCTCCGGTCATGTAGGCAAGGCCGATCCCGGTCGCGGGCGTGCCCGCGAATGCCGGAAAGCCCATGGCGCCCTCCGCCAGATAAGCAATCAAGGTCGCCGCGCCGAGGCGCCAGCCCGCCAACACCGCGAGCGTAAGCACGACGTAGGTCTGCATGGTCATCGGGACTGGCCAGAACGGCACCTGAGCCTTCGCTGACGCCCACAGCAAAAGGTTGCCGAAAAGGATTAGAGCAATCCGCCGAACCCAGATGTTCGTGGGCTTGAGAGTGAGGGCAGCAGCAGTGGCGGGCATGAGGAACCTTCCGTGGTGGATGTCGGGCCTTATGGACGTGTGTACAGGGTGACAATGGTGAGGTTCTTGCGCGGCCCCACGATCGTCCAGTCTGATTGCCAATGATTTTCGTCGAGTGCGGTGAAACGACCCTCGTATCGATCCGGCTCGCACGGATGCCGTACGATTGTTTCACCCGCCGATAGATCCAGTTCGTGGAACGGGCGGCCGTCGCGAAAGCGAACCAGGGCACGGCCGTCGCTAGAGGAAAAATCGTAGGAGTAGGTTTGCTCGGCCAGGCCCTCGTGCGCGCCGAAGCTCAGGGTTCCTCGCTCCTCATTGATCAGGGAATTTCCGTAAGCATTGAATTGCGCTGCGCCATGCATCGTACCAGTGCTTGAGAGAAGATGGTCGACTATGGCGCGGTCGAGCCGCCAGGATCCCGACAAATAGGTTCTCAAGTTCTCAACCGGCCACATCTTGGCGCTCGTTAGCGAGAGCTGGAGAGTCGATAGGCGAGGTGGCGCACGGTAAGTGGGCCCTGCACCCGCCAACTCGGCGCAACCGAGGCCAGTGGCGAGAGGACGAAGCTACGCCTCTCGATCTCTGGGTGGGGGATCCTGAGGCGCGGCGCCTGGTATCGCCCGCTGCTCCACAGTGCGATATCGAGGTCCAGCACCCGCGGCCCCCAGCGCTTGCCGGACCGGCGTCCAAACTCACGCTCGAGCGCTTTGAGTTGCTTGAGCATGGCCTGAGGCTCCAGGTCGCTTTCGACCAGTGCAATCGCGTTGGCGAAGTCTCGGCCAGCACCGCCGCTCGCGGCGTTGAGAATTATTGGCGAGGCATCGAACAAGCCGAAATCCCGGTCGAGCCTTGCGATCGCGGCTTCAACGACCCCTGCAGGCCGGCCATGACGGCCGTGTGGCCGGTTCGACCCGATCGCAATGGCATAGAGGTGGGACACAGGCGGGTCCTGTCATTGAAGCGCCGGGGACGCAATCCGCGTGGCCCATTGCTTCGCGCGAGTTTCTTCGCAATTCGCCGGTCATGATCGACGTTCGAGCCAGCGAGCCCACGGATGCTGCCAAGCTGCTTCGAATCTGGTGCGATTCCGTCGATGCCACGCATCACTTTCTTTCAGCCGAGGACCGGGCCTCGATCGAGCCGCTGGTGGCGGATTACGTCCGAGAAGCGCCGTTGTGGGTTGCTTTGAAGAACGGGGAGCCAGTCGGCTTCATGGGGGTCACGGGCCAAAACATCGATTCACTGTTTCTGGCGCCGGACGCTCACGGACTTGGGATCGGTCGCTTGCTCACCGAGCGTGTGCCGCGCCCTACCACCGTCGAGGTGAACGAGCAGAATGAGGCGGCCGTCGCCTTTTACCAGCGCATGGGTTTCGAAGAGACAGGCCGATCGCCAACGGACGGCGACGGCCGACCCTATCCGTTGCTACATATGCGGCGGGATTAGATGTCCTCGGTCAGCCGGCCGTAAAGTTCAGGTCGGCGATCGCGGAAGAAACCGAACGCCGCGCGATGCTTTTTGGCCTGCGCCAGATCGAGCGTTGCCGTGATCACGCCTGTCTCGTCGGCACCGAACTCCGCGAGAATGTCGCCGCGCTCGTCGCAGATGAAGCTGTGACCGTAGAATCGTTGCCCGTGCTCCGTTCCGATCCGGTTGGCCGCGACGACCGGAACGACGTTGCTGACGGCGTGGCCGATCATAGCTCGCCGCCACAGGCGGGACGTGTCGAGGTCGGGGTCGTGCGGCTCGGTGCCGATCGCGGTCGGATAAAAGAGGATGTCGGCGCCCATCAGCATCATCGCGCGCGCCGCTTCCGGGTACCATTGGTCCCAGCAGACGCCGACGCCCAGGGTCGAGCGGTGCGGGCCGTTCCACACCTTGAAGCCGGTGTTGCCCGGCCGAAAGTAGAACTTCTCCTCATAGCCCGGGCCGTCGGGGATGTGGCTCTTGCGGTAGACGCCGGCGATCTTTCCGTTCGGGCCGATCATCGCGAGGCTGTTGTAATGATGGGGACCGTCGAGCTCGAAGAAGCTCGTCGGGATCCAGATCTTCAGTTCCTCCGCGAGCTTCTGCATCGCAAGGACGGAAGGATGCTCGGCGGTGGGCCGGGCAGTAGCGAACAGGCTCTCGTCCTCGATCCGGCAAAAATAAGGGCCTTCGAACAACTCGGGCGGAAGCACGACTTCGGCGCCCTTGCCGGCAGCTTCGCGAACGAGCTCGCTCACCGCGCGGATGTTCGCGTCGGTGTCGTCCGTAAAAGCGAGCTGCAGCGCAGCGACGTTGAGCTTCGTCATGCGGGAACCTGTTGGCTGATACAGTGGAAGCTGCCGCCTCCTGTCAGGATGTGGTCCGCACGCAGGCCGATTGCAACGCGGTCGGAGAACAACGCCTGGACCACCTCGACCGCCGCGCGATCGTTCGCCGCGCCATATTGAGGGACGACCACCACCGCGTTGCCAATGTAGAAGTTCATGTAGCTGGCCGGGACGATGTCGCCGTCCTCGCCGGTAATTCGGCCAGGCGAGGGCAGGGTGACGACGTCGAGGCGCGCGTCGGCCAGCCGCCGCGCCGCGTCCTTGTAGACCGCTTCGTTCGGATCGTCCTTGGCGACCGTGGGGATTGCGACCCGACCAGGGGCCACAAAGCGCGCCAGATTGTCGACATGGCCGTCGGTATGGTCGTTCATCAGGCCCGAGCCGAGCCAGACCACGCGGTCGAAGCCGAGGTCGTGAAGCAGCTTTTGCTCCGTTTCCTCTCGGCCCAGCGTCTTGCGGTTGGGATTGAGCAGGCACTGTTCGGTCGTGATCACCGTGCCCGACCCGTCGCCATCGATCGCGCCGCCTTCCAGGATCCAGTCGGCCTTAGCGAAGGGAAGGCCAGCGTCGCGCGCGAGGCGCTCGCCGATGTCCTGGTCGCCATCGAGGTCGTACTTGCCGCCCCAGCCGTTGAAGCCGAAGCCGCGCGCCTGTCTTCCGCCGCCACTGCCAAGAACGATCGGACCCGTGTCGCGCAGCCAGATGTCGCCGAACTGCTCGACGATCACCTTGGCGAAGGGCGCGAGCTTCCGCGCGCTTTCCGCTGCACCGTCGTGCGCCGCGACGAGCCAGACCTCCTCGCCTTTTGCGTCTGCGTGGATGGCTCGCGCAAACTCCGCGATCTCCTGCTCGGCCGGTTTCAAATCGCCAAGCCACAGCTCAGGGTCGCTCGGAAAACCGATCCACACCGCCTGATGAGGCGCCCATTCTGGAAGGGGCGGGGAAACCATGGAGCGCGCCTAGCAACGCCTTGCGCATGCGCCAAGGCAGGTACTTGTATTGTAATCCGCTTCTGCCAAGTTCGTGATCGTGCCGGACGTTCGGGCGGGGGAGTGATTTTCGTGAATTCTTGGTTGTTGACCGCGGCTGCCGCAGCCGCGTTGAGCGTTTCTGCGCATGCTGAAACGACGCATAGCCTTGCTGACGACGCTGCTGCGTTCGGCGCACGTCAATCGGTTACGCAGCCGGCACTTTCGCCGGACGGCACCGAAATACTTTACCTGACGCCAGGTCCGGGCCGTTCGACTGTAGCCTTGGTTGCGAACCTCGCCACCGGAGCCACGCGCGGGGTGACCAAATCGGAGGCCCCGGACCAGTTGCAATGGTGCAAGTATGTGTCCGTCACGCGCGCCGTCTGCCGGGTCTCCGCGCTCACCAACGACGGAACGATCATCATGGGCTCGACGCGTTTGGTCGCGGTCGACGTCGACGGCAAGAACTTGAAGCTGTTGGGCCAGAGCACCAGCCCATACGACGCTTATTCGCGTCAGTATGACGGGGAGGTGATCGATTGGATGGACGGGAAGAGCGGCGCGGTCCTCATGACCCGCCAGTACATTCCCGAAGAATATAAGATGAATACCCGCCTAGTCCGCGACAAGATCGGGCTTGGCGTCGACAAGATCGATACGGCAAGCCTTCGCACAACCGCCGTCGAATCTGCCAATGCCAAGGCTTCCGGCTTCATGGGCGATGGGCTTGGAAACGTCAGGTTGATGTGGGCCGCTGCCGTAACCGCGACTGGATATCTGAGCGGCGAGCTCGCTTATTACTACCGCACGCCGACATCGAAGGATTGGCACCAGCTTGCGGTTGCAGCGGATGGCGATTGGGAGCCGCTGGCGATCGACGCCGCCTCCAACCAGCTCTATGTATTGAAAAGCTACAATGGGCGACACGCGCTGTTCGCTATCACGCTGAGCGATTCACCCTCCGAGCAACTGATTGCCCAAAACAGTTATGTCGACATCGATAATGTCGTGCGGGCGGGGAGGGCGCGGAAGGTCATAGGGTACACCTTTGCCGAAGACACGCGCCGCGCGATCTATTTCGATCCGGACTTCAAGACCCTCTCCGCGTCTCTTTCTAAGGCGATTCCGAACCTGCCAATCGTCGACTTCGTCGACGCGAGCACGGATGGGAACAAGCTTCTCATCTTCGCTGGCAGCGACCAGGATCCAGGTCGCTATTTTGTTTTCGATCGGTCAACGAAGTCTCTGAACGAGGCACTTCTTGCGCGGCCGAAGCTCGACGGACGCCCGCTCGCGAAACAGCAGTCGGTGGTCGTTCCAGCCGCCGATGGTGCGGGCATCCCCGCTTACCTAACCCTGCCCCCCAATAGCTCCGGCAAGAACTTGCCTGCGGTCGTCCTTCCCCACGGCGGGCCGAGCGCGCGGGACGAATGGGGCTTCGACTGGCTGCCGCAGTTTCTCGCCGCCCGCGGATACGCCGTGCTGCAGCCAGAGTATCGCGGTTCGGCAGGTTTTGGCGACGCATGGCTCAACAAGAATGGCTTCAAAAACTGGAGAACCTCGATCGGCGATGTGACTGCCTCCGCCAAATGGCTGGCATCGAAAGGCATCGCGGACCCGAAGCAGACGGCTATCGTTGGCTGGTCCTACGGCGGATACGCCGCGCTTCAGTCCGCCGCGACCGAGCCCGGACTTTATAAGGCCGTTGTCGCGATCGCCCCGGTGACGGATCTTGCCATGCTGAAAGAAGATTTTCGCGACTTCACCAACTACAAACTCGTCGCGGAAGAGGTCGGATCGGGGCCGCACGTAGCAGATGGTTCGCCGCTTCGGCATGCTGCCGACATCGACGTGCCTGTCTTGCTGGTCCACGGGACGTTGGATGCCAACGTGAGCTACCGACATTCGCAAAAGATGGAGGAAGCGCTCAAAGGCGCTGGAAAACGCAGTGAGCTCATCACCTTTGATGGGCTCGACCATCAACTGAACGATTCAGCCGCGAGAACTCAAATGCTGACCAGGATCGGCGATTTCTGGATTCAGCCATCGGGCACTAGCCAGAAAAAAGGCGGCTGGGATCTTCCCCGCCGCCTTATTTCTTCCGATCGTTGACGGATTAGCGCGAGTAGAACTCGATCACGAGGTTTGGCTCCATCCGCACTGGGTAGGGCACTTCGTCGAGCTTAGGCACGCGGGTATAGGTCACCTTGTTGGTGCCGTCCGGAACGACGTAGTCAGGGATATCGCGCTCGGCGAGACCCTGGGCTTCGATCACCAGCGCCATCTCCTGCGCCTTGGGGCCGAGCTCGACGACGTCGCCGACGTCGACGCGGCGGCTGGCGATGTTGCACTTCACGCCATTGACGCGAATGTGGCCGTGGCTGACCAGCTGGCGGGCAGCCCAGATCGTCGGTGCAAACTTGGCGCGGTAGACGACCATGTCGAGACGGCGCTCAAGGAGGCCGATGAGGTTCTGCGAGGCGTCGCCCTTCATCTTGCTGGCGTCGAAATAGTTCTTCTTGAACTGCTTTTCGGTGATGTCGCCGTAATAGCCCTTCAGCTTCTGCTTGGCGCGAAGCTGAATGCCGAAATCGCTGAGCTTGCCCTTGCGGCGCTGACCGTGCTGGCCGGGGCCGTATTCACGGCGGTTCACCGGGCTCTTCGGACGACCGAAGACGTTCTCGCCCATGCGGCGGTCGAGCTTGTATTTGGCGCTGGTGCGCTTGGTCATGTTCAATCCTTCAACTGCGTTATCGTCGTTTTCCGGAGCCGCGCTGCTTATCTCCCGAAGGATCGGGGAGGGCAGGGCCACCGCTTCACCGGAAGTGCGGGGCCAATTGCGAAGGGCGCAGCTAGGGAATGACGATCAATGCGTCAAGTTTTTGAGGATAATCCAGTTCTCGCCGCCCACACTTAAAGTGCGGGGGGCGGGCGGAATCCCGGGCGGCGCCATAAGGCATTGGGGGGCTCCTCAGGATCGGGCCTGGCGAACCGAAGGTAGCCGAAATGAGATGCGATCGACCGCTCCTCTTCATCGACGATGGCAGTACGGCCATGCATGAACCGCGTATTGTCGAGCATCAGCAGATCCCCTTCGCGCCATGCGACCTCGGATATCAGTTCGCCACTGACGCGCTGGATTTCCTCGGCCCAAGAGTCCGGAACCGGGGTCCGATCATCAAGCAAGGGGAAGCCGGTCACGCCCCCGTGGCGTGCGAACAGCAGGAAATTGCCGAATGCCACTCCTTCGCTGAACATCGGGTGGTGAAGGAATGGCCGGGAAAACAGCCTGGCGACTTCGCTCCCCACCCGCTCGAAACTGTACGGGCAACCGTCGGGCGGGTTTGCCAATTCGAGGTCGCTCGGATCGGGGTTCCCGAACCAATATTCCAGCACGGCCGGTCTCGCCCGCTGGATGTAGACCAACCTTCGTTCGGCCATCTTCGATCTGAGACCGGCGGGAAGAAGCTCCGCGATCTTTACTCCATCGCAGATCGTCGTCCTTCCGCCGGTCGATGGCGGCTGAACGCAATAAAATAGGCAGACATCCGGCTTCCACGGCTCGCGGGAAAGCTCTGGATGGAGTGGAAAGGCTCCGCGTCCCCGGTCCACCGATTGGATATTCCGGGACGTGTCGAGAATTGCGCGGTTGCGGCTGTCGTTCTGAACCGAGGTTGCGCAGAAGCGATCCGCAAAGGCCGCGAACGCGTCGAGATCGCGCTCGAAGCCGCGGAACAGCAGGGCGCCATGAGCCTTATAGAGCTCGATTATGTCGTCGTCTTTGAGCGACCCAAGCTGCTCACCGGGATCGGCTTCGATCAAAGCGTAAGGAAGGTCCGACGGACGCGTGACGGTGGGCACCGGCCGGCGAATAGCAAGCGGCCCGGGGCCACGCTATACCGAACCATGGACCTCGACGTTGCGGGACTGTTCTCAAGCCCTGAACAGCATTTCCTCACGATGGATGGCCGGGACGCGGTCTTTCTCTCGATGAACCGCCAATCCTATCATCGGTCGATCTTCCTCGATGCGCGTGCGGCTCCCGTGGATCCGAACCCGCACCGGCGCGACCTCCTGCCGCTGCTAGATGCGGCCTCCGGCCTCCCGCCATCGCCGAGATTGGCATGGATTTTCCACATCGCTCACTGCGGCTCGACCCTGCTTTCGCGGGCGCTCGACTTGCCGGGCGCCAATTTGGTTCTTCGGGAGCCTCCGCCGCTTCGCCAGCTTGCGATAGAATCCGCGAGCAGTCGTCGGTCGGCGCGCTGGTCGGAGAAGCTGGCGCTTGCGCACCGGCTGGCGGCGCGCCGATTCGCGGAAGGCGAACCGGCAATCGTCAAAGCCAATGTGCCAGTGAACTTCATCCTGAATGAGTTACTCGAGCTTGACCCCCACGCGCCGGCAATCTTCCTTCACATGGCGCTCGAATCTTACCTGTTGGCAATCTTGCGGGACGGCGCACATCGGAAATGGGTTGATCGGGTCACCGATCAACTGGGGCCCGCTTTGTTCAAACGGATTGGCACCCTTGATGCCCGCACCACTGCGGAACGTGCTGCGGCGCTTTGGCTGGCGCAAACCCTGATCTTTTCAGATGCGCTCGAGGTGCAGTCTTCGGCACGTGGCCTGGACGCGGAAACTCTATTCTCGGAACCGTCGCGGATTGTCGATGCAGCGCTCGCCCATCTCGGCGTTGCCGCCCGGCCCCGCGAAAGCGAACTCGGCGAGATTCTGTCCCATTATTCCAAGAACCCCGGCCAGCAGTTCAGCGAAGCGGATCGGCGTGAGCGCCAGGCGAATGACCGCGTCCGGCTGGCCGATGAGATTCTCGAAGGGCGGCGCTGGATAGAACGAGCGCCCGCGGCAACAAATCTGCCGCAGGCGCTCCATCGGCCTCTCGTCGGAGAGGCCATTCGATTATTTTAGCGACGCCGCTTGGAAGCGGTCCGCTCAGGGCGCTTAGTGGCTGCCGCCACCGCCAGCTGGCTGATTGCTCAGATAGTTCTGACGCTGCTGCGTGCCCTGCGAGCTCATGTCCGACACGCCCGGGCCGAGGTCGAGCCGGCCGCTCGCATCGCGGCAAACGCGCTTCCGCGCACGGCTGCCAGTCACTTCGACCATCTCGCAGATCTGCTGCGGCTTTTTCTTCTGAGCAGCCGGAGCGCCCGTGTCTGCCGGGACGGCTTGTTGGACGGCAAGCAACATCGCCGCGATCAAAATCGACATGGTGACCCTCGCTACAAGATTCTGATTGAGGCGCCGTCTCTGCCAGACCGCGCCAAGGATTACAATCAGTTATGATGGCGCGTGGGACCAATTAATGCGCGAATGATGCCCCGTACCGCCTTGATTTCGCGGGAGGACCAGCCGGTCTTGGTGAAGATGGTGCGGATGGTGTTCTTGGTTGCCTGGGTGCGCGACGGGGGATGATAGTAACCCTTCGCGGTCAGCGCTTCCTCAAGCTGTCCGATCAGGCCCTCGGTTTCCACGAGCGGTGCGACCGGTTCCAACTCCTTGACCGGCGGTTGTGCGAGCGCGCTCCGCTTTGACCATTCGTAGGCAAGGAGGATAACCGCCTGGGCGAGGTTCAGCGATCCGAACTCTGGGTTGATCGGGACAGTCACGATCGCGTTGGCGAGCGCGACGTCTTCGGTCTCGAGGCCGGACCGCTCGGGGCCGAACAGGATGGCGCACCGCCCGGCGGATCGACTGATGGTGTCGGCCATTTGCTCCGGTCCGACGACCGGCATCACCAGATCCCGGCGACGTACTGTAGACGCGAATACCGTCGAGCAGTCGCCGATTGCTTCGGGCACCGTGGCGAAGACCCGGGCCTGCTCGAGCACGGCGTCCGCTCCGCTCGCTGAAGGGCCTGCGTCGGGGTTGGGCCAGCCATCGCGGGGTTCGACTAGCCGCATTTCGGTCAGCCCGAAATTGAGCATGGCGCGCGCGGCCTTGCCAATATTCTGGCCAAGCTGCGGACGAACGAGAACGATGACCGGCTTGTTGAGCTCGCTCACAGCAGCTTTTCGTGCCCCGGAGGGGTGGCTTCCTTCTCGACCCGCTCGGCGATTTCGGCGAAGTCGCCGGGGTCGCTGAAGTCCTTGTAAATGCTGGCGAAGCGAATGTAGGCGACGTGGTCGAGCGCCTTGAGCCCGGCCATCACTGCTTCGCCAATCGCGCTGGTCGACACTTCGTCGCCGCGGGTCTCGAGCTGGCGCTGAACGCCGCTCACCAGTTGCTCGATCTTGGAAACGGGGATGTCCCGTTTGCGCGTTGCATGGCCGATCGCCCGCTCGAGCTTTGAGCGGTCGAACTGCTCGCGCTTGCCATCTTTCTTGACCACGGTCAGGTCGCGCAGATGAACGCGCTCGAATGTCGTGAAGCGCGCGCCGCAGGCTTCGCACTGGCGCCGGCGCCGGATGGCCGCGCCATCCTCGCTCGGCCGGCTATCTTTGACCTGGCTGTCTTCGTGCGCGCAGAATGGGCAGCGCATCTCGTGCTCTGGCCTATCCCTGGTAAATCGGGAAGCGAGCACACAGCTCGCGGACGCGTTCGTTCACCGTTTTCTCGACCGACCCGTTGTTCTCGAGACCCTTGTCCTTGAGACCGTCCAGGACGTCCGCGACCATGTCAGCCACTTGGCGGAACTCGGCGATGCCGAAACCGCGCGTAGTTGCGGCCGGCGACCCGACCCGGATGCCGCTCGTCTTGACCGGAGGCAGCGGGTCGAACGGAACGCCGTTCTTGTTGCAGGTGATCCCGGCGCGTTCGAGGCTCTCGTCTGCATCCTTGCCGGTGAGGCCAAGCGGGCGAAGATCCACCAGCGCAAGATGCGTGTCGGTGCCGCCCGCGACGAGATCGGCTCCACGCTCCTTCAACCGTCCTGCCAACGTCTTGGCGTTGGCAATCACTGCCTTCGCATAATCCTTGAACTCGGGCTGCAACGCCTCGCCGAACGCGACGGCCTTGGCGGCGATGACGTGCATGAGCGGGCCGCCCTGCAGTCCCGGGAAGACCGCGGAGTTCACCTTCTTGGCGATGTCTTCGTCGTCAGTGAGGACCATGCCGCCGCGCGGTCCGCGAAGAGTCTTGTGGGTGGTGGTGGTGACGACATGCGCATGGCCGAACGGGGTCGGATGCTCGCCCGCAGCGACTAGGCCGGCAAAGTGCGCCATGTCGACGAACAGTAGCGCTCCAACCTCATCGCAGATGGCGCGAAAGCGGGCGAAGTCGAGGTGTCGCGGATAAGCGGAGCCGCCTGCGATGATCATCTTTGGCTGATGCTCTTTGGCCAGCCGCTCAACCTCGTCGAAGTCGACCAGATGGTCGTCCTGGCGAACGCCATACTGAATCGCGTTAAACCATTTGCCCGACTGCGCCGGCGGCGCCCCGTGGGTCAGGTGCCCGCCCGCGGCTAGGCTCATCCCCATGATCGTGTCGCCGGGCTTCAGCAGCGCCATCATGACCGCGCCATTGGCCTGGGCGCCCGAGTGAGGCTGGACGTTCGCGAAACCGCAGCCAAACAGCTTCTTGGCCCGCTCGATCGCCAAGGTCTCGACGGCGTCGGACGGCGCGCAACCCTGGTAATAGCGGCGGCCCGGATAACCTTCGGCATATTTGTTGGTGAGGACCGAGCCCTGCGCTTCGAGCACCGCCTTGCTGACGACATTCTCCGAGGCAATCAGCTCGATCTGGGTCTGCTCGCGGCGAAGCTCGTCGTGGATGGCGTCCTCGACGGCCGAGTCCTTGGCGCTCAACCCGCTCGTGAAGAAGCCGGCGGGGACGCGATAGTTCTCAGACAATTTCTCGATATCGGCGGCGGTGGCCATCAGGCATTTTCCCGTTGCGAAGAGGGGTCGGCGAGCTGATCGACGCGCCGTTGATGGCGTCCGCCGAGGAAATCCGACGTCAAAAAGGCGGTTACGCACGCTTTCGCCATCTCGGAACCGATCAAACGGGCACCAAGTGCGATGGCATTGGCGTCGTTGTGCTGCCGCGCAAGCGAGGCGGACAGCGGCTCGGCGACCTGCGCGCACCGACATGCGGGGTTGCGGTTCGCGGCGATGGCGACCCCGATGCCCGAGCCGCAGACGGTGATCCCGCGTTCGGCGCGTCCATCGGCCAAAGCCTCGGCCATCATCGCGCCGAAGCGCGGATAATCGACGCTTTCATGGCCGTGGGTGCCGAGGTCGAGAACCTCATGGCCTTGGTCTGAGAGCCAGCCGGAAAGCTCGTCCTTGAGCTCGACACCGGCATGGTCCGCGGTGAGTACGATGCGCATGGCCCTTGCTAAGCCAGGCGCGCGGGATTCGCCAGCCTCAGGCGGCGATTCTGATCTCGTCGCGGCTAAGAATCTCGATCAGCGCACCGACCAACTCATCCATCATCTCGGCGTTGTGGTGCGGACCGGGTGTGAAGCGCAGCCGCTCGGTGCCGCGCGGCACGGTCGGGAAATTAATGGGCTGAACGTAGAGGCCGTATTCGGCGAGCAGGATGTCGCTGATCCGCTTGGTCTTGACCGGGCAGCCGACGAGCAGCGGCACGATGTGAGTCACGCTCGGCATCAGCGGTAGGCCGGCAGCAGTGAACTTTGCCTTGAGCATCGCGGCAGATTCCTGCTGCGCGATCCGCTCGGCGTTCGAAGCCTTGAGATGGCGGACGCTGGCAAGCGCACCGGCAACCAGGACCGGCGACAGCGACGTGGTGAAAATGAAGCCCGGCGCGTAGCTCCGGATGCAGTCGATGATCGTCTTGTCCGCCGCGATATAGCCGCCCATCACGCCGAAGGCCTTGCCGAGCGTTCCTTCGACGATGGTCAGCCGGTCGGCGACCGAATCGCGGTCGCTGATGCCGCCGCCCTGCTCGCCGTACATGCCGACGGCGTGGACCTCATCGAGGTAGGTCAGCGCATTATATTTATCGGCGAGGTCGCAGATTGCGCCGATGGGGGCGATGTCGCCGTCCATCGAATAGACGCTCTCGAACGCGATCAACTTGGGCGCGTCGGCATCCTCGGTCGCGAGGAGTTCTTCGAGATGCTCGAGATCGTTGTGGCGGAACACGCGCTTTTCGCAGCCGCTGTTCTTGATCCCCGCGATCATCGAGGCGTGATTCAACTCGTCGGAAAAGATGACGCAGCCGGGGAGAAGCTTGCCCAAGGTCGAGAGCGCCGCCTCATTCGAGACATAGCCCGACGTGAAGAGTAGCGCGCCTTCCTTGCCGTGAAGCGAGGCCAGCTCGGCTTCCAGCTCGGTATGGTAATGCGTGTTGCCGCTGATGTTGCGGGTGCCGCCCGAGCCCGCGCCGACTTGGCGGAGTGCGGTCTCCATCGCTTCCACGACGGCCGGATGCTGGCCCATGCAAAGATAGTCGTTCGAGCACCAGACGGTGATCGGCTTGGGCCCGTTGCCGCCGAAGCAATGGGCGTTCGGGAAGCTGCCCTTGGTGCGCAGAATGTCGACGAACACGCGGTAGCGGCCCTCGTCATGAAGGCGCTCGATCGCCGATCTGAAAATGCGGTCGTAGTCCAACAGTAACCCTCGTTTGCGGGCGCCTTTAGCCGCCACCCTTTCGCAACGCCATAGCCAACTAGAGCGTGTGCACCTCGTCCAGGCCGTAAGTGGCAAGCGACCTTAGCAAAGGTTCACGGACCGTGCTCGTGAACAATGCGATTCCGGGAGGCCGCTCGGCCGGCCAGGGTTGCTCGCGGGTCAGATAAGCGATTCGCCGTGCGATCCCGGGACCGCCATCGACATAGTCGACACCGGGGAAGGCCATGCGAAGCTCATCCTCGAGCAGTGGGAAGTGCGTGCAGGCGAGGACCACCGTGTCGATCCGATCCCCACCGGGCTGGCCAAACATCGGCTCGGCCGCGGCGCGGACCGCGTCGACGGTAACCTCTTCCCCGGCAAGTTTCGCCTCGGCCAGCTCAACGAGCTCGGGCGAGCCGTGGCGGAAAATGGTACAGTCGGGCGCAAATTTTGCGGCGAGGTCGTCGACATAGGGCTGGCGCACCGTCGCTTCGGTACCGAGCACGCCGATCACGCGGCTCTTCGACATCTCCGCCGCCGGCTTGATTGCCGGGACGGTGCCGACGATCGGCACATCAAGCGCCGAGCGCGCATGGTCGAGCGCGATGGTCGATGCGGTGTTGCAAGCGATGATCGCGAGGCGCGGGCGGAAACGCTCGACCAGCCGGCCGAGCAAGGCGGGAACGCGGCTGGCAAGCTCCGCATCGCTTTTCTTGCCGTAAGGAAAGCCCGCACTGTCGGCGACGTAGACGATCGGCGCCGTCGGAAGGAGGGCGCGCGTCGGCCCCAGCACCGACAGGCCGCCGACCCCGGAATCGAAGAAGAGGAGGGGAGCGTTCGGATCCACCCGCGCTCTGTGGCGCGGAGACTGGACAGCCGCAAGCCGCGCGCCCTACCACCCCCGCGATGGACCGTTCGATCATCCTGGCCCTGGCGCTTGGCTATTTACTCGGTTCAATCCCATTCGGGCTCGTGCTGACCCGAATGTTCGGCAAGGGCGACCTGCGTCAGATCGGCTCGGGCAATATCGGGGCGACCAACGTCCTGCGGACCGGAAGCAAGTGGCTGGCGGCGCTGACGCTGATCCTCGATTGCCTCAAGGCCACGGCCGCCGTGATCCTCGCTCAAAGGTTCGTCGGCTGGGGGATGGGGCCTATTGCTGGCGCCGGCGCCTTCATCGGCCATCTCTATCCCGTGTGGTTGAAGTTCAGGGGCGGGAAGGGCGTCGCAACCCTTCTCGGTGTGCTCATCCCAATGCTGTGGCCAGCAGCCGTCGTTTACGCCTTTGTCTGGCTAATCCTGCTTCGGACGACCCGAATCTCGTCGGTGGCAGGAATGACCGCGGCGGTTAGCGCCCCGATCACCGCTGCTGTCGTTCATTCATCTCTCTTACCCATGCTGCTCGGTTTCGCTGTGCTGATCCTCTGGAAGCATCGCGAAAATATCCTCCGCCTCTTGAAAGGAACCGAGCCACGCATAGGATCGAAGAAGACCTCGTCGACCGCCTGAGGCTTGTCCGGACCCCGGGTGTCGGGCCGGTTACCTATCGCCAGCTGGTCGCTCGCTTCGGAAGCGCCGGGAAGGCGCTCGAGGCGGTTCCCGACCTGGCCCGGCGTGGCGGGGGCAGGGCGCCGCCGATCGCCACGCGCGACGCGGCAGAGCGGGAAATTGCCCGGGTCGACAAGCTTGGCGCGCGGTTCGTTGCGGTGGGGCAAGGACTTTATCCGAGGTTGCTCGCAGAGCTCGAGGACGCCCCGCCGCTGCTGATTGCGAAGGGGCAGCTTGGCCTGCTCGACAGAACCGCTGTCGGCATGGTCGGCGCGCGCAATGCCTCGGCGGCTGCGTGCCGCTTCGCCCGGGGCCTCGCGCATGAGCTCGGACAACGCGAACTGGTCGTGGTGTCGGGGTTGGCCCGCGGAATCGACAGCGCCGCGCACGACGGCGCGATTGAGAGCGGCACGATTGGCGTCGTCGCCGGTGGCATCGACATCTTCTATCCGCCGGAAAATGAAGCGCGACAGACCGCAATGTTCGAGCGCGGGCTGGTGATCGCCGAAATGCCGCCTGGCACCGAGCCGAGGGCAAGGCACTTCCCCTATCGCAACCGCATCATCGCCGGGCTTGGCGCGGGGACGGTGGTGGTCGAAGCGGCGCCGAGATCGGGGTCGCTGATCACCGCACGACTGGCAGCGGAGGCGGGGCGCGAGGTGATGGCGGTGCCGGGATCGCCGCTCGATCCGCGCGCGCAGGGCTGCAACCAGCTGATCCGCGACGGCGCGACCCTGGTGCAGAACGCCGACGACGTGGTCGAGGCGATCCGGCTGCCAGCGAGCAGCGTGTGCGCGGCTGTTACGCCTTATGAGCCAGCAGAGGAGCTGAACGGCGACGACGCGCTTGGAGTGGTGGGGGAGCTTCTCGGCCCGTCGCCGGTCCCGGTCGACGAAATCATCCGTCTGTCGGGCGCGCCGAGCGGGGCGGTGCAAATGGCGTTGCTGGAACTGGACTTAGCGGGAAGATTAGATCGCCACGCCGGGAATAGAGTAAGTTTGAGGGGGCAATGATGGAAGCGAGATTCGAAGTTGGTTCGTTGCTCAGCGAGACCGTTTCGCTACTTGCGAGAAATTCATGGAGAGCGCTTGTTGCAAGCCTGGTTCTCGCGACCGTTGGCGTACTGCTCGACCTAAGAACTGATCAGCGTTCGGGAAGCCTGCTGTTCTCATTCGTGAGCATCGGTTTTCAGTGGTGGATTACCGCCTCGCTGCTTGCGAAATTTGGCAAGCGTGACTCCGACGCGCGTGGCTCGGGAACCATCATCGGCGTCAACGTTCTGAGCGGACTGGGCATTTTGCTCGGGCTTTTGCTGCTCGTGATTCCGGGCATCATCCTGTGGGTTCGTTGGTCGATGGCCAGTCCTATTGTCCTTGCGGAACGCAATGGGGCCGCGGCGGCACTTCGGAAGAGTTGGGATCGTACCGCGGGCCACTTCTGGCCCATCCTTGGCCTTCTCCTGGTCGTCTATGTTCCTCTGTTCGGGCTCTCTGTGACACTGGGAGCTGTACTCGCGTCAGCGATGCCGATCGCAATGAGTATCGTAGTCAACACGGGTGTGAGCTTCGCGCTCGTCGTGGGTTGGCATGCCGCCATCGCCTTGTTCCTCGTATCCAATCCGCCAATGCAGTCGCTAGGAGAGGTGTTTGCATAAGGGGGCTGAGCGACGCCCGCTTGACGCGGTGATTCTGCCGTCCCCACCTTACGCGTATGCGTGAGGGGTTATTTTGAAGCTCGTAGTCGTCGAATCGCCGGCCAAGGCGAAAACCATCGAAAAGTATCTGGGGAGCGGGCACCGCGTGCTCGCGTCCTTCGGTCACGTGCGCGACCTGCCGCCGAAGGACGGCTCCGTCGATCCGGAGCATGGGTTCGACATGCAGTGGCAGGTCTCGCCCGACCGGTCGAAGCAGATGAAGGCGATCGCCGACGAGGCGAAGAACGCCGATACCTTGATCCTCGCCACCGACCCTGACCGCGAGGGCGAGGCGATCAGCTGGCATGTGCAGGAGGTGCTCCGAGGCAAGAAGGCGCTCCCGGCGAACGTCCAGCGCGTGACGTTCAATGCGATCACCAGCTCGGCGGTGACCGAGGCGATGAAGCGCCCACGCGGGCTCGACGAGGATCTGATCGACGCCTACCGGGCGCGCCGGGCGCTCGACTATCTGGTCGGCTTCACCCTGTCGCCGATCCTGTGGCGCAAGCTTCCGGGCGCGAAGTCGGCGGGACGGGTGCAGTCGGTGGCGCTGCGGCTGATCGTCGACCGCGAGCGCGAGATCGAGGTTTTCAAGCCGCAGGAATATTGGCAGGTCAGCGCGAGCTTCGAGGCCGACGGGCAGCGCTTCGTGGGCCGGCTCGCACAGTTCGACGGCAAGAAGATCGACCGGCTGACGATCGGCAACAAGAGCGAGGCGGATGCCGCGAAGGCAGCGGTCGAGGCGGGGCATTTCACCGTCTCGTCGGTCGAGACCAAGCCCTTTGCCAAGAACCCGCCGCCGCCGTTCACGACGTCGACCTTGCAGCAGGAAGCGGCGCGCAAGCTCGGCTTTTCGGCGAGCCACACGATGCGGGTCGCGCAAAGCCTCTACGAGGATGGGCTCATCACCTACATGCGGACCGATGGCGTCGACATGGCGCCGGAGGCCATCAGCGCGGCGCGTAAGGCGATCGCGAACCGCTATGACGCCGGCTACGTGCCCGACCGCCCGCGGCAATATCAGAGCAAGATCAAGAACGCGCAGGAAGCGCACGAAGCGATCCGGCCGACCGACTTCGAGCGGCGCCAGGCCGCGTCAGGCGATCATGCCCGCCTTTACGAACTGGTCTTCAACCGGGCGCTGGCGAGCCAGATGGCCTCGGCCAGGCTCGAGCGGACGACGGTCGAGCTGACCGACGGCGCGGGGCGGGTCACGCTGCGGGCGAGCGGGCAGGTGGTGCTCTTCCCGGGATTCATGGCGCTCTACGACGAAGGCCGCGACGACGTGGCGGACGAGGAAACGGCGCGGATGCCCGCGCTTCGCGAAGGCGATGCGCCGGCGAAGACCGGGGTGGATGCGACCCAATCCTTCACCCAGCCGCCGCCGCGCTATTCGGAAGCGAGCCTGGTCAAACGGCTCGAGGAACTGGGGATCGGGCGGCCGTCGACCTATGCGTCGATCTTGCAGACCTTGAAGGACCGCGAATATGTCCGCATCGACAAGGGCCGCTTCATTCCCGAGGAGAGCGGGCGGCTGGTGACTGCGTTCCTCGAGCGCTTCTTCGAGAAATACGTCAGCTACGACTATACCGCGGAGCTGGAGGAAGAGCTCGACGACGTGTCGGGCGGGCGGCTTGACTGGCAGAAACTGCTCGATGCCTTTTGGCGCGACTTCAAGCCCAAGGCGGGCGAGGTCATGGACCAGAAGCCGAGCGAGATCACCCAGGCGCTCGACGAATTCCTCAGCCCTTGGCTCTATCCGCCGCGCGCCGACGGCAGCGACCCGCGCATCTGCCCGCAGTGCGGCAACGGTCGGTTGAGCCTGCGTGGCGGCAAGTTCGGCGCGTTCGTGGCCTGCTCCAACTATCCCGACTGCAAATATACGCAGAAGTTCGGGCAGGGCGGCGACCAGGCGCAGAGCGACGGCCCTCAGGACCTCGGCGATGGGATTTCGCTCAAGAGCGGGCGGTTCGGGCCGTATGTCGAGCGCGGCGAGGGCGCCGACGCCAAGCGCGCCTCAATTCCCAAGGACATTCCGCTTTCGGATGTGGACCAGGGGGTAGCCGAGCGGCTGCTGTCGCTGCCCCGCGAAATCGGCGCGCATCCCGAGACCGGCAAGCCGATCACGGCGTCGATCGGTCGTTACGGGCCATACCTCGCGCACGACGGCAAATATGCGAAGCTGAGCTCGACCGCCGAAGTGTTTGAAACGGGCATGAACGCCGCGGTTTCGAAGCTCGCGGATGCGGCGTCGGGGGCAGGCCGCAAGAGCGGCGCCTCCCGGGAGCCGATCGCGGTGCTCGGCAAGCACCCGAACGGCAAGGACGTAAAGGTAATGGAGGGCCGTTATGGGCCTTACGTCAGCGACGGGGTGACGCACGCAACCTTGCCCAAAGGCGCAGACCCCAAGGCCGTGACACTGGACGAAGCCGTGCGCTTGATCGATGAGCGCGCCGCCAAGGGTCCGGCCAAGAAGGGTGGCCGGAAGCCCGCCCGGAAGAAGAGCAAATGATCGAAATTCAACTACAACGGTTGCCGCATGGCAATAGTTTACCTGCGCCAAGTTATGCCACCGACGGCGCGGCCGGCCTCGACGTGGTCGCTGCCGAGGATCTGACCTTGGCCCCTGGCCAGCGGTATGCCGTTGCGACCGGTTTCGCGATCGCCATCCCGCCGGGATATGAAGTGCAGGTCCGCCCGCGGTCCGGTCTCGCGCTTAAGCACGGCATCACCTGCCTCAACACGCCCGGCACGATCGATGAGGACTATCGCGGCGAGGTGAAGGTCATTCTCGCCAACCTTGGCACTGAGCCGTTCGAGGTCCGCCGCGGCGAGCGGATTGCGCAATTGGTGCCGGCCCCTGTGACCAAGGCGCATTTCACCGAGGTGGCGGAGCTAAGCGGTACCAGCAGGGGAGCCGGGGGCTTCGGTTCGACAGGCCAATGACTGGCGGGCAGTGACCCTCCGCGACGACGAGCTTGAGCGTTACGCGCGGCACATCGTGTTGCCGCAGGTTGGCGGTGTGGGCCAACGCAAGCTCAAGGAAACGAAGGTCGCGGTCATTGGCGCGGGCGGCATTGGCAGCGCAGTCATTCCGGCGCTCGCAGGAGCCGGCGTCGGCCAGCTGACGATCATCGACGACGACGTCGTGGAGCTTGCCAACCTGCACCGCCAGCCACTGTTTCGCGAGCGGGATGCCGGCTATTCTAAGGCAGACCTCGCACTCCAGTTCATTCAGCGACTCAACCGCTTCGTCGATGCGAAACCGATCCAGGAGCGGATCGATTCCGCTAACGCGGCCCACCTGTTGTCCGGGCACGGCCTGGTGATCGACGGCAGCGATAATTTCGCCACGCGGCTGGCGGTAAGCGACGCCTGCGTGGCGCTTGGCATTCCGCTCATTTCCGCCGCCGCGGTCCAGTTCCAGGGGCAGGTCGGGCTGTTTCGCTCAAAGCCCTGCTATCGCTGCTTCGTCGGGGACGCCTTCGATGCCGAAGATTGCGACAATTGCGCCGAGCTCGGCGTGCTTGGCGCGCTGACCGCAACCGTCGGAAGTTTCGCCGCCATGCTCGCGATCAACACGGCCGTCGGCGTTGGCGAAGACCAGGCCGGCAAGGTTCATTTATTCGACGGCGAGAAGCTCAGCTGGCGGGCTATCGCCATTCCCGCGGCGCCCCGTTGCAGGGCTTGCGCCTAGTTCATTCGAACCCGAAGGCGAACTCTCCGCGATACCAGCCGTCGTGGGTGCTTTTCCCCGTCGGTCGATAGTCGCCCGCCTCGATCATTGCGAGCAGTGCCCCGCCAATGATTCCTTCGGCTTCGGGGCAATTGAGCTTCGGGATGACAATTCGCCGCACTGATCCGCTGGGATCGAATTGCGCCGCGAACGACATGTCGAAGTGAAGGCCGTCGCGGTCATAGCCAGACAGGCTGCACTGGCCGTTTTTGGCGATCTGATACAGGCGCGCCATCACCTTCGTGTCGAGGTGCTCGTAGCCGTTCTGGTTGAGCAACTGGAGCCTGCTCCAGTCGCCCGTTGCACTTTCAACCGCAACTGGCGGATTCGAAGCCCCGAGCAAGGCCAGACAGAAGGTCAAAGCAAGAAAGCGTTTCATCCCGCCCTCCGTTCTTCGCCCCTGATTTTATTCCTTCCGCCGGGTGGAGTCGACCAGGCCGCCTAGCGCAGCGCCCCGTCGATCCGTGCGACAAGCTTTCGCGCGACTTCTTCTTTCGACCCTTCCGGCCAGTCTTCAACGCCATCGGCGGTGACGAGGTGCACCCGGTTGCGATGCCCACCCATGACGTCGCCCGAGACGTCGTTGGCGACGATCCAGTCGGCGTCCTTCCCTTCGCGCTTAGCAATCGCCCGCTCGACGACCCGCTCGGTTTCGGCAGCAAATCCGACCAGCAATTGGGGGCGCTGAGAGCTTGCGCCGAGTTCCGCCAATATGTCGCGCGTCGCTGTGAACCTCAGCTTTGGCGGGCCGTCGCTCTTCTTGAGCTTCGTGGTTGATTGCTCAACCCGCCAGTCCGCGACCGCGGCAACGAGGATGGCAGCGTCAGCGGGCAAAGCAGCGAAAACCGCTTGAGCCATTTCTTCCGCTGCTTCGACGTCGATCCGCGTGACTCCTGGCGGAGTCTCGAGTGTGACTGGTCCGGCGATCAGGGTGACGCGCGCTCCGGCTTCGGCTGCAGCCGCGGCGACTGCAAAGCCCTGCCGCCCCGATGAGCGATTGGCGATGACTCGCACCGGATCAATGGGCTCGTGCGTCGGGCCGGCGGTGACCAGAATGTGCTTGTTCGCTAGGCTCACTTCAGCAGGTCGGCGAGCTGGTCCATGATGTCCTGCGGCTCGGGAAGGCGCCCCGGCCCGAACTCGCCGCACGCCATCTCTCCCTCGGCGGGCTCGATCACGCGGACGCCGTCGTCCACCAGCTGCTGGATGTTGCGCGCAGTTGCCGGGTGCAGCCACATGCGGACGTTCATCGCCGGAGCGACGACCACCGGCTTGTCAGTCGCAAGCAGCAGTGTGGTCGCAAGGTCGTCGGCGATACCCGCCGCCATCTTCGCGAGGAGATCGGCGGTCGCCGGGCAGACAAGCACGAAATCGGCCGCGCGGCTCAACTGGATGTGACCGATCTCGACCTCGTCCTTCAATTCCCACAGCGAGCTATGGACCTGGCTTTCGGCTAAAGTGCCAAGGCTCATGGCGGTGACGAAGTGCTCGCCGCCCTTGGTCAGGACCGGCGTGACCTGGTGCCCCGCTTTTTTGAGGAGCCGCACAAGCTCGAGCGACTTGTAGGCCGCGATGCCGCCGCCGACGATGAGGAGAACGCGTGCCATGGCCGCGATTTACCGCGCCGCGGGCATTTCCGCTATCTCGTCCTCGATGATCGTCGGCGGGACGATGCCAGAGGCCCAGATCGAGGCGAAGATGGCGCGATTGTCATACGGTCGCTTTTCAAGCTCGGCGCGATGCGATGCGAGCGCGAGCAGATGGTCGAGATCCATCTTACCGACGATGTAGCTCGGCCCATAACCGGGCTGGCGAAGGTAGAGCAGCTGCTCGAACCCTACCAGCTTGCTCGTGGCGTCGGACCAGCCCCGCGGAGTCCAGCCCGCATGAAACTTGCCGGCTTCGTCGAGGCCGATCTCGTTGGCTTGCACCCGGAGCGAGGCGAGGCCGCGGGCGGCGCGATTGGCAAGCATGATCCACACCAGCTCTCGGCCATGTGGAATGTCGTCATACAGCCCAGCCTGCACCACGATCTCTTCCATCGCGGTGGCAAAACCTTCGGACCGGTCCGCGTAGATGTTGAATAGGGGCGGGGTGTCGCGGATGGGGCTTGGGTGCGGTTCATGGCGAAGTCGCGCGAGCTCGATCCAGTGAAACTGGTGGCTCGACAGCGGTAGCGGATCGAGCGCGGTCACGTGGGTGAAGAAGTTGCGTTCTGCGGGCGGAGTATAATCGCCGGTCTGCCCGGCAAGCGCCGCGCGGTAATAGGGCTGGTCGGTGATAATGCCCGTGTCGGCCAGCAGGCGGTAAAGCTTTTCGGTGTGCTGGTCGGCCATGCGGCGATAAGCCGCCGGATCGCTGATCTCCGCAATCGGCGGAGCGGCGCGGTTGCGCACTTCCTCCAGCCGCAGCGACGCAAGCGACCGATCGAGCTCACGCTGCAGGAGCACCTGCTGCTGGTCAAAGTCATAGGGGCTCAACAGGACGTGCTTCAGGTACCAATTGTAATTGGCCTTGCCGACCCCCGAAGGTCCCTTGCGCTTTGGTGCCTGCTCGCGAACCCAAGCGGCGAATTGCTCGGTCGCAACGCGCGCGTTGGCGACCGCGGTCCGGAGGGCCGGTGAGGCGCCTTGCAATGATGCCGGACGCTTTCCACCGAGGTCGTTCATGACGAGCGTGCCCGCCTCGAGCTTAGCCAACACCTCCGCCTGCTCGTTGAAGGCGCGGTCGCCATAGGCCCACAGATCGTGCGCCTGGCTGCCGGCGAGATTGACCTTGGCGTCGGCCAGCATCGCCGGCACGGCGCCGATCATCTCAGTCAGTTTTGCATCATCGGCGGGCGATAGCGGGTAAGTGAAATTGTGGAGGTCGATATTGGGTTCGGCGGACGGTCCTTCGTGCGCCGGCACGTCGCTCATCTCGGCGAAGATCGTCTGGTAGTAGCCCGGATCGCGCGCCCAGGGCTTCAGCACACGCAAGAAGAAGTCGAGCCCGTTCATCTCGGCTTCGACGAGGCGATAGTCGCCTCGGTCAGACGCGCTCCAACCCGTGGTGTTGATCGCGGCCAAGCGACGCTTGAATGCGGGCAAGCGACGAGCCTTTGTCGCCATCGCGGCTGCTGAATAATCGGGCGTCCCGCGGACGATCCGCGGGTGGTTGAAAGCGCGCCAGTCGGCGAACAGGCTGACAAGCTGGCTGTGTTCCGTCGCGGCTGGCGCGGTGGCAGCAGCAGGGCTGGCGACGGCCACGATCAGGGGCGCGGCAAGCGCCAGCGCGATCGAAAATCTCAGCATATGTCCCCCCTTAGAAAATCAGCATTAATGCAGCAGCGGCCGCGGCTCCTAGCAAGCCGGCGAAGGCATAGCCCCACCAGTTCTTTTGTTCGATGACCGCGATTTCCGGAAGCGGCGGAGGTGGTGGTGCGGCGCCGCGCGGCGGATAATATTCGTCGAGCCGATTGATCAGGTCCGGCACCTTTTTCAGGGCGCGGACAAACTCGATGATCCGGTCGGCGTAATAAACTTCGGGGCCGAGTTCGGACCGAATCCATTCGCTGATGAATGGCTCGGCCGTCTCCCACATGTTGATGTCCGGATCGAGCGTCGAGGCGACTCCTTCGTTCATCACCATTGTCTTCTGGAGAAGCAGCAGATGCGGCTGCACCTGCATGTCGAAATCGCGCGTGATCGAGAACAGGCTGTCGAGCATTCGCCCGATGCTGATTTCCTTGACCGGAAGGCCGCGGATCGGCTCACCGGCGGCGCGAAGCGCTGTCGCGAACTCCTGCACATTATGGTGCGCCGGGACATATTGGGCGTCGAAATGGATCTGGGCGACGCGCTCGTAATTGCCGGTGATCAGGCCGTAGAGGATTTCAGCAAGCCACACCCGCGCGCGGCGGTCAATCCGGCCCATGATACCGAAGTCGATCGCGGCAATCCGGCCGTCCTTCAGCGCGAACAGGTTTCCGTGGTGAAGGTCGGCGTGAAAGAAGCCGTCGACGACCGCCTGGCGGAGAAACGCCTTGACCAGCGTGGCCGCGAGCGCGGGGCAGTCTTGGCCATCCGCCGCCAGCGCCTCGCGATCGTTGAGCTTGATTCCGTCAAGCCATTCTAGCGTGAGGACCTTTCGCGCGGTGCGGCGCCAGTCGATCTCGGGGACGTAATAGCCTGGTTCGGCGATCATGTTCTCGCGAAGCTCGGACGCCGACGCTCCCTCGCGCTGGAGGTCGAGCTCCCGCGCTGTCCATTGCCGGAACTGAGCGACGACTAGACGCGGACGCAGTCGCTCGGCTTCGCCGCCGTAGCGCTCGACATGAGCCGCAGCCCATTCATAGGTTTCGAGCGCCTCGGCGAATTCTTCCTCGATGCCGGGGCGAAGAACTTTCACCGCGACCTCGCGGCCCTCGGTGGTCACCGCCCGGTGGACCTGCGCGATCGAGGCGGCGCCGACCGGAACTTCATCGAACTCGGAATAAAGGCTTTCGAGGGGCGCGCCGAAGCTTTGCTCGATGGTCTTCTTGATCAGTGCGAAGGGGGCGGGCGGAAGGTTGTCCTGAAGTTGCGACAGGTTCGCTGCGGCCCTTGCGCCGACCAGGTCAGGCCTGGTTGACAGCGCCTGGCCGAGCTTGATCGCGGCAGGGCCGATGGCGACCAGCGCGGCGGCATATTCGGGCGTCTTCGGCTCGCGCGCGCCGAAGCGAGCGATGCGCGCCAGCCGACGCACTGGAGGCGGGGTATTCGGGTCGGCCTCGATGCCGCGAAGCGCGCCGTGCCTCGCCAGGGTCCGGCCCCATTTTAGCAAACGCCACAGGTGGGTGACCGAAGTGGTCAAATCTTCCAGCCCGAGTGGATGGTCACCAGCCCGCCGAGCATGGGCTCAGCACTGGCGCGAACGAAGCCGGCCTGGGCGACCATGGCCTTGAAGGCATCGGGCCGCGGGAATCGGCGGATGCTCTCCACCAGGTAGCGATAGCTCGCCTCGTCGTTGGCGACGGCCTTGCCGATCTTCGGGATCACGTTCGACGCGAAGGCTTCGTAGATGGTCGAGAAGCCCGGCCAGTCGCTCGACGAAAACTCCATGCAATAGAAACGCCCGCCGCGCTTCAAGACGCGATAGGCTTCGCGCAGCGCCGCTGGAATGTCGGTCACGTTCCGGATGCCGAACACGATCGTGTAGGCGTCGAAGCTGCCGTCGGCGAAGCTCAGCGTCTCCGCATTCTCGACCTGCCAGCTGAGACCCGTCAGCTTCCGCTGCTCGGACCGCCGCTGGCCAACCTGAAGCATGTCCGGATTGATATCCGACACGGTCACCAGCGCGCCGCGCTTCGCCATGCGGAAGGCGACATCGCCGGTACCGCCAGCCATGTCGAGAATATGCTCGCCCGGCCGCGGCTTCACCCGAGCGACGAAGCGATCCTTCCACAGCCGGTGCATCCCGCCTGACATGAGGTCGTTCATCATGTCGTAGCGCCGCGCGACGGAGCTGAAGACCGCGCCGACGCGCCGCGTCTTCTCTTCGGGGCTGACGAGCTCGTCGCCGAAATTGACCTTATCGCTCATAGGGTGGCTGCCTCTAGCGGGCTTGTCGCGGCTCCGCCATATCGCGGGCCATGCCGGAGCTTCCCGAAGTCGAGACAACGGTGCGCGGGCTAGAGCGAGTCCTGCTCGGCCACCGCATCAGCCAGGTCGAGGCCCGCCGCCCCGACCTTCGCCGAGCATTGCCGCAAGATCTGGGGCAGCGGCTCACCGGCGCGCGCGTTACCGGGCTGAGGCGCCGCGCGAAATATGGACTTATCGACACCGACCGGGGCGACACGCTAGTCTTCCACCTCGGCATGTCCGGCCACTGGCGCGTCGACCCGACCGAGACGCTCAAGCACGACCATTTCATCATCACCACGGACGGGGGGAGGCGGGTCGCGCTCAATGACGCGCGGCGCTTCGGCTCGCTCGACCTGGTGCCGACCGCAGAGCTTGGCGACTGGCCGGCGATCAAAGCGCTGGGGCCCGAACCGTTCGACCTTACCGCAAAGGAGCTTCATCGGCGGCTCGCGGGCCGGAGCGCGGCGATCAAGCTGCTGCTGCTCGACCAAAGGATCGTCGCCGGCCTTGGCAATATATATGTGTGCGAGGCGCTGTATCGGGCGGGCATCCACCCGACGCGCGCGGGCGGCTCGATCTCTCTGGAGCGGCTGAAGCGCCTGGTGCCGGCGATCCACGACGTCCTTGCCGAAGCGATCGCTGCCGGTGGCTCGACCCTGCGCGATTTCGCCAGCCCCGACGGCGAGCTCGGTTATTTCTCCAAGAGCTTCTCAGTCTACGATCGCGAAGGCAAAGCATGCTCGTGCGGGGGCACCGTCCGGCGGATCGTGCAAGGAGGGCGGTCGACCTTCTATTGCCCTCGCTGTCAGCGTTGACCTGAAGAGCACATCCCGCTAGGGGAGCCGCCACGCCGGTGCGAGCCTTGGGCCGCGCCGTTTTCATTAGACCCGACCTTTTTAGACCCACGAGGAATTCATGGCGAACACGCCGCAGGCCAAAAAGCGCATCCGTCGCAACGCGACGCGCGAGACGATCAACCACTCGCGAATCAGCCGCATCCGGACCTTCATTAAGGCCGTCGAGTCGGCACTCGATTCGGGCAAGAAGGCCGAAGCCGCCGAAGCGCTGAAGAAGGTCCAGCCGGAAATGGCTCGTGGCGTCGCTCGCGGCGTTATCCACAAGAACACGGCCTCGCGGAAGTTTTCGCGGCTGACCAAGCGGGTCGCCTCGCTGGGCTAAAAAGTCCCGTTTAAAAACGCTTTTGGCGGGTCGTCGGGCAACCGGCGGCCCGTCTCGTTTTTGGACCGTCAAAAAAATGCAGCAATTCCCGCGATTCGCGTGGCCGTTAACATTAAGCTAACCATAAAAATGGCTGTTTTCGGCCAATTTCGCGAACTATCGGCCTGTTTCCTATGTCAAGCCACTTTATTTCACTTTCGTGAAAAATCGCGCTTGAAAGCTGCCCGCGACAATCTCAGAAAGGTCTTTCCGGGTGCGAATCCGCGCCGGGGGCAAGAGAGAAAAGAACCCTTGGGTGCGCGACTCGGATCGCGCGCGACGGGATCCTTTTGTCTTTCTGTTGGGGGTCAAAAGAGGGAGGCGCGAGCCAGTGCAAGGCGGAGGGGCAAATTCGTCTGTCGAGTTAGCGACGGCGCCGCACGCCGCGCCGCTCGACGCAGCCTGGGAATCGATTCGGTCGGGTCTCCGCCGCGACCTTGGTGCCCGCACTTTCGACGGCTGGCTGAAGCCGGCCGAGATCGGCGCGTTCGATCCTGACAATGGGTCGCTCGACATTGTCATGCCGAGCCAGTTCATGGCCGATTGGGTCCGCTCCCATTTCGGCGAGCGACTGGTCCTGGCGTGGAAGACGGTCCTTCCCGTGGTTCGGGATGTCCGGATCATTGCGGCCGCCGATGCACCGCGTCCAGCGCCGCTGCTGATCCTCGAGGAAGCGCCGCTTCCTTCAGAGCGCGATCCCAACGCGCCCAATTTCGACCCGCGCTATCGCTTCGAGACATTCGTCGTCGGCAAGGCCAATGAAGTGGCCGCAACGGCCGCGCGGACGCTAGCGACCTCACAGGTCGTGGGCTTCAACCCGCTATTCATTCATGGCGGCACCGGGCGAGGCAAGACGCACCTTCTGCATGCCCTCGGCCACACTTTCCTGCAGCATCACCGCGGCGCGCGCGTCGTGTCGATGTCGGCCGAGAAGTTCATGGTCGAGTTCATTCGCGCGCTCAAAGAGAACGACACGATCGGTTTCAAGCAGCGGCTGCGCAGCGCCGACCTGCTGCTGATCGACGACGTCCAGTTCATCGCCGGCAAGGATTCGACCCAGGAAGAATTCTTCCACACGATGAACGAAATCATCACTGCCGGGCGGCGGTTGGTGATCACGTCCGACCGGGCGCCGCAGGATTTGGACGGGATCGCACCGCGCATCCTGTCGCGCCTGTCGTGGGGCCTCGTCGCCGACATCAACGCGGCGGATTACGAGCTTCGCTTCAATATCATCGTTGCCAAGCTTGAAGTGCTGCCCGGTGTCGAAATGTCGCGCCCGGTGATTGACTTCCTCGCTCGCCGCGTGACCTCGTCGGTGCGCGAGCTGGAAGGCGCGCTCAACCGCATCGGCGCTTATGCCATGATGACCGGCCGGACCATCGACGTTGCATTCGTCGAGGAAGTGCTGGCCAACGTTCTTCGCGCCAACCAGCGCCGCATTTCGATCGACGAAATCCAGACTCAGGTCGCCGAGCATTACCGTATCCGCAAGGCCGAGATGACCTCTGCGCGCCGGGCGCGCGAGGTTGCTCGACCGCGCCAGGTTGCGATGTACCTGTCGAAGCAGCTGACGCCGAAGTCGCTGCCGGACATCGGCCGGAGGTTTGGCGGGCGCGATCACACGACGGTAATCCACGCCGTTCGCCAGATCGAGAAATTGCGCGCCAGCGATGCGGAGCTCGACGCCGACATCCGGCTGCTTACGCGGCAGCTCGAAGGGTAACCCATAGGGGGAGGGGTTTTCGGCTGTCTCCGCGGCCGAGAAGAAGGGCCCGCCGGATTGCTCCGGCGGGCCCTCTCTTTTGCCCCCGACGAAAGCTGGGCGATCTTACGAGGCGGCAGGCCGCGTCGGGATCGTGATCTTTACCGTTTCGCCGCTGCGACCCGGGAAGCCGGTGAACATGGCATCCACGAGGCTCGGAATGACGACGTCGAGGCGGTTGGTCTGCGACCGCGCCTGGGCGCGACCGTCGAAAAGCGGAGCATTGGTGCCCGCCTGACGGATATGGAGGTCGATCTGGCTGTGATATTCGACATAGCTGTCGACGCCGCCGCCGTACCAGAAGGGATCATCCCAACCCATGGAATAGCCCCAGCCGCGGCCGAAGCGCGGGCTATAGAAGGGACTGTAGAACGGGTCGTAGAAACCACCGTAGCCGTAGCGGCTGCGATAGAAGGGGTCCTGGACGATCCGGGTCTGGCCAGAGTCCACGCCGTAGCCGAGCTGCACCAGCATGGTCGCCTTCGACGGGCTTTCCGCCGGCGCATAGCCACGAGCCTGAAGCTGCTGGGCAACGATCCCGGCATAGCGCTGGAATTCGAGGCCGCCATTGGCTGCCATGCCTTCGCCCGCGACGACGAAGAATGTCTGTCCCTGCGGCGCAGGCATCGCCTGGTAGCGCGAAACGACCGTGTTGAGGGACTCGGCGCATGCCGAAAGTCCGAGAGCTGAAATGCCGAGCGCGAGCGCTGCAGCGACTTGTCTGATACGCATGTTACACCCCTTCGAATCGGGAAAATCGCCTATATCCCGATGGTTATAGCATGTCGCGGGGTGAACCGTCGATGAAGCGTTTGACTAGCGCGTTAAACCGACGGCCCGGTACGCGGCTGCAAGCGTAGGTGCGGCGAGCTCGCTCGCCCGTTCAGCGCCGGCCGCGAGGATCCGGTCGAGCTCCGCCGGATCGGCGCGGAATTGTTCGAGGCGCGTGCGAAGCGGCGCCAGTAATGCGATCAAGGCATCCGCCAGGGCTGGCTTGAACGATCCGAATCCCTGACCGGCGAACTGGGCAAGAACTTGCTCCACGCTCTGGTCGGTGACCGCACCGTATATGCCGACCAAATTCTTCGCTTCGGGCCGGGAATCCAGTCCGGCAGGGTCGGCCGGCAGCGGTTCGGGATCGGTCTTAGCCTTGCGGACCTTCTGCGCGATTTCATCGTCGCTGTCGGTCAGGTTGATCCGGCTCATGTCCGACGGGTCCGTCTTGGACATTTTCGAGCTTCCGTCCCGAAGGCTCATCACCCGCGCCGCCGTGCCGCCGCCGATGAACGGTTCGGGCGGCACGAACAGATCGACGTCATAGTCGGTGTTGAACTTCAGCGCGATGTCGCGGGTCAGCTCAACGTGTTGCTTCTGGTCCTCGCCGACGGGCACGTGCGTCGCGTTGTAGAGCAGGATGTCGGCCGCCTGGAGCACCGGGTAGCTGAACAGGCCGACCGACGCGCCTTCGCGGTTCTTGCCTGCCTTGTCCTTCCACTGAGTCATCCGGTTGAGCCAGCCCATGCGGGCGGTGCAGCCGAGGATCCAGGCGAGTTCAGGATGTGCGGGGACGGCACTGTGCGCGAAGACCGTGGACTTGGCGGGATCGATACCGCTGGCGATCAGCGCCGCTGCCATCTCGCGCACGTTTGAGCGAAGCTCGTCCGGATCGACGTCGACCGTCAGCGCGTGCAAGTCGGCGAGGAAGAACAAGCATTCAGCCTCGTCCTGCATCCGTACCCAGCGCAGGATCGCGCCCAGCAGATTGCCCAAATGGAGCCCGCCGGTCGGCTGAATTCCGGAAACGACGCGCATCGCCTGTTTGTCAGCCGGCATCGGTGTAGGACCTCTTCCGCTTGAGCAGGTTCTTCAGCTCTTCCTTGTCCGTCCCGCCGAGGATCCAGACCAGCGGAAAATAGACGAGCATCCCGCCGCCCACGATCGCCACGACGCCCGCCAGGCGATGAGTAAGCGAGCCCACGAACCAACCCGAAAGCGCGGTGCGGATCGCGAACAATGCGACAGCCATCGCCAAGCCGGCGAGCAACTGCCGAAGGAGGCGTGAGGCAAGCCACTTCTCGATCCGGAAATGGCCGCGGCGATGAAGCAGCACGTAGAGGATCGTGCAGTTGAGCCACGAGCTGATCGCCACGGCAGCGGCAAGGCCACCGATGCCAAACGGCGGGATCAGGGCGAAGTTGAGTATGATGTTCGCGAGGAGCACGACCAGCGCGACCTTGACCGGGGTCGCGGTATCACGGCGGGCGTAGAAGCCCGGGGTCAGCACCTTCACGAGTACGTAAGCAGGGAGGCCAAGCGCGATCAGCGACAAGGTCAGCGCCGTATAATGGGCGTCATTGGCGTTGAACCGGCCCGCCTCGAAAATCGCGGAAACGAGGGGGAGGGCGCTGACCGCCAATGCCAGCGCCGCCGGCAGGCAGAGGAGCATCGCAAGCTCGGCCGCCTGGCCCTGAACCCGCGCGGCCTTGTCGGCCTCGCCGATGTCGACGTGGCGGCTGACCTGCGGGAGGATGGCAGTGCCAATCGCGGCGCCGATCACGCCCAGCGGGAGCTGGTTGAGGCGGTCGGCATAGTTGAACCAGCTGACCGCGCCGGTGCCGATACGCGTGAGGAAGAAGGTGTCGATGAACACGCTCACCTGGTAGACGCCCGCGCCGAGGGTCGCGGGGATGACGACGCGGACGAATTGGCGGACGCCGGGCGTGAGCTGGGGCTTGCGCACCTTGAGGACAATTCCAGCGCGCTTGCACGCGCCGATCAGCAGCGCGAGCTGGAGCACGCCGCCGATCGTCACTGCGGCCGCCACTGCGGTGGCGGTAATGACACCGCCTTGCCGGAAGATCAGCAAGGCCGCCAACATCGCGAGGTTGAGCAGGGCCGGCGCGAACGCCGCCGCAGTGAAGCGCGCAATGCTGTTGAGGATGCCGGAGAAGAGCGAAACCAGGCTGATCAGCAGCAAGTAGGGAAAGGTGATTCGCGTCAGGAACGTGCCGAACGCCAGCTGATCACCATGCCAACCGGTGATTGCCCAGATGAACAGGGGCATGATGATTTCGAACGCGAGGGTGAACAGGATCAGGGTCGGCAGGAATACCGCCAGCACCTCTTCAGAGAATTTGCGCGCCTCGCCGTCGCCGCCCGACTGAAGACGCTGGCTGTAGAGCGGCACGAAGCCCGCCGAGAATGCGCCCTCGCCGAACAGGCGGCGGAAGGTGTTGGGAAGCCGGAAGGCGACGTAGAAAGCATCGGTGTAGACGCCCGCACCAAGGATGCGGGACATCAGCATCTCGCGCGCGAAACCGGCGATGCGGCTGACCATCGTCAGCCCGCCGATCGTCCCGGTCGACTTGATGAGGTTCATTGAGTTCGCCAGCCGCTCGCGGCGTCAGGCGTCGGACGGCGCCGGTTCGCCGCCGCCATTATCGCCGCCTTCTGCGGGGGCAGCCTGGCTCTGCGCCTCGGCCTGGGCAAGATAGGCGGACGCGAAGTCGATCGGGTCGAGCAGCAGCGGCGGGAAGCCGAGGTTGGTCACTGCTTCGGCGACGATCTGCCGCGCGAACGGGAAGAGCAGGCGCGGAGCCTCGATCAGCAAGAAGGGCGGAAGCGCTTCGTCAGGCACGTTGCGGAGCCCGAACAGGCAAGCGTAGCTGAGGTCGACGACGAAATGGACGCCGTTCTCCGAGCGCGCCGCGACTTCGATCTTCAGCGTGACTTCGTGGACGTCGTCCGCGGCCTTTTCGACGTTGATGTTGAACTGGACATCGAGGTTCGGCTGGACCTGCCACTGAAAAACCTGAGGCGCGCTCGGATTCTCGACCGAGAGATCCTTCACATATTGAGCGAGAACCGAGACCTGGGCCTCATTCTCGACATTGCCCGAGCCATTGCCGTTCGCGGCCGGTTCCTGATCCGCCATTTATGCTGTCCTTGCAATCTGTTGAGCTGTCTGGGGGCCGCTCGCGAGGAGCGGCGCGTTGCGGCGTGGCGACTAGCAGGCGCAATATTGGGGCGCAATGGCGCCTTCGTGCGTTGCGAGTGTTGGAATATTTACCGCCGTAGCACTATGTTGGGCGCGAACTGGTTAGGACTCAAAGTTGGCCGTTATCGTAATTCTCGCGCTCGTTGCCTTGTTCATCGGACTGCGCCTCTACAGCGTGCTCGGTGAGCGTACCGGCCATGAGCAGCAACCCATTTTGAAGCCCGCCGATCCGGACGCACGGGTCGAACCGCGGATGAGCCAGCCGTCGGCGCCGCAGCCGATCTCCGCTGACAGCGGCGACATGGCCTTCCTGCCGACCGCGGGCCCCGGTGTTCGCGCGCTTCTTGCCGCTGACTCCACGTTCGACGTTGCCCGCTTCCTCGAAGGCGCGAAGGCCGCATATCGGATGATCCTCGAATCCTTCTGGAAGGGTGAGCTGGACGCGGTGCGCGGCCATGTCGACGACCATGTGTTCGAGACCTTCTCGTCGGCCGTCGAGCAGCGGAAGAAGGACGGGCTGACGCTCGACAACCGGCTGGTCGCGATCGACCAGGCGGTGATCTCCGAGGCTTCCGTCGATCGTGCGGTCGCTATCGTCACGGTGCGCTTCGAAGCGGATATCGCCGCCGTGACCCGCAATGCCGAAGGCCAGGTCGTCGCCGGATCGCTCAGCGATGCAGTCCAGACGCGTGATCTGTGGAGCTTCCGCCGCGACATCAGCTCGCGCGACCCGAACTGGGTTCTGATCGAAACCGACGAGGAAGAGTGAGGCGGCTCGGCCGGGCGGCACTCGCCGTCACCTTCGCGCTTCTCGCCGCCTGCGCCAGCCAGCCGGCTCCCCAACCTGAAATTCCCGCGCCAGCGCCGGCTCCCATCCCTGCGCCGGTGCCGATCCCCGTGCCACGGCCGCCTTCACCGGTCGGGCGCAATGCGGTCGAGACCGGCCTCAAGCTCGAGGCCCCGCGCGTGCTCAAGGCCGACGAGGCGCAGCGCGCGCTCGGGGCATTCCGCACGAGCTGCGGCGCGCTGATGCGGCGTGCCGACGCGTCCGGTCTCACCCGGGCAGGCGACTGGAACGGCCTGTGCACCCAGGCGAGCTCGCTCTCTCCCGATTATGCGCCGGGCTTCTTCTATTATGGCTTCGACTGGGTGAAGGTCGGCGACGGGCGCGCCTTCGCGACCGGCTATTACGAACCGGAGATCGAAGGGTCGAGGGTGCAGCTACCGGGCTACGTGCCCATCTATCGCGTGCCGCCAGACCTCATCCGCTGCACCCAACCCAATGGATCTGCAGGGCGCCGGATCGACCAGAACGGCGCCTGCACGCTGTACTACACCCGCGCGGAAATCGAGGACGGCGCGCTCGCCGGAAGAGGGCTCGAGATCGCTTGGGCCAAGGACAATATCGACCTGTTCTTCGCCGAGATTCAGGGCTCCGCGATGGTCAGGTTCTCCGACGGATCGACGATCCAGATCGGCTATGCCGGGCAGAATGGACGCGAATATACCGCGATCGGCCGCCTCTTGCGCGATCGCGGGATCCTGCCGCCGGGCGGCGCAAGCATGCAGTCGATCAAGGACTGGATCCGCGCCAATCCTGACCAGGGCCGCGAGCTGATGCGTGAGAACATGTCCTATGTGTTCTTCAAGGAGCTTGGCGGATCGGGACCGATCGGCGCGCTCGGCGTTCCGGTCACGCCGCGAGGCACCGTTGCCGCAGACCCCAAATATGTGCCGCTCGGGGCGCCAATCTACCTCCATAAGGCGGACCGGCACGAACTCGACGGCCTTTGGGTCGCGCAGGACGTCGGCGGCGCGATCAAGGGCCCCAACCGGTTCGATACCTTCTGGGGCGCCGGACCCGAAGCGACGGCGACCGCGGGCGGCATGTCGGCTTCCGGCGAAGCGCTGATCCTGGTTCCCAAGGGCGTCGCCGCGCGTGCGCTCGCTCAGCCCTGACGAGGAACGGTTGTGGGGCCGGGTAACGGCCTCGATCCGTCCGTTATCCCGCGCTAAGAACGAAGCACAAGAGACTGAACCGCAACGGAAACCTGTGGCCGTGCGGCCGACACCAAAGCCAATCGAACGACCGCTCGCCGCGCCGCCGGCGAAGATTGCCAACACGCTCGATTCAAGCTGGGACCGGCGCTTGCGCTCGGGCGACGTCCAGCCTGATCGCGTACTCGACCTCCACGGCCTCACCCTCGACAATGCGTGGCAGGCGATCGATCGCGGGCTGGAGCAGGCGATTGCGCGCGGCGATCGCGTGGTGTTGCTGATTACCGGTCATCATCGCCCGGGCGATCCGCCGGTAAAGCGGGGCAAGATCCGTGCGGCGGTTCACGACTGGCTTGCGGCATCGCGCCACGCGGGCTCGATCGCGGCCGTTCGCGGGGCCCACCGGCGCCACGGCGGCGGGGGCAGTCTTTACCTTATTCTGAGGCGGCGATGACGCTTTCTTAACCTCCATTCTTTAACGCGGGTACGTCTGGCGGAACGACCGCCGCGCGAGGCGCACCAAGGGATGAAAGCAGGCACGGCCCAGAAGATCAGCAACGCGATCCTGTCGTGTGCCGCTGGCTTTGCGTCCTTTCTCTTCTCGCTAACCGCGCTCCTCTACCTGACGGAGTTCGACGAGAAGATCCTGGCCGCGCTGATCGCCGGCGCCTTCTGCCTGCTTGTCAGTTACATCGCGTCGGAAAGGCCCAACAGCGAGAGCGCGCGGGCCCTGTCGGCGTTGAGCGATCGCTTGATGGCGGTCGAGGACGGCGATCTGGTGTCGCCTGCACCCGAGGCCGTCAAACGCAACATGCCCAAGCTCGCCGCAGCGGTGGACAGCCTGTTCTCCGAGGTCCGCGCCTCGATCGAGAATGCCCATGCGCTCGGCATGTACGATCCCGTCACATCGCTTCCAAACCGTCTCCATTTCCGGTCCGAAGCCGACAAGCTGCTTAGCGAAGCGCTCGAAGGCAGCATGTCGGCGATGTTGTTCGTTGACCTCGACCGCTTCAAAATGGTCAACGACAGCCTCGGCCACGCTCGCGGCGACCAGTTGCTGATCATGGTCGCCAACCGCCTTCGGGTGGTCGTCAACGCCGAGTTCACCGGCAGCGCCCGGGTTCGCCCGCTGCTCGCCCGCCTGGCCGGCGACGAATTCACCATGTTCTTCCCGGAGATCGAATCCGTCGCCGAGATCGAGCGGATCGCTCGCCGCGTCGTGCTGGCCATTTCCGAGCCGTTCGAGCTCAGCTCGCACAGCATCGATATCGGCGCGTCGATCGGCGTCGCTTTGACCCCCGACCATGGGACCAGCATCGAATCTTTGATGCGCGCCGCGGACATCGCCATGTATCGCGCCAAGTCGAGCGGGGGCGGCCAGCATTGCTTGTTCAGCGCCGACCTTGCCGCCGAGCACCAGCAGAAGATCGATACCGAGAAGGCGCTGACCGAAGCCGTCCAGCGCGGTGATTTCGTGCTCGCCTACCAGCCGCAGATGAGCCTGGTCACCGGCCAGGTGGTCGGCGCCGAGGCGCTACTGCGCTGGAGCCATCCGCGCGACGGTATGCGCCTGCCCGGAACCTTCATCCCCATCGCGGAGCGGACCGGCGTTATCGCCGAGATCGGCGACTGGGTCCTGACCGAGGTCGCCAACGTGCTCGGCACCTGGCACCGCAATGGCTTCGACAGCCGCCTGTCCTTCAACATCAGCCCGCGCCAGGTCGATCGGGTCGATTTCTTCCCGCGCCTTCGCCAGGCCTTCACCGACGCAGGCGTGCCGCTGTCGCTGATCGAGCTCGAGTTCACCGAGAGCGCGGCGATGGAAGTCAGCGAGGCCGTGCTCGACGAGATTGCCGCGCTTCGCGCCGACGGGGCCCGCATCGCGATCGACGATTTCGGCACCGGCTATTCGAATATCGCCCGGTTGCGCGCCATGCCGCTCGACCGCGTGAAGCTCGACCCCTCGCTCATCTCGGACATCGAGGAATGCGAGACCGCGCGCGTCGTCGTCCAGGCGGTGATCCAGCTGATCAAGGGTGTTGGCTGCGAGGTCGTTGCCGAGGCGGTCGAGACCGTCGGCCAGGCCGACATCCTGCGCGCCATGGGCTGCGACATCGTCCAGGGCTTCGTGTTCGCCCAGCCGATGTTCGAGGAAGAGTTCCTGGCGTGGATTGGTAATGCCGACCGCGGCGCCAAGTCGGTGGCTTAGCTCACGTCAGCTTTCGACCCATTTGCGGACATTAGCGTCGGCCCTGATGGCGGCTCAGTGTGGGCGTCCAAAATCCCACCAGGTCAACGTCTCCAAATCGTGCTCGCTCGTCCACACGCCGTTGCCCGCATATCGGATCGCCCCGCTTCCGCTGGCGTTTGCAACACGGGCGGTGATCGCGAGCGTGCGAGGGTCGATGATGGCGTATGTTTGATCATCGGTGGTGCGAAGCCAGACCCGGCCACCGCCTGTGTCAATGTCGCCCCACTTGAGGCTGTTCCCAACTTTGACGCGGCCGGTCACCTTACCCGTCCCAGGATCGATTCGGGCCACCGTCCCATCGATCTGCTCCTGAACCCAAACGGCGCCTTCGCCGGTGGCCAAAAAGCCGGGTCCTCGGCCAAGTGAGATGCGTCGGACGACCGTGTTGGTCTTGGGATTTATTTGCTGCAGCGACTGCTTTGAGCTGCTGACGGCCCATAAGGAATCCATGCCGAAAGCAAGGTAATGCGTACCAGGATCGACCGATACTGAAGCAATCACCCGATGGCTTGATGGATTTATTCGCGCAATCCTCCCGGACGTGTCGCTCGGCACCCAAATGGACCCGCCGCCGGCAACAACGTTGGTCTCGCCATCCGGGCTGGCAAGCCCGGTATGTACAACCGCTACTGTTTCCGCAGTTCTTACATCGATCTTGTAGACAGCTTTTTCTTTGCAATCGGCGACCCAGACAAATTTAGAGTGCACCACCATCGCTCCGCACGGTTCGGCCAGTTGGACGGACGCCAGCCGGCCTTTCGTTGACCAATGCTCGAGCCGGCTTTGGTTTGTGGCCCACACAGTAGCGCCATCCACGGCCAAGAAGTCCAAGTGACCCGGTGCCTTGAGCACGAGCGGCTCCGTTGGAAGGTGCCGCAGCGCCAAAGGCGCGCAGCTTGCTGCCGCCACGGCAGCTAAAGCGATCACCAATCTCATAATAAGTCCCCGTTCGCTGCCCTTGGTAGCATAGGCGACCCGCTGGCCCGAATGTCCGCTTTCCGTGCAAAGCTGCCGTCTGCTTTCGACCATTTCTGCCATTACCCGGAAGTCCGGCCAATCGCCCGGGAGGGATCTATCGCGGTGAACCTTCAGCCATCGGGGCTGTCGAGAACGAGAGATGCAACGTCCGTGATTTCCTCGCCAGTTTCGACATTCTTCAACGTGACCACATCGAAGCCAGCGGCCCTGAGCTCGCAAACCTTGGTGTATGCTTCAAGCCCGCTCAACGGATGATCTATCCCCATTGACGCCGTAGATTCGGGAACGTGGACTGTATACTGGGCCATCTCGCCCTCCAGGCTTTGCGCTAAGCACACATCAGGCTTCCGACAGATACGAGGGCCTAGCGCGGCGCTTCGACTTGTTCTGCTTCGATCTTTCGAGCCTCCTCGGCCAACTCTTCGGCGATCTCCTCCAGCATCGTCCGGTCATCTTGATTGTGAGCGGCCTTGGCTAGGTTCCGACAATCGATCGCGCGGTCGCGGAAGCGTTTGGCGTCATCGGGCATGCGGCTCTAACGGATAGGCAATGAGCCCGTTGCTTTTGTTGCGCGGCCGGAGAAGCAGGGCTCGTACACAGTTCAGGTAGCCAAGCGCCGTTAAAGGAGGAGCCGGCAGGTACCGGCCCCTCGGTTCATCAGCGGGACCAAACCAGTTCTTGAAGCAGCATATCGCCGCGCTGCTTGCGATAGGTGGCGCGATGCCCACTTCCCGCCGCAGATTGTCGCGTAGTCTGCGCCATGAAAGCGTTGAGCTCCTTCTCTCGCTGGATATCTTCGGCAGGAGTCGTCTGGTGGTCAAAAATAGTAACGAGGTACAGGTCGGGTTCCCCGTCCCTCGGGTTCACGTTTGACATGATGTGATAGCCCTTGATCCAGCCCCTGGACTTGGCGAAATCATTCCTTTTGCGAAACTCGCCCGCGAGAAAGTCCACATAATCCGGAAAGTGGCCATCATCGACGGAGATGGCTCCGACGTCCCAAAATTCCCCTGACTTGACGGGAAGCTCTTGCGCGATGGCTGGTACAGACATCGCTATCGCTGCCGCGCAAAGCGCGGCCCGAATGATCGTTCGCATGTGATTGCTCCTCGATGCGTGAGCATAATTGCTCCGCAAAGCGAGGGTCGGCGTCGCCAGATCGGCAGAAGTGCCAGCAAGTGCGGCATCGCCCCCGCCCACGGCTTAGCCGAGGTGAGCAGGTTTACCTAATTCACTTGGGTCGGTTAGCGCCGCGATGTCAGCTTTCGACCCATTGCAGACATTAGAACGGTGCACCAAAACACGGCGATGTTTGTGCGCATGGTCATGCTTGCAGTGGCAGTGGCAATTGCCGTCTTTGCCATCCGTTATGGGGTTCCACACCTGCTCGGCACCGCCAACGACGTGACCATCGTCGATGCGACCGTTCGAGCCTTGTTCGTTCTGACGGCGCTTGTCGGGCTTCGCTGGTGGGCTTCACGACAGCGTTTCGGGTAGTGCCGATGGCAGCTTTCCACCCAAAGCAGACGCTAGCTGACTACCTTCCGCACGATCCGCTCGTAAATCCGCGACAGCGCCTGGATATCCTCCACCGCCGCGCACTCGTTGAGCTTGTGCATGGTCGCGTTGGGCAGGCCGAAATCGACCACGGGGCATAGCTGAATGAGGAAGCGGCCGTCCGACGTGCCGCCGCTGGTCGATAGCTCGGGCTTCTGGCCCGTCTCTTCCTCGATCGCCTCGACGATCACGTCGTAGAGCTGGCCCGGCGGCGTCAGGAATGCTTCGCCCGAAATCCGCGCCGTAACCTTGGACCCCGGCGCCTCGCGCTCGGCAATCTCCTCGACCATTTTCACCAGGTCGGCGCCCTTCTGCAGATTGTTGAAGCGGATGTTGAGCTGCGCCGTCGCCGAGCCGGGGATGACATTGCTCGCGGTCGTCGGAGTCGAGATCGCCGTGAACTCGAGGTTCGACGGCGGGAATTGCTCCGTGCCGTCGTCGAGATGGACGGCCTCGAGCGCTTCAATCACGCGGGCGAGGGGAGGGACCGGGTTGGTCGCGCGGTGCGGGTAGGCGACGTGGCCCTGAACGCCGGGGACCTCGATCCACATGTTGACCGAGCCGCGCCGCCCGATCTTCACCGTGTCGCCAAGCCGGTCGACCGAGGTCGGCTCGCCGATGAGGATCATGTCGGGGCGAATCTGGCGCTCGTTCAGCCAGTCGATGATGCGCGGCGTGCCGTAAACCGCATAGCCTTCCTCATCGCCGGTAATGAGCAACGACAAGGTGCCGCGAGTGTCGCCGAGGCGCGAGAGGGCCGCGACGTAGGCCGCGATTGCGCTCTTCATGTCGTTAGCGCCGCGCCCGACCAGCACGCCGTCTTCAATCGCCGCGCCGAACGGGTCGCCCCTCCAGCCGTCGCCCGGCGGGACGACGTCGAGGTGGCCGGCGAACCCGAAATGCGGCGCTCCTGACCCACGAATCGCCACCATGTTCTCGGTCGGCCCGTCGGGCGCTTCGCCCATCACCCAGCGATGACATTCGAAGCCGAGCGGCGTCAGCGCATTCTCGAGCAGGTCGAAGACTTCGCCGCTCGCCGGCGTGACGCTGGGGCAGGAGATGAGGTCAGCCGCGAGGGCTACGGGGTCGATCGAGGCCATTGATCGCCCGTAGCAATCCTCCTCGACCACGCAACCCAACTGTGTGTTGCTGTGTTACTACACCACCATTTGTCGATTGGTCGAAAAAGGGGTTGCGGATGCGCTACAAATGTAGCACGCTACAAATGTAGCACGAACCGACCGTGCCGCTCGAGACAGGGAGTTCGTGATGTTGGTGCTGCGTGTTTTGTTGCTTTGTGGAACCGCGGTCCTGGCCGCAACCCCGGCCCATGGGAAGCAGGGCCCCGCACCCGCGACGACAGCAGCAAAGCTCGTCTACACCCCCGCCGATTTTGCGCGGTTCGCGCCCAAGACAGCTTATGACATGCTGGTCCAGGTGCCCGGCTTCAGCATCAAGTCACCGTCGGCATCCGAACTCGATCGCGGCCTTGGCCAGGCGAGCGAGAACGTCCTCATCAACGGCCAGCGAATCGCCAACAAATCCGGCGGCGCGGTCGATCAGCTGAAGCGCACCTCGGCGACCACGGTCGACCATATCGAAATTGTCGACGCCGCCAGCCTCGGCATCGCGGGACTCGCCGGGCAGGTCGCGAATGTCGTCCTTAAGGCGCAGGCCGCATCGTCGGGCCAGTTCGAATGGAACCCCAACTTCCGCGCGCATTATGCGAAGCCAGAGCTGCTCGCCGGCTCGATCAGCTACTCGGGGAAGAAGGGGCCGATCGACTATACTTTTTCGGCCCAGAATGGCTCAGGGCGCGGCGGGCTTGGCGGGCCGGTCAAGATCTACGACCGCAACGGGGTCCTGACCGAGAGCCGGCACGAGGTATACCATTCCGAATATGAGGAGGCGAACCTCCAGGCGAAATTCGGCATCGACGGGGCCGGCTCATCGGTCGGCAACCTGACGCTTGGCTACACGCCTTATTGGAACCCGGAGCACGTTCGCGACCGCCGCAACTTCGTCGACGGCGAGGTCCGCAGCCGCTCGACCATCACCAAGCTCGACGGCTACAAGGGTGACATCAACGGCGATTATGAGTTCGCGCTCGGCCCGGGCCGTCTCAAGCTGATCGGGCTTCGCCATTGGGAGCATGAGCCGCTCGTCACGACGCAAATCCTTCATTTCGACACGAGCGGGGCGCCCGATGAGGGCACCCGGTTCAGCCGCGACACCCATATCGGCGAGACCATCGGCCGCGGCGAATATCATTGGAAAACGGGTCAGAACGACTGGCAGCTGTCGCTCGAGCGCGCGTTCAACTCGCTCGACCAGAAGGGCCGGCTGTTCGAGCTCGACCCCGACGGCCACTTCGTCGAGCAGGATTTCCCGCAAGGCTCAGGCAAGGTTGTCGAGACCCGCTACGAAAGCGTCCTGACCTTCAGCCGGCCGCTATCTTCAAACCTCGACCTGCAAGTGGCCGCGGGTGCCGAAATCTCGAAGCTCGACCGGACCGACGACGACCAGTCTGCACGCAAGTTCTTCCGGCCGAAGGGCAGCATCGTCCTCGGCTGGCGCCCGTCCAAAGGCTGGGACGTCAGCCTGAAGCTTCGCCGGCGGGTCGGCCAGATCAGCTTCTATGATTTCCTCGCCCAGCCCAAGCTCAGCCAGGACCGCGAGAATGCCGGCAATCCCAACCTCGTCCCGCCGCAAAGCTGGGAGGTCGAGACCGAATTTTCACGCGATCTCGGCGCATGGGGCAAGACCCGGCTCAACCTCCATTATTATCGCGTGTCGGACATCGTCGATGTCGTCCCCATCGGCGACAACCAGGAAGGCATCGGCAACCTGCCGCGCGCCGACCGCATCGGTGCGGAGAGCGTCAGCACGATCAACTTCGATCCGATCGGCTGGAAGGGCGCCAAGCTGGACCTGACGATCGGCGGCGAGTGGACGTCGGTTAAGGACCCGCTGACCGGCGAAAAGCGGCCGATCACCAATATCCAGGATCACTGGGGCTCCGCCGAGATCCGCCACGATATCCCGGGAACGGACTGGGCGTGGGACGCCTATATCCAGCACCGCCACTACACCAAGAATTACTTCCTGACCGAAGTCTTCCGGGAGCTCGACATCCCGTGGATGGTCGGCTTCTACATTGAACATAAGAATGTGCTCGGGATGACCGTCCGCGCTTCCGTCGACAACATCCTCGATGGCCGTCACACGCTCAACCGTGTCGTCTACGAGGGCTACCGCGACCGCACGCCCGTTGCTTACTTCGACAAGCGCAATGAGCTGGTCGGCCCGATCTTCAGCCTATCCGTAAAAGGCACCTTCTAGGCCGGCTTTCGTCTTGCTACGGGCCTCGCGAAAGCGGGAGCAAAGCCATGCCGAAGGTCAACCTGGACGAGATCGAGAAGGTCAACCGGACGGGCTATCCGCCGCCTCACGACGAGCAGGTTCGCGGCCGTTGGGCCCAGCGCCTCGCGGCGCCGTTCGGCCTCACCGACTTCGGCGCCAACGTCGCGACGCTGGAGCCAGGCGCCTGGTCGAGTCAGCGGCACTGGCATGAGGGCGAGGACGAGCTCGTCGTCATGCTCGAGGGCGAAGCGGTGCTGATCGAGGACGAGGGCGAGAGCGTGATGCGGCCGGGCGACATCGCGGTTTTTCCGAAGGGCGTCGCCAACGGCCACCATTTCGTCAACCGGACCGACAAGCCGTGCCGGCTGATCGCGATCGGCCGAGCGCCCGCGGAGCCCTGCTATTATTCAGACATCGACATGATGGTCGATCCGTCGCGCGACGATAATATGTACACGCACAAGGACGGAACGCCCTTCTAGGCGGCTTCCTCGACCTCGTATTTTTCGATCACCCACGGCTCGTCCTGGGCCTTGTCGATCCATTCGGCGACATGCGGGTGCGACAGCACCGCCTTCATATAGACCCCGGCGAAGTTGGGCATCGGAACGCCATAGGTGATGAAGCGGGTCACCACCGGGGCATACATCATGTCGGCCGCGCACCAGTCGCCGAACAGGAAGTCGCCGGTCCCGCCGAAGCGCGCGCGGGCTTGCGCCCACAGCTGGAGAATGCGGTCGATCTCCTCGCGCACATCGTCGCTGAGCTCGGCCGGCGGGTAACTCTTGCGGACATTCATCGGCAGCTCGCGGCGAAGGTTGGCGAAGCCCGAATGCATTTCCGCGGCCATCGACCGCGCCATGCCGCGCGCGCCGGCGTCTTCCGGCCAATATTTCTCGCGTCCGACCCGGTCGGCGAGGAATTCGACGATGGCGAGGCTATCCCACACGACGCAGTCGCCGTCCCACAGGATGGGCACCTTGCCGAGGGACGGGGCGAACTCGTCGCCTTCGCGGCGCTGGTCCCATTCGTCGTCGAACATCGGGACGACCAGTTCCTCGAACTCTTCGCCCGATTGCTTGGCCGCGAGCCATCCGCGCATCGACCAGCTCGAATAAGCGCGATTGCCGATGATCAGCTTGAACAAGCTATTCTCCTGTTACGTCGTGGCAGCGTCGAGGATTGCAGTTCGTAACTCGGCGATCCCGCTACCGGTTTCGCTCGACGTGGTGAAGATGGTCGGATGCGCGGCGGGATGTTTGGCGGCTTCCACCAGAGTCGCCTCATAGAGCGCGCCGAGCGCCGAAGGCTTCACCTTGTCGCTCTTGGTGAGGACGAGGTGATAGCTGACCGCCGCCTCGTCGAGCATCTTGAGGACATCGCGGTCGACCTCCTTCAGGCCGTGGCGCGAATCAACCAGCACCAGCGCCCGCTTCAGAACCTGACGGCCGCGCAGGTAATCGTTGATCAGGAAGCGCCAGCGCTTGACCATGTCCTTCGGAGCCTCGGCGAAGCCATAACCGGGCATGTCGACCAGCCGCATTTGCAACGGATCGCCGACGTCGAAGAAGTTGAGCTCCTGCGTCCGTCCTGGCGTGTTCGACGTCCGCGCCAGCTTGCTGCGGTTGGTCAGCGCGTTGAGCAGTGAGCTCTTGCCCACGTTCGACCGGCCCGCGAAAGCAATCTCCGGCACCACCGCATCCGGCAGGAACCTGAGCTCGGGCGCTGACTTCAGGAACTCGATCGGGCCCGCGAAGAGCTTGCGCGCCTGTTCGGCAATGTCGTCATCGCGCCCCGAAATCATGTGTGGACCGGGTGCGTGTCGCTGAAGTGGAGGCCGTACTTGCGGTAAAGCCACCATTGTTGGGCCATCGTCAGCACGTTGTTGGTGATCCAGTAGAGCTGCAGGCCCGCGGCGAAGGGCGCCATGATGAAGACCAGGAACCAGGGCATGATCGCGAAGATCTGGGCCTGCGCCGGGTCCATGGGCTGCGGGTTCAGCTTCATCGACATATATTGGGTCGCCCCGACCAGGATCGGCAGGATGCCGATCGCCAGGAACGCGGGCGGCGTGAAGTGCAGCAGCCCGAACAGGTTGACCGGAGTCAGCGGGTCGGCGGCCGACAGGTCCTTAATCCACAGCACGAACGGCTGGTGGCGCATTTCGACGCTCACCAGCAGCACCTTGTAGAGCGCATAGAAGACCGGGATCTGGAGCAGGATGGGGAGGCAGCCGGCGGCGGGGTTGATCTTCTCGGCCTGGTAAAGCTTCAGGATCTCCTGCTGCTGCTTCGCCTTGTCGTCCTTGAACCGCTCCTGGATCGCCTTGAGCTTTGGCTGGACCTTGCGCATCGCGGCCATCGACTGGAACTGCTTCTGGGCGATCGGGAACATGATCCCGCGCACGATCAGGGTGAGGCAGATGATCGCCACGCCGAAATTGCCCACCGTGTGGAACAGGAGCATTAGAAGGTCGAAGATCGGCCGCATGAAGAATTCGAACCAGCCCCAGTCGATCGACTTTGAGAGCTTCGTGATGCCCGCATCCTCGTAGCGGTCGAGCCAGGTTTTCTCCTTGGCGCCGGCGAATAGGCGAACCTGATTCCCAACCGTCTGACCCGGAGCGACTACAACCGGCGCCAGCGCGTAATCCGCCTGGTAGCCACCGCTCGGGGACCGGCGGAAATCGGCGCTCATCGGCGCGTTCCCGGGGACCAGCGCGGTCAGCCAATATTTATCGGTGAAGCCGAGCCAGCCGGTGACGTCGTTGAAAGCTGACGCCGATCCTTCGTCGAGCGTATTGTAATCCACGTCATAGTCGGCCTTGCCGCCAAATACGCTGATCGGACCGACATGGTTGGTCCAGCTATCGGGGTCGTGCGACTTTAGCGCGCGGCTGACGAGGCCGATCGGTCGAACCGTTAGCGGCTGCGCCGATGCGTTGAGGACCCGCTGGTCGACGGTGAAAAGGTAGCCGTCATCGACCGCGACCTTGATCTGGTAGCGCGTTCCGTCCGGCATCTGGGTGCTGAGCGTCACCGGATGTCCGGGGGCCAGCATCTGGCTGTCCGCGGTCCACACTGTGTCGAGCGAGGGCACGCCCTGGCCGGTCCAGCCGAACGCAGCGATGTAGGAACCCGGCGCGCCGAGCGGTGACAGCAGGCGGACCGGCGGCGAATTCTTGGCGATCGTCTCACGTTGGCGAACCAGGGTCAGGTCGTCGATCTGCGCGCCTTTGAGGTTGATCGACCCCTGAAGCGACGGGGTCTGGATTTTCACCCGGGGGCTCGATCCGAGCACCGCCGCGCGGGTTTGAAGCGACTTGGCGGCGGGAACCGCGGTGGGCTGCGCCTGCGGCTGGGGCAGGGGCTCCTGCTTGCCGTTCTCGACCTTGGTCGACGGCGGATTGGCGGTCGGGAAATATTTGTTCGCAGCCCAGGTCCAGCCGAGCAGCACGAGCGCGCTCAGCACCACTGCGAGGATCAGGTTCTTACTGTCGTTCACTTGGCTTTGATCCTCTTTACGGAACCGGGTCGGGGCCCTGGCCGCCCCACGGATGGCAGCGAAGGATTCGCTTCAACGCCAGCCAGCTGCCCCGCGCGGCCCCATAGCGTTGAAGCGCGGTGATCGCATAGGCCGAGCAGCTCGGCTGATAGCGGCAGCTCGGCGGCAGGATTTGGGAAGGTCCCTTCTGCCAGGCCTTGGCGACCAGGATGAGGGCTTTGGCAATCATTGGGCGCGAAGCCGGTCGAGGGCGCTCGCCAGCTCCGAGCGGAGCATGCCGAAGTCGCGCTCAACGCCCTTGGCGCGGCCGATCATCACATGGTCGGCACCGGGGATGCCGTTCGTAGGAACAAGCTCGCGGGCGAGCGCACGGAAGCGCCGCTTCATGCGGTTACGGACGACGGCGCCGCCGATCTTCTTGGTGACGGTAAAGCCCACCCGCATCGCGGGATCCTGGTCCTCGCGGTCCCTGACCAGGAGGATGAAGCCGGGCATGGACGCGCGTTTGCCGCTGTTGGCGGCAAGGAAGTCGGCGCGTTTCCGAATGTTGGTTAGGCGCTGAGCTTCTTGCGGCCGCGCGCGCGGCGGGCGTTCAGCACCTTGCGGCCGCCGACGGTTGCCATGCGGCTGCGGAACCCGTGACGCCGCTTGCGGACCAGGTTGCTCGGCTGAAAGGTGCGCTTCATCGCTCATGCCTCAAAATCTAAAAGAAAAAGGGCCGCCCAAGAGGCAGCCACTGTCGTGCGCGCCGATAGTGGAGAGGGACCGGCAAGTCAATTCCCGGCATCGGATTCCAGTGCCCTTTGCTCTTCCTTGGCCGCCTTGCGGATCGCTTCTCGGCGCTGGGCGCTCGGCCGGCGGAGCGCCCAGTCCATCCAGCGGCCGGCCTTGGGCTGCCAACGCTTGACCCGGACATAGTGCCGCTTGGCCCACATGCTGCTCCTCAGCACCAGCGCCAGGCCGGGGGCGAGGAAGAAGATACCGCCGGGTCCAGGGAGCGGAGCGACGATGAAACCGATGATGATCAGCAGCACGCCGAGGGCAAACATGCCCCACTCGACGGTCGGCTTGTCGAAAAACTCGCGCCATTGCTTGCGTGTCATCATCGGCAAGCATTTGGTCATGCCCGCGGCATCGCGCAAGCCGCTTGCGGAAGTCAGCATGGCCGCGCTAGCGTCTTCGCGCCGAGCTAGGGGGATTTCCTGACCAGTGCAGCGTGTTTGGGGGGCGGGGCCTGATGGCCGCGACCGTCGCCACTGTCGCTTACCTCGGGCTCGAGGCTCGCGCGGTCGAAGTCCAGGTCCAGCTTTCGTCTGGCCTTCCGGCTTTCATTATCGTTGGCCTGCCCGACAACGCCGTTCGCGAGAGCCGCGAGCGGGTGCGCGCCGCCTTGTCATCGATCGGGTTGGCTCTCCCGCCCAAGCGGATCACGATCAACCTCTCCCCCGCCGATTTGCCCAAGGAAGGGTCGCACTTCGACCTTCCCATCGCTTTGTGCCTGCTCGCGGCGATCGGCGCGACCGATGCCGAGACGCTCGCCGACTATGTGGCGGTAGGGGAACTTAGCCTCGACGGGCGAATCGCTGCCTCGCCCGGCGTGCTTCTCGCCGCGCTTCATGCCTCATCGCTCGACAAGGGACTGATCTGTCCAGCCGCGCAGGGCAGCGAAGCCAGCTGGGCCGGGCAGCTCGACGTGGTCGCGGCGCCCGACCTGCTGGCGCTTCTCGCGCATCTCAAGGGCACGGCACTGGTCGGCGCGCCGGCTGCGGCGGAGGTGGAGCCGCCGGATGCCGGCCCCGACCTCGCGCAGGTGAAAGGGCAGGAAGTCGCCAAGCGCGCGCTCGAAATTGCGGCCGCCGGCGGGCACAATCTGTTGATGAGCGGGCCGCCGGGGGCGGGCAAATCGCTGCTCGCCGCCTGTCTTCCGGGCATTCTTCCGCCGTTACAGCCGTCCGAAGCGCTCGAAGTATCCATGGTCGCCTCGGTCGCGGGCGAGCTCAGCGGCGGCAAGATCAAGCGGCGGCGGCCATTCCGCGCGCCGCACCATAGCGCCTCGATGCCCGCGCTGGTGGGCGGCGGCCTTCGCGTCCGCCCGGGCGAGATCAGCCTCGCCCATCTCGGCGTTTTGTTCCTCGACGAGCTGCCCGAGTTCCAGCGCCAGGTGCTCGATTCGCTCCGCCAGCCGCTCGAAACCGGCAATGTCAGCGTCGCTCGCGCCAATACCCACGTAACCTTTCCGGCGCGGGTTCAGCTGATCGCGGCGATGAACCCATGCCGCTGCGGCCATCTCGGTGATCCGGCGCTCGCCTGCAGCCGCGCGCCGCGCTGTGCGGCCGACTACCAGGCGCGGGTCTCGGGACCGCTGCTCGACCGTATCGATCTTCATGTCGAAGTGCCGGGCGTCTCGGCTGCCGACCTCACCTTGCCGCCGCCGGCCGAAGGCAGCGCGGACGTCGCTCGCCGCGTCGCGGCTGCGCGTCAGGTTCAGGCTGATCGCTACAATGGTCATGGTCCGCGCACCAATGCTGAAGCGGACGGCGAATTGCTCGATGATGTTGCGACGCCGGACGAGCCGGGGCGCAAGCTCCTCGCCGATGCGGCTGCGGCGATGCGGTTGTCAGCCCGGGGCTTTCATCGCGTTCTGCGAGTTGCGCGAACAATTGCCGACCTCGCGGGCGCAGAGGAAGTCGGCCGGATCCACGTGGCGGAGGCGCTCAGTTATCGCCGCCACGCGCCGCGCAATTGAGGGATTGAATGAACTCGGTAGGTCAGCTTCAAGGCGTCAAGGGGAGTGGTCAGTGAATAATCTCAATCCGATCCAATGGGCGCTTCGCCCGCTCAAGAATTATGCAAAATTCTCCGGCCGTGCGTCGCGCGCCGAATTCTGGTGGTTCTTCCTGTTCGCGATGGTGATCTATCTTGTGATGGCGTTTGCGTTCGGGTTCGGCGCTACGGGCCTGGCGGCCATGGGCGATCCGACCGGGTTCGGTTCGTTTGGGGTAATGGCAATCCTTATCGTTCTCTATTGGCTGGCGCTCCTGGTACCGACGATTGCAGTCCAAATCCGGCGTCTCCACGACATCAACCGTTCGGGTTGGTGGATCGGTGGTTTTTACCTTTTGTACGTCATCTATATGGTTTCCCTGTTTGGGGTCATGTCTCCTGCCATCCGTGCGGGAGCGGCCGGTGTTGCGCCCCCGCCCAGCCCCGTTTTGGCCGTTGGTGTGGGTATTTTGGCCCTGGTCATGTTCGCCTACGGAATCGCTTTACTCGTGTTCTTCTGCCTGCGCGGCACGCCGGGGCCGAATCGCTATGGCGAGGATCCCTACGGCGCTAACGTCGAAGAGGTGTTCGCATGAACGGCGGCGACCTGAGCCCCATTCAATGGGCAATCACGCCCCTGAAGAAGTTCGCGACTTTCAGCGGTCGGGCACCGCGCGCCGAATATTGGTGGTTCTACCTTGGCACGATCATCGTAAGTATTCCGTTTCGGATTATCGACGCAGCCGCGGGGACCGACCAGGCTTTGAATGGCGTTCTTTCTCTCGTCCTGCTGGTGCCATGGATCGCGGTGACGGTCCGCAGGCTCCACGACACAGATCGCAGCGCATGGTGGCTTCTGGGCTTCGTTGCCGCGCTGGGGGCGATCGGTGTTTTGGCTGTCATGAAGGACTTCAAAGGAGCATCGAACTACCTCTCGTACACTCTAATGATCGTACTGATCCTGGCGATAATTGGCATGTCGATCACCTCGCTGGTGTTTATGGCGCAGGCTGGCACTGATGGCCCTAACCGCTATGGCGCCGATCCTTATGGCGGGGACGAACTCGAGGAAGTTTTCGCCTGACGCGGCGTAACCGAAAATAAAGCAGCATTGGTGATCATCCCCCTGCGCTGCGGCGCGTGTAGTGAGGGGGCACCATGTTTATCTTCCAATCTGCCGTTGAGACGCTGAAGAAATATGCCGACTTCAAAAGCCGCGCGTCGCGCGAGGAATTTTGGTGCTTTCTGGCGTTCGTCATCATCGCGAACGCGGTCTGTGGCTTCCTGGGCCTGCTGTTCGGAATTGGTCCGGCGCTTTCAGGCCTAGTTGCCTTGCTGCTCATCATTCCACAGATCGCGGTCGCCGTCCGCCGCCTCCACGATCTCAATAAGAGCGGCCGCGAGCTGGTCGTACCCTGCGCCATGTTCGCCGCGTTGCCGCTGGCGTTCGCCTTCCGCGGCTTTCTTCCCAAGATAATCGCGCTCGGCTTCCTCGCCATTACGTTGCTGGCATTCGCCAACCTGCTGACCCTCCTTTTGAAGAGGGGCTCATCGGTGCCCAACCGCTATGGTGCCGCGCCCACCGCATTCTCTTACGCGCGGTGAGGTTGCCCCGCCCGGGCTCCTCGCCTAGCTAAGCGGCGCTGCGGGGGCCCCTGTGGCGGAATGGTAGACGCGCTCGACTCAAAATCGAGTTCCTTCACCGGAGTGTCCGTTCGAGTCGGACCAGGGGCACCAAACGCGCTAGCGATGTGCAGTGACGGGCGATAAGGTGCGGCCATGGACGCGCGTACCCGTAAGCACCATCATGTCGATGACGATACTGCCGACGAAGCGGCGGTCCTCGCGGAATCGATCACTGCGAAGCGCGATCGGCTGCTCGCGTCACTGACCCTGATTGCGGGGATTGGGGTGATCATCGTGATCCCCTTCGCGCTCCGTGCCGGGGCTGAATTCTTCATGCCGGTGACTGCCGCGCTGGTTGTCGCGATCGCGCTGGTGCCCTTGCTCGAATGGTTCGAGCGGCGCGGCGTGCCGGCCAAGCTATCGGCGGGCCTGTGCGTGATCATCTTCCTGCTGATGTTCATCTTCGCGATCGGGTCGATCGTCGTTCCGGCCTCCGACTGGGTCGCGCAGGTACCTAGCAAGATCGGCAAGGTCCGGTCGGCGCTCGAACCGATCTTCGACCTCTACAAGAACCTCGACAAGTTTATCGACCGCACGGTCTCGCAGGTCGAGATCAACCAGGCAGCGAGCCAGGCGCGGGCGGTCCGGATAGAAACGCCCAATTCGATGTCGAGCCTGCTCATCAGCTCGGCACCGCACCTGTTGATCCAACTATTTTTCGCATTGCTCGTGATCTTCTTCTTCCTCGCCGGCTGGACCACCATGCGGAAGAAGACGATCGTCAGCCGCGGCAGCTTCGAAGGCGCGCTGACGACTGCGCGGGTCATCCAGGAGGTCGTCGACGCGACGTCGACCTATCTCGGCACGATCACCCTCATTAACATCGGCCTTGGCACGCTGACCGCGCTCGTCTTGTGGTGGCTCGGAATGCCCTCGCCGGTCATGTGGGGCGGCATTGTCGCGGTGGCCAATTACGTTCCCTACCTCGGGCCGATCGTCTGCGCGCTGCTCTTGTTTCTCGGCGGCCTGATGACATACCCAGACGCGTGGACGGCTCTCGCGCCACCGGCCGTTTTCATCGGTTTCCACCTGGTCGAAGCCAATTTCTTCACGCCGATGGTTGTCGGCCACCGTCTCACCATCAGCCCGCTGTCGATCCTCGTCTCGCTGTCCTTCTGGGCGTGGATTTGGGGCACGACCGGCGCGCTGCTCGCAGTTCCGCTGCTGATTATCATGAAGACGATCTTCTCCGCCGCGGGCACGCCAGACATCGCGGGATTCCTGTTCGAGCATGGCACATTGACCCACGCCGGTGAGCACGACGAAGACGAAATCGAGGAAAGGCAGGAAATGGAGCCTGCCATGGTTGACACCCCGAAGGCTGCCACCTAGGTCGCCGCCACGCCAAAAACGCGGGTGTAGCTCAGTTGGTTAGAGCGCCGGCCTGTCACGCCGGAGGTCGCGGGTTCGAGCCCCGTCACTCGCGCCACTGTTCATGCGCCATGAGAGTAGGTTAGACCGTCCACAAGATGGGCGGGGATGCATCTGCTTATGCCGCGCTCGGGCTCGATCCCGGGGCCGACGACGCGTCGGTCGACCGCGCCTATCGAAAGCTCATGAAGGAACACCATCCCGACCGCGAGGGCGGGGATGCCAGCCGCGCATCGGAGATTAACCGCGCCTATCGCGAGATTCGGGGGCCGCGCGCCAAAGACGCGCTCGAATTTCATGACCACCCCGATGAGTATCCGCGCCGCCAGGGCTGGATGATCGCCGTTGGAGCGCTGGCGGTCGGCGTGGTTGCGGGCCTGATGCTCGCTCGGCCGGTAGGTCAGGCGTTGCCGTCTGCGGCGCCGAAACTGCAACTGGTGAATGGGGCGATTGCGGCCAGTGCGCCGAACGTTATGAACCAGCCGTTGAATCTCCCCCTGATCGATGGCGCGGCACGCGAAGCCGTGCGGATGTCCCGATTGTCAGACGAGATGGCGCTCGCCTCGGTCAGCCGGAATTGCCACCACAAGCTGCGGACCGACCCCAGCATCGCCCAACTCGACCGTTGCGCGGCGTTCGATGATGCGGTCGTCCAGCTCCAGGATCGCGATCCGTTGCGCGACCAGGGTCCGTTCGGCGAGCTGGCGGTGACCGGCCGGCTGTGGAGCGGCGCGTCGTCGCTATCCGACGATTATCTGGCGATCGATGGGCGGCTAGACCGGATCCGTCTCCGGGTGGAGCTCCAGCTCGCGCCGAACGAGCCCGCGACCGATTAGGGCTGGGTCGCCGCGTTGCCTGCCGGGGCGGGCGTGGCCTGGCTGGTTTTGCCGAGCGGCTTTTCGTCAGCCGAGGTGGTTTCGCTCGACAGCGTCCACTTGAGGTTGTCCGACGCCTCGAATTTCTTGACGTAATCCTCGTGCGCGACCTCGTCGGAGGCCTTGCGCGCGGTCAGGTTGAAGCGAACCGCGACGCGCTTGTCGCCGCGCATCGACGGCGCAAGCTTGATCTCCTCGGCGCCCGGAAGCTTGTCGATCGCCTCGGCGACGGTCTGGTTCTGGCCGGCAGTGGCGGCTTCGGCGGCCAGCGCTGCATTGCGCAGGCCGAGCGCATTGGGCTCGCGCGAGGCATAACCCTGGCTGAAGCTCGCAGGCTGGCCCCATCCGCCGGCCCAGCGGTAGAAGATGTGCGCCCCGACCACAGCGCTCTTCGCGAGCGTCGAGGCCCAGTAGGGCACCACGTAATTGGCATGATAGTGGGTCGCCCAGCCGACCGGGGCATAGACGTAGCCGCCGAGCGCGGCCTCCGCGATCTTATATGCGCGGCGCCATCCGACCGCGTCCGGCTGGCGGTAAAGCGAACCGTCGCAAGTGAAGGTGAACTGGCAGCCGGTGGCTCGCGTCGAGCCTTCATAGACGACGCCGCAAACGGTCGACGGGAAGGCTGGGTGACGAACGCGGTTGAGAACCACCTGCGCAACCGCCCGCTCGCCGTCGTCATCCTGGCTGCCGGCCTCATAATAGACGGCGCTGGCAAGGCAGTTCAGCGCCTCGCCGCGCGTTGCCGCATTGCCTTTGAAGTTGAAGGCCGAGGCTGCCGGGTTAGGACCCGCAGTCACCGGAATCTCGGCATTGACCTGCACGGCCTGCGTCGGCGCGATGTCGCGCATCAGCAGGGGCGGGGGAGCCGGAGGCGCAGCCTGCGCGCCATTGTTCATCCCGGGCGCAAAGGCCGTCCCAATCGCGACCGCTGCAACGAAACCGAACACGCCAGCGCCGATCGTCTCCCGCGGATAGGCGCGCGACAGCTCAACCGCGCGCAGTTTCAACTGCGTCGCCGTGCGGCCAAGCTCCGCCCAGGGGCGGGAAAGGGACAATGATTGCGCCATGGATAGTGATATAGTCTTCTAATACAGCAACTTCAACGATTCACTCGTGAGGTTCCCTGAGCCGCCCGCTCTCGCTCCATCTAATCAACGGTTTCAAGGGGATAATCCACGCTATTCCCATAATGAGATAGTATGGAGCCTGAACGAGAACAGGCCATTTGCCGACGATCGGAGCAAGGCTTGCGACGAGCGTCGCCCAGACCACGATCATCAGCAGAATCAGTGCGATTCCGACGCCTTTTCGTGCCGACGGTTGGGTGATTCGGTTCACGCGTGGCCGTTTACACCGCGCGAACCTTCGGCGCGACCGAGAACCTGGAACGAATAGGGAAGCACTATGCTTGTGTTGAAATCCGTTGTTCAGGTGCGCCAAGCGAGATTGGTAGGAACGCGAAGGAGAGTCGATATGCGGCAGAAGCTAGTCATCGTATCCCTGATGCTGGGTTCCTGCGCGGCACCGCCGGCACCGGTCGCGCAGCGGCCCCTGACCGAGTTGACCGGCAGGACAGCGGGCGCACCCAAGGATTGCCTGCCGCTTCGGCCGACCGAGGGAATGCATTTCGCCAATGATCGCACGACGCTGATCTATGGCAGCGGCAAGACGATCTGGGTGAACGCGCTTGGCCCAAGTTGCCCGTTCGGACTCAATGACATTCCGGTCTTCGAGCCGACAGTTTCCGCATACTGCCGCGGCGACATCGTCCGCTCGGTCGACCGCGACAGCCACATTCCGGGGCCGTCGTGTGTGCTCGGTGAGTTCATCCCCTACACCCGGCCCTGAGTGATCGTTCACAAGGGCGGTTGCCCATCGGTTGAAAGCCATTACACCGGGCGCTGACAACCAGGGGAGAGCTGATGGTCATCGCAACGCAACCGACTGAAGGTGAAGCCAATACCTCTACGGTAGACCTGCCCGACGGCGGCGTTGACGCCCCGAACCTGCGCTACTTCGTGATGGCGCTTTTCTTCATCTTCGGCGGCATCACCAGCCTCAACGACGTCATCATCCCCAAGCTGAAAGAGCTGTTCACGCTCAACTACACGCAGGCGATGCTGATCCAGTTCTGCTTCTTCACCGCTTACCTGGTGATCGGTATTCCGGGCGCTCAGCTCGTAAAGAAAATCGGTTACATGCGCGGCGCGGTGGCAGGCCTGCTGACGATGATGGTCGGTTGCCTGCTGTTCATTCCTGCCAGCCGCACGGCCACTTATGGCCTGTTCCTCTTCGCGCTCTTCATCCTCGCCAGCGGCGTGGTGATCGTCCAGGTCGTCTCCAACCCGCTAATCAGCCTCCTGGGCGCGCCCAAGACGGTGCATAGCCGCCTCACATTCGCCCAGGCCTTCAACAGTCTCGGCACCACCATCTTTCCGCCGATCGGATCGGCGTTGATCCTCGGCGGCCTTGCCGGCGTTACCGCTTCACAGCTCTCGGGCGCGGCGCTGGACCGGTATCGAACCGACGAAACCCACGCGATCGTGACGACCTACATCGGCCTTGCCGTCGCGCTGGCGGTGATCGCAGCGGTCGTCTGGGCATTCCGCAACAAGCTTCCGGGCGAGAAGCACGACCACAGCTCGCCGCTCGCCGGTTTCTCGCTCCTCCAGCGCCCGCGCTTCGGGTTCGGCGCTCTGTGCATCTTCCTTTACGTTGGTGGCGAGGTTTCAATCGGGTCGCTGATCGTGAATTATCTGACGCAGCCGGACGTGCTTGGGGGCACCGCTTTGACGGCCGGCAAGATGGTCGCCTTCTATTGGGGCGGGGCGATGGTCGGCCGCTTCATCGGATCCTACTTCCTGCGCATCCTCAGCCCGGGCAAGATCCTCGCGACCTTGGCGACGGGCGCGATCCTGCTGATCCTCATCTCGGCCAACACCACGGGAACAACCTCGGCTTACAGCCTGCTCGCCATCGGCCTGATGAACTCGATCATGTTCCCGACGATCTTCAGCCTCGCCTGCGAGAAGCTGGGACCGCGCGCCGCAGACGGATCGGGCATCATCAACATCGCCATCTTCGGCGGCGCGGTGGTTCCGGTCATGACCGGCATGCTGGCGGACAAGTCGGGAAGCCTGCACTTCGCACTTCTGCTGCCCGCACTCTGCTACGCGGTCATTTGCGCCTTCGGCATCTACGCCCGGCGACCAGCGGAAGGGCCGGTGATGAAGGCGCTGACCGCCTAAGTCAGCGCTTGAAGATTTCGACGCCGTCGGGCGAAGCGAAGGCGTCGAGCGGCACGTCCCAATCGTCGGCGGGGATGGTCTCCGTCAGCCGCTGAAGCGTCCAGCCGACGCCGACCAGCCGCGCCTTGCTCTTGCGTAGGCGGGTCAGCGCCCGGTCGTAATGGCCCTTGCCACGCCCGAGGCGGGTGCCGCTGCCGTCAATCGCGATCAGCGGGACGAGGACGAGATCGGGCTCGACCGTAGGGTGCCGCTTTGCGGGCTGCATGATGCCGAACGGACCTGGTTCGAGCGGGTCGCCGGCCAGGAATTTGAACGGCTTGGCGGGGTTGGAGAAGCAGGGGAAGGCGACGATCGCGCCGACTGCGCGGGCTTCCTCCATTGCGGGCAAGGGGCTGATCTCGGAGCCGAGCGGATGATAACCGGCGACGACCGAGACGCCTGCAAACAGGGAGGTCAGGTGCTGGGCGAGCTTCTGCTCGAGCCGCGCGCGGTCCGCATCGCTCAGGGTCCGGACGAAGGCCTTGCGCGCATCCAACGCGGCGCGGCGCAGCGACTCCTTCGAGAGCGGGCCCATCTCAGGCAGGGGACTGTCCAAAAAGGGAGGTGACGGGACCATCATGGCCGTTTGCCGGAAATCCTCTGACGCCACAAACGTCAGGTGGGGGTCATGTGATCCGGACCAAGATCCGGGCAGGGACAACTCCCTAGGATGAAGAATAGCCTCAGGGATTTTGTTGGCTACGTACCTGGCAGTACCCGTCGCCGGACTATCTAGGGGTTGGCGCCCTCGCGCTCAAGGGCTTCTGCGAGCGATTCGAGGCGCGATGCGAGCGCTTCGGCGCGCGCAGCAAGCGCGGGGTCTGGCCCAGCGGGAATTGCTGCCTCGGGGCGCTTGTCGATGAGCTGATCGGCGAGCAGCAGCGAGGCAAACAGGAATTGGCGTGCTTCGGACAGGGTCCCGAGACCCGACAGCGCCTCGCGGCTCTTGCCATCGACCAGGCGGGCGGCCGTGCGCAAATTCTCTTCTTCCCCTTCGCGGCACGCGACCTGGTAGGTGCGCCCGGCGATATTGAGGTCGACCAGCGCGGACATCAGGCGGCCGCGCTCCGAATGAGTTCGTCGAGCTCTTCGACGACCTCCCGCACCTTGGCGCGGAGCTCCTCATCGCGATTCTCTGCGGGCTGGCGATTGGCGAGCGCACGCTCGACCCGCTGCAAGGCGCGCTCCGCGCGATCCAGCGCCGATCCAAGGGCTCCATCGTCCATTTTCAATTCGCTACGCACTTTGGCGATTCCGGGCAAGCGTTGACGCGGAACGGCTCACCGGACAAAGGAACCGCGCCGCCGCCATGAGTCCTTGAGGCGGCATGAACCCCATTGCCGGAGCCTCGATGCAGCCGACCGATCGCCGCCTCGCCAACGCCATTCGCGCACTCGCGATGGATGCCGTCGAGGCCGCCAACAGCGGCCATCCGGGAATGCCTATGGGCATGGCCGACGCGGCGACCTCCTTGTTCACGCGGCATCTGAAGTTCGACGCATCCGACCCGCATTGGCCCGATCGAGACCGGTTCATCCTGTCCGCCGGTCACGGGTCGATGCTGATTTATGCGCTGCTCTATCTCGCCGGTTACGACCGCCCGACGATCGAGGACATCAAGCGCTTTCGCCAGCTCGGATCGCCGACCGCCGGACATCCTGAGAATTTCGAGCTAGCCGGCGTTGAAGTCACTACCGGCCCGCTAGGGCAGGGCGTCGCGATGGCGGTCGGCATGGCCGTGGCCGAGCGCCATTTGAATGCGGTCTATGGCGACGATCTCGTCGATCACCACACCTTCGTCATCGCCGGCGACGGTTGCTTGATGGAAGGCGTCAACCATGAGGCGATCGGCCTTGCCGGCCATCTCAAGCTCGGGCGCCTGATCGTCCTCTGGGACGACAATGACATCACCATCGATGGCGCCGCCGAACTGTCGCGCAACGAGGACGTCGTCGCGCGCCACCAGGCCGCGCAGTGGCACACTTGCGAATGCGATGGGCTCGACACCAACGACGTCGACCGCGCGATCAAGGAAGCACTTGCGGATCCGCGCCCGAGCCTGATCCGCTGCAAGACCATCATCGGCTATGGGGCGCCGAACAAGCAGGGCACCGCCGCGACCCACGGTGCCGCGCTCGGCGCCGAAGAGATTGCCGCGGCCCGCGTCGAGCTTGGCTGGGACCTGCCGCCGTTCGAGGTTCCCGACGACGTGCTGACCGCCTGGCGTACCGTCGGCAAGCGCGGCGCGGTCGATCATGCGGCGTGGAAGGACCGGCTCGACGCCAGCGATTGCAAGGTCGAATTCCTGAGCCGAATCAACGGCAAGGTCAGCGACAACTGGCTGAAGCCATATCTCGACAAGCTGCTCGCCGATTTGAAGCCGGTCGCGACGCGCAAGGCGTCGGAGATGGCTCTGGAGGCGATCAACGTCGCGCTTCCCGCCACGATCGGGGGCTCGGCCGACCTCACCGGATCGAACAATACCAAGACGAAGGCGCTCGAGCCGCTGACGGCCGACAATTACGGCGGCCGCTATATCTATTACGGCATTCGCGAGTTCGGCATGGCTGCGGCGATGAACGGCATGGCGCTGCACGGCGGCGTGATCCCGTATGGCGGCACCTTCCTGGTGTTCACCGACTATGCCCGCCCCGCGATCCGCCTGAGCGCACTCCAGAATGCACGGGTGATCTACGTCATGACCCACGATTCGATCGGGCTTGGCGAAGACGGCCCGACCCACCAGCCGATCGAGCATCTGCAGAGCCTGCGCGCGATGCCGCAGCTCGAAGTTTATCGCCCCGCCGACGCGGTGGAGACCGCCGAATGCTGGGCGCTCGCGCTCCAGAGCGACGGCCCGTCTGTGCTCGCGCTGACCCGGCAAAATGTGAAGCCCGTCCGCACGGCCAAGTCGGACGAAAACCTCTGCGCGCGTGGCGCCTATCGGCTGAAGTCGGCCGAAAATCCTCGCAAGGTGATCATCCTTGCGACGGGGTCGGAGGTGGAGATTGCGCTCGCCGTTGCCGAGCAATTGGACGGGCAGGGGATCGGCACCGACGTCGTCTCCATGCCGTGCACCGAGCGGTTCGATGCGCAGCCGTGGGATTACCGCGAGGAAATCCTGCCCGACGTCAGCAACCGCCAGATCCTGCGCGTCTCGATCGAGGCGGGGACGACGTTCGGGTGGGAGCGCTACACCGGGCTTCATGGCTTGAGGATCGGGATCGACCGGTTCGGCGTCTCCGCGCCGGCGCCGGACGCTTACAAATATTTCGGGCTCACCCCAGATGCGATCGTGGGCCGGGTGCTGGAGCAGATGAAACAAAGGGAAATTGCATGACCAAAGTTGCAATCAACGGCTTCGGCCGCATCGGCCGGCTGGTCGCTCGGGCGATCCTCGAGCGGCCCGATTGCGGGCTGGAGCTGGTGAGCGTCAACGACCTGGCCGATGCCAAGTCGAACGCCTGGCTGTTCAAGCACGACAGCGTGCACGGGAAATTCCCGGGCGAAGTGACGACCGACGGCAATGATATCGTCGTCAACGGCAAGCGCATCCAGGTGACGGCGGAGCGCGACCCCGCCAACCTCCCGCACAAGGCGAACGGCGTCGACATCGCGCTCGAATGCACCGGCTTCTTCACCGACCGCGAGAGCGCGCAAAAGCATATCGACGCGGGTGCGAAGAAGGTCCTCATCTCGGCTCCGGCCAAGGGCGTCGACCTGACCGTCGTCTACGGCGTCAATGACGACAAGCTCACCGCAGAGCACAAGATCGTCTCCAACGCCTCGTGCACGACCAATTGCCTCGCGCCGATTGCCAAGGTGTTGAACGATGCGCTCGGCATCGAGCGGGGGCTGATGACCACGGTCCACGCCTACACCAACGACCAGAAGATCCTCGACCAGATCCACTCCGACCTGCGGCGGGCGCGCGCTGCGGCTATGTCGATGATCCCGACCACCACCGGTGCCGCCCGTGCGGTTGGCGAGGTTCTACCCGAGCTGAAAGGCAAGCTCGATGGCTCGGCGATCCGCGTGCCGACGCCGGACGTCAGCCTGGTCGACCTGACCTTCACGCCGAAGCGCGACACGACACGTGATGAAGTGAACCAGATCCTCAAGGCCGCGTCGGAAACGGAGCGGCTCAAGGGCATTCTCGAGTACACCGACGAACCTTTGGTCTCGATCGACCTCCAGCACACCAGCGCGAGCTCGACCATCGACAGCCTCGAAACCGCGGTGATCGACGGCAAGCTGGTTCGCGTCGTCAGCTGGTACGATAATGAATGGGGCTTCTCGAACCGCATGCTCGACACGGCGGCGGCGATGGGCAAGCTCTAAGGCGACAGTGGCCGGCTTCAAGACACTCGACGACCTGCCAGAGGATCTGGCCGGCAAGCGCGTGCTCGTTCGCGTCGACCTCAACGTGCCGATGGATGGCGCGAAGGTGACCGACGACACGCGCTTGCGGGCAATGCTTCCGACGGTGCTGGAATTGAGCGACCGGGGCGCGATCGTGCTTTTGCTATCGCATTTTGGCCGGCCCAAGGGCGAAGTTCGCCCTGACATGTCGACCGCGCAGCTCGTGCTGCCCATTCACCGGCTTGCCGCCAGGTCAGTGCGGTTCATTGAAGATTGCCAGGGACCCGAGGCGGCGCGCGCGATCGCGACCATGCTTCCGGGCAATATCGGCGTGCTGGAGAATACGCGCTTCCATGCGGGTGAGGAAAAGAACGACCCCGAGTTGGCGAAGGCGATGGCGGCGCTCGGCGACTATTATGTCGACGATTCTTTCTCGACCGCGCACCGAGCGCATGCATCGACGGAAGGGATCACCCATTACCTGCCGAGCTTCGCAGGCCGCGCAATGCAGGCGGAGCTCAACGCGCTCGAACGGGCGCTTGGCAACCCCGAACGACCGGTTGCCGCGGTCGTGGGCGGCGCCAAGGTCTCGACCAAGCTTGCCGTGCTCGGCCACCTGGTGGGGAAGGTCGACCATTTGATCATCGGCGGCGGTATGGCCAACACCTTCCTCGCTGCGCGCGGGGTGAATGTCGGCAAGAGTCTGTGCGAGCATGATTTGACCGGTGAGGCCGAGGCGATCTTCGAGCGAGCCGAGGCCGCCGGCTGCACCATTCACCTGCCCTACGATGTGGTCGTCGCGAAGGAATTCGCCGCCAACCCGCCAAGCATGCGCACCTGCAACGTGCACGAGGTCGAGCCGGACGAGATGATCCTCGACGTAGGCCCGGCCGCGGTTGAGGCGCTTGGCGACGTGTTGAAGAACTGTCGCACGCTGGTGTGGAACGGGCCCTTGGGCGCCTTTGAAACGCCGCCGTTCGATACTGCCACGGTGGCGCTTGCGAAGACCGTCGCCGCGCTCACAAAGGAAGCGTCGCTCGTATCTGTCGCGGGCGGCGGCGACACCGTCGCCGCGCTCAACCACGCGGGTGTGGCCGATGATATCAGCTTCGTTTCCACCGCGGGCGGGGCGTTTCTTGAATGGATGGAAGGGCGTACGCTTCCGGGCGTCGCTGCACTGGAACAGGGATCGAAATGAATCACTCGGACATGATGGCGAAGATCGAACGTGGCGACGGCTTCATTGCCGCGCTCGACCAGTCGGGCGGGTCCACGCCCAAGGCGCTCAAAGGCTATGGCGTCGAAGAAGGCACATGGAGCGGCGACGAGGAAATGTTCGGACTGATCCACGAGATGCGCTCGCGGATCATCAAGTCGCCGTGCTTCGGTAGCGGCAAGGTGATCGGCGCGATCCTGTTCGAGCGGACGATGGATGGCACGGTCGACGGCAAGCCGACGCCGCAGGCGCTGATCGACCTTGGCGTCGTGCCCTTCATCAAAATCGACAAGGGCCTGGAGGACGAGGAAAACGGCGTTCAAATGATGAAGCCGATGCCGGACCTCGATGCCTTGCTCGAACGAGCGAAGTCGCTCGGCGTGTTCGGCACGAAGGAGCGTTCGGTGATCAATTCGGCGAACACTGCTGGTGTTGCCGTGCTCGTGGCGCAGCAATTCCAGGTTGCGCGGCAGGTACTCGCCCACGGCCTGGTCCCGATCATCGAGCCCGAAGTGAACATCAAGAGCCCGGAGCGCGCCGAGTGCGATGACCTGCTGCTCACGGCCATCCTCGAAGAGCTCGACGAGTTGGCCGAAGGCCAGCGCGTCATGCTGAAGCTCTCGATCCCGGCCGAAGCGGGCAAATTTGAGAGCTTGGTTATGCACCCCAAGGTCCTGAAGGTGGTTGCGCTATCCGGCGGCTTTAGCCGTGCGGAGGCGTGCGCCGAGCTTGCCAAGAATCCCGGCATGATCGCCAGCTTCAGCCGAGCACTGCTTTCCGACCTTCGCGTGCAACAGAGCGACGAGGAATTCGATCGCACGCTCGGCGGCGCGATCAATGAAATCTACGACGCGTCGACCACGAAGGTTCCGGCCTGATCTTGGACGAGGTTGCCCGAGATTTCGCGGAGGCATTCGCGCCTACCGAGCGCGGCTCTTGCCAGCTTTACCTGGTCAGCCCGCCTGAAGTGACTGGTGCGTTTCCGGACCGGCTGAAAGCGGCGCTCGAGCCTGGAATCGCCACCGCCTTCCAGTTGCGCGTCAAGGACATGGAGGAGCATAAGCTCGCGCGCTTAGCCGAGCCGCTCCAGCGGATATGCGCCGACGCGAACGTCGCCTTCATCGTCAATGACAGCATGGCGCTAGCCAAGCGGCTCGGAGCCGACGGCGTCCATCTGGGGCAGAGCGATGGTGACGTGCGCGAGGCCCGTGCTTTGCTCGGGCCATCTGCGCAGATCGGCAAGACCTGCCACGACAGTCGTCACTTCGCGATGGAGGCGGGCGAGGCCGGGGCTGACTACGTCGCCTTCGGCGCTTTCTATCCGACCACGACCAAGCCCTCGAACTATCGTCCCGACCCGTCGATCCTGACCTGGTGGTCGACCCTGTTCGAAATCCCCTGCGTCGCGATCGGGGGCATCACACCCGACAACGCCAAGCCGCTGGTCGATGCCGGCGCGGACTTCCTCGCCGTGGTCCAGGCGGTGTGGGGGAAGGACGATCCGGCAGCCGCGGTTCTGGCATTCAAGGACGTTCTCGGCTGATCCGCCTCGGGGCGTAGAGCGCGGGGCGGAAACTCTCGCCCCTTTCATCGTTGCAGCTGGACAACGTTCACCACACGAGAGTTGCCGAGCATGACGAAGATCGTCGCCACCGCATTCCTGACGGCGGTCGCCACAAGCTTTTTCTGGATCTGGTTCTACGGGACTGTTCCGCAGTCCCGGCCAGAGGTTGAGCGCAGCGGCAATGTCGTCGCCGTGAAGCCGGAAAATGCGCCGCCGGTCGTCGTTGCGCAGCAGGTCGAGGTCAGCCCGACCGGGCTCGCGATTCCGGTGGTCGGCATCAAGGCCGGGCAGCTCTCCGATACCTATGACGATGCGCGCGGGCAGGGGCGGCGGCACGACGCGATCGACATTATGGCGGGTGAGGGGACACCGGTCATCGCCGCAGCGGACGGCAGGATCGAGAAGTTGTTCAACAGCGTTCGCGGCGGGATCACCATCTACGAGCGCTCAGCCGACCAGAACTGGATTTACTATTACGCCCACCTGTCAGCCTACGCGCCTGGCCTTGCCGAGGGGCAGGAGGTGAAACGGGGGCAAGTGATCGCCCGCGTCGGCCATACCGGCGACGCCAATGCTGCTGGCCCACACCTTCACTTCGCCATCAACCGCATGGCGGCAGGTGAGCGCTGGTGGAATGGAACGCCGATCAATCCCTATCCGCTGCTTGCCGGAAAATAGGGTTGGCGCTAGGGGCTGCCGCGGCTCTTTCCATTCAGTCTAAGCAGGTAAGCGATCCCATGAAGATCAGCGGCGTGGACATCCGTCCCGGCAACATCATCGAATATGAAGGCGGCATTTGGCGCGCCGTGAAGATCCAGCACACCCAGCCCGGCAAGGGCGGCGCTTACATGCAGGTCGAGATGAAGAACCTCATCGACGGCCGTAAGACCAACGTTCGCTTCCGCTCCGCCGAAACGGTCGAGCGCGTCCGCCTCGACACTAAGGACTTCCAATACCTGTACCATGACGGCGACATGCTCGTGTTCATGGACAAGGATACCTACGAGCAGGTTTCCCTGCCCGAGGATCTGCTCGGCGAGCCGGCCGCCTTCCTTCAGGACGGCATGGACGTGGTGATGGAGCTCTACAACGAGCGGCCGATTAGCGTTCAGCTGCCCGACCAGGTCGAAGCGACGATCGTCGAAGCCGACGCGGTCGTGAAGGGCCAGACAGCGAGCTCTTCCTACAAGCCCGCAGTGCTCGACAACGGGGTAAAAGTGCTCGTCCCGCCACACATCACGAGCGGAACGAAGATCGTCGTCGACGTCTACGAGCGCACCTACGTCCGCCGCGCGGACTAATCCATGGTCTCGCACTCCGGCCTGATCACCGTCATGCAGCGCGCCGCGCGCAAGGCGGCGCCGCGCCTGCGCCGCGATTTTGGTGAGGTCGAGCAGCTCCAGGTCAGCCGCAAGGGGCCGGCCGACTTCGTATCGATGGCCGACAAGAGGGCCGAGCAAACGCTGGTCGAGGAGCTTCGCAACGCGCGTCCCGACTGGGGCATGCTGCTCGAAGAGGGCGGGGCAATCGAGGGTAACCCGGACAAGCCGCGATGGATCGTCGATCCGCTCGATGGCACGACCAACTTCCTGCACGGCGTTCCCCACTTCGCTATCTCGATTGCAGTCGAGGAGAAGAAACCGGGTGGCGGGACGGAAATCACGCAGGCACTCGTATACCAGCCCCTGACCGACGACAGCTATTGGGCGGAGAAGGGCCGTGGCGCGTGGCTTCAGGATGCGCGGCTTCGCGTGTCAGCTCGCCGCGATCTCTTCGAAAGCCTGATCGGTACGGGAATTCCCCACCTTGGCCGTGGCGATGCCGAAAGCTGGTCGAAGATCTACAATGCCGTCGCGCCGCAGGTGTCCGGCGTGCGCCGCTTCGGCGCTGCGTCGCTCGATCTTGCCTGGGTCGCTGCGGGCCGGATGGACGGCTTCTGGGAAGACGACCTCGATGTGTGGGACACGGCCGCGGGCATCCTCCTCGTGAAGGAAGCCGGAGGCTTCGTAACCGATTACCGCGGTGGCGACCGTTCATTCGAGCGGCGCGAATATGTCGCGGGATCGGGCTACATCCACAACAAGCTTCAAAAGCTGGTTGCCGGAGCGCTCAGGTGATCCTCGCCGCCCTGCTCGCAGCTGCCGCGACGGCGCAGCCTGTGACGGTGCTGACGATCGACCCCAAGCATCGTCTCGTGGAAGGCGTTGCAAGCGACGGCACGACCATCTGGGTGTCGAGCATCCTCGATCGGCAAATCCTAGCCTGCAAGAAGAGTTGCAGGACGCTGGCGACTCTTCCGGCGCCTCTCCATCCGTTCGCAGTTGCGTGGGACTCCACGCGCAAGCGCCTGTGGGTCGCGGCCGATTGCCCGCCGGGCGTTCCGGCGATCACGGCGTGCGACCGCGGCGCGCTCATCGCGCTCAACGCAAGCGGAAAGGTGATGACCCGCATCGCGCCGGCCAGCGGCAGCTTCCACCCTGGCGACGTGTCCGCGTCCGACGCGGGGGTTTTCGTCAGCGATAGCCAGAATGGCGCGGTCTATCGCCTGAGCACCGACGGCTACAGCCTTTCGCCGGTGATCGAGCCTGGGGTCGGCAAGAGCGGGCAGGGCACCACAATGGACACTGACGGCAAGCAGTTGATGGTTGCCGACTACAGCCAGGGCATCGGTGTCGTGGACCTCGACAGCGGGACGCGGACCCTGCTTCCGCGCCAGGACCGAAAGCCGCTCCGCGGAATCGATGGCCTAACCCGCTGCGGTGCCACTTATTATGGCATCTACAATGGCGCGGCGCCCGGCCTGCTGGTGTCGATCGCCCGGACCACGACCGGCATCGAGTTCGGCCAGCCGTTGGGCGATTACACGCTGCCCGATCCGACCCAGATCGCCTTCGACGGAAAGCGGTTGCTCATCGTCGCGGATTCGGGCTGGGCGACTCTCGACAAGGCGGATTTCAAGCGCACGACGGGCACACCGATCATTGCGGTGCCGCTGAAAGACGATTGCACCCCCGAATAAGCCGCAAATGGGCCGGTTTTCCTTCGCCACCGGTGTTGCGGCCTGCGGGTCGCTGTCCTAAAGCCCCCGCCAAGTTTCAGACCTTCGGAGTTTCCCCTTGGCTAGCGTCGCCGCAGGCTACCTGCCGATCCTGCTGTTCCTGATCGTGGCCCTCGGCCTGTCGACGGGCTTTGTCGTGCTGCCCATGCTGGTCGCGCGTCTGACGGGAACGCATCGGCCCGACCCGGCCAAGCTCAGCGAATATGAGTGCGGATTTCCCGCCTTTGAGGATGCGCGCGCGGAGTTCGATGTGCGCTTTTACCTCGTCGCCATCCTGTTCATCGTCTTCGACCTCGAAGCGGCTTTCCTGTTTCCGTGGGCGGTCAGCCTCGATTTCACGCGCATTTCGGGTTGGGCAGCGATGATGCTGTTCCTCGCCGAGCTTGCCCTGGGGCTCGCTTATGCGTGGAAGAAAGGGGCGCTCGAATGGGAGTAATGCTGAGCCCCAACGAAGACCGGATGCCGACCGAGGAAGAACTCGCGCGGATCGCCGGCCTCGTCCCCGGAGAAGTCGACCAGAAGAAACTCGAAGAGCTTCGCCAGTCCTTGAACGAGAAGGGGTTCATGGTCACCACGGCCGAGGATCTGTTCACCTGGGCGCGCACCGGATCCCTGTGGTGGATGACGTTCGGTCTGGCGTGCTGCGCGGTCGAGATGATCCACGTGAATATGCCGCGCTACGATCTCGAGCGGTTCGGCGCCGCGCCTCGCGCGAGCCCGCGCCAGTCCGATGTGATGATCGTCGCCGGGACCCTCTGCAACAAGATGGCTCCCGCGCTTCGCCGCGTCTACGACCAGATGAGCGAGCCGCGTTACGTGATCTCGATGGGCAGCTGCGCCAACGGTGGCGGCTATTACCATTACAGCTATTCGGTGGTGCGCGGCTGCGACCGCATCGTGCCGGTCGACATCTACGTGCCCGGCTGTCCGCCGACTGCTGAGGCTTTACTCTACGGCATCATGCAATTGCAGCGGAAGATCCGCCGCGAAGGGACGATCACCCGCTGATGGCATCCGCAGCGCCCCTTTATGCCGACGCCCCCGCGTCGCTCGCCAAGCTCGCCAAGGCAAAGCCGCGCCCCGGGTTGGAGACGGCGTTCGACGTGGCGCGCGACGACCTGATCGGGGTGATGAAGTCGCTTCGTGATAGCCACGAATACCAGCAGCTGATGGAGATCGCCGGCGTCGACTATCCCGACCGCGCGGAGCGGTTCGAGGTCGTTTACTGCCTGCTGTCGCTGACGAAGAATCATCGCGTTCGGGTTCATGTCGCAACCGACGAAGCGACCCCTGTGCCCAGCGTGACCTCGCTGTGGCCGGTCGCCGGATGGCTCGAGCGCGAAGTGTTCGACATGTACGGTGTCACCTTCGCCGGCAATTCGGATCTCCGCCGGATCCTCACCGACTATGGGTTCGAGGGCTATCCGCAGCGGAAGGACTTCCCGCTGACCGGCCATGTCGAGCTGCGCTACTCGGAGGCGGAAAAGCGCGTGGTCTACGAGCCAGTCTCGCTTCCGCAGGACTTCCGGGGTTTCGACTTCCTCATGCCGTGGGAAGGCGCGCAATATGTGCTCCCCGGTGACGAGAAAGCCGTTGGCGAAGCGCCCGGCGCGCCGTCTCCGGCGCCGGCGCCGACCGCGACAACGCCTCAGAACGTGAAAACTCCAGCGGCGACCCCGAAAACGACCGACACGCCGGCGCAGACCGGTGGTGGCGCTCCTGCAAACGCTCAGGCGACAAAGGAAGCGCGCAAGCCGCGAGCGGCCAAGGCCGCGAGCGAGGTCAGCAAGAAGCCGCGGGGTCGTAAGTCATGACCGACACCCGCACTCGCCCAAAGACTCGCAAGGTCGAAGTGAATGTCGGCGGCGCGTCGGAAGGCGAACCGATCGGCCATGCGCGCACGGCCGGCGACGACAAAATTTCCAACTACACGATCAACTTCGGGCCCCAGCACCCGGCAGCGCACGGCGTGCTCCGGCTGATCATGGAGCTGGACGGCGAAATCGTCGAGCGCGTCGATCCGCATATCGGGCTGCTCCACCGCGGCACCGAGAAGCTGATCGAGTACAAGACGTACGCGCAGGCGCTGCCCTACTTCGACCGGCTCGATTACTGCTCGCCGATGTGCATGGAGCATAGCTTCGTGCTTGCGATCGAGAAGCTGATGGGCCTCGAGATCCCGCTTCGCGCCCAATATATCCGGGTGCTGATGGCGGAGCTGACCCGCATCTCCAATCATATGCTCAACCTCGGCAGCCACATCATGGACGTCGGCGCGATGACGCCGAACCTGTGGTTGTTCGAAATCCGCGAAGACACGCTCCAGTTCTACGAGCGGGCGTCGGGCGCGCGGATGCACGCCAATTACTTCCGCGTCGGCGGCGTTCGGTATGACCTGACCGAGAAGATGCTGGTCGATCTGCAGGACTGGCTCGACAACCGCTTCCAGCTTTTCGAGGACGCGATCAGCCTTGTCGCCGACAACCGCATCTTCAAGCAGCGCAACGTCGACATCGGCACCGTCAGCAAGGAAGATTCGATCGCCTGGGGCTTCTCCGGTCCGATGATCCGCGCCGCCGGCATCCCATGGGATATCCGCCGGTCGCAGCCCTACGAAGTCTACGACCGGATGGACTTCGAGATCCCGGTCGGCACGCGCGGCGACTGCTACGACCGCTTCATGGTTCGCGTGGAGGAAGTGCGCCAATCGGCGAAGATCATGCGCCAGTGCCTCAAGGAAATGCCGTCAGGGCCGGTCGCGACCGACGACCGCAAGGTGTTCCCGCCGAGCCGCGCCGAGATGAAGACGTCGATGGAAGCGCTGATCCATCACTTCAAGCTCTACACCGAGGGCTATCACGTGCCCGCGGGCGAGGTTTATGTCGCGACCGAAAGCCCCAAGGGCGAGTTCGGCGTCTACCTCGTCGCCGACGGCACCAATAAGCCCTATCGCTGCAAGATCCGCCCGACTGGGTTCAGCCATCTCCAGGCGATGGATTTCATGATGAAGGGCCACATGCTCGCGGACACGACCGCGGTTCTCTCTGCGATCGACGTCGTGTTTGGGGAGGTGGACCGGTGATTGGGGCACTGCTTGCCATTGCGGTTTCAGTGGCCGTTCCGGATGGACCGTCGAAGCTTGTCTTGGCTCGTCAGTTCGTGGAAGCATTCATAAAGGAGCCTGCAAGCGCCAGGCGTCTCGTAACGAAGGATGCGGTGGTCGTTTCTGGAGACATGGGCTTCCACATGACGGAAGCTCTGGATCCAAAGGAACCGAACCCCTTTGCCGCCTGCACCTTGGATACCCTTGCGTACAGTCCCGAAGCGACTGCAGCCATTCGAAAAGAGACAAATGCTGCTTTAGAGAAGGCTCAGGGAGTTCCGTCTGCCTTTGACGGGACGATGCACTGCATAGCATCTGGTCAAATTCACGATTCGAAATTTCGTGTGATGTTGCTCGACGATAAGGTCGCGCTCTTCCAGCTGCTAGGGGCGCATTAATGGCTGGCCAAGGCTCCTTTATCGACGACGCGGCCGAGCGCGCGCGCTGGGAAGGCTTCGCCTGGACCGACGCCAATGCGAAGGCCGCGAAGGAAATCATCGCGCGCTATCCGGCGGGTCGTCAGCAGTCGGCGGTGCTTCCGCTGCTCGACCTTGCCCAGCGCCAGGTCGGCGCGGAAACCAACACGCAGGGCTGGCTGCCGATTCCGGTGATGGAATATGTCGGGAAAGAACTCGACATGCCCTACGTCCGCGTGCTCGAGGTCGCGACCTTCTACACCATGTTCAACATGCACCCGGTCGGCCGCTTCCACGTCCAGGTGTGCGGAACGACGCCGTGCATGCTGCGGGGGTCGGACGACGTCTTCACCGCGTGCAAGAAGCGTGGGCTGAAGGAGGGCAAGACGACCAACGACGGCCTGTTCACCCTGACCGAGGTCGAGTGCCTGGGCGCCTGCGCCAACGCGCCGATGGTCCAGATCAACGACGACAATTACGAGGACCTGACGGAAGAGAGCATGGGCGCGATCCTCGATGCGCTGATGCGCGGCGAGACGCCCAAGCCCGGACCGCAGATCGACCGCAAGACCAGCTGTCCCGAAGGCGGCCCGACCGTCCTCAAGAAGATGGCCGAGCGCAATTACGATTACCGCCCGCAATGGACGGCGACACCGGGAGAGGGCGCATGATCGGCGTCATCATCGCCGTGATCCTGGTGATCCTGCTCGGCGGCATCCTGCTGCACCTGCTCAAGATCGCGATCATTCTCGCGCTCGCCGTGGGCATCGTGATGTTCGCCCAGAACAAGCTCGGGAATAAGCGGATCAAATGACGATCGTCGCCATCCTCGTCGCGGTCGTGCTCGCGTTCCTCGCCTTCCGGTTCGTTACCGGGATGATCAAGTTCGGCGTCATCGCGATCATCGCGGTCGTCGTGATCTACCTGCTCGCCAAGGGCGGAGGGCTCGGCTGATGGGCTATACCGGACCGCTTAGCGACAAGGACCGCATCTTCACCAACGTCTACGGGTTCCAGAGTCCGGACCTGAAGGCGGCGCAGGCGCGTGGCGACTGGGACAATACCAAAGGGCTGATGAAGATCGGCCAGGACGCGATCATCGACGCGGTGAAGGCGTCCGGACTTCGCGGTCGCGGCGGCGCCGGCTTCCCCACCGGGATGAAGTGGAGCTTCATGCCCAAGGAGCCCAAGCCCGGCAAACCCAATTTCCTGGTCATCAACGCTGACGAATCCGAGCCTGGAAGCTGCAAGGACCGGGAGATCCTTCGCCATGACCCGCACAAGCTGGTCGAAGGCGCGCTCATTGCGGGTTTCGCCATGCGTTGCCGCGCCGCCTACATCTACGTGCGCGGCGAATTCATCCGTGAAACCGAAGCGTTACGGCGTGCTGTTGCTGAAGCCTATGAAGCCGGATTGCTCGGCAAGAATGCGGCCGGATCGGGCTTCGACTTCGACGTTTTCGTCCATCGCGGCGCAGGCGCGTACATCTGCGGCGAAGAGATGGCGATGCTCGAAAGCCTCGAGGGCAAGCAGGGCAAACCGCGGCTGAAGCCGCCGTTCCCGGCCGGCGCCGGCCTCTACGGATGCCCGACCACCGTCAACAATGTCGAATCCATCGCGGTGGTCCCGACCATCCTGCGGCGCAGCCCGGAGTGGTTCGCGAGCTTCGGCAACCCGAAGAACGAAGGCACCAAGCTGTTCCAGATCTCGGGTCATGTGAATTGCCCGTGCGTCGTCGAGGAATCGATGGGGATCAGCTTCCGCGAGCTGATCGACCGGCATGCCGGCGGGATTCGCGGCGGGTGGGACAACCTCCTCGCGGTGATCCCGGGCGGGTCGTCGGTCCCGCTGGTGCCCGCAGCCGAGATCATGGACGCGCCGATGGACTTCGACGGCCTCAAGGCGCTTGGCTCCGGCCTCGGCACCGCGGCCGTTATCGTCATGGACAAGTCGACCGACATCGTCCGCGCGATCAGCCGCATCAGCTATTTCTACAAGCACGAGAGCTGCGGCCAGTGCACGCCGTGCCGCGAGGGTACCGGCTGGATGTGGCGCATGATGGAGCGCCTCCGCGAAGGCGACGCCGAAGTCGCGGACATCGACAAGTTGCTCGACGTCACCAAGCAGGTTGAAGGCCATACCATCTGCGCGCTTGGCGACGCCGCGGCCTGGCCGATCCAGGGCCTCGTCCGCCATTTCCGCCCCGAGCTTGAGCGCCGCATCGCCGAGCGCACCGGCAAGCGCCTCCTGGAGGCGGCGGAATGAGCACGACGACGATCATCGTCATTCTCATCGTCGTCGCGATCGTCGCGCTGTTGGCGGTGCGGTCGAGCCGCCCGAGCATTACGACGATCGAGCGTGTCCGCGTCGAGCGCGAGAAAGAGATTGGGGATCGCGACGATGCCTAAAGTCACCGTCGACGGCGTTGAGCTGGAGGTCCCGCAGGGCGCGACCGTGCTGCAGGCGTGCGAGCTTGCCGGCAAGGAGATCCCGCGCTTCTGCTATCACGAGCGGCTTTCGATCGCCGGCAACTGCCGCATGTGCCTGGTCGAGGTGGCGCCTGGCCCGCCCAAGCCTCAGGCGAGCTGCGCACTACCTGCCGCTGACGGCCAGGCGATCCGTACCGACACGCCGATGGTCAAGAAGGCGCGCGAGGGGGTGATGGAGTTCCTGCTCATCAACCACCCGCTCGACTGCCCGATCTGCGACCAGGGTGGCGAATGCGACCTCCAGGACCAGGCGATGGCCTATGGCCGGAGCTACACCCGCTACGAAGAGAACAAGCGGGCAATCGACGACAAACATATGGGCCCGGTCATCAAGACCGCGATGACCCGCTGCATCCAGTGCACGCGCTGTATCCGCTTCTCGAGCGAAGTCGCCGGCGTCGACGATATCGGCATGCTGTACCGGGGTGAGGACAGCCAGATCACGACGTACCTCGAGCACGCAGTGACGGGCGAACTGTCAGGCAATTTGGCCGACGTATGCCCGGTCGGCGCGCTGCTGCAGAAGCCGCAGATCTTCGAAATGCGGCCGTGGGAGCTGCGCAAGGTGCCCGCCATCGACGTGATGGACGCGGTCGGATCGAACATCCGGCTCGACGTTCGCCAGCGGCAGGTCATGCGTGTGCTTCCGCGCATCAACGAAGACGTCAATGAGGAGTGGATCAGCGACAAGACCCGGCACCATGTCGACGCGCTGGTTCGCAACCGATTAGACCGGCCGTGGGTGCGTGAAGCCGACAAGCTGCGCGAGGCGAGCTGGGCGGAGGCGCTGCAGATCTTTGGCGACCGCTTGAAGAAGGCGAAATCGAAAGTCGCCGCGGTTGCGGGCGACTTGCTCGATGCCGAGACCATGTATGCGGCGAAGAAGCTGCTTGCCGGGCTTGGATCGACCCTGATCGAGGGCCGCCAGACGGGCATGACCTACGATACGTCGAGCCTGAGCGCGGTTGCTTTCAACTCAACCATCGCCGGCATCGAGAATGCCGACGTCATACTCCTCGTCGGCACCAACATCCGCTGGGAAGCGCCGCTCATCGCCAGCCGCGTCCGCAAGGTCGCGCGCAAGGGCGGCAAGGTGTTTGGCGTCGGGCCCGAAATCGACCTTGCGATGAAGGTCGAATGGCTGGGCGACGACCTGAAGCTGCTCGGCAAGCTGCCGAAGGCCGTGAAGGATGCGTTTGCTTCAGCCGAGCGCCCGGCGGTAATCGTCGGCGGTGGCGCACTTGCGGCGGGCGGGCAGGGCGCGAGCCTCGCGCTTGTCGATAGCCTCGGCCTGATCAAGGACGGTTGGAACGGCTACAACGTTCTGCATTTCTCGGCGTCGCGGATGGCCGGGCTGGTGCTCGGTTATGCGCAGCCTGGTGGTCTCGCGGACCTCGAAGCAGCGAAGCCGGAAGTGGTGCTTCTGCTGGGCGCGGACGAAATGCCCGCCGATCGGTTCGAGGGCGCGTTCAAGGTCTATATCGGCCACCACGGCGACAAGGGGGCCAAACAGGCCGATCTTGTGCTTCCGGGCGCGGCCTATGCGGAAAAGCACGGCACCTACGTCAACACCGAAGGTCGAGTTCAGCGCAGCGAGAAGGCCGCTTTCGCGCCGGGCGAGGCCCGCGAAGATTGGGCGATCCTGCGCGCGGTCAGCGAGCTTGCCGGCAAGAAGCTGCCGTTCGACAGTTTCGACCAGCTCCGCGCTGCGATGGTCAAGGAATATCCGCAGCTCGGCCGCGACGTGTTGATCGACTTGCCGTGGTCGGCGCCCAAGCTCGATGCCAAGGCGAGCGGTCCGATTCGCTACCCGATCTCCGATTTCTTCCTGACCAACGCCATCTGCCGCGCGAGCCCGACCATGCACCGCTGCTCCGAAGAGCTGGTGCGGGGCGTTAGCTTCCAGGAGGCCGCTGAGTGACCGACTTCTTCGTCAACAGCTGGCACATGCAATATGGCTGGGCGTGGTTCCTCGCCACGATCATTGGCATCCTGGTGATCGCGCTGCCGCTGATGCTCGCGGTGGCGATGATCATTTATGCCGAACGCAAGATCTGGGCCGCCATCGCGCTTCGCCGCGGTCCGAACGTGGTCGGCCCCTGGGGTCTGCTGCAAAGCTTCGCGGACGGGCTGAAGGTTTTCCTCAAGGAAACGATCATCCCGACGAGCGCGAACAAGGGCCTGTTCCTGATCGCGCCGATCGTGACCTTCACCGTGGCGTTGATCGTGTGGGCAGTGATCCCGTTCCAGGCCGGCGTCGTGCTTGCCGACATCAACGTCGGGCTGCTCTACGTCCTCGCGGCAAGTTCGCTTGGCGTCTACGGCGTGATCGTCGCCGGCTGGGCCTCCAACTCCAAATATCCGTTCTTCTCGGCGCTCCGCGCGGCCGCGCAGATGGTGAGCTACGAAGTCTCGATCGGCTTCGTGCTGATCAGCGTCGTGCTCTACGCCAACAGCTTCAACCTCTCGACGATCGTGCTGGAGCAGAAGGGGTTCGGGCTCGGCATCGTCAATGCCTATGGGTTCAATCTGCTGCTGTTCCCGATGTGGGTGGTGTTCTTTATCAGTTCGATGGCCGAGACCTTCCGCACGCCGTTCGACCTGGTCGAAGCAGAAAGCGAGCTCGTCGCCGGGCACCAGACCGAATATTCGTCGATGAGCTTCGCGCTCTTCTGGCTCGGCGAATATGCCAACGTCATCCTGATGTGCGCGCTGAACGCCATCCTGTTCTGGGGCGGCTGGCTGCCCCCGGTCGACTGGGCGCCGCTGTACCTCATCCCCGGCATCCTGTGGCTCTTCGCCAAGATGTGCTTCTTCTTCTTCTGCTTCGGCTGGGTGAAGGCGACCGTGCCGCGCTATCGCTACGACCAGCTGATGCGTCTTGGCTGGAAGATCTTCCTGCCGCTGTCGCTGCTGTTCGTCGTGCTGGTCTCTGGCTGGCTGATGCTGACGCGTTATGGGGGCGCACTATGATTTCGCGCACCATCAAGGCCTTCACGCTTTGGGAATTCGTCAAGGCGCACGCGCTGACCTTGAAGTATTTCTTCAAGCCCAAGGCCACGATCAATTATCCGTACGAGAAGACGCCGACGTCGCCGCGCTTCCGCGGCGAGCACGCGTTGCGCCGCTATCCCAACGGTGAGGAACGCTGCATCGCGTGCAAGCTGTGCGAGGCGGTCTGCCCGGCGCTGGCGATTACGATCGAGGCTGAGCCGCGCGAGGACGGCAGCCGCCGGACCACCCGCTACGACATCGACATGGTCAAATGCATCTACTGCGGGCTTTGCGCCGAAGCGTGCCCGGTGGATGCCATCGTCGAGGGCCCCAACCTAGAATTCGCGACCGAAACGCGGGAGGAATTGCTCTACGACAAGGCGAAGTTGCTGGCCAACGGCGACAAGTGGGAACAGGCGATCGCGGCTAACCTTGCCGCTGATGCGCCCTACCGATAAGCGCGCCGCACCTTGATCGCTTCCATCGCCTTCTACCTGTTCGCGACGCTAACGATTGCCTCGGCAATTGCGGTGATTTTCGCGCGCAATCCGGTCCACAGCGTGCTGTGGCTGATCGTTGCCTTCTTCAACGCGGCGGGCCTGATGCTGCTGGTCGGCGCGGAGTTCATCGCGATGCTGGTAGTGATCGTCTACGTCGGTGCGGTCGCGGTCCTGTTCCTGTTCGTCGTGATGATGCTCGATGTCGACTTCGCATCGCTGCGATCGGGCTTCACGCGCAACCTGCCGTTCGGCCTGATCATCGCCTTGGTCCTGCTTGCGGAGATCATCGTCGCGGTCAGCGCGTGGAAGGCGGGGCCAACGCTCAGCGGCCACGCAATTCCGACCGCCGCTACGCCGAACATCGTCGCGCTCGGGCAGCTGCTCTACAGCCGCTACCTGTTCCCGTTCGAAATCGCGGGCCTGATCCTGCTGGTGGCGATGATCGGCGCGATCGTGCTGACTCATCGTAGCCGCGGCGACACGCGTTCGCAGAAGGTTTGGAAGCAGGTCGATCGGAAGCCCGGCGAGGCCGTGAAGCTGGCCGATCCGGGCGTAGGCGAGGGGATGTCGCTGTGATCAGCCTCGCCCATTACCTGACTGTCGCCGCGATCCTGTTCACGATCGGCGTACTCGGCATCTTCCTCAACCGCCGCAACGTCATCCTGATGCTGATGGCGATCGAGCTCATCCTGCTTGCGGTGAACATCAACCTCGTCGCTTTCTCGGCCTACCTCGGTGACCTGACCGGGCAGGTGCTGGCGATGTTCGTGCTGACCGTCGCCGCGGCGGAAGCGGCCATCGGCCTTGCCATCCTCGTCATCTTCTTCCGTCGCCGCGGCTCGATCGCCGTCGACGACGTCAACCGGATGAGGGGCTGATGCATCCGGTCATCTTCATCGTCTTCCTGCCGCTGATTGCGGCGATCGTCGCGGGCCTCGGCCACCACTGGATCGGCAAGACCGCGGCGAAGGTCGTGACCACCGGCGCGCTGTTCGCCGGTGCGTTGCTCAGCTGGCCGATCTTCCTTCAGTATATCGCGGGCGAGGCCGGGCCGACCGTCGTCCCGGTGCTGAAGTGGATCGAATCCGGCGGCCTGAATGTGGACTGGGCGCTTCGCGTCGACAGCCTGACCGCGGTGATGCTGGTGGTGGTGACAACGGTCTCCAGCCTCGTCCACCTCTACAGCTGGGGCTATATGGAAGAAGACCCGGCCCAGCCGCGATTCTTCGCTTACCTATCGCTCTTCAGCTTCGCGATGCTGATGCTCGTGACCGCCGACAGCCTGGTGCAGATGTTCTTCGGCTGGGAAGGCGTCGGTCTCGCTTCCTACCTGCTGATCGGCTTCTGGTATCACAAGCCATCGGCCAATGCGGCGGCATTGAAGGCATTCGTCGTCAACCGCGTCGGCGATTTCGGCTTCAGCCTCGGCATCTTCGGCACCTTCCTGGTGTTCGGCACGGTGTCGATCCCGGCGATCCTTCACGCCGCGCCGGGCATGGCGGGGTCGACGATCGGCTTTGCCGGCATGCACGTCGACACGATGACCCTGCTCTGCCTGCTGCTGTTCGTCGGGGCGATGGGCAAGTCGGCGCAACTTCCGCTCCACACCTGGCTTCCGGACGCGATGGAAGGCCCGACTCCGGTCAGCGCCCTCATCCACGCGGCAACGATGGTCACCGCCGGCGTGTTCATGGTCTGCCGCCTGTCGCCAATGTTCGAGACGTCGCAGACGGCGATGCACGTCGTCACTTACATCGGCGCCGCGACCTGCATTTTCGCGGCGACCGTCGGTTGCGCGCAAAACGACATCAAGCGTGTGATCGCTTATTCAACCTGCTCGCAGCTCGGCTACATGTTCTTCGCGGCTGGCGTCGGCGCTTACGGCGCGGCGATGTTCCACCTGTTCACGCACGCCTTCTTCAAGGCCTTGCTGTTCCTTGGCGCGGGCTCGGTCATCCATGCGATGCACCACGAACAGGACATGCGTTACTATGGCGCTCTCCGTAAGGAGATCCCGATCACCTTCTGGGTGATGGTCGTCGGCACGCTGGCGATCACCGGGGTTGGCGTCGAAGGGTTTGGCTTTGCCGGTTTCTGGTCGAAGGACGCGATCCTCGAGAGCGCCTGGGCCAGTGGCTCGGTGTCTGGCACGATCGCCTTCTGGATCGGTGCGCTGGCGGCGCTTCTGACCAGCTTCTACTCGTGGCGCCTGATCTTCATGACCTTCTTCGGGGAGCCGCGCTGGGCAGCCTCAGAGCATATCCAGCACGCGATCCACGGCGATCATCACGATCACCCGGACGAGGAGCATGGCGACAGCGCCCATAGCGCGCATCACGTCTCGACCGGCACCGACGGCTATCATCCGCATGAAAGCCCGCTGACCATTCTCGTCCCGATCGCGCTCCTTGCGGTTGGTGCGGCGCTTGCCGGGCAGCTGTTCCACGGCGTGTTCGTCGATCCCGAGCGCGCGGCGGAATATTGGAACCAGACGATTGCCTTCAGCCACGAGCTCGCCGAGCACGCGCATCACGTCGATGCGTGGGTGAAGCTGACCCCGACGATCGTCATGCTCGTCGGCCTGTGTATCGCCTACAATGGTTACATCCGCGACCGAGGCGCGCCCGCCCGTTTCGTTGCGACCTTCCCCTCGATCTACCGCTTCGTCAGCAACAAATGGTATTTCGACGAGCTCTACGACGTCATCTTCGTGCGCCCCGCGCTGTGGCTCGGGCGATTGTTCTGGAAGCGCGGTGACGAGGGCACGATCGACCGGTTCGGCCCGCATGGCGCGGCTTATGCGGTCGGCATCGGCAACCGGATCACCGCCAGGTTCCAGTCCGGCTATCTTTATTCCTACGCGCTGGTGATGCTGCTCGGCCTGATCGGCGCGGCTAGCTGGGCGATCTGGTGGGCAGCCAAGTGACCGGCGTTCCCTGGCTCAGCCTGCTGATCGTGGTGCCGCTGCTTGCCGGCATCATTTGCCTGTTCGTGAAGGACAATGGAGCGCGCTGGACCGCGCTCATCGCGACGCTGATCGACTTCGCGTTGAGCATCTACCTATGGACGCAGTACGATCCCGATGGCGCACAGTGGCAGTTCGTCGAGAAGATGCCGTTTGGCGGCCTCGTGAACTGGGCGCTCGGGATCGACGGCATCGCCTTGCTGCTGATCGTCCTGACTGCTTTCCTGATGCCGATCTGCATCGGCGCCAGCTGGCGCTCGATCGAGAAGCGTGTGCCCGAATATATGGCCTACTTCCTGCTGATGGAGGCGCTCATCATGGGCTCCTTCGCGGCGCAGGATTTGCTGCTGTTCTACATCTTCTTCGAAGGCGGCCTCATCCCGATGTACCTGATCATCGGCGTGTGGGGCGGGGCCGAGCGCATCAAGGCCAGCTACAAGTTCTTCCTCTACACCTTGCTCGGATCGGTGCTGATGCTGATCGCAATGCTGTACATGGCGTCGACGGCGCACACGACGTCGATCCCGGCGCTGATGGCCTACGACTTTCCGGTCGACGCGCAGCGCCTGTTGTTCCTCGCCTTCCTCGCCAGCTTTGCGGTCAAGCTGCCAATGTGGCCGGTCCACACATGGTTGCCAGACGCGCACGTGCAGGCACCGACCGCCGGCTCTGTGATCCTTGCCGGCGTCCTGCTGAAGCTTGGCGGTTACGGCTTCATCCGCTTCTCGCTGCCGATGTTCCCGGAGGGATCGGCCGAATTCATTCCGCTGATGTTCGTCCTCTCGGGTGTGGCGGCGATCTACACCTCGCTGGTCGCGCTGGTGCAGAAGGACATGAAGAAGCTCATCGCTTATTCGTCCGTCGCCCACATGGCCTTTGTGACCTTCGGCCTGTTCGCAATGAACCGGCAGGGGATCGAGGGCGCGATGCTGGTCATGCTCGGCCACGGCCTCGTCTCGGGCGCGCTCTTCTTGTGCGTTGGCGTCGTCTACGACCGCCTGCACACGCGGGACATCGATCGCTACGGCGGGCTCAGCAACAATATGCCCGGCTATGCCCTGCTATTCATGGTCTTCACCATGGCCAGCATCGGACTTCCTGGGACCAGTAACTTCCCCGGCGAGTTCCTGAGTATGGTCGGCACCTATCGCGCGTCGAGCTGGGCGGCCGTCGCAGCCTGCTTCAGCACGATCCTGGCGGCGGCCTACATGCTCTATCTTTACTGGCGGATCTGCTTCGGCACGTCGCGCAACAAGGACGCGGCGACGATGCAGGATCTGTCCGCTCGTGAATGGTGGCTCCTCGCACCGATCGTGGCCGGGGTGTTCTGGATGGGTATTTATCCGGAAAGCTTTCTGAAGCCGATGCGCAACGACATTGGACGCGTGCTCACCCGGATGGAGCGCGTCGCGCCGGCGGGAGACTCGCATTTGACGGTGCCGACGATGGCCAACGGAATGCACCAAGATCACGGGGCGACACACTGATGGTCCGCTTCGCTCCGCTTCTGCCCGAGATCATCCTGTCGACCGCCGGGATCGTCCTGATGATGGTCGCCGCCTTCACTGGCCGCCGCGGTTCGGCCGCGGTTAGCTGGCTCGCCGTGCTGTCGCTGGTCGGGGCAACCGCGGCGTTGGTCGGCGCGCCCTCGCATGCTGGCCCGATTTTCGACGGCCTGGTCAGCGCGGATTTGTTCGCCAGCTTCGGCAAGGCGATCATCTTCCCGGCGGCCGCGGTGGCGATCATCGCCGCCCATGGCTGGTTCGAGCGCGGTACCGAGCATGCGAGCGAATATGCGGTCCTGATCCTGTTTAGCGCGGTGGGCATGAGCGTCATGGTCTCCGCGACGAGCCTGATCTCGCTTTACGTCGGCCTCGAGCTGCAAAGCCTCGCCGCTTACGTACTCGCATCCTATCGCCGCACCGACGAACGTTCGGCAGAGGCAGGCCTCAAATATTTCGTGCTCGGAGCGCTGGCGAGCGGCATCCTGCTCTACGGCATCTCGCTTCTTTACGGCTTCGCTGGAACGGCGAACTTCAGCGGCCTGGCGGCGACCTTCGCCCGCGGCGCGCCGTCGCTCGGTCTGTTATTCGGCCTGGTGTTCGTGCTCGCCGGTCTTGCCTTCAAGATCAGCGCCGTGCCGTTCCACATGTGGACGCCCGACGTTTACGAAGGGGCGCCGACGCCGGTGACCGCTTTCTTCGCCTCGGCACCGAAGGCTGCAGCGGTGCTGCTTGCAACGCGCGTCTGCATCGAGGCGCTCGGTCCGGCGACCGACGCCTGGCGCCAGATCGTTATTTGCGCGGCGCTCGCGTCGATCTTCCTCGGTGCGGTGGCGGCGTATGGCCAGACCAACATCAAGCGGCTGCTCGCCTATTCGTCGATCAACAATGTCGGCTTCGCGCTCGTCGGCTTGGCGGCAGCCGGACCGCAAGGCACGTCGTCGGTGCTCTTCTACATGGCCGTCTATGTCGTAATGACGCTTGGCGCCTTCCTCTGCGTCCTGTGGATGCACGACGAGAAGGGCCGGCCGGTCGAAAGCATCGCCAGCCTTTCGGGACTTGCGCAGACGCGACCTGCCTTCGCGGCAGCCTTCGCGATGTTCATGTTCAGCCTTGCCGGCATCCCGCCCTTGTTCGGATTCTGGCCCAAGTTGCTGGTGTTCAACGCTGCCGTTGCCAGCGGCTATGTCGCGCTCGCGGTCGCCGCGATCCTCGGCACCGTGATCGGCGCCTATTATTACCTGCGCATCATCAAGGTGATGTACATGGATGAGCCGGCGGCGCCCTATGGCCGTGCGCGCGAGCCGCTCCAGGGCCTGCTCATCCTGCTGGCCGCGATCGTCATTTCCCCGCTTGGCTACTTGCTGATCGGCCCGCTCGGCTCGCTCACCGACCGCGCGGCGGGGTCGCTCTTCTGAGCCGCATCCGGATCGTCGAGCGCACCGGCTCGACCAACGCCGACCTGATTGCCGACCCTTCCGCCGTCGAAGGCGATTGGCTCGTCGCAATGGCCCAAGATGCTGGAAAGGGCCGACAGGGCCGCTCGTGGGCGGCCGAGGACGGCAATTTCTTCGGCAGCACGTTGATCGAACTTAGGCCGGGCGATCCCGCCGCTCAGACCCTATCGCTGGCCGCGGGGTTGGCGCTTGCCGAAGCAGTCGATGCGGCGATCCCGGGCCAGCCGCTGATGCTGAAGTGGCCCAATGACGTCATGCTCTTGGGCAAGAAGCTCGCGGGCATCCTGTTGGAGCGCAGCGGCGAGCGCATTATCGCAGGGTTCGGGGTCAACCTGGCATCGGCGCCGGATATTCCAGGCCGCCGCACGGCATCGCTTGGCGCCGCGATAACCCCACAAGCCTTCGCGCCGCTGCTTGCCGGCTCATTCGCTCGGTTGCTCGGCCTGTGGCGGCAGAATGACGCTCGCGTGGTCGTCCAGGCATGGCTCGCGCGCGCTCACCTGATCGGCACGCGCATCACCGTCCATGCGGGCGCGGAGGATAGCATCTCCGGCCGCTTCGACGGGCTGGAAGCGGACGGCGCGCTCCGCCTTCGCCGCGATGATGGTTCGCTTGAGATCGTCCGCGCCGGAGACGTCGAGTTGTGATGATGCGGCGGCAAGGCTAGGCAAGCGGCCATGCTGCTCGCCATCGACGCCGGCAATACTAACCTCGTGTTCGCGCTCGTCGGCAACGGCGAGATCCGCGCGCGCTGGCGCATCGCCACCGATCCGCGGCGGACGGCGGACGAATATTCGGTCTGGCTTCACCAGCTTCTCGAACTCGAAGGTCTGTCGCGAGGTGATGTAGATGCCGTGATCATCGGCACGGTTGTGCCGCGCGCGCTTCACAACCTTGAAGTTCTCTCGAGCAAATATTTCGGAGTCGAACCGTTTATCGCGGGACAAGGATCGGCCGCGTGGCCGTTGAAGCTTGACGTCGATGAACCCCAAAACGTGGGTGCCGACCGGGCGCTCAACGCCATTGCGGCACACGCCAAGCACAAGGGCGATCTAATCGTCATCGACTTCGGAACGGCGACGACATTCGATGTTGTCGACTCTTCCGGCGCTTATACCGGCGGGATCATCGCGCCGGGCATCAACCTGTCGCTCGATGCACTGGTCAGTGCCGCCGCCAAGCTGCCGCGCATCGCGATCGAGGCGCCAGTGAAGGACAGCGTCATTGGGCGTACGACCCAGGACCAGATGCTGGTCGGAATCTACTGGGGCTACATCGCGATGCTCGAAGGGCTGGTCCAGCGGATGAAGCGCGAGCTCGATCGACCCGTCACGGTGATCGCCACCGGCGGTCTCGCCAACCTGTTCGACAAGCACACCGAGGTATTCGACGTGATCGAGCCCGACCTCACCATCCACGGGTTGAGCCTGCTGCACGACATGGCGGCCAAGAAGTGATTCCCGGTGAAGAGCTGATTTTCGTCGCGCTCGGCGGATCGGGCGAGATCGGCATGAACGTCAATCTATACGGCTGCCGTGGCCAGTGGATCATGGTCGATCTCGGCCTGACCTTTGCCGACTTCGAATTTCCGGGGATCGACCTCATCCTGCCCGACCTCGAATTCATCGAAGAGCAGCAGGAGCGGCTCGCGGGCATCGTGCTGACCCACGGCCACGAAGACCATATCGGCGCGCTGCCCTATCTCGCCGAGGAACTGAAAAGCCCGCTCTACGCGACGCCGTTCACTGCAGGGCTGATTGCCGGCAAGCTGGAGGAAGAAGGGCTCACCGGCGCGGTAAAGCTCAACATCGTCGAGCGCGGTGGCACGGTCGAACTTGGGCCCTTCAAAATCAGCTTCGTGGCCTTGTCCCACTCAATCCCCGAGGGCAACGGCTTGCTCATCGAAACACCGTTCGGCAACATCTTCCACACCGGCGACTGGAAGATCGACGAGACGCCGGTGATCGGGGAGGGCGGCGATTCGCACCTCCTGTCCGAGATCGGCGACCGCGGTGTGCTCGCGCTCGTGTGCGATTCCACCAACGTCTTCCAGGACAAGCCGTCGGGGTCGGAGGAAAGCGTCCACCCAGGCCTTCGCGCTCAGGTCGAAAAGGCCAAGGGGCGGGTGGTCGTTACCACCTTCGCGTCCAATGCCGCGCGGCTGGAGACGATCGGTCGCGTCGCCCGCGAAACCGGCCGCCAATTATGCATCGCGGGCCGTTCGCTGGAGCGCATCCTGCGCGTCGCCCAGGCAACCGGCTACCTGAAGGACTTCCCGCCGCCGATCTCGTTCGACGAGGCAATGCGGCTTCCGAAGAAGGAAGTGTTGATCATCGCGACGGGCGGGCAGGGGGAACCACGCGCCGCGCTCGGGCGGATCGCGAGCGGCACGCATGACCTCAAAGTCAGCCAGGGCGACACGGTCATTTTCTCGTCGCGGATCATTCCGGGGAACGAGATTTCGATCGGGCGGATCATGAACCAACTGTCCGATCTCGGCGTGAACATCGTTACCGAAAAGCAGGCTCACGTGCACGTATCGGGCCATCCGGGCCGACCGGAGCTGATCGAGATGTACCAGTGGGTGCGCCCGGATATCGTGGTGCCGGTCCATGGCGAAGCGCGCCACATGGCCGAGCAGGCGCGGCTGGCCCTTGGGCACGGCGTCCCTCACGCCGTCGTTCAGAAAAACGGTGACGTCATTCGTCTCGCGCCGGGCGATCCGAAGAAGATCGATGAAGTGCGCGTCGGGCGACTCGTCTTGGACGGCGACGTGATCCTTCCGGCCGACGGCTCAACCGTGAGCGAGCGCCGGCGCATCGGTTATAGCGGTTTGATCACAGTCGCGGTGCCGGTCGGCGCCAATGGTCGGCTAGCGGGGACGCCATTCGTCCGCCCGTTCGGCGTACCAGTCGAGGAAGACCGTGATGATTTCATCGCCGATGCGACGGACGCCGCGACGAAGGCCTACAGCCCGGGCGCCGACGTCGACAAGGTCCGCGAGGCGGTGCGCCTGGCCGTCCGCCGTTGTGCGACAGTCTGGACCGGCAAGAAGCCGCTGGTTGAGGTCATGTTGCTCAAGGTCGCGCAATAAGCATGGCGCTATCATCGATTATCGCGATCTATTTCCTGTTCTTTGCCGCGAGCGCGTTCTTCCTGCTCCCGTTCGGCGTGCGCACGGATGAAGAGGCGGGGACCCCAAAGGTCCGCGGCCAGGCCGATAGCGCGCCGCACCGCTTCGATCTCAAGCGACACTTGCTGAAGGCAGCGGTTGTCGGCGCAATCCTGTTCGCCATCTATTATGCGAACTGGTCGTTCGGCTGGATCACGCCCGACGACCTGGATTTCTATACCCCGCACGCAGAGCGGAACGAGCCCTAGCGGCGGTTTCCGATGGCCTGGGCGAGGGCAGCGTAGAGCTTGCCCATGTCCGACGACATCAGGGTCACGGCGATCACGCCGCCATCGCGCTCTGCCAATACGCGCCGGAGCATCGCCTCGAAGTCATGGACGTAGCGATTTACCGACCGCTGGAATTCGAGGTCGCTCTCGTAATGCGCCTTAAGAGCGCGCGTCTCGCTGCCACCTATTAGGCGCACGGCACGGCTCGTGAAGACGCCGCGATTACCCTTGAGGTACGCACCCCACGCCTTGTCGTCGATCTCGTCGGACAGGATCTTGCCGACGTCGATCGCGGCTGAATGCATCGAATCGATCAGCAGGGACACCCGGCGCGCGAACGCCTCGCTGTCCTTCTCGCGCTGCGACTTGCTGGTCTCCTCGATATGCGCCTCGAGCGCCGCCGCACTCTGGCCAAGGGTCAGCATCTGCTGGGTCAGGCGATCCGAGGCCGCTTTGGCCGAATCGACCGCACGAGCCGCGACCGTTTCTACTTCGCGCAGCCGTTCCTCGACGCTCTCGCGAATGACCTTCTCGAGTGCTTCGCGAGTCTTGGCCGAGAGCTTGCCCGCGGTTTCCGGGATGACCTTCTCGATCGCTTCGCGCGCACGCTCGGCGGCATGCGCTGCGGCGTCTTTGACTTGCACGAGCGCGGCAACCAGGGACGGGCCGGTCTCTGCGCTAAGATTGGTGGCCTCGCGCTCGACCTGCGCCAGCATGGACGCCAGCTCGGCGAGCTTCGATTGCGCGCCGCCAACACCATCATCGACGCTTGCCAGCAGCGCCGCGAAGCGGTCCTGCTGCTCAGCGATCTGCGATCCTGCGCTCGACAGCCGCTCACCGGCTTCCGTTGCCGCATCGCGGATCCAGCCGATCTCGGGCTTTAGCGTGCCCGCAATCTCACTGAGACGATCCGCGCCGCCTTGCGCTTCGCCGATTGCGACGCCCACGCCTTCTCGGACTTCGGCCGTTAGCCGGTCGATGCTCTCGCGCAGAGCGGTAGTACGATCGGCCAGGGACCCGATGGCGTCATCCTGCGAGCTAGCTTGCGCGGCCAGCGTGTCCAGCTCGGTTCGCGCCCGCGTAAGCGAGTTGAGGAAGTGATTGGCGCGCTCGTCGCCATTCGAAGCCAGTTCGGTGAAGCGCTGGTCAATCATCGCGAGGCCGCGATCGATCTCCGCAATCATGCGCTGCGACGCACGCTCTTGTTCTGCGACCCGATCGGCCATCCCTTCGAGCGACGAATTGGCGAGGCCGAGGTTGGACGCGAGGGCTTCCGACGTGTCAGCGCCGACCTTGCCGATGCTTGCCGACGCCTGTTCGACGAGTGCCGCGACGGCGCTCGACTGCACGTCGATGCCGGACCGGATCTCGGTCAGGGTCGCCGAGGTGCGCTCGAGCAGTGCATCGAGCGAGCCGGCCAGGCCCGTTTGGGCTTCGTTGACACTGGCGGACGCTGCCGCGCCCGCATTCTCGATCTCGGCAAGCCGCGCGGCAAGCCGGTCAGTCGCATCAGCGATCAACTGGTCGGCTACGCGAGTCTTCTCGGTAAGCTCTCCAACTTGCTGCTGGAACTGGGCGGCCTTGCCCGTCGATTCGCTGCCCGCTGCACGCAATTGATCGGCCAGCTGCCGCGCGGCTTGCTCGGCCCGCGGGAGATCTTCGAGAAGGACGCCAATATCGTTGCGCGCAGCTTCGGCGGCGCGATCGAGGGCTTCACCGTGGCGGCGCAGCTTCTCGCTGCTGCTATCGAATTCGCGCGTGATTCCGCCGAGCTTCCCGGTCGCATCGTCGCCGAGCTGCATCAGGTGTTGGGAAATCATCGTGAGCTCGCCGCGGCTGTCGCTGATTCGCTGCGACAAGACCTCGAGCAACGCTTCGAGCGACTGGCTCTCCGCCCGCATCGCAATGACCGACCGGGTGAAGCGCTCAGCTTCCTTGCGGCGGGTCCGGCCGAACATGAGCCAGACGAGGCCGAGAAGGGCGAGCGGGCCTGCAGCGACGGCGATCCATTGCGCGACCGCGGGCGAGGTTAGGGGTTGGCCCGCAAGCGTCCGCCCCGCGGACCAGGCGGTGTACGCAAGCCACAGCGCGGCAAGCACCGACAGCGACCAGCCGAGAACCTGGCGCCCACCGGCACCCCGTTCCTCGGCCCGGCTTTCCGCCCATTGGCCCTGGTCGAACTCCGGTTCGACGGCAATCTGCTCGGTCGTGAGTTCGAGCGGCTCGGCCGGCTCCCCTGCTTGCTGCAAGGCATCGGCGCGCTGAGGATGCGGTGTCATGACAGATGCAGTTTACCATCTTTGACGAGCCACGAAAGCGATTAGAGAGGGTGCATGGCACGCGGGGGAAAGAGCGGATGGCGCCGGGCGCGCTGATCGGCGCATATCAGCAGGACGATGAGGGCGGACTTCGCGCCTTGCTGCCACTCGCGGGGCGCACTTTGCTTGAATATCAGGTTCGCTGCGTCGCGGCCGCGGGTGCCGCGCCGATCGTCGTCGTCGTCGAGCGCGTTCCTCAGGCACTCCAGGACGTTTTCGAACGATTGAGACTGGATGGCCTCCGCATCCTGCCGGTGAGCGCGATTGATGAAGCCATCAGTCGCTTCGAAGCGGGGTCGATGGTCGTCCTCGTCGGCGATGGCGTCGTCGCATCGGCCGAGCTGGTGGCAACGCTCGCCGAGCAGGAAGAGGCCGCGGTGGCGACAGTCCCCGACGACGAGGTCCACCAAGCCTTCGAGCGGATCGACGCCGAATCCCGCTGGGCCGGCGTCGCCCTGGTCGATTCGCATTTGCTCGGGTCGACAGCGGCGATGCTGGGCGATTGGGACCTTCAATCGACCCTGTTGCGCCGAACCCTTCAGGAGGGAGCGCTTCGGTTACGGGCGGACGAGATCGGCGGAGAACCCCTGCTCGCGGAGCGACCCGAGCAGATCGAGGCATTCCAGCGCAATCTCGTCGCGGGCTCGCGCGGATCGCGCTCTGATTGGGCAAGCCGGTTCATCCTTCCTCCAGTCGAGGAGATGGCGACCGAGCAGCTCATGGAAACATCGGTCAGGCCGGCCTGGCTGATCTGGGCAGCCCTGGCGCTGACGCTTGCGGGTGCAGTGTGCTTCGCGCGCGGCTGGCTCGGGGCAGGGCTAGGGCTGCTCATCGTCTCAACGCCGCTTGATATCGTGGCGGGCCGCCTCGCGAGCATTCGCTTGCGGCCTCTGCCCGCACGGATGCTCAGCCGGGTTGCGCTTTGGCCTGCTGCGGGCCTGGCCCTACTGGCGATTGGGTGGTGGGAAGCGCGCCATGGCACCGGCTGGGGCTCGATGGTTACGGCCGCAGCAGCTGCCGCCTTCGCCGAAGCTGCCCGGATTGAGCGATCGGCACTCCCGGCAGGCGACATTTGGCTGTTTTCGAGGCGAAATGCGATTTTTGCCGCCATTCCCTTTGCTATAGCGGGCAGCTGGACAGCCTATCTTCTCGCCATGCTCGCCTATGCCGCAGCGTCTTTCTTCATCGTCCAGCACGTCCGGCATCACGCGCCGAGTTGACGCGAAGTTAACGGAAATTCGATAAGCCGGCGCTGATGATGCCGGAAGAATGGCCGATCGCTGCTTCGGTAGCCGACCAGAACGCGCCCGCGCGCCCCGCGGGTGGCGACCGGCTGTCCACGGTTCGCATCGACTTTTTCCTCGATCCTGCCCAGCGCCTGACCGAGCAGGAGCGGGCCCTGATGACCGCGATGCTTCATTGCCTCGTCGGCGACATCGCTGATGCGCTTCGAGCGGCGCTGCCGCCAGGTGTCGCAGCGGCCAACGATGATGACAATCGGACTCTGGTGGAAAGGCTGAGCGCGGCGCGCCTCGTGGACGAGCCCGGACTGATGGCGATGCTACTCCGCCGGGCCGACGAAGAACGCATCGCAACAGCCGCTACGGGACGCACTGGACGCCACGAAGCCCGTGTACTTCAAGGGCTTGTAAGTCATTCCAGCGGTCCCGTCTCAGCTGCCGCCATGGCCTTGATCCTGGCGCGCGGACGGCGCCGCGACCGATTCGGCCAGTGTCTTATCGCCTTCGACGATCTTCCGGCCGAGACCGCCGAGCTGTTGACGCAGCGCATCGCCGCGGCCTTGCGTGTCGGGCTCGAGGGGCGATCCGATGCCGATCTTGCTAGCGCGATGCTGGCGGTTCTCGCTCAGCGCGACAGCGCCAGAAGCAGTGACGCCCTGACCGCCGATCTCGTTGCGCTACTCGATCGGGATGGCGCGCTCTCCGATGAGCTCATCCTCGCGGCCGCACATGAAGGTGAGGTGGCGTTCCTCGCCCATATCCTCGCTCGACGCGCCGGGATCCCGGCGGCATCCGCAGTGGGCGAGATGCTCTGTGCAAACCCGCACCGGATCATTGCCCTCTTGCACGCATCGGTGGCCACCCGCTCCTTGAGCGCCGGATTGCTGGCCAGCATCGGCGACCTGCTCGGAATCGACGACCCGGCAGCCGCAATTAGCATTTTTGACACGATGACCGACGAGCAAGTGTCGGCAGCGCGGAGCTGGCTGTCGACGTCGCCCGCCTATCGGGCCGCGCTTGGCGCCCTTGGTGATCGGCATGGCTAGCGCGCCGTCTGAGCCCAGGGCCGTACTCGGCCGCCTCGACAATGTCGGCAGGCTGATTGCCGCCGATCCCGAGCTGGAGGCTCTCCAGAGGGAGGCCGGCGCGGCGATCGGGCAAATACTTGCTCTACCGCAGATTTTGGCCGTGGCTCAGCTTGCCCGGGAGCTTGGAACGCCCGTTTCGCGCCCGGCAATCGCAGCGTCGGCCGATCAGGACATCGATCTTTGGGTTCACGCGACGCCGGATGGCGATGAGGTCGGATTGTCGTTGGAACGCTGGACCGTCCGGCCCCCGGCGGGACCGCGTCTCGGGTCTCCGTTTGCTGGTGAGGCCGATCCTCAGCCAGGAGCCGTCCACCACGAATGGGAAGCCGACGAAGAGTTGCGCCTCATTTCGGTGTCCGGCGACCTTGCCGAACTCCTTGGCTTCGACGTCGCCGAATGCGCCGGGCTGCCGCTGACAAAGGTCTTCCGCCTCGAGGAGAATGACGAGGGCGACATGCCTTTGGTTGCGGCGCTTGCGGCGCGGCACGGCTTTTCCGGCCAGCGGGCGCGCAGCCGCGCTGACGAGAGCCAGTCCATCGCCCTTGCAGGCGAAGTCGTGACGAGCGCCGACGGAGGCTTCGCGGGGTTCCGCGGAACCGCGGAAGTCGAAGGCGGATCGCCGCCCGCTCGCGCGAATCAGATTGCCTATTTCGACGAGGCGCTCGACGAGGTGCTCCGGGCTCCCCTCGACCGGATTATCGACAGCGCCGAACGCATCGTGGAGCGTGCCGACGGGCCGCTCCGCAGCGATTATGCGAGCTACGGCAACGACATCGCGGCCGCCGCCCGGCACCTACTCTCCGTTGTGCGCGGGATGGGGGACGACGCAGTCCAAGACCAGCAGGCGATCGACCTCACCGCACTCAGCGCCGAGGCGGTGGTGATGCTGGAGGCGACCGCCGAAGAGCGGGGCGTCGAGATCGAGATGGAGTCCAGCCAGCCGTTGATGGGCACCGGGCAGGAACGCGCGGTCATCCAGATCATCGTGAACCTGGTCGGGAACGCGATCCGCTATTCCCCGCAGGGAAAGACGGTGCAGCTATCGTTCGGGCGGACGCAGGGGACGGCTTCCGTTACCGTCACCGACGAAGGCCCGGGTATCGCGGTCGCAGACCAGCAGCGGATCTTCGAGCGTTTCGAGCGCGCCGAGCCGCGCGAAGAGGGTGCGGGGCTTGGTCTTGCCATTTCCCGCCGGCTCGCCCGTTCGATGGGCGGCGATGTGACGCTCGACAGCTCCCCTGGCAAAGGCGCGCGTTTTACGCTGACCCTGCCGCGCGCCTAGCGCTTCTCGACCGGAATATAATTTCGCTGTGCGGCGCCGGTGTAGAGCTGGCGCGGGCGGCCGATCTTCTGGTCGGGATCGGCAATCATCTCGTTCCACTGCGCGACCCAGCCGACGGTGCGGGCGAGAGCGAATAGCGCGGTGAACATATCGGTCGGGAAGCCGATCGCGTTGAGGATCACGCCCGAATAGAAATCAACGTTCGGATAGAGCTTCTTCTCGATGAAATAGTCGTCGTTGAGCGCGATATGCTCGAGCTCTTTTGCGACATCGAGCACCGGGTCCTTGATGTTGAGCTCTTTCAACACCTCGTCCGCAGTCGCCTTCATCACCTTCGCGCGCGGGTCGAAGTTTTTGTAGACGCGATGCCCGAAGCCCATCAGCCGGAACGGGTCGTTCTTGTCCTTGGCCCGGGCGATATATTCCGGGATCCGCTTCACGTCGCCGATCTCGCGCAGCATGTTGAGCGCCGCTTCGTTGGCGCCGCCGTGAGCGGGCCCCCAAAGGCAAGCGATGCCCGCCGCGATGCAGGCGAACGGGTTCGCACCCGACGAGCCCGCTAGTCGCACGGTCGAGGTCGACGCATTCTGCTCATGGTCGGCGTGAAGGATGAAGATGCGCCGCATCGCGCGCTCGATCACCGGATTGACCTGGTAGTGTTCGGCCGGAACTCCGAATGTCATGCGCAGGAAGTTGCCGGTGTAGCTAAGGCTGTTGTCGGGGTAGAGGAACGGCTGCCCGATCGAATATTTGTACGCCATGGCCGCGATCGTCGGCATCTTCGCGATCAGCCGGTGGGTCGCGATCATTCGCTGCTCGGGATCGGTGATGTCGGTGCTGTCGTGGTAGAAGGCGCTCAGCGCGCCGACGACGCCGCACATGATCGCCATCGGATGGGCGTCGCGGCGAAACCCGCGGTAGAAGGTCGCCAGCTGCTCGTGGAGCATCGTGTGGCGGCTAATCGTGTAGGAGAAGTCGCTCAGCTCTTCCTTCTTCGGAAGCTCGCCGTGGACCAGCAGGTAGGCCACTTCCATGAAGGTCGAATTTTCGGCCAGCTGGTCGATCGGGTAGCCGCGGTGGAGTAGGATTCCCTTCTCGCCATCGATGTAGGTGATCGCGCTCTGACAGCTCGCGGTCGAGGTGAAGCCCGGGTCATAGGTGAACATGCCCGTTTCGCCGTAGAACTTGCGGATATCGACCACTTCCGGGCCGACCGAGCCGTCGAGCACCGGATAGGTGAAGTTGGACCCGTTGACGCCCAGGGTCGCGGTCTTGTCGCTCATTAGTTCGGCTCCACCATTTGGTCGGCGATGCGGGCGAGGCTTTCTTGCCGCCCCAACAACGCAAGCACATCAAAAATTCCCGGTGACGTCGTGCTCCCCGTGAGGGCAGCGCGTAGCGGCTGGGCGAGTTTGCCGAGCTTCACGCCATTGCCCTCCGCGACCTCGCGGATGGCCGCCTCTACCGATGCAGCATCCCACTCGGCAAGTGCCGCAAGTTTCTCATGCGCCGAGGCAAGGAGGCTGTGCGCATCGTCAGCGAGCAGCGCCTCGGCAGCCGGCTCCATGCTCAACGGGCGCTTGGCGAACAGGAATCGCGCGCCATCGGCAAGCTGATGCACCGTGTGAGCGCGGGCCTTGAGCTCCGGCATCGCCTTGATCAGCAGGTCGCGATCGTCCCCGGAGACGCCGAGGCCGGGTGCGATCAGCTCGGCGAGCCGCGTATCGTCGGCCTCGCGCAGGTAATGCCCGTTCAAATTCTCGAGCTTCTTGAAGTCGAAGCGTGACGGCGATTTGCCCACATGATCGAGGTCGAACCATTCGATTGCCTGCTCGCGGCTGATGATTTCATCGTCGCCATGGCCCCAGCCAAGCCGAAGCAGGTAGTTGGACACCGCCTCTGGGAGCATGCCGAGCTCATCGCGATAGGCGTCGACGCCCAGCGCACCGTGGCGCTTGCTAAGCTTTGCGCCGTCCGGACCATGGATCAGGGGCACGTGCGCATAGACCGGTTCCGGCCAGCCCATCGCGCGGATGATTGCCAGCTGCCGGAAAGCATTGTTCAGATGGTCGTCGCCGCGGATCACATGGGTCACGCCCATGTCATGGTCGTCGACCACCACCGCCAGCATGTAGGTCGGGGTCCCGTCGGAACGGAGCAGGACGAAATCGTCCAGCTCGACATTCTGGACCGTGACCCGGCCCTGAACCTTGTCATCGATGACCGTCTCGCCTTCGCGTGCGGCCTTGAGGCGGATGACGAAAGGCGTGTCGCCCTGCCTTTCGGTGACGTCGCGCCATGGGCTGGCGATGCGGAAGGGCTTGCGTTCCTTGGCTGCGGCCTCGCGCTGCGCGGCGAGCTCCTCTTGCGTCATGTAGCAGCGGTAAGCGTGCCCGCGCTCGAGCATCTTGTGCGCGACCTCGGCGTGCCGGGCCCAGAATTGCGACTGGTAATATTCGTGCCCGTCCCAATCGAGCGCCAGCCAGCGCATCCCGTCGAGGATCGCGTCGATCGCTTCCTTGGTCGACCGGGCCTTGTCGGTGTCCTCAATGCGCAGGAGGAACTTGCCGCCGTGGTGGCGGGCGAACAGCCAGTTGAAGAGAGCGGTACGGGCGCCGCCGATGTGCAGGAATCCAGTCGGGGACGGTGCAAATCGGGTAACGACGGGCTTATCACTTGCGCTCAAGCGCACTTTCCTCTTCTCTTCATGCTGCAATGCAATGGACGAGCGCCCCTAACATAGGGGAAGCGCCTCTTCCACAGCGTGCTCGGAAGCTTTGGAAGGCGCGGTTTTCCGCGGCTCACGAGGAGATCGAGAAGATCCTCGAGGCGGAGCGCGCGCAGCTCCCGCCCTGGTTCGTTGTCGGCCTCGGCAGCGGGATTGCGGCCTGGTTCGTGCTGGGCTCGCGAAGCCAGTGGTCCGCCTTCCTCTGCCTCAGCTCCGCGCTCTCGCTAATCGGGTTCGCCATGGGCGCGGGCAGGGCCGGGCGCGCGCTCGGCTGGTTCGCGCTCGCGGCATTTGTCGGTTGCGCCCTTGTTTGGGGTCGGTCGGCCCGGGTTGCGCAGCCGCGCCTCGATCGACCGGTCGTCACCGATGTGTCCGGACGTGTGGAAAGCGTCGACTATCTCGCGGCCAAGCAGGCCGTGCGCCTTACGCTGGCGCCTCAGGGCGGTCAATTGCCGCCCCGCGTCCGCGTGTCGGTCGACGACGACAAGCTGCCGGCGGGGATTGCCGCGGGCGCGCTCATCAGCGTGAAGGCGAGGCTCGCGCCGCCGCCGCCAATGGCGCTGCCCGGAACTTATGACTTCGCACGGGACGCCTGGCTCAAGGGCATCGGTGGAGTTGGCAAGGCCATGGGACCAGTGACAGTCGTCCGGGCCTCCAATCCGCATGGGCTCGATCGCGCCCGCGATGGCCTTAGGCGGCATATCGCGGCGCAGCTTCCGCCGAGTTCTGCGGGAATTGCCATTGCGCTGGCCACCGGCGACCAGAATGCGGTGAGCGCCGATGATGCCGAGGCGATGCGGCGGAGCGGCCTGACGCACCTCCTCTCGGTCAGCGGTCTTCACATCGCGGCAGTCGTCGCCTTCGTCATGTTCCTGACCTTGAAGCTCTTGGCCCTGAGCGAGCGATTGGCGCTGCGCTTCAACCTCGTGTTGGTCGCTGCCGCTGCCGCTGCCGCGGCTGGCATCGGCTACACCTTGCTGACCGGCGCGCAGGTGCCGACGGTCCGAAGTTGCGTCGCCGCGCTCCTGATCCTCGGCGGTATCGCGCTTGGCCGCGACGCCCTGAGCATAAGGCTGATCGCAGCCGGTGCCCTCGTGGTCCTGCTGTTCCGGCCTGAAGCGCTGGCCGGCCCAAGCTTCCAAATGAGCTTTGCGGCGGTGACAGCGATCGTCGCACTCCATTCGACCGCATTGTCCCGCCGTTGGTTTCAGCGCCGGGAAGAGGGGCTCCCGGCTCGGCTCCTACGCGATCTAGCGGCGATGGTTGCGACCGGCCTTGTGGTCGAATTCGCGCTAATCCCCATGGCGCTGTTCCACTTCCACCGGGCCGGTCTCTACGGCGTGGGCGCCAACATCATCGCTATCCCGTTGACGACCTTCGTCATCATGCCGCTGGAAGCCGGGGCGCTGCTGCTGGACGTGGCGGGGTGGGGACGGCCTTTGTGGTGGCTTTGCGGCGCCTCGATCAATGGCCTGCTCCACCTGGCTCATGCCGTATCGTCTGCAAGTGGCGCCGTCGCGCTCCTGCCGGCAATGCCCGGCTGGTCCTATGGGCTGATGGTCGCGGGCGGCTTGTGGTTGTGCCTGTGGAACAGCCGGCTGAGGCTTTTGGGATTCGCACCTGTGCTTGTGGGTATTGCGGGAGCGGCGGCGTCGCCCTCACCTCAATTGCTCATCACTGGCGATGGCAAGCATGTCGCTGTCGTCGAGGGGAAAACACCGTTCATCCTCCGAGACCGCGCGGGCGACTATGTCCGTTCCCTGCTTGCTGAAGCCTCCGGCTTTGATGGCGATCCCGCGGCGCTCGACGAGCGCCCGTTTAGCGATTGCTCGAACGATGCCTGTGTGGCCGTGCTTCGCAAGGACGGGCGGGAATGGCGGCTCCTTGCAACGCGGTCCGCGACGTGGATCGACTGGGTGCCATTTACCAGGGCGTGTGCCCAAGCGGATATCATCGTCTCGGACCGCCGCCTGCCCAGGGGATGCACCCCGCGCTGGCTGAAACTAGACCGCTCAGGACTGGCTCGGACCGGGGGCGTTGCGGTCTATCTTGGGGCGAAACCCCGCCTCGATACGGTGAACTCCCGCACCGGCCATCACCCTTGGACTCAACTAGCGCCTTAGCGATCACTCCACACGGCGAGCTCGTTGCCCGAAGGATCGATGAACTGGAATCGCCGCCCGCCCGGGAAGCTGAAAATCGGCTTGGCGATGACTCCGCCAGCCTTGGCAACCGCGTCGAACGCAGCTTCGAGGTCGTCCACCCTGACGACCGGCAGGGGCGCTGACAGTGCATCTGCCGGATCGCCCTGGAGGCCGACGTCCGTCGTGCCGTTGGTCGTCGCCGAATAAGTCGGGCCGTAGTCGGTGAAGTCCCAGCCGAACGCTTTGCTGTAAAACGCGCGAGTCAGCTCATGCGCGGTTGCGCTCGGCAACTCAACATAGTCGATACGTGCCACTTCAGTAGCGCCGGATCAGGCCAGCCAGCTTACCCTGGATTTGCACCCGCCGCGGGTCGTAGCGCTGAGGCTCGTACTGCCGGTTTGCGGGATCCAGGCGGACCATGCTGCCCTCGCGACGGAAGGTCTTCAGGGTCGCTTCTTCGTTGTCGATCAGGGCGACCACGATCTCGCCGTCGCGGGCCGTGTCGACCTTGCGGATCAGCGCGAAATCGCCATCGAGAATGCCCTCGTCGACCATCGAATCGCCGGAAACTTCCAGCGCATAATGTTCGCCCGGCCCGAGCAGCGCGGCCGGGACCGAGAAATTCTCCGTACCTTGAAGCGCCTCGATTGGCGTACCCGCGGCAATCCGGCCGTGGAGCGGGATTTCCATCGTGTCATTCGCCGCCGCAGGGGCAGCGGGCCGCAGCTGGGTCACGGACGCGGTCGGCTTGACCTCGGGATGCTTCAGCACTTCGAGCGCGCGGGCCCGATTGGGGAGGCGGCGAATGAAGCCGCGCTCCTCGAGCGCCGAAATGAGGCGGTGCACCCCGGACTTGGATTTGAGGTCGAGCGCTTCGCGCATCTCGTCGAAGCTCGGACTAATCCCGCTGTCTTTCAGGCGGTCGTCGATGAACAGCAGCAATTCACGCTGTTTCGCGGTGAGCATCGGTCATCACTCCCGTCGTAAAGAACGAACGGGGAACGTGTATTGAACAAACGGGCGCGGGTCAAGCCCGCCGCCAATGCTCGATCAGCCACCGCTCGAGGTGAGGCGCGTCTTCACGTCCTGGATCGCTTTTTCGTTGCGCTCGACCTTCAGCGCTTCGCGGAGGGCGGCCACGAATTCGCGCGCATAATCGTCGGCCGCGCTCTGCTGGAGCTCGGTTTGCATCTGGCTGATGAGGCCCGGCTGAAGCAACGCGTTGCCCGGCGTGACCTTATTCACCTTGACGATGAACAGCCCGCGGCCCTGCGGGTCCGGTGCAACCTTGGCCGCGCCCTGGGTGATCGTGAACATCGTTTGCAGCGCGGGCGGCACCGGCTCCTTCGAATTGGCGATCTGGATCCGGCGCGCTGCGATCGGGCGAACCGGCGGAAGGGGAGAGTTGGACTCCTTCACCGCCTGAGCGAGCGGCATGCCACGACCGGCCTTCGCGGCGATCGCGTCGGCTACGGCCTTCACACGTTGCGCCGCGCGGTTGGCGACCCAGTCGCTCACCACGCGGTCGCGAATGCTCGCCAGCGGGGCCGGAGCCGCGGGCTGGATCTGCGCCGGGTGGACCATCGCATAACCCTGGTCGTTCGGCAGCGAGACGATCTCGGGCGGGTCGTTGGCGGCAATGTCGAACCCGGTCTTGATCGCCGGCGCGAGCTCGGCGGAGGGCTTGAACGACGGATCCGCGCGTGACGTGCCGGCCGCGGTGATCAGCGGCGTGCTCGTCACCGGCGCCTTTGCTGCCGCTGCCGCTTCGACGAAGTTGCTGCCGTCGTCGACCGCGTTCTGCAGCTTGTCGGCCATGTCCTCGATCGCCTGCTTGCGCTTGTCGACATTGAGCTTGGCCGCGATCTCGCCCTTGGCCTGCTCGAGCGATTTGCCGCTGACCGACTTCACGGATTCGACCTTGGCGACAACCCAGCCGAAATCGGACTGGACCGGCCCGACCACTGCGCCCTGCGATGCAGCGAAGACGGCTGCGGCCGCCCTGTTTCCGGCAACGCCCGCATAAGCGTCGCGCGTCTGGTCGCTAAGCGAGGTAACGGCTGCTCCGCCGCTTGCGGCCTGGATCGTCGCGCCCGCTTTGGCTTTTGCCGCGATGGCGCTGGCCGCTGCCTGGTTCTGGACCACCGCCTGGCTGATCGTGCGCGTGTCCTTGGCAGCGTAGGTCGCCTTGTTGGCGTTATAGTAAGTCGCGATCTCCTGGTCGGATGCAGTCACGCCGGCGACCTGCTCGGGACCGACCCGGGCGATGCGGAGCACGCGCTGTTCGGGGATCATGTAGCGCGCACGGTTGGTCTGGTAGAAGCTCTGAAGGTCGGCGTCGGTCGGGTTGAGCCCCGCCTTGAACGCGTCGAGCGGTACCATCGCCACTTCGCCCTCACGCGATTCCAGCATCATCGAGGCGTAGGGCGTTGCCATTCCGACCGATACGCGGGCGTTGGTCGCGACCGGGGTCAGCAGCAGGCGCTGGAGGAGGCCGCCGGTCAGAACCTGGCGCACTTGGGTGTCGGTGAGGCGCTGCTGGCCCAGGAATTGTTGATAGGCCTGCTGGCTGAACTGGCCGTTCAGTCCCTTCGTGCCGGGGATTTGCGCGATCTCCGCATCGACGAGCCGCTTCGACAAATGGAAATCGAACTTGTTGGCGAAGGCGATCAAGGTCCGCTGGTCGATGAGCGCATTGAGGATCGTCTCGAAGTCCCCGGCGATGGTCGCATAATCGGCCTCGGGTTTTTCGCGACGCACGTCTTGCAGCCGGCGCTGCATCGCCTCGCTCATTTCGGTTTCGCCGATCTGCTGGTCGCCGACTTCGGCGACCGTCGTGCTGCCCATGCCGAAGCCGATATTGCCGGACCCAAAGTTGGAAATGTCGCTGATCGCGAAACCTGCGAGGATCGCGATCAGGATTGAAGCCATGATCCAGGTGCCGACTTTGGACTTGGAAACGCGACGGAAAAAGGAAGACATGTCAATCCAGCTCTGAAGGGGATGGCGCGTGCTTTAGGGGGCAGGGTAGCGCGCATCAAGCGGCCCAGCTACTCGGGGCGCCGATTGGGGGTCATGAATGGCGTTGAAGAAGCTCGTTGCCGGCAATTGGAAGATGCACGGCCTGGCGTCTGACCTTGCTGAGGTCCGCCTGATCGCCGAGGCCGCGCGCGGCTATTCCGGCGTCGACGTCGCGCTTTGCGTCCCTGCGATCCTGATCGAGCGAGCGGCGCGCGCGGTTCCGGACTTCGCCATTGGTGGCCAGGACGTGCATCACGAACCCAAGGGGGCGCATACCGGCTGCACGTCGGCGCAAATGCTGCTCGACGCGGGCGCGGTCCTGACCATCGTCGGGCACAGTGAACGACGCGAGGCGCAGCGCGAAAGCGATGCCGAGGTCCAGTCCAAGGCTCACGCCGCGCTTGAATGCGGACTCAACGTCATCCTGTGCGTCGGCGAGAGCTTGGAAGTCCGCGAAAGCGGCAGAGCGGTCGATACCGTGCTTGCCCAGCTCGACGGCTCGATCCCGCACGAGCCGACCGAGGAGGCCGAGCTCGCGATCGCCTATGAGCCGATCTGGGCCATCGGCACCGGCAAGATCCCGACGGTCGAGGAGATTGCCGAGATGCATGCCGCGATTCGCGGGCTGCTCCATGAGCGCTACGGCGCGGCCGGCAGTGGTGTTCGCATTCTATACGGAGGCTCGGTCAAAGCCTCGAACGCGGACGAAATATTCGCGATTGCGGACGTCGATGGTGCGCTGGTTGGCGGCGCAAGCCTGAAGGCCAACGATTTCATCCCCATCGTTGCCGCTGCGGCGACGGTTGAAGGCTGAACGTCGATCGCCTAGATCGCCGCCAACCCAATTCCCGGAAAGTCCGTCATGTTCGCATTCCTCCTGATCGTTCAATCGCTTGTCGCCATTTCGCTCGTCGGGGTCATCCTGATGCAGCGCTCGGAAGGCGGCGGCCTTGGCGTCGGCGGAAGCTCCTCGGGGTTCATGACGGCGCGCGGCGCGGCCGACTTCCTCACCCGCTCGACCTCGATCCTCGGCGGAATCTTCATCGTCCTGTCGATCGTCATGGCGGCGATTGCCGGCGCGACCCGCGTGCCGACCAAGATCGACACGTCGCTGGCCAATAGCGCCGCCCCGATCGAACAGTCGAAGCCGGCCCAACCGGTCCCGGCCGCACCCGCGACCCAGCAGCAGCCGGCGGTACCGCTCGCCCAATAACCGGCCGCTGAAAAACTTTTTTCGCGTCCCGGCCTTGCGTCGGGTGCGCTTATCCCCCTAAGCCTCAACTCCCATGGCGCGGTTCATATTTGTCACCGGCGGCGTGGTTTCATCGCTTGGGAAAGGCTTGCTTTCAGCGTCCCTCGGGGCGCTTCTCCAGGCGCGTGGCTACAAGGTCCGAATCCGAAAGTTCGACCCCTATCTGAACGTCGATCCGGGGACGATGTCCCCTTATCAGCATGGCGAAGTCTATGTGACCGACGACGGGGCGGAGACCGACCTCGACCTTGGCCATTACGAACGCTTCACCGGCGTTTCCTCGAAGCAATCGGACAATGTCACGACGGGCCGCATCTACCGCGACATCATCGCGAAGGAACGGCGCGGCGATTATCTCGGCGCGACGGTCCAGGTCATTCCCCACGTCACCAACGCGATCAAGGAATTCGCGCTTACTGATATCGACGGGCTCGACTTCGTCATTTGCGAGATCGGTGGGACGGTCGGCGATATCGAGAGCCTGCCGTTCATCGAATCGATCCGCCAGCTGAGGAACGATCTTGGCCGCGGCAACAGCGTCAGCGTCCACACGACCCTGGTCCCGTGGATCAACGCTGCCGGCGAGCTCAAGACGAAGCCGACGCAACAGTCGGTGCGGGAGCTTTCAAGCCTCGGCGTCCAACCCGAAGTGCTGCTGTGCCGCTGCGACCGGCCGTTGCCCGAGGGGGAACGCGAGAAGATCGCCTTGTTCTGCAACGTGCCCAAGTCGGCGGTCATCGAGGCGCTCGATGCACGCAACATCTACGATGTGCCGCTTCAATATCATGCAGCCGGCCTCGATGATGAGGTCCTCCGTGCTTTCGGTATCGAGGATGCGCCGCAACCGGATGTCGCGCGCTGGCACGAGATCATGGACCGGATCGACCATTACGACAGCGAGGTCACGATCGGCGTTGTCGGCAAATATGTCGGATTGCCGGACGCCTATAAGAGCCTGCGCGAAGCCTTGGTTCACGGCGGCATCGCCAATCGAGCCAAGGTCAACATCGAATGGATCGACGCCGAGCTGTTCGAGCATCCCGATTCTGAAATTGCCGCCGAGCTCGAGCCGTTGCACGGTATCCTCGTGCCTGGGGGGTTCGGCGAGCGCGGCAGTGAAGGGAAGATCGCAAGCGTGAAGTTCGCCCGCGAGCGCGAAATTCCCTTCTTCGGCATCTGCCTCGGCATGCAGATGGCGTGCATCGAGGCAGCGCGGAACCAGGCCGGGATCAGCGAAGCGTCAACGACCGAGTTCGGCGAAACCTCGGAGCCCGTGGTGGGCATGATTACCGAGTGGATGAGCGACGAAGGCCTGCAGCAGCGCGCTGCCGGCGGCGACCTTGGCGGCACCATGCGGCTGGGTGCCTATCCGGCCAAGCTCGACGGCAATAGCGTCGTTCGGGCGCTCTACGGATCGGATGAGATCAGCGAGCGCCACCGTCACCGTTATGAGGTCAACGTCCATTACCGCGACGCGCTGGAAGGGGCGGGGCTCATCTTCTCCGGCATGTCTCCGGACGATCAGCTCCCGGAGATCGTCGAGCGGCCCGACCATCCCTGGTTCATCGGCGTCCAGTTCCACCCCGAACTGAAGAGCCGGCCGTTTGAGCCCCATCCACTGTTCGCGGGCTTCATCGAGGCGGCGGTCAAGCAGAGCCGGCTGGTTTAATCTTCCAACCGGAACGGGCTTGTAACTTGTCCGTTACGGCCCGCGAACCACGGAAGGAATGCACCATGCTTCTGACGCTCGCGATCATCCTGCTCGTCCTTTGGGCGCTGGGCCTCCTGGTCCATATTGGCGGCAGCCTGATTCATATTTTGCTCGTTGTCGGAATCATCGTTCTTATCTGGAACTTCATCGTTGGGCGCCGCGCCGTCTGACCAACGGGACGTTGCGGGGGCGTCAAACCGCCCCTAAATCGACGCCATGACTAACAGTATTTCGACGCGGGTGGCTGTTCTTGGCTCCGGTCCCGCCGGGTGGACCGCGGCCATTTACGCGGCGCGTGCGGGCCTCAGCCCGATCGTCATTCAGGGGATTCAGCCGGGCGGCCAGCTAACGACCACCACCGACGTCGAAAACTACCCGGGTTTCCGCGAGGTGATCCAGGGCCCGTGGCTGATGGAAGAGATGCAGGCCCAGGCTGAGCATGTCGGGACCAAGGTGGTGTGGGATCACATTGCTTCGGTGGACCTGTCGCGGCGTCCGTTTCGCCTGACCGGCGACAGCGGCGCGCAATATTTCGCCGATGCATTGGTGATTGCGACAGGCGCCCAGGCACGCTGGCTCGGCCTTCCGTCCGAAGAGCATATGAAGGGCAGGGGTGCTTCGGCCTGCGCGACTTGCGACGGCTTCTTCTATCGCGGCAAGAAAGTCGCTGTGATCGGCGGTGGCAACACCGCGGTCGAGGAAGCGCTCTACCTCACCAATCACAGCCATGACGTCACCCTGATCCATCGCCGCGACAGCCTTCGCGCCGAAAAGATCCTCCAGGACCGGCTATTCGCGAACGAGAAGATCAACGTCATCTGGGACAGCGAAGTCGTTGAGTTCGTCGGTGGCGGCGATCCCGAGGCGCTCGTCGGGCTCGATATCAAGAATAAGCGCACCGGTGACGTCAGCCGCGTCGAAGTCGAAGGCGCGTTCGTTGCGATCGGCCACCAGCCCGCGACCGAGCTCTTCGTCGGCCAGCTGGAACTCGACGAGGACGGCTATATCAAGGTCGAAACCGGCACCACGCGCACCAGCGTCGAGGGCGTGTTCGCCTGCGGCGACGTGATGGACAAGATCTATCGCCAGGCGGTCACCGCGGCGGGGACGGGTTGCATGGCGGCGCTCGATGCCGAAAAGTATCTCGCAGCACAGGAATATGAGGCGATCGCCGCCGAATAAGGCGGGCTAAACGGGGGGCAGGGATCGAATGAAGCCGTCAGGACCGATCCCGCCATATTTCTCGGCCGATTCGAACGGCCAACTGCTGATTGGCAATATCCCCGCGGAGGAATGCGTCGCCGAAGCGGGCGGGACCCCGCTTTTCGTCTACGACAACAACATCGTCGGCGCGCAAATCGCCCGGTTGCGGGCAGCGATGCCAGACGGGTTGGCGGTATATTATTCCGTCACTGCAAATCCTTATGAGCCGTTGCTCAACTTCATTGGGAGGTATGTTGACGGCTTCCGCATCGTCTCGAAGGGTGAGCTCGACCGGCTGAAACGCGCGGAGCTTGCAGGCATCCCGATGACGTTTGCCGGGCCGGGTAAGCTCGACGAGGAGCTGGAGGCCGGTGTCGCCGCCGGCGCGACGATCAGCGTCGAGAGCGAGGCCGAGGCGCGGCGCGCGATCCTTGCCGGCGAAAAGCTCGGGATTCGTCCGAAATTGGCAGTTCGCGTGAACCCGCCGTTTTCGATCAGCGAGGGCCGCATCACCATGGGCGCCCGGCCAAGCCCGTTCGGGGTCGACGCGGATCGCGCCCCCGGCCTGGTTCAGGGGCTGCTCGAAGCGGAAGTGGACTGGCGCGGCCTGCACATCTTTGCTGGTGTTCAGTGCCTCGACGATGCCGCCGTGATCGAAGCGCACAAGGCCATTGTTTCCTGCGCCGGCGACATCGCCAATGTGCTCGACATGCCGATCCCCGAGTTAAACCTCGGCGGCGGCTTCGACGTACCTTGCTTCGATGGTGAGCAGCACCTCGACGTTTATCGTCTTGCGAGTGCGCTTCACGAAACCCTGTGCGCAGCGCCCGAACTGCTCGCGACCACCCGCCTGTCGCTTGAGCTTGGCCGCTGGCTGGTTGCCGAAGCCGGCGTCTATCTCTCCCGCGTGATCGACCGCACCGAGAGTTGCGGCCAGACCTTCCTGACCACCGACGGCGGCGGTCATCACCTGCTCCGCGCCACCGGCTGCCTGCTCGAACGCGGCCATGGCAATTTCCCGATCGCCGTTGCTAATCGCTTCGATACGCCGCGGGATGAGCAGGTGACCGTGACCGGCTGCCTCGCGACCCCGAACGACGTGTTTGGCGACGAGGTGATGCTTCCGCACGCGGAACCGGGCGACCTGATCGCCATGTTCACCGCCGGCGCCTATGCGCTGAGCGCGAGCCCGCAGGCGTGGGAAAGCCGGCCGATGGCCCGCGAGCTCCTCGTCTAGGGGTAGACCGCCTCGACGAAGTACAAGCCGTCGGGCGGGGCATTGAACCCGAGCGCGGCACGATCCTTAGCCTCCAGCGCCTTCTTCATGTCGTCGGGCTGCCACTGCCCGCGGCCGACCATCGCCAGGCAGCCGACCATGGACCGTACCTGGTGATGAAGGAAGCTCCGCGCCGCGGCCCGCACGTGGATTTCGTCCCCGTTCCGCGCGACATCCAGCGCGTCCAAGGTCTTCACCGGGCTATCCGACTGGCATTGCGCCGAGCGGAAGGTCGTGAAGTCATGACGTCCAATCAGGTGCTGCGCGCCCTCCCGCATGGCATCCACGTCGAGCGGCACCGCAATGTGCCAGACCTTGCCTACGTCCAGGGCAGGGGGCGCGCGCCGGTTGCGGATCCGGTAGAGGTAGCGGCGGCCGACACAGTTGAACCGCGCGTGCCAGTCATCCGTCACTTGCTCGACCTCCAGCACCGAGACGGGGTGGGGGCGCAACAGGGCATTGAGGCCTTCGCGCAGCCGGTGCGGGGTCAGGTCGCGCTTGATGTCGACATGCGCGCTCATCGCCAGCGCGTGGACGCCGGCGTCGGTGCGCCCGGCAGCAATGAACTGGCCGTCCTCGCCCGTCATCTTGTGAAGCGCTTCCTCAAGCGCCTGCTGGACCGAGGGGCCATGGTCCTGGCGCTGCCATCCCATGAAGGGTCCGCCGTCATATTCGATGGTGAGCCGCCAGCGGGTCACTTGAGCATAGTGCCTTCAGCGATCGGAAAGCCCCGCAACAATTCCTCTATTCCCATCGCGCCCTTTCCGGCGCGCTGGACGGTGCGGGCATGGATGGCATCCTCACCGCAGGCGATTACGAGCGGCGCTCCAATCACGCTCCCCGGCGGGCCGTCGCCATCGACATGCTCGGCGTCGAGCAGCTTCACCCGCTCACCATTGGCCTCGAACCAGGCGCCGGGAGAGGGGGCGAAGGAGCGAACCTGGCGTTCGATCTCTTCCGCGGACTTGCTCCAGTCGATCCGCGCCTCGGCCTTGTCGACCTTGGAGGCGTAGGTGGCGCCTTCGGGCTGCACTTCGGGCGGCGTCGGATGGCCAAGCCATTCGATCAGCGCATCCGCACCAAGTTGCGCCAATTCGTCAGTTACTTGTCCGGCATTCTTGCTGCGTATGTTGAGTTCGCGTTTCAGCAACATCGGCCCGGTATCAAGCCCTTCGTCCATCTTCATGATAGTCACGCCGCTGGTCTCATCCCCGGCGAGGATCGCGCGCTGGATCGGGGCCGCGCCGCGCCAGCGCGGCAGGAGCGAGGCGTGGACGTTGATGCAACCGCCCTTGGGTGCCTCCAGGATCGGCTTGGGCAGGATCAGCCCGTAAGCCGCCACCACAGCCAGGTCGGCGTCAAGGGCCCTGAACCGCGCCTGCTCCTCCTCGTCGCGTAAGGTCCGGGGCGTACGGACTTCGATGCCGAGATCTTCGGCCCGCTTTTGCACGGCAGTCTTCCGGTCGCTCTTCCCCCGGCCCGCCGGCCGCGGCGGCTGTGCGTAGGCCGCAACGACCTCGTGCCCGGCATCGACCAGGGCGTTGAGGCTCGGCACCGCGAAGTCCGGCGATCCCATGAAGACGATGCGCATGGGCGTGCCTATGGCGAATGGCGGCGGAATTGCCTACCTCGCCCATGTGGCAAGTCAGGAAATCGAAACATTGTCCCAAGCGCTGGCGCGGCTTCCCGGCCTCGGCCCGCGTTCGGCGCGGCGGGCGGTGCTGCACCTGATGAAGAAGCGCGAGACCGCCCTCCAGCCGCTCCTCGCCGCACTGACCAATGTCTCGGAGAAGCTGTCGACCTGTTCGGTCTGCGGCAATGTCGACACGTCGGACCCGTGCAGCATCTGCAAGGATCCGCGTCGCGACGACAAGAGCCTGTGTGTGGTGGAGGAGGTCGCCGACCTGTGGGCGCTAGATCGCTCGCGGCTGTTCCCGGGCCGCTATCACGTTCTTGGCGGCCGCTTGTCGGCCCTTGAGGGCGTACGGCCCGAGGACCTCAGCATCGACAAGCTGGTGAAGCGCGTCGCGGCGGGCGGAATCGACGAAGTGGTGCTGGCCATGAATGCCACCCTGGAAGGTCAGACCACGGCCCATTATCTCGCCGAGCGTCTCGAAGGATTCCCGATCCGGATCAGCCAGTTGGCACACGGCCTTCCGGTCGGCGGAGAGCTCGACTATCTCGACGAAGGCACGCTCGCTCAAGCACTGCGCGCCCGCCGCCCCATCGCTTGAACCCCCTCATCTGAAAGACTAAATCGCCGCCATGGCCATTCGCCGCATCTATGAAACCCCCGAGCCCGTCCTCCGGCAGATTTCGAAGCCGGTGGAGACGTTCGACAAGGAGCTGAAGACACTCGTCGCCGACATGTTCGAGACGATGTACGACGCGCCCGGCATCGGCCTTGCGGCGGTGCAGGTCGGCGTCCCCATTCGCCTGCTGGTGATCGACCTTCAGGAGCCGGCGGACCCTGAGGATCCCGAGAGCAAGCCAGTCCGCGATCCGAGGACCTTTATCAACCCCGAGATCCTGTGGCACTCCGACAGCGAGGTGCCGTACACCGAAGGCTGCCTGTCGGTGCCCGAGCAATATGCCGAGGTCATGCGGCCCGACAAAATCCGCGCCAAGTGGCAGGACGTCGACGGCAAGACCTACGAGGAAGAGATCGACGGGCTGCTCGCGGTATGCCTGCAGCATGAGATGGACCATTTGAACGGCGTGCTGTTCATCGACCATTTGTCACGCCTGAAGCGCGACATGGTGCTCAAGAAGCTCGCCAAATGGCGCAAGGAGCAGCAGCAAAAAGCTGCCTGAGGGGAGGGATTAAGTGAGCGACGCTCCCTACCACGCCCATATCTATTACGTGGACGAGGATCGCCCGGCCGCCGAACGGCTGCGGGACGCATTCAAGAACAATGATGACATCCTGTTTGTCGGGCAGATGACCGATCGCGGCGTCGGTCCGCATCCGCTTCCCCAGTATGAGATTCACTTTCTCGAGGCGGCGCGCGCCGAAGTTATCGCGCTGATCGAGGAATCAGGGCTTCGCGCGCTGGTCCACCCCCTGACCGACGACGACCTCGCCGACCATACCAGCCTCGGCCATTGGATCGCCGAGCCCCTTGAGCTCGATCTCAGCGTGCTTGATCCGGCGGGAGTGAATCAGGGCGTTCCCCGCTTCGGAAAGTCGGACTTTTAGAGCGATTCGGCGGCGACGCGGCAATCGGCGGCGCATTCCCGGCACATGATCGCGCACAGCTTGCAATGTTCGTGGTCGTGCTTCTCGCACTCCGCCGCGCATTCCTCGCACATCCGGGCGCACAGCTCGAGCATCTCGGTTAGCATCTGATTGTTGGACCCGGTCCGCCGGAGGCCCAGGTTCGCTGTCGCATCGCAGATGTCGGCGCAGTCCAGGCACATGCGGATGCACTGCCGCATGTCCATCTCTTCCGCGGCGCATGCATCGGCGCAGCTCAGGCACATCTTCGCGCAATACATGGCGTGATGGACGGCATCGCCGAGCGGCTGATTAACGTGGCCGGCGGCGCCCGGGTGGAGGCCGATCATCTTGCGAATGGACATATTTTCTCCTCGATCATCTTCAAACCTGTGGACAGCCTCGCCCGTTCCGCTTGAGCGGCGCGCGCTTTGGCCTATACTGTTCCCATTCTGTTCCGCTGGGGAATCGAATGGAAACGGTTGCGTTCATCCTCTTGGGCCTGTTGGTCGGCGGAGTCATCGGTTGGCTCTACGCCGCACGCGAATCTGCGGGCGCAAAACAGACTGTCGAGAACCTCCGGCTTCAGCTCAATGAGGTGATTAAGGAGCGGGAAGCAGGTCGCGACGCCGTAAGGGATCTGGCCGCGCTGAAGGCGGGGCAGGAGGAGCGCGAAAAGAGCTTCCAGCAGCAGATTGCCGCGCTCAAGGACGCGAAGGAGAGCCTGTCGGCGCAGTTCCACGAGATCGCCAACAAGCTCCTTGGCGACGCGCGCAAGTCATTTCTCGATCAGGCTGGGGAGAAGTTCACCCAGGCGGTGAGCCCGGTCGAAACGTTGCTCAAGGCTTATCAGGACAAGCTCCAGACGATCGAGAAGGAGCGCGTCGACCATTATGCGGGCATCCGCGAGGTCGTCGAGCAAGTGAAGATGGGGCAGGGACAGGTCCGCGACGAGACCCGGCATCTGGTGAACGCGCTCCGCGCTTCGCCCAAGGCGCGCGGCCGCTGGGGCGAGCAGAGCCTCAAGAACGTGCTCGAGCAGGCGGGGCTCAGCCCGTTCGCTGATTTCCTGACCGAGGTGTCGGTCGAGACGGGCGACGGGCGGCTGCGGCCCGACGTCATAGTTCGGCTACCTGGCGGCCGAAAGCTGGTGATCGACGCAAAGTGCTCGCTCAATGCCTATCTTGACGCCTGCGACGAGGTCGATGACGAGAAGCGCCAGGCTTGCTTCAAGGCTCACGTGGCGTCGATGCGCAACCACGTCCAGCAGCTGGGGTCCAAGGCCTATTGGGCGCAGTTCGGCGACGCCGCCGATTATGTGATCATGTACATCCCGGGCGAGCAGTTCCTCGCCGCCGCGCTCGAGCAGGACCCGACCCTGTGGGACTGGGCGTTCGAGCGGCGTGTGCTGCTCGCCACGCCAACCAACCTCGTCGCTATCGCCAAGACAGTCGCGAGCATCTGGCGGCAGGAGCGATTGGCCGAAGCGGCGCAGGAAATCGCAAATCTTGGCAAGGAGTTACACTCGCGTCTTGCGACGATGAATGAACATATGACACGGGTCGGCAAGAACCTCTCGACCGCCAACAGCGCCTACAACCAGATGGTCGGCAGTTTCGAAAGCCAGGTGCTGACTCAGGCGAAAAGGTTCGAGAATCTCGGTGCGGGGAGCGCCAAGTCGCTTGATGCCCCGCCCATGGTCGAGATTGCGCCGCGACCCCTGACAAAGCTTGCGGCTCCCCGGCCGGACAATGACGAGCCGCCGCAGGTCGCGGCGGAATAAGGGTTAAAGCCCGCCGCAGCCGTGGAACTGGCGGCCGTCGACCGTCACCTGAACCTTGTCCGGATAGACGCGGTCACTCATCCCATCGCTGCACCGGGCGTGGACGACGTTCACGTTGATCCGCGGCGTCTGGTAGATTTCGCCGGCAAAGCCGATGATCACCTTGGGGGTCGGCTGCAGGATCGGCGCCGCATCCGGTTGGGTGAACGTCAAATTGTGCTCGTCGATCAGCAGGTTCCAGAATGGCTCGGTCCCGACTGCATGATAAGGGGGCGGGGGGGGAGGCGGCGCGGTCAGGCATCCGCTGGTGAGCGCTAGGAGCGGGATCGCGAGATATCTTTTCATGGGCGGAACAACCTAGTTCGTTCGCGCGGGTTCCGTCAGCGCCAGCTGGCCTTGACCGCGAACGCCATTACGGCGGCGGCGATTGCGGCGTTCAGGCTATCGGCTCGACCGGCCATCGGGATTTTGACCAGCAGGTCGCACTCCGCTTCGTAATCGGCCGGCAAGCCCTGCTGCTCGTTGCCGATGAGCAGGAAGCAAGGCTTGCGATATTCCGCTTCGAGATAGTCGTCGCTCTCTTTCAGGCTGGTCCCGACCAATTGCCCTTCACCGGAGCGCAGCCACGCCACGAACTCCGGCCAGCGCGCTTGCGCGACCTGTTGGGTGAAGATCGCACCCATCGACGCCCGCACCGCTTCAACCGAATAAGGGTCGGCACTGTCGTCGACGAGGATCAGGCCGCCGGCGCCGACGGCATCGCCGGTCCTCAGGATCGTGCCGATATTGCCGGGGTCGCGCAGTGCCTGCGCGACGATCCAAAGCGACGCCCGGCTCCTGTCGATCGCCGCCAGCTCAGTCTCCGGCACCTTGTAGGCGCCGAGCAGCATCTGCGGATTATCCTTGCCGCTCATCTTGGAAAGAATGTCGGGCGAAGTCTCGATCGCATCGCCGCCGGCTGCTTCGGTGGCTTCGATGATCTTCGCCGCTAGCGGATGCTTCGCCCCTTCGGCGGAGAAAGCGACGATCTCCGGCAGGCGGCCGCTGTCCCGCGCTTCGGTCAGGATTCGCAGGCCTTCGGCGAGGAACATGCCTTCGGCCCTTCGGCCCTTCTTCTCTCGAAGCGAGCGGAGCCGTTTGACGGTTTCGTTGGAAAATGCGGTGACCTGGCGAGGCATCACTTATTCCTCGCCGAAGCGTTCCTCGACCAGCGTGACCATCTTCTCGAGCGCCGCTTCGGCATGCGGGCCGCTGGCATGAATGACGATCGTGTCGCCCATCGCCGCGCCGAGCATCATCAGGCCCATGATCGACGTGCCGCAGACGCGGTGCCCATCCTTTTCCACCTCGATGGTCGAATCGATTTCGCTGGCGAGATTGACGAACTTGGCGCTGGCGCGGGCGTGGAGCCCCCGGACATTGCCAATGCGGACTTCGCGGCTGACAGCGCCGCTCAAGCCGCGGCTTCCCCGAGGATCTCTGACGCGACGGAAATATACTTGCGGCCCGCCTCTCGCGCGGCCGCGACCGCGGCGTGGACCGGCATGACCTTGCGGGCGCCCTCGAGGCGGATCAGCATCGGTAGGTTGACCCCGGCGATCACCTCGACGTTTTCGCCCTTCATCAGGCTGATGGCGAGATTGGACGGCGTACCGCCGAACAGGTCGGTAAGAATGATGACGCCCTGGCCCTGATCGACCTTGGCAATCGCCTCCGCGATATCCTTGCGACGGCCTTCCATGTCGTCCTCGGGACCAATGCAGATCGCTTCGATCGCGTCCTGCGGTCCGACTACATGCTCCATCGCTGTGACGAACTCCGCCGCGAGGCGGCCGTGAGTCACCAGCACCAATCCGATCATTCGTTCAACTCGCCTGCCTCACTGTGGCGTCCGGAATGCCGCTCGATCGTGTCACTCGGCGGCGAGGTCAGGTCGCGGTGACGCACATTCGGAGCAAATCCGGAGCGCTGTAGCCGTTCCGCCAACTCGGTCGCCGCGGCCACCGAGCGATGGCGCCCTCCTGTGCACCCGAACGCGACGGTCACGTAACTTTTGCCGGCCGCCCAGTAGCGGGGAATCCAGTCCATGAGAAGCGCCTCGATGCGCTCCATCGTCTCGCCCCAGGCCGGGTCCTTCGCAAGATAGTCGCGGACCGGCTGGTCACGGCCGGTCAGGGGGCGAAGCTCGTCCACCCAGTGGGGGTTGGGCAGGAACCTCAGGTCGAAGACCAGGTCGGCGGTACGAGAAATGCCCCGCGCGAAGGCGAAGGACGCGATGGTCAGCACCGGCGCGTCGCTGTCTCCGCCATAGCGGCGGCGAAGCTCGTCCCGAAGCTCGACCGGCTTCAGGTCGGTCGTATCGAGCACGCTGTCGGCTGCGCTGCGCAGCGGCGCGGTAAAATCGCGCTCCCGCGCGATGCCGTCCTCGGCCGGCCGGTCCGGCGCCAGCGGATGCAGCCTGCGCGTTTCGTCGTAGCGGCGGATGAGTTCGGACCCGGCGCTGTCGAGGTAGAGGATCTCGGACTCGACGCCGGGGATCGAGCGGATGAGCTCGGGGAGCGTGTGCGGGTCGAAGCCGCGGCTGCGCGAATCCATGCCGATCGCGACCGAGGCGGTGCGGCATTGACGGCCGCCGTGAACGAAATCGCTGACCAGATCGGCAGGGAGATTGTCGACGACGTCCCAGCCCATGTCCTCAAGGGCATCGAGCACCGTCGACTTGCCGGCGCCGGACATGCCGGTGACCAGCAACAGCCGCGGTGTTCGCGGCCCACCCATCAGAGCTTGCGGCCCATCCGGTCGAGCGCCAGCGCGACCTTTGACGGGGCCGACGCCGTCATCGCGTCGATCGCGACGATTGGCAGCGACACGCCGAGGATCGGACGTTCGCGGCTGTCGTCCGGCATGCGCTGGATCTCGTTCATCGTCAGCTCGACGATCAGGGCAATCGGCACGCCAGTGAGGTTATCCATGTCGACGATGCCAATCCCGCGAACCTCGAGCTTACCGGCGATGTTCGCGGGCGGGGACGCGAGCAGGCGGTCTCCATCGCGCTTGACCGTCGTCTGGTCGTCGCTGACGAGTGTGAATCCGCGGTCAAGCAAACGAAGCGCGAGATCCGATTTGCCCGAGCCCGAGGGTCCGGTGATCAGGACCGCTCGGCCCTCGGTCGCGACCGTGCTGGCATGGAGTGTTTCGGCCGATAGGCGCGGCCCGGGGGTCGGTTGCTGGTTCATTCGCGGTCTGCCGCCGGAAGGCGAATGGTGAAGCGCGCTCCCGAAGGCGCGTCGTCGCGGTCCTGCACGTCGATCTCCCCGTCATGGCCTCTGACGATAGCCTGGGCGATGGCGAGGCCTAGCCCGGAATGGCGCCCGAAATTCTCACCCTCCGGCCTTACTGAATGGAACCGGTTAAAGATCGCTTCGCGGGCTTCGGGAGGGACGCCGGGGCCCTCGTCATCGATACGGATGCGGACTTCGTCGCCAACGCGCGCTGCTGCGATTTCGACCAGCCCGCCGGGCGGGGAGAAGCTCACCGCATTGTCGATGATCGCGTTGATCGCGCGGGCGAGGCGGTCGGGCTTGCCCATGACCACCGCGGTATCCATGCGCGGCCGGGCAAAGGCGATGCGAGCGTCTCCGGTCTCGCGCCGTGCCTCCCAGCTATGCACCAGCTGCTCGATCAGCGGCCCGAGGTCGACCCGTTCGAAGCGCGCGCGCAGCAGCTCGGCATCGGTGCGAGCCGCTTCGCTGATGTCGTTGATCAGCCGGTCGAGCCGCGACACGTCGTCCCGCGCGATGCTCATCAGCTTGTGGCGAAGCTCGGGTTCCTCGACGCGGTCGAGCCCTTCGACCGCCGAGCGCAGCGACGCCAGCGGGTTCTTGAGCTCGTGAGTCACGTCGGCGGCGAACGCCTCGATATTGTCGATCCGCTGGCGCAGCGATTGGCTCATGTCCGACACCGCCCGCGCGAGCAGCCCAATCTCGTCGCTGCGCGATGGCAGGCGGGGCACGTTGACCTCGCGCGAGCGGCCGAGCCGCACGCGATGTGCGGCGACTGCCAGCCGGCGAAGCGGACGTACGATTGTCCGCGCCAGGAACAGTGACAGGAAAACCGAGATCGCGATCAATACCGCCATCACGCTGGCGATGAGCGCGCGCTGGCTGCGCACGGTGCGCGTGAACGTGCGATCATTATCCGTTGCTAGCAGCACGCCATTTCCGGCAGGCACCGCCGCCGAAATCACGGGCGTCAGGTCCGGCGCGTTGCGAACTGCGGTAACGGATTTGCCGGTGGCCTTCGCCTTGAGGGCTTCGGGCCACGCCTGGAGACGGTCGACCGCCGGCTCTGCGAATTCGTCGAGCGAGACGGCCCCAACCAGGAAGTTGAACCCGCGATCGAGGGCACGCGCGGCGTCCTTGTCCCACCCTTGCGTGCTGGGGTCTTTTAGCTGGTAGGTCGGGCCGGTCACGCGCCAGCTGTCCGCGAGCAATTTCCCGTCGGGTCCGAACAGCCGCAGCCGGCTTCCGGTCGATTTGGAGATTGTCGCCATGATCGGCTCGCGATCCTCTGGACCGGCGGCGAGGATCGCCTGGGCTGTCGCCGTGGCCTCGATCCGCGTTTGGCGCGCCCGCTCCTTGCTCAGCCGATTACGGAAAACATCGAGATAGAGCGTGCTGAGCGCAATCAGCAGGATGGTGAGAACGTTGACGGCGAGGATCCGCCAGCCAAGCGTCCACCGCCCTGACCAGCTCAGTCGAAGATCGCTGTCTTCACTGTTCGTCAAATCTATATCCGACGCCATAGAGGGTCTCGACTGCATCAAAATCCGGATCTGCCACGCGAAATTTGCGCCGAATGCGTTTGATGTGGCTGTCGATGGTGCGGTCGTCCACATAGACGTCATCGCTATAGGCCGTATCGAGCAGCTGGTTACGGGTTTTGACGACCCCGGGCCGCTGGGCGAGCGCTTCCAGAATCAGGAATTCGGTTACAGTCAGGCTCACCTCCTTGCCGTCCCACAGCACCTTGTGACGCGCCGAATCCATGACCAGCCTGCCGCGTTCGAGCAGTGGCGGTTCCGGCTCATCGCTGGTCGAGACGGCTTCCCCGCGAGCAAGCTCCTGACGGCGGAGCAGGGCCCGGATGCGCGCGATCAGCAGGCGCTGAGAGAAGGGTTTGGAGATGTAATCGTCCGCGCCCATGGCGAGGCCGAGCGCCTCGTCGAGCTCGTCATCCTTTGAAGTCAGGAAAATGACGGGCATCGAGCTGAATTCGCGCACCCGCCGGAGCAGCTCCATGCCGTCCATGCCCGGCATCTTGATGTCGAACACGCCGAGGTCGGGCGGATTATCGCCGACGGCTTTGAGCGCGGCGGTCGGGTCCGAATAGACGCGGGTGACGAAGCCTTCCTGCTGGAGGGCGATCGACACCGAGGTCAGGATGTTGCGGTCGTCGTCGACCAGCGCGATCACTTGGCTCATCCGCGGCTTTCTAGGGCTGCCCCGGACGGGGCTTAGCCAGCGCCCAGATGCGTTACAAGGCGCGCCGAGCCGTTTTGACCCCGCAACTTTTCCGGTTTATCGGGGCCCGAGAAACGCATGCGGCGGCAGGCCACCCGGCCGCCGCCGCTTTTGACATGTACAGGAAGGGAACGTTCACAAGTGACGGATCGGGTTCCGCGTAGCGGTCTGGACGCACAGGGCATTGTCACTGGTGCGAAGATCTTCTGGAATCTTACGACCGCGCCGCTGGTCGAGCACGCCGTGCGCCGTGGCGAAGGTGAGCTGACCAAGGATGGCGCGCTGCTCGTCGATACCGGCAAGTTCACCGGGCGCAGCGTCAAGGACAAGTTCGTCGTCCGCGATGCCACGACGGAAGAGACGATCAACTGGGGCAAGATCAATCAGCCGATGACGCCCGAGCATTGGGCCAATCTCAAGGCTGACTTCCTGACCGCGCTGAACGGCCAGGACGAACTCTACGTCGCCGACCTCTATGGCGGCAGCCAGCCCGAATATCGTGTGACCGTGCGCGTCGTCACGCAGCTCGCGTGGCACAACCTGTTCGTTCGCACTTTGCTGGTGCGCCCGGCGGCAGAAGAGCTGGCCGGTTTCGAGCCGGAATATACGATTCTCAATCTGCCGAGCTTCAAGGCCGATCCGGAACGCCATGGCTGCCGCAGCGACACTGTGATCGCAGTCAACTTCACCGAGAAGATGATCCTCATCGGCAACACCGAATATTCGGGCGAGATGAAGAAGGGCGTGTTCGGCCTGCTGAACTATTTGCTTCCGGCCGAGGGCGTGATGCCGATGCATTGCTCGGCCAACATCGGCGCGGACGGCAAGAGCGCGATCTTTTTCGGCCTGTCGGGCACCGGCAAGACGACCCTATCCGCCGATGCCAGCCGCACCCTTATCGGTGACGACGAGCATGGTTGGTCGGATACGGCGGTCTTCAATTTCGAGGGTGGCTGCTACGCCAAGATGATCAACCTCTCGGCCGAAGGCGAGCCGGAGATTTACGCAACGACGAAGATGTTCGGCACGATTCTCGAGAACGTGGCGATGGACGAGGTGACTCGCGAGCTCGACTTCACCGATGCGAGCAAGACCGAGAACACGCGCGGCGCCTATCCGATCGACTTCATCCCGAACACGTCGGAGAAGAACCTCGGCCCTCCGCCGTCGACGATCATCTTCCTGACCGCCGACGCCTTCGGCGTGTTGCCGCCGATTTCGCGGCTGACGCCGGACCAGGCGATGTATCACTTCCTCTCGGGCTACACGGCAAAGGTCGCAGGCACCGAGATCGGCGTGACCGAGCCGGAAGCAACCTTCTCGACCTGCTTCGGCGCCGCGTTCATGCCGCGTCGGCCGACCGTCTACGGCAATTTGCTCAAGGAGCGCATTGCCAGGAGCGGTGCCGGTTGCTGGCTGGTCAACACCGGCTGGACCGGCGGCAAGTACGGCGTCGGCAAGCGCATGCCGATCAAGGAAACCCGCGCGCTGCTGAATGCCGCGCTCGACGGCAGCCTGAACAATGTAGAGTTCCGTAAGGACCCGAACTTCGGCTTTGAAGTGCCGGTCTCGGTTCCGCGCGTCGACAGCAAGCTGCTCGACCCGCGCGGCACGTGGAGTGATCCGGCCGAATATGATGCGACAGCGGCAAAGCTGGTCGACTTGTTTGTCGAGAATTTCGCGCAATTTGCGGACCAAGTGGACGAGGGCGTGCGCCAAGCTGCCCCGAAGGCTGAGCGACAACAAGCGCAACAAAGCCAGACCACCGCAACACCCGCTTAATGGCCCGGTCACTGATCGGGCCTTCCACAAGGATCCGATCAATGACCGAATTTCGACCCCGCTTTTTCACGACCGACGCCGAGATCGAGCATCTCGGCGAAGGCCTCCTCGCCTGCACGCTTCGCAAGGAAGAATGGACCCACGAGGCGCACCTCGCTGCGACGACCTATCTGTTGCTGCGCCGCCCCGACATCGACCTCGATAAGGAGCTGCCGGGCGTCATCCGCCGCTTCAACGAGAGCGTCGGCGGCGTGAACAGCGACACTGAAGGCTACCATGAGACGATTACGCGCACCTTCCTTCATGGCGTTCGCCTGTTCCTGATGGAAGCCGACCCGAAGGCCCCGCTTCACGAGCTGATCAACGAGCTTTTGATGTCGCCGATGGGCCGGCGCGACTGGCCGCTCCGCTTTTACTCACGGGAGCGGCTGTTCTCAGTCGAGGCACGGCGAGAGTTCATCAAGCCGGACGTGGCGGCCTTTCCATAATCGCGTAAGGCGACGCTCGTGGCTGCCGCGCAACAGATCGAGGACGGGCTCCCGGTCCCGCAACGCTATTGGTCGGCGACAGCCATTTGGCTGGCGCTGGCCATGGCGGTCCTCGACGGCGCGATCGCCAACGTTGCACTCCCGACCATCGCCAGGGACCTTGGCGCATCGGCCGCAAAGTCGGTGTGGATCGTCAATTCCTATCAGCTGACGATCACGATCCTGTTGTTGCCGCTGGCCGCGCTCGGCGACCGCCTCGGCTACCGCCGGGTCTATATCCCCGGGCTGGCCTTGTTCACTGTGGGATCCGTGGCGTGCGCGCTCGCGCATAGCCTGGTGGGGCTGATCCTGGCGCGCGTATTCCAGGGCGCGGGCGCAGCGTGCATCATGAGCATGAATCCGGCATTGGTCCGCGCGACCTATCCATCGAAAATCCTTGGCCGAGGCATGGGCTACAATGCGCTGGTCCTGTCGATTTCCGCGGCTGCCGGACCGACTCTTGCCGCGATCATCCTCAGCGTCGCGTCCTGGCCCTGGCTATTCCTCATCAACCTGCCCGTCGGCATCGCCGCGGTGATCGTCAGCATCCGCTCGACCCCGCACGCCGGCGGCCACGGCCATCCGGTCGACTGGTTCTCCGCGCTGCTCAGCATGGCGATGATGGGCTGCACGATCTTCGGGATTGAAACAGCAACCGGAAGACACGCTGCGCTCGGCGGAGCCTTGATTGTCATAGGGTTAGCCGCCGGATTCATGCTGGTGCGCCGCGAATGGGGCGATTCCGCGCCGCTATTTCCGGTCGATCTTCTGAAAATCCGCATCTTTCGCATGTCGATCGCGACATCGACGGTGTCGTTCGCCGCGCAAATGCTCGCCTTCGTGACCTTGCCTTTCCTGTTCCAGTACTCGCTCGGCCACTCCGCTTTCGAGACAGGGCTGCTGATGACACCATGGCCGCTCGCGCTCGGCGTCGTCGCACCCTTCGCCGGCCGGCTGGCCGACAAGGTCCGTGCGGGCCTCATCGGCGGGGTTGGGCTGGCGATATTCGCCGCCGGCCTGTTCGCGCTGGCAACACTAGGTCACGCGCCGCAGACCATCGACATCGCCTGGCGCATGGCGCTGTGCGGGATCGGCTTCGGCCTGTTTCAGTCGCCCAACAATCGCACCATCATCAGCTCGGCGCCCCGGCAACGTTCGGGCGCCGCGGGCGGAATGCTGGCGACCGCGCGACTGCTCGGGCAGACGACGGGCGCGGTGGTCGTCGGTGTGGGCTTTCATCTTTTCGGGGTTGAGGCGACACCCGCGTTGCTGACTGCGGCGGGAGTAGCGGCACTGATCGCGGCGGCCCTCAGCCTGTTGCGGCTTCGCTCGCCCAAGACTGTGCCCGTGCCCGAAGCCGGATCGACCATCCTCGATTGAGCGATTGCCTCCCGCGCGCCCGGCGCTAGTTCTTCGCCATGCGCAGATTGCTTCTCTCAGCCGCAGCCTTGCTGTCGATCGTTTTGCCAACAGTTTCCGCTCAGGCGGTGCCTTCCGCCCACCATCGCGCGACAGCCGATTCCAGGCTCAGGGCCCTGTACGACGCCTATGCCGATTGGGACGCCAAGGAGACTGCGCAATATTGGGATGAGAAGGGCGCGCTCCAGCCGGCGGACCATTTAGCGCGCGTGGACGAGGCCTCGCAGCTTCGCCGCAAAAGTCACGTCGAGGGGGTTTTGAGGCAACTTAACGCCGTACCGCTGAGTCAATTATCCGCCGATCAAAAGGTCAACGCAGAGGTCTTTCGCACCGTTCTGGAAAATGCGCTGACCGAGCTCCGCTTCCGGACCTGGGAGATGCCCTTCAACAGCGACAGCTCCTTCTGGACCTATCTCGATTCAGACTCGCTCGGGAGTGAAGCGGAATACCGCCGCTACATCGGCCGGATGCGCGATATTCCGCGCTTCTTCGACGAGGAAATCGCCAACATGCGCGCCGGGCTGGCACGCGGCTTCAGCGTTCCGCGCGCGACCCTCGATGGCCGCGATGCGTCGATCACCCCTTTCACCGAACGCGACGTGACGAAGAACCCGTTCTTCGCCACGTTCCAGAAAATGCCTGCGATCATTCCGGGGGCGGAGCAGATGGCACTCCGCGACGAAGGCGTGGCGGCGATCAAGCAGCAGGTTATTCCCGCATACCAGAAGCTGCTTGCTTTCTATCGCGATGAATATCTCCCGAAGACCCGGACAAACGTTTCGGCCCATGATTTACCCGACGGCGACGCTTTCTACCGCTCGCAGATCCGGGAATTTACGACGACGGAGATGACACCCGAGGAGATCCACAAGCTGGGTCTCAGCGAGGTCACGCGGATCGATGCCGATATGCACAAGACGATGGCGGAGGCGGGGTTCAAGGGTTCGTTCCCCGACTTCCTGAAGTTCCTGAAGACCGACCCGCAATTCTACGCGAAAACGCCGGACGAGCTCATGGGGGTCTCGGCCTACGCCCTGAAACGCGTCGACGGGAAGATCGGCACGATCATCGGAAAGCTCCCGCAGCGCCGCTTCGGGCTTTATCCCGTGGCGGACTCGATCGCGCCCTTTTACACGTCAGGTCGCGGCGCCGTCGGGCCGAACCTCGATTGCACGATGAACACCTACAATCTGCCGACGCGCCCGCTGTACAATATTCCGGCGCTGACGCTTCACGAATGCGCGCCGGGCCACAGCCTCCAACTAGGCATCCAGGCAGAGCAGAAGGCGCTGCCGCGCTTCCGCCGCAACGCCTATTTCTCAAGCACCGGAGAGGGCTGGGGGCTCTACAGCGAATGGCTCGGTTACGAGCTCGGCATTTACCGTACGCCTTATGAGCGGTTCGGCGCTCAAAGCTATGAGATGTGGCGCGCAGCAAGGCTCGTCATCGACACCGGCCTGCACCGCTACGGCTGGTCGCGCCAGCAGGCTATCGACTATCTCGCGGCGCATACGGCGCTGTCGCAGCACGAGGTCGAAACCGAGGTCGATCGCTACATCAGCTGGCCGGGCCAGGCGCTCGCCTACAAGATCGGTGAGCTGACCATCCGCCGGCTCCGCTCGGAAGCGGAAGCCAAGCTCGGGCCCAAGTTCGACGAACGCGGCTTCCACGACACGATACTGGCATTGGGATCGGTGCCGCTGAACGTGCTCGAAGACCGTATCCACGCGTGGATCGCCAGGGAGGCAGCGAAGCCCGCGAAGACGAGCTAGGCTTTCGCCCGCGCGATATAGTCGTCGACGTTCTTGGCGAGCACGTCCATCGGCACGTTGCCGCCAAGGACAACCGCGTCGTCGAATGACTTGAGGTCGTAGCGGGCGCCCAGCGTCACCTTGGCCCGATCGCGCTGACGATTGATCTCCTGATGGCCCATTTCATAGCCGCAGGCCTGGCCCGGCCAGCTGCAATAGCGGTCGACTTCGCTCGCATTGGGATCACCGGCTTGTTCGTCGAAGAACTGCCGCGCCTGTTCGCGCGTCCAGCGCTTGGCGTGAAGGCCGGTGTCGACCACCAGCCGGATTGCGCGGAACGCGATGTCGTCGAGATATCCGAGCCGCCCGACTTCATCGCCCTCGTACGAGCCCAGTTCGTCGGCGAGTTGCTCCGCGTAGAGCGCCCAGCCTTCCGAATAGGCGTTGAAGGAGAGTAGCGTGCGGATGAGCGGCAGCTTGTTCGCGTATTCGCCCTGCCACACGTGGCCCGGGATCGCCTCGTGATGGGCGAGCGTCGGCAGATTGTAGCGGCGATGCTCGAACCCTGGCTTGAGGTTGATCCAGAACTTGCCCGGGACACTACCGTCGATCGACCCCGCCCCTCCGTAGGCCCCGGCCGCACCCGGCTCTTCTTCAAGCGGTAGTCGCTTCACTTCAACATTGCCGCGAACCAGAGTGTTGAATGCTTGCGGCATCTTGGCACGGATCATCTCGATCCGCTGGCGGGCAAAGGCGATGACCTGCGCCCGCCCTTCGTCATTGTCCGGAAATTTGTAGCGGGGGTCCTTCGACAGCGCCTTCATCCGCTCGCCCACGGTTCCCTTGGTGTAGCCAATGCGCTTGAGGATCGCGTCCATCTGCGCGTGCAGCAATTTCAGGGTGTCGAGGCCGATCTGGTGCACCTCGTCCGGCGACTTGCTGGTCGTCGTTTGCGCACGGAGCGCCCATTGGTAATATTCCTCGCCATTGGGCCGCGCCCACATCCCGGCCTCGTTGGTCGCGAGGCCGCGCTGGAGCTTAAGCTCGGCCAGCTGACGGTCGAGCGCCGGCGCAACATCCTTCTCGGCGATGGCGCGGGCGCGCTCCGCCCAGTTGCCGGCGATCTTCTTCTCGCGCGTCCGCCGCTCGATCGATTCGACCAGCCCGCCACCGCGCCGCGCGCCGTCGGCGGATTGCTTCAGCGTGCCGAGCGCGGTGTCGATCAGGAATGCCGGCGGGATCAGCCCCTTGTAGCGATAGGCGATGACCCGCCCGAGCTCATTGTCGAGTTGCTTAGGATAATCTGCAAGGCGGGCGAGATAGGCTTCGGCGTCCGCTGCGGTCTCGATCACATGATCGCTGTCGAGGAACTTCGGTACATCGAGATAGGCGCCGGTATTCTGGAGCACGACGTACGGCGTCTTGCGCCAGCTGTCTCCGGTCACCGGTGCATCGCCATAGGGCAGCATGAAGCCTTCGAGCGCGCTTGTGTACGCCGAACGCACGACTTCGATGCTGGTCTTGGTCGAGTGCGAAAGCGGCGTGACGTCGACCGCATTCACGCGGGCGAGGTCGGCGCGGACGGTTTGCGCAATCCGCTGGATGCCGATGCCCGATCGGTCGGTCAGCTGCGATTTCAAAGCCGTGCGGTCGCCCTTGTCGATGCCGAGCTGCGTCGCCTGCTCGGGGTACAGGCGAAGCAAATTCTCGGCGACCGAATCGAGCAGCGCCTTTGCCTGCGCTTCCGCGGCGGTGTCGGCCGCCTGGGCCAGCGCCGGGCTGGAAAGAAGCGGCAGGGCGCCTGCAGCGGCAATGCCGCCAAGCGCCTGCCGGCGGCTGAGCTCGGGATTGATCACGCGATACCTCGATTAGGGCTGGGGAAGGGTGTGGGGCGGTTCGACCTTCAGGCAATTGCCGTCAATATCGACCACGCGGACGCGGTCGCCGACGGCCGCAGGGCCGCCACGGGCCGACCACTCGCTGTCGCCGACCTTGACCCGTCCGCCATGGGCGTCGACCGGTGCGACGACCACGACGATCTTGCCGAGCAGGCGGCCGGCGCGATCATTGAGTAACGGATCGGACGTGTAGTCGTATCGTGCCGCATAAAAGCGGCGTCCACCGACCCGGACCGCTAAAAGCGCAAGCACCGCGAACAGCGCGAGCTGAAACGGTACCGAAAGACCCAGCGCCACTGCGATCAGGCCCGTGGCGATGCCCGCCGCGCCGATGAACATGAGGCTGAAGCCGGGCGCGATGACCTCGGCGATCAGCAGCAGCACGCCGCCGATCAGCCACAGCCAGGCGGGATCGACATCGATTCCGCTCATGCCTTGCTTTCCGAAACGCTCGGCACGCCTTTGCCCTTGATCTGCGGGACCGGCTTGTCGGCCAGGAATTCTTTCGCGATCTCGCCAATTCCGCCCAGCGTCCCGATCAATTGGGTCGCTTCGATCGGGAACAGGATCGTCTTGGCGTTCGGGGAGCGCGCGAATTGCGCAATCGCCTCGACATATTTCTGCGCGACGAAATAGTTGATCGCCTGGGCGCTGCCCGATTCAATCGCGTCGCTGACCGCCTTGGTGGCGGTCGCTTCGGCCTGGGCGGAGCGCTCGCGCGCTTCGGCTTCACGGAACGCAGCTTCGCGTCCACCTTCCGCCTCGAGGATCGCCGACTGCTTCTCGCCTTCCGCCTTGAGGATTGCGGACTGACGCATGCCCTCCGCCTCCAGGATGACGGCGCGCTTCTCGCGCTCGGCCTTCATCTGCCTCGTCATGGCGTTGACGATGTCCTGCGGCGGGCGAATGTCGCGAAGCTCGACGCGCGTGATCTTCACGCCCCAATTCTCGGTCGCGTTGTCGACCACTGCCAGCAGCCGGGTGTTGATCTCGTCGCGCTTCGACAGGGTCTCATCCAAGTCCATCGACCCCATCACGGTGCGCAGGTTGGTCGTCGAGAGCGCCATGATCGCGGTGTAGAGATCGCTCACTTCATAAGCCGCCTTGGCCGCGTCGAGCACCTGGAAGAAGACGACGCCGTCCACGGCGACCATCGCATTGTCCTTGGTGATGATCTCCTGGCCGGGAATGTCGAGAACCTGCTCCATCATGTTGATGCGGCGGCCGACGCGGTAAAAGAACGGCGTCACATAGTTGAAGCCGGGGCCCGCCACGCGGACAAAGCGGCCGAAATGCTCGATCGTATATTGATAGCCCTGGCGGACGATCTTCACGCCCATCAGCACAATGAACAATACCAGGACCGCGACCGCGGTCATGAAACTCATCAGCATATGTCTTCCCCGATGTGCACTTTCCGGGGCATGATGCGACGGCCATGGCCATAGCGGAAGCGAAAACCGACAAGGACTTCGACCTGTTCGCCGTACGGTCGGTGCTGTTCCTGCCCGCGTCCAATCCGCGGGCCATCGCGAAGGCGCGTGGCTCGGCGGCGGACTTGGTCGTGCTCGACCTCGAAGATGCGGTGAAGCCTGACGACAAAGCCGAAGCGCGGAGTGCAGCTGTCGAGGCGACCGCGGAGGCGTGGCGGATGCCGGTCGCGATCCGCGTGAACTCGGTAGGGTCGGAGTGGCATTCGCTCGACCTCGACGCCGTCGCCCGCTCGAGTGCGAACTTTGTGGTCATCCCGCGGGCCGTGTCAGCACACCTGGTCCGCGGCGTTCGTGAGGCTGCCGGCAAGCCGGTGCTGGCGATGATCGAGACCGCCGCGGGCGTGATTGGCGCGCCGGAAATCGCCAGGGAAGCGGCGGCGCTGATCGCCGGCACCAACGACCTTCGCGCCGACCTTCATCTACCGCTCGACGCGACGCGGGAGCCGATTTCGGCCTCGCTGCAATGGATCGTTCTGTCGGCCCGCGCCGCCGGGGTCGCCGCGTTCGATGGCGTATTCAACAGCCTCGACGAAGCAGACGGGTTCAGCGCCGAAGCCGCGGATGGCCGACGCTTGGGCTTCGATGGCAAAAGCCTCATCCACCCCAATCAGATCGACTCCTGCCACCGGGCGTTCGCCCCAAGCGATGCCGAGATCGAGCGCGCGCAGCGCCTGGTCGAAGCCTTCGATGGCGGGGCCGAGCGCTTCGACAACGAGATGATCGAGCGGATGCACTTCGAAGCGGCGCAGCGGGTGCTTGCGCGGGCGGCGCGCTAGTCGCCCCCTTGGCAAAGCGCGCCTCGGCTGTCATGGGCCGATATGGCCCAACTCAACGCTACCACTGACATTCCGCTTGGACTGACGTTCGACGACGTCCTGCTGCAGCCGCTCGAATCGAGCGTGCTCCCGAGCCAGGCTGAAACCAAGACCTTCCTGACGCGCGAAATCCCGCTGAACATCCCGATCCTGTCATCGGCGATGGACACGGTGACCGAAGCCGACATGGCGATTGCGCTCGCGCAACTCGGCGGCATCGGGGTGCTCCACCGCAATCTTGGCATCGAAGAGCAGGCAACGGCTATTCGCCAGGTCAAGCGCTTCGAGAGCGGCATGGTGGTCAACCCGATCACCATGGCGCCCGACCAGACGCTGGCCGAAGCGCTCGAGTTGATGAAGAGCAATCGCATCAGCGGCATTCCGATCGTCGAGAGGTCGGGCAAGCTCGCCGGCATCCTCACCAATCGTGACGTGCGGTTCGCCGAAAGCCCGAACCAGAAGGTCAGCGAGCTGATGACCCGCGACAATCTCGCCACCGTCCCCATCGGCACCAGCCAGGAAGAGGCACGACGGATCCTTCACCAGCGGCGGATCGAGAAATTGCTGGTCGTCGACGAATCCCACCATTGCGTCGGCCTGATCACCGTCAAGGATATCGAGAAATCCGTCGCCGCGCCGTTCGCTACCAAGGATTCGGAAGGCCGCCTTCGCGTCGCCGCTGCCACCACCGTGGGCGACAAGGGGTTTGAGCGTTCCGAGGCGCTGATCGAGGCGGGCTGCGACTGCATCGTCATCGACACCGCCCACGGCCACAACATCGACGTGGCCAAGGCGGTCGAACGGGTGAAAAGCCTGTCCAACTCGGTCCAGGTTGTCGCCGGAAACGTCGCGACTGCCGACGCCGCCAAGGCGCTGGTCGACGCGGGCGCGGACGCGATCAAGGTCGGCATTGGCCCGGGGTCGATCTGCACCACGCGCATTGTCGCGGGCGTGGGCGTGCCACAGCTCACCGCGGTGATGGACGCCGCGCGCGCGGCCAATGGCGTACCGATCATTGCCGACGGCGGCATTCGCACCAGCGGCGACATCGCCAAGGCACTGGCCGCCGGCGCATCGACGGTGATGGTCGGGTCGCTGCTCGCCGGCACCGAGGAAGCGCCTGGCGAAATCTTCCTCTACCAGGGGCGAAGCTACAAATCGTACCGCGGCATGGGCTCGGTTGGCGCCATGGCGCGCGGCTCGGCTGATCGCTACTTCCAGCAGGACATCAAGGACCATCTGAAGCTCGTTCCCGAAGGTATCGAAGGCCAGGTGCCCTACAAGGGCCCGGTCCGCGACATCATCCACCAGCTGGTTGGCGGGGTGAAGGCGGCGATGGGCTATACGGGCTCGTCGAGCATCGCCGACCTGCAGAAGCGGGCCCGGTTCGTCCGGATCACCAATGCCGGGCTGTCGGAAAGCCATGTGCACGACGTCACCATCACCCGTGAGGCGCCAAATTATCCGACGCGCTAGGCCATGACCCCCGCCGCCCGCCTGCAAGCGGCTCTTGAAGTGCTGGACGAGGTAATTGCGTCGGCCAGGAACGATGGGCCCCCCGCGGACGCAATCGTCACCCGCTACTTTAAGACACGCCGTTACGCCGGATCCAAGGATCGTCGCGCGGTCCGGGAGCTGGTGTTCCGCGCCATTCGTCGATCGGCTGAAATGCCTTCGAGCGGGCGCGCCGCCATGTTGGGCGTGATCGAGGACGAGCCTAGCTCTCGCGACTTGCTTGGACAGCCCCGGGGCCCTGAAGCGATGTCCGAAGGCGAACCAATCGCAACGGCCGGCGCCGTTCCGGATTGGCTAATGCCGGAGCTTTCGCCGCTCGTGGTAGCTGACGAGTGGCCAGCTTTGCTGGAGCGTGCCCCGCTCGACCTCAGGGTCAATGCGGCGCGCACGAGCCGTGACGAGATCATCGAGCAGTTTCCCGAAGCGACACCGACTCCGCACAGTCCGTGGGGGCTTCGGCTTCCGCCCGATAGCAAGGTCGATGACCATCCTGCCTTTCTCGACGGCCGGGTGGAGATCCAGGACGAGGGCAGCCAGCTGATTGCGACCGCCTGCACGCCGACGGATGGTGAAGGCCTCCTCGACCTGTGCGCGGGGGCAGGGGGCAAGGCGCTTGCACTCGCGGCAGCCGCGCCGGGCGCCAGAATCCTTGCGACGGATAGCAATCGGGCTCGCCTTTCCAAGCTTGCGCCGCGTGCCGAGCGCGCCCGAGCCACGATTGAGACACGCCTCCTCAACCCACCCAATGAACTCGCCCAGCTGGAAGATTGGCGTGGGAAGGCGGATCTCGTGCTGGTGGACGCGCCTTGTTCGGGCAGCGGAACATGGCGGCGCAATCCCGAAGGGCGTTGGCGGCTGACGCCCAGGCTTCTCGACCGCCTCATTATGCAGCAACGGCGCCTGCTCTACATTGCAGCCGAGTTGGTTCAGCCCGGTGGGCGCCTCGTTTACGCGGTCTGCTCCCTCCTGTCCCGTGAAGGGGCAGGGCAGATGGCGGACTTTCTCTCATCCCGTTCATCGTGGATTATGGACGAAACGGCCATGCCCGCTGGACGTTTGGATGGTGCCGGCCGGCTACTGACGCCCGGCCACGACGGCACCGATGGCTTTTTCGTCGCGCGACTTCAGCGTCCATGCTAGTCGGCCGACAGGAAGTGGAGAGATTGATGCGTTCCTTGCCCCGTCTCGTGCTAATCGGTTTTGCGAGCTTTGCATTGGCCGCACCGCTCGCGGCCCAACGCGCCGACGACCAGATTGCGCCCAAATCGGTCGACCTCCAGCGCCAGGGCAAAGCGTTGCTCGGTGCCGGCAAGCTCGACCAGGCCGAGGACGCGCTGGAAACCTCGCTGGCGGTCGATCCCCGCAACCGCTGGGCATTCGTCGATTTGGCGCGCGTCGCGGAGAAGCAGCATTTGTTCGGCAAGGCCATCCGCATGACCAACAAGGCGCTGATGCTTGAGCCTAACGACCCTGACGCGATTGCCGTCCAGGGCGAGGCCATGGTCGAGATGGGCGCCACCGCCCGCGCGCAGGCAAACCTCCAGAAGCTACAGTCGATCTGCACCAAGGGTTGCCCGCAGATTGCGCAGCTGTCGGCGGCGATCACGCGCGGCCCGACTGTTGCTACGGCGGCGACCAAGCCGGACGACACCAAGAAAAACTAACTCAGCGCTAGCTCAGCCGTTTGGCGAGCTTAATCCATTCTTCTACGGCGAGCGTCTCAGCACGCCTCTCCGAATCGATGCCCAGCGCCGATGCAGCGTCGAGCGCGCCGGGCACCTGCTTCAGGCTCGAGCGCAGCATCTTGCGGCGTTGACCGAAAGCGGCTTCGGTCAATTTCTCCAGTACCCGCGGACTGACGCCGCCGGGCTGCTCCGCTGGCACAATGTGCACCACCGCCGATGTCACTTTCGGCGGTGGAACGAATGCCGAGCGGTTGACCGTCATCGCAATCTTTGGGTCGGACCGCCACTGGGCGGCGACGGACAGGCGGCCGTAAGCGTCGCTGCCCGGAGAGGCGACGATGCGCTCCGCGACCTCTTTCTGGAACATCAGGGTCAGTGACTTCCACCACGGCGTCCAATCGGTCCCCAACCATCTGAGCAGCAGCACGGTACCAATGTTGTACGGCAGGTTGGCGACGACATGCGCCCCCGCGCCGACCAGCGAAGGCTCGTCGATCTTCAGCGCGTCGGCCTCCATGACTTCCAGCCGGCCTGAATATTCTTGCTGGAGCTCGGCCAGCGCCGGGATGCAGCGGCGGTCCCGCTCGACCGCGGTGACGGTTGCGCCAGCCTCGAGTAGCGCTCGCGTCAGGCCGCCGGGACCCGGCCCGACCTCGTAGACTCGCTCACCATGGAGATCGCCGGGGATTGTAGCGACCCGTGCGAGCAATTGCCGGTCGAGGATGAAGTTCTGGCCAAGCGACTTGCTGGCGCTAAGGCCATGCCGCGCGATAACCTCGCGCAGCGGTTCAGGCGGCGGCGTCGGCACGCATAACTGCATTTTCGGCCGCCATCTTCAACGCGGCAGCCATCGGGCGAGGGTCCGCGCGGTCCTGGCCGGCGATGTCGAACGCGGTGCCATGGTCCGGCGCAGTTCGGACGATCGGCAGGCCGAGCGTCACATTGACCGCATCCTCGAAGTGCAGGGCCTTGATCGGGATGAGTGCCTGGTCGTGATACATGCACAGCGCTGCATCGTAATTGGCGCGCGCGCGGTCGTGGAACATGGTGTCGGCGGGGTGGGGACCCGTGACCCGCCAGCCTTCGGCAGCGAGCGCAGCGATCGCCGGTTCGATGATCTCCAGTTCCTCGCGCCCCATCTCGCCGCTTTCGCCGGCGTGTGGGTTAAGCCCGGACACCGCGAGCCTCGGCTCGGCAATCCCGAACTGGCGCTGAAGGCCGCGCAGCGCCGCCCGTCCGCGCGATTCGATCAGCGCGCTGGTCAACGCTTCCGAAACGCGGCGAAGCGGGAGGTGCGTGGTCACCGGAATGGTCCGCAAACTCGGGCCGGCGAGCATCATCGCGACATTGCCGGGCGATACCCCGCAGCGCTCGGCCACGAATTCAGTCTGGCCAGGATGCTGGAAGCCGATTCCGTAGAGCTGCTCCTTCGACACCGGACCGGTGACGACCGCGGCCGCCGAACCCGACCGCGCAAGGCCCACCGCAAGCTCGAGCGCGTCGAGCGAACAATGCGCGCCGGCGACGCTGGGGTGGCCCGGCAAGTCCGGGCTTGCGGACGGGACCTGGATTAGCGGGAGCGCGTAATCGAAGGCGGCATCGGCCTGGCTAGGGTCGTCGACGACCTCGATCGGTCCATCCCAAATCGCCGCGATCGATTGGCCGTCGCCGATCGCCACGAACGGGGGAAGGCCAAACTCGACGCGATTGTCCCAGCATTTGGCGATCACTTCCGGGCCGATTCCGGCCGGATCGCCAAGCGAAACCGCTAGCGGGGAGGGGGGAGCGCCTGCCACGATCGCCGCCCTTAACCGATAAAGGCGACTAGCGGTATTCGATCACCGCGTCGCGACGAAGGTCGCGAAGGTAGCGCCGGGCGCGGGTGTTGACCCGCTCCTCGTTGAGCGAATTGTAGATGTCGTCGAAGCTCGGCTGGTCGCTGCTCGCCTCATCGCGGCCGCAGATCACCAGCACGCGGACGCCTTCTTCGAGCGAACCGAAGGGCTGGGTCGCCTGACCGACCTGCATCGGCATCATCATTTGCTGGAGGGCCGGCGGCAGGTCGCGCATCTTCACCTGGTCGCTGGTCACGACCTCGCCATGGAACTCCGCCGCAATCTTCTCGGCCCCGCCGCAGCCGCCGATGCTGCGCGCCGCCGTCCCGAACTGCGAAACGATCGGCTCCGCGGCCTGCTTGCTGGTGCCCTTGGGGAAGGCAATCGATACCTGCTTGAGGTTCAGAACGGCATCACGCGGATCGGCCGTCAGGATCTTGCGCGTGTCCTGGACCGCGATGATCGAAACTCCGCCCGGAACCTCGATCGGGGTGCTCACCGTCCCCGGTGCCATGCCGCGAAGCGTGGTTGCGAGTGCGGCCGGCAGTTGCTCGGGACGCACCCAGCCAAGGTCGCCGCCAACTGCCGCCGTCGAGGCCTCGGAATATTGGCGCGCGTAACCCTGGAAGGACGCGCCGTTGCGGAGCGCTTCGAGGATCTTGTTGGCGTTATCGAGGGTCTGGGACTGGGTTGCCGGCGTGGATGAGAGGTAGATTTCGCCGACGCGATATTCCTCCGTGCCCTTGGACGCGCTCATCTTGTCCATCACCGCCTTGACCTCGTCGTCGCCGACGCTGACGCCGCTTTCGATCTTGGCATGCTGGAGACGCTGCCAGGCGATTTCGCCCTCGATCTGCCGACGCATCGTCTTGATCGAGCTGCCGTTGGCGGCGAGGTACGCGGCCATCTGCTCTGGCGTCTGCTTGGCGCTTTGCGCGACACGGGCGACGGTCTTGTCGATATCTGATTGCTTGATCGTGATCTCTTCGGTCTTGGCCGCCTGGATCTCGAGCGTCTCATCGATAAGGTTGCGAAGCACCTGCTGGCGAAGCCGATCGACCTCATCCTTGGGAACATCGTTGCCGTTAGCGATCGCGAGCCAGGCAAGGCGCTGGTCGACATCGGTCTGCGTGATCACATCGCCGTTAACGATGGCCGTTGCTTTCACCACCGACGGAATGGCCTCGCCGAATACCTGCGGATTTTCGGGCAGGCGGAGCGAGTGGGCGGTATCGAGATTGTCGTTAGGCGAATCCGCGTCTTGCGCGAGCGCAGCGCTTCCGGCCGTTGCCGCCAGTGCCGCCGCGATCATCCACACACGCGCTGAATTCAGTCGAAAAGCTGCCACGATCCGATTTTCCCTTGAAACCCCAACTCAATATCGCTGACTGCCGTTTATTCAGGCCCGCTGAACGCAGCCTTAGCGGCCGAGTCCTTTCAGTGCCAAATGAAGGGCAAAGGTGCTTCCCTTGCGGAAGGCGCCGATCTGCTCATAGTCGCGGCGCCACGTCAGGCCAAGCTCTAGGCAATCGTCTTCATATTCGATGCCGATCCGGTGCCGCACGGGCTCGTAGCCGTCGGCCAGGGACAGCGGGTCCTCGCTCTTGTCGGTGAGGTCGATGATCGTGCTCCCGAAGATCGACCAATAGCGATTGAACAGGACTCGACCCGCGACCCGCAATTCTTCCTTGTCGCGCAAATCCTCGATGGTCGGATCGATGTCGCGATTGAACCTCAAATAACCGATTTGGGCATAGGTCTGGTCGGAACCGATTGTCAGGTCGAGCTCGTTGCGGCGAACCGCGAGGTTGCTTTTGTCCAGGCGATAGCGGTGGGTGATATCGATCAGCCGCCCGTAGCGCACCCTCGTTCTTCCCACGATATCTGAGACACGGTCCGCAAGTCCCGTACCTTCAGGAAAAATATCATTAGCTTTGTTGAACCTGTAGCTCTGCCCGATGGTGCTCGTGATCGACAGGTTCGGGCGCTCGAATGACCAATCGAGACCGTAGGTGAGCCGCGACGAATCTTCCCAGCGGTCGTAGCCGGGGAAGCGATTCAGCGCGAACAGATTGCTGTCTTCAAGGTCGATGGCGCGCGCGTCTTCATTCGGAATGTCGAGGTTCGGCGTCGGCGGGGTCAGCACCAGCTGCACCCTTGGGGTGACCCGCTGCACGCCGCCAAACAGGGGCCCGACGAACGGCCATTTAATGTCCGCGGCGAGCGCACCGATCACCCGCGAGTGCCATCCGTCGATCCCGCGGTAGATGGGCACAACGGTGCTTTCGGCATCGTCGGTGTGATAGACATCGGCACGGCCATACGCAGTCAGCAGGACTTCCTGGCCCCAGGGTGTCAGCCGCCTTATGTCCCAACGCGCGCTGGCAAAGGCCCGCTGGGTGTCCTGGCCCTCGATCCGGATGATCGACAGGCTGTTTGCTTCGAGCTCGACCTTGCCGCCCGCGATATCTTCGAGACGGAAGCGGGCATCGATTGCTGGAAGCGCGATCGGAATTTGCTTCTGAACATCGTCGACCCGCAGGCCCTGGAACGCCCAGCCGGCGATGGAGATGTAAGAATCGTCATCGATCCGCTCGACATTGACGACGCTACGCAGCCTGTCGTCGCTGGTGATGTCGTAGCGGCGGGTGACGGTCTTGTCGCTCGCGGCGCGGAGCGAGGCGGTGATGCTCCACACCGGGTCGAGCTGGAACTTGCCGTTGGCCTCGCCGTAGGCACGGAAGCCCTTGCGGGTCGACGTCGCCAGCGGATTGACGTTCTCGATCGTTCCGTAGGTCAGGAATCCGCCGATCTGGAACGCGCCGATGCTGTTCAGTTCGCGATACTTCCCTTCGATCGCCGGCAGCACGCCGGTGTACAGGTGCGGCGTGATTGTGGCGTCGCGATTGGGCCCGAGTTGCCAATGGTAAGGCAGGGCGAGTTCGAAACCCTTCTTCGTCGAAACGCTGATGTCGGGCACCAGCCATCCGGTCGCGCCGCCCCCGCCGCGATTAATGTTGAAGACGGGAAGGAGGGGCAGGTTAATTCCGAACAACTGCAGGCGGCCGCCTTCGAAATGGACGCGGCCGTGCGCCGGGTCGTCAATGACGCGCGCGGCAGTGATCGCCCAGCTCGGCTTCTTGGGGCAGCCTGACGAACTGACGACCGCGCAAGGCGAATAGACGGCATTATCGAGTGTGGTGACGTTGCCGTTGCGAACGCCGCGGCTTGCCGCGATCCGCCCGCCGCTTTCGAGCACGACCAGCAAATTGTCGATCGTGCCGTCGCGAAGCGTGTCGGTCAGCGCGACATCTTGGCCAAGGAGCTTGTCGCCTTCCGGAGTGAGGACGATCACATCCCCCTTGGCGTGGACTTGCCCGCTCTTGCGATCCCACACGACTTCCTGAGCAGCCAGGAAATTGCCGTCGCGGTTCATGCGCACTTCGCCGGTGGCGGTAACGACGTCGCTGTCGCTGTCGTATGTCACCTGGTCGGCGCTGAATCCGATGACCGATTGCGGCTCGGCCTGGGCCAAAAGTGGGGCGGGGATACCGAGCAGGAGCGGCAGCGCAGTCCACCAGACAAATCTCGTCCGCAACGTTCTGGGGTATCCTGCCGCTCGATTGGTCCCTTGTCGGCTCTGCCTATCGTCTGTTGGCGCCACTTTGCCAAGGCGCTGCTTGCATCCTAAAGGGCCAGGCAATCGTTCGCCGTTTCCAAGGAAAGACTAAATGCAAATTCGCTTCGCCGACAGCCGGCCCGCGGGAGACTATGCGCTCGTTCTGCCTGTCGCCGGCAAGGACCGGAGCAGCCTGGCATCGCTGGGTGCCCCGCAGCAGGCGCTGACCAATGCGCTCGATCGGCAACGGTTCGAGGGCGAGGCATCGAGCGCGTCGGAGCATTTCTACGATGATGGCGGCACGACCCGCCGGGTCGTGGTTGTCGGGACTGGCACGGGCGAGCCGGCCGATTCCGCTGAGAAGCTTGGCGGCACGGCCGTCGCGCGGCTCCTTACGTCCGGCGAGAAGAAGGCGGTGATCGACATTAGCGGCCGCGGCTACGACGCCGCTGCCGCGGCACGTGTCGGGCTTGCCGCCGCGCTTCGTTCCTGGCGCTACGACCGCTATCGGACGAAGCTCAAGGACAACCAGAAGCCGACGCTACAGGAAGTGGTAATTGTTGGCGGCGGCGCTGGCGCGGGCGATGCTTACGCCAAGCGCTGGGCTCCCGTTGTCGAGGGCGTGTCGCTGACCCGCGAGCTGGTCACCGAGCCGGCCAACATCATTTACCCAGAAAGCTTCGTTGAGCGCGTGACCAAGTCGCTCGAAGGCTCCGGCGTTCAGATCGAGGTGCTCGACCGAAAGGCGATGGAGAAACTTGGGATGGGAGCGCTCCTTGGCGTGGCCCAGGGTTCGGTTCGCGAGGCAAGGCTTCTGATCCTTAAGTGGAATGGCGGTGCCAAGGATAGCCAGCCGGTTGCCTTCGTTGGCAAGGGCGTGACCTTCGATACCGGCGGCATCTCCATCAAAGGCGCTGCCGGCATGGAGGCCATGAAGTGGGACATGGGCGGTGCCGGCGCTGTCGTCGGCGCGATGAAAGCGATCGGCTTGCGGAAGGCCAAGGCCAATATCGTGGGCATCTGCGGGCTGGTCGAGAACATGCCCGACGGCAATGCCCAGCGTCCGGGCGACGTGGTTACGACCATGTCCGGCCAGACGGTCGAAGTGATCAACACCGACGCCGAAGGGCGCCTAGTGCTGGCTGATGCGGTCACCTACGTGCAGCGCAACTTCAAGCCCTCGACGATTATCGACCTTGCAACGCTCACCGGCGCGATCCTGATCAGCCTTGGTCACGAATGGGCCGGCCTGTTTTCGAACAGCGACGAGCTTGCCGGCAAGCTCCAGCGCGCCGCCGACGAAAGCGGCGACAAATTGTGGCGCATGCCGCTTGCGGAGCCGTTCGACCGGCTGATCGATTCGCCGATCGCCGACATGAAGAACGTCGGACCACGCGAAGGTGGATCAATCACCGCCGCGCAGTTCATCCAGCGCTTCATCGAAAATGGGGTGAAGTGGGCGCACATCGACATGGCCGGCAAGGCGTGGGCGGACAAGCCGGGCGCAACCTACGACAAGGGCGCGACGGGATTTGGCGTGCGCTTGCTCGACGAATATGTCGCGGACGTGCTCGAAGCCTGAGCAGGCCCTGGCGTGCAGGTCGATTTCTATCAGCTCGCAGGATCGCCGCCCGAACAGGTAATTGCCAGCATTGCCGAGAAGGTTCTCGACAGTGACGGGCGTTTGCTGATCGTCGCGGGCGACGAAGCGTACCTGGCGAAGCTTGACCGGATCTTGTGGGATCAGAGGCCCGACAGCTTCATGCCTCATGGCATTGCGGGTGGAACCGACGATTCCCGCCAGCCGATCCTGCTCTCAACCAGCCCCGATGCGCCGAATCTCGCCCGCAATATGCTGATCGCCGACGGCGAGTGGCGCGATGCGGCACTCACCTATGATCGGAGCTTCTACCTGTTCGACGACGCCACGCTCGAAGGCGCCCGTCTCGCCTGGAAGCTGCTGTCCGGCCGCGAAGGGGTCGATCGGCGCTATTGGGCGCAGGTCGACGGGAAGTGGAAACAACAGGCGTGAGGCTTGTCGAGCGCGCCCCGCGCGGCTAGGCGGCGCATCAATTCCAACAGCCAATTTACAGGAGATCGCCCGGTCATGGCCGTGACGCGCACCTTTTCGATCATCAAGCCCGATGCCACCCGCCGCAACCTCACCGGTGCTGTCACCAAGATGCTGGAGGAAGCGGGCCTGCGCGTCGTCGCTTCGAAGCGCATCCACATGACCCGCGACCAGGCCGAGGGCTTCTATGCGGTCCACAAGGAGCGGCCGTTCTACAACGATTTGTGCACCTTCATGACGTCAGGTCCGGTCGTAGTTCAGGTGCTCGAGGGCGAGGACGCCGTGAAGCGCAACCGCGACGTGATGGGCGCGACCAACCCGGCCGACGCCGCGGAGGGAACGATCCGCAAGGCGCTCGCCGAATCGATCGAGGCCAATTCGGTCCATGGTTCGGACAGCGACGAGAATGCGGCGACCGAAATCGCCTTCTTCTTCAAGCCGGTAGAAATCGTCGGCTGATTAATGCTCCGGGGAGCCAGCGGTTCTCCGGTAACTCCAGCGATGGGGCTTGCTGCCGTCGGCAAGCGAGACTTCGGCATCGAGTCCCGTGTCGGTTAGCCGGTACGCGACGCGCTGCGGATAATCGTGGCTGGCGTTGACGAAGGTGATCGACTTGTCGTCGCTCGCGGCGACCTTGAATGGCACCGCCGCGGCGCCCTTTGGCGAGCCCCAGAACTGTACGGTCCCGTCGGCCGCGCGCTCGATCCGCATCCATTCCCAATTGCGGACCTTGTTGCCCTTTCCGTCGCGTCCCGCGCCAAGCATCAGGTCGCCGCGCGTGTCGGTCCAGCACTCCTCGGTCCAAGCCTCGTCCGCGCGCCGTTCTTCCCAGCAGCCGCCGAGAAAGCTGGGCATCGCGGTCGCCTGCGCTGCCGCTATGAGCAAAGCTGCGAGCATGGCCTCTCCCCCCTGATCGGTCCCGCGCGATTTACATCGAACGAAGAACAGTCGCTAGCGGCCGAACCCGGTCAGCTTGAGCGAGCGGCCGCCGAACAGGCCACCACCCTCCCAGCGGTAGCGCAGGATGTAGGTCCCGCCGCCGGTGCGGTCCTTGCCCATTTCGACGTAGCGCGCGCTGAGCCGCACGGGCACGCTGTGAGCGCCCTTGTCCTCGTCTCGCGCCTTGAGCGCGGTCTCGACGTCGCTGGCGCTAAGCTCCCCGTCGCTGCCGACTTGGATCGGCGAGGCGCCCTTGATCGTCACAGTCAGTGATTCGAGCGCATGGCTCGCCTCAACCGGTTCGATCGACAGCGCTCGACCGTCGCTGACCGCCTTGCCGCGCAGCGTGAGCGGGATCGCCTGCTTCTGCTCGACCACCTTGGTGGTCTTGTCCTCGTTGTTGCTCTTCCAAGTGAGCCACAGGCCGGCCGCGGACACGACGAGCGCGAGTAGCGCGATAATTTCGCCCAGGGTCACCCAGCGGCGGCGGTTTTCAGAATCGCTCATCGACCCCCAGCTTCGAGCAAGCGTGCCGGCGCTGCAAGCTCCCAGCTTGCCGCAATGCGATCCGCGACATGGCCCCAGTCTACGTCATCTCCCGCGATGGTGATCGATAGCCACGTCGGCAAATAGGCCGGCTTCGAATAAGTCTCCGGATCGGCATCGAGCAGCATCGCCTGCTCGTCGAGGCTGCTGACCCGCACGCACACCACCGTCTTCGCGTCGCCATGATGGTTGTCGCGGAACTGAGCGAACTGCTTGCCGGCGACGAAGAAGGTCGGCTGCCCGTGCGAAACGCGCTCCTCGGTCTCGGGCAATTCCAGCGCCGCTGCGCGAACCTGGTCGAGGGCGTGGCTCATCGTTTCACGAACTCGCTCAAAATCTTCGGGTACAGATCATGTTCCGCGGCGAGCACGCGTTGCTCGAGGCTGTCGGGCGTGTCATCCGGTTTCAGCGGGACTTCCGCCTGGCCCAGCACGTCGCCGGCATCGAGCTCTTCCGTCACCACGTGGACCGAGCAGCCGCTGACCGTGTCGCCCGCCGCGATCGCCCGCGCATGGGTGTCGAGCCCGCGATATTTGGGTAGCAGCGATGGGTGGATGTTGACGATCCGACCGGCCCAATCGGAAACGAAACGTGGCGAGAGGATGCGCATGAACCCCGCGAGCGCGATCGTGCCGACGCCATGCTCTTGGAGTACGCCGCTCAGCACCCGGTCGAACTCCTCCTTCGCCATCTCCTTGCTGTCCAGAGCCCAGGTAGGGAGGTTGCGGTCGCGCGCCCACTCCAGTCCAGCGGCCTGCGGTTTGTTCGACGCGATGAGGACCACCTCATAGTCGCGGGCCTGATCGACGAGCGCCCGCATGTTGCTGCCGCGCCCGGAAATCAGGATCGCAACGCGGCGCGGGTCCCTTTGGGGGTCACGCATGATGCGTTACGGACCAATCCTCGGAGCTGCCCCAGGTTCCCGTCTGGCCACCGACGGTGCAGCCGTGTTGGCCCGCCTCGATCCGCCCGATCTCGAACACCGTTTCGCCCGCGCCTTCGAGGACGGACGAGACTTCCGGCGCCTCTTCCGGTGCAACGATCACGGCCATGCCGACACCGCAGTTGAACGTCCGCGCTAATTCGTCAGGCGCAAGGCGCCCGCCTTGCTGGAGCAGGCCGAAGATCGCGGGCAGGTCCCAGCGATTCGCTTCGACCTTCGCATGGCAGTTGTCCGGGAGCACGCGCGGGATATTCTCGAGCAGCCCGCCGCCGGTGATATGCGCCAGCCCCTTGATCTTGCCTTGCTGCACGAGTGGCAGCAGCGCGCGGACGTAGATCCGCGTCGGCTCCAGTAATGCGTCGCCGAGCGTCTTGCCGAGGCTCGGGAAGTCTTGCCCAAGGTCCCAGCCTTCCTGCTCGACGATCCGCCGCACGAGGCTGAAGCCGTTACTGTGAACGCCCGAGCTAGCCAGCCCGAGAATGAAGTCGCCCGGCGCGATGTCCTCGCCCGTCAGCACCTTGTCGCGGTCGACCGCGCCGACGCAGAAACCCGCGAGGTCATAGTCGCCGCCCGTATACATGCCGGGCATTTCCGCGGTTTCGCCGCCGATCAGCGCGCAGCCGGCCTGGCGGCATCCCTCGGCGATGGAGGCGACCACCGCCGATGCGACTGCCGGCTCGAGCTTCCCGGTCGCATAATAATCCAGGAAGAACAGCGGCTCCGCGCCCTGCACGACGAGGTCATTGGCGCACATCGCGACGAGGTCGATGCCGACGCCGTCGTGCCGCCCGGTGTCGATCGCCAGCTTGAGCTTGGTCCCGACGCCATCGTTGGCCGCGACAAGCAACGGATCCAAGTAGCCCGCGGCTTTGAGGTCGAAGAAGCCGCCGAACCCGCCGAGCTCCGCATCGGCACCGGGGCGCGCGGTCGAGCGGGCGAGGGGGCCAATGGCTTTCACCAGCGCATTGCCGGCATCGATCGAGACGCCGGCTCCGGCATAGGTCAGCGGTTTTTGGCTCATTGGAAGCGGCCACTAGAGACAAGCCGCTTGGATTTCCACGCCGTTGTCGCCAAAAGGCCGAGCGAATGCTTCGCGCCCGCTTCATCGTCCCCGTCCTGCTTCTGCTCGCCGTGCTCGGTGTATCGGGCGGGCTCTACGCGCAGATGGAAACGGGCGACCGCGGGATCCTCCCGCTGGACAGCTCCGGCACGCTGGATATCGGCGGCATCCATGTCGACGTCGGTGGGGCGGATGCGCAATCGGCACGCTTCGCCGGATGGCGCATCGCCCAGCGCCAGGGCTTCCGCGCTTTGTGGGCGAAGATGCACAATGCGCCGATCGAGCAAGCGCCGAACCTGCCGGACGGAACGCTCGACCAGATCGTCAGCTCGATCAACGTCGAGCGCGAGCAGATCGGACCCAACCGGTACATCGCCGACCTTGGCGTGCTGTTCGACCGCGCCCGCGCCGCGGCGTTCCTTGGCGTCGAAGGCGGGGAGATCAGCCGGTCGCAGCCGATGCTGCTCATCCCAATCACCATCACCGCGGGCACCGAGACGAGCGTCGAGCTCAGGAACCTGTGGCAGCGTGCATGGGCGCAGTTCCGCACCTCGCAAAGCCCGATCGATTATGTGCGGGTGAGCGGCATGGGTGCCGACCCGATGCTGATCAATGCGGCGCAGACGGTTCGCCCCGGTCGTGGGTGGTGGCGCAACCTGATCGACCTGTACGGGGCCGCAGACATCCTCGTCGCGGAGGTCCAGATACAGCGCGCTTATCCTGGTGGCCCCGCCGTCGCGCGATTCATCGGGCGCCATGGCCCGGACAATGAGATTGTCGGCGGATTCACGCTGACTGCAGCCAACAGCGACGCGATCCCGGCGATGATGGCACAAGGCGCGGTACGAATGGATCAATTGTTCGCGCAAGCGCTCGCGGCCGGCCAACTCCAGCGCGACAGCTCGCTGAACCTCCCGCCGCCACCGATTCAGGAGCTTCCGGCCGAAGCGCCGGTCGTCACCAATGCGGCGACCAATGCTTACCAGGTGCAGATAAGCGGCAAGGACGTAACCGTTTATAATTTCGCCATGGCGCACTTGCGCACTTTGCCGGGGATCCAGTCGGCGACACCGCAGCAGATCAATCCGGCAGGCACCAGCTACGTACTCGTGCAGTTCAAGGGCGACATCAGCCAGCTTGCCGCCGCACTGAGCGCGCGGGGCTGGATCGTCGGGACGTCCGGGACGGTGGTCACGATGAAGTCTTCATCGGAGAAGCCGCCGGCGCTCCCGCCGCCGCCGCAACCGGCCGCAACACCGCCGCAACAGCCCCAACCCCAGCCGCAGCCAAGCCAGCCGCCCGGGAAGAAATGAAGCAGGGCTCCGACCAGATCGCGCTGCCGCTCGACTGGCCGCAGACCGAAGGCGATGCGAGGTTCATCGTCACCGACGCCAATCGCGAGGCGTTCGAACATTTCGCGCGCTGGAGCATGTGGCCGGTTAAGGCGACCATCTTGACGGGCCCGAGGCGGTCGGGGCGCACCTTGCTTGGGCGAAGCTTCATCGAGCGCGTTGGCGGCCGCCTATTCGACGAAGCTGAAAGCCGCGACGAGGAGGAGCTGTTCCACGCCTGGAACCAGGCACAGGACAGCGGCCGCCCGCTGGTCATGATCGCGGATGAGGCACCGCCTGCCTGGGCGCCGCGGCTACCCGACCTCAAGACCCGGCTCGCGGTCACCCCCGTGACCAGGATCGGCCATCCGGACGACGCCTTGTTCGCGGCGCTGATCCAGCTGTTCTTCGCCGACCGCGGCCTTCACATTCCTCCTGAGGCGCTTCGCTTCATGGCCGAGCGCCTCCACCGCGATTACTGGACCGTCGAACGGGCGGTCGAGGCGGTTGATCGGTTCGCTATTGCCGAGCGGGCGCGGCTGTCCTTGCCGACGATCCGGCGAGCGCTGATCGAAGCGCGAATGATTGGCGAGGCTGCCTAAACACCTAACCGCAGTTGATCGTGTTGATCTTTCCGTCGGGTCCGATGCGCACGGTGACCCGGCTCGGGCTGAATTCCATGGTCACCATCATTCCCGGCCGTACCCACCGAAGGTTGGCCGAATGAGTCGCGCGCATGATCGCGGCGCCGGTTTCTTGGGTGGCCGCCTGACCGGTATATTGATCCGTGCCGGCAGCATCGCAGGTGTAGCCGGGGACCTCTCCGTGGATCGGCGTTTGCGCGGGCGCAGCGGCGCAGGCCGCGAGCAGGAGAGGGGTAAACAGGCCGAAATTACGCATCGACGGTCTCCTCTGCCGGCTGCATCAACCGGCTCATTTTAAGCTTGCCGTTTTCGATCGCGAAGGCGAGGCGGCCTTCGACCAGGTCGAGGGCATCCTTGCCAAACTGTTCGTAGCGCCAGCCCGAAAGGATATTGAGGTTCTTGCGCACGCCGGCGGCAAGTGCCTCGAGGTCATCCGAACGAGCGATCAACCGCGCTGCCACGCCGGTCTCCTTGGCACGGATCTTCAGCAGCAGCTTCAGCAGGTCGCTGACCAGGGCAGCATCCTTGGTCAGGCCCGGGCGGCGCGGTTCCCGATCGGGCATTTCGCCAGCCTCCAGCGGCTTCGCATTATTGACCGCGGCAATCAGGCGAGCGCCAATGTCGTTGTTCCGCCATCCCGCAGAGAGCCCGCGGACACGGCCCAGATCGTCCTGGTTCTTGGGCGGATGAAGGACGATTTCGTTCAGCGTATCGTCCTTGATGATTCGGCCGCGCGGTAGGTTCTTGGTTCGCGCTTCGGTCTCGCGCCACGCGGCGAGGGCCTTCAGTCGTCCCAGCACGGCCGGGTTGCGGCTCGGCAGTTTTAGGCGCTTCCACGCGTCTTCCGGAGGGAAAGCGAAGCTGGACGAATCGGCCAGCCGTTCCATTTCTTCATCGAGCCAATCGCCGCGGCCGGTCTTTTTCAATTTCTCGACCATGCGTGGGAAGATCGTCGCGAGGTGGGTGACGTCCGCGATCGCATAATCGATCTGGCGCTTGTCGAGGGGACGGCGGCCCCAGTCCGTGAAGCGCGCGCCCTTGTCGAGGCTATGGCCAAGCAGGCTCTCGATTAGGTTCGAATAGCCGATTTGCTCGCCGTGCCCGAGCGCCATCGCCGCGATCTGCGTGTCGAACAAAGGATGGGGGACCGTACCGGTCAGATTGTGAATGATTTCGAGGTCCTGCCCGCCGGCATGGAAGATCTTGAGCACATCCTCATTCTTCACAAACAGCTCGAGCAACGGCTTGAGGTCGATGCCCTCGGCCTTTGGATCGATGGCAGCGGCTTCTTCGCTGCTCGCCACCTGGATCAGGCAGAGATCCGGCCAATAGGTGTTCTCGCGCATGAACTCCGTGTCCACGGCGATGAACGGGTGTTTCTTGAGGCGGTCGACCAGTGCTTTCAGGTCGTCCGACTTGGTAATCAACGGATGGATACGCATGTCTGCAAGGCCCATAGCTCCGCCCTCGCGGGTTGACAAAAGGCTTTGCCGCCTTGAAGCGCGGCGCGCGCTTTTCCACCCATATTCGAAGCAGAAAGCTGACGTTCCACATGCACGCCTATCGTACCCATACCTGTGCCGCGCCGCGCCTGAGCGACGTTGGCAAAACGGTCCGCCTTTCGGGTTGGGTCCACCGCAAGCGTGACCACGGCCACCTGCTGTTCGTCGATCTCCGCGACCATTACGGGATCACGCAGATCGTTACCGACACAGAATCGGCGGCCTTCAAGACGCTCGATCGGATCAGGGTCGAGTCGGTCGTTACGATCGAGGGCGAAGTGGTTGCCCGCTCCGCCGAGACCGTGAACGCGAATTTACCGACCGGCGAGATCGAAGTGCGCGCAGGCGAAGTGACGGTCCAGTCGACTGCGGCCGAACTGCCGATGCCGGTTTTCGGCGAACAGGATTATCCGGAGGAGATTCGGCTTAAGTACCGCTATCTCGACCTCCGCCGGGAGCAGGTCCATGCCAACATCATGCTGCGTTCGGCGGTCATCGCGTCGATTCGCCGCCGGATGATCGACCAGGGCTTCACCGAATTTCAGACTCCGATCCTGACCGCGAGCAGCCCCGAAGGCGCACGCGATTATCTCGTTCCGAGCCGCGTCCATCCGGGCAAATTCTACGCGCTCCCGCAGGCGCCGCAGATGTTCAAGCAGCTGATCATGGTCGCGGGCTTCGACCGCTATTTCCAGATCGCGCCCTGCTTCCGCGACGAAGATGCTCGCGCCGATCGTTCGCCCGGCGAGTTCTATCAGCTCGACTTCGAAATGAGCTTTGTCACGCAGGACGACGTGTTCAACGCGATCGAGCCGGTGCTTTCGGGCGTGTTCGAGGAATTCGCGAACGGCAAGTCTGTCACTCCCGCCGGCGAATATCCGCGCATCCCGTACAAGGAAGCGCTGCTCAAGTACGGGTCAGACAAGCCGGACCTGCGCAACCCGCTGCTGATCGGCGACGTTGGCGACCATTTCAAAGGCTCGGGGTTCGGGCTGTTCGCCGGCTTGGTGGAAAAAGGCGCGGTTGTCCGCGCCGTGCCCGCACCCGGCACCGCCGAGAAGAGCCGCAAGTTCTTCGACGATATGAACGAGTGGGCGCGGAGCGAAGGGTTTGCCGGCCTCGGCTATGCGACTCGCAAGGGCGGCGAATGGGGCGGCCCGATCGCCAAGAACCATGGCGAAGAGGGAATGAACCGGATCGCCGACGAGATGGGCCTGGGCCCGGACGACGGCATCTTCTTCGCCGCAGGCAAGGAAGAGGAAGCCGCCAAACTTGCGGGTGCGGCCCGGACGCGCGTCGCCGAGCAGCTTGACCTCATCGAGCAGGGAACCTTCCGCTTCTGCTGGATCGTCGACTTCCCGATGTTCGAATATAATGACGAGCAGAAGAAGGTCGACTTCAGCCACAACCCGTTTTCGATGCCGCAGGGCGGAATGGAGGCGCTGGAGTCCAAGGACCCGCTCGAGATCCTCGCCTGGCAATATGACATCGTCTGCAACGGCGTTGAGCTAAGCTCGGGAGCGATCCGGAACCACCGCCCCGACATCATGTACAAGGCGTTCGAAATCGCCGGCTATTCGCAGCAGGAAGTGGACACCAACTTCGCGGGCATGATCAACGCCTTCAAGTTCGGCGCGCCGCCGCACGGCGGATCGGCGCCGGGCATCGACCGCATCGTCATGCTGCTCGCCGACGAACCCAACATCCGCGAGGTCATCCTCTTCCCGATGAACCAGAAGGCGGAGGACCTGATGATGAATGCGCCGTCCGAAGTGATGGACAAGCAGTTGAAGGAACTGCACATCCGGATCGTCCAGCCGAGCTAAAACCGGCTCAAAACGGGACGAAATTGCTCCGTTCGACGCTCCAGTTGGATTGTCGCGACCTCGGCCGCCCTCTAGTTTCCGCTCCGTGGGGAACGACGCGTATCAGGAAAAAGGGTCTGCCCTTGCCGCGCTGCGCGATCATCTCGCGGAGTTGCAGCTTGCGCAGATTGCGCACCACCGCCGAGCGATAATTCTGCTGGAGGGTCCCGAAGGGTCCGGCAAGAAATATGCGTTGCGTCAGCTCGCGGCGGCCTTCGACCCGTGTCACGTAGCGGTACATTCGATCGGCTTCGACCGCCGCGAAGCCTCAGATGGCCACTGGCTCGCCCGCTTCTGGCGCTCGCTTCCGAGCGCAAGCAACACCGCCATCTTCTATCGCAGCTGGTATTTGCGCGTGCTCGATGACCGGATTTCGAGCCGCATCGACCAGGACATGGTCGCCCGCTCATTCGACGAGATCAACGAGTTCGAGGCTCAGCAGCGTGACTATGGAACGTTGATCGTGAAGCTGTATTTCGAAGTCAGTGCCGAAGTTCAGCAGCAGCGGATCGAGCAGCGCGCGCTGAGCCCGTGGGCACGTGCGAGCCGCGAAGAACCAATCAGGATCGACAACCCCGCGTATGCTCGGGCCTTTGAGGCCCTTAAGGCCAATTCGGACACCCGCTGGTCGCCTTGGATCATGATCGACGGCAATGACGAACAAGCTGCGGCGATTGCTGCGCTAAGCGCCATCTCGGATGCCTGGTCTGAAGCGATGCCGGCCGAACTACCTCACCTCGTGGCCGCGCCTGTGCGCGCCTAAGCCGGGTATCTGATCTTCATCACCTCATAGGACTTTTCGCCCGCAGGAAGACGAACGATTCGCTCTTCGCCGACCTTCGCGCCGACCAGGGCGCGGGCAAGGGGTGCGCTCCAGCCAATGCGGCCCTGCGTGGCGTCCGCTTCGTCATCGCCGACGACGGTCAGGGTGCGGCGCTGGTCATCTTCATCCGCCAGTTCCACGGTCGCGCCGAAGCGCACTTGGGCCCGGTCCTGCTGCTTGGAAGGATCGACGACCTTTGCAGATTTCATGATGCGCGCGAGATGTGACAGGCGGCGGTCGATCTCCCGCAGCCTTTTCTTCCCGTAGAGACAGTCGGCATTTTCCGAGCGGTCGCCGAGCGAAGCGGCCCAAGACACAATCTCGACGACCTCCGGCCGCTCCACGCCGAACAGCTCCTCATATTCGGCGCGAATGCGGGCGAACCCTTCGGGCGTAATGTAGCGGTCAGCCATTGCGGGCGATTATCAGCCCGGGCGGTTCTTACCCAGATAGCGCGACACGTGCATCGCGGTTTGCGGCGACTGGCCGCCGCGCATGGAATCATAGACCACGCTGTTTTCGATAACCCGCTGCACGTAGGACCGCGTCTCCGTGAAGGGGATCGCCTCGATCCACTTCAGGACGTCCACGCGGCCGCGCGGGTCACCATATTGCCGCACCCACTTGCTGACGTTTCCCGACCCCGCGTTGTAGCTGGCAACGGCGAGCGGGATGTTGCCATCCCAGATGTTCAGCATGCGCTGGAAGTATGCCGACCCAAGCATCACGTTGTAGCTGGGGTCGCTGATCAGCCGGTAGCTGTCGTAGGATACGTTCATCTTGCCGGCCTGCTCGCGCGCCGTGCCGGTCATGAGCTGCATCATCCCCCGAGCGCCCGCATGGCTAACCGCATAGGGGTCGAATGAGCTTTCCTGACGGCTGATCCCGTGGGCAAGCGACCACAGATTCGATGACACCGTCGCCGGAAGAGTGGGATAGGCCTGGCGGACGTAGAACATCGATCCCTTCACCCGAGCCATGCGCGCTGTCCACACCGCAAGGTCCTGCCGGCGAATTTGCTGGCCAAGCTCGACCGCCAGGTTGCGGTCGGCGTCAGTGTCGAGCGATTCCGCGAGCGCCTTCACAAACAGGGCCTGTTCAGTCGAGCTGTTCTGGAGCGCGCGCACCGCCTGGACCAGGCGGCGATTGTAGAAGGCGCTGCGTTGGGCCGCGGTGGTCACATATTGCGTCGTGGCTTGCGGTGGCGCGGTCACCGAGCGCCCCAGTCGCTCAAGCGCAAGCTGGCCGTAAAATAGCTCCGGGTAAGCGGCGGCGCGCTGGAAGTAGGCATTCGCTTCCTGGAAGTGGCCACCCGCAAGCGCAGCCCGCCCGGCCCAGTAGTTGCCCTTTGTTTGGACCTGCAGCGATTTGCCGCCCTGACCATAAGCGTCGAACAAAGCGACCGCGCCTTCGGGTCGGTTCAAGCGGTCGAGCGCTGTCGTGCCGCCGAGCCAAGCAAGGCTGGTGTAAGTGTCGCGGAGATCCAAGGGCAGGGTGTTTATGTCGGTGCCCGCGGGCAGGGCATCGCGCAGGTGACGCGTGATGTTGTAGGTGATGGCCCACTGACGGTCCTGCGCCGCATCACTCGCGAGGATTAGCAGCATCTCATAGAATCGATCGGCGTCGGCGGCAGGATAAGCGAAATGATGCTCCCTGGCCGCGAGGTCGCGCGCAGCTTGGTCATAGCCCTTGGCGCGAAGGTAGCGGGCGCGGTCCATCATCAGCCCGGGGTCGGTCGTCACCTGGCTCATCGCGGCCTGGTAGAGCGCGTCGGCATCGGCAGCCTTGCGCTGCATCGCGATCCTCGCGGCGAACGCAGCGCGACGCGCAATGCCGGTCATCGAATAGAACCGCGCTGCGTCGTCCGGGTCCTTGGCGAACAGCAGCGCGTCGACCCGGCGATCGTGATCGGCGGTGGTGAAGCTGCCGCCGTACCGGCTCCAGATCGCCTGCTCATCCGTGCTGGTGAGGTCACGAGACGCCCAAGCCTCCCGGGCTGCGGCTAGCGCATCGGTCATACGTCCGCTGGCAGCATAGGCATCCGTCAGCCGGGCCCAGCCATTCCCACTTTGCGGCTTTGCGTTGGCGTAGAATGCGAACACAACTCCCGCATTCTCGCCAGGCTGCATGGCTTCTTCGGCCCAGCGCCGCATCTTTGCGTCATCGGGCCACCCAGGGTTGGCATTCAGGAAGCGGGCATAATCGGCGAAGCGATAATTGCTGTTCGCCCGCAAGGTTCGCCAGTCGCTGATCGACGAGGTAATGCTGGGAGCGGCCGTGGCCGGATAAGCGGTCGCGGCCTGATATTGCGCCGAGCTCGACGAAGCAGCGCCCAGCAGCACTGGAAGAATTACAGCAACACGCCACATGCTGGACATCGTGCGTCCCCGCTCCTTATCAGGCCCTGAACACGCGGGCCGTAAAGTACACCCGAAACTCCCATTTACGGAGACAAGTTCATGTTTTTCGGCTCGATTCCGGCGCTTGTGACACCCTTTTCGGGCGGGCGTGTCGCGGAAGACACATTTGCTGACTTCGTCGAATGGCAGATCGCCGAAGGTAGCAATGCGCTGGTCCCGTGCGGAACGACGGGCGAAGGCGCGACCTTGTCAGACGATGAGCATCGCAGAGTGATTGAGATCGCAGTCGAGGTTTCTGCTGGCCGGGTGCCGGTCATCGCCGGCTGCGGGTCGAACAATACGGCCCATGCCATTGCGCTGACCCGCAATGCGAAAGAAGCAGGGGCTGACGCCGCCCTGCATGTGCCGCCCTACTACAACCGTCCGAACCAGGACGGGATTTACGCTCATTTGTTAGCGGTTGCGGATCAGGGAATCCCGGTCGTGCTCTACAACGTGCCGTCGCGCACCATCACCGACATCGCCGTCGAAACGATGGGCCGGCTGGCGAAACTGCCGAATGTCATCGCGGTCAAGGACGCCACGGGCAATCTTGCGCGCGTGTCAGCGCAGCGCTTGGCCTGCGGCGCCGACTTCATCCAGCTGAGCGGTAACGACGACATGGCCCTGGGCTTCAATGCGATGGGTGGAACGGGGTGCATTTCGGTTACCGCCAACGTCGCGCCGAAATTGTGCTCGGACTTCCAGAAAGCGACCAAGGAAGGCCGTTGGGAAGACGCCCTCAAGCTGCAGGACCAGCTTTATCCGCTCCATGCAGCGCTGTTCAGTGACGCGTCCCCGGGGCCGGTGAAATATGCCGTGGCCAAGGTAAGGCCCAATTTCCCGGCCGAGCTGCGGCCGCCGATGACTCCGCCGTCCGAAGCTTCGCGAAAAGCCGTCGATGCTGCGCTCCAGCACGCGGGGCTGATCTAGGTCCAAATGGCGAAGCCGCTCGCAGCCCCTTTCGACAAGCAAAAGGTCGTGGCCGAAAACCGCCGCGCGCGCTTCGACTATTTCGTCGAGGAGCGGTTCGAGGCGGGCATTCAGCTTGCCGGCACCGAAGTTAAGTCGCTGCGTCACGGGGAAGGATCGATCGCCGAGAGCTACGCGACCGTCGAGGGCGACGAGATCTGGCTGATCAACAGCCATATTCCGGAATATAGTCACGGCAATCGCCTCAACCACGAGCCGCGGCGCCCCCGGAAGTTGTTGCTCAAGAACCGGGAAATCGCCAAGCTCCACGGGGCGGTGGCACGGGAGGGCCTGACCCTCGTTCCCCTGTCCATTTATTTTAATGGCAGGGGTCGAGCGAAGGTCGAGCTGGCGCTGGCGAAGGGCAAGAAGGTGCACGACAAGCGCGAGACCATCAAGGAACGCGACTGGAAGCGGGAGCAACAGCGGCTCCTGCGGCATAATGGCTGAGGCCGGTCAGGCAGTGCGCATGAAGTGGCTGACGCGCCATATCCCGACCCGCGATACGGTTCATCATTACCGGCTGCTTCGTCCCTTCGCGCCGCACCTAAAGCACCCATCTTTGTGGCGGATGACTCACCGTTCGGTGCCAAGGGGTGTGGCGCTCGGACTGTTCGTCGCCGTCATCATCCCGGTGATGCACACGGCGATTGCGGCACTGCTAGCGATTCCGGCCCGCGCCAATGTAGCCGTCGCCGCAATATTCACCCTCGTGGTCAATCCGCTGACCATCCCTTTCATGTACGTGGCCGCCTATCGCATCGGGTCATGGGAGCTTCACCATGACAAGATCGTCAATCCCGCGGACGCCGAGCGCTTCTCGAGCGAGCTCAGCAGGCTGCTGTTCTGGATCCACCAAGCGTCTGGATCGATCGCGCTCGGGATTTTGACCATCGCGATCGCGTCAGCCGGGATTGGTTACTTTGCGTCCTCGATCGCCTGGCGTTCATGGCTTACCAGCAGGTGGCGGCAACGGCGGATGGCGCGCAGCTAACCGTTTGCCCGTTCGCAGCGAGGAAAGGAGCGGTCGTCGATTGCGGATGGCCAGCCTCGCCACCCACGCGCAACGCCCCACCAATAGGTTTTGAGGGGAAATTTCATGGGTCGAGTTTTGTCGTTCGCACTGGTCACCACCGCGCTCGCGGGATGCGTTTCGCGACCACTGCCGCCGCCGCCGATCGCGGAAGTGCCGGTTGCTGTCGTCGCGCCGCCCGAGGCAGCGCCGGCTCCGAAGGCCCAGATCGGAACGTACGGCTTCGACACCGGCGGAATGGACACGAGCATTCGGCCGGGTGACGATTTCTACGGGTTTGCCAATGGCACCTGGGCGAAGAACACGCCTATCCCGGCGGACAAGTCGAATTACGGCTCCTTCACCGCGCTGCAGGACACCAGTCAGCAGCGGGTTCGCGACATTCTCGATGCAGCGAAAGCCGATCCAAACAGCCGGATCGGCACCGCATTCTCAAGCTTCCTCGACGAAGCCTCGGTCGAAGCCAAGGGCCTGACCCCAATTCAGCCTTGGCTCGACGAGATCCGCGGCCTCAAGAGCCGGTCTGGATATGCGGTACTTGCGGCGCACGCTGCCCGGAATGGCGTCGGCGGTTTGTTCAGCGGCGGCGTCGGCCAAGATGACCGCCACAGCGATGTCTATATCACCGGGCTGAGCCAGGCGGGCCTCGGCATGCCGGATCGCGACATGTATTTGCTGCCTGATGCGAACTTCGTTTCCATTCGCGCGGCATATGTCGATCACCTGACCAATACGCTCACCCTGGCGGGCGAGAGCAATGCGGCGGCGCGCGCCAAAGCAATCATGGCCTTTGAAACGAGCATCGCGAAGGTTTCCTGGACCCGCGAGGACGTCAGCGACGCGACCAAGACCTACAACCGGATGACTTTGGCTCAGCTCAAGAAGCTCGCGCCGGGTTTTGACTGGGCAGCCTACCTCACCACGCGAGGAGCCAACGTCGATGAGTTGCTCGTCGCAGAGCCGAGCGCGTTCAAGAGCATCGCTGCGCTGTCCGCCAAGGTTCCGCTCCAGGTTCTGAAGGACCAGCTGATCGTAAATTCGCTGGATGCCTATTCGGACGTCTTGCCCAAGGCAGTAACCGAGGAGAGCTTCGCTTTCTACGGCACCAAGCTAAACGGCACGCCCCAGCTGCAGCCGCGCTGGAAGCGCGCGGTCGATTTTACGACCAACATCCTCACCGACGACGTCTCGAAAGTTTACGTGGCCAAGTGGTTTCCGCCCGAATCGAAGGCGGCGATGCAGGAGCTCGTCGGCAACATCATCACGGCGATGGGTCATCGCATCGATAATTTGAGTTGGATGGCGCCTGAGACCAAGGTGAAGGCGAAGGCAAAGCTAGCGGCCTTCACGCCCCGCATTGGCTATCCGGACCAGTGGCACGATTACACGTTCGACGTGCGGGCAGATGATTTGTTCGGTAATGCTATGCGGGCCAATCAATGGGGCCACGACTGGAACATCGGTAAGCTCGGCAAGCCCGTGATGCGGTGGGAATGGGGCCTCGATCCAATGACGGTCAACGCCCAGGCGAATTTCAGCCTGGTCGCAATCACCTTCCCGGCCGCGATCCTTCAGCCGCCATTTTTCGATCCCAATGCGGATCCGGCGGTCAACTACGGTAGTATCGGATCCGTCATTGGCCACGAGATGAGCCACCATTTCGACGACCAGGGCTCCAAGTATGACGCCAGCGGCAATCTGGTTGACTGGTGGACACCCAAAGATGTGGCCAGTTTCAAACGCTTGTCAGAGAATCTTGTGAATCAATATGATGCTTATGAGGTGTTTCCGGGTGCACATGTGAAGGGCGAATTCACGCTCGGTGAGAACATCGGCGACCTAGCCGGCGTACTTAGCGCGTATGATGCCTACCACGCGTCGCTCGGCGGTAAGGAAGCACCGGTCATCGACGGGACGACGGGGGACCAGCGTTTCTACCTCGCCTGGGCGCAAGGTTGGCGCCGCAACTATCGCGAAGCGAATCTGCGCTCGCGGCTCCTCACTGATCCGCACGCGCCCAGCGAATTCCGCTCCGACATCGTTCGCAATTTCGACCCCTGGTACCAAGCGTTCGGCGTGACACCGGGGCAAAAACTGTACCTGACGCCGGAGCAACGCGTCCGCATCTGGTAGGACGCGGCATTGCTGGTAGGATACTGCCAGCATGCTGCACCAAAGGCTGCCCGCATTAGGTTCTTCCCGGCTCGATGGCTGGGGGAGATGGCTCGCGCCCGCGCTAATTGGGGCCGCAGCCCTCAGCTTGGCCGCCCTCTTACTGCTGCTCGATCGCATGCCGCTCGCCGCGATCGCAGCGCTGGCGGGGCTTGCCGGCGCGGTCTGGGCCTATGCAAGGACGCCGCGGCTAAGCATTCCCAGTGAACCACTCATGGTCGGGCCGGACTTTTCGCTTCTTGGATCGGCGCTGTCGCTCAGCCGTGAACCGACTGCGCTGACCAACAGCGAAGCATCGGTGCTGATCGTCAACGCGGCTTACCGCGAGCGTTTTGGCGACAATCGGGCGCCGCTGTCCTTGGCGTCTGACGACGAAGCGCGCGAGGGGCTGGAGCTCGCGCGGACCATGGCCTGGCGAGACGGCGCCGGCTGCGTAGCGCGGATTGCAACGGCTGCCGGGACGAGCCCGGTCGAGGTCGAGCGGGTTGGCGCGCAGGGTGAACTGCTGCTGTGGCGCTTTCCCGAGCCGCCGACGCCGGATCCGCTGACGGCGGCCATCAACCGAGTACAGGGCCTTGCCGGCGAGCGATTTGCGGAAGCCGGGGTCATGGCTGCCGTCATCGATGAAAAAAGCCGCATTCTGGGCGCTAACCGCTTGTTCGTTGAGCGGACGGGAATTCAGGACAATGACGCGCAAGGCGCGCGCCTCAAGGCGCTGATCCAGTCGGGCGAGGGCGGCGAAGCGCGGGTGATCGCGGATGGGGAGGGCGCTATCTCCTTGCGTGCGGTTCACGTCCCCGTGGATCCGGCCGTATCGAGCGGTGCGGGTACGCTGTTGCTCTTCGACAGCAGCTCGGGTCCGTCGGTAGCTAATTCGGCTAACCTGCAGACGCTCCTCGACGTCCTTCCTGTCGGGCTCGCCCTGGTCGACCGAGACGGGCGGTTCCTCACGATGAACCAGACCTTCCGCAAAGCGGCGGGCCTGAAAGGCACAACGATGCCCTCCTATCCCGGCGACCTCGTGGTCAAGGAGGACAAAGCCGCGGTCGCAGATGCGGTACGACGCAATGCGCGGGGTCCAGCCATGTCAGGCGATCTCGCCGTCCGGCTCATTCACCAGCCGGGCGAACCCGTCGCGCTCACGATCGCCGGGTTGCGCGGTATCGGCGATGCGCCGGTGCTGCTGCTGCTCAAGGACAATAGCGAGGAAGCCAAGCTCAAGCGGCAGGTCGCCCAGGCCACCAAGATGCAGGTGGTCGGGCAGCTGGCGGGCGGCGTCGCGCACGACTTCAACAACATCCTGACCGCGATCATCGGCCACTGCGACCTCATGCTGATGCGGCACACGCCAGGCGACAGCGACTATGACGACATCCAGCAGATCAAGTCGAACTCTAATCGAGCGGCCGGCCTGACGCGACAATTGCTTGCTTTCTCCCGCCAGCAAACGCTGCGCCCGCAGGTGCTGCAGCTGCCCGATGTGGTGTCGGAGGTCTCGCATCTCCTCAAGCGCCTGCTCGGTGAGACGGTGGAGCTCGTGGTAAAACACGGCCGCAACCTCGGACCGGTGCGGGCCGACCCCGGCCAGCTCGAACAGGTGATCGTCAACCTGGCCGTCAACGCGCGCGACGCGATGGCCGAGAAGGGGGGCGGCGCGCTCACCATCCAGACCTATTCGGTCAAGGCCAACCAGGTGGCGGAGCTCGGCTCCGACATCCTGCCGATCGCCGATTACAGCGCGCTGTCGGTTACGGACACGGGCGTCGGTATTCCGGCAACCATCCTCGGCAAGGTGTTCGAGCCCTTTTTCACGACCAAGGAGGTGGGCAAAGGCACCGGCCTGGGTCTCTCGACCGTCTACGGCATCGTGAAGCAGTCGGGCGGGTTCATCTTCGCCGATTCAAAGGTCGGGGAGGGCACGCGCTTCGTCATCTACCTCCCCGTCCACCACGAAGAAGCGGCCGCGACCCGATCGCGCAAGGTGGACAGGGGGAAAAAGGACGAGCTATGGGGCAGCGGGACCGTCCTGTTGGTCGAGGACGAACCGATGGTTCGCGCCGTTGCCGAGCGTGCGCTCACCCGCCACGGTTACCAGGTGATCACGGCGGACAATGGCGAAGAAGCGCTCGAGCACCTCGCCAAAGGCGAGAACATCGACCTGCTGATCAGCGACGTGGTGATGCCGGGTATGGACGGGCCGACCGTTGTCCGGGAAGCGCGTAAGAGCCGGCCGGACATCAAGATCCTCTTCATGTCGGGCTATGCCGAAGAGCAGTTGAGGAACTCGATCGATATTGAGAACGTCAATTTCCTGCCCAAGCCCTTCTCCGTAACCGACCTCGCGGAGGCGGCGCGCCGGGCGATGGGCACCAAATAAGCTATTTGCGCTTTTCCCCGCGCCCTCTATGCGAGCGCGACATGGGTGCGCGTTCCATATTGATCGTCGAAGACGAGCCGCTGATCGCGATGATGCTCGAGGATTTTCTCGATTCCCTTGGCCATAAGGTGCGTGGAACCTGCGACACGGTGCAGTGCGCACTCACCGAGGTTGAGAAGGGCGGGTTCGATCTCGCCATCCTCGACGTCAATCTGAAGGGCGAGAATGTGTGGCCGGTCGCCACCAAGCTGCGCGAGAAGAACGTGCCGTTTGTGATCGCTACGGGTGGCCACGTCGATCCGCCGCCGCCCGAGTTCAATGACGCGCCGGTGATCGAGAAGCCGTACACCGTCGATCGGGTCACCCCGGCGATCGAAGCAGCCTTCGCGGCCTAAGGCTTTCGGGCGAATATCGCCCATCGCACCCATGTTCGAATTCCAGTCCCACCTGATCTTCCCGACGCATGCCGTGCCGCGGGCAGGACCAATGCCGAAGGGCGCCGACCAGCTTTTCCTGGACACGCCAGACGGCAAGAAGCTCGTCGGCATTCACATTCCGGCGGACGAACCAAAAGGCGAGCGAACCCTCATCCTCGGCTTCGGGGGTAACGCTTGGAACGGGCAGGACGTCGCCGAATATCTGCATCAGCTCTTTCCAAACGATGAGGTCGTGGCGTTTCACTATCGTGGATATGCGCCGTCGACCGGGTCACCGTCTGCCGAAGGGCTGATCGCCGATGCGCCGCTGGTCCTCGATTTGGCGGACGAGCGGCTGAAGCCGGCGCGGATCATCGCAGTCGGATTCAGCATCGGCAGCGGCATCGCCGCGGAGCTTGCCACGAAGCGCAAGGTCGACGGCTTGATCCTGGTGACGCCGTTCGATTCACTGAAGGCGGTGGCCCAGTCGATGTACCCGTGGCTGCCGATCGGCCCGTTTTTCGATCACGAAATCGACGCGGCAAGCGCAATCGTCGGTATCGACGTGCCGGTTGCGGTCATTGCCGCCGATCGCGACGAGATCGTTCTCGCCGCGCGCACGGACGCCTTGCGCGAGCGAATCAAGCGGCTGAAGTTCGACCGCACCATCGCCCGCGCCGGGCATAACGACATCTACGCCAGGTCTGATTTCCAGGCCGCCATGCGCGAAGCGCTGGACACGCTTAGCCGTTAGGCGACTGATTGCGGGCGCAGGCGGTGTCGTACTGGGACACCGAATGGTCGTTCTTGTCGTTGATACCGGGCTGCTCACCCGCATAGACCGAACCCGATACACCGTCCGGATTGAACGCGGATCCCGGTGCCGTCACGGAGTTGCCCGGCTGAAATGGATCGTCCTCGCAAGACTGGTCGGGCTGACCAGTGTGATCGAAGGGCGAAGAGGTTGGGGCCGTGGGAGCCGATTGTTGCGTGGGTGGCTTCGCCAAAGCCATATCAGGTGCAATTGCAATGACCGTCGCGGCCAAGAATGTGATTAGCTTTTTCATGGAGTTTCTCCTCAATCGAGCCCGCCCCACTGCATAGGAGTCCGGCCTGCGGACGCTGAGGTTCACATTAAATTTCCTGATTACGGCGAAGTGTGAGGCGCTCGCGATCTCTGGCGCGATTGCGAGCGCCTCTTCGCCTGCGTGATGGGGCACTGGGCTGACGCGCAGGCGAATTCTTTCGATCGGTCGGTGTTAAATTGAACGGAAAGGGTTCAACGGGCCTCCCAATGGCTATGGCCGGCCCGCAGTGTCTCAATCTGTGACATCTTCCCCTTGCGAGGGGGAGGCGCTCTATCCATATTCTTGATATCAAAGGAGCAATCGACTGGCGGGGGACGTTAACAATCCAGCAGAGTTGATTGTGGCATAAAGCGGGCTAGCATGCCCATCAGAGGACGGCCGCTCGTGGCCGCAATAACAAGGACGGGAATGACCAAGCTTTCAGGCGGCGACAGCAAGAGCACCCTCTACTGCTCATTCTGCGGCAAGTCGCAGCACGAGGTCAGGAAGCTGATCGCCGGGCCGACGGTGTTCATCTGCGATGAGTGCGTCGAACTGTGCAACGACATCATCCGCGAGGAATCGAAGTCGGCGCTGGTCAAGACCCGCGACGGCGTCCCGACGCCGGCCGAGATCTGCAAGGTCCTAGACGATTATGTGATCGGCCAGGATCGTGCGAAGCGCGTTCTCTCCGTCGCCGTTCACAACCATTACAAGCGCCTGTCGCATGGCTCGAAGGGCAGCAATGAGGTTGAGCTCGCGAAGTCCAACATCCTGCTGATTGGCCCGACGGGCTGCGGCAAGACCCTGCTCGCACAGACCCTGGCACGCATCCTCGATGTACCTTTCACGATGGCCGACGCGACGACGCTGACCGAAGCCGGCTACGTCGGCGAAGACGTCGAGAACATCATCCTCAAGCTGCTTCAGGCGTCCGATTACAACGTCGAGAAGGCGCAACGCGGCATCGTCTACATCGACGAAATCGACAAGATCAGCCGCAAGTCGGACAATCCTTCGATTACCCGCGACGTGTCGGGCGAAGGCGTCCAGCAAGCGCTTCTCAAGCTGATGGAAGGCACGACCGCCAGCGTTCCGCCGCAGGGCGGGCGCAAGCACCCGCAGCAGGAGTTCCTGCAGGTCGACACGACCAACATCCTGTTTATCTGCGGCGGCGCCTTCGCGGGCCTGGAAAAGCTGATTTCCGACCGGATGCAGGGCAAGTCGATGGGCTTCGGCGCGCATGTCGCCGCACCGGACGAACGCAAGACCGGCGAAGTCCTCCAGCATTGCGAACCGGAGGACCTGCTCAAATTCGGCCTGATCCCCGAGTTCGTCGGCCGTTTGCCGGTGATCGCGACGCTCATGGACCTGGACGAGACGGCGTTGGTGAAGATCCTGGTCGAACCGAAGAACGCCTTGATCAAGCAATATGCCAAGCTGTTCGACATGGAAGACGTCCAGCTCGAATTCACCGACGACGCACTTCACTCAATCGCAGTCAAGGCGATCGAGCGGAAGACCGGGGCTCGTGGCCTGCGTTCGATTCTGGAAGGCATCCTGCTCGACACGATGTTCGACCTGCCATCGATGGACGGCGTCGACGAAGTTCATGTCGATGGCGATGTGGTCGAAGGCCGCAAGGACCCGGTGCGGGTCTATGCGACCAAGGATAAGGAAGCCGACGACGCCGCCTGAGCGGGCCGCCCGTTCTAAGCTAGAACTCGCCGCGAACTGCAGCCATCAGCTGCGAACTGAAGCGCTCCATCAAATGCTCGTCCCGGCCATAGTGATCGGTCAGGAACTGCACACCATTCGCCGTGGGCTGCACGGTTAGGTAGGTCATGTAGACCGGCACTGGCTTCGGCAGGTCGACTTCCTCCTCGACCTTTGGATCCTTGCCCTTGGGTACGTAGCCGCCGAACAACCAGTTGGCGAAACGCTTGTAATCCTCGACCCGGACGCAGCCGTTGCTGATCCACAATTCATTCTTCGTGAAGTGATCTTTCTCCGGTGAATCATGGAGATAGATGCCGAAGTAGTTAGGCAGCATGAACTTCATCATGCCCATTGAATTGGCGGGACTGGGGAGGCGGCGAAGCCGGACTTCCTGGCGCCCGTCGACGACCGCCTGCCAATCGACCGTGTGCGGATCGATGGTCTGAGCGTCTTCGCCGTAGCTCGTCAGCACCTGATATTCGCGGTCGGTCAGGTAGCTAACGCCCTGCGTCGCAACGCGGGGGCCGATCAGGCTTTTCACCAGCTCTGGCGGCACGTTCCAATAAGGGTTTACGCTCGCGTACTTGATGTAGGCGGCCATCATCGGCGTCGCCGTTTCGGCCTTGCCAACCACCACCTTCATCTCATCAACCTTGCGTCCGTTTTCCCACAGCGACAGCCGCGCATCGCCGGCGTCGACGATGGCATATTTGGCCTGTTCCTCGGGGGCCGGGAGACGTTTTGCGCGTTCCATGTTGATGATGATCAACTGCTCATAATATTGAGCGCCGCGGTTCAGCGCGTCGATAGTGCCCGCACCGGCGACGCCATCATTTTTGAGCCCGTGAACCGCTTGGAATTCCTTCACCTGGGCAGCAAGCGCAGCGTCGAATTTATCGCCGCCGCCAAGCCCAAGGCGAGTCCGGAGCGCGGAGACTCGGTCTCCGGTGGACCCGAGCTTCAAAGTCGGCCCCGATGGGATCGCAATCTGCGGTAGGTCGCCCCATCGCTGGCGATATTTCACCAATCCGCGGCGGAGGTCGGTGTAGATCGGATTGACGGAGCTGAAGAGGTCGACCGGCGCGCCCGTCCACGCGGCAAAGTTCATGCTGCCCATTGGGCCATTGTCGTGGACTGCGCGGGGCACGAGCTCTTCGTCGATATAGATCATGTCGACGCCCTGCTCGATGGCAGGCGGCAGATCGATCGGCTCTAGGGCAGGAGCCTTGTTCCCTTCGGCGATCGGCGATTGCCATGGTTGACCCGGCGGCGGAGGCTGCGCCATCCACGGCTCCGCGACGGGCGCGCGCGGCACTTGCGTCTGCATCGGCGGTGCCGCCGGCATGGGCGCGGGATACGGTGCCCCGTATTGCGCTGATGCGGCGGCGGGGATGGTTAGGGCGCTGAGCGCCAGCAGGGAAAAGCGAATGTTCACGGCACCATAGATAGTGAACGAAACTGAACGATTACAGAATCCACTGTTCACTTCCGGCGCGATTCATTCACCTTCCAGCGGTAAAGTGTCTCGCTCAGCGGTCGGAGCGTGAAGCTTCCTCGCAACCCTCTCGACTTCTTCGTCTGTCGGCGCATCGAGAAGCTGCTCACCCGGTGCGAGCGCGTCGTCCGCGATTCCGGGGCCCGTGCCGGCGATGGTCTCGTTGATCGCCTCCTTATTCGGGCCATTTCTGAGCTTTTCGCGATCGTCCGCCATGGGTCGTTCCCTCCTTTGCCGCAGGATGGGATCAGCGCGCGGCGGCGGGTGAATGTTCCTCTCCGTTGCACGCAGGGGATGCTCCGCCCATATACCGGCCTATGACTCGTTCTCTCCCGATTTTGCCACTTCGCGACATCGTCGTTTTCCCGCACCGGATCGTCCCGCTGTTTGTCGGACGCGAGAAATCGGTAGCGGCCCTCGAGGCGGCGATGGCGGCGGACAAGGAACTGTTCCTGGTCGCCCAGCTCGACCCGAGCGAGGACGACCCCGATCGCGACGCGCTCTACGATCTCGGCGTGATTGCGACCGCGATGCAGCTGCTGAAGCTGCCCGACGGCACCGTCCGGGTGCTGGTCGAAGGCGTAAAGCGCGCCCGGCTCGTCGACCTGATCCCACGCGACGGTTTTACCGCTGCGGAGGTCGAGGAAGTCAACGAGGACGCGGCCGACGGCCCTGAAGCGCAGGCCCTGATGCGTTCGGTCATCGACCAATTCGAAAATTACGCGAAGCTCAACAAACGGCTCCCCCCAGAAACGGGTATTCAGCTAAGCGAGATCGAGGATCCCTCCACCTTGGCGGATGCGGTCGCCTCCAATCTTTCGATCAAGGTCGCTGACAAGCAGGCTTTGCTCGGTGAGCTTAACGCCGCGCGCCGGCTCGAAATGGTGTTCGCCTTCATGGAGGGTGAGCTTGGCGTGCTTCAGGTCGAGAAGAAGATCCGCAGCCGCGTGAAGCGCCAGATGGAGAAGACGCAGCGCGAATATTATTTGAACGAGCAGCTAAAGGCCATTCAGCGCGAACTCGGCAATGAAGGCGAAGAAGGCGGCGACGAGCTTCAGGAGCTCGCTGAAAAGATTCGCAAGACGAGGCTCAGCAAGGAGGCGCGAACCAGGGCCAATGCCGAACTGAAGAAGCTGCGCGCGATGGCGCCGATGTCGGCCGAGGCCACCGTGGCGCGCAATTATCTTGACGTGTTGCTCGGCTTGCCGTGGGGCAAGAAGTCGCGGCTGAAGAAGGACATTGCCGAAGCGCAAGCTGTGCTCGACGAGGACCATTACGGGCTTGAGAAGGTCAAGGACCGGATCGTCGAATATCTGGCAGTGCAGGCGCGTACCAACAAGCTGAAGGGCCCGATCCTGTGCCTCGTCGGTCCGCCCGGCGTCGGCAAGACCTCGCTCGGGCGCTCGATTGCGCGCGCGACCGGCCGCGAATTCGTCCGCCAGTCATTGGGCGGGGTACGCGACGAGGCCGAGATCCGCGGTCACCGCCGGACCTACATCGGCTCGCTCCCAGGCAAAATCATCTCGAACATCAAGAAGGCGGGAACATCGAACCCGCTGTTCCTGCTCGATGAGATCGACAAGCTCGGCCAGGACTTCCGCGGCGACCCGAGCTCGGCGCTGCTCGAGGTCCTCGACCCCGAGCAGAACAGCAAGTTCCAGGACCATTATCTGGAGCTTGATTACGATCTTTCGGACGTCATGTTCGTCACCACCGCGAACTCGCTCGACATGCCCCAGCCGCTACTCGACCGAATGGAGATCATCCGTCTCGAGGGTTACACCGAGGACGAAAAGGTCGAGATCGCCAAGCGCCACCTCATTCCGAAGCAAATGGACGCGCACGGGTTGAAGGCCACAGAGCTGGTTTTCACCGACGACGCGCTCCGCGGAATGATTCGTCACTATACCCGGGAGGCGGGCGTCCGCACGCTAGAGCGCGAGCTTGCCAAGGTCGCGCGCAAGTCGCTCCGCCAGATCCTCGAGGGCAAGGTCGAGAAAGTCGAGCTGACGCCGGCGAACCTCGGCGAATTTCTTGGCGTTCGAAAATTCCGTTACGGGATGGGCGAGGAAGAGGACCAGATTGGCGCCGTCACTGGCCTGGCCTGGACCGAAGTCGGTGGCGAATTGTTGACCATTGAAGCGGTGACGGTGCCCGGCAAGGGCCAAATCAAGACCACCGGCAAGCTTGGCGAGGTGATGCAGGAGTCGATCCAGGCGGCAATGAGCTTCGTCAAGGCGCGCGCTCCGGCGTACGGGGTCAAGCCGTCGATCTTCGCCCGCAAGGACATCCATGTGCACTTGCCCGAGGGCGCCGTGCCCAAAGACGGGCCGTCTGCGGGCGTCGGCATGGTCACCGCAATAATCTCGACGCTGTCGGGCATCGCGGTCCGGCGCGACGTCGCGATGACCGGCGAGGTCACGCTCCGCGGCCGTGTCCTACCCATCGGTGGCCTCAAGGAGAAGTTACTCGCGGCGCTTCGCGGCGGAATCCGGACCGTGCTGATTCCCGCGGAGAATGAGAAGGACCTCGAGGAGCTTCCGGCGACGTTGAAGGAAGGCCTCGAGATCATTCCCGTCAGCCACGTTGATGAAGTGCTGAGCCGGACCTTGGTTGCGCCGCTTCAGGCCATCGAATGGAGCGAGGATGACGAACATGCGGCGGAACCACCCGCCGCTGCGCCCGGTGCCGAGCCAGGTGCAACGGTTCGTCACTAGACCACTAGACAGCCAAGCGGAGTCTTGCCTTAAGGACCGACGCTCCGCGCGCGCGAGTCTTTGGCGAGCGGTTCAGGGAGAGCTGGGGCAATGAACAAGCAGGAACTGATTGGCCATGTCGCAGATCGCTCGGGGCTCAGTCGCACCGATGCGATGCGTGCCGTCGAGACCATGCTTGAGGTAATCACCTCGACTCTGAAGCGTGGCGATGAAGTTCGGCTGGTCGGTTTCGGCAATTTCTCGGTGACTCGGCGCAAGGCCTCGACCGGGCGCAACCCGCGGACCGGCGAGCCGATGCAGATCAAGGCCAGCTCGCAGCCGAAGTTCAGGCCGGGCAAAGTCCTGAAAGACGCGGTTCAGTAGCCACGCTGGACAGGCCGCTTTCGGCCACTATATCCGCGCATTCCCGACGGCGTGGGCGCGTAGCTCAGCGGTAGAGCACACCCTTCACACGGGTGGGGTCACAGGTTCAATCCCTGTCGCGCCCACCACGCTTCGGGCGCCAGCGTCCTATTCCAGATAGCTTGGTTGGAAGCTCGCGACGCGGCGCATCTCGCCCATGTCGACGAACTCGATCTCGCGACCCTTGCGGCGGATCAAGCCCTGCCGCTCCATGTCGGCAAGGACACGGTTCACGTTGACCGATGTCTGCCCGGTGATGTCGGCAATTTGCTGCTGCGTGAATGGGTTGGTCAGATGGCGGTCGGCGGCATGCATCCGGACCGCTGTCTCACACAGCAGGTGAGCGACCCGGGCAATTGAATCCCGGCGACCGCAATTGACGAGCCATTCGTAGCCGATGGCTTCGTTGCGCTGGATCAGCCGCCAGAAGAATCGCTGCATTTCGGGATGGGCGTCGACAATCGGGTCGAAGTCTCCGGCGCGGCCGACCATGACCTCGCTGCGGACTATGGCCTGAATGCCATATTCCGCGCGGCCTTCGCGCGGCAGGATGCCTTCGCCCGGGAAACGCAATGCGACGATCTGCCGGCGCCCTGAGGAATCGGTTTTGAACTTGGACAGGATTCCAGAGCGAACGAACATCACTTCGTTCCGCATGACGCCTGGCTCACGGAATGGACGCCGTGGTTCGACCTGGACGGTGCGTTGCGGCATTTGGTCGAGTAAATCGGCGAGGTGCGGCTCAAGGCCCGCGGAAACGAGGGTCTCCCGCAGCGATACACCCAGGCTAGGCGACTTGGCTCGCCGACTCGCCATCCGGCTTCTCCCCGATAGGTGAATTGTGCGCCTGGTTATTAATCGGCGCAAGCAGTTATGGAACCGTTACTATATGTCGCTTATCGAAATCTTGACGATATTTCGCTCGCAAGTTCAGCAGTTTGCCCCGCATTTAGAGCGATTGCACTGGCCAGTTGAGGAGGGCCGGGCCAGCCCGCGTCGTTGAACTCGATTCCCCCCCACAGGCGCGCGGACGAATAGCGCGGGACGACGTGAAAATGGACGTTCGGATCGACCATCATCAACATCAAGTAATTGATCCGCTCATAGCCCGCGAAGTCGGACAGAGCTCGTTCGATCAGGCGAACCGCCTCCGCTTGTTCACTGAACGCGTCGGCCGGTAGGAGCGAATAGGCTGTCGCGTCGCTCTTTGCGGCAAGCACGAGCGAGCCGAGCGTGACTTGCGCGGGGCGCAACAGGATTAGCCAGTGCTGAAGTTCGTGGATCAGTGTCGCCGGGTAGCCGAATTTCTCGATCGTTTGGTTCATCCAGGTACGGCCTCGCTTGCGTTCGTGAGGCTCCAACCCTAAGTGGCCGGCGCGGGCAAGGGAACCGCTCCCAAACGCACCCGTGGCGATCGTAGCTCAGCTGGTTAGAGCATCGGTTTGTGGTACCGAGGGTCGCGGGTTCAAGTCCCGTCGATCGCCCCATTTTTTGACCAACGCAACATCGGACATTCGCGCACATGAACACGCCCTGGGGCTTGCCCGACTTTGACGCGCATGAAGAAATTCACTTCATCACCAACGACGAATGCGGCCTTCGCGCGATTATCGCCGTCCATTCCACACATCTTGGCCCGGCCGCCGGTGGATGCCGCGTTTGGCATTACGCCCAAGAGGGCGAGGCGCTGACCGATGCGCTGCGACTGTCGCGGGGCATGAGCTACAAGAATGCGATGGCAGGGCTTCCGCTCGGTGGTGGCAAGGCCGTGATCCTTGCTGGCAAGGACCGCCACAAGACGCCGGAGATGCTTCACGCATTCGGCAAGGCGGTCGAGCATCTGGGCGGTCGCTATATCACCGCCGAAGACGTCGGCATGAGCGTCACCGACATGATCGAGGTTCACCGGACCACAAAGTTCGTCGCGGGACTTCCTAACTCCACCGGCGATGTCGGCGGCGATCCCGGCCCGCACACTTCGCTCGGCGTATTCCTCGGGCTGAAGGCCGCAGTGAAGCGGGGCCTTGGCAAGGAAACGCTCGACGGTCTCCATATCGCCATGCAGGGAGCTGGCAGCGTTGCGACTGGCGTCGCCCTACACGCTTGCACTGAGGGCGCTCGCATTTCGATCGCCGACGTTGACCAGGCGAAGGCGCAGAAGCTCGCCGATTCGGTGGGCGGAACGGTAGTAGCGCCGGAAGAGATACTGACGCTCGAGGCCGACGTGTTGAGCCCCAACGCGCTTGGCGCGATCCTGACCGAGCAATCGATCGCGGACCTTCACGTTCCTGTCGTGGCCGGGGGCGCCAACAACCAGCTCGCGACTCCCGAAGACGGCCAGCGGCTGCACCAGCGCGGGATCCTCTATGCGCCGGATTATGTGATCAACGCCGGCGGCATCATCAACGTCTGCACCGAATACCTTGCGGATGGCGACGCGAACCTTGTCCGCGAGCGCATCGAGGGAATTCCAGTCCGGCTTGAACAAATTTGGTCGGAGAGCGAACAGACGGGTCGCGACCCGGCTTCTGTTGCAGACGCCATGGCGCAGCGGCTCATCGGAAGGGCATAACCACTCGCGCCATGCACGCGCTCGCAAATCCCGCGCGTTTCCTGCGCTTCGCCAGGCCTGCAACCACGTGGTTGCTCGTCGCGGGCCTGCTGTTCGCGATTTGCGGAGCGTTTGCCGGCCTGACCCTCACGCCGCCCGACTACCTTCAGGGCGAAACGGTGCGCATCCTTTACATCCACGTGCCGTCGGCCTGGTTGGGAATGGCGGGCTGGGCAGGGATCGCCGCCGCGTCCGTCAGCCAGCTGGTGTGGCGACACCCTTTGGCCGCCATTGCCGGTCGTGCCACCGCCCCAGCAGGCGCGACCTTCGCCGCAATCTGCCTCATCACCGGATCGATCTGGGGCCGTCCGACCTGGGGAACCTGGTGGGAATGGGATGGCCGTCTAACATCGATGCTGGTCCTGTTCTTTCTCTACCTCGGTTACATTGCGCTGGCTTCGGCAGAGCGCGACCGCGGTGGCGAGGGCAAGATTACCGCGATCTACGGCCTGGTTGGGGCAATCAACCTTCCCATCATCCATTATTCGGTGCTCTGGTGGCGCACGCTCCATCAGGGCCAGAGCATCTCGATTTCCGGCTCGACCATCGACAAGTCGCTGCTGTGGCCATTGCCGCTGACCATGGTTGGCTTCACCTGCCTGTTCGGCGGGGCGGTCCTGATGCGTATCCGGGCGGATCTGGCAGAGACGAAGGTCGAAGCGCGCATGCGGAGGCTCGGCGCATGAACCCGTGGCCCTTCGTCGTAGCGGCTTACTCGGTAGCGATTGCGTTGACCGCCACGCTGCTGATCGCATCGTTCGCGTCGATGCGCCGCGCGGAAGCGGCGGCTGAAAGCCTGAAACGCAAATGAAGCCGAAGAACCAGCGGCTCGTGCTGGTCATTGCCGCGGTCACAGCCCTGCTGGTTGCGGTGATGCTCGCCATGTGGGGCCTTAGGAACCAGGCCTCGTTCTTTTTTACGCCCGCCGACATTGCCTCAGGGAAAGCCAGCGACGGACAAGCGGTCAGGCTGGGCGGCATGGTCGAAAAGGGCTCGATCCAACGCCTGCCGGACGGGGTCACGATCCGCTTCACCGTCATCGACGGGCATGCGCAAACGCCGGTGACCTATCGCGGCATCGTACCGAACCTGTTCCGCGAAGGGTCGGGGATGGTCGCCGAAGGACGGATGGAGCGCGGCACGTTCGTCGCCGACACGATCCTGGCCAAGCACGACGAACGCTACATGCCGCCCGAACTCGGCAACCTTGCGGCGGAGCACAAAGCGGGCAAGACGCTCAAGCAGTGATTGCGGAAACCGGCCTTGCCGCGCTGTGGCTCGCCGCTGGCCTTGCGGCGTACCAGCTGTTCCTGATGACCATGGCGTTGCGCAGCCGGGTCGAAGTTGCGCGAGCGATGCGTGCGGTTGCCGTCGTCCAGGGCGCGCTCACGCTCATCGCTTTTGCTGCTCTGTTGCTCGTCTTTGCACGAACCGACCTGTCCGTCGCGCTGGTGTTTGAGAACAGCCACAGCGCGAAGCCCTTCATCTACAAAGTCGCAGGAGCCTGGGGGAACCACGAAGGCTCCATGCTTATGTGGGTGATGATCCTGTCGGTAGCCGGCGCGTTCCTCGCGCTGTTCTCGCGCCGGACGAGTGAGCGAACGTTGATCGCCGCGCTTGGGAGCCAGGCTGCGCTCGCACTCGGTTTCTACGCCTTCCTACTGATCGCCTCCAACCCGTTCGCAAGGCTCAATCCGGCGCCGCTGGAGGGGAGAGGGCTCAACCCCCTGCTCCAGGATCCGGGCTTGGCCTTCCATCCGCCGACGCTGTACTTCGGTTATGTTGGCCTCTCGATCGCATTCAGCCTCGCGGTCGGGGCGATGTTCACCAACGAGGTCGACGCCAAGCTCGCCCGGGCGATGCGCCCGTGGGTCCTGGGAGCGTGGATTTTCCTGACGCTCGGGATCACCGCCGGCAGCTACTGGGCCTATTACGAGCTGGGCTGGGGCGGTTACTGGTTTTGGGACCCCGTCGAGAATGCATCGCTGATGCCGTGGCTGGCGGCGACAGCCTTGCTGCATTCGATCAATGTGCTGGCGGCGCGCGGCGCGCTCAAAGCGTGGACGATGATGCTCGCTGTCATCGCTTTTTCGATGTCGATGGTCGGGACGTTCCTAGTGCGGTCGGGGATCCTCACGTCGGTGCATGCTTTCGCGATCGACCCGGAACGCGGCACTTTCCTGCTCGCCCTTCTTGGGATTTATGTCAGCGCGGCCTTCACCCTGTTCGCGCTGCGCGGAGCGACGTTGAAGGAAGGCGCGCCGTTCGAACTGGTCAGTCGCGAGACGGGACTCGTCATCAATAACCTGATCCTGAGCGTGGTGCTCGGCACGGTCTTTGTCGGAACGCTTTACCCGTTGTTCGTCGAGGCCGTGAGCGGAGAAAAGCTTTCGGTTGGTGCGCCTTATTTTAATGCCGTCGCGGGACCCCTTGCCCTGATCCTCGCGCTGCTTGTCGGCATCGGGCCTTTGCTTGCCTGGCGCCGGGAGCGGAGGCCCGTCCTCAAGCTGCTGACCGTTCCGGCGCTTCTTGGCGCCAGCGCGCTGGCGATTACCATCATCGTTGTGCCATCCATCGGAATCCTCCCGCGCCTCGGCTTAACTGTCGGCGCCTACCTTGCGGCGGCAAGCATCCTCCCGCTGGTCGGCCGCAATCCGTTTCGAGCACCGCTCGCGACGTGGGGCTTGGTCGTTTCCCATTTCGGCATTGCGGTCGCACTGGTCGGGATGGCGGCCAATACTGCTTTCACGAGCGAGCGCTTGGCCGTCGCCAAGCCAGGCGAGGTGCTGAGCGTCGGACCGTGGCTGGTGCAGCTTGAGGATGTCACGCCGATGGCGGGCAAGAACTGGACCGCGCTCGAGGCGCAGTTGCGGGCGACGCGAGGCTCTGGCCCCATCATCCTCAAACCGCAGACGCGTTATTTCTCCGACCCGCCGACCGAGACCAATGAAGCGGCGATTCAAACGTTCTGGAACGGCCAGCTCTACACCATCGTAGGCAAAGCCGATGACACGGGGGGGTGGCAGCTCCGCCTGTGGTGGAAGCCGTTCGTCACCCTGATCTGGCTCGGCGGCGCATTAATTGCGCTGGGCGGCGCGTTGGCATTGGTCGGGCGCTTGCTGCGCGGTCGCCTTCGTCGCGTTGCACGCGGCGGTTGGCGCAGGGAGCGCTACGCATGAGCCGCGCCGTTCGCTTCGCTCCGCTGGCGGTGTTCCTTGTGATCGTGATTGCGCTGATTTGGCGCCTGGCCACTCCGACCAGTACGTCTGTTCCTTCACGTCTCGAAGGCAAACCCCTGCCGGCGTTCGACCTGGGTCCCGGCGTGGACACCAAGCCGGCGCTCAGCACTCGCGACTTCGCCGATGGGCAGCCCCACATCCTCAACATCTTCGCCAGCTGGTGCGTGCCCTGCGTTAGCGAAGTGAAGGTGCTCCAGGAGCTGAAGGCGCGCGGCGCTGTGATCGAGGGGATTGCCATTCGGGACACGCCGGAAGAAGTGGCGGCGTTTCTCGCACGCAATGGCGATCCCTACGATCGGATCGGCAGCGATCCGCAAAGCGCGCTGCAAATCGCCCTGGGCTCGTCCGGAGTGCCGGAGAGCTTCATCATCGATGGCAGGGGCGTCATCCGATACCAGCATATCGGCCCGATCGAGCGCAGTGACATCGGCATGATCGAGCACAAACTGGAGCAGGCGCGGTGAAACGGCTTCTTCTCCTGATTGCGCTGATGATCGCACATCCCTTGTTTGCCGACAGCAATTTGCCGCCCGCTTATTGGTCCGACCGCCAGTTGCCCGACCCGAAGCAGGAGGCGCAGGCGAGGGGGCTGATGGAGCAAATCCGCTGCCTCGTTTGCCAAGGCCAGTCGATCGCCGATTCCGACGCGGAGATTGCGGGCGATATGCGCGATCTCGTCCGCCGCCGGATCGCGGCGGGCGAAGCGCCAAGCTCGATCCGAGCCTGGCTGATCCAACGCTACGGGACGTGGATCACCTTCAGGCCGACGGCCGAGCCTGCCGCCTGGCCGCTGTGGGCGCTGCCTCTCGTTCTCCTTCTGGTGGCGGGTTATCTGGTGCGCCGGAGGATCAAGCGATGATGGGCTGGGTCACTTTGCTCGCGCTCTTTGTCGTCAGCCTTGGCCTGCTGTGGGTGATCGGTGTCCGGCGCGGCATGCTCACCGCCGCTGCCGCTGCACTGATGCTTGGTGCGACAGGCTATGCATTGCAGGGCAGCCCCGCCGAACCGGCGGCGCCCGCCGTTGGCGAACAGGTGGGCGATATCCAAGTTTTGACCGGAGCACGGCATGCCTTTTTCGGCAACTTCAGCCCGGCGGAATCCTGGATGCTGATTTCGGAAGCGCTGGCCCGCTCGGGCAATACGGAGGATGCAGTTGGGATTCTGCAGAATGCCGCGCGGCGCTACCCCGGCGACGTCCAGATCTGGATCGGCCTTGGCAACGCGCTGGTCGACCACGGCCACGGGCTCACCCCGCCGGCCGAATATGCCTACCGCCGCGCCGCCGAATTAGCGCCGGGCCATCCGGCGCCGCGTTTCTTCTATGATCTCGCCCTTATCCGGTCGGGAAATCCCCAAGCTGCAGTGCGAGACCTGATCGCGCTAATGCGCCAGTATCCCAATGCCAGCTGGCGGCCGATGGTCGGGTCGCTGGTGCTTACGGTCATCAACAACGGCGAGCCCAAGCCCACCCGTTAGGCGGCTACCGGTTCGTATTTGAGGCCGAGCGCTTCGGCCACGGCCTCGTGCCGGATCTTGCCGTCCGAGACGTTGAGGCCTGCGGCGAGGTTCGGATCTTCCTTCATTGCCTTTTCGGCGCCGAGATTGGCGATTTTGATGGCGAAGGGCAGCGTCGCGTTGTTCAGCGCAAAGGCGCTGGTCCGCGCGACCGCGCCGGGCATGTTGGCGACGCAATAATGGATGATGCCGTCGACTTCATAGACTGGGTCCGCGTGGGTCGTGGCATGGCTGGTTTCGAAGCAGCCTCCCTGGTCGATCGCGATGTCGACCAGCACCGAGCCGCGCTTCATCGTTTTCAGCATTTCGCGGGTGACGAGCTTGGGCGCCGCGGCACCCGGCACCAGCACCGCACCGATCACCAGCTCTGATTCGGCAACCGCGTGGGCGATTGCCGCGCGGCTCGCGTAAGCCGTCTTGATCTGGCTGGAAAAGAACATGTCCAGTTCGGCCAGGCGGTCGTTGTTGATGTCATAAATGGTGACATCGGCGCGCATGCCCGTCGCCATCTGAGCCGCGTTCACGCCCGACACACCGCCACCGAGGATCGCGACCTTGGCCGGAGCAACGCCGGGGACACCGCCGAGCAGCACGCCGCGGCCGCCTTGTTCCTTCTCAAGGTAATGGGCACCAACCTGGACCGACATGCGGCCCGCGACTTCGCTCATCGGCTTCAGGAGCGGAAGCGAGCCATTGCGGCCTGTGACGGTCTCGTAAGCGATGCAGGTCGCGCCGGACTTCATCAGCCCCTCGGCTTGCGGCTTATCGGCAGCAAGATGGAGATAAGTGAAAAGGATGTGCCGCGGTTCGAGCAGCGCAATCTCGGGCTGCTGTGGTTCCTTCACCTTCACAATCATGTCGGCCGACTTGAACACCGAAGCAGCGTCGGGAAGGATAGTCGCACCGGCCTTTTCATAGGCTTTGTCCGGACAGTCGATACCGTTCCCGGCCTTGGTTTCGACGAACAGCTCATGGCCGTGGGCGACGAGCTCGGCCACGGAGGCCGGCGTCAGCCCGACGCGATATTCATGAACCTTGATTTCCTTGGGCACCCCGATGCGCATTTATTCGTTCGCTCCGATTGATGATTGCGCGCGCCTATAAACAGGAGATCGGGCGTTGTCCCCCCGATTTGCGTCTCGAATTGCGGCGTCTTTCAGCGAGTGCTAGTTCGGCGCGCCGGCGCATAGGCGGCACGGGGGCAATAGGAATGGTCGTTGGCCGTCTGTCGGGAATGAATTTCATCGCATGAGCATCACCCCGACGGGAGGAGCGGAGGCCGCGCCACCGCATGACGCGGCGCATGGCCATGCCCAAGGGCCTCTCTACAAACTGGCGATTGGCGCGATCGGAATCGTGTTCGGCGACATCGGTACGTCGCCGATTTATTCATTCCGGGAAACATTCGCCGGCCACCACCCGCTGAGCCCCGACCAGTTCCACATCCACGCCGTTCTCTCGATGATTTTCTGGTCGATGATGATCGTCGTGACGCTGAAATATGTGATGATCATCATGCGGGCAGACAACAAAGGCGAGGGCGGAAGCCTCGCCTTGCTGGCCCTCATCAACCGGACGATCGGCGGCAAAAAGAAGTGGGCGAGCGGCATCGTCATGCTCGGCGTGTTCGCCACCGCGCTATTCTATGGCGATTCGATGATCACGCCGGCGATTTCGGTGCTCTCGGCGGTCGAAGGTCTCACCACCGTTAACGCCAGCCTTGGACCGTTCGTCGTTCCAATCGCCATCGGCATCCTCGTCGGATTGTTCGCGATTCAAGCACGCGGCACGGCCAAGGTCGGGCTGTTGTTTGGCCCGGTCATGCTGGTCTACTTCGCGACGCTCGCGGTGCTTGGTTTGATCCACATCATGGATCGCCCAGGCGTGGTGCTGGCCATGATCAATCCGCTCAATGCGGCCTCCTTTTTCGTCGAGGAACCACTCCGCGCGTTTCTTGCAATGGGATCGGTCGTCCTGGCGCTGACCGGGGCAGAGGCACTTTACGCGGACATGGGCCATTTCGGACGGCGCCCGATCAAGATCGCTTGGCTGTCCTTCGCCCTGCCCGCGCTGCTGCTCAACTACATGGGGCAGGGTGCGATGCTTCTTACCCTGCCTGCCGCGCAGGTCGGCGTAGTGGTCAAGGATCCGTTCTTTTACCTCGCTTCCGAAGGGATGCGGCTACCGCTCGTCTTGATGGCTACGGCCGCGACGATCATCGCCAGCCAGGCGGTGATCAGCGGTGCCTTTTCCGTGACTCAACAGGCCATCCAGCTTGGCTTTGTCCCGCGGCTTCGCATCACGCACACCAGTGAAAGCGCCGCGGGCCAGATCTACATTCCGATGGTCAACTGGGCGCTGATGGTAATGGTGCTGATACTGGTGCTCACGTTCCGCACCTCCTCGAACCTTGCCGCGGCCTACGGGATCGCCGTCACGGGCGCGATGCTGATCGATACCGTGCTGATCGCGGTCGTCTTCACCACCATGTGGAAGTGGAACCGGTTCGTCGTCGGCGGACTGCTCGCGCTCTTCTTCCTGGTCGATCTGGGCTACTTCAGCTCCAACCTCACCAAGATCCCCGCCGGGGGCTGGTTCCCGCTGCTGGTAGGCGCGATCGCCTTCACCTTCCTGACGACCTGGGCAAAGGGCCGCCAGCTGATGATCAGCCGGATGAACGAAGCCAGCCTGCCGATGGAGATTTTCATCAAGTCGGCGGCGCCGAGCGCTGCGCGGGTTCCGGGAACGGCAGTGTTCATGACCAGCTCGGCGAGCGGCGTGCCCCACGCGCTGCTCCACAATTTGAAGCACAACAAGGTGCTTCACGAGCGCGTTATCCTGCTCACCGTTCGGATCGAAGACGTGCCCTACGTCCCGCTCGAAAAGAGGCTCGACACCCACGATTATACCGCCGGATTCTTCCGGGTGATCCTGCGCTATGGCTTCATGGAGGAAATCGACGTGCCGTCGGCGCTTGCGCAGCTCAAGGACATCGGTCCGCAGTGCAAGATGATGGACACCAGCTTCTTCCTTGCGCGGCAGACATTGCTTGCCTCGTCGCGGCCGGGAATGGCCATCTGGCGCGAGAAGCTGTTCGCCTGGATGCTTCGCAACGCGGAAAGCGCGATGGAATTCTTCAAGCTGCCGACCAACCGCGTGGTGGAGCTCGGCAGCCAGGTCGAGATCTGAACCTTCGCGCTGTCCCACGCATTCCCGTCGACATGGCTGACAGCATTTCATGGGTCGCGACCATTGCGACTATCATTGCCGCGTCGATGACCGCGGCAAACGTCGGGTCCCGCATCACTGGCTACGGCTTTGCGGTCTTTCTCGTGGGCTCGCTGTGCTGGCTCGCGACCGGTCTCATGACCAATCAGCCAGCCCTGACCTGGACCAACTTCGTCCTGACAATTCTCAACATCTTCGGCATCTGGCGCTGGCTCGGGCGCCAGGCGAAGGTGGAGGAGGGGGCGCGTACGGCTGCAAAGGCAAGCGAAGGGACGCCGGGGGAAGCGTTATTTCCAATATCGCTCCTCACTCACATGGAGGTGAGAGTGGCCGGCAAGCCGGTGGGACGCTGCGTTGATGCAATGGCCGGCTGCCAAAGTGGCCGGCTAAATTATGTCGTCGTATCTGAAGGAGGCGTCGGCGGCGTCGGGGAGACCCTGCGGCGAATGCCGTGGAGCACGGCGCACGCGAAGGATGGCGAGATTATCGGCAATCTACCAGCCCCGGGCCTTGCAGCGCTCGAGGAGCTCGACCGGGATCAATGGCCGGCGCGCTAATAGTCACTGCCGAGATCGCCCAGCGCGATTTCTCCTGGTTAGAAGGCTTGCGCCGAACCCATTATCCCGTGGAGCGCAATCAGGTGCCGGCCCACCTAACTATGTTTCACGCCTTGCCGCCCTCGGCCGAAGCCGAGGCGAAGTCTCGTCTTTCCGCATTCGCCAAGCACGCGCCGCCATATGCCGTCATCGAGGGACTAATGAACCTTGGCGGCGGCGTTGCGTTTCGCGTCGTCTCGCCCGACCTCGATCGCATCCGCGAGGAGCTCGCTGACGGCATGCATGGAATGCTCGGCGCGCAGGACGCGGCCGGTTGGCGACCTCACATCACAATTCAAAACAAGGTTGCGCCGAAGGTTGCGCGGGCGCTGCTGCCGTCGCTCGAGCGGGATTTTACCGGCCGCCCGCTCGCCATCTCTGGGCTTGGGTTGCACCGATACCTCGACGGCCCGTGGGAGAAGGTCGCGATCTATCCCTTTAGAGGTTAGCTGAGGTCGCCGATGCCGTCGCAGCTGAGATCGAAGGCCGCGAGTCCGGATTCGAGGACAGACGCAAGCATCGGCTGGTCCATCAACTCGGCCACCGCGCTGTCGCTGCCTTCGCCGACTAGCGACTGGGCCTCTTCCATTGCTTCGTCCCAATCGGCCGCCTCGTAGGTCCCCTGGCCAACCCAACAGAATGCCAGCACCTCCGCCAACTGGTCCTCGCCAAGATCCTCAAAAGCCGCCTTGAGCTCTTCTTCGACGCTGTCGTTGATGGTGTCGTCGAGGACGGACAGCGTCCCCTCGTCCTCATCATCCACGGTGTCGGCGGTCTCGTTGCCGTCATAATCGGTCGCGGTCTGCGCTTCATATTCGCGCGCCCGAAGGATGATGCGGCAAAGGGTGTCGAGCGGGGTAAGCGGGTCCATGCGTTCCTCTCTGTTGCTCGGCTCAACGAGAGCAAAGGAAAGCGGTTCCTCGCGTTGACCCACTCGAAACGCGCACTTATATCGCCGGCCGTCCAGAGCCCCTTGAACGGGCGTTTCCAGGCCGATGGGGCGGAGTAGCTCAGCTGGTTAGAGCAGCGGAATCATAATCCGCGTGTCGGGGGTTCAAGTCCCTCCTCCGCTACCACCCGTTTACAGCCTCGAAAGCGAGTTCGCGAGGTCGGCGATGAGGTCGTCGGGATCTTCTAGGCCGATGTGGAGGCGGACGAGGTTGGGGGCCGGCGGCTTGGCGAGCGTCCGGTATGGATCGACGGGGCTGGCGAGGCTCTCGTAGCCGCCCCAGCTGAACCCTATTCCGAACAGCTCCAGCCGGTCGACAAACGCGTCGCGCGCGGCATCGTCGATGTCCTTCAGCTCAAATGAGAACAGACCCGAAGCGCCCTTGAAATCGCGCTTCCAAAATTCGTGCCCGGGACAGTCGGGTAGGGCGGGGTGGAGAACTCGGCCGACCTGGGGCTGCTGCTTCAGCCATTCCGCCACCTGAATGCCGCCTTCGTGATGCTGCTTCAGTCGGATCGCCATCGTCCTCAATCCCCGCGACCCGAGCCAGGCGTCGTCCGGCGACACGCTATGGCCGAGGTCCCACCCGGTATGCTCGATGCGCGGATAATATTGTTCGGTCGCGGTTACCGCGCCCAGCATCACGTCGGCGTGACCGCCGACATATTTGGTGGCGGCGATAATCGAAATGTCGACGCCTGCCGCAATTGCGGGGAAAAACAGCGGCGTGGCCCAGGTATTGTCGATCAATGTGACGATGGCTCGTTGGCGCGCCATCGCGCAGATCGCCGGCACGTCCTGGACTTCCATCGTCATGGAGCCCGGGCTCTCCAGCAGGATAGCTTTGGTCTTGTCGCTAACGTCCGGAATTGTCAGGGGGTCGTAATAGCGCCTCGCTACTCCGAATCTTTTCAGGATCGTGTCGCAAAACTTCCGCGTCGGCCCGTAGACATTGTCGGGAAGAAGCAGCTCGTCGCCGGGAGAAAGCACCGCGAACAGGGCCGTCGTAATGGCCGCGAGGCCGGACGAATAAAGCGCAGTTCCAGCCGCGCCGGGTTCGAGTTCGGTCAGCGCCTCAGCGAGCGCCCACTGGGTTGCAGTGCCTTGCAATCCGTAGCGATGGACGCCGTGCGCCGCCTTGCTCGCCTTCATGTCGGCGACGCTGTCGAACAACACGGTCGACACCCGCTCGACCGGCGGATTGACGAGGCGGCCGCGCCACTCCTTGCGGCGGCCACCCTCGACAAGCTGGGTGGCTTTACCTCTGCGTCGCTCGGTCATTCACGTTTAGCCCCACACTCAGGGCAAAAGGGTCAGAGTCCGGACCTATCGTCCGTGCTCGAATAAGGCTGTTCCTGGATGCTCGTGTCGATGTCGGCGAGCTTGTAGACCAGGCAGCGCGCCAAAAGCCCCGTGATCAGGAGATAGGCGGCAAGCACCCACAGGACGATCGTCCCGGCGCCCGGAAGAACATTAAGATAAGCAAGCAACGCGAGCACCAGCCCGACGACAATCCGAATGATGCGATCTTCCCGTCCGACGTTCTTCATGGTCGCTTTCCCCTTTGCGCACAGCGCGAACAGGAGGCGCTGATCCCACCACAGAGGGGCGGCGTCAACTGACATCGTGGAAAAAGCAAACGCCCGGATCGACATGCGATCCGGGCGCCCTGCGTGACGATTGCTCGTCAGCCCCCTTGGATGTGTCGCGTCGATGTCCCCAGTCATCGGCCGCCACCCGAACTCGACCCAAGAGTCATGTGTTCGGACAAAGGGGGACTAGGACCGCCTATTTTTGCTGTCACCGGCAAAACGACTGTTGCGACTGATTATCAGCCGATGCTGTGTCGATCAGGCCACATTGCTGTCGCGGTTGCCAGCGTCACATGCGCCCCGTAGAGCGCGGCGCCATGCGTTGGTCCCGAGCGTTTCTCCCCGTCCTCAAGGAAAGTCCCGCCGACGCGCAGATCGTCAGCCACAAGCTGATGCTTCGTGCAGGCCTCGTGCGGCAGACCGCCGCCGGCATTTACGCGTGGCTGCCGATGGGTTTGCGCGTGCTGCAGAACATTGAGGAGATCGTTCGCCAGGAGCAGGACCGCGCTGGCGCTCAAGAGGTGCTGATGCCGACCTTGCAATCTGCCGACCTGTGGCGGGAGAGCGGGCGGTACGACGCATACGGACCAGAGATGCTGCGCATTCGCGACCGCCATGATCGCGAGATCCTTTACGGCCCGACCAATGAGGAAATGATCACGGTGCTCTTCCGCGACGACGTGAAGAGCTACCGCGACCTTCCGCGCACGCTCTATCATATCCAGTGGAAGTTCCGGGACGAGGTTCGCCCGCGCTTCGGCGTGATGCGCGGCCGCGAGTTCCTGATGAAGGATGCGTATAGCTTCGACATCGACGAGGCCGGCGCACGCCAGAGCTATTACCGCCAGATGCTGGCGTATCTGCGCACCTTCCAGCGGATGGGGATCCAGGCGGTGCCGATGAAAGCGGCGTCAGGGCCGATCGGCGGCGACCTCAGCCACGAATTCATCGTGCTCGCGCCGACCGGTGAAAGCGAAGTCTTCTACGATGCCGCTTACGAGACTTTCGACTGGCACCAGTCAGACCTCCATTACGACGACGAGGCCGGGCTTCAGGGCCTGTTCGACAGGGTCAACTCGACCTACGCGGCGACCGACGAGACCCATGATGAGGCTCGTTGGAGCGAAGTGCCGGAGAACAAGCGGCGCACGGGGCGCGGTATCGAAGTCGGTCACATCTTCTATTTCGGCGACAAATATTCGGCCTCGATGGGGCTGAAAGTGTCCGGCCAGGACGGGACGCCGGTCACGCCCATGATGGGCAGCTATGGCGTCGGCGTGTCGCGTCTAGTCGGAGCTATTATCGAGGCGAGCCATGACGAAGCGGGGATCATCTGGCCCGATGCCGTTGCGCCGTGGCTCATCGGCCTCGTCAATATGCGCCATGACGACCCGACGTGCGTTGCAGTTGCCGATGAACTTTACGCAAAGCTCCAGCAATTCGGCGACATCGCCCTTTACGACGACCGTGACGAGCGGGGCGGCGTCAAGCTCGGCTCGATGGATGTCATGGGCCTGCCCTGGCAATTCATCGTCGGACCCAAATCGGTCGCTGAAGGCATGATCGAAACTAAGAATCGGCGCAGCGGCCAGCGGGAGCTGATCACCATCGATCGTGCGGTGGACGTCATCGCATCGATCCTGCCAAGCCAGGCCAGTGGAGCGACTGCGCTGGATCCGCGCCTATGATGCTCAATCGCGCCGAGCGCATGCTCGCCCGCCGCTACCTGCTGCCCGGTAAGGGCGAGGGGTTCATCTTCCTCGTCGCGAGCATCAGCCTCGTCGCAGTCGCGCTGGGCGTTGCCGCGCTCATCATCGTGATGAGCGTGATGAACGGCTTCCGCGCCGAACTGTTCGATAAGATCGTGGGTCTCAACGGCCACGCCATTGTTCAGGGCTATGACGGCCGCCTGCCGGGCTGGGAGCGTATCGCGGATACGGCCAAGAAGACGCCGGGCGTGACATCCGCGCTTCCACTCATCGAGCAACCACTGATGGCGACGGCCAACGGCCGCTTCGAGGGCGCGCTCGTCCGAGGCATGCGGGTCGAAGACATTCGCGAAAACCGCACGCTCACTTCGAACATCGTTGCGGGCGACATCCGCTCTATCGTTCCCGGCAGCAACCGCGTCGCGGTAGGCTCCCGGCTGGCTGAGACGCTTGGCCTTTATCCAGGCGGTCAGATCACGTTGTGGAATCCCGAAGGGCGCTCGACCGTCGTCGGCACCGTCCCGCGCGAGGTCACCTACACCGTCGGCGCAATCTTCGAGATCGGCGTGTTCGATTATGACAAGGCGTTCGTGGTCATGCCGATGCAGGACGCGCAGAGCCTTCTGCTGATGGGCGATCAGGTCGGGATGATCGAAATCCAGACGAGCGACCCGGACAAGGTTCAGGATATCGTGAAACCGCTCCAGCCGCTCGCGCAGGGACGCGGGGTAATCATCGACTGGAGGCAGATGAACTCCGCCCTGTTCCAGGCGCTCGAGATCGAGCGCGTGGCTATGTTCGTGGTGCTCTCGCTGATCGTGCTCGTCGCGGTGTTCAACATCCTCTCATCATTGATCATGCTGGTGCGGGCCAAGACGCGGGACATTGCGATCCTGCGCACAATGGGGGCGAGCAGGCGCGGGATGATGAAGGTCTTCGTGACCGTCGGCGTGACGATCGGGACGCTCGGAATCCTGCTGGGCATCATCCTTGGCGCGGTGTTCCTGTTTTTCCGCCAGGACGTCGTGAATGCGATCCAGGCGCTGACCGGCGCGAACATGTGGGATCCTTCGGTCCGCGTGCTGACTGACCTTCCGGCAAAGACCGACCCGGTCGAAGTCGCGGCGATCATTATCACCGCGCTGATCCTGTCGTTCCTGGCGACGCTCTATCCTGCCTTTAAGGCCGCGAGCACCGACCCTGTGCAGGTACTCCGCTATGAGTGAGCCGGTTCTCTCGACCAAGGACCTCAGGCGCAGCTTCACGCAGGGTGAGGTGACGATCGACGTTCTTCGCGGCGTGGACCTGCAGGTGCAGCCGGGCGAGATCGTTGCGCTGCTCGGTCCGTCGGGCTCGGGAAAATCAACGCTCCTGCAGGCAGTCGGGCTTCTCGAGGGGGGCTTCGAGGGCTCGATCCGCCTGCAGGGTGAGGAAGCCGCCGAGCTTGACGACGACGGACGCACGCGGCTCAGGCGCGACCTCCTCGGGTTCGTCTATCAGTTCCATCACCTGCTTCCCGAGTTCAACGCGGTCGAGAATGTGGTCCTGCCGCAGCTTGTAAGTGGGGCCGAGCCCCAGGCGGCGAGAGCGCGGGCGGAGCAATTGCTGGGCACGCTCGGCCTTGCGAAGCGCCTCGACCATCGCCCGGCCAAGCTGTCGGGTGGCGAGCAGCAGCGTGTGGCCGTCGCCCGTGCGCTGGCGAACAAGCCACCTTTGGTCCTCGCTGACGAGCCTACGGGCAACCTCGACGAGCATACAGCGGACATTGTCTTCGCGGAGTTTCTCGGCCTCGTGAGAGGTGAGGGGAGCGCCGCGCTCGTCGCGACGCATAACGAACGGATCGCAGGCAAGATGGACCGCGTTGTCCGCCTGCACGAAGGACGCCTCGAATAGTGCCAGACGACGACAGGAGCGAGCGGGCGGCTCGCCAGCCGAACTGGACGACCATCGCGCTGATCGCCGGGTTGGTTTTGGTGCTCCTGATCGTTGCGTACTTCGCTACCAATCGAAACTCAGACCAGGACAAGCTCACGGGCAACGAGATCGCTCAAATTTCGGGCGCGCCCTCGTCGGACAAGTCCTGCTCAAGCAGGGTGACATTCGACCTGATCAAGGCTGAACTGTTTCGCCGTGCGGCCGAAGTCCGGGGCAGCGATCAAGCTGCGTTCGAGCAACTTTCTCATGCTGCCGTGGTCCGGATGGAAAACGCAGTCATGGAGAGCGAAGACGGGTCGACAGGCGGCAGTAATTGCTCCGGATCGCTTTCACTCGATTTACCGCCAGGGATCGCCGCGACTAGCGGTCGTCGCACGCTGATGTCGGATATCGACTACACGGTTGACCCTGCGGGCAGCGTGACCCTGCGCAACGCCGATTCAATTATTTCTGAGCTCGCTACCCTGTCGCGAACGGCCCAACCCGCGCAAACCACGGCGCCGGTAGACGCAAACGAGGCAGTTCCGGAAAGCAGCGAAACCACGGTTGGAGCTGCCGAGTCGGCGGCCAAACCCGCTGGACCGGCAGGCACCTATCCCGGGCGCCCCAGTTTCGACTGCGGAAAGGCGCGGTCCAAAGGCGAAATCACAGTCTGTTCGGACAGCGGCCTCTCGGCGCTCGATACAAATATGGCGGCCCAATATCGCCGCGCGCTCAACTCGGCCTCGCCGCAGCAGCAAGCCATCCTCCAAAGCACGCGCGATCGCTTCCTCGCCTATCGGGACCGCTGTCCCAATCGCCAGTGCATCGGCGATGCTTACGTCGGGCGGATGCGCGAAATCCGTGACATCATGGAAGGCCGCTGGTCGCCAAATCGATAGGTGGGGATAAGTCGTTGGCGACGCTTTGCAGCCCGACGCCGGGGCATCATATTCCGCTCGTGACTCAGCCGTATATCCCGCTTCGGAATTTCTCCTCCTTCACCATGCTCGAAGGGGCGATGGAACCGAAAACCATCGCCGAGCGGGCGGCGAAGCTCGGCTTCCCCGCGGTCGCGATGACTGATCGCAACGGACTCTACGGGGTCATGCCGTTCAGTGATGCGTGCATCGCCAAGGGTGTGCAGCCGATCATCGGTGCGATGGTCGCGCTGGCGCGTCCGCCTGAAATCGGTGGAGAGGCGCGGGTCGACTGGCTGGCGCTGCTTGCCAAGGACGACCAGGGCTATGCAAATCTTTGCAAGCTGGTGTCTCTGGCGCACCTCGATCGCCCGGTTGAAGAGGAGCCGCACATTGCATTCGCGGCGCTGCAGGGGCTGAGCGACGGACTGATCGCAATGACCGCGGGCGGAGAGGGCGCCGTCGCCCGGCTGCTCGCCGACGGCCAGCGGGACAAAGCGGAAGCCTATCTCGACCGGTTGCAGGCGCTGTTCCCGGAGCGCCTCTACGTCGAGATCATCCGCCGGGGCGGCGTGGCCGAAGAAGCGGCGGAAGAGGCGCTTATCGACCTCGCTTATGCCCGCGACCTGCCGCTCGTCGCAACCAACCCTGCATCCTACACAGACCCGGGCTTCCACGCCGCGCACGACGCGATGCTGTGCATAGCCGGCTCGGCCTATGTCGAAAGTGCCGACCGGGCGACCTCTTCGCCCGATGCCTGGCTCAAGGACGGCACGGCAATGGCCGAGCTGTTCGCCGACCTGCCCGAAGCGCTCGCCAATACCGCTGTGATTGCCCAGCGTTGCGCAGTCGCCGCGCCCCAGCGGCGGCCTATCCTGCCGCGGCTCGGCGAGGACGAAGATGAGCAGCTGCGCCGCGATGCACGCGAGGGCCTTGAAGCGCGCCTCAAGGGACGGTCGGCGGAAGAACTGAAGCCCTATCTCGAGCGGCTGGAGTTCGAGCTCGACGTTATCACCGGGATGGGCTTTGCCGGTTACTTCCTGATCGTCGCCGACTTCATCAAATGGGCCAAGGCCAACGACATTCCTGTCGGGCCGGGCCGCGGTTCGGGGGCTGGCTCGGTCGTTGCCTGGTCGCTGACCATCACCGACCTCGACCCGATCGCACTGAACCTGCTGTTCGAGCGCTTTTTGAACCCCGAGCGCGTGTCGATGCCCGACTTCGACATCGATTTCTGCGAAACCCATCGCGACAAGGTCATCACCTACGTCCAGGGCAAATATGGACGCGACAAGGTCGCGCAAATCATCACTTTCGGGCGCCTGAAGGCACGCGCGGTGCTCAAGGATACGGGCCGCGTGTTGCAGATGCCATATGGCCAGGTAGACCGGCTGGCGAAGCTGATCCCCAACCATCCGACGGACCCGTGGACCCTAGAGCGTTCGCTGAACGGCGTGTCCGAGCTCGCGGCGGAATATAGGAGCGACAAGGACGTCAAGCGGCTGTTCGATCTGGCGATGAAGCTAGAGGGGCTTCCGCGCCATGCCTCGACTCACGCTGCTGGCGTGGTGATCGGCGACCGACCGCTCGACGAGCTGGTTCCGCTCTACCGCGACCCGCGTTCGGACATGCCAGTCACCCAGTTCGACATGAAATATGTCGAGGCCGCGGGCCTTGTGAAGTTCGACTTCCTTGGCCTCAAGACCCTGTCGGTCCTGAAGGAAGGCCAGCGCCTGCTCGCCGAGCAGGGCATCGAAGTCGATTTCGCGAGCCTGCCGTGGGACGACGCGGCGGTCTATGACTTGCTCCAGCGCGGCGACACGGTCGGCGTGTTCCAGCTGGAATCGGAAGGCATGCGGCGGACGCTCGCCGGCGTCAGGCCGACCGGCTTCGGCGACATCATCGCGCTCGTCGCGCTCTATCGCCCCGGGCCGATGGATAACATTCCGATGTTCGGCGACCGCAAGAATGGCCGGGCGCCGATCGAATATCCGCACCCGCTGCTCGAAGGTATCCTGGCCGAGACTTACGGTATCTTCGTCTACCAGGAACAGGTGATGCAGGCGGCGCAGATACTCGCTGGCTATTCGCTCGGCGAAGCGGATTTGTTGCGCCGGGCGATGGGCAAGAAGATCCAAGCCGAGATGGACGCGCAGCGCGCCCGCTTCGTCGAAGGCTGCGCAACGCACAACCAGATCTCGGCGGCGAAGGCGAACGAGCTGTTCGACACGATCGACAAGTTCGCCGGTTACGGTTTCAACAAGAGCCACGCCGCGGCTTATGCGCTCGTTGCCTATCACACGGCCTGGCTAAAGGCGCACCACCGGCCCGAATTCTACGCCGCATCGATGAGCTTCGACATGGCGCTTACCGACAAGCTCGCGATCTTTGTCGAGGATATGCGGCGGGGCGAGGTCGAGTGCCTGCCCCCCGGCATCAACGCCAGCGACGCTTTCTTTACGGTCGAGGAGGGCGCGGTCCGCTACGCGCTCGGGGCCCTCAAGGGTGTCGGCGAGAAAGCGATGGAAGCCCTGGTCGAAGAGCGCACGAGCGCCGGGCCCTTCGCGAGCCTCGAGGACTTCGCTGCCCGGATCGACCCACGGCTGCTCAACCGCAGGCAGCTCGAAAGCCTCGCCGGCGCGGGTGCTTTCGACGCGATCAAGCCCGACCGGCCCGCGATCTTCGGTGCGGCGGAGACGATCCTTGCGCACGCCGCCAGCGCCCAAGAGCACCGCACCAGCGGCCAGGCCGGCCTGTTCGGGGTGAATTCCGCCGAAGCGGCGCCGATCCGCCTGCCGCGTGATGCGTCTTGGACGCAGGCGCAGCGGATGGCTGCCGAGCGCGACGCTTTTGGCTTTTACTTCTCGGCTCACCCGGTCGACGCCGCGCGTCACCTGCTTGCGGCACACAAGGTTCGCACCTTCGCGGAGCTCGCCGAGCTCAACATTCCCGAAGGCGAGCGGGCCAGTGCAACCATGGCGGCGCTGGCCGAGGCGGTGCGCTGGCGCGTGTCGGCCAAGGGTCGGCGCTACATGATCGCGAGCCTATCGGACCGATCAGGTCAGTTCGAAGCCACGGTATTCGACGATGAGCCCGCAACGGCGCTTGAAGGTGCGGCTAAGGCGGGCGCCTGTGGGCTGCTCACGGTCGAGCTGGACCGGCGCTCCGGTGACGATGTGCCACGAGTAACGATCAAGCGCTTCCAGCCGCTGGCCGACCTCGCCAAACGGACTCGGCTGCAGTTGGTGGCGCGAGTGCCCGATGGCGCAACCGCGGAGAGACTCCTGCGTGAGCTCAGCAACGCACGCGGCGGCAATGGCGTACTGCGCTTGATCATACCGTTGACCACGGGCGGCGAGGCCGTGGTCGTGGCCGGACGCGATTACGCGCTCGACGGTGAGCTCGCCTCACGCATCGAGCGTATTACGGGAGAAGGCAGTGTTGAGCTCTCGGCGCAGGAGCCGCCGAAGCTCGCCCTGGTCGGCTAAACGCCGTTTGCCGGCTCCGGCACGGGCTCTGAGGAGGCCGGCGGAGAAGCCGCGTTGGACTCCTCGCTTGGCGGTGCTTCGGCAGGAGGCTGTTCCTCGACTGTAGTCTCGGCGGGCGGGGGCGGCGGCGTCGCCGTCTCATATTCCTCGCCCGGCAATGGCCGCGGCTTCTTGCTGACAGCCGGGGGCGCCTTGTTCACCGGCGCGACCACGTCCTTGTAAACGCAGCCGTCGAGCCCGTCGCGGCCGACTACGCCGAGGCGCGCGGCGATGGTGTTGCCATAGCGGCGGGTGAAGCCTTTCGGTGCGATTGCTCCACGCTTCTTGGGCAGGGGAAGAATGGCGGCAATGCGCGCCGCTTCCGTTGCGCTCATTGCGCTTGCGTCATGCCCGAAATAACGCTGCGAACCGGCGTTCACACCGTATGTCCCAATACCGGTCTCGGCATTGTTGAGGTAAACCTCCATGATCCGGCGCTTGCCCCACAGATGCTCGATCAGGAAGGTGAACCAGGCTTCGACGCCCTTGCGGGCATAGCCCCCGCCGTTCCACAGGAAGGTAGTCTTGGCGGTCTGCTGGCTGATGGTCGATCCGCCCCGGATCCGGCCACCCGAAGCGTTGCGCTTCATCGCGTCCTCGATCGCCTCGAAGTCGAACCCATTGTGCGAGCAGAACTTGCTGTCCTCGGCGGCGATCGCGGCGCGTACCATGTCGCGGTCGATCTTGCTGATCGGCATCCAGTCCTTGTGCAATCCCCGCCCGGCGATGACATCGCCGATCATCGTCACCGTGATCGGCGGCGGGACGAAGCGGTAGATGACGACCCACAGGATCGAGATGGCGAAGAAGGCGATGACCAGCTTGACGACCCAGCCCAACAGCCGCCCGATGAAAGAGCGTTCGCGCCGGCGCTTATAGGTCGGAATGGTAGAGCGTCGCTTGGCCATGCAACCGCCTAACGAGCAGCGCTCCGCGTCTCAAGCGCCGACAGCAAGGCAAGCGTGCCCGGATCGCGTGGCCGATACTTGAGCGCGGCCTGAGCTTCGCGCCTGGCGCCCGCCACGTCCCCTTCTTCGAGGAGCGCAGCGGCAAGGTCGCGCCGAACCGGATAATGCCAGGCAGGCGGATCCGATACCGAACTGAAGTCGTCGCTTTCCTGGAGTTCGGCGGCCTGAGCGAAGGCAGCCGCGGCTTCCTGCGGCCGATGCTCCAACATGGCGGCGCGGCCCACGAGCACGTTGCGCGCGATATAGGTCATGGTTTGCGCCTGCAGGGACCCATCATCCTTGCTGAGTTCGCCGGTGATGCCGTGGATCGCCGCGGCTTCTTTTCGGACGTTGGCGAGATCGTTCCTCCGCGCGAAAGCTTCGCCGCGCGCATAATGCCAGGCAGCCTCGAGGAATGGCGATTTGGGCTGGGGAAGCGCCAGCACCTCTGCGGGATCGGCGAACCTCGCCATCGCATAATAGCCATTCGCGGCGATCATCTGCGAATAGGCCGGCGCGCCGGCCTTTACTTGCGACCGTTCGACGAGCGGCCGCCCGAGCTTCAACGCAATGTCCGCGTCGCCCGCTTCAAGCGCGCCGCCGAGACCGAAGGTGACATTGTGCGAGTGGTAGGGCAGGCCCCACACGCCGTCGGGCGGGCCTAAGCCCAGGCGCTTGGCGTTTTCGATGCCGAGCTCGACCGCGCGCATGTTCGCCTTAGCGGCGTCTTCGTAGCGGCCGACCCAGTAGTAAGTGTGGCTCGGCATATGGACGAGGTGGCTCGCCCTCGGCGCGAGCCGGGCAAGCTTGTCGGCATAGGGCTCGGCCTTTTCTGGGACGCCCGCAATTTCCGTCGCATGGATGTAGAAATGGATCGCTGGCGTGTCGTTGGGATCGCGTTTGAGCACGCCTTCAAGCAGCGGCATCGCGAGGTTGGCGTTAAGCTTCCATTCCTCTGCCGTGTCGGCCTTGGTCATCAGCCAGGCGTCGGCCGCCATCACGGCGATTTCCTTGTCGTCGGGATATTGGCTGGCGAGGCCAGCCATCGCCTTGGCGAAGTTCATATCCCCTGGCTTTCCGCCGCCGCCATCATGATAGCGGAGCTGGAGCGCGTGGATCAGCGCCCGTTCGCGGTCGTTACCGTTGGTCTTGGCGAGGTCGGCCGCCTTGTCCGCCATTTCGGAGAGCTTCGCGACCTCGTCCTCGCTCTTTCCGAAGTTGATCGTCGGGCCTGATGTCCAGGCCTGGCCCCAAAGGCACATGGCGCACTGCGGGTCGAGCCGAACCGCTTCCTCCATCGCCTCAATCGCGGCCTTGTGCGCGAACGCGTGGGCGAGCTGCATGCCGTTGTCGAAGAAGGCCTGTGCGCGTGGATTGGCGGTCGTGATCTTGAACCCGCCGCTGCCATAGCCGTCGAGGATCATCGGCGTCTTTGGCGCCGCCGTGTCCGCATGGCTCATATGCTGCATGTCCTGAGCGCCAAGCGGTGAAGCGACGAGTGCCGCTGCCGCGGCAAGCCAGATCCGTTTCATGAAGGCCCCCTGATGCCCGGACCGATGCTAGCATCGCGCGGGTTCACCGCAACCGTTCGCCTTGCCGCAGCGCAGCATGGCATTTACATCGCGGCCATGAGCTCCACGAACGACATCCGCCGCGGCTTCCTCGAATATTTCGAGAAGAACGGGCACGCGCGGGTGCAATCGGCCCCTCTGGTGCCGCACAACGACCCGACCTTGATGTTCGTCAACGCCGGCATGGTGCCGTTCAAGAACGTCTTCACGGGCCTTGAAAGGCGCCCCTACAGCACCGCCAGCAGCTCACAGAAGTGCGTCCGCGCCGGAGGCAAGCACAACGACCTCGACAATGTCGGCTACACCGCACGCCACCACACCTTCTTCGAGATGCTCGGCAACTTCTCTTTCGGCGATTATTTCAAGGATCGGGCGATCGAGCTCGCCTGGAACCTAATCACCAAGGAATGGGGGCTGAGCCCCGAACGGCTAACCGCGACGGTCTACCACACCGACGACGAAGCCTTTGACCTGTGGAAGAAGATCTCGGGCTTGCCGGAGAGCCGGATCATCCGCATCCCGACCAAGGACAATTTCTGGGCAATGGGCGACGATGGCCCGTGCGGACCCTGTTCAGAGATTTTCTATGATCACGGCGACCATATTCCAGGCGGCCCGCCGGGGAGTCCGGATGAGGACGGCGACCGCTTCGTCGAGATCTGGAACCTGGTGTTCATGCAATATGAGCAGGCGGCGGGCGAAATCGTCTCCGAGCTCCCGAAGAAGAGCATCGACACCGGAATGGGACTCGAGCGCGTCTCGGCCGTGCTCCAGGGGGTCCACGACAATTACGACATCGACCTATTTCGCGCGCTGATTGCCGCCAGCGAAGAACTGACCCGGACCAAGGCCGAGGGCGAGAACCAGGCGAGCCACCGCGTCATCGCCGACCACCTTCGCGCCAGCGGCTTCCTCGTTGCCGACGGCGTACTGCCGGCCAACGAGGGCAGGGGCTATGTCCTGCGCCGCATCATGCGCCGTGCGATGCGCCACGCCCACCTGCTCGGTGCTAAGGAACCACTCATGTACCGGCTCGTGCCGGCGCTGGTCGCGGAGATGGGTGCAGCCTTCCCCGAGCTGGTGCGCGCGCAGCCGCTGATCGAGGCGACGTTGCAGCAGGAGGAAATCCGCTTCCGCCAGACCCTAGTGACTGGGCTCAAGCTGCTCGACGAGGCGACCGAAGACCTGGCGCAGGGAGGCACCCTGGCAGGTGAGACCGCGTTTAAGCTCTACGATACCTACGGCTTCCCCTACGACCTGACCGAGGACGCGCTTCGGGCGCGTGGCCTTAAGGTTGACCGTGGCGGCTTCGACAAGGCCATGGGTGAGCAGAAGGCCAAGGCGCGCGCGGCCTGGAAAGGCTCGGGCGCGAAAGCCGGCGAGGATATTTGGTTCGACCTTGCCGAGGAGCATGGAGCGACCGAGTTCACCGGCTATTCCGGCGACGAAGGCGAGGGCGTCGTCCTGGCCCTGGTGCTCGAAGGCAAGCGCGTCGAGCAGGCCGAGATCGGGCAAACGATCGACGTCCTGCTCAATCAGACGCCCTTTTACGGCGAGAGCGGCGGACAAATCGGCGACACCGGAAAACTGACTACGCTCAAAGGCTTCCAGGGCGAGGTTGAGGATACATCGAAACCATTAGGCAAGCTCCACGTGCTTCGTACCAAGGTGGTAGCCGGTGAGCTCAGCGTCGGCGAGACGGTGCAACAGCGGGTGGATTCCGAGCGGCGCGACAGGGTCCGCGCGAACCATAGCGCCACGCACCTGCTTCATGCGGCGCTCCGCCGACACCTGGGCACGCATGTCACCCAGAAGGGCAGCCTGGTCGCTCCGGACTATTTCCGGTTCGACTTCTCGCATCCCAAGGCCATGACCCGCGAGGAAATCGAAGTGGTCGAGGCCGAAGTGAATGCTCAGATCCGTTCAAACGAGCCCGTGACCACGCGGCTGATGACGCCCGACGACGCGATCGAAGCGGGCGCGATGGCGCTGTTCGGCGAAAAATATGGCGATGAGGTCCGCGTGCTGTCGATGGGGCGGCTGACCGAGAATGATTATTCGGTCGAGCTTTGCGGCGGCACGCACGTCCGCGCCCTCGGCGACATCCAGCTGCTGAAGATCATTTCCGAGAGCGCCGTATCGTCCGGCGTGCGACGGATCGAGGCGCTGACTGGGGAAGCGGCCCGGCAGTGGCTCGGCGAGCGCGACCACAAGCTGCGCGAAGCTGCCGCGACGTTGAAGAGCTCGCCCGATGAGGTGCCGGCGCGGATCGCCGCGCTCGTGGAAGACCGACGCCGGCTCGAGCGTGAGCTGGCGGATGCCAAGAAGGCACTGGCAATGGGCGGAGGGACGGCGAAAGCCGATGCCGCTGCGCCCGAGGAGGTGAACGGCCACAGGTTCCTCGGTCAGGTCGTGGAAGGCCTTGATCCCAAGGACTTGAGGTCGACCGTGGACACGATGAAGCAACGCGTCGGCTCCGGCATTGCGGCCCTGGTCGCGGTCAATGACGGCCGCGCCAGCGTCGCCGTCGGCGTGACCGATGATCTCTCCGGCCAGGTGAGCGCGGTCGAGCTGGTCAAGGCCGCGGTGGCGGCCCTTGGCGGCCAGGGTGGTGGCGGCCGCCCGGATATGGCCCAGGGCGGGGGCCCGGATGGCTCTAAGGCCAATGATGCGCTCACCGCGGTTCGCGACGCGCTGGAGAAGGTCGCAGCGTGACCGACGTGATGTCGGCCGACCCCGTCACCCTCAACGGCGCCTGTCATTGCGGCGCGGTGAAGTTCACCGCCGAGTTGCCCAAAGGGCTCGCCTCTGCGCGGCGGTGCACTTGCTCGATCTGCCGCATGCGCGGGGCAATTGCAGTCACGGGGAGCATCGATGGCTTCATCGTTCACGAGGGCGCCGACAAGCTAGCGACGTACCGCTTCAACACGATGAGCGCCGAGCACCATTTCTGCACCCAGTGCGGCATCTACACCCATCACCAGCGCCGCTCGAACCCCAACGAGCTCGGGGTCAACGTCGCTTGCCTTGAGGGCCTTTCGCCGTTCGATTTCAGCGAGGTCGTGGTTTACGACGGCCAGCGCCATCCCGCCGACAATGCAACCCACACGACCTATACCGCCGGGGTGCTCCGGTTCGAGCCGGCCGAGGGCTGAGCGTCCCTTAGCCTGCGCCCGCCAAGGCGCGGCGCGACATCCAGGTCGGCCTCCGCCTTGATCCTGGCCCGAAGCTCGTCGCGCTTTTCATGGATCGAGGCGATGACCGGGCCCATGGCGACGCCAAGATCGACCAGCACCGCCTCGGAGAGTTGGAGAGAGGCCTCCAGCGCCTCGGGCACCGCATCGGTCACGCCGGCCCTGTACAGCTCACTCGCATGTTCGGTATCGCGAGCCCGGGCGACGATCGGCAGGTCCGGGAAAACGGCGCGCAGGTGCCGCGCCAGGCGCTTCACCAGCACCGGATTGTCCATCGTCAGGATCAGCGCGACCGGCTCACGCTCCTTCAAACGCTCGATAAGCTCGGGCCGGGCAACGTCGCCGAACAGCACGTCATAGCCTTCCTTGCGGGCGGCGGAGACGCCGTCGGAATCGCTGTCGATGGCGAGATAGTCCTTGCCGTGCGCCTCCAGCATGTCGGCGACCATCCGCCCGACGCGGCCGAAGCCGAGCACGACCACCTGACCCAGCGCTGCGCTGTCGAGCGAGGCGTCCATCTTGTCCGCGAGTTCGTGCCCGGCGACGCGGCTGCCGGCCAGCCTGCCCAGCCTCGCGAGCAGCGGGGTGACGGTCAGGCCAATGGCCGTGACGATCTGCCAGAAAGCGGCCGTATCGCGGCTGATGAGCTGCGCCGCCGTCGCCGACCCGAGCACGATCAATGTGGTTTCCGATGGCGAGGACATCAGCACGCCCGTTTCAGCCGCGACTGCTGACTGTGCCCCGCTCATGCGAAGCAGAATCCCGGTCACAACGGCCTTTACTGCGAGCACGGATGCAAGGCCGATCAGCAGGCTTTGCCAGTCTGCGAGCACGACTCTGATATCGACGCTCATGCCGACCGTGATCAGGAAGATACCTAGACCTAACCCACGGAACGGGGCGGTCATTACTTCGACCTCGCCGCGATATTCCGTCTCGGCGATGACCATTCCGGCGATCAGCGCGCCAAGGATCGCCGAGAATCCGATCGCGGTCGTGACTAGGCTGGCGACGATCACCACCAGCAGGCAGGCCGAGAGCAGCAGCTCCGGGCTCTTGGTCCGCGCAGCCTGGGCAAAGAGTGGCGGAAGGAGCCGCCGTCCGAGGAACAGCATGGCGACCGCGGTGACGCCGCCGATTAGCATGGTGCCGAGAAGCGAGCCTACTGCGGACCCGCCGGCAGCCGGCGCCATCGCACCGAGCAGGAAGACGATCGGCACCAGCGCGAGGTCCTCGAACAGCAGCATAGCCAGCGCCGAGCGTCCGACGGGCCCGTGCGTCCCGACCAGCGGGAGCACGATCGCGGTGGATGACAAAGCGAGGGCGAGGCCGAGCGCGACTGCGCCAGAGCTGCTCTCGCCGCTGAAATAGAGGCCGGCACCGATCAGCACAGCCGATCCCAGCAATTGGGCTGCCCCCGTGCCGAACACCAGGCTGCGCATGCCCCAAAGCCGTCGAAACGATAGCTCGAGCCCGATCGAGAAGAGCAGCAGGACGATCCCGAGCTCTGCGAACGGTTCGATGCCTTCCGCGTTCGAGATGGTGACGTAGTGGAGCCAGCCGATCTCGCGGGTCAGTGCGCCGAGGCCGAACGGCCCGACGATCATGCCGACGAGAATGAACCCGATGACCGGCGAAATCCTGAGGCGCGCGAACGCGGGAATGACGATCCCGGCGGCGCCAAGGATAACCAGTGCGTCGCTGAACCCCGATGTCGCAAAGTCGCCGTGCATGAACACCCTTTGCCCTTTTCGGGGGAAGGGCGGTAGAGGCGACGCCATGACGCCAGATGCAAGCAGGGATCATGACCTGATCATCGTCGGCGGCGGTCCGGCAGGGATGATGGCCGGGCTGCTGTTTGCCCGAGCAGGCTGCGATGTCCTGGTGCTGGAGAAGCACGCCGACTTCTTCCGCGATTTCCGGGGCGACACCGTCCATCCGTCGACCATGCAGATCCTCGACGAGCTCGGGATGCTGCAGCGCTTCCTGAAACGGCCCCACAACCGCATCGACCATGCCGAGATCAGCTGGAACGGGCGGATGATGGAGATCGGCGATCTCAGGCACCTCAACATGCCAGCGCCCTTCATCGCCATGATGCCGCAATGGGACTTCCTGGATTTCCTTCGCGACGAAGCGGCGGCGGCATTCCCGTCCTTTCACCTGCGGATGGAAGCGCCGGTCGTAGAATATATCCGCAAGGGCGACCGCGTGGTCGGCGTCCGGCTGGCCGACGGAGAGGAGCTGCGCGCCCCGCTCACCATCGCCGCCGATGGCCGGGATTCCAGGGTACGGACGCTGCTACCGCTCGAAAACCTGGGCGCTCCCATCGATGTATTTTGGATCCCGGTGCCAAAAACGACGAGTGGAAGCGCGTTGCGCGGCGCAGTGGAGGGTTACCGCCTGATTGTGATGATCGACCGCGGCGATTACTGGCAGTGCGCCTTCGTGATCGCCAAGGGCGGGGCGGACAAGGTCAAGGCGCGCGGAATCGAGGCGTTCCGCGACGACCTCCGCGCTGCTGCGCCCGATCTCCCGAACCTCGACGCAGCCTTGCCGAACTTCGACCACGTCCGCCTGTTGTCAGTGTCGCTCGACCGGCTCACGCGCTGGTGGATGCCCGGGCTCCTCGCCATCGGCGATTCCGCGCATGCGATGAGCCCCGTCGGCGGGATCGGGATCAACCTCGCGGTTCAGGATGCTGTTTGCGCCGCAAACGTCCTCGCCGGGCCGCTTGCCCGAGGCGAGCACGTGGATGGATTGCTGGCCAAGGTGCAAGAACGCCGGATGTTGCCAACGCGCGCCATCCAGGGTGCGCAGCGCTTCGTGCACGAACGGCTGCTGCGGCCGCTGATCGAAGGGAGGCGCCAGCTCACCGGCAAGCCCCCCTTGCTGATGCGCCTGCTCAACAGCGTTCCAGTGCTACGCCGGATCCCGGGCTATTTCATCGGCCACGGCATACGGCAGGAGCATGTCCGCTCACCCGCGGCTGGAAGCAAATAAGGCGTCGACCAAGCCGCCGTTGCGTTTGAGCTCGGCCGCGACCCGTTTCTGACCCTGCCAATAGACGAGCGCCGGATGCTGCTCATGCCTGGCGATGAGCTTTGCCGCTTCTGCGTCCGTAAGGCTGGTGCCGCCGCCGACATAGTCACAATAGCCCTCACGCACCCAGGTCGGATATTTCCAGTCCGCAGTGAGGCCGAAGTGCTCGCGGATCGCGCCGTGGGTCATTTCGTGGGCGAGGACGCGGGTGAGCGAAGTTTCGCCCGCAATGTCGCGCTTGGTGAAGACGAGGTCGCGCGCAGCATCGGATCGGTTGACAACGATCGCCTCAGTCACTGGGCGGGTGATCGCGAAAGCGCCCCCGACCTGCGCGGTAAGCCACGTCCAGCGCCACCCTCCTTGAGTGAGGAAAATCGGCTGATTTCGCTTCGCCTGCGCGATCGGGGATGCCGCGGCCCGGCGGTCTGCCTCCGCGACGAGCGCGTTGAGCCGGGCCGGGATAGGCGTTGCGGAATAGACCCGATGGCCCTCGATTTCCGCTGAATAAGGGAAAGCAAGAAGCCGAGGAGCGAATGCCGGGCTGACCGCAGCAAGGATCAGGAGGACGTAGAAGCCCTGCCGTTTCCAGTTCAAGCGGCGACGCCTTCCTGGGCCATTGCCGCCTCAAGGTTCTTCACGATCGCTTCGAAGAACTGCTCGGTCGTCATCCAGGCCTGTTCAGGGCCGACCAGGATCGCGAGATCCTTCGTCATCTGTCCCTGCTCGACCGTTTCGACACACACACGCTCCAGCGTTTCGGCGAACTTCACCACCTCGGGCGTATCGTCGAACTTTCCGCGATACTTGAGGCCGCCGGTCCAGGCGAAGATCGACGCGATCGGGTTAGTTGAGGTCGCCTTACCCTGCTGATGCATGCGATAGTGGCGAGTGACGGTGCCGTGCGCGGCCTCCGCCTCAACCGTCTTGCCGTCGGGGGAGGTGAGCACGGAGGTCATCAGCCCGAGCGAGCCGAAGCCCTGCGCGACCTGGTCCGACTGGACGTCGCCGTCGTAATTCTTGCACGCCCAGATGAACTTGCCGCTCCACTTCAGGGCGGAGGCGACCATGTCATCGATCAGGCGATGCTGATATTCGATACCCGCACTTTCGAACTTCGCCTTGTAATCCTTGTCATATATCTCCTGGAACAGATCCTTGAAGCGACCGTCGTAGGCCTTCAGGATCGTATTCTTGGTGGAGAGATAGACCGGCCATTTGCGATTGAGGCCGTAGTTGAAACAGGCGTGGGCGAAATCGCGGATCGACTGATCGAGGTTGTACATGCCCATGGCCACGCCGGCGTCGGGGAAGTCGAACACCTCATGCTCGATTTCCTCGCCGTTCTCCCCGACCCATTTAATGGTAAGCTTGCCCTTGCCGGGAACGCGGAAATCGGTCGCCTTATACTGGTCGCCGAAGGCGTGGCGGCCGACGACGATCGGGTCGGTCCAGCCGGGGATCAGCCGCGGCACGTTCGAAATGACGATCGGTTCGCGGAAAACGACGCCGCCGAGGATGTTGCGGATGGTGCCGTTGGGCGACTTCCACATTTTCTTGAGCTTGAATTCCTCCACGCGGGCTTCGTCGGGCGTGATCGTCGCGCATTTGACGCCGACGCCATGCTGCTTGATCGCGTTGGCGGCATCGATGGTGATTTGATCGTCGGTCGCGTCTCGGCTTTCTACGCCAAGGTCGAAATAAATGAGGTCGATATCGAGGTAGGGCTGGATCAGCCGTTCGCGAATCCACTGCCAGATGATCCGCGTCATCTCGTCGCCGTCGAGCTCGACGACCGGGTTCTTCACCTTGATCTTGGCCATGTTTTACCCTGCGTTTTCTGGATTTGGCCGGGCCTTAGGATGTGGCGTTGTGCGCGGCAAGCCGCGCCAGTAAGACCACCGCCATGCCCGAGCTAGACAAGCGCGACAGCCCGCTTCCCACCACCACCGTGAAGTGGCGCTTCCCATCAATCCACCCGGAAGGCCGCAAATATGTCGTCGTCGCGGCCTTCGTCACTTTGCTGGTCTATCTTGCGGTCAGCCATTTCGTCGGCTGGCTGCTCGTCCTGGTCACAATCTGGGTCGCAACTTTCTTCCGTGATCCGGTGAGGACGACGCCGCGCGCCGACAAGTTGATCGTCGCGCCCGCGGACGGACTGATCACGATGATTGCCAGGGTGCCGCCGCCGCCAGAGCTGCGCGGGCCCGAGGGTCTCGCCGACGGCGATTATACTCGGGTGTCGATTTTCATGAGCGTGTTCGACGTGCACATCAATCGAGCCCCGATCACGGGCCGCGTGAAGCGCATCGCTTACGTGCCAGGCAAGTTCGTCAACGCCGACCTCGACAAGGCGAGCGAGGACAATGAGCGGCAGCATTTCCTGGTCGAGAACTCGGACGGTGTGAGGATCGGCTTCACTCAGATCGCAGGGCTCGTGGCGCGGCGGATCATGGCTTTCGTCCGAGAAGGCGATGTGGTCGAGGCGGGCCAGCGCATCGGTCTCATTCGGTTCGGCAGCCGGGTCGACGTCTATCTGCCCGCCGGGACAGCGCCGAAGGTCCTGCTCGGCCAGCGCTCGATCGCCGGCGAGACGATCATCGGTGAAATCGGCGTCGATGCAGCCCTGACCGGGATTAGCCAGTGACCGACGACGGGCCGCGCGGAATTTCCTTTCGCGCGATGATCCCCAACGCGATCACAGCGCTCGCTCTATGCTTCGGTCTCACCGGAATTCGCTTTGCGATGACCGCGCCGCCAGGCGAGACGGAACATTGGCAGCTCGCGCTGGCCTGCATCGTTCTCGCGGGCGTTCTGGATGGCATGGACGGGCGCATTGCCCGGCTGCTGCGCGCCCAGAGTAAGTTCGGGGCGGAGCTCGATTCGCTGTCCGACAATATCGCGTTCGGCACTGCGCCTGCGTTGATCCTGTTCCTCTGGTCGCTTCAGACCGCGCCGCGCTTCGGCTGGATCGCGGCGCTAGCGCTCGCGGTGTGCTGCGCATTGCGGCTTGCTCGGTTCAACGCCCGGATCGATGCCGCCGAGCAACCGCACAAGTCGGCGGGCTTCAACACGGGTGTACCGGCGCCGGCAGGCGCAGGAGCCGCATTCATTCCGATTTACCTATGGCTGATTACCGGCAACGACCAATTCCGGATGTGGCAGCCCGTCATGGCGTGGACCTTGTTCATCGCTGCGCTGATGATTTCCAGCCTTCCGACCTACAGCTGGTCGAGCATCCGCATCCGTCAGGGGTGGCGGCTATTCGCGCTGGCCGGAATTGCCTTGCTTGGAGCGGCGCTGATCGTCGCGCCTTGGATCACCTTGCTCGCGGTTGCGGGCATTTACCTGGCGATGATCCCGGTTGCGTTGATGAGCTACGCGAAGGTCAAGCGGCGGCGCGGCCAGCCGAGACGTACGTCGCGCTGACGCGCATCGGGCGTTGCACGCGAGGACGGGCGCGGACCCTTACAGCCACCGAAACGACGGACGAACGCTGCGGCCTGCCCTTGAGGGCAGCGGCGATCTTTGCGCCGCTCTCCTCAAGAATTGCCGCACCCACGACGACCAGCAACCACAGCGTGGTCAGAAAGACGAGGGTGCCCAAAGCTGCAATCATCGCGTCCATCCTTGTTGGAGCGCCTAACCAAACCGGACATGATTTGTTCCGGATTGAGCATGCGACGCTCGGTGAGGCTGGATAATGTTCTCTGTTTGTTCCGTCTTGTCAACTGCATTTCTGCCACGGAGCCAAGAGCTTGAAACCATGAACTTCTTCGGCTAGGGGCCGCGGCATTCCACAGATGGATCCGACATACCGGTGCCAGCCGCGAGGCTGGTGACATGGCTCCATCGAGGTAAAACCGGAAGGAGAAAACCTATGGCGACTACTGTCGTCACCATGCAGCAATTGCTCGAGGCCGGAGCGCATTTCGGCCACCAGACCCATCGTTGGAACCCCAAGATGAAGCCGTACATCTTCGGCGATCGCAACGGGGTGCACATCATCGACCTGTCGCAGACTGTTCCGCTGTTCGCGCGCGCGCTGGATTTCGTCCAGCAGACCGCGGCTCGTGGCGGGAAGGTCCTGTTCGTCGGCACCAAGCGCCAGGCCCAGGACGCGATTGCTGAGGCAGCGCAGACGGCCGGCCAGCATTACGTCAACCACCGCTGGCTCGGCGGGATGCTGACTAACTGGAAGACCATCTCCAACTCGATCAAGCGCCTCAAGAGCCTTGAAGAGCAGCTGTCGGGCGACACCGCGGGCCTGACCAAGAAGGAAGTCCTTCAGCTCACCCGCGAACGCGACAAGCTCGAGAAGAGCCTTGGCGGCATTCGCGACATGGGCGGGCTTCCCGATGTCATGTTCGTGGTCGACACCAACAAGGAAGAGCTCGCGATCAAGGAAGCCAACGTCCTTGGCATCCCGGTCATCGCGATCCTCGATTCGAACAGCGACCCGAGCGGTATCGCGTTCCCAGTTCCGGGCAACGACGACGCCAGCCGCGCGATCCGCCTCTACACCGATGCGGTTGCCCAGTCGGTCGGCGAAGGCCGTGTCGGCAATGCCGCGCAGCGGGGCGAGGACATCGGTTCGATGGCCGAACCGCCGGCCGAAGCCGCGCTGGAAGCCTGAACCGACAATACCCATCTTTGAGATGGGCCGGGGAGACCCGGAATTTCATTCAAAAGGAACTGCGATATGGCTGAGATCACGGCCGGATCAGTGAAGGAACTGCGCGAGCGCACCGGCGCCGGCATGATGGACTGCAAGAAGGCGCTGGCCGAAAACAATGGCGAAATGGAAGCGGCAATCGACTGGCTTCGCGCCAAGGGTCTGGCCGCGGCCGCGAAGAAGGCCGGCCGTACCGCTGCGGAAGGCCTCGTCGGCGTTGCCGTCGAAGGTCATCGCGGCGCCGTGGTCGAGGTCAATTCCGAGACCGACTTCGTCGCCAAGAACGAGATCTTCCAGGACTTCGTTCGCAACGTCGCCAAGCTCGCGCTCGAGAACGGTACCGACGTCGAAGCGCTCGGCAACGTCGCTTACCCCGACGGGGGCACCGTGTCGGAAAAGCTGACCGACAACATCGCCAAGATCGGCGAGAACCAGTCGCTCCGCCGCGCCGCGGTTCTCGAGGTGGCGAAGGGCGCCGTTGTGTCCTACGTCCACAATGCAGTGACACCGGGCCTCGGCAAGATCGGCGTTCTCGTGGCGCTCGAGAGCGAAGCGCCGGCCGATGTGCTGAACGCGCTTGGCAAGCAGATCGCGATGCATGTCGCTGCTGCGCACCCGCTCGCGCTGTCCGCTGAAGAGCTGCCGGAAGAGCTGGTCGAGCGTGAGCGTTCGATCGCGATGGAAAAGGCCAAGGAAAGCGGCAAGCCGCAGAACATCATCGAGAAGATGGTTGAAGGCGGCCTCGGCAAGTTCCGGAAGGACAATGCCCTGCTGTCGCAGCTGTTCGTGATGGACGGCAAGACGCCCGTCGCGGACGTCATCGCGTCGGCCGGCAAGGACGCCGGCTCGCCAGTGACCCTGAAGGGTTTCGTGCGCTTCCAGCTCGGCGAAGGCATCGAGAAGAAGGAAAGCGATTTCGCTGCCGAAGTCGCGGCCGCTGCCGGGACGTCGAAGGCGGAACCGGTCGCCTAAGGGCGTTCAGCCAAGAAGAGGATAGGGAAGGTCCCAATCGACCCCGGTCGATTCGGCGACCTTCCTTGTCCACTCCACGACGGGTTCAATCTCTTCGCGATGAACCCTTAGCCTTTCGGCGGTGCGCTCGCTCCGCTGCCGTGCGTTGAACGGCTCACCGGTCTTGGCGTGCCGGTCAAAGATTCCGCTTAGCAAGCGCTGCTCAACGTCAAGCTCCACCCCGAAATGGCCAGCAGCGGCAGCCAATGTTTCGCGCGGCGTTTCGAACAGCTGCCGACTTGTGACCGTGCCGACCCGCGTCGTGCCAAGCTTGGCCGACGCTTCAACCATCATCTTGCGCATCGACAACCAGGATAGGGCCGCGAGTTGGAGGTCGATGAACTCGGGGTATTTCTCCTCGGGGAAGGCGACCGCAAGCATGTGCGAGTTCTTTATCCCGATGTGGAGCTTGCGCGCTGCTCGGCGTCCCTCAGCACCGTAGGCGGCATAGGACGACAACATCTCTTCGAGCGGCGTATCAAGGCACAGGATTTTAGAAGCCGGGTGGACCTGCGCCATCGGAACGCTGAGCCCGTTGCCGATGTGACTTACCTTACACAGCGCGACGTTGTCGCCGGGATAAGGTCGGCTGAGAAGCCTTGTGACGTTACCCAGCAGCTTCCGTGTTTCTTCGGACGACTTGCTCAAGCCATAGGCGATCACGTCGGTCAGGATCGGCGGCTCTTGCAGCGGAGTGACGACGCCGGGTTCACCCAATGCTTTCGTGAGAAGGGTCGATCCGCCCTGACTTGAGTGCAGGAGCAGGTTTAGCGGACGCGCATCGATCACCGCGTTCGCGATGTCAGAACAGGCAATTACCCTCGATCTGAGTTTTTGCAGCTCTATCGAGCGTATGAACGGACTGCTTCGAAGTGTGTCGTCCGGTATAAATACGAAGTAAAAACATTCATGATCGGCATCAAATCTTAGTGGAAACCATCGTGCGTCGGAAATGACCTCATCGATTTCGGCGCCGCCACATCGCTCACTTTCACTTTGCTCGACTCTTCGATCCATACAGACCTCCAGGTCGGCCGCTGACCTTCATTAAGTCGTTCATTGCTTGGGAAGCGATCCGCCTTCGACTAACCGACGAGCGGGTGACCACTTGTTGTTCAATTTCTACGAACAGCCGATGGCCATGCCGGACCAGCCAACTTAGTCACTGAAATGAGCACACTCTTGATTGAGGTTGGCAATGAAGCGGCTGCGCCATAAAGGCGTGGCGCCCTTGATCATTTCGAAGGACGGCAGCAGCGAATGACCCGACCGCGCTTCAACCGGATCCTGCTCAAGCTTTCGGGCGAGGCGCTTATGGGGCAGGGGCAGTTCGGGATCGACCCCGAGGCCGTCGACACTCTGGCCAAAGAGGTGCTCGCCGCGCGGGAATTTTGCCCCCAGCTGTGCCTGGTGGTTGGCGGCGGCAACATCTTTCGCGGCATGGCGGCGGCGGCAAAGGGTTTCGACCGCGCCAGCGCCGATTACATGGGCATGCTGGCGACCGTCATGAATGCGATTGCGCTCCAGGGCGCGCTCGAAAAGCTCGGCGCCGAGACTCGCGTGCAATCGGCGATCCCGATGTCGAGCGTTAGCGAGCCGTACATCCGCCGCCGTGCGCTCCGTCACATCGAGAAGGGGCGCATCGTCCTGTTCGCGGCCGGCACCGGCAATCCCTATTTCACCACCGATACCGCTGCGGCCCTCCGCGCCGCGGAAATGGGATGCGACGCCTTGTTCAAAGGCACCAGCGTTGACGGCATTTACGACGCCGACCCAAAGAAAAAGCAGGGCGCCAAGCGCTATGACGAGCTGACCTTCGGCAAGGTATTGAGCGACGACCTCAAGATCATGGACGCGGCCGCCGTCGCCTTGTGCCGCGACAATAATATTCCGATCGTGGTCTTCAATGTCCGCCAGCCCGGCAACCTCGCTGAGGTGCTCTCGGGGCGGGGCACGGCCACGATCGTCCAGGATGGGGAGTAAGCAATGACGACCAGCGTTCGGACCGACGATCTCAAGCGACGTATGCACGGGGCGGTCGAGGCGTTGAGACATGATCTGACCGGCTTGCGGACGGGCCGCGCGTCCACCGCGCTCGTCGACCCCGTTCAGGTCGAAGTTTACGGCGCGAACATGCCGCTCAACCAATTGGCGACGGTGTCGGTCCCGGAACCGCGGTTGCTGTCGGTGCAGGTCTGGGACCGGTCCAACGTTCAGCCGGTCGAGAAGGCTATCCGCAACGCCGGCCTTGGCATCAACCCAATCGTCGACGGGCAGGTCATCCGCCTGCCGATCCCCGAGCTGACCGAGGAACGCCGCAAGGAGCTGGCCAAGCTTTGCGGCCAATATGCCGAGAAGGCGCGCATCGCCGTGCGCAACGTTCGCCGCGACGGCATGGATCATCTGAAGCAGGACGAGAAGAAGCACGAGATCAGCGAGGACGAGCGCAAGCGCCTCGAACATGAGGTGCAGAAGCTCACCGACGACACGATCAAGGAAATCGACGACGCCGCGGCGAACAAGGAAAAGGAAATCCTCGGCAGGTGAGCCCCGAATCCGCCCCTCAGGGCGCAACGGGACTTGCAGGGGGCGCCGAGGTTCCGCGCGCGATACCTAAGCACGTTGCCATCATCATGGATGGCAATGGCCGTTGGGCCAAGCAACGTGGACTGCCGCGCATCGCCGGGCACAAGGCCGGTGCCGAAGCGGTCCGCCGCGCAATCCAGTCCGCCGCTGACCATGGCGTTGAGGCCCTCACCATTTATGCCTTCTCGTCGGAAAACTGGCGGCGCAGCGCAGAGGAGATTGCCGATCTCACCGGCCTCATGCGTTTCTACCTCGAGCGCGAGCTCGCGACGCTCGCCAAGGAGGGCGTGCGGCTCAAGCTGATCGGCGATTATTCGGCATTCGGCCCGGACCTCATGTCCCGTCTCGAGCGGGCCGTTGTCCGCACGGCGGATAATCGCCGGCTGACCCTCGTGATCGCGCTGAACTATGGATCGCGCGCCGAAATCGCAATCGCCACGCGCGCCCTCGCGGCCCGGGCCGCAAAGGGTGAAATCGACCCGCAGGCCATCGATGAAGAGGCGATCGAGGCCGAACTGCAGACGCATGATCTTCCGCCCCTCGACCTGCTCATCCGCACGTCGGGTGAGGTGCGCCTCTCTAACTTCCTCCTGTGGCAGGCTGCTTACGCCGAGCTGCTCTTCCTCGACACGCTGTGGCCCGACTTCGACGAGCAGGCCTTCGCGGATGCCATCTCGCAATATTCAGCGCGAGAGCGGCGCTTCGGCGGTCGGGAGGAGAGCGCGTGAACGAGCTTCTTGTTCGAAGTGTCACAGGGCTTGTCCTGATCGCGGCGGCGCTGCTTGCAGCGGTTCAGGGCGGAATGCTGTTCGCGGTCGTGGTCGCTGCGATTGCTACTGCGATGTTCTACGAATGGACCAGGATCGTGCGCGGCTGGGGACTGGCCTGGTACGGAGCGGGCTTTTTCTACGCGCTTTTGCCGGCGCTTGCCCTGCTTTGGATCCGCGAACGCGACCTGAACGGGCTTTACCTCCTCATCTGGGTATTCATTGTCACCTGGTCGACCGACATCGGCGCTTATTTCACCGGCAGGGCGATCGGTAAGCGCAAGCTCGCGCCGTCGATCAGCCCCAAAAAGACGGTGGAGGGGCTGTACGGCGGCATTGCCGCGGCAACGCTGCTCGGCGGCGCCTGGGCCTTGGCGATGGGGCTCGGAACGACGTTGCTTGTGCTCGCGCCGCTGTCCGCGATCGCGGCGCAGGCCGGTGACCTATTCGAGAGCTGGATGAAGCGGAGGGCAGGGGTCAAGGATTCAGGCACATGGCTGCCAGGCCATGGCGGAGTGCTCGACAGGGTCGACGGACTTGTGCCGGTGGCTGTGCTGACCGCGCTTGTCCAGCTATTGGGCCTCGCGTGACACGCAAGATCGCCATCCTTGGAGCAACCGGTTCGATCGGAAAGTCGACGCTCGACCTCGTCGAACGCTCGCCGGAGCGCTTCGAGGTAACTGCCGTGACGGCGGCGACCAACGTTGAGACGCTGGCGCAGATCGCCCGGCGTACCGGTGCCGAGCTCGCGGTCATCGCGGATGCGAGCAAGCTTCAACAGCTTCAGGACTTGCTTCAGGGTACCGACTGTAGGGCGGCCGCCGGCAGCGAAGGAATGATCGAGGCGGCCGCCGGCGAGGCCGAGCTGGTCATCGCGGCGATCGTCGGCTGCGCCGGCTTGCGCCCAACCATGGCCGCTGTCGAAGCAGGGCGGACGGTAGCTCTCGCGAACAAGGAGGCCCTAGTCACGGCCGGCGAGCTGATGACCAACGCCGCGAAGGCAAATGGTGCGACTTTGCTGCCCATCGACAGCGAGCATAACGCTATTTTCCAATGCCTTGTGGGCAGTCGCGACGAAGATGTATCAAGGATTATCCTGACCGCCAGCGGCGGGCCTTTCCGAACGGCGACCGCGGAGGCGATGGGTGCAGCGACGCCAGCCCAAGCGGTAGCGCATCCGAACTGGTCGATGGGCGCCAAAATCTCGGTCGATTCCGCGACCTTGATGAACAAGGGGCTCGAGCTGATCGAGGCACACTATCTGTTCGGCCTGCCGTCGAACCGCCTCAACATCCTCATTCACCCGCAATCGGTGATCCATTCGATGGTCGAATATGTCGACGGATCGGTGCTCGCGCAGCTTGGATCGCCCGACATGCGCATCCCAATTGCTTATGCGCTCGCCTGGCCGGAGCGGATGCAAACGCCGGCGCAGCGGCTCGACCTCGCCGCCATCTCCCGTCTCGACTTCGAAGAGCCCGACATGACTCGTTTCCCCGCGCTCAGGCTCGCCCGGCAGGCCCTCGAAGCCGGGGGCTCGGCGCCGATCGTGCTCAACGCTGCGAACGAGGTGGCCGTCGCCCGCTTTCTTTCGGGCGAGATTCGCTTCCCTGACATTGTCAGCGCGGTCGGCGAGGCGCTTAGCAGATCCCGCCATGACCATCCGACATCGATCGACGAGGTCTTGCAGATCGACCGGGCGACGCGGGCGGAGGTTGAGGATTATATGAAAGCGGGGGCCTGCTGATGCTTTCGCAGCCGCCTGTCTGGCTGGTGCTGATCGCGTTCGTCTGCGCCCTAGGTCCGCTCGTCTTCTTCCACGAGCTCGGCCATTACCTGGTCGCGCGACTATTCAAGATTCCAGCCGAGACCTTCTCGATCGGATTCGGCCACGAAGTTGTTGGCTGGACCGACAAGCAGGAAACCCGGTGGAAGGTCGGGTGGATACCCCTTGGCGGCTACGTGAAGTTCATCGGCGACATGTCTCCGGCGAGCACCCCCGTGGATGAAAACGCCATCCCGCCCGAAGATCGGGATCGGGCGTTCCAGCTGCGCCCCGTGTGGCAGCGCTTCCTCGTGGTGCTCGCCGGCCCGGCAGCCAATTTCGTGCTCGCAATCCTGATCTTCGCAGCGCTGTTCGCGATCATCGGCAAACCGCACAGCCCCAACATCGTCGAAACGGTCCGGGCCGGAAGCCCGGCCGAGCGCGCGGGCCTCAAGCCCGGCGACCGGATCGATGCCATCGCAGGCGAAGAAGTTTCGAGTTTCGAAGACCTCCAGCGCATCGTCACCTTGCGCCCAGGCATGCCGGTTACGATCGATGTAGTTCGCGATGGCCGCCATCTAGCAATGTCGACAACGCTCGAGACTCGCATGGGGCGCGACCGCTTCGGCCAGTCCTATCGGATAGGGATGCTCGGCATTCTCCAAACCAACCTGGTCGTGGAACCCGTCCCGCCGCTCCAGTTGCTGCCGACGGCGACGGGCTACACGTTCACCGTCCTTGGTTCGATGCTCGACGGGCTAGGCCAGATAATCACGGGCCGCCGCGGTACCGAGGATGTCGGCGGACCAATCAAGATCGCGCAGATCGCCGGCCAACAAGCGACCCTGGGCGCAATTCCCTTCTTTGGGCTGCTCGCGTTGTTCTCAATTAATCTCGGATTCATCAACCTGTTGCCAGTCCCGATGCTGGATGGAGGGCATCTGTTTTTCTACGCCATCGAGGCCGTTCGGCGCCGCCCGCTCAGCGCCAAGGCGCTCGACTGGGCGTTCCGGGGCGGTCTGGCCCTCATTCTCGCACTGGTTTTATTCACCACCATCAATGATTTGGGCTCAATCGGTCTGTGGGACCGGCTTCAACGCTTGATTGGCTAGGAGGCTTGGGGCAGGGCAATAACCGGGGCTTGGCGGCGAAGCGCGCCGCGGCTTCATTCTCATAAGGCGGGGACGCGTGATTTCAGGTTCGAAGAGTTTTAAGCGCGCCGGTGCGCTGCTGTTGGTTGGAACGGTCCTTGGCGGTTCCGCCGCGCCGCTGTTTGCCCAGACCGCGCCTCCCGCGCCCGAACCCGCCGCGGTAGCCGCAGCACCCGCTGTTGCCCCAGCGCCCACGGAACGGACGATCCGGTCGATCGCGGTTCGCGGCAACCAGCGCCTTGAGCCGGAGACGATCCGCGCTTACGCCAATCTCGCGCCCGGCCAGACCTACACCGCAGTCACGCTCGACCAGGCACTGAAGGATCTCTACGCGACCCAGCTGTTCGCCGACGTCACGATCAACGGCGGCGATACCGGCGACCTGGTGATCAACGTACGCGAGAACCCGGTCATCAACCGCATCATCCTTGAGGGCAACAAGCGCCTGAAAGACGACAAGATCACGCCGGAGATCAAGCTCTCTCCGCGCACGATCTTCACCCGCTCGGCGGTTCGCGCCGACGTCGAGCGGATCCTTGAACTCTATCGCCGCCAGGGCCGCTTCGCCGCGCGAGTCGAACCAAAGATCGTTCAGCTCGACCAGAACCGCGTCGACGTGGTGTTCGAGATTTACGAGGGCGACCTCGCTAAGGTCCGGGCGATCAACATCCTCGGCAACACCAATTTCGCCGACGAGCGCCTGCGCAAGGAAATGTATACGCGCCAGGCCGGCGGGCTGCTCGGCTTCATCAAGTCGAACGACACCTACGATCCCGATCGCCTCGCGGCCGACCAGCAGAAGCTCCGCGCCTTCTACCTGACCGAAGGTTATGCCGACTTCCGCGTCGTGTCGGCGCTTGCAGAGCTCACGCCCGACCGGCGTGACTTCGTGATCACCTACGTCGTCGAGGAAGGCCCGCGCTACCACTTCGGGACCGTTGAAGCGGACAGCGCCCTTCGCGATTTCCCGAACGATAAGGTGATGACTCACGTCAAGACGGTGAAACAGGGCGCCTGGTTTAACGCCAAGAGCGTCGAAGACACGGTGACCGACCTCAACGAAGCAGCCGGAAACCTCGGCTATGCCTTCGCCGACATCAATCCTGCGTACAACCGTGACTCCGAAAAGCACCTCATGAACGTGACGTTCAAGGTGAACGAAACGCCGCGCGTCTATGTCGAGCGGATCGACATCACGGGCAATACGAGCACTCGGGACAAGGTTATCCGGCGGGAGTTCCGCCTGAACGAAGGCGACGCGTTCAACGCCGCCAAGGTCAAGCGTAGCCAAGACCGCATCCAGAGCCTGGGCTATTTCCAGGACAAGTTCGAGATTAAGCAGACCGAGGGTTCGGCCCCTGATCGGGTCGTGCTCGGCGCCAACGTTGAAGAAAAGCCGACTGGCCAGCTCTCCCTCTCGGGTGGTTATTCGAGCCTCGAACGCTTCGTTATCCAGCTCGCGGTCAGCCAGAACAACTTCATGGGCAAGGGCCAGCAGCTCGATGCTTCGGTCAACTGGTCGCGCTATTCGAAGTCGGTCGAGGCAGGGTGGGCGGACCCGTACTTCCTCGACAAGCCGATCCTGCTCGGTTTCCAGGCCTACCGGCGCGACTACAGCAGCTTCAATTATATCGGGAACAGCCGGAACACGACCTACAAACAGGTCAGCACCGGCGGCGGCCTCAGGACCGGCTTCCCGCTCACGGAATATTGGAACTTCGGCGGACGCTACAGCCTGGTCAAGGACCGCGTCGAGCTCGACAAGAGCACGTTCTACACCGACCCTGATGGCACCGGACCGCTTCCGGCAGTCTGCGACCCGCTGCGCGCCGGCCGGTACCTCTGCGACGAAATCGGTTCACGGCTGACGTCATCGGTCGGTTATTCGACCCTCTACGACGATACCGACGGCATCCGCCCCACGCGGGGTCAACGCATAACGTTCAGCCAGGATTTCGCGGGGCTGGGCGGGGACGTCCGGTATCTCCGCACGACCGCATTTGCGACCAAATATCTTGGTTTTGGCAGTGGCTGGGTCTTCTCGGTGCACGGCGAGGGCGGCCTCATCAAGTCGCTGCAGAAATCGCCTGGCATTGGCCGCGACCCGATCCGCCTCACCGATCGCTTCTTCGGCCCCCAGCTTCGCGGTTTTGACATCCGCGGTATCGGCCCGCGCATTCAGCGCGTACCCTACAACGCCGATGGAACGCTCGCGAACGACCAGGCCAGGATTACCGACGCATTGGGCGGCAAGGCCTATTACATGGGCCGCCTTGAGCTCGAGCTTCCGACCAGCGCGGGGCTGAAGAGCGTTGGTCTGAGGCCGTCGGTCTATGTGGACGCCGGGTCATTGTGGAGCATCACCAAGCCCCAGCTGACCGACGTGGTTGCCTCGTGCATCCCCAAGTCGGGAACGACCGGGCTTGGCGCCTTCACCAGCCCCAACCCCAATTGCAGCATCGACTATAACGGCAATGCGCACGACTCGACGAAGTTCGATTCGACCCCGGGCTTTAAGGAATTGTTCCTCGGCAATTCGCCGAAGCCCCGCCTGTCGATCGGTATCGGCGTGAACTGGGTTTCCCCCTTTGGCCCGCTGCGGCTCGACCTCGCCAAGGCCCTGCTCAAGCAAAAAGGCGACGACACCAAACTCTTCCAATTCAACGTAGGAACATCATTCTAATGAAGAACATGCTCGTGATTGCCGCGTCCGCGGCTGCTCTCATTGCGCCGGCAGCGGCCAGCGCTCAGGCCGTTCCGGGGGCCGTGATCGCCGTGGTCGACCTCGACCGCGTCACCGCGACTTGCACGGCCTGCAAGACTGCCCTTGCTGCACTCAACAGCAAGAAGGCCTCGCTGGAGGCGCGTGCCAAGGCGCTGACGACACCGCTCGAGACTGAGCAAAAGTCGATTCAGACCGCGTTCGACGCGCTCAAGGGCGCTGAGCCCGATGCGGCGCTACAGGCCCGTGCCAAGGCGTGGGACACGAAACGCCAGTCAGCGGCGCAGGAAATGTCGCGCGCCCAAGAACAGGCGCAGCGCGATCAGGCCTACATCCAGAAGCAGATCGGCGACAAGCTTGGCCCGGTCTACTCGCAGGTGATGCAGAAGCGTGGCGCGAACGTCATGCTTGAAGTTGGGTCGACCCTGGCGACGGCGCAAAGCGTCGACGTGACCGCCGACGTGCTCGCCGGCCTCAATGCCGCGCTTCCGACCATCGTAACGACCGCGCCGGCAGCTCCGGCGCAGCAGCAACCGCAGGGTCGCTAAGCCTTTGACCGACCAGCCGGTAAGCTCCGCCATCGGCCCGCTTGACGTGACGCGGGTGATGGCGGCGCTGCCGCATCGGTATCCGATGCTGCTGGTCGACAGGGTCGAAAGCCTCGACCCGGAAAAAGGCATCGTCGCGATCAAGGCGGTGTCGATGAACGAGGAATTCTTCCAGGGGCATTTCCCCGGAAGGCCGATCATGCCCGGCGTCCTCCAGGTCGAAGCTTTGGCGCAGGCGGCGGGCGTGCTCGCCGTCGAAGCGCTCGGTCTCGCCGGATCGGGCAAGCTTGTTTACTTCATGTCGATCGACAACGTGAAGTTTCGGAAGCCGGTCGAGCCCGGCGTCCTCCTTCGCCTCGAAGTCGAGTTCCTCCAGAAACGCGCGCGCGTCTGCAAGTTCAGCGGGCGGGCCTTGCTCGACGGAGAAGTCGCAACCGAGTGCGAATTCACCGCGATGATCGCGGACCCGCCCGCCTGAACCCTTAGCGGCCGGCCAGCCTGATGCCGGCAAAAAGCCCGCGCCCCTCGGTTCGATAACCGACCGAATTCTCAAATTTGGCGTCGAACAAGTTGGATCCGCGCGCATAGAGCTCGATCCCTGGGCTCACCGCGTAAGCAACACGAGCGCCGGCCAGCCAGTAAGAGTCGAGCCGAACAACGTCGAATGGGAAGTTGTCGCGCGTGTCGAGCTGCGACCCAACGTAGGCGATCGACCCTCCATAGCTCCACCTGCCGACCGCGCCGTCCGCAGCAATCGCGCCACTATGTTTTGGCCGACGGCGCTCGGTGACCGGTCTCCCGCTCACCGCATCGGGCTCGGTCGCATGCAGATAGGCGTAATTGGCGGAGAGCCGGAGCTTATCGGCAATCCGCCAACTGACTTCGGCCTCGAGCCCGGATCGGCGACTGGAGTCGTCGCGGTTGATCGTCGTCTGAAGGAAGGTGACGGGGTCGCCCACATCGATGATCTCATCGTATAGCCGCTGACGATAGCCGGTGAGCGAGGCGGCAAATGTCCCGCGCCGGTAACGCACTCCGGCTTCGAATCCGCGCGAGCTTTCCGCTTTGAGCGACGGATTGCCGACGAAGTTGCCCGGGAAGAACCCAAAGAGATCGAAGAACGTCGGTTGCGCGATCCCTTCCGCATAAGCGGCGGTCAGCTGGAAACCGCCGCCGACATCGCCAAGCAACGAGGCGCGGAATGACGTCGCATCGCGGAAGCGGTTGAACACGTCACGGCGGACCGCAAGGTCGGCATGGATCGCTTTCGCCGAAGCCCGCCACTCCGCGGTGATCGCCTGGTGGCTCCGGCTGCGGTCCTGGTTGGTGAAGCCGCCGTAGATCGTGTCGCGGGCGTGGAACGTCTCACGCTCGGCCTCTGCGGCGACGATCAGCCGATGATCCACAACCCCCGTCGAAAAGGTCCGCTCGAGCTGCGCGTCCAGCGTTCGCCGTGTCCCGCGTGTCCGATTGATCGGATCATCGGCCAGATAATTGCGGTTGCTCGAGCCAAGGAGCGATGCCGAGACGCGGCCGATCCACGCCGATTGCCCAGTCCCGAATTCGGCCCACAGTCGGCCGGCAGTCAGTCGATTGCGGCTGCTGTCGAGGGTGTCGGTATGGTCGAACGGGAAGGTGAGGCGGTACCCGTCGAACTCACTTCGGCCAGTTAGAGCCAAAGCCGAGGCCCCAAGCCGTACGTCCGACCCCAATGCGTAGGTACCACGTACCCGTCCGGACAGGTTGCGATAGCCATCCTTGTCACCCCCCGGAGCGCCGAAGCTGTCGATCCCGGTCGCGCGCTGCCACCCGACTGCGCCCGACAGGCTGGTCGGGCCCATGACCAGCGACCCTGAAGCACTCGCGCGGCGAAATCCGAACGATCCGGCTTCGGCGCTGGCCGCGTATCCAGGCGCGTCGTCGAGGCCATTGACGGCGATTACACCGCCGATCGCGTCGGATCCCCACAGGGCCGACTGAGGACCACGGACGATTTCGATGCGCGAGGCGAGGTCGGCATTAAGCAACTCGAAGCGCGGCGCATCGCCGGAGGCGGGGTCGTTGATCTTGATCCCGTCGACGAAGAACAAGGTGTGGTTCGCCTCCGACCCGCGGATGCGCACCTCGGTCAGCGAACCCGATGGGCCTATCGTGGTGACCGACGTCGAAGGAGTCAGCCGAAGCAGTCCCAGGACCAGTGGCTCGCCGAGCCGCTCTATGCGATCGCGGTCGAAAATCGTGACGCTGGCGGGAGATTGCGCTTCGGGCTCGGGCGAGCGCGACGCGGTGATGACGATTTGGCTGGCGTCGATTGGTAAAACGGGCATGAGAATCCTCCTGTTGACGAACCTGTCGTCACAGAGGGATGCGCCGCGGAATTGCGGCAGCGGTGCCCACGCCCCCGCGGCTGGACCCGGCCGGGGAAACGGACGACCGATCAAGGCAGGTTCCTGACTTCGCCGAATAATTCGGCTTCACAGTTGCGGGCACAGCGCCGGAATTTCGCCGGCTTCCCTTTGAACCGCCCCCGCCCGGTAAGAACCGGTGGGCGGCACCCTAATCGCGCGGCCAGCTAGAGCGCCAATCGGCGGGCTGTCAAATTGGCTGAGTCCGCATTATTCAGGCGCGCATGACCAGCAATCACGCCCGTTTGATCGCGCTTCTTTCGGCCATTGCCGCGGCTGCCGCGCTGCGCCTGGTGCCTCACCCGCCCAATTTCTCGCCGATTGATGCGATGGCTTTGTTCAGCGGCGCTTACCTCGGCCGGCGCTGGCTGGCGTTCGCGGCACCGCTTGCGGCATTGTTGCTGAGTGACATGGTGCTGGGCTTCTATCAGGGCTTCTGGATCCAGTATGTCGCGGTCGCGCTCGTCGTGCTGCTGGGCTCGGTTACCCTCAACCGCGTTTCGGCGCCTCGCGTCGGGGCTACTGCCATCGCAAGCGCCATTCTGTTCTTCGTCGTGACCAACTTTGGCGTGTGGACGCTTGGGACCATGTATCCGATGACTGCTGCCGGCCTTGCCGACTGCTACGTCGCTGCCATTCCATTCTTCCAGAATACGGTTGCGGGCGACCTGTTCTACGCAACCTTGCTGTTTGGCGGCTTTGCGCTCGTCGAGCGCTTGCTCCCTGCGGTGCGGCTATCAGGACAGCCGCGCACCGCCTGAGGTTGCACTTTTTACCCTCGGCCTGTAGGGCGCGCGCTCTTGTTATCGGCTGCTGGTCGGAAACCAGCGGCTAACCCAAGGAAATTTAAGATGAAGTCCGAAGGCCATCCCGAATATCACATGATCACCGTCGAAATGACCGACGGGACCAAGTTCCAGACGCGTTCGACCTGGGGCAAGGAAGGTGACACGCTTCACCTCGACATCGATCCCAAGGTTCACCCGGCTTGGACCGGCGGCAACCAGAAGCTGCTCGACACGGGCGGCCAGGTGGCGCGCTTCAACAAGCGCTTCGGCGGCCTCAGCCTCGGCAAAAAATAAGCTTGTTCCGCGAAGCACCGCGGATCGAAACCGAACGGCTCGTCCTTCGCCATTGGCGAAAGGACGATTTCGGCCCGTACCATGCAATCCTTTGCCAGCCCGAAGTGCATCGGCACTTCGGTCCTACGCCGGCATCGAAGGAGGATTGCTGGCGTCGTCTGCTAGCGGCCGTCGGCAATTGGCAGTTCAACGGCTTCGGCACCTGGGCTGTCGAGCGGAAATCCGACAGCAAGCTGATCGGCAATGTGGGGCTGTTCACGGCCTGGCGAGACATCGACCCGGAGTTCGGTGAACAGCCCGAAATGGGCTGGATCATGGACACCGAGACGCACGGGCAGGGGATGGCCTCTGAAGCCTGTCTAACGGTGCTCGACTGGGCCAAGGCAAACCTTGAGCCGTCGCCTTTCTGGGCGATCATTGCTCCCGAGAACGGACCTTCGATGAAGCTCGCCGAAAAGCTGGGCTTCGAGTGTGTTTCAGAGGTCGTGTATCACGAGAGCGCGACCGTGGTGCTGAAGCGCCCCGCCTGGGCCTAGCTACCAGCCACCGCCACCCCCGCCGCCGCCGCCGCCCCCGGACGAACCGCCGCCGCCCGAGCCGCTGCTCGAGCCGGGCGCGGTCGAGGCCGAGCTGATGGTGCTCGACAGAGACGAGCCAACCGTGTCGGCGAAGCTCGTCGGATTGCTCCACGGGCTGCTCGAGCCCGAATACCAGCCAAAGCCCTGTTGTCCCTGCGTCGCCGCAGCCGCAAGCACGCCGGCAAAGCGCTCGGCCCAGCGGTTCTCGACCCCAAGCGCGATCGCGTAGGGGAGAAAGCGCTCGAAGATCTCGGGCGTATCCTTGGGCGGGATCATTCGGTCGAGCCGCTCGCCCTCAGTGATCGAGAGATATTGCTTGAAGCCGGCGATATGATCGAGGGCCGTCCGACCCTCTGCGGTTGGCGCGGAAATCCACCAGAAACACGAAATTGCCAGAGGCAGCGCCAGCACCGGGAAGAGCAGCGGCAGGTACCAGCCGCTGGAAAGCGCGATGCCGAGGATCGGCATACCCAAGCTGAAGGCAATGGCCAGCGCGACGAAGCTGATCAGGGTCAGCAGGCATTTGCCCACCGTCGATTCGTGAAACAGCAGCCACAGGACGCCCGAAAGTGCGAGCGAGCCAGCAACGACGCCGATCTGCCAGATTTCCGCACCATCCAGCGCTAGCACAACCGCCGAGGCCGTAAGCCAGATTGCGGCGATGAACAGGAGCAGTCCTGCCGCCGCCCAGCCATAGTTTCGCTTGAACGATTTTCCTTCGTACTTTGTCTTCAGAACACCTTCCAATGCGCTCTTTGCAGAGGAAAAACTCGAATGGTTCTTCTGCTCCATGACGATTTGTTCGCCGGGTTGGCACAGGCAATCGAGCGCGGCTTCCTCTTCCGCTGACAACGGCGTGGACCCGGTGAGCCGCTCGATCCGCGTTTTCTTGCTCGAGAAGATCCAGCCGCCTTCTTCCTCGACCAGCCGAACGTGGCCCTTGACGCCCATGTCGACCAGCGCGGCCGCGAAGGCCCGGTTGTCTGCGCCCATTTTGGTCACGTACCGCATGCCGGCGGGCGAAAGCTCGTCAGGCGGCGCGAAGATCGGAACGACCGTTCCGGCGCGTGGGTCGCGACCAGCGCGTTGCCAAGCGACATAATAAAAGCCGATCAGCCCAAGCAGCGTGAGAAGACCCAGGGCAGGGGGGCCGTAATCGGCTAGCCACCACGCAGCACGTTGGCCGCTATCCACCTCGGCGACGATCCCCTTGGGAAAGGCAACGGCGACTGTCAGCCCCTCATAGGCCCCGAGCGGCTGCGTCGTGCGGAACTCGATCTCGCCGGGCTGCTCGTTGCTGACCTCGGCATTGCTGTCCGTCGAACCCGCTGGACCGGTGTAAGCCGCGTGCTGGCCGAACGGGACCGCCATGGGCAGGCGGATGCGCGCCTCGGCGACGTCGATTGGGAACAGCCAGCCATTGCCGGTCGCGTTCCAGTAGAGCTCGTCATAGTCCTTAAAACGGCCAATCTGCCGCGTTGCGCGATAGCGGAGGACGTAGCTGTGATCCCCGACCGAGACGTAGGTGTCGGGATCGCCGACCTTGATGCGAACGCCATTGCCGTACGGCGAGGTGCTGGCCGGGACAGGCTGTCCGTCCAGCGTCGCCCCTTCAAAGGTGAAGCCGATGCGCACCTGCCCGCCGTTGCGCCCACGGTAATGGGTCGGGAAATCGCGGTAGATGCCGTGGTTGATCTGTTGATCTTCCGCGCGAAGCTCGATCGTCTCCGTGACGTCGAGCGCCCCATCCTGACGGATCTGGACGTCGCTTAGGTAGCGATGAATGCGTTCCTCGGCCTGCGCGGGCGTGGCGCCTGCAAGCAGCAATAAGGCGATAGCGCCTGAAGCGCGCAGCATGTCAGGCCGCCGGCTTGGGGAAGGATACCTTTGGAGCGCTTTGGATGGCCGGATCGTCGTCCTGGTAGAAAGGCTCCTCGGTGAAGCCCATCGGCCGCGCGATCAGCACCGGAGGGAAGCTCTGGATGGTCGAATTCAGGTCGCGGACGGTCGCGTTGTAATAGCGCCGCGCGCTCTGCAGCTCGCCTTCGATATTGGAGAGCTGATCCTGCAACTGAAGGAAGTTGGTATTGGCCTTGAGCTCGGGATAGGCCTCCGCCACCGCGAATAGCCGGCCGAGGAGGCCGCTCATCTGCATATCTGCCTGCGCCGTGGCCTCGACGCTCCCGGCGCTTAGCGCCTTGGAGCGGTTGGCGCTGACCTGCTCGAACACCTCGCGCTCGTGCGTCGCATAGCCCTGCACGGTCTCGACCAGGTTGGGGATAAGGTCGGCGCGGCGCCTCAGTTGGACGGTGATCCCGCTGAAGCCTTCCTTCACCAGCGCGCGCAACCGCACCAGCCGGTTGTAAATGCCCATGACGTAAAGCAGCACCAGGACGACGACGCCCAGGATGATCCAACCCGTAAGACTCATGTGAACGCCCCCGCTCGACCAAGCGGCGAGCATAGGCCGGAAGGCTATCGTCGCAAGCGGCGATTGCGTCGGTGGCGGCCAAGCTCAGCGCGCGCGGGCCTATGGATTGACCAGATAGCCTTGCTCGTGGAGCATCGCATGCGTTGTCATTCCGGAAAGTGCCATTTTGACGCCCGGTAAGAGGTCGCTCTTCGCAACGTCGTATTTTACCGCGGACTGACCGCACACGTAGATTTGGACGCCCTTGGCGATCAGCTGCTCCACGAGCGCAATATTCGGATTGGTCGCGCCGCCATATTCCTGTTCGTACCGAGACTGCTTGGTCACATCCATCATGCCGGCGTTCCACACGACCACAGCCGCGTGAATCCTCGACATCGGCACACCGTCGGCGACCAACATGTTGATGAAGCGAGCAACGCTATCGAGGTCGCCATTGACCTTTTCGGGAGTGCCTTTGCCGATGTCGAAGGCGAGCTTGTAATCGATGCGCTTCGAGAGGGGCAGGTCGGAGTCCACCTTGGCAATCGCACCGAAATTGGTGATTGCGGGACCGTAAGCGAACTGATCCATGCCCGCCCACGCCGGCGTCGACGTTGCCAGAAGCGCCCCGAGAAAACACAGCCGGAATTTCATAATTGCCCTCCACAATCAAACCGAGCGGTCGATCGGTCGGATTGTAGCGGGCGGCGTCGCCAAGGCTATGTGAAACTGACGCGCCGAGAGTGGCGCAAGACCTAAAAGGCCGACAGACCTGTAATCGCGCGGCCCATGATCAGCGCATGGACGTCGTGCGTGCCCTCATAGGTGTTGACCGTCTCGAGGTTCGCAGCGTGGCGCATGACCTGGAATTCGGCGCTGATTCCGTTGCCGCCGTGCATGTCGCGGGAGATCCGCGCGATGTCGAGCGCCTTGCCGCAATTGTTGCGCTTGATCAGGCTGATCGTCTCCGGGATCAGCTCGCCATCCTCAAGCCGGCGGCCGACGCGGAGCGCCGCTTGCAGCCCTAGTGTGATCTCGGTGACCATGTTGGCGAGCTTGAGCTGGACCAGCTGATTGGAGGCAAGGGGGCGCCCAAACTGCTTGCGATCGAGCGTGTACTGGCGCGCCGCCTGGTAGCAGGCCTCGGCGGCGCCCATCGAGCCCCAGGCGATGCCGTAGCGAGCGCGATTGAGGCAGCCGAACGGACCCTTGAGCCCTTCGACGTTGGGGAGGAGCGCATCCTCGCCGACCTCGACCTGATCCATGACGATCTCGCCGGTAATCGAGGCGCGAAGCGACAGCTTTTCCTTGATCTTCGGCGCGGTCAGGCCCTTGGCGCCCTTTTCGAGAACGAAGCCGCGGATCTTGCCGTCGTGCGCGTCCGATTTTGCCCACACGACGAACACGTCGGCGATGGGCGAGTTGGTGATCCACATCTTGGTGCCGGAGAGGACGTAGCCGCCCTGAACCTTCTGCGCGCGGGTCCGCATGCTGCCGGGGTCGGAGCCGGCATCAGGTTCGGTGAGGCCGAAGCAGCCGATCCATTCGCCGGTCGCGAGCTTGGGCAGGAACTTCCGCTTCTGCTCCTCGCTGCCGTAGGCGTTGATCGGGTGCATCACGAGCGAGCTCTGCACCGACATGGCCGAGCGATAGCCGCTGTCCACCCGCTCGACCGCGCGCGCGATCAAGCCGTAGCTGACATAGCCGAGGCCGGCACCGCCATATTCCGGGTCGACGGTTGCGCCCAGCATGCCGAGCTCACCAAGCTCATTCATGATCTCGCGGTCGAAGCGCTCGTCGAGGTAGGCCGACGTCACGCGCGGCAGGAGCTTTTCCTGCGCGTAACCCTCGGCCGTGTCGCGGACCAGCCGCTCCTCGTCCGACAGCTGGTGATTGAGATCGAACGGATCCTGCCAATCGAACGGCAGAATGGCTGGCTCGGCCACTGCTAAAACCCCGCGTTGAATGAAGTTGCGGGGCCTTTAGCCGCGTTCCCGCTACTTCGCCACCCCGCCACCGCCGCCAAAGCTTTGCTTCAGGGTCAGCCCCACCGAGATATGGTTGTTGCGGACGCGCTGCTCCCTCGTGATCGAAGTGGGGTCGACGCGGTTCGGGTCATAAATGAGGCGGTCGAGACTGGCAGTCGTGTTCAGCGCGTTGTCGACGTTGAGCGTGACCGACGTCCGGGGCAGCGGCCGGTATTCGACGAACGCAGTTCCGTAGATCCCGCCGTTAAAGCTCGTGTCCAATCCGTCGGTGCGGAAGGTCGTCCAGCGCTGGCTGTCAGTAAGCTCGAACCCGTACGAGAAGGCGCCGTGATCGCGGCGGACGGCAAGGTCCCACTGCCAGTCGGGCCAGAAATTGCTCCAACGACGCATCTTGTGGTCGACCGGATCCTCGACGTGGGTTTTCTGGTAGGTGCCGGTCAGTTTCGCGCGCAGCCCCGACCACAGCCGGTCGAGCGGCGCGTCCACCGTCAGCGAGGCGAAATAGCGCTTGCCGGTGCCAAGGTTGCCCGGCGCGTCGAAGCAATATTTCGCGTCATTCGGGTGCGTGGGGTCGCAGATCAGTATGCGGTCCTGGAGCATGCTGACCAGGTCATGCCCAAGATCGAGCTTGAACAGGCCGTCGCCGAGCAGGGGGTGTTCCGCGGTCAGCCGGAACTCCCAGCTGCGCTGCGGCTGCAGATTCTCGTTTCCGCCGCTGACCTGGTTGGTCGACAGGTTCGCCGCGCTCATGAAATCATAGAAGTCGAGCTGAGCGACCGTCCGGCGGACTGACGCCTGGGTGTGCCAACCGCCGCCCGGCTTCCAGTCAACCGTCAGGTTCGGCTTCAAGAATTTGAGAGTCCGGTCGGCGAGAGCGTCGCCCCCCACCTTGAGATTCGAGAATTCGTAATTGACGCCGCCATCGATACGCAGCGCGGGCGACAGGTTCTTGCCTACGCTGACATAGACCTCGCCGCGCTTCTCCTTGACCGTCGCATCCTCGATCGGAAGCGGGATCGGGACCTGCTGGCCATCCTCATCGGTCAGAGACAAGGCGAGATGATAATCGAGCGTGTTGTAGGCGGCCTCGGCGCCCGCCTCGAACGACAGACCGAGCAAGTCCGCGCGAGTCCAGCTCAGCCGCCCGATGGTCTCGTTGCGCTGCGCCTTGGTGACTTGCTCGAAGCCGCCGTCGACCGTCGCATTGTCCTCGATCAACCCATTGCGCTGAACGATGGTATCGACGTCGTCGCGCTTCCGGCGGGTCGCGAGCCCGACCAGCTTGATCGCGCCGCCGGCAAGCGGGCGCGTTACGTCACCGCCGAGCTCGATGACCGGACGGCGATAATGCTGGAACAGGTTGTCGTCGTGCGGTGCACCATCGGCCGGCGTCACGCGATTGTTCTGGAACAGGTCGAACTTGCTCGGCTGCCAGCGGACGTTGAAGCGATAGGCATCGTCCGACCCGCGCTCGAGCGCCCAGCTCGCCGACAGGTAAGGATCCTTGTTGAAATAGCTGTTGAACTTCTTTCGACGTTCGATCGGCTGGCCGGTGAGGACATCCGTGACGAGGTCGGGGCCTTCCTGGAGCTGGCGATTGCGGCCTGTTCCACCCGCGACGTTGATGGTCGACGCGCCGTGGCGGAACGATGCCGAGCCGGAAATGTCGGTGTTCACATAGCCGGTGAACCAGCGCACTGCGGACGCGGTCACGTTCGCATCGAACCCACCGTTAGCCGACATGACGATGTTCAGTACCTGGCTCTTGCCGGCATAGTCCGAGCCGTAGAGGTCGCCCGGACCGACCTCGACCCGCAGCACCTGCTGGGCAGGTAGCTTGGCCAGCGTGACATCCAGCGTTTCGGCCTTGGAGCTTGGGCGGGCGCCGTTGATCACGACGTTGCCGGCAGTACCAGCAAAGCCGCGCACGTCGACCTGGCCTTGGTTCGTCTGCGTCGCACCGAGATCGAGCGTGAATCCGGGGACGCGTTTCACGATGTCGAGCGCGGTGCGCGGCGCATATTGGGCGAAGAAGGCGGCCTGGTAGACCGTCAGGCGACCTTCCTGTGCGACCAGCGCAGCGCTGGCGGCCGCTGTTGCGGGCTCCTGCTCTGCGGCAAGCGCGGGTGCAGCAAGGACTGCCGCGACGGACGCCGTCGCGAGATACGCAAAGTTGATCATTCCTGGTTCCCTGGGGTGGAGCCTCGACCCCCGCTACGCGGGGCTCACATTAGGCTCCATTCAAGTTCGACCGTTCGACCAACGGTTCGACGGAAGACGCCTTCGGCCTCGACGAAGTGGCGAAGGGGCGAAACGAATGGTTAGCGAACCCGCCCGAACATCTTCATCTGAACCAGCTCGTCGACCGAGGGCAGAGGGCGTCGCGAAGCGGCCGCGGTGCGAGCAAATTCCGGCGTCACGTTGAGCGCCTTGAGCTGCACCAGCTCGTCAACCGGCAGGCGGCCATAACCGATGCTGTTGAAGCCGCTGATATAGTCCGCGCCGATATTGAGCGCCTTCAGCTGCACGAGATCGTCTGCCGGAATGTTGGCGTAGCCGATGCTGGCCAGCCCGCCGATCCATTGCGGCGTGATCTCCAGCGCCTTGAATTGGACCAGCGAGTCGATCGACTTCGGCCGGTAGCCCGCGCTCGCCAGCTCGCTGATATAGGCTGGAGTGACGCCAATCGCGGTCATCGAGATGAGATCGTCGATCGTCGGGGTCGGGTAACGAGCCGTGGTAACCGCATCGATCAGCGCTCGGTGCACATCCAGCGCGACCAGCCCGAAGATCTGTTCGCGGCTGGGCGTGCCGATGCCCCGATCCGCAAGTAGCTTCAGGAACCCGGCATCGGCCGAGAAATTGCAATTGCCGCCCATGTGCGACGAGCCGCCATTGCCTGCACAATCGAGCCGCCCGGCCTCGCGCACCACGGCAAAGCGAAGCGGCCTCGACCCGGCCAAATAAAATCCGCCGACGTCGAGACCGATCAGCTCGGAGGGCTTGAAACCACCGGACCACTCATTGTCGTCATTGCCGCGCCGTTCATCGCGGAACGTCGCTCGAATCTCGCCCTGGTCGCGCTGACCGCGGAGGTCGAAGCTAACCCAGTCCGATGGCGCAGCCATGCACGCCGAGGACACGCTTACGAAGGCAAAGAGCAACGCACACATCATTGCGAAACACCGGTTCATTGGTCGTCTCCTTTCAATCTGCTCTGGGCAAAGTCCGCCCGTTCGCCCGAGGAGGGCGTTCAAAAATTCGCTGTCGTGAGGTCGTCGGTTAGGCTTGGGCCGAAGGATCAGCCGTCGTCGGGATCGCTATCCCAGCCGCCAGGCGGCGCCGGCGCTCGCGGCGCCTTAGGTGGCCGCGGAGGTGCCGGGCTTCCGCTCAGCGCATGCAGTTGGACCAGCTCGTCAGGATCGGAGATGTTGACGCCTGCCTTCCGGGCTCGTGCAACAAAGCTCGGATCGATACCCATCGCCCGCATCTGGACGAAGTCGTCGAGGTCTCCGCGGACTCCTGCGCCGCGCAGCGCCTGGACGTAAGGACCGGTCAGGCCGATCGCGCGCGCTTCGACCAGCCCATCGGAATCGATTGACGGGAAAGCTGCGATCATGCCGCGGGCATAGTCCGGCGTAACGCCGACAGCCCGCATGCTCGCAAACTCGTCCATGTCGAGGCGTGCAAGACGCGGTGAAATCGCGCGCATTGCGCCGATATATTCGGGGGTCAGTTCACCATCGCCGATAACGATGGACCGTGAACCTGGGCCATGAACCATTCTGACTTCCCGACCCGCGTCGGCAATAGCTATGCGGGCTTGCTTGAGCGCATCGCGACGCGCTTCCGCAGCGCTCTCGAGCGCCTGTTCGATTGCCGCCGAGCGAACGTCCTGCTCGGCTTCGATGCGGGCAGGAACGGCTGCCGCGACCGCGGCGTGGACCGATGTCGACACTCCGTCAGCGATGATGCTGCCAAGGTCGGTCGGAACCTCTGGGTCGCTTGTGGCATCGTAATAGCTCGTCTGGGGCGACGTCTTGGTGCTGACCGCAGCCGCGGCCTTCTGCTTCTCCTTGGTTCCGGCGGGCGCAAGGGTAAGGGCTGCAAGGGGGGCTGCAACCAGGACCGCGCCGACGAACACACCCATCGCGAAGGAGCGCGCCGCGGGTCCGCGCACCGACTGGCCGTCGAGCACTCGGGCAACGCGCCGGGCGAGCGAGCTCTTCGACGGCGCGACACCATGCGCGCCGAGCAGCAGCCCGGGACATTCGTGACGCGCCACGCCGACCAGCAGCTGGGCATAATCGGTGTCGCTGATGTCCGCCGCGAGCACTGCGTCGTCGGCGGTTTCCTCGCGCAGCTGGTGAGCTTCGCGGGCAAGTACCCAGACCAGCGGGTTGAACCAGAACAGCGCGGTAGCGACGCGGGCGAGCAGCAGCTTGACCCAGTCCATGCGGGCGACGTGCGCCAGCTCGTGGGCAATGATCGCCTCGGCTTCACCCGAAGCTTCGACAGCGCGCGAATTGAGTAGGATGACCGGGCGCATCAGGCCCCAGCTGATTGGCGAGGCAAGCTCGTCGCTCGTCAGCAGCGCGGTGCCATGCTTGAAGCCCATCCGGCGCTGGGCGCGGGCGAGGGCGCTTAGCCAATGACCGTCGACGAGCACATCGGCGCGGGCGCGCAGCGCGATCAATCGTGCAAGCGCGACAAAGGTGATGAACAGCAGGATCGCCGCAGGCAAAGCATAAAGGGCCATGGTCGTGGCGGTCGGGCTAAGCGAGAACCGGCTCTGCGCTGGCGTTACCGCAGGCGTTACCGCCGGGGTCGCCGTACCGACCGACGGCGGGACCGTCGCGGGCTTGGCAACCTCGGCCGGCTGGGAATCGAACATGGCCGGCGTCTCAACCGTCCAATTGGGCAGGACAAGCGGCGCGAACGCGAGCAGGACAAGCGCGATAAGGCCGATATGCGCGACCCACGACCGCTCTGCCGCCGAGCGCTTCTTCATGAGCTCGAGCAGCCCGAGCGTCAGCCCGGCAATCAACAGCGACTTGAGCGCGATGCCGAGGAGAACGTGCATTATTTGTCTCCCTTGGTCTTGCGGGCTTTAGCAATCATTTGCTCCAGGGCGTCCAGGTCCTTTTCCTTAAGCTTATCGGACATGCCGAGCAGCGCGCTTGCCGCGCTCGCCGGCGACCCATTGAAGAAGACGCGAACGATTTCGCTCAGCGCCGACTTCTTGGCCGCATTCTCGGACAGGACGGGGCTGTAAAGGAAGCCGCGGTCCGATTCGTTGCGCTGGACGTATCCCTTGTCCTCGAGTCGCTTGAGCATCGCGCGAACCGCCGAACCGCTCAACTGATCTGGTAGGGCGTCACAGATGTCGGCGACGGGAAGCGCGCCGCGCTCGTAGAGGATGTCGACGATTTGCCGTTCGCGGGGCGGAAGCTTGCTCAGCATTTTGAATCCTTTCACGACCGAATCGTCGCGCTACATTTGTAGTGTGCTACATTTGTAGCGTGAATGCAAGATGAATGTTTTCCCCGCGCTTGCTGCAAGTGGCGGAGAGGGTGGGATTCGAACCCACGGTGAGCTTGCACCCACGGCGGTTTTCAAGACCGCTGCCTTAAACCACTCGGCCACCTCTCCGCTGGCCTTTTGCTATCGCCCGACAGGACAAGCTGTGCAAGGCGCGCGCTGAACCAAGCTGGCCTTGAACGGGTTATCCCCTCTAGCCTGTTGTCGCGTGAGGAGGGCGTGTTGAGCATGAACGGCTGGGGGTTTGTGGGGTTATCGGCCGTTTCGCTCGGCTCTGCGGCTGCGCCGGTGGCCGTTCACAATAATGCGGTGCCTGCAAACGTCCAGCTGGCGCAGACCTATGCCACCCCGACCTATGGCTATGCCCAGCCGACGCGCTCGGCCTGGGACACCTACAAGCTTCGGCTGTCCATCCTCGCGCGGCAGCAAGGCGTCCGCCAAGCGACGATCGATGCCAACGTGCCCAACCTGACCCTGAATCAGCGCGTGATCTCGATGGAAGCAAGTGAGCCAGTCGCGAGGAGCAGCGGGGGCGTGGTCGGAACCCTCGCACCTTACCTACGCACCCATGTGACCTCCTCACTCGTGCGGCGCGGACAGGCCAATTATTCCGAGCACTACAATTCGCTGCGCTCGCTCGAGGTGCGTTACGGCGTCGATCCGGCGATCCTGATGGCGATCTGGGGTCACGAGACGAGCTACGGCACGGTGACAGGAAACACCGACTTGCTCCAGGCGCTCGCGAGCCTTGGCTATTACGGTCGCCGGCGCGATTTCTTTGAAGGCGAGTTCGTCGCCGCGCTGAAGTTGATGGACCAGGGCGTCCCGCGCTGGCGTCTCAAGGGCAGCTGGGCGGGCGCGACCGGCTATCCGCAATTCATGCCTTCGGTCGCGCTTCGCCTCCGCGCCGACGGTGACGGTGACGGCTATGCCGATATCTGGTCGAACGAGTTGGATGGCCTCGCATCCATCGCCCAGTACCTGCGCGATGCCGGGTGGAAGCCGAATGTCACCTGGGGGATCGCGGTGCGGACCCCGCCGAACCTCAACCGCCAGGCGATCGTCAGCCTGGTCACCGCGCCTCGCTGCCCACAGGTCTACCGCCGGCACAGCCGCTGGCTCAGCATGCGCCAATGGCGGGCGATGGGCGTGACTCCGATCGGGCGCACGATTCCTGATAATGAAATGGCTGCGCTGATCGAGCCCGATGGTTACGACGCCCGGGCCTTCCTGCTCACCACCAACTATCACGCCATTCTCGATTACAATTGCTCGAATTTTTACGCGCTTTCGGTCGGAGTTCTGGCGGACGCGATTGCGCGGCGATAGGAGGAGCAAACACCCAATTTGAATCGGGGAAATCGTCCTTGTCGCGCACAATCCTTCTCGTCACCGCCGCCTCCCTGCTCTTCGCCAGCGCTGCCCCCGCGGCCGCCCCGACCTTCGATACGCCGGCCAAGGTCGCCTTCCTGATCGACCTGTCATCGGGCGCGGTGCTGTATGAAAAGAACGCCGACGTGCGGATGCCGCCGGCCTCGATGGCCAAGATGATGACCACCGACGTCGCCTTCGAGCTGATCGACAGCGGCAAGCTGCCACTGGGCAAAATGTGCACCGTGCGCCCGGAAACCTGGCAGAAGTGGCATGGGCCTGCCGCCGGCTCCACCATGTTCCTCTCGCCGGGCGAGCAGGTCAGCGTCGAGAATTTGCTGAAAGGAATCGTAACCCTGTCCGGCAATGACGCGTCCGTCGTTCTTGCCGAGTGCATCGCTGGGACCGAGCAGGCCTTCGCCGGCCAGATGAACGAACTCGCGAAGAAGATCGGGCTCACCAACAGCCACTTTGGCACCGCCAACGGCTGGCCGGACAATGGCGTGACCTATGTCAGCGCACGCGACCTTGCGACGCTCGCCCGCTACGAGATCGAAAACCATTACAAGCTCTATAAGCAATTCTATTCGTTGCCGTCGTTCACCTGGGGCAAGACGCTGGGGTCGGGCGCCGACATCACGCAGGCGAACCGCAACCCGATCCTCGGCAAGGTGCCAGGCGCCGACGGCCTCAAGACCGGCCACACCGATGAGGCAGGCTATGGCTTCACTGGCTCCGCCGAGCAGAACGGCCGCCGCCTGATCGAGGTCGTTGCCGGCCTCGACAGCTGGAATGCGCGCGTCCAGGAGTCGACGCGGCTGATTACCTGGGGCTTTGGCGCCTGGACCGCAAAACCGTTGTTCAGCCAAGGCGCGAAGGTCGGTACCGCGCAAGTCCAGATGGGGTCGAGCAGTTCGGTGGATCTCGTGGCGCCTCACAACCTTGCGGTTACCATTCCCGCCGGGCTGGCCACGGGCGCGACCTCGATGAAGGTGCGTTACCAAGGCCCACTGGTGGCTCCGATCACCAAGGGACAGCAAGTTGCCGAACTCATCATCACGACCGGCGACACGCCGCCGCAGGTTGTGCCGCTGGTCGCCGCCAATGACGTCGGCCGCGCCGGCTTCTTCGGCCGCATCTGGCTCGGCCTCAAATCCTTGTTCGGGATGGCGTGACGACACGCGGGCGGTTCATTACCCTCGAAGGCGGGGAGGGGGCCGGTAAGTCGACCCAGGTCGGCGCGCTGGCCGAAGCGCTGAATGAGCGGGGCATCCAAGTGTTAGTGACCCGCGAGCCCGGGGGAAGCGATGGCGCCGAAAAGATCAGAGAAATCTTATTGTCGGGAAGCGATGACCGGTGGGGAGCAAGGGCCGAGGCCCTGCTATTTTCCGCCGCGCGAGCGGACCACCTCGAAAAATCTATTCTACCTGCTCTGGAAAGTGGCCGCTGGGTGATCAGTGACCGCTTCGTCGACAGCTCGCTCGCTTACCAGGGCGGCGCGGGCGGGCTCGGCATCGAAGCGGTGCGCGCGATAAATGCCTTCGCCATGGGCGATTGCTTTCCCGACCGCACCTTGGTGCTGACGCTCGACGACGGCGCCGAGCGTGCCGACGCGCGGGATGGGGGCAAAAGCGACCGGATCGGCGGGCGCGGTGTGGATTATCACCACAAGGTCGACTTGGCCTTTCGCCTGATCGCCGCGGAGGAGCCTGATCGGGTGCGGCTGGTCGATGCCTCCGGATCGCCGGCAGAAGTCACGCAGCGACTGCTGAGTGAGATCGAGGACCTTCTGCCATGATCATCGGTCAGGACCGCGCGGTCGAGCAGTTTGCCAGTGCCTGGGCCTCGCGCAAGCTTCACCACGCCTGGCTGCTCGCCGGGCCCAAGGGCGTGGGTAAGGCAAGTTTCGCCAAAGCCGCAGCCCGCCGGGTGCTGGCCGATGCCGCCGGGCCGCCGGTCAAGCTTCCCAGGATCGAAGCGCCCGACGATCACCCCATCGTTCGATTGGTGGACGCCGGGAGTCACCCTGACATGCGCTGGCTGGAGCGCCTGCCGAGGGAAAAGGGTGACGGGCTCGCGCGCGACATCACGATCAAGCAGGTCCGCGAGCTCGGCGACTTCATGGGCATGACCGCCGCTCTGTCGCCGTGGCGGGTCGCGGTTATCGACAGCATGGACGAACTCAACAAGGAAGCGGCGAACGCGCTACTAAAGATCTTGGAGGAGCCACCCGCCAACACCCTGTTCTTACTCGTCAGCCACGCGCCGGGACGGCTTCTCCCGACCATCCGCTCGCGCTGCCGCCGTCTGGACTTCGGCGGCTTGGACGATGACGCCATGACGTCGATCCTCGAGAGGGAGACGCAGCTGGGTGAAACCGAGCGCAAGCAGGTCGTGTCGATGTCGTTCGGGTCGGCGGGAAGGGCGCTCGCCTTTGCCGAGCTTGACCTTGCCAAACTCGAGAATGCCGCGGTCGCGATCCTTCGCCAGGGCGACCCCACCAACGCGCGCCGCTCAGACTTGGCGTCCGAACTCGGCAAGAAAACGGCGGCCGATCGCTATGCGGCATTCCTCGACCTCGCGCCGTCGATGATTGCGCGTGAGGCGAAGCGCCTCGAAGGCGGCGCGCGCGAGCGGGCATTGGACGCCTACGCCAAGGCGCGGGACCTCGCGGTGATGGCGCCGCGCCTGTCGCTCGATCCCGCGGCGACCGTGTTCCAGATTGGCGGAATCCTAGCCGGGGTCGCCGAACCCGCTTCCTTGAAGCGCTAAACTCCGGCGGCTAGGGCGTTCGCCGAATGTCCGAACCTTATCTCATCACCACCGCAATCAGCTATCCGAACGGCCCGCCGCACATCGGTCACGCCTACGAAGCGATCGCTGGCGACGCCATCGCCCGCTTCCAGCGCGCCCAAGGGCGCGACGTGCGCTTCGTGGGCGGAACCGACGAGCATGGGCTCAAGATGGTCCAGACGGCGCGCGCGCAGGACCGAGAAACGATCGATCTTGCAGACGAAATGTCTGGCTATTTCCGTGAGATGGTCGATCTTTTTAACCTGTCATATGACGAATTTGTCAGGACCACCGAGCCGCGTCACCACAAAGCGAGCATCGCTTTGTGGAACGCGATGGAAGAGGCGGGGGATCTGTACCTCGACCGCTATGAGGGCTGGTATTCGGTCCGCGACGAGGCCTTTTACGACGAGGGCGAGCTGGTTCCGGGCGAGGGCGGCGAGAAGCTGTCGCCCCAGGGCACGCCGGTCGAGTGGACCGCCGAGGAAACCTGGTTCTTCCGCCTGTCCAAATATCAGGAGCCGCTGTTAAAGCTCTATCGGGACAATCCCGACTTCATCCGCCCGGAAAGCCGCCGCAACGAGGTGCTGCGCTTCGTGGAGGCGGGACTCAAGGATTTGAGCGTCTCGCGGACCAGCTTCGACTGGGGCGTGCCGGTGCCCAATTCACCTGGGCATGTGATGTACGTCTGGGTCGACGCGCTGACGACGTACATGACTGGTGTCGGTTATCCCGACGATCGCGCCGAATACGACCGCTTTTGGCCTGCTGACGTGCACCTGATCGGCAAGGACATCGTCCGCTTCCACGCGGTCTACTGGCCGGCGTTCCTGATGTCCGCCAAGCTACCGCTGCCGAAACAGGTGTTCGGCCACGGTTTCCTGCTCAGCCGCGGCGAAAAGATGTCAAAGAGCGTCGGCAACGTCATCGACCCGATGGAACTCGCCGAACGCTTTGGAGTCGATCCGGTGCGTTACTTCTTCCTCCGTGAGGTGCCGTTCGGGCAGGATGGCAGCTACAGCGCCGAAGCTATCGTCAACCGGGCCAATGCCGAGCTTGCGAACAGCTTCGGCAACCTTGCTCAGCGCACTTTGTCGATGATTTTCAAGAATCTGGACGGCGTCATCGCAGCGGAAGGTGACGCGGCCGAAGACCGAGAATTGCTCGATCTGGTCCGCAAGGCGACCAACGAGGAAGTGCCGGACGCCTTCGAGCGGTTGTCATTCTCGGTCGGGATCGAAGCGTGGTTGCGCGCGGTCTTCGCCTGCAACGCTTATGTCGACACTCAGGCGCCCTGGGCGCTGCGCAAGACCGACCCTGAGCGCATGGCGGCCGTGCTCGGTACCTTGGTGGTGGCCGTACGGGAGCTTGCGCAGGCGATTGCGCCGGTAATCCCGGCGTCGGCCGAGAAGCTGCTCGCGGCCATCGCTGCCGGCGATGGCGGTGCGCCGATCCCGCAGCCGACGCCGCTCTTTCCGCGCCTCGAGCTGGAGGAAGAGGAGGCGGCCGAGGGCGCCAAATGAGGCTGATCGATAGCCACTGCCACCTCAATTACGAAGGGCTGGTCGAACGCCAGGGCGAAGTGCTTGAAAACGCACGAGCGCGTGGCGTCTCCGGTTTCCTCAACATCTCGACCCGCCAACGCGAGTGGGATGCGATCATCGGCGTTGCCGAGCGCGAGCCTGATGTGTGGGCCAGCGTCGGCGTCCATCCGCATGAGGCCGATGCCCATCCGGACCTTGGCGCGAAGGCCTTGGTGGACGCCTCATCACATTCCCGTGTGATCGCCATCGGTGAGTGCGGGCTCGATTATTACTACGACAAGTCCGACCGGCAGGCGCAGCGCGAGCGATTCCAGGCGCATATCGACGCTGCCCGCGAGACCGGGCTGCCCTTGGTCGTCCACACTCGCGAGGCGGAAGACGATACCGCCGAGATGCTTGGCGCTGCGGTCAGGGAAGGGGGCGTTACCGGCGTCCTCCATTGCTTCACCGGCTCGGCGGAGCTGGCGCGCAAGGGGCTCGACCTCGGCTTCTACATCTCGCTGTCGGGCATCGTGACCTTCAAAAACGCCGCGGACCTTCAGGAAACGGCGAAGTGGCTGCCCAAGGACCAGATGCTGGTGGAGACGGATTCGCCCTTCCTCGCTCCCGTCCCGCACCGCGGCCACAAGTGCGAACCGGCCTTCGTCGCCGACACCGCCGCTTTTGTGGCCGGCATTCGCGACGAGCATCCAGAAGATCTCGCCGAGCAAACCACGGCCAACTTCTTCAAATTGTTCGCCAAAGCCCAGGAATAATCGGTTGAAGATCAGGATCCTGGGCTGCGGAACCTCGACCGGCGTCCCCAAGATTGGAAACGAGTGGGGCCAGTGCGACCCCAACGAACCGCGCAACCGGCGCCTGAGAACTTCGATCCTCGTCGAAAGCGCGGACCAGCGGATGCTGGTCGATTGCGGGCCGGATCTTCGCCAACAATTGCTTAGCGCTGACGTCAGCCGGCTGGACGGCGTGATCGTAACCCACGCGCACGGCGATCACTGCCACGGCATCGACGAGCTTCGCCCGGTCGCCGCGGCCGTCGGCGGCTCGATCCCGCTCTACAGCCGACGGGACGTTCTGGACGAGCTCGAGCATCGCTTCGGCTACGCCTTCGAGCAGTCCGATTTCTATCGCCCGATCGTAGAGGCGCGAGAGATCGGGGAAAAGGTGAGTTTCGGCGATGTGGTGACCCGCTTCGTCGATCAGCCGCACGGCGGGCCGATTTCGCTCGGAATGCGCTTTGATGAAGGTGGTCGTTCCGCCGCTTATGCTGTCGATTTCAGTGCGTTAACTGACGACATGGCGGCTCTCTATGAAGGAGTTGACGTTTGGATCGCGGATTGCCTGACGCGAACACCGCACCCGACTCACATGCACCTCGATGGCGTCCTTGCGGCTGCGCGCGAGCTCAAGGTCGGCGCGGTTTACCTGGTCCATATGGGTAACGGCTTCGATTACCGAACCCTCGTCAACGAATTGCCCGATTGGGCGGCGCCGGCCCATGACGGGCTTGAGATCGCGCTATGACCAACAACAACATGCTCGGCGGCGTCTACATCCTGTTGGCGATGATGCTCGTCCTCGGCGGGCTGATGGCGCGGCGAGAGCCGGGCCTGAAGCTCGCCAAGATGGCTCTGGCTTGGATCCTGATCTTCGCGGCCGGCTTCGTCCTGTTCGCTTTTCGGGACGATTTCGGCTGGGTTGCTCAACGCCTGAAAGCCGAAGCAGTCGGAACGCCGGTCCAGGATGGCTTCGAAACCCGCATACCCATGGCGATCGACGGGCATTTCTGGGTCGACGCGAGCCTCAACGGCAAGCCTGTGAAGTTCCTGGTGGACAGCGGCGCGACGATGACGACGGTCGGCCGGAACACGGCATTGAGTGCGGGCGTGGAGATTTCGCCGCAGCGGGACCAGTATGTTCGAACTGGAAACGGGATCGTGCGCATGTCGACCGGCCGCGCCGCGGACCTCGAGGTTGGCGGAATTCGCCGGAGCGACGTCGGGCTCCAGATCGCGGACAACGAAGATTTGAACGTCCTCGGCATGAATTATCTGTCCTCCTTGAGCCGGTGGGGCGTTGAGGGGCGATGGTTGGTTTTGGTCTCCTGATCGTAGAGATACTTTACATAATGCATATTATCATACTTACAGAATATGGAGGAAACAGGGCTCGCGATGCCGTCTGAGCCTCGCCAGCGCCCGATCGATCGCCTGGTCGCGATCATGCGCCGGCTGCGTGATCCGATCACCGGCTGCGAATGGGATCGTGAGCAAAGCTTTGCGACCATCGCGCCTTACACGATCGAAGAAGCCTATGAGGTCGCGGACGCGATCGCCCGCGACGATATGGATGGCCTCGCCGACGAGCTCGGCGATCTCCAGCTCCAGGTCGTGTTTCACGCGCAAATGGCCGAGGAATCCGGCCACTTCGCATTGGATGACGTCATTTCCCGCATCTGCGACAAGCTAGAGCGTCGTCATCCGCACATCTTCGGCGACGCGACCCACAGTCCTGGCTGGGAGAATATCAAGGCCGCGGAGCGCCAGAAATCGCCAGATGACAGCGCTTTAGCCGGCGTTGCACTGGCACTTCCGGCATTAGAACGCGCCGCAAAACTGCAACGACGGGCTGCGCGGACGGGTTTCGACTGGCCCGATGCGGCGGGTCCGCGCGCCAAGATCGACGAAGAACTGGCCGAGCTCGACGCCGAACGCGAACATCCGCGCATGTTCGAGGAGCTCGGCGACCTGCTGTTCGCCGTCGTAAACCTCGCACGCCATCTTAACATTGAACCGGAAGCTGCGCTTCGTGAAGCGAATAGCAAATTCGAGAAGCGATTCCGCGAGATCGAGAAAACGCCGGGCTTCGAGGGCCTTTCCCTGGATGAGAAAGAGGCGCTGTGGGTCGCCGTAAAGGCGGCTCAGGCCGACTCAAGCGCTTGAAATCGCGCCCAATTATCTGGCGATAACCTCACTGACAGCCTGATTTCGCTGTCGTCCAGCTGCTGCTCGAGTACTTCGCCCCTGGCATGCAGCCAGGCAATCTTGCCTCCTTCGCTTGCCGCGACGCGGATGTCGTGGATCTGTTCGCCGCTCCTCAACCGCCCCGATAGCCGGTCCCGGAGTCGGTCTAGTCCCTCGCCGGTGATCGCTGAGATGGGCACCACGTCCTCGCGTCGTTTGGCTTCCTCCATCAGACGCTCGCGCTCCTGTCCGCCGAGGAGGTCGACCTTGTTCCACGCCTCGATCCGCGGCGGCGCCCCCTCTTCCGACAGGCCTAGCGAGGTCAGTACGTCGTCCACGTCTTCCCGCTGCGCCTCGCGGTCCGGATGCGCCATGTTGCGGACGTGGACGAGGAGGTCTGCAGACGCCACCTCCTCAAGTGTCGCGCGGAACGCGGCGATCAGCTCGGTCGGAAGGTCGGACACGAAGCCGACCGTGTCAGACAGGATGACCTTGTCAAAACCCGGCAGTTTGATGTCGCGCATGGTCGGATCGAGCGTCGCGAAGAGCAGATTTTCCGCGAATACCGCTTCGCCGGTCAGTCGATTGAAAAGCGTGGATTTCCCCGCGTTGGTATAGCCGACCAGGGCAATTACCGGCCACGGCGCGCGCTGCCTGCGCCCCCGATGCAAGGTCCGCGTCCGTTTCACCTGGTCGAGCTCACGGCGAATCTTCGCCATTCGATCGCGGATCAATCGCCTGTCTGCCTCGATCTGGGTTTCGCCAGGCCCGCCGAGGAAGCCGAAGCCGCCGCGCTGGCGCTCAAGGTGGGTCCAACTGCGGACCAGGCGGCCTGCCTGGTAGTCGAGATGCGCCAGCTCGACCTGGAGCCGGCCCTCCGCGGTTGCGGCGCGCTCACCGAAGATTTCCAGGATCAGCCCAGTCCGGTCGATGACTTTGGTCCCGGCTTCATCCTCGAGGTTTTTCTGCTGGATCGGGGTGAGTGCTGAATCGACGATCAGCAAATGCGCATCTTGCGCCTTCGCCAGCTCCGCGATCTCCTCGACCTGGCCCTTCCCCAGTAACGTCGCGGGGCGAACAGAGCGGACGCGGAACGGCTTCGCCACCACGACGTCAATCCCGATCGCCTCAGCGAGGCCCGATGCCTCTTCGACACGCGCGTCTGAGGACCGCCGCGAGCCTTCGCGCGGCAGCTCAGGCACGGCGATGACCGCGCGTTCGCCCCTGGCGACCTCGATCGCGCCATTGCCGTCGAAATTATTCAGCGTCGCCCCCCTCCTCGCCGCCCGGCTCAAGGTTCAGCGCATGGGCCGGCTGCAAGGTGGAGATTGCATGCTTGTAGACGAGCTGGATCTGGCCTCCGCGTTCGAGGACCAGGCTGAACTGGTCAAAGCCAGTGACCGAGCCCTGGAGCATGACACCATTGATCAGGAACAGGGTCATGCGTTCGGAGTCGCGCGAGGCCGCAGCGAGGAACAGGTCTTGCAGCCCCGCCTTCCCGTCGGTCGAGGGCTGCGTCGCGACGAAGTCCGCCGGAGGCTCGGCCGGCATGATGGTCGAGATCGAATGTTTGTAGACCAGCTGCGAAGCACCCTCCCGGCGCAAGAGCAGGGAAAAGGCGTCGAACCACGTGATCACGCCCTGAAGCTTGACGCCCTTCACCAGAAAGATGGTGACGGGCAGCTTGGCGCGCCTGACGCTGTTCAGGAAATGATCCTGCAGGCTCAGCGATCGCGCGGCCATGACGCCAACTCCTTACCCGCCTCCTCTACTCCTCGTCTTCCCGCTTGTCGCCGATCCCCAGGGCTTTCAGCTTACGGTGAAGGGCCGAGCGCTCCATGCCGATGAACGTCGCGGTGCGCGAGATGTTGCCGGAAAAGCGCCGGATCTGAATGCGCAAATATTCCCGCTCGAACGATTCTCTCGCTTCGCGCAACGGACTGCCCATGATCGCCATCGCGGTGTTGCCGCTGCCCGATGCCGTCTGACCCTCCAGGATTTCCCCCGGCAGCAGATCGACCTCGATACACGACGCGCGGTCGCCTGGCGCCAGGATGAGGGTCCGTTCGATGATGTTCCGCAGCTGGCGGACGTTCCCTGGCCAGTCATGCGCCTGGAGCGCCGCCATCGCTTCCTCAGAGATGCGGGGCGGCGACATGCGCCGCTCGGCCGCAAAACGTGCAAGGAAGGTGCTCACGAGCTCCGGAATATCCTCACGGCGCTCGCGAAGCGCCGGGAGCCGCACCGGCACGACGTTCAGGCGATAAAACAGGTCTTCGCGAAAGCGCCCCGCCGCAATCTCTTCCGACAAGTTCCGGGATGTTGCCGAAAGCACGCGGACGTCCACCTTGACTGGTCGCTGACCGCCGATCCGATGATAGCTCTGGTCGGTCAGGACGCGCAGAATCTTGGCCTGCGTGGTCAGTGGCATGTCAGCGATTTCGTCGAGAAAAAGGGTTCCGCCGTGGGCATGCTCGAGCAGGCCGGGACGCATCGCGCCGTCGACCTCGCTGCCGAACAGCTCTTCCTCGACCCGCTCGGGGCTCATCATCGCGGCTGAAAGGACGATGAAGGGCGCTTTGGCACGCGGGCTCCATTGATGGATCATCCGCGCGGCGATTTCCTTGCCGACACCCGGCGGCCCCGAAATCAAAACCCGGCTTCCGGTTGGCGCGACACGCTTCAGGGTTGCGCGCACAGTATTGATCGCGACCGATGACCCGTGGAGCTGGTCCTCTTGTCCCACCTGCTTGCGCAACGTCTCATTCTCGCGCCGCAAGCGCTCGGTCTCGGTGGCGCGGTCGACGAGATAGATCAGCCGCTCCGCCTCGAACGGCTTCTCGATGAAGTCGATGGCCCCTTCCCTCACCGCCGCCACGGCGGTGTCTAGGTTCCCGTGGCCGGAGATCATCAAGACCGGGATTGTCGGGTCGCGCCGCTTCACTTCCTGAAGCAACTGGAGGCCGTCGAGGCGCGATCCTTGGAGCCAGACGTCGAGCAGGACCATGGACGGGCGCCGTTCCTCGATGGCCTCCAGGGTTGCATTGCTGTCGGCCGCCGTCCGTACGGTATAGCCTTCGTCCTCAAGGACACCGCTCACCAGCTCCCGAATATCGGCCTCGTCGTCCACAACCAGCACTTCAAGCGCCATCAGGCTTCCTCGCCTTCTTGTTCATTGTTTTCATCGTCGTCGGTTTGGGGCTCATCGATCGCGAGATGCGCAAGCTTTGCAGTGTCGAATGCGATCCGGACATGAGTGCCGCCGCCCGGTCGGTCGAGGAAGGCGATCTCGCCCATATGCTCCTCGACGATCTTCTTGACGATCGCGAGGCCGAGGCCGGTGCCGCGCACCCGCGTCGTCATGTAGGGCTCGGTCAGCCGCTCGCGGTCTTCGGGAAGGCCAACGCCAGTGTCGAGCACGTCGAGGACGAGATGCCCCTCTTCGTCGTGCAGGCGCAGCTCGACGCGATCGCCCGCGAGGCTATGCTCGCCCCTCGCCCGCCTGCCTTCAATGGCTTCAACGCTATTCTTCACAACATTTGTGAGTGCCTGAGCAAGCTGGCGACGGTCACAAACCATCGGGAAATTGCCCTGCGCCGGATCCAGCACGAAGGTGATCGCCGGATGCGCGACTTCGTGAAGAAACAGAGCCTGGCGCGCGATCTCGAACACATTCTCGTCGCGAAACACGGGTTTGGGCATGCGGGCGAAGTTGGAGAATTCGTCGACCATCCGACGGAGATCGCCAACCTGGCGAACGATCGTGCCGGTCAGTCGCTCGAATGTATCAGCGTCCGACGTTACTTCTCCGCCAAAGCGGCGCTGGAGCCGCTCGGCGGCTAGCTGGATCGGCGTCAACGGATTCTTGATCTCGTGCGCGATACGGCGCGCAATATCCGACCAGGCGGCGCGTCGCTGGTCCGACAGCTGGTCGGTGATGTCGTCAAAGGTCAGCACCGACCCGTCCTGGTAGCGCACGCGCTTCACCGCCAACGTGCGTTGGCCGGCGTCCGCGGCTAGGAGCACATCGGCTTCGGACTGCTCACCGCGCACGAACTCGTGGAGCTCGGGCGAAAGCTTGCTGAGTTGCTTGCCCTCGGACTCTTCCCCACCCTTCTGCAGCAGAGTAGCCGCCGAGCGATTGAGCAGAAGGATTCGGTTCTTCATATCGACCGCCACGACACCCGCGGTCACGCTCGACAGCACCGCTTCCATGAAGGCACGGCGAGTTTCGAGCTGGGTGTTGGCGGTGCGCAATGCGTTCGTCTGCTCCTCAAGCCGTCCCGTCATCCGGTTGAACGCGGTCGCCAGCGTCTGCACCTCGTCCTCGGTCTTGGTCACGGGCACGCGGGCGGAGAAATCGCCGGCTTCGATCCGGCCAGCAGCCGCGACCAGCTCTCCAACGGGGCGGACGAGCCGGTCGGCAAGCCTGAGCGCGGTGAAGATCGCCAGCCCAACGATGACTAGAGCGCCCAGCAGAAGCGCCGCGTTGAAGCGCAGCTGGTTGATCCGCGACTTGGCCAGCAGCCCCTGGTAATCGCGCATTACCGCGTTCGCACGATTGATCTGGCTCGCGACCTCATGATCGAGCTGGCGCCCGACATAGAGGTAAGTGTCGGTCCCCGGGCTAAGCCGGGTAACAACTGAAATCCGATTGGGTGCACCGGCGTCGACGCTGGCGTTGTCCGGAAGCCTGCGGAGCTTGGCGATCGCCAGCGCGATCCGCTTGTTGTCGATCATCCCGACATAGCCGTTCGCGACCGCGAGCGTCTGGATGTCTCCCTTCGAGCCGACCCGCAGGATAGCCGCCTCGCTCAACGCCCGCTGGTAGGTTTGAAATGCAAGGCCGGTCTCGAACCGCCGATCGTCAATCGTTACCTTTTGGAGATACCCGGTGAGGTCCCCAGCCATGGTCGTCGCTTCGTTCCCGACGCGCCCTAACTCGTAGCGATAGGTGGCGTCGGCCACCGCGACCGTGTTCTCGAGCATGTTCCGAGCCCGGTCGGAGAACCAGAATTCGAGCCCGCTCTGGAACAGCAGCGAGGCGAAGATCGCGACCAGCACCGTCGGAACCGCGGCGATGACCGAGAACAGCGCGACCAAGCGCGTGTGAAGGCGGCCGCTGCCCAGACCCCCCTGCTCCGCCCGGCGCATCGCAACCTTTCGCGAGAACAGCACCATGAGGGCGATGGCCGGAAGCAGGATCGCAATCAGCAGGAGCGCGATTAGCGGAGGAGACAAGAGCGTGCCGGGCTCGGCCCCCCGCCTCAGCACCCATACCGCTACCGTGAGCGCACCGACCAGGAAGGCGCCGATGAGCACGGCAAGACGATCGTAGAACCGGCCGCTCGCACGCTCGCGCTTGAGCCAGCTTTCCTGCCGAGATGTCACCGGTGATTCGGCCGTAAGCGCATCCATTCGCTCAGCGCCCTAGCAGGCACTCACGGCCGTTGCATCAAAAACACACCTGTGTCCGGAACAATTAATTCAAGCGGCGGATCGGGTCAGCCACGGTGCATAAAAATCACGCAGCATTTTGGTCACAACCGCCGGGTCGTCCTGCTGGTTGACCTTGTTGCGGAGCTCTGCCGAGCCCGGCAGGCCCTTGGTGTACCAACCGATATGCTTGCGGGCGAGGTTCACGCCCGTGTGCGTGCCGTAGAGCGCGAGCATGTCGCTATATTGTTCGAGCATGGTTTCGAGCTGCTCGTCGAGGCTCGGATCGGGCCGATGCCCTCCTCCGCCCAGCTCGCTCATCACCTGCGCGATCAGCCACGGACGTCCGTACGCGCCGCGGCCGATCATCACACCGTCCGCGCCGGACTGCGCCAGCGCTGTCCGGGAATCCTCGATCGAGCAGATATCGCCGTTGACGATGACTGGCACCGATACCGCCTCTTTCACGCGGCGCACAAAAGCCCAATCCGCCTCGCCCTTGTAGAGCTGGCAGCGGGTCCGCCCATGGATGGTGATCATCTGGACGCCGAGGTCTTCGGCGATCCGAGCAAGTTCGGGCGCATTGAGGCTCGAATGGTCCCAGCCCATCCGCGTCTTCAAGGTCACCGGCACCTTCACGGCCTTGACCGTTGCGTCGATTAGCTTCGCCGCCAGCGGCAGGTCGCGCATCAAGGCAGAGCCGGCGTCACCGTTGACGACCTTCTTGACCGGGCAGCCCATATTGATGTCGATGATGGCGGCACCGCGCTGCTCGTTGAGCTTCGCCGCCTCGGCCATCAAATGTGGCTCGCAGCCCGCGAGCTGGAGCGAGACCGGTTCTTCCGCCGGATCCCAAAGCGACTTCTGCAGCGACTGCCGGGTTTCGCGGATCATCGCCTGGCTGGCGATCATCTCGCTCACCGTCAGGCCCGCACCATAGCGCTTTACGACCCGCCGGAACGGCAGGTCGGTGACGCCCGTCATCGGCGCCAGGATGACTGGCGATCCGACCTCGATCGGGCCGATCTTGATGGGCTTCAGCGCGCTCATGGAAGCCGCGCAGATAATGGAGAAGCCCTTGGCGGACAAGGCGCGGACGCCTAACGCCCGCGCGCAATGACCGTCACCGCCCTCATCGTCGCCGCTGGGTCCGGCTCCCGCATGGGCGGAGACGTGCCCAAGCAATTCCGCTTGCTCGGCGGCAAGCCCGTGCTTCGCTGGGCAGTCGAGGCGCTGGCGGGACACCCCGCCGTCCAAGCCACCCGGGTGGTGATCGGCGATGGCCAGGAGCCGCTCGCGTCGGCCGCGCTCCAGGGCCTCGACGTCGGCACGCTGATCGAAGGCGGCAGTGAGCGCGCGGACTCGGTCCGTGCCGGCCTCAGCCAGATCGAAGGCGATGCGGTCCTGGTCCATGATGCGGCCCGGCCCTTTTGTCCCCCGACGGTAATCGACCGGTTGGTGGCGAGCCTCGAATTCTTCGACGGCGCAGCGCCGGTGCTGTCGGTCGGCGACACGCTTGCCCGCGCAAGCGACAGCCTAGACGAGACCTTGAACCGCTCCGGGCTGGTCCGCGTTCAGACTCCCCAGGCGTTCCGCTTGGACGCGCTTCGCCAAGCATATGCCCAGTTCAACGGTTCGCCGACCGACGAAACAACCGTCCTCCGCGCTGCGGGCATGAAGGTGGCCGCAGTCGAAGGCGACCCTGCGCTCGATAAGCTCACCACCGCCGCCGATTTCGACTGCGCGACCCAATGGCTGGCTGGGAGTCTCTCGCCGCGGACCGGCATGGGGTTCGACGTCCATGCCTTTGCGGGGGAGGGACCGCTCATGCTCGGCGGTGTCGAAATCCCCCATCCGCGGGGGCTCGCCGGTCATAGCGACGCCGACGTCGTGCTCCATGCGATCACCGACGCAGTGCTCGGCGCAGCGGGTCTTGGCGACATCGGCGAGCATTTCCCGCCGAGCGACCCGCAGTGGAAAGGCGCGAATTCGTCCCTATTTCTGGAACATGCGGTCGGTCTGCTGCGCTCGAAGGGCGCGATGATCGACCATCTGGACTGCACCGTGATTGCCGAAGAACCCAAGGTTGGGCCCTATCGGGCCGCGATGCGCGCCCGGATCGCCGGGATTGCCGGGCTTTCGATCGATCAGGTCAGCATCAAGGCGACCACGACCGAAGGCCTCGGCTTCACCGGCCGGCGTGAAGGCATTGCCGCCCAAGCGGTCGCAAGCATTCGAATGGGATATTTTAAGTGAAAGACTCTCTTCTTCCCGATCTTCTGGTCGACAAGGCACGCGAAGTGGTCGAGGCCAATCGCAAGGCCGGCCGGCGCGTCGCTGTCGCCGAAAGCTGCACCGGCGGCCTCGTCAGCGCCGCGCTCACCGAAATCCCCGGCTCGTCCGAAATGTTCGAGGCCGGCTATGTGACCTACTCGAACGCCGCCAAGATCTGCGAGCTCAAGGTGTCGGAAGACGTGGTCGACACGTTCGGCGCGGTAAGCGTCGCCACCGCCTGGGCGATGGCCCGCGGCGCCCTTGCCGCTTCCGACGCAGATATCGCCGTGGCGATTACCGGTGTCGCCGGCCCGGGCGGGGGTACCCCGGCCAAGCCGGTGGGCACGGTCGTCTTTGCGCGTGCGGAACGCGATGCCGATCCCGCGAAGATCGTCGCCGACCAGAAATTCTTCGACGAAAAGACGCGCTCGGGCGTGCGGCTTCAGGCGGCGCTTTGCGCGCTCGAATTGCTGATGCCGTAAAGCGCCGCCGCGCGCTGCTCGAATGCCGAAGTCATGCGCCGAAGCGCCCGGTCGAACATCGATCCCGCCAAGGTTTCGAAGATGCGCGACTTGAACGCGAAATCGACCGAGAAATGCACGTTGGTGCCGCCATCGCTGGCCGGCTCGAACGTCCATTCGTTGTGCAGATATTTGAGCGGGCCTTCGACATAATCGACGCAGATCCGTCTCGGAGGGTCTTTGACGACGCGGCTGGTGAACCGCTCCTTGAAAGCGTTGAAGCCGACGACAAGGTCGGCGACCGTTTCCTTCTCGCTCGCCGATCGGAGGCGTACCGCGACCACCCAGGGTAGGAATTCGTCGTAACGGGCAACGTCGGCGACCATGTCGAACAGTTGCTCGGGCGTGTAGGGAAGATGCCGCGTTTCGCTATGCCGCGGCATTCGCGCCTTCTCGCTTGAGCTGCTCGGCACGGTTTTGCTGCATCTTCTTGAAGTCGTCGCCGGCATGGTAGCTCGACCGCGTCAGCGGCGAAGCGGCGACCAGCAGGAAGCCCTTGGCCCGGGCGATGGCCGCATAAGCATCGAACGCCTGCGGCGTGACGAACTCTTCGACCTTCGCATGGCGCGGGGTTGGCTGGAGATACTGGCCCATGGTCAGGAAATCGACGCCGGCAGAGCGCATGTCGTCCATCACCTGGTGAACTTCGAGGCGCTGCTCGCCCAGACCGACCATCACGCCTGACTTGGTGAAGATATGCGGCGCCTTGCGCTTCACGCTTTCGAGCAGGCGTAGCGACGCATAATAGCGCGCGCCCGGCCTGATCGTCGGATAGAGCCGCGGCACGGTCTCGAGATTGTGATTGTAGACGTCGGGCCCGGCAGCGACGATCGCATCGATCGCCGCCTCGCTCTTGTTACGGAAATCGGGCGTCAGGATCTCGATCGTCGTGTTGGGCGTGTTGCGGCGCAGCGCCTCGATCACCTTCACGAATTGCGATGCGCCGCCATCGGGCAGGTCGTCGCGATCCACCGAGGTGACGACGATATGCTCAAGGCCGAGTTCGGCCGCAGCGGTCGCAACATGCTCCGGCTCAAGCGGATCGACCGCGCGCGGCATGCCGGTCTTGACGTTGCAGAAGGCGCAGGCGCGCGTGCAGGTGTCTCCAAGGATCATCACCGTCGCGTGCTTCTTGGTCCAGCACTCGCCGATGTTCGGGCACGCCGCTTCTTCGCAAACGGTCGCAAGGTTGAGATCGCGCATTAGCCTGCGCGTCGCATGATAGCCTTCGCTGACCGGGGCTTTGACGCGGATCCAGTCGGGCTTGCGCTGCTTTGGAGGTACGGCTGCCGGAGCGTTCATGGCGGCCAGATAGCGATTGAGAGGCGCCCTTGCCACCCCCGCCCCCGTGCCGCTAGCGCGATAGGCCATGCCCTACCTGACCCAATTGATCGAAGGCTACCGCCGTTTCCGCGAGAACGACTGGCATCATGAGCGCGAGCGGTGGTCGGAACTCGCTGAGGGCCAGAGCCCCAAGGTCATGATACTGTCCTGCGCCGATAGCCGCGTCGACCCGGCGCAAATCTTCGATGCGCGGCCGGGCGAAATGTTCGTGGTTCGAAATATTGCTGGGCTCGCCCCGCCGTACGAAACGAGCCGCGGCTTCCACGGCGTCTCGGCAGCCCTGGAATTCGCCGTCAGCCAGTTGGAGGTCGGCGAGATCCTGGTCATGGGGCATGGCTTATGCGGCGGCTGCGCCGCTGCGCTCACCGGCCAGTTCGACGATACCGATCCCGGCGAAGGCCATTTCATCGCGGACTGGGTGAGAATGCTGCACGACGCCGCGGACCGCATCCGCGCCGATCACCCCAACCTCGATCGCGCAGCCTTCACGGCAATGGAACGCGAGGCGGTTAAAGTCAGCCTCGCCAACTTGCGCACCTTCCCCTGGATTACGGAGCGCGAAACGAGCGGAAAGCTGAAGCTGCACGGTGCCCACTTCTCGGTCGCGGAAGGGCGCTTGTACGTGCTCGACGAGGCGGAAGAAGACTTCCGCCCCGTCTAGCAGCAACTCAATTAGAGTGTCGGCTGACTAGCAGCGCGTGTTGTAGTCGTAGTGCGGCTGGCCGTACTGGTCGACGTAGTAGCAATAGCCGCGGGTATCGCGATAATATTGCCGCCCGTTGATCGTAGCACCAAGAACACCGCCAAGGACCGCGCCGGCAAGCGCGCCCGTGCCAGTGCTGACGCCCGGGATCACCGCACCGGCGATCGCGCCGCCCACGGCGCCGATAGCAGCGCCGGTGGCCGCACGGCCGACCTGCGTGTTTCCGTAGCCAGGCTGATAATAGCCGTTATTCCCATAATACGGATCGTAACCGTACTGGTTGGGAGTAGTAGCGCAGCCCGACACCGCAACAGTGGCGGCCAGGGCTGCGGCAAGACCAAATTTCCTCATCGTAATATCCCTTCTCACACGCGCCCCTTCGCTTCGAAACCCTAAAGCGGTTCAGAAGGCGTTTCGTTCCCGCATCGATCATCCGCCGTTCATCTGGCAAATAGGGTCGCGGCAAGCGGTGGTCATTCCGCGACGCGACGCTAGAGAAGCGATGAAAGACTCGGCCAAAAGGGACAAGGATGCGCGACCGCCAGAACGAGCAGGAAGCAAACATCGCCTTGCTCATCGATGCCGACAACGCCTCGCCCGAACACCTGGACGACGTTCTCCTTGTCCTCGGTGAGTTGGGCACGATCAATATTCGCCGCGCCTACGGCAATTGGGCCAAGGCCAGCCTCAAAGGCTGGGGCCAGTTGACCGGCCTTCACTCGATCATACCAATGCAGCAGTTCGACGTCGTCAAAGGCAAAAGCGCGACGGACATGCGCATGACCATCGACGCGATGGACCTTCTCTACCGCGGCAATGTCGACGGCTTCGGCATTATGTCCTCGGACAGCGACTTCCTGCCGCTCGCCCAGCGAATCCGTGAGGATGGGCTCCCAGTGTATGGCTTCGGAACTGCCAAGACGCCCCTCTCCTTCCAGCAAGCCTGCACGCGCTTCTTCGACGTCGGCGCCTTGGCCCTGGATGACGAGGAGCAACTCGAGCAGCCCGCCGCGGGCAAGGGGCAACGGCCGGTCGATACCGAGCTGCTCCAGGTGCTCGGCTCGGCTTACAAGGCGTCCAAGCGCGATGACGAGGGCTACACGCCTCTCTCGGAACTCGGCCAGCGGGCCAAAGCCGTGTCGAGCTTCGCCGCCCGCAACTACGGATTCACCCGCCTCTCCGACCTCATCAAGGCCGTGCCGAACTTTGAGGTGAAAAACGGCGAGGACGGCCGGTTGTTGGTGAAGCGCCTACGCTAGGTTGTGGATCGTTGATCCACAGATAAATTTCGCCTGCGAATCGAACAGGCTGTTGTCCGATTGCCACAGCGCTTTAGTTTTTGGGGAGAGGCGGAACCGCCCCTCTGATGGCCGGTTCTGCTTGTAACATAAGTTACATCCAGACGGGGCGGGTGCAGGACCGATGGATCCAGAACAGATTGTCGAGCACGCATTAGTTGCGCTTTCGACCGATCAAGATTGGCAAAGCGCGTTGGATCGGCTTCCCGCACCTGTTTACACCACAGATGCAGAAGGTGCTGTAACCTATTGGAATCAAGCATGTGTCGAGTTCGCCGGCCGTGAGCCGCGGCTTGGCCGAGACCGCTGGTGCGTCAGCTGGCAGCTCTACACGACGATCGGCGAGCCGATGAAACACGAAGACTGCCCGATGGCGCAGGCGATCAAGCAGCGGGAGCCGATTCGTAATTCGATCGCCATTGCCGAACGGCCGGACGGCACGAGACGGGCCTTCAAACCATACCCCACCCCGCTCTTTGATTCAGATGGCACCCTGAAGGGCGCGGTCAACGTGCTGATCGATGTCACCGACGAGCAGGCGGATTCGCTGCATGAGCAGGCAGAGCGCTGCCGACGCCTCGCCGACGCACTCTACAGCCGTGAAAGCACGATCGTCCTGCAGCAAATGGCGAGCCGTTTCGACGAAACCGCCGACAATCTCGCCGCCAGGCGGAAAGCCTAGCTCAAAGCAATTCGAGCTCGACGGTCACTTCATCACCCGTGCCGATCTCGGCTTTTTTCCGGATTTCAGCCTTCACCGGCAGCAGGTAGCCGCCGCTGTTGAGCGGAAACACCGACGTCCGCCAGGTTACGTCGCCAATCCGCGCTTCAACCTTGACCGAACCGAACCCGCGCGGACTTCCCAAGGCATGCGCCCGGATCTCATCCGATTCCTCGTCCGGCACGGTGATGAAGTACCAGCGCCCCGCCGCGTCCGATCCTTTCCAGATCCACAGCAGCGAGGTGATGGTGATCATCGGGTCCTACCGCGTCAGCTTGCGGTAGCTCGTCCGGTGCGGGCGCGTGGCTTCCTCGCCGAGGCGACGGACCTTGTCTTCCTCATAGGCCTGGAAATTGCCCTCGAACCATTCGACGTGGCTGTCGCCCTCGAACGCCAGGATATGGGTCGCGAGCCGGTCAAGGAAGAAGCGGTCGTGGCTGATGACCACCGCGCAGCCGGCGAAATTCTCGATCGCTTCCTCGAGCGCGCCCAAGGTCTCGACGTCGAGATCGTTGGTCGGCTCGTCGAGCAGCAGCACGTTGCCGCCGCGCTTCAACATCTTGGCGATGTTGACGCGGTTGCGCTCACCGCCGGACAGCTTGCCGACGTTCTTCTGCTGGTCCTGGCCCTTGAAGTTGAACGCGCCAACGTAGGCGCGCGTCGATTGGTCGTGGCCGTTGACCTTCATGTAATCGAGACCGTCAGAAATCTCTTCCCAAACGTTCTTCGAATTATCGAGGTGGTCGCGGCTCTGGTCGACATAGCCGAGGTGTACCGTCGGGCCGATTTCGATCTCGCCTGAGTCCGGCTTTTCCTGCCCGGTGATGATCTTGAACAAGGTCGACTTGCCGGCGCCGTTCGGGCCGATCACGCCAACGATCCCTCCCGGCGGGAGCGTGAAGGACAGATCGTCGAACAATAGCTTGTCGCCGTAGGCCTTGCTGACGTTGTTCACCTCGATGACCTTGCCGCCCAGGCGCTCGGGCACCTGGATCAGGATCTCGGCCTTTCCGGGCACATATTTTTCCTGAGCGGCGACGAGCTGGTCGAACTTCGCGATGCGCGCCTTCGACTTCGTCTGGCGGGCCTTGGCGCCTTGCCGAATCCACTCGAGCTCGTGACGGATGGCCGTCTGGCGGCCGCTCTCCTCGCGCTCCTCCTGCTCAAGCCGCTTGGCCTTCTTCTCGAGGTAGGTCGAATAATTGCCTTCGTAGGGGAAGTATTTCCCGCGATCGAGCTCGAGGATCCAGCTCACCACATTGTCGAGGAAGTAGCGGTCGTGCGTGATCATCAGCACCGCGCCCTCATATTCCTTGAGGTGGTTTTCCAGCCATTGGACGCTCTCGGCGTCGAGGTGGTTGGTGGGCTCGTCGAGCAGCAGGATCGACGGCTTCTGGATCAGCAGCCGCGTGAGAGCGATGCGGCGCTTTTCACCGCCGGAAAGGTTCTCGACCGACAAGTCCGAGGGCGGACAGCGGAGTGCTTCCATCGCGACCTCGAGCTGGTTGTCGAGCGTCCACCCGTCGACCGCGTCGATCTTGCCCTGGAGGTCGCCCATCTCCTCCATGAGCTTGTCGAAGTCGGTATCCTCCCTGGGATCGCCCATTTCGGCCGAGATCGCGTTGAAGCGGTCGACCATGTCGGCGACATCGCGCGCGCCGTCCTTGACGTTCTCGAGCACATTCTTGCTTGGGTCGAGCTGCGGCTCCTGCGGAAGGTAGCCGACGGTGATATTCTCGCCCGGCCAGGCCTCTCCCTGGAAGTCCTTGTCGATGCCGGCCATGATTTTCATCAGGGTCGACTTGCCGGCACCGTTGGGGCCGACGATGCCGATCTTGGCGCCCTGGTAGAATTGCAGGTTGATGTGGTTGAGCACCGGCTTCTGGGCGCCGGGGAAGGACTTGGTCATGTCCTTCATGACAAAAGCATATTGGGCGGCCATGGGGTCGCGAATTCCTCTGATAAACGGGGGTTTCGCGCCAGTTAGGACACCGGCGCTCCGATTTCTACCCTAGAACGGCAGCTTGAACCCCGGCGGCAGCGGCAAGCCGGACGACATTTTCTGCATTTCGGCATTGGCGACCTGGTCGGCCTTGGTGCGCGCATCGTTGATCGCCGCGATGATCAGGTCCTCGACCATGCTCTTTTCCGACGGCTGGAGGAGGCTGTCGTCGATCTCGACGCCAAGGATGCGCCCCTTAGCGGTCGCCTTGATCTTGACCATGCCGCCGCCAGCCGCGCCTTCGACCTCGATGTGGTCGAGGCTGTCCTGGGCCTTTTGCAGCTCGCTCTGCGCGTTCTGGGCCATTTTCATGATCTCTTCGAAGTCGGGTAGTTCGGGCATGTCAGGCGCCTTTGGTTGAGAAGGATTCGAGCTCAGCCTCCGGAAATGCGTCCATCACCGAGCGGAGGTTGGGATCGGCGAGGACATCTGCGCGAACGCGCTCCTCGGCGATTTTCTCTTGGTCGAGCAGCGAGGGCTCGCCGGCTTCGTCCGACAGCGCCACCTGCCAGTTGGTGCCGGTCAGCGACTTGAGCGCTGCGCCGAGATCGCGAGTCCAGTCGCCGCCAAGCGGGCGCATCGGCTTCAGCACCAGCTCCGGCGGCGCGTAGCGGACCACACCGACCTGGTCGTGGAGTTGGACTGCGAGATTGTGCTTGCCGGCCTTTTCAAACGCGCCAACCAAAGCCGCGAAATCCGCCGGCAGCTGGGCTACGGGGGCTGACGCCTTGGCCGCAGGAGCGGCTGACGGAGCGCTCCCGGCGCCCTCGCCGGTCATCCGCGCGATCAGCGCCGCCGGATCGGGAAGGTCGGCAGCGTGGATTAGCCGCAGCAGCGCCATTTCGGCCGCCTCCCGGGGTTCGGGGGCCGCATCCACGTCCTGAAGGCCCTTCAGCAGCATCTGCCACAGGCGATGGATCGTGCCCCACCCTAGCGCCGCTGCCATGCTTTCGGCACTCTCGCGCTCTTCGGCGGATTGCAGGGCATCGGCGACCGCCCCTGCCTTGGCGCGGGTCGCCGCATGCAAGCTTTCCATCAGGCCGCGCAGCAGCTGTGTGGGGTCGATCCCGAGATCGTGCGCCTGGTCGAGCTCCGCCAGCGCCTCCTTGGCGTCGCCTGACAGGATCAGCTGCAGCAAGCGCCGGATTCGGCCGCGGTCGGCTAGCCCAAGCATCTCGCGGACTTGCTCCGCGGTGACAGCGCCCGCGCCATGGGCGATCGCCTGGTCGAGCATCGACAGACCATCGCGCGCCGATCCCTCTGCGGCGCGCGCGATCATGTTCAGCGCTTCTGCGTCGATTTCGACCTCTTCGGCCTTGGCTACTTCGGCAAAATGATGGGCCAGTTTTTCTGCGGGGATGCGCCTGAGGTCGAACCGCTGGCACCGCGACAGAACCGTCACCGGTACTTTCTGCACTTCCGTTGTTGCAAGGAAGAACTTCACATGCTCAGGCGGTTCCTCAAGAGTCTTCAATAAGCCATTGAAAGCCGGCTTCGAAAGCATGTGAACTTCGTCGATGATGTAGATCTTGTAGCGCGCACTGACCGACGCGTAGCGGACCGCGTCGATGATCTCGCGGACGTCGTCGATGCCGGTGTGGCTCGCCGCGTCCATTTCAATCACGTCGATGTGCCGGCCTTCTGCAATGGCGCGGCATGGCTCGCATACATTGCAAGGGTTGATCGTCGGACCACCCTGCCCGTCCGGGCCGATGCAGTTCAACGCCTTGGCGATGAGCCGCGCAGTCGAGGTCTTGCCGACCCCGCGGACCCCGGTGAGCAGGAAGGCATGCGCAATGCGGCCCCGCTCGATCGCGTTGCCGAGCGTTTTGACCATCGCATCCTGGCCGACCAGCTGATCGAAGGTCTGCGGGCGGTATTTGCGGGCAAGGACTCGATAGGCGCTGCCGCTTGGAGCGCTCGGCGGCTTCGCCAGCGCGGCTTCGGCGGCGGCAACCTGCGCCGTTGGCGCCGGCGGCGGCTGCTTGGGGACATCGCCGAACATGGCCGCTTGCCCTTCCGCCTCGAGTTCGGCCGAAGTCGGTGTCTCTTTGTCGTCGTCGGGTTGTTTGGGAGAATCGGCCATCGCCATTCTTATCTAGGTGTCGGCGACGAACTTGTCGAAGGCGCGGTGCGCAAGCTGATGCCGACTTCGTGCCCCCATCGCGAGCTCTGCCCAAGGTCGAAATCACTGAACAGCATCACGCCGATCAAGACGGTGAAGAGAATGATGTCGGCGCGCCGCGAACGGGTGAACAGCAGGACGGCCAGAGGAATGTAATAGGGAAGCTGGTAAAACCAGAACCAGTAATCGTCCAAGGCCGGCACTGCCCGCGTCAGCTGCCAGGCCATTGTCGCGCCTTCGACCAGCAGCACTCCTCCGATCACGAGCCGTTTGCGCGCCCAATAATGCTCGTCCAGATTCTTCCACTCACCCTCGCTGCGCGGGAAAATCATGGATGCCGCGAAATAATAGATCATCGAGACCGTGAGGCCGATGAAGACAATTCGCCATCGGACCGTCAGCAAATCGCGCAAAGACCAAGTGAACAGCCAGTAGCTGGCCACATCGATCAGGACGAAACAGGCGAGGAGTGGCGTCAGCACGCCCAATGGGCGTCGCCGATGAGCATCGATCGCATCGGCGAATTTGACCGCGATCTCGACGAGGGTCAGGCCGATCAGAAGTCCGAAGACGGAGAAAAGGAACTCGAAATCGGACATTGGTCACCCCCCGGTGCAATCGGCGGTTGTGGCAGTCCCTGGACCGGTTCGAAAGCGAGAAGTGCGTCATTGCGAGCGCAGCGAAGCAATCCAGCCTGGATTGCCGCGTCGCTTACGCTCCTCGCAATGACGAGAGGGTGGAAGCCGACGACCCGGCACGAAATCGTTGTGGCTGCTTCCTTCCGGACCTGACCAGGTTGGCGACAGCGCCGTCCGCCGACTTCCGGACGCGCATATGGGCAAGGCTCGACATGGACGCAAGTTAATGTGTCGGGCGGACGGAATTTCATTAGCCGTTCACGCGCAGAATTCGAATTTCGCCCCCTCCTTGCAAAGGCGCCGACCAATGCCTCTCGCCGCTATCCTGTTATCACTAGCCGCCCAAGCGACCGCTGCTCCCCTCCCGCAAGCGGTCATCCAGCCGACGCATCGCCATCGCCGGCCGTTCGTCAGCCCGATGGGCGAGCCGTTCCGGGGCGACGGGCCCAGCGGCGACGGGCTGGTCGATTGGTTCACCCAGGCCGACACCAATCATGATGGCCTGCTCACCGCGAGCGAACTTCAGGCAGATGCCCAGCGCTTCTTCGCCATCCTCGATACCGATCATGATGGCGAACTCGATCCCGACGAGGTCACGCATTACGAGACCGTGATCGCACCCGAGGTTCATGGCGAACCGCATTCGATGTACGCGCCCAAGCCGGACGGCAACGCAAACGCCGGCGGCATCGTGCCAGACGCGGGCGATGATGGCAGCGATATCCCGCTCACCGCTTCGCACGGTCCCGAGGGGGCCGGCCAGTTTGGCCTGCTCAATATTCCCGAGCCAGTTGCCGGCGCCGACACGGACCTAAGCCGCAGCATCACGCTCGTCGAATTTCGCAAGGCCGCCTACGATCGCTTCGGATTGCTCGACACAGGCCATGCCGGCCGCCTCACGGTGGCACAGTTGCAGGCCATGCGGCCGTCAGCGCCGCTTGGCGGCTTCGGCCGTCACGGCGGCCACCACCGCAACGGTGGCTGGGGCGGCCACCACCAAGGCTAGCTTCATTCGCCGTTCACGCGCAGGGAACGAGGTCTGTCGAGTCCGCTGGAGACTTTCATGCTTCTCTCCATCCCGCTTGCGACCTTGCTCCTCGCGAGCGCCGCCGCGCCCTCTTCCGCCTCTTCTGCCTCTTCCGCGCCGATCACCGTCACCGGTCATGCCTGGGCGCCGTTCATCAGCCCTATGGGCGAGCCGTTTCGCGCGCGCTCGGTGACCGACGACACGCTGGCTCGCTGGTTTGCCGGAGCCGACCGGAACCATGACAATGTACTGACCGTCGATGAGATGAAGGCCGACGCCGAGCGTTTCTTCGCGACGCTCGACCTCGATCACAATGGCGAGCTCGATCCCGAGGAAATCGCCAATTACGAATATGAGATCGCGCCGGACGTTCAGGTGATGTCGCGGACCAGAGCGGCACCGGGCACTTCGCTCCCCACCCACAAGAGCGAGCGCGGGCGGCGGCGAGCCGCCGACGAGATGGGGGATGCGGCGCTCGGGTTTCGCGGCGGATTGCAAGGCGCGGCCCGCTACGGCCTGCTCAACATGCCGGAGCCGGTCGCAGCCGCCGATACGGACTTCGACCGCGGTGTGACCCTTGCCGAATTCAGGCAGGCCGCGATTGCCAGGTTCGTCCTGCTCGACCGAACGCACTCGAACAGGATCAGCCTGGCGCAGCTTGAAGCGATGCGTCCGGTCATCACGGCCGATGGACGCCGCAAGCGTCCGAAAGATGCGCCCGACGAACGCGTTGGCAATCCACTGCCCTATCCGGGCAACTAGCGCCCCATCCAGTTGGTCGCGCCGGCGGGAATGCGAACCGTCAGGCTCTTCATCTGCTCGGTCAGGATGATTTGGCAGGCGAGCCGCGACGTCCGCCCGGCATGAGCCGCGAGGTCCAGCAGATCTTCTTCCTCCTCGCTGGCCGCCGGGAGCGTCTCGAAATCTTCGGGCTCGACGATGACGTGGCAGGTCGAGCAGGCCATGACGCCTTCGCACGCACCTTCCAGCGGTTCGCGCGCCGCCCAGGCAACGTCGAGGAGCCGCTCGCCCGGCGCTCCTTCAACTTCCTTATCGAGGGTCCCGTCAGCCTTAAGAAACCGCACTAGGGTCACGCGTCGAGCTTCTCCTGCGCGTGGGCTGCTGCGGCTATCCGCTTGCAGGCATCAACCAGCTCCTGCTGCTTGGTGTAACGCCCAAACCCGAGCCGGATCGAGCTGCGGCTCTCGCGATAATCGAGGCCAAGCGCGCGAAGCACATGACTCGGTCGCCCAGACCCACTGGCGCATGCTGACCCAAGCGAGAAGGCAATGTCACGCAAATCAGCTAAAAGCCTTGCTGCATCAACACCTTCGCGGCGGATGTTGAGATTGCCTTTGTAACGGTGGGCGGTGCTTCCATTGATCGTCCAGCCCGGGCCAAGCGCGTTAACGGCGGCGACCCACAGCTTCTCGACATGGTCGTAATCGCGGTTCGCGCGCTCTTCGGCCAGCTTGGCGGCGGCGCCGAAGCCAACACAGAGCTCGGGCGATAAGGTTCCGGATCGAAGCCCCCGCTCCTGCCCACCGCCATGGATCAGCGTGGCCGGCTCGGCACCCTTGCGCATCCACAGGGCGCCGATCCCCTTCGGGCCATGGATCTTGTGCGCCGAGATCGCAACGAGGTCCGGGCCACCGCACAGGTCGATCCGTCCAAAAGCCTGGACGGCGTCGCACATCATCAGCGCGCCTGCGCCGTGCGCGATGTGAGCGATCTCGGAGATCGGCTGGGTGACGCCAATCTCGTTGTTCACCTGCATCACCGCGACTAACAGCACGCGGCTGTCGAGCTCGCGGCGAAGAAGGTCGAGGTCGAGCCGCCCATCCGGCTCGACCGGCAATATCGTGAGGTCGACGCCTTTCTCGGCAAGCCACTCGCAGCTGTCGAGCACCGCGGCATGCTCGGTGGCCACCGTTATGATGCGGTTGCGGTCCTTATCCGCTTTCTCGACCGTCCCCTTGAGCGCCCAGTTGATCGCTTCGGTGGCGCTCCCGGTGAAGGCGATGCTACCGCCCTTCAGCCCCGTCGCCTGTTCGATGTTCTTCCGCGCGACTTCGATCGCGGCCTCTGCCTCCCGCCCCCAGCGCGAGGGAGAATGGGGGTTGGCGAACCGATCCTCGATCCAAGGATGCATCGCCTTGGCCACCTCTGGCGCAACCGGAGTGGTCGCCTGATAATCAAGGTAGATCATGCGGCCTTGGCCTTGCCACGGTTCTTGATACGGCGCCACTCGCCCAGGAAGCGGCCGACATCGGCCTCACTGGTCGACGGCCCGAAACTGACCCGGATAACGGTCGCGGCGATTTCGGGTGGTAATCCCATCGCCGCGAGCACTCTGCTCGGCTTCATGCTTCCGGAAGAGCAGGCGCTGCCCGCCGAGACCGAAATGCCGGCGAGGTCGAGCTGGACGACTTGGCTCGTGCTGGCAACGCCCGGCATGGCGTAGGCGCCGATTGTCGCGATGCGCGGGGCATTAGCCGCGATCACGACGCCGCCACTTTCGACGATTTCGGTCTCGAGCCGCTGACGCAGTGACGCCAGCTGCGGCATCGCGCTGGCAAAGGCGCGGCTCTCAAGCGCAGCCGCCATGCCGATGATCCCACTCAGGTTCTCGGTGCCCCGTCGATACCCCCGCTCTTGGCCGCCACTCGCCTGGAGGGTCGAGAGGTCTTTCACGAGAAGCGCCCCCGTTCCTGTGGCACCCCCAAATTTCTGGCTGGTAATCGGGACGAAATCGGCGTCGGGGAGGGTGATCTTGCCGGCGCCTTGGGCGGCATCGGTTACAAGCAGCGAGCCATTACCACCCACCATCGCGCCAATCCGATCGAGCGGTTGAATGACGCCCGTCTCGTTATTGACCAGCTGGATCGCGACCAAAGCCGGACCCGCCGCGAGTGCTTCCTCGAGCGCGCCAAGATCGACGATCCCATTGTTATCCACGGGAACGACGATGGCATCCGCTCCCATCGAGCCTACCACCGCCTCGTGCTCTGTCGGGCCAATGATACGGCGCTCTAGCTTGGTGCGGCTGGCGGCGATTTCGATGGCCTCGCTGCCGCCCGAATTGAAGACGACGTCATGGCGCCACTCGAGCGCCTCGGCGATCGTCCGCCGCGCCTGCTCCAGCGCTGCCCTCGCCGCGCGACCGTCGGCGTGCGGCGAGCTCGGGTTGCCGATCTGCGCGAGCGCGCGGCCAATAGCTTCGCGCGCTTCGGGTAGAACGGGCGTGATCGCCGCATGGTCGAGGTAGAGGCGGTCGGGAGTGCTCAAAAGGCGTGGATTCCTGCCGATTGCCACATTAACGGGCGCCCCTATATAGGACCCGACGCCGCGGTGCACCCGTCGGCAAACCATATTTCCCAAGCGCGAGCATCAAACCGCCCATGCCCGAAGTCATTTTTCCCGGCCCGGAGGGACGCCTCGAAGGGCGTTTCCATCCCGGTACTCGGCCCCGCGCGCCGGTCGCGCTGATCCTCCATTCCCACCCGCAGGCCGGCGGGACGATGAACAACAAGATCGTCCAGCTGCTCTATCAAACCTTCGTCAAGCGCGGCTTTGCGACGCTTCGTTTCAACTTCCGCGGAGTCGGCAAGAGCCAGGGCGTGTTTGACAACGGCATCGGCGAATTGTCGGACGCCGCGTCAGCGCTCGATTGGGTGCAGAGCATCCACCCGGAAGCCGAAACAACCTGGGTTGCGGGGGTCAGCTTCGGCGCCTGGATCGGGATGCAGCTGCTCATGCGCCGCCCAGAGATCCGCGGCTTCATCTCGATCGCCCCGCCGGCGAACATGTACGATTTCAGCTTCCTCGCGCCCTGTCCTTCGTCGGGCATCATCATCCAGGGCGAGGCGGACGAGGTGGTCACGCCGAGCGCGGTCCAGAAGCTCGTCGACAAGCTCCGTACGCAGCGGCACATCACGATCCATCACGATACGATCCCGGGCGCGAACCACTTTTTCGCCAACGAGCTCGAGCTGATGATGAAGTCGGTCGACGATTATCTCGACATGCGGCTCGCCACAGACCCAATCAAGCCGGCTATACCGTCCAGATCATCACGTTCATGACGAGCACGGCCGCGGCGACCATCATCAGGATGCCGCGGCCCCTCGTCTGACGGTCGAATGCCAACTTCGCTCCGCCAATCAGGAGCAGGAGCGCGGTAACCATGGCGATGGCCATCGCCACCGAAGAAAAATTCGTCATTTGCAGCGTCCGGTTTCACCAAGGTTTAACCAACTTCGGTGCAAATAGCGCAACATGCCGCATACCGAGCAGCAAGATCGCCTGAACGAGGCCTTTGAACGGATCGAGGAAACGATCCTGCCGTGCATCGCCATGATGCTCGAAACGCTGATCGATGCGTCGGAATCGGTTGCGGAGAATGAGCGCCGTTTCCTGGCCGCCGAGCTAAAGACGCTTGCCGCAGAGCTCGAGGAGCTCACCAAGGCCGTCGAGCTGTCGAGCCCGATGCACCTCGAGCCGGGCGAATATAAGACCCGCAACGTCGCCTAATCATCCGCGACGATCCGCGCATGAAGCGCCGGATCCACATTCCCACCCGACAGGATAACGACCGTATCATCTAGCGGCGTCACTTTGCCCGAGAGCAAGGCCGCCAACGCTACCGCGCCACCCGGCTCCACAGTCAGTCCGTGACGCTCCCAGGCGAAGCGGATCGCTTCTGCCGCTTCGTCGTCGCTTACGGATAATGATTTGGCACCGCGTTCCTGAAGAATGCCGAAGGTGATCGGCGACACACGCGGCGTTTGCAGCGCATCGCACGTCGTGGCTGGCGCATCGGCCGGGACCGGGACAATCTCGCCTAACTCCAGCGATCGGCCCATGTCGTCCCACCCTTCGGGCTCGACGATCACGATCTCCGTGTTCGGCAGCGCCAGCGCAATGCCCGAAGCCAATCCTCCACCGCCGCAAGGAATGACGATGCGCGGCGGCGAGCGCCCCAGCTGCTCGACGATTTCGAGACCTGCCGTGCCTTGTCCGGCGACGATCATTGGATCATCGAAGCTCGGCACTACCGTCGCGCCGGTCTCATCGGAAATTTTTGCCGCAATGGCTTCGCGGCTCTCTCCCCGCCGGTCGTAAAAGATGATTTCCGCGCCCTCGCTCCGCGTGCCTTCGACCTTCACCTGAGGCGCGTCGGCGGGCATCACGATCACTGCCGGGATTCCAAGGCGCCTGGCGGCTATCCCGACACCCCTCGCGTGGTTCCCCGACGAGAAAGCGACGACGCCGCGCTTCCGCTCCTCGTCCGAGAGCTGCAGCAAACGGTTGGTCGCACCCCTCAATTTGAACGCGCCGCCAGTCTGCAGGCATTCGCACTTCAGCCAGATTCGGACGCCGTGGATCCCGCTTTCGATGAGCGGCGTGTGCTCGACCAGGCCGGTTATCCGCTTGCCCGCGTCGACAACGTCGTCATGAGTGACTTGGGGATAGTTCGCTAAGCGGTTGATATTTCACCCTTTCGATTAGCCGTTGCAGATCAGCGACATAGCGTTTGCGAATTCCAAAACGGGGTCCAAAAAATCTTTACAGGCCGGAACCCCGTACATATATCGCGCTCCGCTGCCCCATGGGACTTCCAACCGCAAGGCAGCTTTGTCTCGAAACTACCCAGTTGGAGGTCCCTTGAGTTGCACAAGCATCATCGCGCGCTGGGGCTAGCCGCCGCCCCAACCGGCATCCGGGGGGGTGCCGCTATCGCCATGAGCCGCCCGGTCCAACCGGTTACGCTTCTGCGTCCGCATGCCGCGCACCGCGCTGCCCGCTTCTTCATCGAGAAGTTTCCGGGCCGCTCGCTGTATGCCGTGAAGGCGAACCCGTCCCCGGATCTGCTCAAGGTCCTCTGGGAGGCCGGCATCACGCATTATGACGTGGCGTCGATCGGTGAAGTCCGCCTCGTTAGCGAAACGCTCCCCGAGGCAGTTCAGTGCTTCATGCACCCCGTAAAGGCCGAGGAGGCCATCGCCGAGGCCTATTTCCAGCACGGTGTGAAGACCTTCAGCCTCGATTCGATCGAGGAGCTGGACAAGATCGTCCGCGCCACTGCCACCGATGGCGTTGCTGCGACCGATCTCAACCTGCTCGTCCGCATCCGCGTCAGCTCAGATCACTCCGAATACAGCCTCGCCTCGAAATTCGGCGCCGAGCCGGGCGAAGTGAAGGCGTTGCTGATGGCGACCCGCCAAGCGGCCGATGCGCTTGGCATCTGCTTCCATGTCGGAAGCCAGGCCATGAGCCCCCTCGCCTATAGCGAGGCGATGGAGCGTGTGCGCTCGGCCATTCTCGAAGCCTCGGTGACGGTCGATATCGTCGATGTCGGCGGCGGCTTCCCGTCGGTTTACCCGGGGATGGAGCCGCCGGCGCTCGAGAATTATTTCTCGGTCATCCACGCCGCCTTCGAAGCGCTGCCGATCAGCTATTCGGCGGAGCTTTGGTGCGAGCCGGGTCGCGCGCTGTGCGCCGAATATGCGTCACTGGTCGTCCGCGTCGAAAAGCGCCGCGGGTCGGAGCTGTACATCAACGACGGTGCTTACGGCGCGCTGTTCGACGCGGCGCACGTCGGCTGGCGCTATCCGGTCAGCCTGCTTCGCGAGAAACCGTCGAACACGCGTTCGGCCGAGTTCAGCTTTTTCGGTCCCACCTGTGACGATATCGACCAGATGGCGGGCCCGTTCGAGCTGCCGGCGGACGTTGCGACCGGCGATTATATCGAGATCGGCATGCTCGGCGCTTACGGCTCGGCCATGCGGACCCAGTTCAACGGGTTCGGCGTGACGGAGTCCGCGATCGTCGACGATGAGCCGATGGCCAGCCTTTACACTAGCGAGGCGGAGCCGAAGCGCTCGAACGTCGTTAAATTGTAGCCATTCCCCACTTCCGTTGATGCGGGAGTGGAGCTAACCGCACCGCGGTTTTCGGGGTGAGGCTGTCCCCCGCTAGGAAACGACATGCCCTTTTCGCCTGCTGGCCGTTCAAGCCGGCACAAACGGAGCATGAGATGGAAACCGATACGCTGAATAAGGTTCAGGACGCCGAGCGGATTAACGACACCCGCAAAGCCGAGCTGCTATCGACCGCGATCGAGCACATCGACATCACCAAGTTCGATGCTCGCCCGATCATCGATTCGATGGGCAAGATGAGCTTCACCAGCCGCGATCTTGCGCGTGCGACCGGCATCTACAACCAGATGCTGGAGGACAAGGACTGTTCGATCATTCTGGTGATCGCGGGCTCGACCTCGGCTGGCGGCTGCATGGACCTCTATGCCGAGCTGGTGAAGTCGAACATGGTCGATGCGATCGTCGCCACCGGTGCCACGATCGTCGATATGGATTTCTTCGAAGCGCTTGGCCACAAACACTACCAAGCCAATGAAATTCCTGATGATGATACGCTGCGCTCGCTCTACATCGACCGCATCTACGACACTTATATCGACGAGGTGGCGCTGCAGGATTGCGACCATACGATCGGCCTGATCGCCGACAGCCTGGAGCCGCGTGCTTATTCGAGCCGCGCCTTCATCCGCGAGATGGGCAAATGGCTTTCCGAGGGCAACGCAAAGAAGCAGGGCAGCCTAGTCCAGCTTGCTTACGAGCATGACGTCCCGATCTTCTGCCCGGCGTTCGTCGACAGCTCGGCCGGCTTCGGCCTCGTCAAGCACCAGGTCGACGCGATGAAGCGCGGCGGCCACTACATGGTGCTCGATGCGATCGCGGACTTCCGCGAGCTGACCGACATCAAGATCAAGGCCGGCACCACCGGCCTCCTGATGATCGGCGGCGGCGTTCCGAAGAACTTCACGCAGGACACGGTCGTCTGCGCCGAAATCCTCGGCCACGACGATGTCGAGGTTCACAAATATGCGGTGCAGATTACCGTCGCCGACGTCCGCGACGGCGCCTGCTCCTCCTCGACGCTCCAGGAAGCGGCGTCGTGGGGCAAAGTGTCGACGGCGATGGAGCAGATGGTGTTCGCGGAAGCGACCAGCGTCCTCCCGCTCCTCGCCAGCGACGCCTACCATCGCGGCGCGTGGAAGAACCGCGAGAAGCGGCGCTTCGCCCAACTCTTCGACTAGGGCACTCCTCGCCTCGTCGATTGCCAATCACAACGAACTGAAGCACCCTCCCCGGGCTCAAAACTCGGGGAAGGTTTTTCATGTCCTACAGCCCAATTCTAGTGCCGGTGGTGGCGTTGGTCGCCTGGACGCTGATCGTCATGTTCTGGATGCTGGTCGCGCGCTTCATGGAATTTCGCCGGTTGGGCATCACGCCCGAGAAGATCCCGGACGGTGCGAGGGGATGCGACCTCGAAGGCAAGGCGCTGCCCGCCGCGCAGTGGAAATCCCACAATTACAACCATTTGATGGAACAGCCGACGATCTTCTATGCGATCGCCCTGGCCCTCGCGTTGATGAATTTCGGCGGTGGGATCAACTACTGGCTGGCTTGGGGCTATGTCGGCCTGCGCATCGTCCACAGCCTGATCCAGTGCACCACTAACGTCGTCCGTTTTCGCCTGGTCGTGTTCGCATTGGCGTCATTCTGCCTGCTTGGCCTGACCGTGCATGCCGGGGCCCGCATCCTCCATGACTGCCTCGGCTGGCATCTAATGATGCACTAACGGGCGAAGGCGGCGGCGAGCTCGACGTGGGTTGACCAGCGGAACTGGCCGACGGGCCGCACCCACGACAGCGTGAACCCGCCGTCCTCGAGCGCTTTGGCATCGCGGGCAAAGGTGGCCGGGTTGCAGCTCACGTAGGCTACGCGCTGGACCGAGGAAGCAGCCAGCCGCGCCACCTGCTCCTCCGCCCCCGCCCGCGGTGGGTCGAGAATGATGGAATCGAACGGCTTCAGCTCGGCCTCGTCGAGCGGGCGGCGGTAGAGGTCGCGATGCTCGACCTGCATATTCGGCGCAGCGCGCTTGAGCGCCGCCGCGGCATCGCGCGAAGCCTCCGCCGCATAAGTTGCGCCGGTCGCCAGCGCGAAAGTGCCGAGCCCCGAGAACAAGTCCGCGACGCGCCCTTGCGCGGCCTCGCGAACGGCCTCGATCAGCGCCGCCTCGCCATCCTCGGTCGCTTGGAGGAATGATCCAACTGGAAAGATCACCGGCACGCCGGAAAGGCTGACGGTCGCGGGCTGCGGCTCGTAGAATGTCTCCGGCCCCAGCCCCTGATCGATGCTGAGCCGGGCAAGGCCGTGAGTTTCGCAAAATGCAGTGACCGCTTCGATTGCCGCCAGGCCTTCCGGCTCGACCCCCTTGAGCAGCGCGTCGGGGCCTTGGTCGACCATGGTCAGCTGCACTTCGCCCATGCGCTTGGGCTGCAGCAACGTGGCGAGCAACTCCCGCAACGGCGCGACCAGCGTAAATAGTTCGGGCCGAAGGATATGGCACTCGCGCATATCGACGATCTGATGCGATCTCGCGGCGTTGAAGCCGATGACCGCGCCCTTCCCCACCTTCAGCGCGCGGAGTGTGGCTCGCCGTCGGCTGTTGGGCGGCGACATATGCGGATCGCGGATCTCGGTTTGCAATCCGTGCTGGGCGAGCGCGCCCTCCACCCTGCTGATGAGGTAGTCACGATACGCTTCGTCGTCCGCATGCTGCAGCTGGCACCCGCCGCATTCGGGATAGTGACGGCATGGCGGCACTTGATGGTGCGGACCGGGCGCCAGCGCGCCATCGTCGAGCAGTGCGTCGCCCGGAACGCCGAAAGCGACGTGGCGCCCACTTGCCGTGACTCCATCGCCCCGCGCGGCGATGCGGACGATCGCTTCGTTCATTCGGCGAAAGCGCGGGGAATGGCGTCGGCGAGATCGTCCGCAATCATCCCCGGCCCGGCAATCTCAGCCGCACGGCCGTGGAGCCATACGCCGGCACAAGCCGCTTCGAAGGCAGCCATGCCCCGCGCTCGAAGGGCGGCGATCATGCCCGCGAGCACGTCGCCGGTACCTGCGCTCGCCAGCCACGCCGGGGCAGGCGGTGCAAAGCCGACACGTCCGTCGGGTGCCGCGACCAAAGTATCCGGGCCTTTATAAACGACCACCGCTCCAGACCTCTTCGCGGCTTCTGCGGCGCGCATCGCCTTCGATCCCTCCAGCTCGCCAAACAGCTTTACGAATTCGCCGTGGTGCGGCGTGATGATGGCATCCTGCCCCTTGAGCCGCGCAGGGTCGCCAAGCTGCGTGATGGCGTCGGCGTCGATTACCTTGGGCGCTTGCGAAGTGAGCGCGAGCGTCAGGATCGGCGGTACGTCTCCCATGCCGGGGCCAACCAGCAGGCAACCGATGCGTTCGTCGTTGATCGCGGCGGTGTCGACCTGGACTACGGCGGAGGGGAGACCACTTAGCGGGATCGACGTGCTGACCCGTACATAGCCCGCTCCCGCATGTGCGGCCGCCTTCGCGGCCAGCGCGATCGCGCCGGGCATCTTGCCCGCAAGGGCGTGCACCAGCCCGCGGTCATATTTGTGCCCGCCGGGTTTCAGCCCAGGAAGGTCGGGGCGTCCAATCTCATGCCAGTCGGTGCGTGCCTCAATACCGATTTCGCCAAGCGCCACCCGGCCGCATTTGTGCATCGCCGGGAACAGGCGATGGGCGGGCTTCAGCGCGCCGAGCGTCACCGTCAGGTCGAACCTCGGCGACTCACTCAGCTCTTCGCCGCTGTCGCTGTCGATGCCGCTGGGAACGTCGCAGGCGATCGCGACCGTTGCGTTTTCGCACAATCGCCCAAGCTGGACGGCGGTCTTCCCCTCGAGCCCGCGCTTGAGACCTGTTCCGAACAAGGCGTCGATGACCAGCGGGGCGGGTTTGGTCCTGGCGGAAAGGGTTTCGACCTTCGCGTCCCACTCCCCGCGCGCCCACTTTGCGAGGGCACTCTTCGGCTCAGCGAGTGCCGCAATACGCACATCGACGCCCAGCGCTTTCAAGTGCCTGGCCGCGACGTAGCCGTCGCCACCGTTATTGCCCGGCCCGCACAGGATGAGCGTCGGCAGCGGTCCCGCGAAGCGATAGGCGGCTTCGCCGAGTGCCTGCCCTGCCCGCTCCATCAGCTCCTGCGCGCCGGCCTCCGCCGCTTCTTCCGCTGCGCGCATGGCTTCGACGGTGAGGATCGGGCGGGTCATCGCCCGCGCCCTTAGCGCAGGCTGGTCGCCAGGCGCCACCATTCACGCGGGACGCTGTCGGCAGCGAGATCGCGCGCTTCGTCGCTGTCGAAGATGGCGAAGCAGGTTGCGCCGGAACCGGACATGCGGATGAAACTGGCTCCCGGTCGAGTGCCGAGCCACGCCAGCACTGTCTCAATCTGCGGAACAAGGCTGGTCGCGGCCTGCTGGAGGCCGTTGAAACCGTCCCGCCATTCGCTCAGCGGGCCTTGGTCCTCGCCGTCCCAGCGTGCGAACACCTCGCCTGTCGACAGCGGGACGCGCGGGTTCACCAACAGGACCGCCGCCCCGGATAGCTCGGGCAGATCGATGGACGTGAGCTGATCACCTGCTCCGGCTCCCCGCGCCGGCACGCTGAGGAGGCAGGCCGGCACATCGCTGCCAAGGGTGGGCGCAAGCTGCTGCGCATAGTTGGGGTCGATTTGCCACAATGACGTCAGGAGTCGCAGCGCCGCCGCAGCATCCGCCGAGCCGCCGCCGATGCCGGATGCCACAGGCAGCTTCTTTTCGAGCGTGATTGCGGCGCCCTTCTCGACGCCAGCTGCCTCGGCGAGCGACCTTGCCGCCGTGAGCACCAGATTATCTCCGCCAATGTCCGCTGCGAACGGGCCGACAACCTCTAGTGTCAATTTGTCGGCTACTTCCGCGGTTAGCCGGTCGCCATCGGTGCAGAAGGCGAAGATTGTCTCGATCGCATGGCGCTCGTCGGGCAGCTCTCCCCGGACATGAAGCGCTAGATTGAGCTTCGCGGGTGCTATCTCGCGGGCGGGAATCAAGGCGCGGCGTTGGCCGGCGTCAGACCGCTCGCAAGCTTAGCCTTTACGCGCTGAGCCGTCTCATCTTCACCCGTGATCAGTGCCGCGCTCCATGCAAAGCGCGCTTCATAGCGCCGGCCCGATTTGTACAGCGCATCTCCAAGATGCTCCTGGATTTCGGCCTGGTCGGGATCCTTGGCCGCCGCGTCCTGGAGGGTCGCAATCGCTTCGTCGATCTTGCCGCGTTTGAACTGCGCCCAGCCGAGTGAATCGGTGATCGACGCATTATCGGGCGAAAGCTCGCTCGCCTTGCGGATCATCGCCTCGGCCGCCTCGACATCCTCGCCGCGCTCAAGTTTCGCGTAGCCGAGGAAATTGAGCAACAGCGGCTGGTCCGGGGCGATCGCTAGCCCCTCCTCGAGCGCCGTCTTCGCCTCCGGCCAGCGATTGGCATCCTCAAGAGCGCTCGCCCGCAATAGGTCGAGCGTCCACAAATCGTCTTTCTGTCCCGCCGCCTTGGCCAGGGTCAGCGCGCGTCCATAAGCGTCTGCTGCTTGGCTGCTCCGCTTCATCGCCTGGTAAAGGTCACCGAGCCGCGAATAGTCGCCGACACTTGCCGTCGAACCGGCGACCGCCGCGCCGGCGATCTGATAGGCTTCGTTGAACCTCTTCTGGTCCGCCAGGATCCGCACCTGGATGTCGCGCACTTGCGACGCAAGCGCATCGTTCGCCGGGATCGCGTTCAGCAACGCTAGCGCTTCGTTGGACCGGTCCTGCCCGTCGAGCAGCACCGCGAGCAGCGCCGTCGCGCTGCTGTTTTCGGGATTGGCGTAGCGTGCGACCTGGACGAGGCCGATCGGAGGCGCCGCCCGCTGGATCCGCGCGAGGTCGGCGGCGAACGCCGTCAGCACCTCGCTCAACGCTTTGGCCGAGCTATCGATCGCCTGGCCGTTCGTCTTGCCCGCCGCGATCCGCTGTTGCGCGATCGCCCCGTCGCCGCCCATTCCGTCGAGCATCATCAGCGCTCGCGCACGGTCGCCCGCGGCGAGGAAACCGTCGGCGAAAGCGAGCCGCAGCCGGTCTTCGCGCGGGCCGGCGGTTCCGATGGCCCGTCGGGCATAAGGCTCTGCGTCCGCGGTGCGCCGGTACTTTAGAAGGATCAGCGCCTGCTCCTCCGCCCGCAGCGGGGCAAGCAGGCTGCCATTTGGCATCTGCGCGAGAGTCGACAGCGCCTGGTCTAAGTTGCCGCGATCGGCGGCATCCCAGGCGGTGACGAGCGGCGCGAGGAAAGACAGGTCGCCATTGCCCGCGGAAGCGACGAGCCACGGCAACGCCTTGTCGGCGCGCCGGCGCTTGATTTCGTCGACCACGAGGAGGAGCCGCGCATCAATCGGCAGGTTGGCCGCTGGAATGGTCCGCGCGAGGTTGAGGGCGAGATCCATGCGCCCCGCGCCCATCGCTTCGCTGAGCGCTTTCTTGGCGATGTCGACGTCCGGCTGGCTGCTGGCCAGGGTTGCGAGCAATTGCGCCGCTTCGGCATGATTGCCGTTCATCGCCGCGGTGCGCGCCTGCACATACGTTCGCGCAAGGTCGTCGGAGCTAAGGCGGGCCGAGGCCTGAACTGGCGCCGTCGCTAGCGCCGCCAGGCCCGCACCGGCCAGCCATTTACATGTTCGGGTAATTGGGGCCTCCGCCGCCTTCTGGAGTGACCCAGTTGATGTTCTGGGTCGGGTCCTTGATGTCGCACGTCTTGCAGTGGACGCAATTCTGGGCGTTGATCTGGAGTCGCTGTTCACCGCTGCCGTCATCCACGAATTCGTAAACGCCCGCCGGGCAATAACGCTGCTCTGGACCAGCGTACACCGGCAGGTTGATGACCGTCGGTATGTCTGCGTCCTTGAGCGTCAGATGAACCGGCTGGTCTTCTTCGTGGTTCGTGTTGGAGATGAACACCGAAGACAGCCGGTCGAAGGTGAGCACACCGTCGGGCTTTGGATAGTCGATCGGCTTGTACTTGGCCTTGGGCTTTAGCGCTTCATGGTCGGGCTTGTGCTTCAGGGTCCAGGGAAGGCCCACGCCTAGCTGGCCGAGCCACATGTCGAACCCCGCGTAGACGGTGCCCATCCTGCCGCCCCAATGGCCGACTGCGGGCTGGGCATTCCTGACGAGCTTCAGCTCCTTGATGATCCAGCTCTTCTGAACTGCATCCTCGTAGCTTTCGAGCACGTCGGCCTGGCGGTCCTTGCTAATTGCTTCGAACGCCGCTTCCGCCGCGAGCATCGCCGACTTCATTGCCGTGTGTGTGCCCTTGATGCGGGGCACGTTGAGGAAGCCCGCCGAACAGCCGATCAACGCTCCGCCCGGGAAGGCCAGCTTCGGAATGGCCTGCAGACCGCCCTCGTTAATGGCCCGCGCACCGTAGGACAGCCGGCGCCCGCCTTCGATCTCCCTGCGGATCGCGGGATGGGTCTTCCACCGCTGCATTTCCTCAAACGGCGAGAGGTACGGGTTCGCGTAATCGAGCGCGACCACGAACCCCAACGCGACCTGACCATTCTCCTGGTGGTAAAGGAACCCGCCGCCCCAGGCGTCCGTCAGGGGCCAGCCTTGGGTGTGGATCACTCGGCCGGGCTTATGCTTCTCGGGAGGAACTTCCCACAGTTCTTTGATTCCAATGCCGAAAATCTGCGGTCCGCTTTCATCGCGAAGGCCAAACACTTCGGTCAGCCGCTTCGTCAGATGGCCTCGGGCGCCCTCTGCGAAGAAGGTGTAGCGGCCGTGAAGCTCCATGCCCGGCTGATAGTCCGCCCGGTGACTTCCATCACGTGCGATGCCCAGGTCTCCGGTGGCCACGCCTTTGACCGCGCCTTCCTCGTCGAACAGGATTTCCGAGGCCGGAAATCCGGGGAAGATCTCGACGCCCAGCTCTTCCGCTTGTCCTGCCAGCCAGCGGCAGAAATTGCCGAGGCTCAGCGTATAGGTCCCCTTGTTGTTCATGAAGGTCGGAAGCAGGCGGTGCGGCATCGCCAGCTTGCGCTTCTTGCCCAGCACCCAGTGATGGTTTTCAGTCACGGGCACGGTGAGCGGCGAATTCTTGTCCTTCCAGTCGGGAATGAGCTCGTTGAGGGCAATCGGATCGAGCACCGCGCCGGACAGGATGTGGGCCCCGACCTCGCTGCCCTTTTCCAATATGCAAACGGAAAGCTCGCGCCCGGCGGCATTGGCGAGCTGCTTGAGGCGGATCGCAGCGCTCAGCCCAGCTGGGCCTGCGCCGACGATGACCACGTCATAATTCATGGATTCGCGCTGCATATTCTCCCCACCCTCACGTCCGGGGTGCCGCAAAACCTCTCGTCGCGTAACTGACTCGTTCTGCCTACGCCAACCCTGCCAATTCCTTGACCGCGCCGTCAATGGCGGTGAGTGAGGACATGTGGGCGGGGAACTTCAATCTATCGGCATTGCCGAGGCGCGCAGCGCGTTGGCCTGGTGGCTCGAGGCCGGCGTCGATGTGGCTGTCCAGGAAGAGGCGCGAGACTGGCTCGCCCCTCCTGCACCCAAGGCCAGGGCCGACGCACCGGCGCCCGCCGCTAACGTGGTCGCGCCGAGCCATGAGACGCTCGCCGAGCTTCAACAATGGCTGGCAAGCAGCGCCCAGCTCCCGCTCGCATCCGCGACCGCCCGCCGAATTCTTCCCCATGGGCCGGAAAACGCCGCGGTGATGCTGCTGTCGGACGCTCCATCACTTGAGGATCTTGGCGCGGCGCAACCGATCGGCGGCCCGGCATGGGAGCTTGCCAAACGCATGCTCGCAGCAATCGGGATCGCGCCCGAGGATGCCTACAGCGCGTCGCTATCCTGCTTCAACTCGCCCGGCGTCCGCATGAGCAAGGCGGATCGCGAGGCGTGCGCAGAGATCGCGCGCAAGCATATCGCGCTCGCCAAACCCAAGCGTCTGCTGCTCTTCGGAGACGGTCCTGCCCAGGCGCTTCTCGGGAAACCGCTCGCCCAGGCCCGTGGTCATGTTCACAAGATCGAGGGTGTTCGGGCAGTCGCAACGTTCCATCCCCGCCAGTTGATTCAGAATAATGCAAACAAATCCTATGCATGGAAGGATTTGCTGCTGTTGATGGAGGACGAAGCTTGAAGGCCGGGTTGCTTGCTTCTGGAACGTTGCTCTTCGCTGCGCCCGCCTTCGCGCAGGGCTCGGACCCGCTCGCCCCGCTACCGACAGCGCCGGCGACGGTCTCGGCCGCCCCGGCGCCGCAGCCCGTCAAAATTTACCAGCTGCCGCCCCCGACCCTTCAGCCGCATGAAAATGCGCCAGTGGCGAGGGCTCAGCCTCGACCGGCAGCTCAGCCGTCGGCCGCCGCCCAGCCGGTCACGCCGCCTGCCGCCCCTCCACCCGCTGTGACCGTGTCCGTCCCGAAAGACTGGCGCGGCGTGTTCGACGCGATCGACGCGGGCAATTGGGCCTCCGCCCAAGCAGGCATCAATGCCCTGCCGCGAAGCGTGCTGACCCCAGTCGCCAAGGCTGAACTCTATACCGCCAGAGGATCGCCCACAGTCGACCTTGCTTCGCTTCAGGCATTGATCGCCGAAGCGCCCGAGCTTCCGCAAGCCAACCAGCTTGCGATGATGGCGATCAGGCGCGGCGCGACCGCGACGCCCGCCATCATTCCGGAACGCGCCACGGTAAACCTTGGCTCTGCGCCCGGCCGCTATAAGGCCAAGCCGGTGCAGGGCGAGCCCGCCGCCGATCAGCTTCGCTCGGCTCTCGATCCGCTGGTGAAGGCCGATGACGCAGCCGGCGCCGAAGCACAATTGCTGACCTACGCACCGCAGCTATCGGTGGAAGCCCGTGCCGAAGCCGCCAACCGCGTTGCATTCATCTACTACGTGCTCGGGCTCGACCTCGACTCGCGGCGGGTTGCCGACACCTGGCGCCAGGGCGCGACCGGGGAATGGGCCTCGCAGGCGGCGTGGGTCTCCGGCCTCGCCTCGTGGCGGCTCGGCGATTACAACGCGGCGTCGACCGCCTTCCAGCAGGTCGCGCAACTGGCCACGCAGCGAGAGCTTCGCGCCGGCGGCTTTTACTGGGCCGCGCGCGCCGAGCAGGCCGCAGGCCGTCCACGGTCGGTTGAAGCCCTGCTGCGCAATGCCGCAACCTCATCGGAGAGCTTCTACGGGCTCGTCGCGCGCGAAAGCCTGGGCCTCAGCACCGCGCTTCCGGCCGAGCCCTATGCCGGTTTCGATCCGTCGGTCGACCAGTTCCCGAACGTCAGGCGCGCGACGGAACTCGCCAAGATCGGCGAAGCGGGCCTCGCAGAGGAAATGCTTCGCCACCAGGCCAAGATCGGCCAGCCGGGCGAGCATCACGCGTTGATTCAGGTCGCGAAGAAGCTCGATCTCGCCGCCGCGCAATTGTGGCTGGCGAACAATGGCCTGCCCGGCGCGCGTTCGGATGCCTCCGATCGCTATCCCAACCCGCGGTGGAGCCCGCTCAACGGCTGGCGTGTCGATCCAGCCCTGGCCTACGGCCACATCGTCCAGGAATCGTCGTTCCGCCGGACCGCCGTTAGCGGTGCGGGCGCGGTCGGCCTGATGCAGGTACTGCCTGACACTGCCGCGCTGGTGTCGCGCAATCGCGGCGTTCCCTACTCGCGTGCCGCACTCACGGACCCGACTTACAATCTCGAATATGGGCAAAGCTTCATCGAGATGATGCGCAAATCGTCCGCGACCTCCGGCCAGTTGCCGCGGGTTATCGCGTCGTACAACGCAGGCCCCCTCCCCGTCGCGCGCTGGGCGGCGATCAATGACAAGGGCGACCCGCTCTTGTGGATCGAATCCATCCCTTATTGGGAGACGCGCTACTACGTGCCCGCGGTGCTTCGTAACATGTGGGTCTATCAGGGCCTGAACGACGAAGGCACGCCGACCTTGAAGGCGATGGCGGAGCATCACTGGCCGAGCTTCCCGACCGGGATGACCCGCCTCAATCACTAAAAAACTCCCGGGCCGCGAGTCTCGGCCCGGGAGTCCGTTTCACGCTCCGGGGGACAAATAGAGCGTGAGGGAATATTAGCGGCCGCGCTCGCCCGTGCTTGCCGGCGGCGGCGGCGGTGGGGGCGGAGGCGGTGGCGCTGGGCACGCCGATGTCGCGAGGATCACCGAGCCATCAGCGCAGGTCTGGGTTGCCGGAGCTGCGGGCGGCGGCGGTGGTGGCGCGGCAGCGGGAACCGGCGCCGCCGCCGGTTCAGACGAGTTGAAGTTGTAGACCAGGCTCGCAAGCACGCTGTTGGAAGCGTAGTTCCCCTTCGCCTCGGTGGTGAAGTTCGTCCCGTTCAAGGTGAAGCCATCGTTGAAACCGAGCTTCCCGGTGCGGAAGTAGCGATACTTCAGGCCGACATCGACGTTCGGGCTCACCGCATAGCGAAGGCCCGCGATACCCTGGTAGGCCCAGGCATTGTCGCTGTCGCCGCCAAGGTCGGCCCACGCACGTCCGGCGCCGCCGCCGATGTACCCGCCGAACCCGCCGCCGAAATCGCCGTCCAGCAAGGCGTTGGCCATCAAGGTCTTGATGCCGATGTGGCTGCCAACGTCGAAGTTGGCGGCCGTCGCGGTCGTTCCCGCTGCCGTTCCAACGTCGGTGATCAGCGGCGTCGAGACGCCCAAGCTCTTCACCTTCGCGCGTTTGTAACCCGCCTCGCCTTCAAGCCGGACCGGACCGAACTTGTATCCGAGGATGGCGTCGACGTCGTAACCGGTATCGTACTTGACGCGATAGCCATTGCTGTAATCGGTCGTCGTGGTGCCGTGGTTCAGGATGATGTCGAGATCCGTCGAATTCGGCATGGTCGCTCCGCCCTCAATGCCGACATAGGGGCCGTCGGCCGCCGCGAAGGCTGGTGTGGCGACAGCCGCCAACACGGTCGCTGCCAGCAATAATTTACGCATAAGAATTTCCCTTTTGGCTTCGTGACGCCCTGTTGCGCGTGATCTGGTCCCCGGAAGTTGGCTGCCCGGTGAATGAAGAATTACATTTCAATGGACGGATTATGTCCGCCGCCCGACACAGGCCATCCGCGAAACTTGTTCATATGTTCTTGTTATGTTCTACCACTCGAATTAGGGTAGCGGCATGCCAGTCGAGTCGAGCGACGGACGCGGGGCAACCCGCAATGCGACCCCTACGCGCTTCAACCTGAAAGAGCGGATTGAGGACGGCGAATGGCTCGACGAGGTCGAGGCGCTCGACGGCCTACCGAAGCGCCGAACCACCGTCACGATTGAACATCCGAAGTCGATCCTGACCCGCAACAGCTCGCCCGACATCGGGTTTGATCGGTCGGTCAACGCCTTCCGTGGCTGCGAGCACGGCTGCATTTACTGCTTCGCCCGGCCGACCCACGCCTATCACGACCTTTCGCCTGGCATCGACTTTGAATCGCGGCTGTTCGTAAAGCCCAAGGCAGCGCAACTTCTCCACGCCGCGTTGTCGCGCCCGGGTTACGAATGCCGGCCGATTGCGATGGGCACAAACACCGATCCCTATCAGCCGATCGAGGAAAAGTGGCGGATCACGCGCTCAATCGTCGAACTGCTGGTGGAGACGCGCCACCCCTTCACGATTACGACAAAATCGGATCGGGTTTTGCGCGATATCGACCTCCTGAAGCAGGCTGCGGATCTCAGGATCGTGTCGGTTGCGTTGTCTGTCACCTCGCTCGATCCCAAGGTTGCTCGAACGCTGGAGCCCCGCGCACCTCAGCCGCGCAAGCGCCTCGCCGCGGTAAAGGCGCTGAATGACGCCGGCATTCCCTGCTACGTTGGCATCGCGCCGGTGATTCCACAGATTACCGATCATGAGCTCGAGCATATCGTCGAGGCTGCGGTGGAAGCCGGCGCGCCTGGCGGTTTCTATCTTCCGGTGCGTCTGCCGCATGAAGTGGCGCCGCTCTTCCGCGCCTGGCTCGAAACCCATTATCCAGACCGCGCGTCAAAGGTTATGGCGACGATCAACTCGCTTCGCGGCGGCCGGGACAACGATCCCAATTTCTTCAGCAGGATGCGTGGACAAGGCCCATGGGCCGAGCTGCTGAAGACCCGTTTCGAGATCGCCGCCAAGAAATACGGCCTGCGTCAGGCGAAATTCGCCCTCCGTACCGACCTGTTCCTCCCTCCTGAGGGCGACCAGATGCGGCTGCTCTGATCGACCGGCGTGCGAATTTTATCGACCGAGGCCCGTGACGAACTCCCCTTCCCTGCTTAGGCAAAGCACATGAAATCATCCCTTCTTGCAGCCCTGCTCATCTCCGCCACTCCGGCCCTCGCCCAGCAATCGGTCGCATCGCTCCCGCCGCCGGTCGTGACCGACCCGCGGATTGCGGCGCTCCGCGATAATGCGCGCGACAATGACCGTTACGCATGGGACGTCGTCGAAGGATTGACGACCGAGGTCGGCCAGCGGCTTGCCGCCACCGAGGCCGAAGCCCGCGCCCGCGACTGGGCGGTGAAGAAGCTGACGGCGATGGGCTTCGCGAATGTTCGTGTCGAGCCGTTCGACATGCCGGTCTGGGTGCGCGGCGCCGAAAGCGCCGAGATCGTCTCGCCTTTCCCGCAAAAGATCGCCGTGGCCGCGCTTGGCTATAGCGGGTCGACCCCGCCTGAAGGAATTACGGGCCAGCTCGTCTATTTCGACAGCGTCGACGCGCTTCGAGCCGCTCCGGACAGCGCTGTCGCCGGCAAGATCGTCTTCATCGATCACCACATGATCCCGACCCAGGACGGGATCGGTTATGGCCAGTTTGGCGCCCCGCGTCGGCAAGGGCCGACGATCGCCTCGCTAAAGGGCGCGATCGGAGTTGTCGTGCGATCGATCGGCACCGACCACCACCGCAATCCGCATACGGGCGTCCAATATTTTACGGACGGTGCGAAGCCGATTCCCGCCGGTGCCCTCCCTGTGCCCGATGCGGAGCAACTAGTCCGCATCCTGAAGCGCGGACAGCCGGTAACGATGCACCTGACCCTGGCCAGCCAGAAGAGCGAGGGCGGCCATTCAGGCAATGTCATCGCCGAAGTGCCCGGCCGCGACCCTAATGCGCCAATCCTGCTCATCGGCGGGCACCTCGATAGCTGGGACCTTGCGACCGGCGCGATCGACGACGGCGCCGGCGTCGCAATCACTACGGCGGCCGCCAAGCACATCATGGATGCCGGGCGCCCGCTCCGGACAATCCGCGTCGTCTGGTTCGGTGCCGAGGAGCCCGGTGGTTTTGGCGGCAATGCCTATGCCAAGGCGCATGGTGCTGAGAAATATGCGATCGCGGGCGAGAGCGATTTCGGCGCCGACAACATCTGGCGCTTCGCGACCAAGCTCTCGACGACCGATCCGACGATCTACGAAGCGCTCGCTGCGGCGCTTGCTCCGCTCGGCATCGCCAAGAACGACAAGGGCGAAGCCGACGGCACCGACGTCGGCCCTACGATCGAGGCGGGCGCTCCGTGGATCTCATTGAATCAGGACGGCACCCGCTACTTCGATGTCCACCACACGCCCGACGATACGCTCGACAAGATCGACCCAATGCAGTTGCGGCAGAATGTCGCGGCGTGGACGACGGTGCTTGCGATTCTTTCGGGCGGGATTGAGTCGGGACCGAAACAGCCCAAGCGGCGTTGAAGCCCGCGCAAAAGGGAGAATAGCATGCGCATTGCACTCGCCATTCCGCTGCTGCTGCTCGGCGCCTGCCAGGTCAGCAAGGACGACAGCAACGGCACCACCAGCGTCACCTACAACAGCGATGTTGCGGAAAATGCTGCTGCTGATGTCGGCAACACCGCCCAGAACATCGCCGCGGACATCGGCAACGACGTCAAGGCGACCGGCGACAAGATCGAGAACAAGGTCGGAAACAAGGACGTCGACGTTAACGCCGACGTAAAGACCGAAAACAAGTCGCAGTAATCTGACTGCGGCGTTGGTCGGGGAGACAGGATTCGAACCTGCGACCCTCTGCTCCCAAAGCAGATGCGCTACCAGACTGCGCTACTCCCCGACACCGCCGCGTCGTCGGCCTCATGATGGTGGGCCCGGCAGGATTCGAACCTACAACCTAGCCGTTATGAGCGGCCGGCTCTACCGTTGAGCTACAGGCCCTCCCCGGTCCTGGCTCCGGATAGACTCCGAAGGCCTTCGCGCCAAGTCAGGCGCGGCGGAAAGCTATGTTGATGGCCGATGTAGATGCTGAGACGTCGGCTTGGGCGACGCGCGCCAACCCGCGCACCAGTCGCAGGCTCGAGCTTCGAAGCCTCTCGCCGCTCGATCTGAAGAGCTCCTGATCGCTGACGCCGTGAAGCGCGGCTGGCCGGGTGATTGACACCCTGACCGTCTCGGCGGCCCGATCGACTGAAAGACGGAGGCGTTCTCCCTCGGCAGCCTGAGTAATCATCGCGTGACAAGTCCGCGTGATCAGGCGCTCTGCGAGCTCGGGGTCGGCAAGCGCATGAAGATCGCGCGTCGTGCGCGAAGCATCGATGATCGACCCGCCCGTCGACGCGAAATCACGCAGGGCCGGCGTTAATCGCTCGACGAGCTCGCCGATGTTCGTTCGGCGCGGTTCGGGTGGCCGCGATGAGTGCACCTTCGCAGCGAAGTCGAGATCGTCGATAGCGGTCAGCAGGATGCGTGCCTGGGCGACAATCTCCGCCGCGCGCTCGCGGTATCGATGATCGGCGGGACCTAGATACTGCCCGTCGATGATCTCGGCGAAGCCGATGATCGCATTGAGCGGCGTCTTGATCTCGTGGACCAGCTCGCGAAGTGAATCCGGGTCTGCCAGGAGTTCGCTGTGCACGACCGGCTCAGCTGGCACCGAAATGTCGCGGAGAGCGACCCCGCGATAGCCTGCGAAGCGGCCATCTCCGGGCTCGAATTCCGGAACCCCGCTAATCCGCCATTCGCCGGCTAGCATGCCTTCCCCAGCAAGCATGAAGGCGGCGTCGCGAAACGGCGCGCGCACCGCGAAGGCACGCGCAACTTCTTCATCGACCCCGTCGGCATTGGTGCGCGCGATGGAGCGGCCGATAAGCGGCCCACGCGGAGCGCCCTCGACCCAGCCGATTTCGCCGCTGGGTCCGCACTCCCAGCGAAACAAGGATGGTGATCCGTCCGGCGCGAGATGATTCCCGTCGCGCGAGGCCAGCCGGCTCCGGCGCCGACGTTCAATGCGCGCAACCACATCGCCAAGCGTCGGGCCGCTGGGTGCGCTCTCGTCCGTAAGTTGCTCAACCAAAGCATCGGTGAGGTCGAGTGGCGGTGCCGCCAACTCGGGATGGAGGGTCTCGACGAACCGTCGCGTCTCGTCGTCGCTGATGGCGAGAAGCGCTCGCCACTGCCCGGGATCGAGGGTCGCGGCGGCAAGGACTGGAGCAGACACGAACAAGCTGTCAGTCACGAAATATTCGAGCAAGCCGAGCGGTAGCGGAAGCGCGGCGACGGCACGCGCAGCGGCCGCGCGAAGCGTCGGCTCGACCGTTCCAGCATCCGCCTTGATGGCGTCCAGCGCCTGGCCGATCATCTCGCTCTCGGTCGCGGCACCGGCGCGTGCGACCAGGTCGACTAACTGCCGCCAGCGGACCGCCGCGTCGTGGCGATCGCCGGAAGGCTGGTTCAACACGGTCAGCAGACGGTCGTCGAAACGCACTAGACTTCAATCCTCCAGGCACACCGTCCACCAGCTCTACGCGATGGTTTACTCAGCGCTAAGGAGGCTCTGTTTAACCATCCCAGAACGGGACAGTTCAAACCCGCCGCAGGCACGAAAAAAGGGCGCCGGCGAACCGCCGACGCCCTCATCGTTGATGCGCGAGCTCTTAAGCCTGCTTCACATAGATCAGCCAATATTTGGCGATGCCGGCAAGATTGCCCGTGACGGCATTGAACGCCGTCGTTGCGCCGGCCTTGTCGCCGCTGCGCGCCAGGGCAATGCCGAGGTGCATGTTGGCAACGTTCGGATCGACGCCGGGCTTGCCGATCGCTTGGCGGTACAGCTCGGCCGCTTTCGCATAGTCATTCATCGCGAGATAGCGATCGCCGATACGCAGAAAGGCCTTGCCGTCCTTGGCGTCCTTGATCGCCTGCTCGAGATCGGCGCGGGTCGCCTTCGGCTTCGCCTTGAGACCGCCGATGATGTCGCGGAACAGCGGGCTGGTGGGATCGATCTTCTTGCTTGCCAGGCCCTCGTCGATGACCGCCTGGGCCTCGTTATAGTTGAACTGGTCGGCAGCAGCAGTCGCGTAAAGGCTAAAGTCCGCCGCGTTATTCAGCGATCCAGTCGCCCGCATCAGGCGAAGCACGTCGAGCGCTCCCTCGACATCCGGCTTGGCCAGGTTTTGATACAGCGCCAGGCCGTTGCGCCAGCTTTCCGGCGACGGATAAGCGGTGATCCACTGTTGAGCGATGTCGATCGCCACCGGCATCTGCTGCCCGTAAGCAATCCCGAGCGCGCGCTTGTACAATGCTTCCTCTGGCTTCTGGCCCGCTGCGGTTCGCAGCTGGATTGCCTTCTGGAACAGCGCCACCGCATCGGGCTGGCGGCCCTGCGAAAAGCGCGATTCCGCCAGGTTGATCAAGGCCTGGGTGTTCGTGGGGCTAATCGTCATTGCATGTTCGAACGCGCTGGCCGCAAGGTCGAACTTCTTGCCGTTGTACAGCTTGCTGCCGAGCGCGACGTACAGGTCCGCCATGGTGGTCGGATTGTCGACAAACCCCGAAGCCGCGACCGCATCGATCGCGCCCGCAAGCGCCACGTCATCGTTGGCGGCGTAGGCGGCCTTCAGCCGAAGCTGGGCGATGATGTACTTGTCGTCCTTCGTAGTCGCGACTGCGTTCGCCGCAGCGACGAGCGCCGGAATGTTCGCAGTATCGTTGGCGTTGACCGCCTTCTGCAGATCCACGATTGCCTTTACGGCCTTGCCGGAGGGATGGACCTTGCCGTCGTCGGGCTGTGCCTGCGCCTTGTCATCGCGGCCCGCCGGAATGTTTTGCGGAATCTGTGGCGGCGGCGGGGGTGGCGGACGGTCGTATTGGGCAAGGACCGGAGCGGCCGAAACCGCCAATGCCAGTCCGAGCGCCGTGGTAGAAAGCTTCATTAGTTCGTCTCCTGCTTCACGAGCGGAAAGTGGGGAATGGATTGCGGCCGCCTTAGTCCGAGGGGCCGGGCGCGCCAAGTGTCATGACATTGGTGCCCTGAACCCGCTTTGAACCGGTGAATTCCTCGCGCGCGTGCGTGCCTGTGCGCGTACGCGCGGGGTGGTGTTCGGGCGGTTCATACCCTAGATAGGGTGCGTAGGGGGGCGCGGCGTCGGCCGCATCCCCAACGCACATTCTCTGATATCTAGCAGGACCATTTCTTGGCCACTCAGCCCCCGATCGACGAAGCCACTCCCCCGCCCCCTGGTGACCGCGACATCGCGCCGATCTCAATCGTCGATGAAATGAAAACGTCGTACCTCGATTACGCAATGAGCGTGATCGTGGCACGCGCGCTGCCCGATGTTCGCGACGGCCTGAAACCGGTCCATCGCCGCATTCTCTATGCTTGCCAGGAAGCCGGCTATGTCGCTGGCCGGCCTTATCGCAAGTCGAGCCGCATCGTCGGCGACGTGATGGGTAAGTATCACCCCCACGGCGATAGCGCGATTTACGATGCCCTGGCCCGCATGACCCAAAGCTGGTCGATGCGCGTGCCGCTGGTCGATGGCCAAGGCAATTTCGGCTCGATGGACCCCGATCCCCCGGCCGCCATGCGGTACACGGAAGCCCGGCTCGCCAAGGTCGCCAATTTCCTCCTCGGCGACATCGATCGCGATACCGTCGATTTCACGCCCAACTATGATGCGTCCGAGAGCGAGCCGCAGGTCCTGCCTGCCCGCTTCCCCAACCTCTTGGTCAACGGCGCCGGCGGCATCGCCGTCGGCATGGCGACCAACATCCCGCCACATAACCTCGGCGAAGTTCTGGCTGCCTGCCGCGCCTACATGGACGATCCTGCGATCACGTCCGAAGGCCTGATGGAGCACGTCAAAGGGCCCGACTTCCCGACGGGAGGCCTGATCCTCGGCTTGTCCGGCATTCGCAGCGCTTACACGTCGGGCCGCGGATCGATCATGATGCGCAGCCGCGCGCACGTCGAGGAGGGCCGCGGTGACCGCCGCTCGATCGTTCTCACTGAAATTCCCTACCAGGTCGGCAAGTCAGGCCTCGTCGAGAAGATCGCCGAGGCGGCCAAGGAAAAGCGCATCGAAGGCGTCTCCGACATTCGCGACGAATCCAACCGCGAAGGCGTGCGGATCGTCATCGACCTGAAGCGCGACGCGACCGCTGACGTCGTGCTGAACCAGCTCTGGCGCCACACCCCGGCCCAGTCGTCATTCCCCGCGAACATGCTCGCCATCCGCAGCGGCCGCCCGGAAACGCTAACGCTGCGCGATTTCATCGAAGCCTTCATCCGCTTCCGTGAGGAAGTGATCACGCGGCGCTCGAAGCACGAACTGCTGAAGGCCCGCGAGCGCGCCCACATCCTGCTCGGGCTAGTCGTCGCAGTGACCAATCTCGATGAGGTTGTGAAGCTGATCCGCGGATCGGCAAGCCCCGCCGTTGCACGCGAAAAGCTGCTGGAGCGCGAATGGCCGGGCGAACAGATCCGCCCGTACATTCAGCTCGTCGAGGCGGTCGAGCCACAAGCGAAGCGTGAGAAGTACAAGCTTAGCGAAGCCCAGGTTAAAGCGATCCTCGAGCTCCGCCTGCATCGCCTGACCGCGCTCGGTCGCGATGAGATTGGCGGCGAGCTTGAAGGTCTGGCCAAGAGCATCGGCGAGTTGCTCGAGATTCTCGCCAATCGCGCTCGCCTGTACGAGGTGATGCGCGAGGAGTTCGACGAGGTCGAAGCAGAGTTCGCGACGCCGCGCATGAGCGAGCTCGCGCCAGCCGCCGACGGCATCGAGGACGAGGACCTGATCGAGCGTGAAGACATGGTCGTGACCGTGACCATGGCCGGCTACATCAAGCGCACGCCACTATCCGTGTTCCGCGAGCAAAAGCGCGGCGGCAAGGGCCGCGCCGGCATGGCGACCAAGGAAGAGGACGCGGTCACCAACGTCTTCGTGACCTCGACCCACAACCCGGTGCTATTCTTCTCCAACCTCGGCCGCGTTTACCGGATGAAAGTGTGGAAACTGCCCGAGGGCGGCCCGAACACCAAGGGTCGGCCGATGGTGAATCTCCTGCCGCTGGCCGAAGGGGAGACCATCTCGACCGTGCTGCCGCTTCCCGAGGACGAGGCCGAGTGGGATGCGCTGCACATCATGTTTGCAACCGCCAATGGCACAGTCCGGCGGAACAGCATGGCGGCCTTCACCAACATCCCGAGCGCGGGCAAGATCGCGATGCGGTTTGGCACTGGTCCCGCGAGCGAAACCGAGAGCGAAAGCGACGATAGCGATGTGCAGGACGACTCGTCCGATCGGCTGATCGGGGTTGAGCTTCTTACCGAGGAGGACGACGTCCTTCTTGCCACGCGCAATGGCAAGGCGATCCGCTTCAAGGCGACCGACGTCCGCGAATTCCGATCGCGTACCTCGACGGGCGTCCGAGGCATTCGGCTTGCGGCAGGCGATCAGGTTATCTCGATGTCAATCCTGCGCCGCGTCGGCACCAGCCAGGAAGAGCGCGAGGCCTACCTTCGCTTTGCTCCGTGGAAGGGTGAGAAGGAAGGTGAATGCTCGCTCTCCGCCGACCGCATTGCAGAGCTGGCGGAGCGAGAGCAGTTTCTCCTGACCGTTACCGAAAATGGCTATGGTAAGCGCTCGTCGGCCTATGAATATCGCCGCACCAACCGTGGCGGCCAGGGCATTACCAATATCGACACATCAGAGCGCAACGGGTGCGTCATCGCCTCCTTCCCGGCGCACCAGGGCGAGGCGCTGATGCTGGTTACCGACCAGGGCAAGATGATCCGCACGACCGTGTTCGACATCCGTGTGATGGGCCGGAACACGCAGGGCGTGACGATCTTCCGAGTCGGCGAGAACGAGCATGTCGTCAGCGTCGCCAAGATCGATGAAAGCGACGAGGAAGAGATTGAAATCGAGGGCAGCCAGGAGATCGAACCGACCGACGACGCGATCGTCGGCGAAAGCGAACTCGACAAGCCCGTCGACCCGGAGCAGGATTAACCCCGTCCAGTCCGGCTCAGGCTGCGACGAACCGCAGCAACCGGGCTGGTGAGGTTCGCGTTCTCCTAGACATTCAACTTAGGAGGAAACGTCCATGCCCCTTCCCCACAATGCGCTGGTCCTGGTCGCCGACGGCCGGAAGATGCTGTTCTTCCGCAATCATGGCGATGAAAATCAAATCGACCTTCGGACCGAGGCGCATGACCAGCGGGAGGATCGCAAGGACCGCGAAATCAAGAGCGACGCTCCGGGCACCGTGAAGCAAAGCGCCGGTTACGGTCGCTCGACCTACGAGGAAACCGACTTCCAGCAGCAGGAAGAGGATCGCTGGATCAAGGAAGCAGCGGACGAGCTGAAGTCGCGAGTCCTGCGCAACGACTTCGATGCACTCGCCATCGTCGCTCCCCCCAAGGCGCTCGGCATGCTCAAGAAGGGCCTGCACAAAGAGGTCGAGCGGCGAATCGTGTGCACCGTCAACAAGGAAATGAGCGGTCGCCCGGTGCCCGACATCGAGGCTCTGCTGAAGAGCGAAACGGCGCCGGAAGAATTGCCGGCGGTCTAACTCCCAACCGCGTTGGCGTAGAGGTCGACGACTTCGACGCCCGGCGCGACTGCGTTCAGCAAAAGGGTTCGGTGGCAGTGCTCCGGCTCGCGTTCGAAGCACAGTAGAGCGCTCGGCTTTTCCTTTGCCAATTCGATCATCTGCTCTGACTGGACGATCGCTTCCGGCAGCTCGAGTTGTCCCGCATAGACTCGCGCCATGTCCGCATGCCTCCCGGCGCGCGCGGCATTCCGCCCTTCGGCCGGCGTTCCGAGCGCCTTCAGGTGAATATATTCGATGCCCACTTCATCGAGCGCCCCCTTGAGCGGTGTCTTCGAGAAACCCGGGCGGCGCGACAGCGGCAACGCTCGCACGTCGATCACCCGTTGCACTCCTGATCGCTGCAAGGCGCCGATGAACTCGGCCATCGTCGCGCCTTCATAACCGATGGTGAAGATACGCATGGGCTGGATTTAGGCGGTCCGGCGGGCCATTGCGAGGTACGGAAACATGACCTTCGACATTCACATCATCGGCGGCGGCCTCGCAGGATCCGAAGCTGCCTGGCAACTGGCCGAAGCGGGCCTTCGCGTGCGCCTCAGTGAAATGCGTGGCGGGGGCGACGCGACGCCGGCGCATGAGACCGACCGGCTTGCCGAGATGGTCTGCTCCAACAGCTTCCGCTCCGACGACGCCGAGAACAATGCGGTCGGCCTGCTGCACCAGGAAATGCGCGCGCTTAGGTCCTTGATCATGCGCGTTGGGGACAAGCACCGCGTTCCTGCAGGCTCGGCACTAGCCGTCGATCGGGACGCATTTGCAGCCGAGGTAACCAAGTCGATCGAGGAACATCCGAACGTCACCGTGATCCGCGAGCGGATCGATGTGCTGCCTGACCACCCGACCATTATTGCGACAGGGCCGCTGACCGGATCCGGATTGGCGGAAGCGATCACCGCCGAAACCGGCCAGGGCGCCCTCGCCTTCTTCGATGCGATCGCTCCGATCGTTCATCGAGACAGCGTCGATATGTCCGTCGCCTGGATGGCGGCCCGCTGGGACAAGGGCGGCAAGGATTACATCAACTGCCCGCTCGACAAGGCGCAGTACGATGATTTCGTCGCCGCCCTCAATTCGGGCGAGAAGACCGAGTTCAAGGATTGGGAAAAGGACACGCCCTACTTCGAAGGCTGCATGCCCGTTGAAGTGATAGCGGAGCGAGGTCCGCAGACGTTGCGCTTCGGTCCGATGAAGGGCGTCGGCCTCGACGATCCGCGCACCGGACGCTGGCCCTATGCGTGCGTCCAGCTCAGGCAAGACAATGCGCTGGGCACGCTCTGGAACATGGTCGGCTTCCAAACCAAGCTGAAGCATGGCGAGCAGGTCCGCATCTTCCGCACCATTCCTGGCTTGGAGAACGCAGAGTTCGCTCGGCTCGGCGGCATTCACCGCAATAGCTTCATCAATTCGCCGCGGCTGCTGGATGGCGAGCTGCGGCTGAAGTCCAGGCCGAACGTCCGCTTCGCCGGCCAAATCACCGGGTGCGAAGGCTACGTCGAAAGCGCCGCCGTCGGCATTCTGGCGGCACGGTTCGCAGCGGCCGAGCTTCGCGGAGAAAGCCTGTCGCCGCCGCCGGTCGAAACCGCGCTTGGCGCGATACTCGGCCACATCACCGGCGGTGCCGATTCCGAGAGCTTCCAGCCGATGAATATCAATTTCGGCTTGATGCCGCCGCTGCCCGAGCGCTTTAAAAAGGCGGACCGCAAAAAGGCTTATACCGATCGCGCTCGCGCCGCGCTCGCCGACTGGTTGCAAAGCACGCGCCAGCGCGAGCCGGCCTAGAGGCTGACCGTCCCGGAGATCGCTTCGGTCATCCTGATAACCCGGTCGCGCACGGGTTCGGCGACGGTGTGAGGCAACTGTCGCGACACTGTCTCCTTCGCGTCGAAATAGCTCGCGCTGACGCGCACCAGCTCCATCGACCAGTCAGGAAAGCTGCGCTCCTCAATCGTCCGTTCGTCGCGGACTTCGAGACCATTGTGGCGCGGATCGCGCCGGAGCTTCTCGACCAACTCATCGATCGCGTTGGGCGCGCCTTCGATGATTTGTAGGAAGTGCGTGCCGTTGAAAATGAGCAGCCCGGTGATGCCTTCCAGCGCATTCACTTCGCGCGCGGTCCGGTGGATCGCCTCGATGTCCGCAGCGTCCAGGTCGAGCCTTGCAAGGCTCGTGTAAGTCAATGATTTCAAATCCATTCCTGCGCCGTAATGGCAAAACCCGTGATCGCAAGTCCTAACAGCTGCATCGCTTCTTTTTCGGGGGCGGCGGCGCTGTCGTCGCGTACTCAGCTGGCGTCAGCCAACCGTTGCGATCCTTGTCGGCGCTCTTGAACTTGTCGATCGTCGTCACCGCCCATTCTTCAAACGACAATGTGCCGTTGCCGCTGGTGTCGAGCTTGGCGAACGCCTTGCGCCGCGGATCCAGCAGTTCATTCGCTTGGATTTTGCCGTCCTTGTTCTTGTCGGCCCGGCTGAACCGCTTCTCCTCACGGCTCTTGGGACTCGCTTCGGGCGCTTCCAGCTCGGCCTGCGCGAACATCGTGGGGCTGGCTGCGCGGGGCGGCGGCGCGGGTGGCAGGCCTGGCGACCGCTCGGCGCGCGATTGCCAGAGCAGGAATGCACCGGTCAGGAGCAGGAAGGTCGCGGCAGCGCCGGCGAAGAAACGAAACATGAAATCTCCTTGAGCAAGGAGATTCGGCACGTCGTCATCGTCATCACCGACATCGCAGCTGTCAACTAAACGCGGCCAGTGAACCGGTGGCGGAGCATCGAAGCGGCGCGCGCCGGAGTGCCTTCGCGCTCGAACGGCTCGCCACGCCGGCAATCGCGCGCGGCGACAGCGGCAAGCGCCGTGAGCGGGCGGAGCGCAGTCCCGAACTTCTCGCCGCGAAGGCCGCCGGCGAAGGTCCGTGCCTGGTCCAGCAGCAGCGCGCGGGAAGCGTCATCGCTGCAATGCCGCGCGGCACCGACTAGCGCCCACAATCCGCCCGCCCCCTGAATCCTCTGGTCCGTTGCACCGAGCACGCGTGCGCCAAGACCGAACAACAGGTTACCGCGAAACCAGATCGCCTCGCTCGTCTCGATTCCCCACGGGAATGGCTCGAACAGCCTGAGCCATCCGCCTTCGAGGTCGGCTAGGTCACGGCCGGTGATCCCGCGCGGCAGCAGGTGCCGCTGGACCGCGAACAAGCGCGGCTCGGCGGGCGCGATCCCGCCACTATCCAATTCCTCGAGCCGCTCGCGCCACCAGGCGAGGCGGATCGGCCCAAGCATCGGCTCCTTGGTGGTGCGCACCACGTCGCCCATCGCCCGGTCGATCGCGAACAAAGCCGCGAGCGCTGCCCGCTCGCGAAGCGGTGCGTAGGTCAGGGCTAGCCCGAGGTCAGCCCCGAGCATGGCTCAGCGGTAGCAAACGGCCTTCACCGCCTCGACCACGTCGGCCGCCTTGATGAGCGCCATCTTCTCGAGGTTGGCAGCGTACGGCAGCGGGACATCGACGTCGGTGACGCGCATCACGGGCGCATCGAGGTCGTCGAAGCCCTCGGTCATGGCGATGGCCATGATTTCCGAACTGATCGAGCAGGTCGGCCAGCCTTCTTCGACCACCACCATCCGGTTGGTGCGCTTCAGGCTCTCGAGCACCGTCACCTTGTCGAGCGGTCGAAGGGTGCGAAGGTCGATCACTTCGGCGTTGATCCCCTGCCCCATCAGCTCCTGGGCGGCTTCGAGGGCGACGCCAACACCGATCGAGTAGCTGACGATCGTCACGTCCTTACCCGGACGGACGATGCGCGCCTTGCCGATCGGCAGCACGTAATCGTCCATCTGCGGCACATCGAAATGCTGGCCGTAGAGCAATTCGTTTTCGAGGAAGACGACCGGATCGTCGGTCCGGATGGCGGCCTTGAGCAGGCCCTTGGCGTCTGCCGCGCTGTACGGGCAGATCACGATCAGTCCCGGCACATGCGCGTACCAGCTGCCGTAATTCTGGCTGTGCTGGGCAGCGACACGGGCGGCCGCGCCATTGGGGCCCCGGAACACGATCGGGCAGCGCATCTGCCCGCCTGACATGTAATTGGTCTTCGCGGCCGAATTGATGATGTGGTCGATCGCCTGCATCGCGAAGTTGAAGGTCATGAACTCGACGATCGGCCGGAGCCCGCCCATCGCGGCGCCAGTTCCGAGCCCGGCAAATCCATATTCGGTGATCGGCGTGTCGACGACGCGCTTGGCGCCGAACTCCTGGAGCAGCTCCTGCGTGACCTTGTAGGCGCCCTGGTACTCGGCGACCTCCTCGCCCATCACGAAAACGCGCTCGTCCTTGCGCATCTCTTCGGCCATCGCGTCGCGAAGCGCTTCGCGGACCGTCTGTGACACGATTGGCGTGCCCTCGGGCATCTCCGGATCCTCGTGGGTCTTGGCGACGTCGGCGACCAGGTCACGCGCTGCCGTTTCGAAGACATGAGGCGTCGGCGTACCTTCCGTCTGCTGCGAAGCAGGGATCTCAACCTCCAGCTCTTCGGCGGGCTTCGCCGGAGCCTCGGCGGCGGGCGCAGCAGGCGTCTCGCTGGTTGCATCGCCGTCGCCGGCCATCAGCGCGATCGGTTGGCCGACCTTCACGCCGTCAGTGCCCTCCGGAACGAGGATCTTGGCGATCTTGCCTTCGTCGACCGCCTCAAACTCCATCGTCGCCTTGTCGGTTTCGATCTCGGCGAGGATGTCGCCGGACTTCACTTCATCGCCTTCCTTGACCAGCCATTTGGCGAGAGTCCCCTCTTCCATGGTCGGGGACAGGGCTGGCATCTTGAGCTCGATACCCATCAGTAGCTTCCCACCAGGACGTCGGTGTAGAGCTCCTTGGGCTCGGGCTCCGGCGCGTCTTCAGCAAACTTCGCAGCAGCGACGACGATCTCTTTGATTTCCTTGTCGATCGCCTTCAACTCCTCTTCCTTGACGCCCATCGCCTCAAGATCCTTCGCGGCGTGGTCGATCGGGTCGTTATGCTCACGCACGTCCTGCACTTCCTCGCGAGAGCGGTACTTTGCTGGGTCGGACATGGAATGCCCGCGGTAGCGATAAGTCATGAACTCGATGATGATCGGCCCCTTGCCGCTGCGGGTCCATTCAAGCGCCACCTGGGCTGCACCGCGCACCGCAAGCACGTCCATGCCGTCGACCTGGATTCCCGGTATGCGGAAACTCTCGCCGCGGCGATAAAGCAAAGGCTCGGACGACGAGCGCGTGATGCTCGTCCCCATCGCGTATTTGTTGTTCTCGACCGCGTAGATGACCGGCAGGTTCCACAGCTTGGCCATGTTGAACGCTTCGTAGACCTGGCCCTGGTTGACCGCGCCGTCGCCGAGATAGGTCAGGCACACCCCGCCATCCTCGGCATATTTGTGTTTGAACGCGAGGCCGGTGCCGAGCGGCACCTGCGCACCGACGATGCCGTGACCGCCGTAGAAGCCATGCTCAACGCTGAACATGTGCATCGAGCCGCCCTTGCCCTTGGAGATGCCCGCCTCGCGGCCAGTGAGCTCGGCCATGATCACCTTCGGGTCGATGCCGTAGGCAAGCATGTGTCCGTGATCGCGATAACCGGTGATGACGCTGTCCTTGCCGACCGTCATCGCGCTTTGCAGTCCCACAGCGACCGCTTCCTGGCCAATGTAGAGGTGGCAGAAGCCGCCAATCAGCCCGAGGCCGTAAAGCTGGCCCGCGCGCTCCTCGAAGCGGCGGATGAGCAGCATCTCGCGATAGAGCTGCATCATCTCGTCCTTCGACGCTTTGTAGCGCTGCGGTTGCGGCGGACGTTCGATCTCGGGTTGCTGCTGGCTCGGGATGGCAGCTTTCTTGGCGGTCTTCGCCACGGCATTCTCTCTTATGACTGAGGCGCGCCAGCCTATAAGAGGCGCTTACCCAAGCGGCAACTGCACCGCGCCCTTCATCAGCCGGTCGAGCGCGCCGAGCGCCGGATTGCCGGCGCGATGATCTTCAACGCCGCGTATCGGCTTGGATGGTTCGAATCGGTGAATAGCAACGAAGCCGGTTCGCGGCAGAAATCGGCGGACACATCAACCAGCACAATGCCGTACAAGGGAACGTGCGACGACGGACAGCGGATCCGAAGGGGGGGCTGGCCGGTCGCCATGCGGATTGCGTTGGCCCAAGGGACGTCGACACCCGGCTCGGGCACGCCGGCGACAAGGATGACCGTCTTTCCTGCCGCATTCAGGCGATCGATCACGCCCTGGACCGAGGTCCACATGGCCACTCCGCCCTCGCGCTCCGCCCACGTCCAATAACCGCCCAATACGACGGTCTTTATGGCGCTATCGGCGAGCGCGAGCCGCAGGACGGCCGCATTGGTCGCGGTGCAGACGGGTTCAGTGAGCCCGGCGACCGGATGAAGCATCGGCTCGCAGCCGCCCGTCGCGACGAGCAGTCCCGGCCGACCGATGGCGACGCCGACCGCTTCGGAGATCGCCGCCGCATGGCTATCGCCCCACAAAAGAACTTGCGGCGGACCGGGTGGGCCGAACCGACAGTCGCGAATGGCTTTCTCGATTCCGACCTCGAGGCAGACGCGTGCGAGCGGCGCATAGGCTGTGCGCTGGGCCGCCACGTCATTCACCTGTTTCGAAAAGCGCGCGGGTAGCCCACCGCCTGCGATGGCCACTCCCGAAGCGGCCAGGATCGCTGCCGCGCCGCCGCCGCACGAAATCAGCACGTTCCGGAACGGTACGGAACGGCGTCGGGCGGGCTGTTCGATCCAGCGATAGCTTGCGGCTGACAGCGCAAGGGCGAGGGACAATCCGCCAATCGCCCATGCGGGTGGCAAGACCTGCTCGGTCCGCCAATGGCGGATGAACACGAGGACCGGCCAGTGCCAGAGGTAGAGAGAATAGCTGAGGCGGCCGATATAGACGCACGGAGCGAAGGACAGGCCGCGCGCGACGACGGATTTCTGCCCGCCTGCAATGACCAGCGCAGCCCCGACCGCGGGAAGCAACGCGCGCCACCCCGGAAACAGGTCGGCGGCGGACAGAAGCACGTATCCGGCGAGGATTAGCCCTGCACCGACAACTGCTCCGGCTTCCCGGAAGCGTTCTGGCACGACGACGCCGACCGCCAGCAATGCCCCGAACATTAACTCCCAACCGCGAGTTGGAAGCAGGTAGAAAGACGCTGCCGGCATGCCGGGTGTCGCGACGATGCAAAGCGTCAACGATGCGACTGCGAACAGCGCGATCGCGGGCCGAACCCGCCACAAGCGTTGGGCCACAATGAGCGCGGCCGGAAACAGCAGGTAGAATTGCTCTTCCACGCCCAGCGACCAACTGTGCAGCATCGGTGCCATCCAGTGCGGAGGCGCGAAATAATTGAGGGTCAGCCAGAAATAGAGGTTCGGAACCATCGCGACCGCCGCGATGGTCGATTTCGAAAGGCGATCGAGCTCGTCGGGCAGCAGAAGCACATAGCCAACGGCCATCGTTACTGCCGTCACGGTCAGTAGCGCTGGCGCAATTCGCCGAAACCGGCGATCGTAGAATGCGGCGAAGCTAAACCGGCCCGCAGCACTATCGCGACGGATGATCGTGGTGATCAGATAGCCCGAGATGACGAAGAACACGTCCACCCCGGTGTAGCCGCCGGGCATTCCCGGCAGCCCGGCATGAAACCACAGGATCGCGAGAACCGCGACCGCGCGCAGCCCATCGATGTCGGGCCTGTACGGAATGGTGGTTGGCTGCGCTGCGGGCGTGTGGGTTGCCCTCATGCGGGGGCGCTAGTCGAGCGGGATGATGACTTCGTCGGGACGAACGAGACCCAGATCCTTGCGCACCAGCTCATCGGCCATGTCGGGATCGGCCTTGTTGGGGTCGAGCAATTGGGAGCGGTGCTTCAGCTGGGCCTGCTGCTGCTCGAGCTGCGCGAGCTCGGCCTGCCGCTCCTTGAGCGCGCGGTGGTAACCGCCCCAGGCGAGGATGCCGTTAGGACCGGCGATCGCATGGCCGGCGAAGGTGCCAACGATGATCACGGCCAGCGCCGGCATGGCGCTACGCCGAATAAGTCCGAAAATTGGCTTCCCACCCCGCATCGTGACCCCAAAGAATCACGAGTGAGTCACACATGCAAGTGAAAAGAATGATTTGGTGGATACTTCGCGGATAAACTTGTGGAATAGGCCGCAAGCTATTGTGGACGATAGGCCTTCAGCGTCGCGCGCCCGGCGTAACGCGCGGCGTCTCCCAGCTCTTCCTCGATCCGCAAAAGCTGGTTGTATTTCGCGGTACGGTCCGAGCGCGCCAGGCTCCCCGTCTTGATCTGCCCGCAAGATAGCGCGACCGCGAGGTCGGCAATGGTTGAATCTTCGGTCTCGCCGGAGCGATGCGACATGACGGCCGTGTAGCCGCTCGTCTGCGCCATCCTCACCGCGTCGATCGTCTCGGTCAGCGTGCCGATCTGGTTGACCTTGATCAGGATGGAGTTGGCGATGCCGTCGGCAATACCCTGGCCCAGGCGCTTGACGTTCGTCACGAACAGGTCGTCGCCGACCAGCTGGACGCGGCTGCCGAGCTTCTCGGTAAGCTCCTTCCAGCCTGCCATGTCGTCTTCAGCCATGCCGTCCTCGATCGATGCGATCGGATAATTGGCGGCAAGATCGGCGAGGAAGTCCGAATTCTGGCTCGAGGAAAGGGTCTTCCCCTCGCCCGTCATGGCATAGGCGCCGTCCCTGAAATATTCGCTCGCCGCGCAGTCGAGCGCGAGGAGCACCTCCTTGCCCAGCGTGTAGCCAGCCGCGCTCACTGCTTTCTCGATATAGTCGAGCGCTTCACGCGATGACTGGACCGCCGGCGCAAAGCCGCCTTCGTCACCGACCGCTGTTGAAAGGCCGGCCTGGTGCAAGGCGCTTTTCAGTGAATGAAAGATCTCTGCGCCGCAGCGCAGCGCCTCGGCGAAGTCGGATGCGCCGACCGGCATCACCATGAATTCCTGGAAGTCGATGCCGTTGTCGGCATGCGCGCCACCGTTGAGGATGTTCATCATCGGCACCGGCAGCAGGTTCGCGTCGACCCCGCCGACGTAGCGGTATAGCGGCAGGCCGAGCGCGTCCGCCGCGGCCTTGGCCGTGGCTAGGCTCACGCCTAGGATCGCGTTGGCGCCGAGCCGGCCCTTGTTGTCAGTTCCGTCGAGCGCAATCAGCGCCGCGTCCAGCTCTGCCTGGTCCTCGGCCTCGCGGCCGACCACTTCTTCCCCAATCGGGCCGTTGACGTTGCGCACGGCCTTCTCGACGCCCTTGCCGCCCCAGCGGCTCTTGTCGCCGTCGCGCAGCTCGACTGCTTCGTGCGCACCCGTGGAGGCGCCCGAAGGAACGGCGGCGCGGCCCATGCTTCCATCCTCTAGCGTCACGTCCACTTCGACCGTCGGATTACCCCTGCTATCGAGGATTTGGCGGGCGTGGACGTCGACGATCGCAGTCATGGCTTTCCTTCTTGCGGAGGCGTAACAATATGGGTGTAGCCAAGGCCTATAGGACGAGGGTCCGGACGTGCAACTTTCGCGTCAGAACCTCCGGAACGAAGGCATGAGGCTTCGGGTTGAATCGGGTGAAGGAGATTGGGCAATGGCTGACCAGAATAATGCTGACTTCCCCGAAGGAACCGACACGATCATCGAAGGCGCCGCTGCGAACAGCGGATCGATCGCGGCGGAGCCGCTCAACACAATTGATGAGGATGATGAAACCTTGACCATCGAAGGGACGGGACGCGGCAGCATTACCGAGCGAATTCGGACCGGTCGTGAGCAGCTTGCCGGTCAGGCGGGCGACAAGGCGCGCGGCCTCGTCACCCAAGGACTTGAGCGCACGGCCGAAACCCTCGCCAACGTCTCGAAGATGGTCGGCGACACCGCCGACGGCATCGATGAGCGGCTCGGCGAAGAATATGGCGAATATGCGCGGCGCGCTGCGGGCGCGATCGAGAATGTCGCCAACAGCATCGCCAGCAAGGACCCCGACGAGCTCATCGAAGACACGCGCAACTTCGTCCGCAACAGTCCCGGCATCGCACTCGCTGGCGCCGCCGTCGTCGGCTTCGTTGTGGCGCGCTTGGTCAAGAGTGGCCTCGCCAAAGACGAGGACGACGAGGACTGATGCTGAAACCGGTCGACCCCGGTCCGCCCGAAGACGAGCGCCCGATCGGTGAACTGGTCCACCAGCTCATCGAAGAGGGGAAGGCTTATGCGCGCGCCGAGATCGACCTCTTAAAGGCGATTGGGACCGCCAAGGCTCGCGCGCTCATCCTGCCGGCGATCCTCTTCGGGGCCGCCTTCATCTGCGCACTGGTGGCGATCACCGCGCTCGCGGTCGGCATCGTCATCGCGCTTGCAAAGTTCATCGGTCCGCTGGCGGCCGGCTTCATCGGCTTGCTCCTGTTCGCAGGGCTGGCTGCGGGGCTAGGATGGTACGGTGCCGAGCGCCTGAAGCGAGAGCTATGACCGACAGCCCCGAAATCATCGCCGCGCGCCTCGACGTCGAGCGGTCGCGTGCCCGCCTGATGGGCACTGCGCAGGAGCTTCAGGACAGGCTTAGCCCCAAAACGCTCGCCAAGGGTGCGTGGCAGGGCGCGAAAGAAAAGGGCGCCGACATGGCGGAAGACGCCGTGGATGCCGTTCGCGCTCGGCCCATCGCGGCGACGGGTGTGGTCGCCGCAATCACGATGTACCTCGCCCGCGAACCCCTGTGGAACCTTGCAACCAAGATCGCCGGCGGGGTTTCGGACAAGAGAAAAACCAGGAAGCGCCGCAAGGCTGCATCCAAAACAGCTAAGACGGAGACAGTTGCATGACCGAGCAGGACAGAGACATTCCCGAAGTTAGTCGTCGCCAGCGCGCCATCGAAGCCTATGCCGGCGCCCGCGACCGCACGGTCGGCACCTTGACCGAAGCGCCGCTCCTTGCGCTTGCCGGAGGAATTGCCGCGGGAGCGATTATCGCTGCCCTGCTTCCGCGCACCGAAGCTGAGACGCGGGCGGTTCGACCAACGGCCCGGCGGGTCAAGGACACGGCGCGCGCGGCTTTCAAGGCTGCGAAGGACACGGGTTCTGAGAAACTGAACGAGGCCGGGATCAACCGCGAAAAGGGCGAAGACACGCTGCGTAGCCTGTTCCAGGGCGTAAGCGACGCGGCACGCGCTTCGGCCAGCGCGGCGCTCGACGCAGCACGCAAAGGCTGACGCCGGCCCGCAAATCCTGCTAGCGAGCCCGTCATGAGCAAGCTTCACCTGGTGTTCGGCGGGCGGGTCAAGGATCCGCGCACGCTCGACTTCGATTTGGGCACCATCGATCTCGTTGGCATTTATGACAATTATGCCGACGCCGAAGACGCGTGGCGCGGCCGCGCCCAGGGCACGGTCGACGATGCCGAGATGAAATATGTTGTCGTTCACTTGCACCGCCTGCTTGAGCCCGACGGCGAAGGAATCTCACGGCCGAAACAGCCGGCTTAGGCCTTCCGGAAGCGCCACAGCAGTAGCGGGCGCTGCAGGATCAGGCCTGCGGCAAAGCCGCCCACATGGGCCGGGGTCGCAAGCAGATAGCCCTGCTGGTCGCCGAGCCAACCCATCATCAGCTGGAGCACGATCCACGCGCCCATCAGCCACACGGCATTGATCCAGCGGTTGACCGCAGCCGACCGGGTAATCATTCGCGCGCGTCCGAAGCTCAACGCGAAGGCGCCCATCACCGCGCTGATCGCACCGCTTGCGCCGACCATCGGGACGGTACCGCTCGGGTCGAGCGCCCATTGTGCGATTGCAGCCGCGTACGCTCCAACGAGGTAAAGAACGACGACCCCGTTGTTCCCGAGCACGCGCTCCACTTGCATCCCGCACCACATGAAAATCAGCAGATTGAAGCCGAGGTGGATCGGCCCCGAGTGAACCAGGGTCGCGCTGAGCGGCGTGAGGATGGCCGGAACCGCGGCCCAAGGCACCGCCCCGCCGCTCAACCTGTCAGGAATGAACCCGAGCGACAGCGCGGCTTGCTGATCCAGGCCGAGCGCGGCGGTGATGATCCACGCCAGCGCGGTCAGCAGCGTGATGACGATGGTCGCGCTTTTGAAGACCCGGTCCAGGATCAGACGAACTCGACCTTCTTGATCTCGTAATAGCGGTCGCCCGACGGCGCCGAAACTTCAACCTCCTCGCCGACCTGGCGCCCGATGAGCGCGCGGCCGAGTGGCGAGTTGTAGCTGATTCGGCCCTGATTGGCGTCGGCCTCGGCAAGGCCGACCAGCTGGTATTTGATCTTCTTGCCGTCCTCGTCCTTCAGGGTCACGGTCGCGCCGAACACGACCTTGTCGCCCGACAGGGTCGTCGGATCGATCACCATGGCCCGGCTGAGCTTGTCCTCGAGGTCGGCGATGCTCGCCTCAATCTGGCCCTGGCGTTCCTTGGCCGCGTGATATTCCGCGTTCTCGGACAGGTCGCCGTGCGCGCGCGCCGCTTCGATCGCCTCGACGATCTCGGGACGCTCGCCCTTCAGCCGCTTGAGCTCGTCGCTGAGCTTGCGGTGGCCCTCTTCCAGCATCGGCACCTTTTCGGCACTCGCCATGATCAAAACCCTTTTTAAAACCCCGCTCCGGCGTGCCGTTCAGGCCCGCGATGCGGCGCGAATTGTATGAGAGAGCTCTAGTTCTCGGAGGCGGAATAATAGGATTGGAGGCTGGCGACTTCAAGCGCGTGCCCACGGACCGCCTCGATCGACCGCGCAGCGGCGAAACTAGCCGCCGCCGTCGTGAAGTACGGCACCCTTTTATGGAGTGTGGTCGCGCGGATCGAATGGCTGTCTTTCAGCGACTGCCAGCCTTCGGTGGTGTTGAACACGAGGTCGACATCGCCATCCAACAGCCGGTCGACGATGTGCGGCCGGCCCTGCGCGACCTTATTGACCGCGCTAACGGGCACACCCTTCTTCTCGAGGTATGCCGCCGTCCCGGTCGTCGCGATGATCGAGAAGCCGAGCTCGACCAACTTCTGGACCGCGGGGAGGATATTGTCCTTGTCGGTATCCTTGACCGACACGAACGCGGTCCCGCCCTGCGGCAGGATCATGCCCGCGCCGAGCATCGCCTTGGCGAACGCGATGTCGAAATCTCGATCGATTCCCATGACTTCGCCGGTACTCTTCATTTCCGGTCCCAAGACAGGATCGGTGCCCGGGAAGCGCGCGAACGGGAACACAGGGCCCTTGACCGCGATGTAGTCGAGACCCTGCTTGATCGCCTTGAAGCCCTTCAGCGGCTCGCCGGCCATGACCCGCGCCGCGATCTTGGCGATCGGCCGCCCGACCGCCTTGGCAACGAACGGCACGGTGCGGCTGGCGCGCGGATTGACCTCGATCAGGTAAACCTCGCGCTCCTTCACCGCGAACTGGACGTTCATCAGCCCTTTGACGCCGAGCGCGAGGGCCAGCTCACGCGTCTGTCGCTCGATCTCCCTGATGACTTGTCTGTCGAGGCTGTGCGGCGGGATCGCGCAGGCGCTGTCGCCCGAGTGCACGCCTGCTTCCTCGATATGCTGGAGCACACCAGCGACGGTCACGTCCGTCCCGTCGGAGATAGCGTCGACGTCGACTTCGATCGCGTCGCGCAAATAGCGGTCGATCAGCACCGGCGACCGGCCCGACACCTGGACCGCGGTCGCGATATAATGATCGAGCTGCTGGGGCCCGTCGACGACCTCCATGCCCCGCCCGCCGAGCACATAGGACGGCCTCAGGAGCACCGGGTAGCCGATCCGCTCGGCGACGCGCAGCGCCTCGTCTCGGCTCCGCGCAATGCCGTTGGCCGGCTGCTTGAGGCCGAGCTTGGCGACCAGCGCCGCGAACCGCTCTCGATCCTCGGCAAGGTCGATGCTGTCGGGCGACGTGCCGAGGATCGGCACGCCTGACGCCTGGAGCTCGGCCGCGAGCTTGAGCGGGGTCTGCCCACCCAGCTGGACGATCACGCCGAGGAGGTCGCCCTTGTCCTGCTCGCGGCGAACGATCTCGAGCACGTCCTCGGCGGTCAGCGGCTCGAAATAGAGGCGGTCGGAGGTGTCCGGGTCGGTCGACACCGTCTCCGGGTTGCAATTGACCATGATCACTTCGAAGCCGGCGCCGTCACGGCCAAGCGCGAAAGCCGCGTGGCAGCAGCAATAATCGAACTCGATCCCCTGCCCGATCCGGTTCGGCCCGCCGCCAAGGATCATCACTTTCCGCCGGTCGGAAACCTCGGCCTCGTCCTCGGGCTCGCCGAACAACGGGCCTTCGTAGGTCGAATAGAGATAGGGCGTCGCCGCATCGAACTCGGCCGCGCAGCTGTCGATGCGCTTGAACACCGGGCGCACGCCGAGCTTCAGCCGGTGCTCGCGAACCTCGGTCTCCGTGACCCCGCCGGTCATCGCGCGGATCGCGCTGTGCACCGTGCCCGAGCCGCCCGCAGCCACCGCTTCGCTCATCCCCCGCTCGACATGGGCCGAGCGGAGCGCGAGCTGCGCCAGGCGCGCATCGGAGAAGCCCAGAGCCTTCAGCCGCCGCATCGCCCGCGCGTCGTTCGGGAGCCCGCTGACGCGCACTTCCTCTTCCGCCTCTACGATTTCCTTGAGGCGGTCGAGGAACCAGGGGTCGAAGCCGGCGATCTGGTTGATCCGCTCGACCGTGAAGCCTTGGCGGAGCGCTTCGGCCGCGATCAGCAGCCGGTCGGGCGTGGCCCGCGACAGCGCACTCTCGATCGCCACCGGATCGGCATGTTCGAGCTCGCGCACCCGGTCGAGGCCCGTCAGGCCCGTTTCCAGCCCGCGCAGCGCCTTCTGCAGACTTTCGGCGAAGCTGCGTCCGATGGCCATCACTTCGCCGACCGATTTCATCGAGGTCGACAGCAAGGCTTCCGCGCCCTTGAATTTCTCGAACGCGAAGCGCGGGATCTTGGTCACGACATAATCGATGGTCGGCTCGAAGCTTGCCGGGGTGGCGCCGCCGGTGATGTCGTTGGCGATCTCGTCGAGCGTGTAGCCAACGGCCAGGCGGGCGGCGACCTTGGCGATGGGGAAGCCGGTCGCCTTCGATGCCAACGCCGACGAGCGCGACACGCGCGGGTTCATCTCGATCACCACCATCCGCCCCGTCTTCGGATCAACTGCGAACTGGACGTTGGAACCACCTGTTTCAACACCGATTTCGCGCAGCACGGCGATGCTCGCAGAGCGCATCCGCTGATATTCCTTGTCGGTCAGCGTGAGCGCCGGGGCGACGGTGATCGAATCCCCCGTGTGCACGCCCATCGGATCGATATTCTCGATCGAGCAGATGATGATGGCGTTATCGGCGCGGTCGCGCACGACCTCCATCTCATATTCCTTCCAACCGAGCACCGATTCCTCGATCAGCACTTCGGTGGTCGGGCTGGCTTCGAGGCCGCCGGTGACGATCTTCACGAACTCGTCGCGGTTGTAGGCGATGCCCCCACCGGTGCCGCCAAGCGTGAAGCTGGGGCGGATGATCGACGGCAGGCCGACGCTCTCCAGCGCTTCCAGCGCCTCGTCGAGGCTGTGCGCAATCGCCGAGCGCGGGCTTTCGAGGCCGATCTTGTCCATCGCCTCGCGGAATTTGAGCCGATCCTCGGCCTTCTCGATCGCTTCGGCATTGGCGCCGATCAGCTCGATCCCGAGCCGGTCGAGCGTTCCGTCCTTGAACAAAGCGAGCGCGGTGTTGAGCGCGGTCTGCCCGCCCATCGTCGGCAAAACGGCATCCGGCCGCTCTTTCTCGAGGATTTTGGCAACGATCGCTGGCGTGATTGGCTCGATATAGGTCGCGTCGGCAAGCTCGGGATCGGTCATCACCGTCGCCGGGTTCGAATTGACCACGATCACCCGATAACCCTCGGCTTTCAGGGCCTTGAGGGCCTGGCTTCCCGAATAGTCGAACTCCGCCGCCTGGCCGATGACGATGGGCCCGGCGCCGATGATCAGGATCGATTTGATGTCGGTACGCTTAGGCATGGTCTTGGGGCATCAGCCTTCCGGGAATTGCATGTTGACGAAGACGGGCTTGAGGCCGTTGCGGCGGGCCCATTGGGTGACGCAGGTGCGCTGTTCGGCGCTTGGGTTGTCGTGGATCAGCAGCAGGAGCTTCTTCTGCTCCTCGTCCTGGACCAGCTCGCCAAGCGCGAGACCGCAGCCGAGCGCGATGCTGTTGAGCGCCGCCTCGTCATGCATCCGCGCCGGCGTTACGCAGGCGGAGAGTGCGAGCAAGCAAGCCAAAATGCCCCACCGAGCGCTCATTGGCGCTGAGCCGGCGGAGGTTCGGCAATAAAGCCGAGCCGGAACGGTGGGTCGGCTTTTTGGAGGCCCTCCACAAAACAGATGAAGGCGCGTGACGGTATCTGGTTGGCATCGCCAACGACGGTGACATCGCGACCGGCGATCAGTTTCCATGACCCTTTCGGCATACCGCACCTGTCGGCTATGCTTCCGATAGCCTGCGCTGCTTGCATGTTCGTGTCCTGTGCTGATCCTGACTGACCGGCGCACGACGATAGGAGCGTGGTGACGAGCATCGCCTGAAGAGCGGAGCACTCCCTCACTTCATCGCCCCGACGAACTTCTCGAACAGATAGAAGCTGTCCATCGGGCCGGGGCTGGCCTCGGGGTGATACTGGACGCTGAACGCCGGCCGGTCGGTCAACTCGATCCCGCAATTGCTGTCGTCGAACAGGGACACGTGCGTCTCGCGGACATTGTCGGGCAGCCCCTTACGCTCGACCGCGAAGCCATGGTTCATCGAAGTGATCTCGACCCTGCCGTCCTCCAGCCTTTTGACCGGGTGGTTGGCCCCGCGGTGGCCTTGGAACATCTTTGACGTCATGCCGCCAACCGCCAGCGCGAGCATCTGGTGGCCGAGGCAGATGCCGAAGAGCGGCTTCCTGGTCTCCAGCATCTGCTTGATCACCGGCACCGCATACTCGCCGGTTGCGGCCGGATCGCCCGGCCCGTTCGAAAGGAAGAAGCCGTCGGGCTTGTGCGCCATGATCTCCTCGAACGTGGCTTGCGCCGGGACGACGGTCACGCGCGCGCCGGCCTCGACCAGCAGGCGGAAGATGTTGCGCTTGTTGCCGTAATCGACCGCGACCACGTGCGGCCGCTTCTTGTCGTCGCCACCAAGCTCATAGCCCTGCCCCCAGGCCCATTTGCCGCCGCTCCATTTCTCGACCTGTAGCCGGCTGACGTCCTTGGCGAGATCCATGCCCTCGAGCCCCGGCCAGTCGGCCGCCATCTTCTGCAGCTTGTCGAGGTCGAACTCGCCCTTGGGATTGTGCGCGACGGCGATGTTCGGCGGCCCGTCCTGGCGCACCAGCTTCGTCAGCGCGCGTGTATCGACGCCGGAAATGCCGATCCGGCCGAACTTCTTCATCCAGTCGGCGAAACCCTGGTTGGCGCGGTAGTTGCTGGGTTCCGTCACCACCTCGCGCACCAGGCAGCCGATGGCGTGAGCATCGGAGGCTTCGACGTCCTCGTCATTGGCGCCGACATTGCCGATATGCGGGAAGGTGAAGGCGATGACCTGGCTGGCGAAGCTCGGGTCGGTCATGATTTCCTGGTAACCGGTCATGGCGGTGTGGAAGCACAGCTCGCCAACTGCTTCGCCCTCGGCCCCGAACCCCTGCCCCCAGACCCTGCGGCCATCGGCGAACACCACGACTCCCGTCGCGCCCTCAGGCTGGGGGGCGCGCGTAGAGTGTGCGTCGGCCATGGGCGGTGGAAGCCTTCCGTCAGGGTCAGAACAGCGATGTCGCTAAGGCATTTCCGCTACGGACATTGCGCCCTCGGGTCAACGCTGGTCAGCCCGAAAATCGCTCGCTAGGGCAGACTCATGATCCGCGACGACATCAAGGCCGCAACCATCATCGCGATGAAGAGCGGCGACAAGGAAAGCACCGGAACGCTGCGGCTGATGTCCGCGGCGATCAAGAACCGCGACATCGAAGCCCGGACCGGCGGCGCGCCCAAGGACGACGACGCTTTGGTCACGGAAGTCCTCCAGAAGATGATCAAGCAGCGCCGGGAATCGGCCGACCTCTACCGCAAGGGCGGGCGCGAGGACCGCGCCGCGACCGAGGAAACCGAGATTGCCGTGATCGAGCGCTTCCTCCCCGCGCAGATGAGCGATGCCGAAGCGGAAGCGAAGATCCGTGAAATCATCACCGAGACGGGCGCATCCTCGATGAAGGACATGGGCAAGGTGATGGGACTGGTGAAGGAGCGCCTGGGCGCCGCAATCGAGCCCGCCCGCGCTTCGGCACTGGTGAAAGCCGCGCTGAGCTAGATTGCACGAAAAAGGCCCCGCCGCATCGCTGCGACGGAGCCTAGATTAGCGAAGAGTCTAGTTCGTTAGGCGGCCGCCCTTTTGCGGGCTGGCGCGTCCGATCCCATCCCCGTCACCGTCTCCATGATCATCTCATAGAGATAGATGGCGAGCGCGGTGGCGGCCGAACCGGCTGCACCGAGCTGCAGATTGCCGCACACAGCATTAAGCTGGGCGCCAACCGCCGGAAGGTTGCCGAGCGCCGCGCCGATTATCGGCAGGGCGATGACGGCGACCATCACCATGGTGAGCTTGTCCCGCCCGATGGCGAGACCCGCGAGAAGGCCGAGGACGACAAGTACAAGCGGCACGTTCATCATCGTCAAGGCGACGAAGCCGGCCACGATTGCGAGGATTACGTAGAGAGCGCGGGCAAGCCCGCCGATCTTCATCAACATAATAAAACCCCTCCCTTTTGATTCCGCCCAGCGATCTTCCGCCACTGTTTCGGAACAACAACAGTTTAATCGCTATTAACCGCGCTGGCCACCTTTTGAGGTCGCTCACCTGTGGATAACTTTTGCGGCGCGACTTGCTGGAATCGCGTGCTTTACTAGGGTCTTTCCCCGTGACCCTGTCCCCCGCCTGGCTGGATGAATTGCGCGCGCGAACGGTGCTGAGCGCCGTCATTGCGCCGACCGTCAAGCTCAACCGCGCCGGGCGCGAGTGGAAGGCGTGCTGCCCGTTCCACAACGAAAAGACGCCAAGCTTCACCATCAACGACGACAAGGGATTCTACCATTGCTTCGGCTGCGGCGCGCACGGCGACGCGATCCGCTTTCTTACCGACAATCGCGGCATGCAATTCATGGATGCGGTGAAGGAGCTCGCGGCCAAGGCCGGGATGGACGTGCCCGCCCCCGACCCCAAGGCGAAGGAACGCGCCGACCGCGCCTCGTCACTCACCGACGTCATGGGTGAAGTCGCCAAATATTATGCCGAGCAGCTCCAGGGCATCGGCGGCGGCGAAGCGCGTGAATATTTGAAGCGCCGAGGGATAGAGCCCGATGTCGTCGCCCGCTTCGGCATCGGGCTCGCGCCCGACAGCCGCACGGCGCTCAAGACTGCATTGAAGCATCTCGGCGAGGACAGGCTGATCGAAACCGGCATGCTGATCCAGCCTGAAGAGGGCGGAAAGGCATCCTACGACCGCTTCCGCGGGCGGCTGATGATCCCCATCCGCGACCCGCGCGGCCGGGTGATCGCGTTCGGCGGGCGGATCCTCGGCGAGGGTGAGCCCAAATATCTGAACTCGCCCGACACGCCGCTCTTCGACAAGGGCCGCACCCTCTACAATATCGATCGCGCCAGCCCCGCGAGCCGCGCCGCCAAGCGGCTGATCGTGGTCGAAGGGTATATGGACGTGATCGCGCTCGACCGCGCCGGCATATCCGAGGTGGTCGCGCCCAACGGCACGGCAGTGACCGAAGCGCAACTCGAGCGGATGTGGCGGCTCGACCCCTCGCCGATCCTGTGCTTCGACGGCGATGCGGCGGGCCGCAAGGCCGCGATCCGCGCCGCGATGCGCGCCCTGCCCCACCTGAGCCCCGAGCGGACCCTGCGCTTCGTCGAGCTGCCGGCGGGCCAGGACCCGGACGATGTGGTGCGCGAAGGCGGTCGCCAGGCGTTTGAGACCCTGCTCGCCAACCCGGAGCCATTAGACGCAAGGCTATGGCGCCACGAGATGATGTCGGTGACGATGACGACGCCAGAGGCCTGGGCGGGGCTGAAGGCGCGGCTGATCGCCCATGCCGCCAGCATCGGCCACGCCGATTTGTCGCGCATGTACCGCGAGGACTGGCTCAACCGCTTCTACGAGCAGCGCAGGCCAGCCGGCGGGCAGCAGCAGCGCAGACCCTTCCAGCTGAAAGGCGGCCGCTGGACCCCGCCCGCGCCGCCGGTCGGCGACCGGGCGCGAGCCATCGCCTCGACCGGCATCGACGGCCCGACGGCCAGGGCGCTGATCCTGGGCTTCATCAATTTCCCCGAAGAATTGCCCGCGCATTGCGGGGAATTGCAGAGCCTTCCGATCGCCGACAAATCGACCGCGCACCTCCGCGACGAGCTGGTCAACGCGGCCTTCTCAGGCGCAGCGCTTGATCGGGAGGGCCTTGCCACCATATTGGGCGGTGATGGAGCGAAGGGCGCGCCCGAGGGCGGCAGGTCCTCAAGCGCCATGGGTTTCTCCTTCACCCGCCGCGACAGCGACCCCGAACGCGCCCGAAGCGATCTGGCGGCAGCGGTCGAGATCATCGCCGCGGCGGAGGAGGTCGAAAAGGCCCTCGAAGATGCAACGGAACGGCTCAAGCGGGATTTCACCGACGAGGCCCTGGAAGAACAACAGCGCCTGATCGCGGCGCAGCAAGGATTGAAGGTGAGGCTGGCGCAGCTGGCCGGCACCGATTAACGGCTGGCCAAAGAGATAAAGGCAAATGGCGAAAAACGAACCCCAGCAAGTCGAAACCGAAGAAGAGGGCGACGCCCCCCTTCTCGACCTCAACGACGCATCTGTCCGGAAGATGATGGCCCGCGCCGAAAAGCGCGGCACGATCACCATCGACGAGATCAATGCGGCGATCCCGGCCGACCAGAACGAAATGATCGAGGACATCATGTCGCGCCTGTCCGAGCGCGGCGTGACGGTCGTCGAGAATTCGGAAGCCTCGGACGATGACGAGGAAGAGGACAAGGACGACGGCCCGCAGGAAGACGAGGTCGACCCGCTCGACGACGGCGGCCCCCGCCCCGCGGCCGCGACCAAGAAGGAACCGACCGATCGCACCGACGACCCGGTGCGCATGTACCTGCGCGAAATGGGCGCGGTGGAATTGCTCTCCCGCGAGGGCGAGATCGCGATCGCCAAGCGCATCGAGGCCGGCCGCGACATCATGATCTGGGGCCTGTGCGAAAGCCCGATGACCTTCAACGCGATCATCGGCTGGTCCAACGCGCTTAACGAAGGCCGCATGCAGCTGCGCGAGATCCTCGACCTCGAGGCGATGCTCAGCAAGGGCCCGACCGCCGAGCAGCTGACCGAAACCGAGGAAGGCGGCGAGAACGCCGAGGGCGAGATCAGCGAGAAGGTCGCCGGCCCATCGATCAAGGAAGAGGAAGAAGTCGCCGACGAGCCTGAGGCCCGGAACGGCGACGAGGAAGAAGAAGACATGGTCGAGCGGCGCACCCAGCCGCAGGCCGAGGACGACGACGAGGACAACACCCTGTCGCTCGCCCAGATGGAAGAGACTTTAAAGCCGCAGGCGCTCGAGAAGTTCGCGACCATCACCGCGTTGTTCAAGAAGTTCAGCAAGGTCCAGTCGGCGCGCATGGACGCGCTCGCGACCATGGCCGACTTCCCCGCCAACGAGGAAAAGAAGTACCAGAAGCTGCGCGAACAGCTGACCGCCGAGGTCGAAAGCGTCCAGTTCCATGGCGCCAAGATCGAGAGCCTGGTCGACGCGCTCTACGGCTACAACCGCCGCCTGACCGGGCTTGGCGGGCAGATGCTGCGCCTCGCCGAGCGCCACAAGGTGCCGCGCCGCGCCTTCCTCGAAAGCTACATGGGGCATGAGCTCGACGAGAATTGGCTGAAGGACGTCGCCGGGACCGACAAGAAATGGGCCGCCTTCGCCACCACCGAGCGCGAGACCGTCGACCGCATCCGCGGCGAGATCGCCGACATCGCCCAGGCGACCGGCACTTCGCTCATGGAATTCCGGCGGATCGTGAACATGGTCCAGAAGGCGGAGCGCGAGGCGCGCATCGCCAAGAAGGAAATGGTCGAGGCCAACCTTCGCCTCGTCATCTCGATCGCCAAGAAATACACCAACCGCGGGCTGCAGTTCCTCGACCTCATCCAGGAAGGGAACATCGGCCTGATGAAGGCGGTCGATAAGTTCGAATATCGCCGCGGCTACAAATTCTCGACCTACGCCACCTGGTGGATCCGCCAGGCGATCACCCGCTCGATCGCCGACCAGGCGCGCACCATCCGCATCCCGGTGCACATGATCGAGACGATCAACAAGCTGGTCCGCACCGGCCGCCAGTTCCTCCATGAGACGGGCCGCGAAGCGACCCCGGAAGAGCTTGCCGAGCGCCTCTCCATGCCGCTCGAAAAAGTGCGCAAGGTCCTCAAGATCGCCAAGGAGCCGATCAGCCTCGAAACCCCGATCGGCGACGAGGAAGACAGCCACCTCGGCGACTTCATCGAGGACAAGAATGCGGTGATCCCGGTCGACGCCGCGATCCAGTCCAACCTCAAGGAAACCGTGACCCGGGTCCTCGCCTCACTCACCCCGCGTGAGGAGCGCGTGCTGCGCATGCGCTTCGGCATCGGCATGAACACCGATCACACGTTGGAGGAAGTTGGGCAGCAGTTCAGCGTGACCCGCGAACGCATCCGGCAGATCGAGGCCAAGGCGCTGCGGAAGCTCAAGCATCCGAGCCGTAGCCGGAAGATGCGGAGCTTCCTGGATCAATAATCGAGCCTGAAGCTAGGCGACCGCGGCAGGAAGCGCGTTTTGGATGATAGTGGCGTCGTAATTTGCATGCTCCAGATGCGCTGCAGTGTCGAACTCGGCCAACACCTCGAGGCCGGGCAACGCCTGCAGGCGTTTAAGTCCCACGAGCATTTCTGAATGGCTGTCCAGCCACTTCCGTAACAAGGCTCCAAAGTTGTGCGGAGTAAGCGGCTTTCCATTCTCGATCAGAATTTTACATGCATCGACAAGCTGATGCATTTTTCGCTGGTACTGTTTCAGCAGTTCAAGGGTGACTCTCTGCGCCCCTTCCTTATTCAACTGCATCATCGCCCCATGATTGTTCACTGTGAGATAATAGCGCCCATCGTAGGACTGCAGCTGTGCGAAAGCCTGCCAAATGAGAAAGTTGGCGGGATGGTCCCACGAATCCTTGATGACGTACGCCGAAATCCGATGTGCTTCGAGCAGGTTCTCAAAAGCCGGCTTGAGACGCTTCGTTGCAAAATTTACTACCTCTGCTTTTAGTTGAACCGCGTCACCCGCATCGGGCGCATTGAAGGCTTTGGCTAATCTGCGATGTTGAAGTTCGGGTCGCACATCTATCCAGAACAGCCACGCGGTAAGCGCCACCGAGTAGATTACAAGCAAGGCTACGGCGTCGATCGATTGCGCGACTGGACCCCAAGCAGCCGCAGCGTCCGTTCGCTGTTTCCAGCTAAGCGGTAAGAATAAGAGAGTTAGAATTGAGCCAAATACCCCCAGCGCAATCCACGCGCGCCTCGTTATGCTCTTGGCTAGCTGTAGCAAGTGTCGGCTCCCCCTACTCACTCGCGAATTCGCGACGCGCCGGGATAGTCGGCCGCTGATTGATCGCGGACTCCGACGCCTTCGTCACTCGCTGGCGTCCTTAGCATCATAGGCATCGTTTCCGACCGTTGCTTCGGCGTCACCTGGGCTTACGTCCGGTGCTACACTGGCGGTCACGCCTTCGTCGCTTGATGTAGTCGTCGAAGAATCATCATCGTCGTCGACTGCCGCCAAGTCAGCGGCACGCGCTAGATCCTGCCGCACGATAGACGATCGATCACTGAATTCGACAAAAACGTCGCAGTGCCGGCCTGCGGCTACGATGTAAGTTGTCATCAAGTCGATGTACGGATGGTCGTCCCACTTAGGAATCGGCTTTTTCAGTACTTCTGTTGAAGGCGTTCCGGCATAAGTGCGGCCAAACAACGTTACCCAACTGCCACCTTTATCAGGAACCCCGCCAAGGTATTGATTACCACCTGCCGTCAGGAACAGTTTAGCCTTTGCATCTGAGCTCGGATAATAGAGCTTGCCGTAGTCGCGCGTTAGCCAGTCGAGCGTTCGATCGTTAATCGAGCGGCAGTCATCGCCATTTATCCCCCGCCCCTCCCCACTATATCGCAGCTCGATGTCCGTGACTTTGTCGAACTTGTTTAGGCGAACGACCAATCGGTACGGGATGCCGTCGCGTATCTGAAACGGAGCCCCGTTGAGCGGCGTGGATAATGAGCACCCATTGATTGGTAAATTTCTGTAGCAGTCTCGGACGTAGTACGGGTCGAATTGCTCGCCGTGCGCGGCCATGACCTCGTTAAAGCTCTGGCCGAACTTAATGTCAGCGTAGCCGTCTATCGGCTTCGAGCGAGGACGGTTATTTGTCCCGCGATCTGAATTTCCAGAATCGGAAGCTGGAACGCACGATGTTAAGAACAGCGCGCACACGAACGCCCAACGACCTTCCCGACCCGACATGCTATTTGAGCGAACATCCATTGAGCGAATAGCCTTCGCCGAGCGTCTCGCTGATGTCGGTACAAAGAAACGAAACCTTCTGACCCTTCTTAAGCGACGCAATTTTGGCTCCGTCCGCGGCTGAGAAGGTCGCCGACACTAGATAGCTGATGTAGTCGTCTGCGCCCCCCTCGAAGCTGATCGTCGGGTTGGCTGTGTCGCCGCCAAAATCCGCAATCTTCTCGTTGCTGAATGCCAGCCTATGTCGACCGTACTTGTTGCCCGCGGCAACCTTGTTGTCCTTGAGCTCCTTCCACAGGCTTTTGATGCCCGCGGCGATCACCGGGGCATTCGAATTATCGACTGTTTCACCAGTTGTGTTGAAAGCATTCTTGTTGAAGCCCTGAATGCCGGCTTTCGTCGCGTTAACCCAAGCGATGCAAACGAACAGCGCAATTGCCCCACAGACGATACCGGCTATCGCGAATGACCTCGGTGGCCGTCGCAGGGCGATAAGGCCGAATAAGATTGCGAGCGGCGCGAGTAGCCAGCTCACAAATCCGACGATTGGGATGAAAGACATCGCCAGACCAATGAGGCCGACGATGAAGGCCGCTTTTCCAAGTGAATTGTGATCAACGCGCATAACATCCGCCGCGTCAGTACTCATGCGACTTCCCCCTACCCAACGATGATTCGGCGCGTAGAGACTGACGCGGATTGAATGCGAATTCAATTTCCGCTGTCCTACAGCGGTGCTGTTGTGGCTTAAGCTGCGCGATGCAGCGTCCCGAACCTTCCCCGTTCACGCGGATCGCCGAGCCCGATCCTGCGCACTCCTTTCGCGCCCGCACGCGCAGACCTGCGAACTTTGGGAAGTTTGGCGCTCGCGGGAAGCGATTCCGACCGTGACGTGGCCTAAGCTTCCTAAACTTCCAGCTCGACCGGCACGGATTAGCATTCCTTCAACCCTCGCCGCCGCATCATCGCCGCATGCGCTGGCTCAGGACCATCCCGCTCGCCTGCCTGCTCACCGGCTGCCTCGCGCCGGGGGAGCGCAATCCGACGCGCTATCCGTGGGACCCGCGCAACAGGCCCGCCCTCGCCCCTGCCCCCACCCCTTCCCCGCATCCGCGGATCGAGGCGCGCGGGCTGGTCTCGCCCAACCCCGCCTGGCAGCAGCAAGCCGTGCCGATCACGTCCGAGAACAGCTATTGCGTGATGGCGATCGAGCAGGAGAGCAGGACCGGCATCACCGCCGGCGGCAACACCCGCGTCATGGCCTGCACCGCCCCAAGCAATTCTGGGCCCGCAAACCCGCCTTCGAAGCCGCACTAGGGCGCTCGATTGTAATCTTGCTGCCATGCTCCGTTCGCGCGGGCGGGCGTAAGGCCGCGCCTCCCCCAGTGCCGAGGGAGGAAAGACATGAAGAAACTGATGCTCGGATTGTGCGCGCTCGGCCTGCTGGCCGGGTCCGCGCCGTCGCTGGCCGCGACGCAATGCCGCAACAAGGCCGGCAAGTTCGTTAAATGCCCAAGTGCAAAAGCCGCCAAGCCGACCGTCTGCCGCAACGCCAAGGGCCACTACGCAAAGTGTAAGTAAGCGGCATCGGGGTCGGCGGGAATACGGGCATCATGGGATGCCCTGCCCCCGCCAACCCTCTGCCGCCGCCGGCCTCGCGTTAAATCGCCCCCGCTGGCCGGCGTCGTCAGACTGTTATTTTGAGGCCGTTACCAAAGGGGCCGCACGGGGCGGTGCCGCTCGCGCGTGACGTCATCCTTCAGCACATAGCTCTTGAGCTTGCGGCGGATCGTCGCCGCGCCCTCGCTGCTGTTGCAGACCAGGCGGGTGCCGCCGCCGGGAAGGCTCTCGATGGTCGAGATGCCGACCTTTTCCGAAAGGCAGCGGATCACCACGACGCCTTCGTCCAGGCTGAGGAAGATCGCGCGGCTCATCTGCGCTGGCTCAACGGGTCGAGTTTCCGCGCCTGCTCATCGAAATGGTCGCCAAGTGCCTCGATCGAGGTGCGCCCCGCCCGGGTGCGGGCGGCGCCGGCAAGCCGGCGGCACGACGCGGCCTGCTCGCGCAGGCCTTCGGCGGCCACGCTCGGTTCGGGCCGGGTGTCGGAAATATCGAATTGGTCCAAGATATGGTGCTCCGGCTGGTAAGCGGGAGCACAAAGGAGTCTCTCAGCCGCGGGGATGCCTAAGGGTCGAAAGGCCGCGCGATGGTTCCCCGTAGCACGCCGCGCCGCGAAAGGCGATCTCAGCCGAGGATTTCGAGCGCCGCCGCATAAGCGACCGGGTCGAACGCGCGGCGGGGGAATTTCGGATTGAATTTCAGCGCACACGGCGGCGCGCTCAACATCTTCTTGTCGGTTTTCTTGTATATGCTTTTCATGTCTCATTTCGGCGGATGTTCCGCCTTTCGTTTGGCCTCCTCGGCGCGCAGCCGCTCCGAGCGGGTCGCGCGGTCGGCGAGCGCGGTCCAGGCCGCTTCCGACCTTCTGTAGCGCTCGCGCTCGTGGGCGAGGGTTGCCGCTTCCGCCTCGGCCCGCGCCTGTGCGACGCGGGCGAGGTAGAAGTTGAGGTTGGAGCTGTTGGCCATGGGATTGGAGCCGCTGTGCTCCGTCACGGCTTAGGCCTGGTCGGCTAAGGGGGCGGGTTGGTCGTTGCTCGTCGACGCTTCGGCCGACTTGAGGTTGACTGCGGCCATCTTGCCGCGACGGTCCTGCTCGAGGTCGTAGCTCACGCGATCGTTTTCATTAAGGCTGCGCATGCCCGAACTCTCGAGCGCGCTGACGTGAACGAAAGCGTCGTTGCCGCCGTCATCCGGCGCGATGAAACCATAACCCTTGCTGTCGTTGAAAAATTTTACGGTGCCGATTGGCATGTGATCATTCCTTCATATTGGACAGCCGACGTCGGCCATCCTTCCGGCTAGGAGAAACAAGAGAAGGAATGAGGGGCCGCAAAGCGCCAAAGACCGTCGTTTGCGACTAGTAGCGACCCTTATATGGGCTTTCTTGCAGCCAATTGTAAGTGCCGGGCCCCGTTCGCCTAATTATCGTTGAGCGCGGGCTTGGCGGCGGCCTTGGCCGGCGACTCGCGCCTCACGCCGCGGCGGCGGCCGTCTTCGATCTGCCGCCAGAGGTTGATGGTTTTGTCGTCCATGGGATGCGGCGAACAAAACGTCGGCTGGGCGACACTGTTCCACTCCTCCCGCCGATCGGGGTGAGCCCGTTCGCTCACGCGGTGCGTTCAGGGGGCGTGGAGGTGGCGATGCGAAGACAGCATGAGCTCGAAACCGATGAAGAGCGGGATCTGCGGCTGGAAAAGGAAGCCCAGACGAAGCGCGAAAATGTCGCCGCGGACGACGCCGCGATCGACCGGATGATCAAGCGCAATATCGAGCAATACGGCGCCTAGCGCGACACGGAAGCCCTAGAGTATCTGGCCGACCGAATCGCCGTCGCGGGTGACGTCGCAGATCGGGCAGTCGGCGCTGTCCGCGGCTTGGCTGATCGCGTCTCGGTCGGACGCGGCGAGGATGTGCTTTTTCTTGATGATGGCCCCGCCGAGCTTGGCGAGCTTGTTGACGCGATACAGCTTCATGATTCCCCACCCGATCTAGGCCCAGCACTAACATAGTGTTTTTGGGCGAGAAATCCCTCGCCTGCATTACAATAGGTACGTGCCGCGCCCCGCGACGTGGCTTACGATCCGGAAACCATGATCCTTGGGGCAGCTTTAAACAGCCGCGCATAATCCGAAGGGCGGTAGCGTCGCCTCTGACTTTAGCGAGCTCGGGCGGCGCTACTACCCCTTCGAATCGATTAGGCCTTGAGGCCCTGCGCGGCCTTCCGCACGGCTTCCGCCTCCCGCAAATTCTCGCTGCGCTGCGCGCGGTCGGCGAGCGCGGTCCACGCTTCTTCCGACCGCCGGCAGCGGTCACGCACGTGATCGAGGGTTGCCGCCTCGCCTTCCTCGCGCGCCTGTGCAGCGCGGGCGAGGAAGAACTGGAGGTTGGAGGTACGGGTAACAGGTTCGGTCAAGGCTTATTCCGAATCCTCGGCTGGAGCTTCGCCGGCGTCGGCCGAGCCCGCTTCGTCGGCCGCGCGAAGGTTCGAAGCGGCCATCTTGCCACGGCGATCCTCTTCGAGGTCGTAGGCGACGCGCTGGTTTTCGCGCAGCGTGCTCATGCCCGCGCGCTCGACGGCGCTGATGTGGACGAATGCGTCCTGACCACCCTCGTCGGGCTGGATGAAGCCATAGCCCTTGCTCTCGTTGAAAAATTTGACGGTGCCGGTGGGCATATCTGTCTTCCTTCTAATGGCTGGGCCCGGATGTCGGGCCCTTGGTGCTAGGAGCGAAAAGGGAAGGAAACAGGAGCCGCAAAGCGCCAGAAACCGTCGATTTGCGACTAGTAGCGCGCGCCCTATGCGCCTTTTGCGGGGAAATTGGTAGGGCGAGCCGCTAAGGCCCTTGCGAATGTGCAACCTCTACACGCAGACGAAATCGGTCGACGAGGTCGCGCGGATCTTCCGCGACATGCAGGTCCCGCTCGTGTTTCCGGAAGGCGCGCCCAACCTTTCGCCTCGTGACATCGCCATCACCGATCTCGCGCCGATCGTACGCGCCGGTGCGGGGGGCGATGGATATGAACTGGTCGTCCGCCGCTGGAGCTGGCCCGGCCCGCACGGCAAGCCGGTCTACAACTTCCGCTCGGACGGCCGCGAATTCTCGTCCGGGCGATGCCTGATCGTGGCTGACGGCTTTTACGAGTTCACCGCGCCCGCCGACCCCAAGGCCAAGCGCAAGGATCGGTGGCTGTTCACCCTGCCCGACGGTGGCCCGCTGGGGATCGCGGGGCTGTTCCGCGCTGTGCCCGACATCGGCGAGGCGTTCACGATGCTGACCTGTCCGCCCGGCCCCGACGTCGCCCCGACCCATGACCGCCAGGTCGCGGTGCTGCCAAGCGTGGACTGGAAGGCGTGGCTCGATTACTCTGCTCCCGCAGGCGAACTCATCCGGACGTTGCCCGGCGGTAGCCTCGAGGTGCGCGCCGCGCCCCGTTGATCGAAAACAGCTTCACACCCCATTCAACTCCAGCGAGCTTAACCCGCTCCGACGCGACGCCCGAGATCCAACGCCCTTCGTGCCAGCATATCGCCTTCCCTCGCCCTATGACCGGCCGCCGCTGCAGCGGCGGGCGTCGGGCCTTGCGCTCGCGATCGGCGTCAATGTCGTGCTCATCCTGGTGCTGCTGGGCATGAGCAAGTTCGCTCCGATGGCACAGAAGGCGTCGCAAACGCTGACCGTGGACTTACTGCCTGAATCGCAAAGCGCGGCCAGCCACGAGCAAAAGAACAAGCCCCTCGATCGCCCTCGGGAGAAGTCGCATCCGGTCATCAAGCCGCCGCCGATCACCTTGCCGGTCAAACCGACGATCGCCCCGCCGCCGACGTCGCAGTCCTGGATTGAGATGACCAAGGAGGAGATGGCCGCCGCTGACGTCCGCAACTTGCCCAAGGCTGGAGCCGGAGCGGGATCAGCTGGCGACAGCGAAGTCGTCGGCAAGGGCCCGCACGGTGAGACGCTGTACGCCGCCGAATGGGCGCGTGAGCCCACCGACGCCGAATTGAGCGGTTACCTTCCGCGCAATGTCCAGGACGGTTGGGGGCTGATCGCCTGCAAGACCGTAGCGGGCAATCGGGTCGAGGATTGCGTCGAGCTTGGCCAGTCGCCCGCGGGCTCGCATCTCGCGAGCGCGGTTCGCCAGGCGGCGTGGCAGTTCAGGGTGAGGCCGCCGCGCAAGGACGGCAAAGCGATGGTCGGGGAATGGGTGCGGATCCGGATCGATTACGAGTTCAACCGAACCGCACAGCAATGATCAGGCGGCGGGCTCGCCTTCGGGAGCGCCGCGGCCGAGCTTGTCGGGAAGCGGTTCGCCCTCGGCTGTGAAAGCCAGCGACACGGAATTGATACAATAGCGCTCGCCCGTTGGCGGCGGACCGTCGGGGAAGACGTGGCCCTGGTGCGATCCGCAGCGGGCGCAGACGATCTCCGTACGAACCATGCCGTAGCTGGTGTCGCGGATGTATTTCAGGTGATCGGGGGCGAAAGGCTGGGTGAAGCTCGGCCAGCCGGTCCCGCTCTCGAACTTGGTACCGCCGTGGAACAGCGGCAGGCCGCACAGCCGGCAGGTGAAAACTCCCGGGCGTTTCTCATTGAGGAATACGCCGCAAAACGGCGCCTCGGTGCCGTGCTCGAGGAGGACGTGCTTTTCCTCATCGCTGAGGTCGGTGACGAGCTCCTGAAGCTGATCTTCCGTCGGCGGGGTCAGGTCGAACGCGGTTTCGATCGTATCGGACATTTGAACCCCTTCCTCAGGCTGCTTCGACGACGTCCCCACGCTTCTGATCGGTCCCAGGGACCGGCTCAGCAGGATCGTTGCCAATCTTCACGACTCGGTTCTGTTCATCGACGTGAACCACATGCGGCTTCAGCGCACGCGCTTTTGCATCGTCCATCAATGCGTAGCTCATGATGATCACCACGTCGCCGGGGTGGACGAGGTGGGCGGCCGCGCCGTTGATACCGATCACGCCGCTGCCGCGGGGACCCGGGATCACGTAGGTTTCGATGCGCGCGCCGTTGGTATTGTCGACGATCGCGACCTGCTCGCCTTCGAGCAGCTGGGCCGCGTCGAGAAGGTCCTCGTCGATCGTGACCGACCCGACATAGTCCAGGTCAGCCTGAGTCACCGTGGCGCGGTGGATCTTCGACTTCATCATGATGCGCATCATGGGACGATCAGCTCCTCAATAGGGGGCGGCCCGTACTAGATTTGCATCCGTTCGTCGATAATCAATGCTGCGGCGCAATATCGCACTTGCAGCATGCGGCGTGAATTCCCAACTGCTGGGACCGGAAGGTGGCGCAATTTCCGAACAGGTCTGGTCGGCTGACGGCCAAACCGCTGTAAGCGCGCCATTTTCCGGATTGGCACAGCTCTTGCTCAGTAAAGAGCAGGAAATTTCGCCAACGGAGCTTGAACATGGACGCGCAGGAAAATCAGGTCGCTTTGCCCCTTCGTTCCCACACGATCTTTGGCGTGTGCGAAGGTATCGGCGAGGACTTCGGGTTCAACCCGGTGCTTTTGCGCGTGCTATTTGCCGCGATGGTGCTGTGGAGCCCGACGATCGCGATCGGTTCGTACCTAGCGCTTGGCCTGGTGGTTCTCGCTTCGCGGCTGCTCTTCCCGCACCGCGAAATGCTGGTCGAGACGGCCGACGCTCCGGTCGCCGCCAACGAAACCCAGGAATACGCTGAAGCGGCTTAGTAGTCGCCGCGGGCTTCGGCCCGAGCTTCTAGAAGATCGAGCAGAGCGCGGTGCTGCAGCAACAGCTGCTCACCGCCGAACGCCAGGGCGCGGCCGCTCGCCGGAGCCTCGGCGGCAAGATCGATGACTTCGATCACCGAAGCTTCGTCCGGTAGAGACGGCGCCGGGGCTTCAATCCCGACGCGGGAAGCGGCACGATCCAGCAGGCGCCGAATGGGCCACCAATCACCGACCAGCGCGGTCGCGGCGCCAAGGGCGCAACCGTTGCGCTCGGACAGCGCGAGGGTCTCAAGCGCGTGCCGGGCAGCGACCAGGCTCGATTCGGTTTCGGCGGCGCCAGGCGTGCTCGGCATTGGGCCGACCGCCGAGGTCAGGCGCACGAGATACAAGCGCTCGCGTTCGAAAGCCTCCGAGGCGCGGGTAAGCCACGACTGCGCCTCACCGCTAACACAACGCTGAAGTGCGATCTCGATCAGGCCGGGATAGCGGCCATGGAGGCTGCACAGCAGGTGCACGGCGTCCGCAAGGTCGCGGCCGCTGTGCGGGCCATTGGCCTCTAGCAGGTTGTTCAGATGAGCATGGCGCGCGCAACCGTCACCCGCGACGCGGGCGAGCTGCGCTTCGGCGACGCTGACCGGCTTCGATCCCGTCAAAGTGGCACTTTGATGGGAAACCTTGCGGTCGACGGACCGGTTGACTGCCATTCTTATCCCCTCGGCTAGCTGCTTTGGCGAAGCCTATTGGGTCGTCCCTAACCCAAGGGCGTAAAGACGAGGTTTATGCCGGGGTAAGTTTTCGGGAACGGAGGTTAAGAACGAAATCGCCGCCCGAACCCTGGGAGTCCGGACGGCGATTTGCCCCTTCCCTGTCTCGCTAAGCGATCAGTCGTCGCGGTAAGCGAGCTCGAAATTGCCCCAGCGGCGCCCCTTGATGATCAGCGGCACGAAAACGTTCTTCACCGGGATGAACTTATCGCCCAGCTCCATACGATAGGTCGCAAGCGTCGCCGGTTTCTCGCTGGCGAGCGCCATGCGCGTCGTGTCGTCAATCAGGATCCGCTTGTTGCGGCAATGCTCGTCATTCCACACGGGATCGTCGCTCTGCGGCTGGCTGCGCTCGCTAAGGTGCGTGGGCAGATAGCCGTTCATGTCGCCTATAGCGGAGCCGATGATGCGCCCGTCGCTACCCTTCGTGCGATCGAGCAACGGCCGGATGTACTTGTCCGCGGTCGCGTTAAAACGAACGTCATATTGGACCGGATTGCTGCCTTCCACGATCTGATAATCGGTATCGAACACATCATCGATCGACACTTCGCCTTCGTCGATCGCCCGCTCGACCGCGATCTTGATCTGGCGGCAGGTTTCCTGGGCCTTCGAGATGAACGGCGTATCGTCGATTTCAGCGCCTGAATTGGCCAGCGTGTCCAGCATGGTGTTGGACAGCAGTTCGAGGTGCGCCAGGCGCTTCTGCGCGGTGAGCAGCTCGGTGCCGTTCTCGCGCGCGTCGCCGGCGAAATCGGTAAGGCCCGCCTTCACGCGGTCGACGCTGGTCTGGATCATGCTGGTCGAGTGGGCGATGCCTTCGGTCTGCCGATCGACCATGCTGACGATTTCGCTGACTTCGCGAACCGTGTCGTTGATCGTGCTAAAGCCGGACTGCGCCGCGCGGCTGCGCTCGACGCCTGTCTTGATCTCCGTGGTGACCGCGCCGGCTTCACGTGTAAGCTCGCCGATCGTCGAGGCGATCTGGCTGGTAGCGGCGCGCGTGTCGTGCGCGAGCTTCTTCACCTCGGCGGCAACGACGGCAAAGCTGCGTCCGGCATCGCCGGCGCGAGCGGCCTCGATCGTCGCGTTGAGCGCGAGCATGTTCGTCTTGCGCGCAATGGTCTCGATGGTCGAGGAAACGGTCTGGACCTGGTTCATCGCCGACGCGAAGCCGGCCATGCGCTCGCCAAGCTGGACAATCAGATCGGTCAGGCCCTTGAAGCCTTCGATAGTGCCGTCGATCGCCTCGCGGCCCGCTTCGAGCTTGGCCTTCGCTTGTTCCGACAGCAGGCGCGCTTCGTCGGTTGAATCGGCGACGCGCGATTGGTCACCCATCAGGCGCGTGGTCACTTCCTCCAGCGCGTCGAGCATCTTCAGATGCTCGCCGATGCGGTCGCCAACACCGCGCACGTAACCGGCGACGTCGCTGCATTCCATCGACAGCGAACCGCAGTCGCGCGCCACGGCGCGAATTGCGTTTTCGGTGACTTCCTCGATCCCCTGCGTGGCCATCGAAGGCGCGCTCCCACTAATGTTGTGGGGCGTGGATAGTCACCAACCTCCTACTTCTTGGTTAACCAACACCATTTGGATCAGCGGTAGTTGTGGACCACCTCCAACATGGTCCTGACGACCGATTTCTCTTCGTCGCTGAGGAATGGGTTCCAAATGTAGAACAACAGGATCAGCCGATCCTCGGTGCTGTCGTTGCGCGCTTCATGTTCGACGGTGTCGTCGAACGCGAGCATTTTGCCTTCTTGCCATTCGACGGTGCGCTCGCCGACGCGAAAGGTGCAGTTCGGCGGGACGATCAGCGGCAGGTGACAGATGTACTGGATGTTGAGCATGCCGTTGTGGGGCGGGATGTGGGCCCCCGGCTTCAGCAGCGAGAAAAGTACCGAAGGGAATTTCCCGCCGATTTCGCATTGCGGAACGATATCGTTCATTGCCTCGAACGTGCGCGGGCAGCGCGCTACGTTCTCTTCAATGGGTTTGCCGGACTGCCATAGGTACAGGCTGCTCCAACTCGAATTCTCGACAAGTCCGTAAACGTCGCCCTGCGGATATTCGCTCGATTTCCTGACGTAGGGCGAGAAGTCGGAGGTGTCGGCGAGCAGCGCCGCGGCTTCGTCGCGCAACTCGCGATACCGGCTCTCCAGCTCCAATCGCCAGCCGAATTGCTCAACGTCGGCAAAATCGACGTACGGCAGGCCCGGGTAGAAGAACAGCCGCGGCATCTGCGGGAAGCGTTCGACGACGAGATCGCGCTCACGTTCGCCGAACATGATTTCAAGCGCCTCGCGAAAGCGGGGCGGCCAATCCTGGCGGGGGAATCCCGCCTGTTCGACCCCGGAGATGATGTGGCGTCGAAAGCGCTCGGCCAGCCAATTTGCCATTTGGGCCGATCGGCGAACCTCAGCTGAATCGTCGAACGACCTCGCGATGAAAGCGTAGAAACCCGACGCCCCGCGGTGGTCGCCGGCAAGAAATCGATGATCTCCCTTGGCGAGAAGGGCTTGCAGATCATAGCGGTCGGTCGCGAGTTTCTGGTCGGCGGTTGCCTCGCTCATCGAAGGCTGAGGAACAGGAGGCTCCTTCGAGAGCGTATCAATCATACAGACGGTAACGGCTTGTTTGGTCAGACCAGCCGATCTCATCGGGCTGGGCCGCGGCATCGAGATCGCCCGGTTCGGACGCCCGGTCATCGACCCATTCGCGCAACAGCGTCGAACCGTTGATCACGTCGATCGCGAGCTTGTCGAATTCATATTCGTACGGAAAATCGCGCCACAGGTCATAATCGGGCTGAAGGTTGCGGATCGCCTTGAACGAGAGCGCCTGGAGCCGCCACGGCTTGAATGCCTCATGGTCGTAGAATGGGCCCTCGGCATGAATGAAGAGCCCGCGGCACAACTCGCCCAGATGCTTGTGGAAGGTCGGCTGGAAATAGATGTCGCGAAGCTTGCAACCGGCGAGCCAGTGCGGCGCAATGCGCTCCATCTCCGCAGCAAGCTCCCGCGGCTCGAGATCCGGCGCGCCGAACAGCTCGAGCGCGCGGGTTGTCCCCCTGCCCTCGCTCAGCGTCGTTCCTTCAAGCATCACCGTTCCTGCGTAGGCGCGTGCCATATTGAGGTTCGCGGCATTCGGGCTCGGGTTGATCCAAACCCGCTCCGCCGGCCAACCGAAGCCCGGCGCTTCGTTGGGACGCCAGCCGAGCATTTCGATCACGCGATAATCGACGTCGAGCTTGAAATGGTCGACGAACCAACGCCCGAGCTCGCCCAGGGTAAGGCCGTGCCGCATCGGCATGGGACCGGCACCGACGAAGCTCTCCCATCCCTCGCGCAAAGTCGTGCCTTCGACGGGGCGCCCAGCGGGGTTGGGCCGGTCGAGGACCCACACGCTCTTCCCGTGCTCCGCGGCGGCTTCGAGCACGTAAAGCAACGTCGTCACGTAGGTATAGATGCGGCAGCCGAGGTCCTGCAGATCGATCAGGATCGTGTCGAACGTGCCCATCGACTGCCCGGTCGGGCGGCGAACTTCGCCGTAGAGGCTGAACACCGTCATCCCGTAGGTCGGATCGGTATAATCCGGCGACTCCATCATATTGTCCTGGAGATCGCCACGGACACCGTGCTGCGGACCGAAAACGGCGCTCATGCTCAGGCCTGAGGCCACCAGCGCATCCAGGCTGTGGGTCAGGTCCTGGGTGACTGACGCGGGGTGCGCGAGCAGCGCGACCCGCTTCCCCTCAAGCGGCTTGCGCAATTCGGGCTCGGCAAGCAGGCGATCAATTCCAAACGAGGTCATGGGCTTTGCTTAAGGGAGCCGCCCAGCGAAGCAACCGGGGTCGTGGAAATCCGGCTTGTCGCCGCCATGAGCCAGCGCCCAATAGGATTTGGTCCCGCCTTTTTCCTCGAGGACTGCCGACAGCCCAAGCTCCCAATTCGCGTCCGCCGGGAGGGCAATGGTCGCCCCCAGCGCCCACCAGGTGAAATTGTCCTCTACACGAACGTAGGGCGCTGCATCGACCTCCGCGGGCGCCATATCCTCACGATAAGCGCTGAAATTGTACGAGGCCCATTCTCCGGACGGGGCGAAATTCCATTCGGTATAGGCCTGCTCGCCAAGCGGCCGCAGGAAAGCTTCGAAGCAGGTGGTCTTCCACAGTTCGTCCACCCGCCCCGGCTCAGCCAATGGTTCTGCGATGACGAATCGATCGGCCGGCGCGCCAATGCCGAACCAGATGTTCGTGGTCGCCACCGCCGCGAGCGAGGCCATGTGCTCGACAGTCACCCATAGTTTGAGCGCCGGGTCGGATGGCGGCGTGGCCGGATGGGGCAGAAGGGTGAATTGCATTGGCGCGACAGTAGCAGCGCGCGAAGCCAGACGCTAAGCGGCCATCATGACCGAATATCGTTCGTCCTTGCTCAAGCTCCTCGATGAGCGTGGGTACATTCACCAGGTCACCGACACGGCGGCGCTCGACGCGCTCGCTCAAAAGGAGGTCATTCCCGGCTACATCGGGTTCGACGCGACCGCGCCGTCGCTCCACGTCGGCAACCTTGTCCAGATCATGCAGCTTCGGCGGCTCCAGCAGGCCGGGCACAAGCCGATCGTCCTGATGGGCGGGGGCACGACCAAGGTCGGCGATCCGAGCGGCAAGGACGAGGGGCGCCAGCTTCTTTCGGCTGAGCAGATCGACGCCAACATCACCAGCATCCGCCGGGTGTTCGAGCATTTCCTGACCTTCGGCGACGGCCCGACCGACGCCGTGATGATGAACAATGCGCAGTGGCTCGACCAGCTTCAGTACATCGACTTCCTGCGCGACGTCGGGCGGCACTTCACCATCAACCGGATGCTGACCTTCGACAGCGTGCGGCTTCGGCTCGACCGCGAGCAGCCGATGACCTTCCTGGAATTCAACTACATGATCCTCCAGGCCTACGACTTTCTCGAGCTGTCGCGGCTGGTCGGATGCCGGTTGCAGCTCGGGGGATCGGACCAGTGGGGAAATATTGTCAACGGGATTGAGTTGTCGCGCCGGATCGATGGCACGGAAGTCTATGGTGTCACCTCGCCGCTGATCACCACGGCCGACGGCGCGAAGATGGGCAAGACGGCCGCAGGCGCGGTGTGGCTCAGCGCCGAGATGCTGAGCCCCTACGATTACTGGCAGTTCTGGCGGAACACGGCGGACGCCGACGTCGGCCGGTTCCTGCGCCTGTTCACCGACCTGCCGCTCGACGTGATCGCGAAGCTGGAAAGTCTCCCCGGCGCGGAGATCAACGACGCCAAGATCGTGCTGGCGACGGAAACCACCGCAATGCTTCACGGGCGTGACGCCGCGACCGCGGCCAAGGAAACGGCAAAGACCACCTTCGAGAGTGGGGGCGCCGGCGCCGATCTGCCAACGCTGTCGACCGGCGGTGGGATGCCGATCCTCGCGGCGCTGACCGGTCTTGGGTTCTGCGCCTCGAATGGCGAAGCGAAGCGCAAGATCGCCGAGGGGGCCGTTCGTCTGAACGATGAGGTCGTCAGCGACCCCGCGTCAGTCGTGACGGAGGGCAAGCTCAGCCTCGGCAAGAAGAGGCACGGGCTGCTTACGCCTTAGCCGCTCCGGATCAGCCCGACCGCCTGGTCGCGCTCGAATAGATAGAGGCAGGTGCGGGCCGCCTGCCCGCGTTCGCTCGCAAGGCCACCGTCGCGGTCGAGCAGCAATTGCGCATCGCTCTGCGCGATCGGCGCGAATTCCTGGACCAGCTCCGGCGTAGCGGCGCGGAACGCCATTTCGCCCGACTGCCGGGTGCCGAGAATCTCACCGGGGCCGCGCAGCCGCAGATCCTCCTCTGCAATCCGGAAGCCGTCATTGGTCTCGCGCATCAGGGACAGGCGCGCACGACCGACCTCCGTAAGGTTCTGACCGCGGATCAGCAGGCAGGTGCTCTTTCCCGACCCACGGCCCACGCGCCCGCGGAGCTGGTGAAGCTGGGCGAGACCGAAGCGCTCGGCGCCCTCGACGATCATCAGGGTGGCATTGGGCACATCCACGCCGACCTCGATCACCGTGGTCGCGACCAGCACAGCAAGCTCGCCGCCGGCGAAGCGCGCCATCACTGCGTCCTTTTCGGGTCCCTTCATTCGTCCGTGAACCAGGCCCACCCGATCCTCGCCAAAGCGTTGCTTGAGGATGCGGGCGCGTTCCTCGGCGGCGGCCGCGTCGGATTTCTCGCTTTCCTCGACTAGCGGGCACACCCAATAGGCCTGGCCGCCGGCGCCGATATGCCGCCCTAACCCGTCGACGACTTCCGCCAATCGTTCTTCGCTGATGACCCGCGTTTCGACCGGCGTCCGGCCGGGGGGCATCTCGTCGATCCGGCTCACGTCCATCTCGCCATATTGGGTGAGGGTCAGCGTGCGCGGGATCGGCGTCGCGGTCATCACCAGCAAATGCGGCGGATGCTCGGCCTTGGATGTGAGCAACAAGCGCTGCGAAACGCCGAAGCGGTGCTGCTCGTCAATCACGGCGAGGCCGAGATTCCTGTAGGCGACCTTTTCCTGGAAAATGGCGTGGGTGCCGACCAGCAGGTCGATCGATCCGTCGGCGAGGCCCATCAGCACGCTATCGCGCGCCTTGCCCTTCTCGCGGCCGGTGAGGATCGCGACGCGAACGCCGATGCTGTCGAGCTGGCCGAGCAGGGTCGCATGATGCTGGCGCGCAAGGATTTCGGTCGGCGCCAGCAACGCGGCCTGCGCGCCGCTTTCGATCGCCGAGAGCATTGCCATCAGCGCGACCAGGGTCTTGCCCGATCCGACGTCGCCTTGAAGCAGCCGCAACATCGGCGTCGACTGCGACAGGTCGCCGCGAATCTCCTCGATCACCCGTCGCTGCGCGCCCGTCAGTTGGTAGGGCAATTTCAACCGACCGATCAGGTCGCCCGTGCCTCCGAGCGGATTCGTGCGCCGCCGACGTTGCGACTGCCGAAGAAGCAGCAGCGCCAGCTGGTTCGCGAAAATCTCATCGTAAGCGAGGCGCTGACGCGCTTCCGATGCAGGTTCGCGATGTGCCTCCGCCAATGACGTGCGCCAATCGCGCCAATTCTCTTTCGACGCGAGACCAGCCTCGATCCATTCGGGAAACTCCGGCGCGCGTTCGAGGGCTTCGCGAACGAGTTCGCCGATCCGGCGATTGGTGAGCCCTTCGGTCAGTGGATAGACCGGCTCGCGGATCATCGGCGCCGGTCCCTTGCCCGGTTCGCTTACATCCGGGTGGATGATCTGCCACTCGTCGCCATAGGCCTCGAGCTTGCCGGAGACGGTTCGTACCTGGCCCATCGGCAGGCTCTTCTTCGCCCAGCCTGGATTGTTGAAATAGATGAGGCTGATGCTGTTGCCGTCGCCGTCCGAAGCCAAGACTCGCATCGGCCCGCGACCCGAACGACTTTGGCGCGTGTCGAACGGCGTCAGGTCGAGAATAACGTTGCGACCCAGCAGAGCCGGGCTGGCGGCCGGCGCCCTCACCCGCTCGATGGAGCCGGTTGGCAGGTGATAAAGCAGGTCGACGGCCCGGGTCAGGTTGAGCTTTTTCAACAGCTTGGCGAGTTGCGGCCCGACGCCCTTCAACGCCTCCACCTCGGCGAAGAGCGGGTTGAGAATTTCCGGGCGCATGCGTGATTGTTAGCGCCTCTCTCGCCGCTCGCAATGAGGCGCGAGAATGACTACATCGCGCCCATGCCATCCGACGCGGACCTCAAACGCCTTCACTGGCGCGCGCACCATCGCGGCACCAAGGAAGCCGATTTGCTGATCGGCGGGTTCTTCGACGCGCATCACGCAGCGTGGAATTCTGACGAACGCGCGCTGTTCGAGACCATGCTCGAGGAACAGGATGTCGACATCATGGCCTGGGCGCACGGAACCGCGGAGCCGCCGGCGCGCTTCGATGGGCCCATGATCGCTGCGCTGAAGAAGCTCGACTACGTTCGGATTTTGCGATGAGCGAGCCACTGCAGCGCGTCCTTCGCGCCGATCAGCCGTTGACCCTCGCCGGCGTTCCAACCGGCTTCCTGCCCTGGCTTTCGGCTGACCTTGCCCGCGCCGCGCATGGGTCGAGCAGGAGTGGCCGCGCCGTAGCGATCGTCGCCGACGAAGCCGCAATGCGCGCGCTTGCCGACACCGTTCCGCTGTTCGCACCCGAAGTCGAAGTTCTCACGCTGCCGGCGTGGGACTGCCTGCCCTACGACCGCGCATCCCCTGCCCTTCGCGTTACCGCGGAGCGATTGGCGACGCTCAACGCGCTCCAGGCGAAGCAGGATAAGCCCCAGGTTTTGATCACCACGGCCGCAGCTGCCACGCAGCGGATGCTGACGCCGTTCCGCGTGCGCCAGCTCACGCGCCGGATCGCCGAGGGCGAGCGGATCGACCGCGAGGCCCTGATCGATCAGCTCAATGCGCTTGGCTACCAGCGTAGCGACACCGTCGCGGAGCATGGCGAATATGCGGTTCGCGGATCGCTCATCGACCTGTTCCCGGCGGGCGAGGAAATGGCGCTGCGCCTCGATTTCTTCGGCGATGAGATCGACAGCCTGCGCCGCTTCGACCCGAGCGACCAAAGATCGACCGACAAGGCCAAGGCCTTCACTCTGATGCCCGCCTCCGAAGCCCTGCTCGACGAGGAGTCGATTAAGCGCTTCCGATCGCGTTATCGCGAAAAGTTCGGCGCGAACGCCACCCAGGACCCCCTTTACCAGGCCATCTCGGACGGCCGGCGAATGAGCGGGATGGAGCATTGGCTTCCGTTCCTAGAGGAGCGGCTCGAGACGCTGTTCGATCATTTAGGCGAGAACGACCTCATCTTGCGCGATTCGGGCGCCGATAAAGCGATCGAGGCTCGGCGCGAGGCCATCGACGATTATTATCAGAACCGCGTCCGCGCGATGCAGTCCGAGCCGGGCAGCTATCGCCCGCTCGAACCCGGCGCGCTCTACCTCGCCAGGGATGAGTGGGACGGGTTCGTCGCCGAGCGGCCGATCCACCTCGCGTCGTCCTTCCCCGAGCCGGACAGCGAGCGGATCATCGACTTCGGGGTCGAGACCGCGCGCGATTTCGCGCCCGAGCGTACCAAGCAGGCCAATGTCTACGAAGCCGTTGCGGCGCATGTCGCCGCGCTGCGCAAGAGCGGTCACAAGGTCGTGCTCGCAAGCTACACCAAGGGCGCGCGGGAACGCCTGAGCGGCCTCCTCGACGACCATGGCGTAAAGGCCCAAAAGCAAGCCGACAGCTGGCAGGAAGCGCTCGGCAGCAAGACCCAGCCGACCCTGCTGGTGCTTCCGCTCGACCACGGCTTCACCACGCCCGAAGTCGCAGTCCTTACCGAGCAGGACATGCTCGGCGATCGGCTCGTACGGCGTCGAAAGAAAGGCAAGGCCGCGGCCGCCTTCTTGCAGGAGCTTGCGACGCTGTCCCCGGGCGACCTGGTGGTCCACGCCGACCACGGCATCGGCCGCTACGAGGGCCTGACCCAGATTCCTGTCAGCAAAGTCCCCCACGACTGCGTCGCGCTCGAATATGCGCGCGGCAACAAGCTCTACGTCCCGGTCGAGAATATCGAGCTCTTGAGCCGCTACGGCAGCGAGAGCGAAGGCGTGACGCTCGACAGCCTCGGTGGCGAGGCCTGGCAGCGGCGCAAATCGAAGATGAAGGAGCGGATCCGCGAGATCGCGGGCGAGCTCATCAAGACTGCAGCGATGCGCGCAACCCGCGCCGGCGTCATCGCCCAGCCGGACAGCGCCTTCCCGCAATTCGTCGACCGCTTCCCCTATGAGGAAACGGACGACCAGGAGCGCGCGATCGAGGATGTGCTGAGCGACCTCGAAGCGGGCAAGCCGATGGATCGGCTGGTGTGCGGCGACGTCGGGTTCGGGAAGACCGAAGTCGCGCTTCGCGCCGCGTTCGTGATGGCAATGTCGGGCAAGCAGGTTGCACTCATTTGCCCGACCACCCTTCTGGCCCGTCAGCATTATTCGAACTTCGTCGAACGGCTTCAGGGCTTCCCGCTGAAGGTCGGGCGGCTCTCGCGCCTCGTTCCCGCTGCCGAAGCCAAGAAGACCAAGGAAGGCGTTGCCGACGGCACGATCGACATCGTCATCGGCACCCACGCGATCCTGGGGAAGAGCATCGAGTTCAAGCGCCTGGGCCTCGTAATCGTCGACGAGGAGCAGCATTTCGGCGTTGCGCACAAGGAGCGGCTGAAGGCGCTCAAGACTGACGTCCACGTCCTGACCCTAACCGCGACCCCGATCCCGCGAACCCTGCAGATGGCCATGTCGGGATTGCGCGACCTCAGCGTGATCCAGACGCCGCCCGTCGACCGTCTCGCCGTGCGCACCTACGTCACCCCGTTCGATGGCGTCGTGCTGCGCGAGGCGCTGCTGCGCGAGCATTTCCGCGGTGGGCAGAGCTTCTTCGTGGTGCCGCGCGTCGCCGACTTGCCGCAGATAGAGGAATGGCTCAGCGAGCAGGTGCCGGAAGTGAAAGTGGTCACCGCCCACGGCCAGATGAGCGCGACCCAGGTCGAGGAGCGGATGAGCGCCTTCTACGACCGCAAATATGATGTCCTGCTTTCGACCACGATCGTCGAAAGCGGGCTCGACATCCCGAGCGCCAACACGCTCATAGTCTATCGCTCGGACCGCTTCGGCCTCGCCCAGCTCTACCAGTTACGAGGCCGTGTCGGCCGGTCGAAGACCCGCGCCTACGCCTATCTGACGATGCCGGCGGACCGCTCGATCACGGAGGCGGCTCAAAAGCGCCTTCAGGTGCTCGCCGACCTCGACAGTCTTGGCGCGGGCTTCCAACTCGCGAGCCATGACCTCGACATTCGCGGCGCGGGCAACCTCCTTGGCGACGAGCAATCGGGCCACATCAAGGAGGTTGGGTTCGAGCTCTACCAGTCGATGCTCGAGGACGCGATCGTCGAGCAGAAGGCGGGCGGCGTGCCGCAGCGCGACGAGTTTACGCCGCAGATCAGCGTCGATGCGCCGATCATGATCCCGGAAACCTATGTGCCCGACCTAGACCTGCGCATGGGCCTCTATCGCCGTCTCGGCGAGCTGGAGGACCGCCAGGCGATCGACGCCTTCGCTGCCGAGCTCATCGACCGCTTCGGCGCGTTGCCGAGCGAAACTTCGAACCTGATGAAAATCGTCGAGGTGAAGCTTAATTGCCGCGCCGCGATGGTCGCCAAGCTCGATACCGGAGCACGCGGTGCGGTCGTCACATTCGCCGACGGCGGCTTCAAGGATTTGCCGGGCCTGCTTGGCTATATCGACCGGCTCAAGGGCGCCGCGAAACTGCGTCCGGACAGCAAGCTCGTCGTTTCGCGCAACTGGCCGACGCCCGAGGCGCGCCTCGATGGCGCATTGCAGCTTTCGCGCGGCCTGTCGCGCGTCGCTGCAGCTGGCGAGAAAGCGAACAGCGAGCTCGAACCAGCCTAGAGCGGCTTTACGAACTTGTAGGCGAACTGGCTGGTGTGGCCGCGGATCGACTTGTCGAACACCGGGATGTCGAGCGGGTCGGCAGGATTGTTCAGCACTTCGCTCTCGCCGGCGAACTTGAATCCGGCTGCCTCGACCTGGCTGCGAACGGTCGCCGGGTCGATCCGGTGGAGTTTTTCGGTGTCGGCCATGCCACGTCCCGCCTTCGCCATATGGTCGATGATCATATACCGGCCGCCCGGCTTCAGCATCTTGAACACCGCCTTGTTTAGCAGGTTCGGGTCGGCGTCCTTGCCCATATATTCGTCCGGATAGTCGTGATAATTTTGCGAGGTCCACACGACATCGAGCGGCTCCGGAGCGCTCAGCACCGCGCTCGGTTGAACCTGCGTCACAATATTCCCGTAATATTTGTCCGCTGACAGCTTCTGCATGTCCTGGACATTGCCCATCGCAAAACGCGCATAAGCTTGCGGCCAAACCGCGTAGACCTTGCCTTCGGGACCGACGATTTTCGAGAATATCCGGGTCCAGTATCCGCTGCCCGGAATCAGGTCCAAGACCTTGTCGCCGGGCGCGACCCCAGCGAGCGCGATCAGGGGGCCAGGTTTGCGCCGGGCGTCAGCGGCGTCGGCCTGCGATTTGCGGGCTGGATCGGCAAGCGCCTTGTCTAGTGCGGCCTGTGAAAAGGCGCTTGCCGAAACTTCCGCCTTTTTGCAGCCGGCCAACGCCAGCGCCGCAAAGGCCAACCATAGTGTCAGTGACCGCATGAGCTACTCCGTTGGCGCAGCGAAGCATGGCGCTGCCGCACCGGCAACGCCCCTTAGGAAAGCTTGAGGGAAACTTTAGGCTGCAAGGATCTCGGCGGTGGCGACAAAGCGCATGAATTCATCCTGGGTAAGCACCCCCGCGCCGAGGAACCCCTGATAGAGGTCGCAGCCCCAATCGGCGAGCAAGGCGAGCTGTCCCGGGCTTTCGACACCCTCTACGACAACCTTCAAGTCGAGCTCACGGGCAAGCCGGATCATTGCCTTGACCACGATGCGGTCGCGGCTTCCCCCGACGAGGTCGGTTATCAGCCCGCGGTCGATCTTGATCATGTCGAGCGGCAAGGTGGTGAGGTAGGCGAGGCTCGAATAGCCGGTGCCGAAGTCGTCGACGGCGATGCTGACGCCCGCGTCGCGAAGCCGTGAGAGGCGTTCGGCGACCGCTTCGCGGCCGACGAGCAACACGCTCTCGGTAATCTCGACCGTGACGCGATCGGGAACAATGCCAACGGCGCCCATCTCGTCGAGCAGCCATTGGTCATAGCCCGGCCTTGAGATTTCCTGCGGAAGCAGGTTCAGCGAGACCCTCAAACCCTTGAGCGGGCCCTCCCAGATCGCGGCGCTGCGCAGCGCCTTCTTCTGCACGAGGCGCGACAGGCGCTCGTCGAGGCCGGCGGCGGATGCGCGGGCGAACAGTTCGTCCGCGGAGTTGGCGATCGTCGAGCGCGCGAGCGCTTCCGCGCCTACGACGCGGCCGGTGCGCGGCTCGATCAGGGGTTGGAACTGGACCTCGATCTGTTCGTGGGAGATTGCGGACTCGAGGATCCAGTCGCACGCGAGAGCAGGGCGCGCCGTTGCCCTCGGCCCACCCCGCCCCCAAGCACTGATGCTGTCCCACTTCAGCATAGAGATGAGGGGTAACGTTCAATCCATTATGGAGGAACCGTCCATCCCAGCCGCGGCCCGAAACGGGACAGTGACCTTAGCCGTTTAAATCCCTATCTTCAGGAGCAATCGAGGCGGCCGGAAGGAACATTTGTTGAGCGCAGACGGGCCTCACCCGCGCACTAGCCGCGTTGCCGATTTGTCGAGCCTTGGCATCGGCGTGCTGTCATCGCACACGGAGGTCGCGCGCGCCGCGGAGAAGCTGCTCCGCAAGCGCTACTCCTTCGCCGACGCGGGAGGGGCCGAGACATTGGTCGCGCTCGGCGGCGACGGCTTCATGCTCCAGACGCTCCACACCATGCTGGAGGAAAACAGCGCGCGGCCGGTGTTCGGGATGAACCGGGGAACCGTCGGCTTCCTCATGAACGAATGGCGGATGGACAATCTCGCGGACCGGATCGCTCGCGCCAAGGCTATCCGCGTCGCTCCATTGGAGATGCGAGCAACCACCGTCGGCGGCGAAACCCACGTCCACGCCGCGATCAACGAAGTTTCCCTGCTTCGCGAGACCCGCCAAACGGCGAAGATCGAGATCAGCGTAAACGGCCGCGTCGCGCTGCCCGAGCTCGCCTGTGACGGCGTACTGGTGGCGACGCCAGCAGGTTCGACCGCCTACAATCTCTCCGCGCACGGCCCGATCCTGCCGCTTGCGGCCAAGATGCTGGCGCTAACCCCGATAAGTCCGTTCCGCCCGCGGCGCTGGTCAGGCGCGATCCTGCCGGACGACACGGCCGTCTGCCTACGCATTCTCGAGGCCGAAAACCGGCCGGTTTCTGCGGTCGCCGACCAGATCGAGGTCCGCGACGTCGCGAAGGTGGAAATCCGCCTGGATCGGGAGCGGTCGCTAACCCTCCTGTTCGACCCGGAGCATGCGCTCGACGAGCGGATCGCGATGGAGCAATTTGCCACCTAACCGCTTGCGTTTGGGGTGAGCTTCGCTATCTAGCCCGCGCTGCCCTTTGGGGCTGCTCCCCGGTAGCTCAGCGGTAGAGCATCCGACTGTTAATCGGACGGCCGCCTGTTCGAATCAGGCCCGGGGAGCCATTTTCTTGATAGACGTCAGTCCTCGTGGCCCGAGCGCCAAAGCGCGCCGGTCAGCGGCTCCATCAGATATTGCAGCGCGGTCCGTTTCCGAACCGTCAGGACAGCCTCGACCGGCAAGCCCGGACGAAGCTCGCCGTTGCCGAGGACGGAGCGGACCTTGTTCATCTCGGCCTCCGGCACCACGATTTCCGCCCGGAAGTAGGAGCGCCCGCTCTTTTCATCGGTGAAGCTGTCCGCCGAAACCGTCCGAACCTTGCCAGTGAATAGTGGCAACGAGCGATTATGGACGCTGACGAACCGAACCTGCGCGGGCTGGTCGACGTAGACATCATCCGCGTCAGTCGGGTTGAGGTTGACCCGGACGACAAGCTCCTTCCCGTCGGGGACCACGTCCATCAAGGTGTCGCCAGGCCGAACGACGCCGCCGACGGTGAAGACCGTGAGACCAACGACTTGCCCAGTCACCGGCGCGCGCACCTGCGACTGCTCGAGCTGCTGCCGCGTCGCGACCAGCTTGGGCAGCGTTTCTGAAAGCTTGGCCTGGGTGTCCTTGAGGTCGGATTCGATCGACTCGAGCCGGCCCCGGGTGACCGAGAGCGACTGCATCCGAGTCTCGCCAATGCCCTCGCCAGCGCGCGCATATTCGGCGGTCATGGCGGCTTCCTGGCCCTGTAGATCGGCTTGTGCGCGCTGAAGCTGGCGAACCCGGTTCATCGACGCATAGCCCTTGGCCGCGACCGACATCAGGCCGTCCAGCTCCTGCTGGATGAGCACCTGTTGGCGCTTCAATGATTCGCGCTGTTTGACGTAGCCGCCCTGCTGCTCGCGGAGCTGGCCCGCACGCTCCCCAAGCACGGATTTCTGGGCCGAATCCGATCCGGCCCGGGCCTGCATCTCCGATCGCTGCAGCGAAAGCGCCTGGTCGGCAAGGTCGCGATCTTCGACCGGGATCGAAGCGAATTCGGGCGGCGCGGCGAAGCTCCGCTGGCCGCTCCGTTCCGCCATCAACCGCGCCCGCTGGGCAAGCAGGGTCAGATAGTCGCTGGTGAGCGCTCGCTCCGAGGCTTTCAGCTCCGGTGCGGACAGCTCGACCAGCACGTCGCCCGCGCGAACATGCTGTCCCTCGTGGACATGGATCGCGGACACGACGCCGCCATCGCGGTGCTGAACGCTTTGGCGGTTGCCCATGACCGCGATTTGTCCGGCGGCGTTGACGCCGGCATCGAGCGGCATCAACGCAGCCCAACCGAGGAAAATCACGAAAAAGGCAATCGCGATCCGGATTCCGGTGCGGATCTCGCGCTGCGGGTCGCCGGCGTCGGTTTCGGGAAGGCCGCTCAAGACCAATGCGTCGCTCATGCCGCATTCTCCGCATTCTTGGGCCCGGTAAGGCGAGCCACGACCTCCGCGGCGGGGCCGATCATCTTGGGACGACCCTCATCGAGCACGAGCAGCCGGTCCGCCGCCTCCAGCACGCCCCGGCGATGAGCGATCACGATCACCGTAGCGCCGCGCTTGCGCGCCTTGGTGAGGGCGGCGATCAGCGACGTCTCGCCTGACTGGTCGAGGAAGGCATTGGGCTCATCGAGAACCACGACCGCGGGATCGCCGTAGAGGGCCCGCGCCAATGCGATGCGCTGCGACTGACCGGCCGACAGTCCAGCCCCCATCAACCCGAGCGCGGTATCGTAGCCTTGGGGCAATTGCAGGATCATTTCATGCACGCCGGCATCCTTCGCCGCAGCGATGACGGCCTTATCGATCGCCTTGGCTTCATCGTCGTTGCGAGCCCGATCGAAGCGGGAGATGTTTTCCTTGATGGTGCCTTCGAACAGCGACGATTCCTGCGGCATGTAGCCGATGTGCTTGCCGAGCTCGTCTTGGTCCCAATCGCTAAGGCGGGCGCCGTCGATGCGAACCGCGCCGACCGTTGGCGCAAGCGCCCCGACCATGATCTTGCCCAAGGTCGTCTTGCCCGATCCGCTGGGGCCGATGATGCCGAGAATCTTGCCCGGCTCCGCCTTGAAGTTGAGGCCGATGAGGATCGGCTTCGCGTCCCGGCCCCGCATGCCGACCTCTTCGACGTCGATCAGGCCCTTGGGCTCGGGCAGCGCGGTGTAAAACCGCTGCTCGCCGACCGCCTCGAAAGCGCGGGTGAGCCGCTGCAGGGCGGCGCGTGTCGACGCGAGCGATGACCAGGCGCCGATGATGCTTTCGATCGGCTGGAGCGCGCGGCTGAGAAGGACCGACGAAGCAATGATCGCGCCCGCCGAGATATAGCCGGCGATTGCGAGCAAGGCGCCGAGTCCCAGCGCGGCGGACTGGACGAACAGACGGAAGAACTTGCTGGTTGCTGTCAGCTGGCTGCCCGCGAACTGGGCATGGATCATGTTGGCGATCGCGATCCGCCGGTGATCGAGCTGACGCGCGACCATCGCTTGCGTCATGCCGAGGCCCTTGATCGTCGTGCCATGCGTCGCCGCGGCCTGTTGCGAATTGTGGGCCGAGGCCATCGCCGAGCTGGCAATCTCCATCCGGGTCTTGGTTGCCCGCTGGTTCAGCCAGGCGATCGTGACCAGGAGGGCCGCCGCGGCCACGGCCAACACGCCGATCCAGAAATGGAGCATGAAGGCGACCAGCAGGAAGACCGGCGTCCATGGCGCGTCGAACATCGCGGCGATCACGGGCGAGGCCATCGTCGTGCGGATCGAATCGAAGTCCCGCATCGCCTGGCCGGCGGCGCCGGAATCCGTAGCCATCATCTGGCGCAGGATCTGCGGCGCAAGCAGCGCATCGAGCCGCTGGCTCGCGCGTACGAGAAGGCGATTGCGAACCATGTCGAGCGCCGACAGCGCGAGGAGCGCGAACGCCAGCGCCAGGGTGATGAACAGCAAGGTGAGCTTACCGCCGGTCGGTACCACCCGATCGTAGACCTGGAGCATGTACAAGGTCGGCGCGAGGTAGAGGATGTTGATCAGCAGGCTGAACCCTGCCGCGGCCATGAAATGCCGGCGGCACTGCTGGAGCGCATCGACGATCATCGGCGGCAGTTGTTCGACTCCCGCCATCTTCGCCAGGAAGGTTGTCTCACGGCTAGGCGAGGAGGTCAAAACCGGCCTCCGCTTCGATGCTCATCCAAATCCCACCCCGAAAGTCAGCTTTGCGCGAAGAGGCGCCTTAAGCCACTATTTCCTGAATAAAATCAAGGCAAAGCAGACGCTGGCGTCCATCCGGACGACCGGTCCGCCGCCCTTTTGTCCAGGCGGCCGCCGGGATGGTTCAACCGTCGAGCGCGGCCATCAGGGAAGCGTTGCCGCCGGCCGCGGTCGTATCGATGCAGGTGACGCGCTCGGTCGCGAAACGCGCAACATAATGCGGGCCGCCGGCTTTCGGGCCCGTGCCTGACAGGCCTTCGCCGCCAAACGGCTGGCTTTCCACGACCGCGCCGATCTGGTTGCGGTTGACGTAGAAATTCCCGACCCGCGCATGCTCCTCGACATAATCGCGCACGGTGTCGATCCGGCTCTGGAGACCGATCGTCAGGCCGTATCCGGTTTTGTTGATCGCCTCGACCACCTCGGGCAGCTTGTCGCCGGCAAATCGAACGACATGCAGGATCGGGCCAAAATTCTCGCGATTCAATTCACTTAGCGACTGAATCTCATAGAAGGACGGAGGTACGAAATATCCTTGCTTGGCCGCCGCGGGCAGTTCGAGGCGGCAGATTCGCTTCGCATTCTTGTCGAGCCAACCGAGATGCTCCTCGAGGACCTGCTTCGCGCCCTCGTCGATCACCGGGCCGACGTCGGTCGAAATCTTGGCCGGGTCGCCGACCTCGAGCGCGTCCATGGCCCCCGCGATCATGCGGATCATGCTGTCGGCGACATCTTCCTGGACGAACAGCACGCGCAGGGCCGAGCAGCGCTGGCCGGCGCTCTGGAACGCGGAAGAGATGACGTCACGCGTAACCTGTTCAGGAAGCGCGGAAGAATCGACGATCATCGCATTCTGTCCGCCAGTCTCGGCAACGAACGGAATGATCGGTCCATCGCGACCCGCAAGCGTGCGGTTGATCGTGCGCGCCGTCTCTGTCGAACCCGTGAACACCACGCCGCTAAGGAGTGGATGCTCGGTCAGCGCGCCGCCGACGACCCGGCCCGAACCGGGGGCAAGCTGGACGAGATCTCTTGGGATCCCAGCTTTGTGCATGAGATCGACGGCCAGCGCGCCGATCAGCGGCGTCTGCCCTGCCGGCTTGGTGATCACGGCATTGCCGGCCGCCAGCGGCGCAGCGGTCAGGCCGGTGAAGATCGCGAGCGGAAAATTCCACGGCGAAATGCTCGCGAATACGCCGCGGCCGTGAAGCCGAAGCTCGTTTTGCTCACCAGTCGGTCCGGGAAGCGGCATCGGCCGCGTGAATTGGCGCCTTGCCTCTGACGCGTAGAAGCGCAAGAAATCGACCGCTTCGCGGACTTCGAGCACCGCATCGACCAGCGTTTTTCCGGCTTCACGAATGCACAGCGAGTAGAATTCCTCGCGATGCTCTTCGTAGAGGTCGCCGGTGCGGTCGAGCAGGCGTGCGCGCGCCTCGCCGCCAAGCGCGTCCCAGTCCTGCTGCGCGGCGTGGCCCGCGCAGACCATCCGCTCGACGTCCTCGGCACCCGCTTCAAAGACCGTCCCGACATTGATACGCCGGTCATGCGGCGAGGTGATCGGCCGTGCCTCGCCCTTCCCTATCGCCGGCTTCGCGGTCCAGCTTCGGCTTTCCAGCGCCTTCAGTCGCTTCAGCAAGGGCTCGCGCACCAGCGGATCCGACAGGTCGCAGCCCGCGCTATTGTGCCGCTCGGCACCGAAGACGTCCCGGGGCAAAATGATCTTGGGATTGCGCTTAGGATTGAGTGCGCCGAGCTCGGCGACTGGATCCTTGATCAGCTCGTCGACCGACACCTGCTCATCGGCGATGCGGTTCACGAAACTGGAATTTGCGCCGTTCTCCAGAAGGCGGCGCACGAGATAGGCCAGCAGCTCCTTGTGGCTTCCGACTGGCGCGTAGATGCGCACGGGGGTCTGCGGGTCGCCAATGCCCTTCTCGAGCTTGGCTAGCTCTTCGTACAGCTCTTCGCCCATGCCGTGCAGGCGCTGGAATTCGAACTCCTTGCCATGCGCGAGCGCCTTGATCTGGCCGATCGTATTGGCGTTGTGGGTCGCAAAGGCGGGATAAATGGCATCGTCGGCGGCCAGAAGCGCTTTCGCGCAGGCCAGGTAGGACACGTCAGTCGCGACTTTGCGGGTGAACACCGGATAGTCGGGAAGGCCGCCGACCTGGGCCGCCTTGACCTCGGTATCCCAGTAGGCGCCCTTCACCAGACGGACCATCAGGCGCCGGCCGTGCTTGCGTGCCGCTTCGATCACCCAGTCGCACAACGGGGCGGCGCGTTTTTGATAAGCCTGGATCGCGACCCCGAAGCCGCCCCAACCGTTTGCGAACAGCTCATCGTCGGCCAGCAGGGCCTCGAACACGTCCATCTGAAGCTCGAGCCGGTCGGCTTCCTCGGCATCGATGGTGAAGTGGACATCGGCCTTGCTGGCTTTCAGCGCCAGCTCGCGGACCACGGGCAGGACCGCAGCAACCGCCTCCTCGGCGTGACTCCATTCGTAGCGGGGATGAAGCGCCGTCAGCTTGACCGAGATGCCCGGGTCCTTTCGGAACCCGTCCTTGGCTTCCTTGGCAATGCGATCGAGCGCGCCGCGATAAGCGTCGGCATAGCGCTCAGCATCATCGAACGTCTTGGCCGCTTCGCCCAGCATGTCGAAGCTGTGGCTCAGGCCCTGGCGCCGTTCGGGCTCCGCGCGCTTCAAAGCCTCGTCGATCGTCCGGCCGAACACGAAGTTGCGGCCGAGGATCTTCATCGCCTCGCGCACCGCGGTCCTGACAACCGGTTCGCCAAGCCGGCCGACCGCGCGGCCCAGCGCCGCCTTCCAGTTGCCGGAACGGTCTTGTGCCCCTTCGAGCACCTTACCGGTCAGCAGCAGCGAAAAGGTCGCCGCGTTGACGAAGGACGAATCCGAACGCCCTAGCTTCTCGGACCAATCCGGCCCCGCGAGCTTGTCGGCAATCAACTCATCGGCGGTGTGAGCATCCGGGATGCGCAGGAGGGCCTCAGCGAGGCACATCATCGCGATGCCTTCATCAGATCCGAGATCGTAGGCCTGCAGGAAAGCGTCGACGCCCGAGGGTTTGTGAGCGCGCACGCCCTGAACCAGCGCGCGGGCGATCACCGCGGCTTCTCCGCTTTGGCTTTTGCTCAGGCGGGCCTGGCCAAGCCGCTCATTGACGACTTGCTCTTCGTCGGGCCGATAGGCGCGGCGCACAGCCGAGCGATCGATCGTGCCCATGCTGAGGGGCGCCCGCCCTACGCGAGCAGCCCGTGGCAATGCTTATACTTCTTGCCCGAACCGCATGGGCACGGCGCGTTACGGCTGACGGGCGCATCGACGACGTCGGCCCCAGCCTCGCCCTGAGGCATCGGCTGTTGCGGAATAGTGGCGAGCGGCGGAAGGCTCGACAGCAGGTTGCCGGTAGACGCATCGATATCGGCCGTGTCGTCATCGCCCGAGAACGGGTCGAGGTGCTGCGTGATGAAATCGGGCAGTACGGGCGGCGGCGCCGGCTCGAGCTGGACCTGAGCGCGCATCAGGACACGAGTGACCTCTTCGCGGATCGCGACGAGCAACCGTTCGAACAGCAGGAACGCCTCCTGCTTATATTCGTCGATCGGCTTCTTCTGCGCATAGCTGCGGAGGTGGATGACGGTTCGCAACGCGTCGAGCGTCGCAAGATGCTCTTTCCAGTGATGGTCGAGCGTCTGGATCAGGATCTGCTTCTCGACGTCATTCCAGCGTTCCGGCTCAACTTCCTTGAGCTTGTCGGCCATCGTCTGGTCAGCCAGCGCCTGGAGCCGCTCGGTGAGCATTTCCGGGTCGACCGCCTCTTCCTGCAGCCAATCGTCGATCGGCGGCTGAAGGCCGAACACCTCTTCGATGCTCTCCTTGAGGTTTTCGACATTCCACTGCTCCGGGTACGTGCCCTCGGGGCAGTTCACTGCAACGATCGCCATGGCAGTTTCAGCACGCATGTCGTTGATCACATCGCTGACGCTCTCGGCGTCCATGATGTCGGCGCGCTGCTCGTAAATGACCTTGCGCTGGTCGTTCATCACGTCGTCGAACTCAACGACCTGCTTGCGGATGTCGTAGTTGCGGGCCTCGACCTTCTTCTGCGCGGTCTCGATTGCCTTGGAGATCCACGGGGAGACGATCGCTTCGCCATCCTCAAGGTTCTTGTTCATGAGGCGCGAGAACATCGTCTGCGGGCCGAAGATGCGCAGGAGATCGTCGTCGAGGCTCAGGTAGAAGCGGGACAGGCCGGGGTCGCCCTGGCGGCCTGAGCGGCCGCGCAGCTGGTTATCGATGCGCCGGCTTTCGTGGCGCTCGGTGCCGAGGACGAACAGGCCGCCGAGTTCGAGCACGCGAGCCTTTTCGGCGACAATCTCGGCACGGATTTGCTCCGCCTTCGCTTCATACTCAGGGGTTCCGGCTTCAAGGTCCGGGACTTCGTCCTGCATTCGGAACTCGAGGTTGCCGCCCAGCTGAATATCGGTGCCGCGGCCCGCCATGTTGGTGGCGATGGTCACCGCGCCGACGCGCCCGGCCTGCGCCACGATATGCGCCTCACTCTCGTGGAAGCGAGCGTTCAGGACCGAGTGCGGAATGCCCTGCTTTTCGAGATACTCCGACAGCATCTCCGACTTCTCGATCGAGACCGTGCCGACGAGCACCGGTTGGCCGAGCTCCTGCTTGGCCTTCAGCTCCTCGGTGATCGCCGCGAACTTTTCCGGCATAGTCTTGTAGAAGACGTCGTCATCGTCCTGCCGCTGGACGGGAACGTTGGTCGGGATGGAGACCACGTTCATTTTGTAGATGTCGAAGAATTCCGGCGCTTCGGTCATCGCTGTGCCGGTCATGCCCGACAGCTTCGGGTACATGCGGAAGTAGTTCTGGAACGTGATTGACGCGAGCGTCTGGTTCTCCGGCTCGATATCGACGCCTTCCTTGGCCTCGACCGCCTGGTGAAGCCCGTCGGACCAGCGCCGGCCGTCCATCATTCGGCCGGTGAATTCGTCGATGATGACGACTTTCCCGTCCTTTACGATGTAATCGATGTCCTTCCTGAACATGACGTTCGCCTTGAGCGCCTGGTTCAGGTGGTGGACGACCTGCGTGTTGTTGATGTCGTAGAGGTTGCGGCCCTCGATCAGCTCCGCTTCCTCGAGCATCCGCTCGGCCTTTTCCGTGCCTTCCTCGGTCAGGACGACGCTCTTCTGCTTCTCGTCGAGGTCGTAATCGGCGGGAACGAGCGTTTTCACGATCTTGTCGACCGAGATGTAGAGGTCGGACTTGTCGTCGGTGGGGCCGGAAATGATCAGTGGCGTGCGCGCCTCGTCGATCAGGATCGAGTCCACCTCGTCGACGATCGCGAAATTGAACGGGCGCTGCACCATCTGCGCGCGTGTAAATTTCATGTTGTCGCGCAGGTAATCGAAGCCGAGCTCGTTGTTCGTTCCGTAGGTGATGTCGGAAGCGTAGGCGTCGCGCCGCTCCTGGTCGCTGAGGTTGGGCACGATGACCCCGACCGTCATGCCGAGGAAGCGGTAGATCTGGCCCATCCAATCGGCGTCGCGGCGGGCGAGGTAGTCGTTGACGGTGACGACATGGACGCCCTTGCCCTCGAGCGCATTCAGATAGACGGCCAGGGTCGCGACCAGCGTCTTGCCCTCGCCGGTCTTCATTTCGGCGATCTCGCCGCGGTGAAGTGCGATGCCGCCGATCAGCTGGACGTCATAATGACGTTGCCCAAGCGTGCGGATCGCTGCCTCCCGCACCGTCGCGAAGGCCTCGGGAAGCAAGCTGTCGAGTTTTTCGCCGTTGGCGAGGCGCTCGCGAAACAGGGCCGTTTGCCCCTGGAGATCGGCGTCAGACAGCGCCTGGATCGAAGGCTCGAGTGCGTTGACCGCGTCGACATATTTGCCAAGTCCGCGGACATAGCGATCGTTGGCCGACCCGAAGATGCTCTTTGCCACTGCGGCGAACATGGAATTCCCTTAAAAACCCGTGCGTTCAAGAAAGGGCGAATTGCTCCCGCCGACGCTGGGCAAAACTGCGCGCGGGCGATGTAAGAACCCCCCGTGCCGTAGTCAATTGAAGGGGACGCTTAGAAAGTCAGCCGGCGGGAACTCGAAGGGAGCGAGTCCCCGCCGCTTGCAGCTTAAGCGGCTGAGGCCGAAGATCCGTCGAGATTGCTCTCCAGCCACTGCTGGATCTGGCTGCGCGGTGCGGCGCCGACCTTCTGCGCGACCGGCTGCCCGCCTTTGAACAGCAGCATCGTCGGGATCCCGCGAACGCCATAACGGCTCGGCGTATCCGGATTCTCGTCGATGTTGAGCTTGGCCACGGTGACCTTGTCAGCGAGCTCGCCGGCGATTTCCTCGAGGGCCGGACCAATCATTTTGCACGGCCCGCACCATTCCGCCCAGAAATCGACGAGGACCGGCGCCTCGGAGCCGAGAACGTCCGAAGCGAAGCTGTCGTCGGTGACCGTCTTGGTGGCCATGCAAAATCTCCTGCGGGAATCAAATGTTGCAAATCATATGGGCATTGGGTGGCAGCGGCTCAAGCTTCCAGTTCAATCGCCGCGGGGCCGGCGGTGTACAGCAAGGTGCCCCGCACCTCCCGCCCCGGGAAAATCACACGAAGCGCGTCGCAATAGGCGCTCATCTGCGCCTTGTGCGATGCCGGAATCGCAGCCGCGTTCGCCGGCACCTTGCCGGTCTTGAAATCGATCACTGAAACGCGCGACTCTTCGACCAGCAGACGATCGACGGTGCCGGCAATCACGCGCCCGTCCGGCAAGGTCGCTGCGAGCGGGGCCTCGCCGAGCGAGCCCGGACCGAACAGGGGCGCGAAACGCTGGTCCGACAAGATCCTGCAGACCTGGTCGACAATCTCATCGCGAAGTTCGGAGTCGGCCACGCCGGCTGATCGTTCGAGCCAGCGCCGCGCGACCTCGGCGCGCGTGCCTTCCTCAACTGGCGCGAGACGCTCCAGCAACTGGTGGATAAGCGTTCCGCGCCGTGCTGCCGCGCGCATTGCCTCACTTGGCGGGGCCGATGCTTCGTCGTCAGCCGCTATCGCCGAAGGTGCCAGGGGCCGCGGCGGGCGGGTCTCGACCGGCGCTGGCCGCCGCGCCCAAGCGGGTATTGCAACAACCGGCAGCTCAACCTTGTCCTTGGTCTTGCGCGCCTTGAGCGATCCCGCGGATCCGAACCGCAGCCCTTCGTCGGTCGGGTCGGCGCCAAGCGCCGCCATCGCCTGCTCGACGATCCGATGCCAGCTATTGGCCGGGCGCGGGTCGCCTCCGTCCTTTCGCGCCTTGGGCTGGACGCCGGCAACGATCAGGCGGTCCGCCGCCCGCGTCAGCGCAACGTAAAGCAGCCGCCAATGCTCCTCGAGGTCGCGCGCATCCTGCCGCGCGATAATGTCTTCGAAGGGCGGGCGACGCTCCTCCTTCCTGGGTCGGACGAGTGGCGCGATCCCTGCGCTCTCCACCTCGATGTCGAGCGTTATGGGCGTTCGGCCCATCCGACCCGGATCGGCTGTTGCATCGGCTAATATGACCACGGGCGCCTCAAGCCCCTTGGCGCCATGCACGGTCATCACCCGCACCTCGTTGGCGGGCTGGCCCGGGTCGCGCTGAACATCGACGGTGCCGCGTGAAAACCATGATAGGAATCCGTCGAGCGAGGCGGTTTGGTTACGCTCGAATTCGATCGCGCTGTTCATCAGCTCGTCGATCGCATCGCGCGATGCCAAGCCAAGCCGGCCGTAAAGCCTGCGCCGCCCCTGCATCGGGCCGCTGAGAACCGCTTCGAGGAAACGCGCCGGGGTCACGAAGTCGGCCATCGCAAGCAGGCCCGCCAACGCCTCGTGCGTATCGGCAAACTCGTCCGCGCGCGCTCGCAGGTTGCGCCACAGCGAGCCCTTACGGTCGTAGGCCAGGGCGAACAGCTGCTCCTGGTCCCAACCGATCAATGGCGAAACAAGCAGGCAGGCAAGGTTGAGATCGTCATTGGGCTGAACCGCGAACCGGCACGCCGCGACCAGGTCCTGCACGGCCAGCGGCTCGTGAAGATGCAGCCGATCGACACCTGCTATTGGCACGCCCGCGCCGAACAAGCGCGCTACGATCAATGACGCGAGTTCGCCGCGGCTCCGGACGAGCACCAATATGTCGCCTGGCGTTAGCGGCCTGCCGGTGGACGCCAGGACCGGCGCTTCGTCGACCAGCTGCTGGATGCGTTCGGCAAGATGATCGGCGTAGAAGCGATCGCGGAGCGTTACCCACCGCTCCTCCCCCTCTTCCGCCTCGTCTCCCGCATCCTCGGCAGCGAACGGCGTCCACAGCTCGACCTGTCCGGGACGGTCGGCGTGATGCGCGACGTGGCGTGGGGGTAGCTCGCCCAGCGCCATCGCCTGATGCCCGACCTCCGCGATTGTAGCGTCGACGACATCGAGCACGGGTTGGGCCGAGCGGAAGCTGGCGGCGATCGACAGGTCGCGGAATTCGCGGGCATTCTGCTGGTAGCTGAACAAATCGTCGCCACCACTGAGCGACGCCGCGCGGCGTTTGAACATCTCGCGCGCCTCGTTGAAGCGCTTCGGATCGGTGCCTTGAAAGCCGTAAATCGCCTGCTTGAAATCCCCGACCATGAAAAGGGTGCGGCGGCGCTGCTCCGCCTCGCTCGAACCGCTGAAAAATTCATCGACCAGGAGCTCGATGATCTCCCATTGCGCGGCATTGGTGTCCTGCGCCTCGTCGACGAGCACATGATCGACCTGGCGGTCGAGCTTGTAGCGAACCCAGTCACCCATCCCCTGCTGCTTGAGCAGCTTGCGGGTCCAGTCGATCAGGTCGTTGAAGTCGGCGACCCCCGCGGCGCGCTTAGCCGCGGTGTAGGCCGTGGCGAAGGCCTGACCGGCGCGAAGGCCAGCTGCCATGTCCGCCGCCAGCCGCGCGCCGTTCTGGATCTGCAACAGCTCGCCGACCAGTACGGCCAGGCGCCCTGCGTTCGCCTCATAATGCGGATCCGCTTTCGACTGGCCGGCACTGACGCGCGGCGTTCCTTTCTCGGTGAGAACGACCTTGCTCAATTCACCGAGGCGAGCCGCGCGCTCGATCGGAGTGAGAGCGAGCCACTCCTCAATCACCTCGGCATGGCCTAGCCCGCTCTTCGCGCCCCATTGGCGGTTCGCATCGGCGACCGCGCGCAACAGGTCGCAATCGAAGCCTGCATCACCGCAATTGGCGGCAATATGATCCTCGACCGACCCTTCAGGGAGGCTCATCAGCCCACGAATCCGGGCTTCGATGCCATCCGCGCAGCCAAGCGCCGTCATCGCTTCCGGCCTGCGCGCGCAAGCCTGTAGATATTCGACCGCGCCGCCCTCGCCCAACCGGCGGCTGAGTATCTGCACGTCGTGGATCAGGCCGTTGTCGCCGTCTGCCTCGGCGCTCGCCATCAAGTCGGCGAGCGTCCGACGGACCAGCTCCTGTTCCGCCCTCCCCTCGATCGGCTGGAAGCCGGACATGATTCCCGCCTCAGCCGGGAAGGCCGCGAGCAATGCCTGGGCGAAGCTGTGAATGGTCTGGATCTTGAGCCCGCCCGGGCAATCGAGCACGCGAGCGAAGAGCTGGCGCGCCCGCTCACGAGTCTTGGGATCGTCGCGCTCGCCGAGCGCGAACAGGTCCTTCTTCAACTGCTTGTCGGGCAGCCGGACCCAGGCGGCAAGACGCGCGCCGATGCGGTTTGCCATCTCGGCGGCAGCAGCCTTGGTGAAGGTCAGGCACAGGATCGATTCCGGTCGCGCGCCCTGCAGCAACAACCGAAGGACGCGCGCTGTCAGCACTTGTGTCTTGCCGGTTCCCGCTGACGCGGACAGCGACGCGTGGACGTCAGGATCGGCCGCCAGCGCCTGCTCGTCCTTAAGGCCGGGCAATGGCTTGAAGCGCGTCGTCATGCGACTTCCCAATCCGGCGACGAGGCCATAGAGGACAGGCCATGAGCCAGAAGGACGACAGAGCCAGCGAAGAACGGCGCGCAAAGCTGGTAAAGGCCGGGGTAGCCGTTGGCATCGGATCGGCGGCCATCGTCGCCGCGCTGCTTTATGCCTCGAAGGTCAAGAAGAAGCCGCGGCGCTAAAGGGATCATTTGCGGCCGTACCATTCTTCGAGCCGCATCAGCTGATCGTAATCGCCGTAGGGCGCATAGGCCGGGTTCAGCTTCGCCGTGAACGGCTCATTTCCGGTCAGCCATTTCTGCACCGCGTCGGCAAAGTTGCGGTAGGCGTGATCCAGGAACTCGCCGGGCTCCATGTCCTTGTCCGGACACATCAACCGTCCGAACTGCCCCCGATGGCGCGCCAGCGACCAATATTCGAACGCGGTCGGCTCGCCTGATGCGTCGTCGAACCCGCCCGCGCGGCCGATCAGGCCGAGCAAGCCCAGTTGGAGCGCGAATCCCTCATTCACTGCCTTCTGCGAGGGCGGCTGGCCTGTTTTGTAGTCGATGATCGCGAGCCCGCCGTCGGAGAGGCGATCGATGCGGTCGGCACGGCCGTAGACGCTGACGCCGGCAACCACGGCTTCGCCGTCGGCTTCGGCCTTCAAAGGGCGGCGGCCCGTCGCTTGGTTCTCGCGCTCGACGTTGGCTGCCCAATCGATCGCCTCCAGCAGTCTTGGCGCCCACAGGGCACGGACCATCGGATGGACTGCCTCACCCTGTAACAGCTGCTCTGCGCGGCTGCGCAGCCGGTCCGGGTCGCATTGATCGTCCTGGAGCCACTCTTCGAACACCTTGTGAACCTCGGTCCCCTTCCAGCGCGCCGAGTAATCGGCATCGACGGGATCGATCGAGCGTAGCCTGAGGATCGCCTGCGCGTAATAAGCGAAGGGATCGGCCTTGAGGCGGTCGACAGACGTAACCGAGATTCGCTCGGGCCGCTGCTCGGCCGGCACTTCCGGCGCCGGTCGATCGACCGGGCGCACGGTGTCGGGATTGTCGAGCGCGCGGGTCAATCGCTCAAGCACAGTGTGACGCGGAAGCCCGCTCGTCATCGCATCAAGCCGAAGCAGGAAACGCGAGGCGACTGTTGGAGACCGGCTGTCCCGGCGTGCGCGGGTGATCAGTACTTCCGGGGCACCGAGCGCACTGGCGAAGTCGTGAGCGGCTAGCCCGATCCGGCTGTCGGTCGTCGGCATGCCGAGCGTCGCCCGGACCTTCGGTGGAAGCCACGGGTCGGGCGCGGGCAATGCAGGCCATACGCCTTCGTTCAGTCCGCCCAGGATGACGAGATCGGCGCGCTGCAGTCTTGCTTCGAGCAGGCCCCAGATGAAAATGCGCGGATGGCCGCCATAGGGCGGGCGTACCGCTTCGCCGTCCAGCAATTGGCGAAGCACAGGGAGTGCCTCATCGGCATTCACGTTGAGCGCGCCGGCGGCTTCGGAGCCCTGGAGCTGGGCGAGCAGGTCAGCAGCCAGCCGACCCGCCGGTCCGCGCCACGCATTGTCGCCCGACAGCGCTTGCGCGGCCGCAGCAAATGCGCCGGCCAATGCGCCGAGGCTCATGGCGGAATCGAGCAACCCGCTAACCGCCGCGAGACGCTTCCGGATCACCTGCCATTCGCGCATCGGGCCAAGCTTCTTGTCGAGCCCTGTCAGGCCCGTCGCCGGTCTCGGGCCCCGCAGCTTTAAGTCGACCGCACGAACCGCCTCAAGCCACTCGAGCCGTCCCTCTCCCTCCCCGCCAACCAACGGATGCTTGGCAAGCGCGAGCATTGCTACCGGCGCCAATTCCTCGGCAGCGGCCGAGACGATGCCGAGCAGCAGGGTACCTGCCGGCGTTTCGGACAGCCTTTTGCCGGCGCTGTCGTCGGCCTCGATCCCCCAGCGTGCAAGCAACGCCGAAACGCGTGCCGCGAGCTGGCGATCAGGCGTGACCAGGGCTGCCGTCTTTCCCGGCGTTTCAATCGCCTCTCGAAGCGCCAGGGCGATTGCCTGCGCCTCGGCGGCCGGGTCGGCCAGTTCCGCGAGTTTGATACCGCTCAGGCGGCGTTGCGCAGCCGGCAGGGTTTCCCATTTATGCGAAAAGTCCGGCGAGGCCATCGCATTGGCGACGGCACGACCACGCAGCGGCGACGATGAGAAACCGCCTGGATATCGCCAACGCTGTACCTCGCCCCGCGCGATTCCCATGCGATCGAGCAGCAATTTGAGGTGAAATTGGGGGTGCGTCGCTTCGCCCCGGCCGTTTTCGTCGGGCCCGAGCGCGTCCCATTCTTCCTCCGGGAACTGATCCGCGAGCCATAGTCCCGGAAGCACCACCATTCCCTCGGGCATGTGTGCCACCTGCCGGACCAGGCCCGCGATCGCCGGCGCTGCGGTGGTGATGCCTGCCGCGACCGTAAACCCTTCCGGCGGCTCTTCCTTCCATCGCTCGGTGAGCCGCCGCAGCACAATGTTGCGGCGCTCGGTCAGGTCAATCGCGTCGCGCTCCTTCAGCAGCGCTGGCCACTGCTCGTAGATAAGCTGCAGTTTTTCGAGGGACTTCTCCCAGTGCCGCGCAAGATCATCAGTCTCGATCACTGCTTCCCGCAGCCGGCGCGGCTCGATCTCTTCGATAAGCAATGCGTCCAGGGTGCGGGCGAGATCGGCGGCGAGGCGAAGCGATTCCGCGCTGCCCTCCCCTCGGACGATCGATGCGAGTGTAAGTAGTCGCTCTTTGGCCTCGATTGCGGGCGGAGCAGGGTCGTCGATCCGATCGAGCGCACCACCCAGTCTTTCGTCAAGTTCCGGATCCCCGACGGGGATAAGTCTCGGTAAAAGCAGGCCATTTCCGCTCGCGCGGACGAACGCATCGGTGATCGCCCGGACTGCGCGGTTATTGGGAAGAAGTATGCGCCCTTGGGCGAGCCCAAGGGTGTCCTTGCCGAAGCGCTGGATCAGTCCCGCCGCAAGCGCGTCGGCGAAGGAACGGTGTGTGGGGATTGTGAAGACCGCGGGATGGCGGTCAGACATGCTCCAGCGCCATTTCCGTTAGCTGGATTGATTGCGGCGTGCCGACGTCGAACCACAGACCCTGATGAACCGCGCCGAAGCAGCGTCCTTCCTCGATCGCGCGATCCCAGAGGATATTCGTTGAAAAAGGTCCGTCCGGCGCATCGCGCAACAGCCGCTTCGAAACGATCTGGATGCCGGTGAACACGAAAGGCGCGACGTGGCTCTTCTCGCGGCGGCGGATTCGCCCGGTCGGATCCATATGGAAATCGCCCATGCCGTTATGATTGAGCGCGCGCGCCTGCGGAACGAGCAGCAAAAGCGCGTCCATCTTGCTGTCGTCCCAGTGCGACGCGAGGAGCTTCAGCGTGTCGGCAGGACCGTCGATCCACAAATTATCGCTGTTGAGCGTCAGGAAAGGATCGCTGTCGATCAGCGGCGCGGCGCGGACGAGGCCGCCGCCGGTTTCCAGCAGCAGGTCACGCTCGTCGGAGATGATGACTTCCAGGCCATGATTGCGGGTTTGGAGATGCGCCTCGAGCGCGTCCGCCAGATAGTGGACGTTGACTACGACCCTTTTCACCCCGGCGAGCCGGAGCTTTTCTAGGACATGGTCGAGCAATGCTTTGCCGTTGACCTCAATTAGGGGTTTCGGACGCGTGGCCGTGAGCGGGCGCATTCGCTTGCCGAGGCCCGCAGCCATGATCATGGCCGTGTGCGGCACCTCCGCCGGCACCTCGGCGCGAAGGCGCAGGGCTCGCCGGGCCTGGCTCATGCCGCGCCCATCCACGGATTGCGTCGATACTCATCCGCAATGTTTGTGGTAAACCAATCTTTTACTGGCTGCAAATGTGGTTGCTCAAGGTCACGTTCGAGCAGGCCCCACATCCGAGGCTGGAATTTGCGATAATGCGGCTTGCCGTCGCGCTTCCACAGGCGTGTGAAGACGCCGAGAATGCGGGTGTTCCGCTGCGCAGCAAGCGCCCAATAGGCACGCTCGAACGCCTCGCCGTTTCCTGTCGCCGATATGTAACGGTCGATCATCGCCTGTTCGATCTCTTTCGGAACATCGCGGCGCGCATCTTCAAGTACCGATGCCAGGTCGTAGGCCGGGTGACCTGCCAGCGCGTCCTGGAAGTCGAGCAGGCCGAACCGCTCCACGCCGACGCGGTGATCGACCAGCATCACATTCTCAGCGTGATAATCGCGAAGAACCGTGACGGGGCCAAGACCGTCATTCGCCAAAGGCTGAAGCACTTCCGTCCACGCCGCGCGGTAGGCAGCTACGTCAACCTCGATCCCCACCGCCGGGCAATACCAGTCCGTGAAAAGCGTCAGCTCTTCGAGCCATTGACCGAGGCCGTGCGGATTCAGTCCCGGCATCGGCGCGTGGTCGTGGAGGTGCACGAGAACATCGGTGGCGAGCTCATACAGCTCCTTCTCGCGCCTCGGATCCTCATCGAGGAATTCGCGCAGGCGCCAGTCACCGAAATCAGCAAGCAGCAGGAGTCCGCGGTCGAGGTCGCGGGCGAGGATTTGCGGCGCGCTCAGGCCGACCGAAGCGAGCCATTCGGCGACAGCGATGAACGGCCGAGGATCCTCATGCGGCGGTGGCGCGTCCATTAGCACCGCGGTCTCATCGCCGTTGACGACGCGGAAGTAGCGGCGGAACGACGCGTCGCCGGCCAGCGGTAGGATTTCAGCACCCTGCCACCCGCAAGAGGCAAGGAATTCAGGGGCATGCGCCGGCGGTTTCATCGTGGTGGCCACCGCCCTTCCCATGACGGGGGCACCCGCGCTGTCAAGATTCTCTCGTCGTCCTGCCCGAACGCGAGCGACAGGCCGAGCGCGTCCGGCCATGCACCCTCGCCCGCTCGTTCCGGCCACTCAACCAACAGCACGGCGCCCGCTGCGGAATCCAGTCCGAGCTCCTCGACGTCCGCTGTCCGCTCGATCCGATAGAGATCGACATGCCAGACCGGCGGCTCAAGCGCCTCATAAGGCTGGACGATCGCAAAGCTTGGGCTCGGTACGTCTCCTGTATGGCCAAGCGCACCGATGAAGCCCCGCGCCAGCGTGGTTTTGCCGACGCCGAGCGGACCCGAGAGCGTGATGACGTCACCAGGCTGGGCTAGCCGTGCCAGCTGCGCGCCGATCGCTGCAGTTGGCTCATCCCCGTCGAGGATCATCTTTTACCACGCGGAATCGTCAGGGTGACGGTTGTGCCCTTGCCCTTCTTCGACTGGAGGTCGACCTTCCCACCATGGGCTTCGATGAATTGGCGAGTCAGTGGAAGACCCAATCCCAGTGCGGCTTCTCCCCGCACGCCCGCTTCCAGAATGCGATCGAACCGATTGAATACTCGCGGTAGGTCCTTGGCCGCGATGCCGGTCCCGTTATCACGGATGCGGATTACGGCATTTTCCTTGTCACCCTCAGCCGTGAGCGTGATTTGCCCTTTGCGGTCGGTGTAGGCGATCGCATTCTGAAGGACGTGGTCAAGCGCCTCGCGAAGCCTCCGCGCGTCGCCAAACACATGGCCGGTAGCCGGCCCCACATTAGCGTCGAGCTTCTGGGCCTTTTCGGCAGCGCGACCTTTTGCCCTGTCGACCGCACTCTTGACCAGCCCGGCCAGGTCGACGCGCTCCTTCTCCAGCGGAACACCGGCTGCATCGCCGGTGGTCAGGTCCAGAACATCGTTGATCAGCTTGGAAAGGCGCTCAACCGACTCGATGATCGCCGAAACATAATCTTGTGCTTTTTCAGATAGTTCTCCAGCATAACCGCCGCCCAGCAACTCCGCGAAGCCGCCGATCGACGTAAGCGGCGTGCGAAGTTCGTAACTGACGTTGGCGACAAAGTCGGTCTTGATCCGGTCGGCGGCCTCCAGCGCTTCGGCCCGCTCCCGAAGCGCAGCCTCGATCCGACTGGAATCGGTGACGTCGACCATCGTGAAAAGCGCATTGCCGTCGGGCAGCGGGACGGCGGCGAACTGAAAACGACGGCCATCGGTCATCGAGATGCGGCCATCGGCTGACTGTCGCTCATTGGTGGTCTGCCGAACCATTTCGCGGATTTGCGCGGCGGCTGTCGGGTTGACGAGCTTGCGCGCCATTGCCGGCACCAGCTCATCGACCCGCGGGTGGGTCGCTAGCCACTCTTCATCCAGTTCCCAGTCCTCGAGAAAACGGCGATTCCACAAGTAAAGCCGGCCGTCGCTGGCAAACACGCTGATCGCCTCGAAAAGATTGTCGAAGGTCGCGGCACGAACGCGAAGCAAGGTATCCCGCGCCGAAGCGAGCCGGAGTTGCTCGGTCCGATCTTCGAGGAACAGACGTAGTCCCCCGTCCGGAAGAGGCTGGGCAACGACCCGAAGGTGATCGCCGTTCGGAAGCATCCATTCTTCTTCGGCGACCTCATCAGCGGTCGTGAACCACGCCCGCCGCTCCTCCTTCCAGGCCGGAAAATCACGAGTCTCGGGCAACCGCTGATTGTCACGCATGCGGTCGATGACGCGATCGAACTCCGGGCGCTCGGCCAGCCAATCGGGATCAAGCTGAGTCATTGCCGCAAAGGGCTGGTTGAAGAAACTCAGCGAGCGATCGGCGTCGAACTGCGCCGTTCCCGCCGTCATTCGATCGGCGAGTTCGCGTTGGGATTCGATGTAGCGAACGAGCTCCGCTCTCGCGTCTTCCAGGTCCTGAATGTCGACAGCGAAACCCGCGACGGCGCGAGTGGACAGCGGCACGTTTACGATGCGCAGCATGCGACGTTCGCCGTGGATGATCGCGGGTTGCATCCGCGAAATGACCCGTCCGGATTCCTGCGCCTGTCGCGCCGTCGCGATTGCGCTGTCTTCGCCCTGCGCATCGATCAGCTCGGAGCAGCGCTCGATTACTTCCGCAGCGTCCCTGCCCTCTACCGCCTGGACGAAGGCGCTGTTCACCAATCCCAATTTGAGGTCTGGTCCTCGATACCACATCGGGAACGGAGCAGCCTCGATCAGGTGCGTTAGGGAGTTCAGCGCGCCTTCCGTCTGGCGTAGGCGGAGCGCGAGCTTCGCCCTCTCCTCTTCGCTTGAACTCGTATCGAAGAACCACAGCAGCAAGGTGCCTGCGGGCTCTGGCGCCGGCGCCGGGCCGCCGCGGACATCGAACATCCTGCCCGATCCCGCTGCGCGGACCCTCCGCGCGATGCGTCCCGCCGACATCTGCGCCGCCTCAACGTCGGCGCGCAGTAGCTCGAGGTCTTCGGCGACGATGCCGAGGCCGTCCGAGGCCAGGTCGGGCATGGATTTCGGATTAGTCTTGAGGCCCAGGTCACGAACCAGCTTGGCGTCTGCCTCAACCTTCTGGTCGCGGCGGATCAAAAGCGGACGCGAAGGGGAATGCTCGAGCAAGGCCGAGTGAGTGCGAGCCGTCTCGAGCACGGATTCGGCCAGTCGGAATCGCCGGGCCGCAGCGACTGCAACCGCAGCTGCGATGCCGACCCACAACAGTGCAAGGACTGTTATTCCGACAATCAAGGCCGATTGGCCGCCCACTCAACCTTTCCCCCGAGGCCCAACCTTATTGTCTTAAGCCGGTAGTCCGCGAAAACTAAAGGGAAACTGGCGTGATCGGTGCGCCATCCCGCATCTGCGTTCAAAAAGAAGGGGCCGGAGCGATGAGCTCCGACCCCTTCGAGGTTCTTCAGGTTGATCCGCTTAGAACTTGGCGGACACACCTGCGTACATGAAGCGACCGATCACGTCGTAGAGGCCGGTGTTACCACCAAGGCCGCTGGCGCCGAACGGCGGCTTCGTATCGGTCAGGTTATCGACGCCCATGTAGAAGTTGTACTTGGGCCCGACGTCGATGCCGAGACGCACGTCGTGGTAGAACTTGGCAGGATTCCACTTCTTTTCGAACAGCGTCGGATTTTGCGGATCGCGACCTTCGAAGCTGTAGAAGTCTTCGTACTCGCCAAGGCCACGAGATTCGTCATAGGCAATCTGCTTGCCGACATAACGCATCTGATAGCCGAAGCTGAACCGGCCATGCTTCAACGTGGAGTTCCAGTTGAAGCGGTCTTGCGGATCGCCCGTCTCCGACAGGATGCGGTCACCGAAGTCCGGGTTGGTCGGATCAATGAAGTTGGTCAGCTCAAGCACGTGAGTCCAGGTCAACCGGGTGTCGAGACGCCCGATATTCCCCAGCTGGTGCCGGTAAGCGACTTCGATGTCGAGGCCGCGCGTCTTCAGCTTGGCGAAGTTGACGCCCGACGAGTGCAGGGTGGCGTCGACAATCGCATACGGGACGCCCGCGTGACCACCCGTGACACCGTCGCCGCGCTGGAAGAGAGCGCAGAACGGATTGCTGAGGCTCGGGAGGTCGTAACAGCTGTCGAGGATCTGCTGCGCGGTAAGCGCCTGGATCGTGTCCTTCACCTTGATGCTGTAATAATCGACCGAGGCCGAGAAGCCCGGCAGGAAGTCAGGCTGGAACACGCCACCAAGCGTAATCGAGTTAGACTTCTCCGCCTTCAAGTCCGGGTTGCCGCCCGACAGGAACGAAATCGAGCTCGCGTACGGAATCGCGGTGCCTGCCGGAACGCCGGCTGCGACGCAGTTCGCCGCACGATACTGGGTACCAGCATTGACCTGGTCCTTGTCGCACGGATCGGTGATCAGCGCGAAGTTCTGGCCGAACGGCGTGAACAGCTCGACCTGGTTCGGAGCGCGAACCGACCGGGCGTAGTTGCCGCGAAGCCTCAGGCCCTTGATCGGCGACCACAGGACGTTGCCGTTATAGGCCCAGACGGTGCCGGTCGTGCCATTATAGTCGGACACACGAGCCGCGGCAGAAGCCTCGAGCTCCTGCAGCATCGGCACGTCCTTGACGATCGGGAAGCGAATTTCGCCGAACGCTTCCTTCACCTTAGTCTTCGGAGCATCGAAGGTCGGGATCGCGTTGTAGAACGTGTACCCGAGCTGGATGTCCTCATCGAGGTGATAATAGAGGTCGTTCGTGCGGTATTCGCCGCCGAGCACGATACCGATCGGCCCGCCAGGAAGCTCAAACCACTTGGACGTGTCGCCAGAAATGAACGCGAGCGCGTCAAACTGGCTGGTCTTCCCGACCGTGGTTGACTGGTGGAGCAGGTAATCGCGCTGCGCCTGGGTGAAATTGTCGCCCAAAACGTTGACCGGGACGCAGGCCGCGACGTCTGCTGCAAGGCGCGCAGCGGCATTCGGGTCACCCGGGGTCGGTCCGCCCGGGAAGGCAGCGCCGTAAACCCACGGATAGTAACCGATCACGTCGGCCGGATCCTGAAGCTGCGAACGGCAAACGATGTTGCCCGACGAATCCCGGACGGCATCCATCGCCAGCAGCATGCGCTGCACGTCGAGGTCGCCGAGGATCTTCGTCTTCTCCTTGAGCTCGCCGTAGTTCAGCGAAACTTCGTAGTTCCACGAGCTGCCGAGGTCACCGCGAACACCACCGACGATGCGGTACGTATTACGGCGCGCATCTTCCGTACGGTTCATCAGGCCGAGCAGGCTTTCCTGGACCACCAGGTTGGTGTTGTCCGTCGTTCCCTGACCGTTAAGCGCACGCTGGTCGATGATCGTCTGGCGCGCTTGCGGCGTCAGATACGGATTGTCGATGTGGAGCGCTTCGCGGTTCCGGCCGCCGAAGATGAACTGCTGCGGATCGAAGAAAGCAGCGCCGCCGGCGATGAAGGCCGGTCCGTTGGCGCCCGTTCCCGAGCTGTCCGTGCGCGAGTACTTCGCTTCAAAGAACGGAACTACCGCCGGCGAAATCTCATAGTGGCCGAGCGCGTTCACGTTATAGCGGTCGAGCTGCGGCGTGATCTGGATCTGATGGCCTTCGTAGAAGCCTTCGCCGTTACCGCCGACGAACTGTCCGTTCGCCGCCGAACCGATGCGTGTTCCGGTTTGCGGAACGAGGTCGCCGTTCGGCAGGAAGATGAACGGGCACGTCAGGTTAGACGCAGAGGTGGTCGATTGGCAGTTCAGCGTGCCGCCGTTGCCACCGAAGCGGATCGTGCCGGTATTGCTGAAGGTAGCCGAGCGGAAATCATAGTTCCTGATTTCGCCAAACGGACCATCGGCGTTGATCGCATAGCTCTCACGGAACCACTTGCGGTCATCGCCCCACGCCTGATCGCGACGTGCATATTCGAGGTTGACCGCGATATTGCCACGGCCTTCGGCGAAGTTCTTACCAACGAGCGCGCTGACGAAATATGCGTCGGCGTCGCCATATTTGCTCTGGCCACCCTGGCCGCGAACCATGATGCCGTCATAGTCTTGCTTGAGGACGAAGTTGACGACGCCCGCGATGGCGTCCGAACCGTAAACGGCCGAGTTACCGCCCGTCACCACGTCGACACGGTCGATGAGGTCGGTCGGGATCGTGTTCACGTCGACCGCGACGCCGGTCAGGAGAACGTCGCCGCCGACGTGGCGACGACCGTTAACCAGCACGAGCGTGCGGAGGATGCCGAGGCCGCGAAGGTCGAGCAGGTTGATGCCGGCGATGCCGAGACCGCGGGTCGAGTTCGCCTGCGTGAAGCTGGTACGGATCGACGGGACTTCTGCGAGCTTGTCGCCGATCGACACGTTGCCGGTCTGGAAGAATTCTTCACCGCCGACCGAGGTCACCGGGAGCGGCGAGTCAAGGTTCGGACGACGGATGCGCGAACCCGTGACGGTGATCGCATCACCAGCTACCGCGGGAGTGCAACCCGGAGGCAGCGGCGTTCCGGCTGGCACCTGGCAGGACGGTGCAGCGGCACCCGATTCGATTTCCTGCTCGCTCTGCAGCGCTGCTGGCGGCGACGTGTCCGCCTGCGTCTGCTGGGCCAAAGCCGGGCTGGCGCTCAGCGCGGCAAACGAAACGGTCGACAAAATGATTGGATTGACTCGGCGCATAGCTCGAAGGTCCCCTCGGAATGTACGAAACTACGGAAATATTCCCGCGGGGTTGGTGCTGGAAAGCAGTCGAAAAGAAAACTGCTAAATCCCGCCGTTAGTCGAATCTGGGTGCATGTGTAACTTTCATGCAACATTCAGATTTAACGCTTTTGTCGGGCAGTCGACCTAATCAGTAGCGATAGTGCTCAGGCTTGAATGGGCCCTCGTTAGAAACACCAATGTAAGCAGCCTGCTTGTCGCTTAGCCTGGTCAACTTAACGCCAAGCTTGTCGAGGTGCAGTCGGGCCACCTTTTCGTCGAGATGCTTGGGCAACACATACACGTCGTTCTTATACTTGTCGGCGCCGGTCCACAGTTCGATCTGCGCGAGGACCTGGTTCGTGAACGATGAAGACATCACGAAGCTTGGATGGCCGGTCGCGTTGCCAAGGTTCACCAGACGGCCCTTGGACAGGACGATGATCTTCTTGCCGTCCGGGAACTCAACCTCGTCCACCTGGGGTTTGATCTCCGTCCACTTCATGTTGGCTAGCGCGCCAATTTGGATTTCGCTGTCGAAGTGCCCGATGTTGCAGACAATCGCCATGTTCTTCATCGCCCGCATGTGGTCGAGCGTAATGACGTCCATGTTGCCGGTGGCGGTGCAGAAGATATCGGCGCGTTGCACGGCCTCTTCCATTGTCACAACCTCATACCCTTCCATCGCCGCCTGCAGCGCGCAGATCGGGTCGATTTCGGTCACGAGCACGCGCGCGCCGCCGTTACGAAGCGACTGGGCCGAGCCTTTGCCGACGTCGCCAAAACCGGCGACGCAGGCCACCTTGCCGGCCAGCATGACGTCGGTCGCCCGGCGAATGGCGTCGACCAGGCTCTCGCGACAGCCGTAGAGGTTGTCGAACTTCGACTTGGTGACGCTGTCATTGACGTTGATCGCCGGAAACGGGAGCTTGCCCTGCTTGGCGAGGTCGTAGAGGCGGTGGACGCCCGTGGTGGTCTCTTCCGACACGCCCTTGGTCGCCTCGACGGTCTTGGTGAGATAACCAGGGCGCTCGGCCAGGAATCGCTTCAGCGTCGCGACGAAGATTTCCTCTTCCTCGTTGGTCGGCGCGAACAGCTCTTCACCCTTTTCGACACGATAGCCCCAGAGCGCGAACATGGTCGCATCGCCGCCGTCGTCCAGGATCATGTTGGCGGTTGTGTCGGCGCCCCAATCAAAAATGCGGACGACATAGTCCCAATAATCTTCCAGCGTTTCACCCTTGATCGCGAACACCGGGATGTTCCGCGCGGCGATTGCCGCCGCGGCGTGATCCTGCGTCGAGTAAATATTGCAGCTTGCCCAGCGGACCTCGGCGCCCAACTCAATCAGGGTTTCGATGAGGACCGCCGTCTGGATCGTCATGTGAAGCGACCCGGTGATGCGCGCACCCTTCAGCGGCTTCGATGCGCCGAATTCCTCGCGTAGCGACATGAGGCCAGGCATTTCCGTCTCGGCAATCTCGATCTCTTTGCGACCGAAATCGGCAAGGGTGATGTCCTTTACGACATAGTCGTTGAAACGGGATTCAGCCTGCGTCGCCACGTCAAAATTCTCCGGGTTCGTTGAAGAGGCGCCATATGCCGCGCCGATTGCCGGCGTCCCTAGCCACCACGGCGGTCAAAGGCAAATATAAAGAATTCTTTATATGTACTCTGCAGCCTTGACGGCTGTTCGCCTTGAGGACCGCGCGGCCGGGCACTAGGACGTGATGCACGTCGAAGCCGCGGGAATTTTGGATGTCCTTTGCGAAGATCCATGTGAAGCCTGACACACTGGATGATGAGAACCGGAAGTTCGCGCAAAGGTCGCTCGATCAGCCTCTTTTCCTCAACAGTATCCCGAAGGGCGGCAGCCACCTTCTCCGGAACATAATCCGCATGTTCGTTCCGGTCGAGAGCCAGTACCAGGCGGAATTCATTCAATACCAGTTCCTGCCGCAGCATCGGTCTGCATTCGAACCCGGGCGCAAGATGCTCAGTTGGGGGCATATGGTCGCGCTCGACGCGTCACGCTCGGCACTCGCCGGCGCCCGGCACATCCTGCTGGTCCGCGATCCCTACGACTGGGTGCTGGCCCGTGCGCGCTTCTTCCTCAGCGACGAGTTTCAGGTCGGCCTCGACCATTTGAAGCGGCCAGACGTTCCCGTCGAAACCATCCTGAACCTGATGATCGACGGGACCAAGCCGCAGCTCGCGCCGCTGGCCGTCACCTATATGTATAACGCCGTCGCGTGGCTCGACGACGGAGTGAAGGTCGTCCGTTACGAGGACTTGGTCGACGCCGTCCGCAAGGTCGACAGCGACGTAGGCGAGGCCTTTTTCGACGACCTGCTGGCGGGGTGCGGTATCGGACGGCCAGGCGACTGGCGCGAGCGGGTTCGGATCGGGGCGGATCCAGCGCAGAGCGGGACGGCGAGGCAGAATCTATCAGGCATGGCGCAGCGGATCCCCGACGAGCTGCCGATGGCTCAGAAACAGTTGGTCGACTTACGAGCACCTGGGCTGCGGCGGATCTTCGGCTACGAACCGAAGTGATCCCCCTAAGCGGCGCCGGTCTCGCTCGCGAGCAGGCGCGGGTCGATGCCCTCGGCTTTGAATGAGGCGGCCCAGCGCTCGTCGGTCGGAGTGTCGAATAGGATCTTGGAATCGCCTCTGGCAGCGAACCATCCATGTTTGGTCATTTCCTCGTCGAGCTGCCCCTCCCCCCAGCCGGCATAGCCAAGAGCAGCGATCCATTGAGATGGCCCGCCACCCTCGGCGATTGCGCGGAGCACGTCGATCGTGCCGGTCATTGCGAACAGCTCGCCGCGGTCTCCGTTGACGTGCAGCGTGTCCTGTCCGCCCCAATCGTTCGAATGGAGGATGAAACCGCGACCGGGCTCGACCGGCCCCCCGTGATGCACAGCGCGGTCGGGCGCTTCGCCTGGCTCGATGTCCAGCTGGCGGAGCAGCCCCCGAAAACTGATGCCTGCGCGCTTTTGTCCGATGCCGATGCCGATGGCACCGTTTTCGTCATGAACGCACATCGCGATGACCGCGCGTTCAAAGCGCGGATCGGCCATTCCCGGCATGGCCAGCAGCAACTTGCCTGAGAGAAAACTCGGCACTTCCACGCGCCAACAATGGGCTGACGAAAACTCATCGGCAAGGCTTGAGACGCCAATCCGGCGAGCCTATCTGCCGCTTCATCCGACCTCCAGGAGATCCCCAGATGACTATCCAAGCAGGCGAAAGACTGCCCGACGTTCCGCTGACCATTGCCAGCGCGGACGGTCCGCAGCCGACCAGCAGCAACGAATATTTCAGCGGCAAGCGAGTTGCCCTGTTCGCGGTCCCGGGGGCGTTCACCCCGACTTGCTCGGCGCGCCATCTTCCGTCTTATGTCGAGAAGGCGCAGGAGCTCAAAAGCGCGGGCGTCGATGAAATCGCCTGTATCTCCGTAAACGACGCATTCGTCATGTCCGCCTGGGGCGACCGCGACGGATCGTCCGACATCACCATGATCGCCGATGGAAATGGCGCGTTCACGGATGCGGTCGGGCTTGCCATGGACGGCAGCAAGTTCGGTATGGGCCAGCGCTCGCAGCGCTATTCGATGATCGTCAATGATGGCGTGGTCGAGCAGCTGAACGTCGAAGCGCCGGGCGAATATCGGGCGTCGAGCGCCGAACATATGCTCGATCAACTGGCGACCGCGTAACGACCTCACCGGCTGGCCGCTGTCAGGCCACCCCTCGCCGCTCCGTCGAAACGCCCTCTTGTTCCGGGCGTTGATCATGGAGTGTTTCAGTAGAGGAGTAGCGTGACATGGCCAGCAGCAATCGAGGCGGAAATCGTGGTGGAAACCGGCGCGGCAATCGCGGCCGCAACAACAACCCCGAAGGACATAATCAATACAGCGGCCTGACCGCTCGGGCGCGGGAAAACCCGATCGCCGCAGCAGCTGCGGTTGGCGGCGCCGTGGCCGCGGGCGTCTTCCTGTGGTCTCGCCGCAACCAGATCAGTGATCAAATCGGAAACCTGTCCGATCAGATCAGCGAATGGCGCGACGGTTGGCAGTCAGGCGACGAATTCGGCAGCGCCGACGACACGACCGAAGAAACCAGCTTCATCGCGAGCCCGCGGCGAAAGGGCAGCCGCAAGAGCCAGTCGGACATCGCAGAAGAAGCGATGACCCTCAAGGAGACTGGCAAGGCCACCGCCTAAGCCGACTTAATCAAGCCAATAAGGGGCGCCTTCGGGCGCCCCCTTTTTTATTGCGCGAGGAACGCGGCGATCACCTCGCCGAACTGTGCCTTGGTGACTGAGCTCATGTGCGTGCCCGGGACCTCTTCGAAGATCGCGTGCGGCATTACGTTGGCGAGCTCTTCGGCCGAGCCGTTGTCGTCATCCTCGCTCCCGCACACCACGAGTGTCGGCATGGTGAAGGCCTGCAACCAGTCCATGAACGCGTCCTCGAAGCTTTCGAGAAGCAGTCCCGACGCGATCAGGTCGACCTTCTGGCTCTTCATGAACTGGATCGAAAGCCAGTGCGGGTCGCCCCGCTGAACCCGGTCGAACAGCGCGATGGCGTCGACGAAAAAATCCTTGCGCCGTTTCCAGTTGCGCAAACCTTCAAGGCCGGCGCCTCCGAGAATCGCGCGCCGGGGTTTTAGCCCCTCGCCCACCCCCTCAACGGTCGTCCGCGCACCGAGCGAAAACCCGCCTAGGTCGAATTCCGTCAAATTGAGATGCGCAACAAGCTCACGCAGGTCTCGAGCAAGGATCCCCTTCGGATAATTGGCGGAGTCATGCGGCCTGCTGCTGAGGCCGTGCGCCCGAAGGTCGGGCATGATGACCCAGAAACCCTCGCTCGCGATACGCTCGGCATGGCCGAACTTGATCCAGTTCATGTTGGCGTCGGAGAATAGGCCATGAAGCAAGATTACGGGCCTGCCCTGACCAACCTCATGGTACGCAAGCTCTACCCCGTCCGAGGCGTGCCAATAGGCAACGGCCGGCTCGCTCACCCGGGAAACTTCCCAGTCGCGTCGATCCACTTCTGGACCAGCTTGTCATAATCTTCGGTCTTGTGTTCGGGCAGCCCGTCGGTGTTGAGCCACGCGCGGTGAATGCTCTCGGCGCCGAAGTGGTGCGTCGGCTTGAAGCGATAGGGGTCGTCAAATGACGCGACCGTCAGGTCCATGTTCTCGCTACCCTCTTTATATTGGTAGCCGAACGACGTGCCGCATTCGCGGCAGTAAGCGCGCTTGCCGATCGGCGAGCTGTCGTACCAGTCGGGCTCATGCGTCCACTCCACGTCGGCGTGCTTCACGTTCTTGAACGCAATCGAGACCGATCCCGTTGCGCGCTGGCACATCCGGCAGTGGCAAAGATAGGCATCGTCGTCATGGACAGTCGCCGTGTAGCGAACGCGGCCGCACGCACACCCGCCGGTCATTTTATCTGACATCGATCACTCCCTTGGTGACTGGCCTCTTGCAAGGCTAAGGGGCGGCATGTCCAGCGCTCCCACCGCTTCGGAAATCGCCCGCGACGCGCGCTGGCTAGCGCAGGCGCTGGATCCTGCGACAGGCGCCCTTCGCCTGGTCGCGATGGATGCCGACAGCTATCGCGCGGTGAGCTTCCTCGACGACCGGATTTTTCAGCAGCCGGTCGATGCCCAGGTCGTTCCCTGGCCCCTGGTGGTGGACGCCGCCGCGGAGATTAGCCGCTGCGACGCGCGCTGGATATTTCACATCGGTCACGTGGGCTCGACCCTCGTTTCGCGGTTGCTCGGCGAGCTGACTGGAGTGCTGGGAGTGCGCGAGCCTCGTCTCTTACGCGACTTGGCGATGGCGCCGGCCGAGATCCGCCAGGGTTATCTGGTGCCAATCCCGGCGCTGTTCTCACGAACCTTCGCGAATGACGAGATCGCCTGCATCAAGTCGACCAGCTGGGTCAGCGAAATCGCGCCAGCGTTGGTCCCGCTGGGCGAGCGCGCGCTGTTCATGTTCGCAACCCCGCGCAACTACATCGCGAGCATCCTAGCCGGCGAAAACAGCGTGAAGGAACTGCGAACGCTGGCGGATAGCCGCGCCCAGCGGCTCGCCCAGCGCGACATTGCTGTGCCGGGTGGCCGCGACGACGCGGAGTTCGCTGCGATTGCCTGGGCGTGCGAAATGACCGCGCTGGAAGCAGCCGCCGAAGTAATGAGCGATCGCCATATCGCCTGGCTCGACTTCGACGAGATGCTTGGCGATATGCCCGCCACGCTCAAGTCGGCCGCTGACCATTTCGGCTTCGAAGCCGATTCCTCGGCAATTGCGGCAATTACCGCTGGTCCGCTGATGAGCAGCTACTCCAAGGCGCTTGAATATGAATATTCGGCCGACCTGCGCCGCGAGCTGATCGCGGAAGCTGAGCAATATCATCGCCGCGAGATTGAGGGCGCCCTTGCCATGCTTCGTTCGGCGGCCGAAAAGTCGCCGCTATTGGGACGAGCGCTGTCACGCGCGGAGGGGTAATGTATCGCATTCTCGACATCCTGACCGACACCGAAGTCGCCGAATGCCGGAAGATCGCGGCCGCTTCCCCATTTGTTGATGGGCGCATCACCAACCCGCACAACAAGGCTAAAATCAACGAGCAGTTGCACGACGCGCAAGGCTATCAGAAGAGCTCGCAACTTTTGCTCCAGGCGCTTGGGCGCAGCGAGGAATTTCGGGAGTTCGCTTTCCCCATTTCCATCGCCCCACCGCTGATCACCCGCTATCATCCCGGCATGCGCTACGGCGCGCACGCCGACGCAGCCTTCATCAACCTGCCTACCGGCCCGCTCCGCAGCGATCTGAGCTGCACCATCTTCCTCAACGAACCCAAGGATTATGAAGGCGGCGAGCTTCATATCCGGCTCGGCGATGCCGATCTTCAATTCAAGCTGAAGCCGGGACAGGCGATCGTCTATCCGTCAGACACGCTCCACGAGGTCGTGCCAGTGACCAAGGGCGAACGACTGGTCGCGATCACCTTCATCCAGAGCCGCGTCCCCGACCCATTCAAGCGTTACATGCTGTTCGAGTTGAACGAGGTCGCCGCGCTCGAAGGTCTCAAGATGAGCCAGGAGAACTTCAACCGGCTGCAGCTGGTCCAGGCTAACCTGCTGCGCGCCTGGGGCGATAAACCCTAGGCCGCCTTCTGCAGGTGCTTGCGGCCCAGTAGCTCCGCGATCTGAACCGCGTTCAGCGCCGCGCCCTTACGCAAATTGTCGCTCACCACCCACAGGCTGAGGCCATTGTCGATCGTCGAATCCTCGCGGATCCGGCTGACGTAGGTGGCGAAGTCACCGACGCATTCGACCGGGGTCACGTAACCGCCGGCCTCACGCTTATCGACGACGATCACGCCCGGCGCCTCGCGCAGGATATTGCGCGCGTCGTCGGCCGAAATCTCATTTTCGAACTCGATGTTCACTGCTTCGGAGTGGCCGACGAACACCGGCACTCGGACGCAGGTTGCGCTGACCTTGATCGCCGGATCGAGGATCTTCTTGGTTTCGACGACGAGCTTCCATTCCTCGGTCGTCGACCCATCCTCCAGGAAATCTCCGGCCTGCGGAATGACGTTGAAAGCGATCTGCTTGGGATAGACTTCCGGCTCGTTGGAATCGCCCACGAAGATGTTGCGCGACTGGTTGAACAGCTCATCCATCGCGGCTTTGCCGGTGCCCGATACCGACTGATAGGTCGCAACCACAACGCGCTTGATCTTGGCTGCGTCATGGAGCGGCTTCAGCGCCACCACGAGCTGGGCGGTCGAGCAATTCGGGTTGGCGATGATATTCTTCTTGGCATAGCCAGCGATCGCCTCGGCATTCACTTCGGGCACGATCAAGGGCACGTCAGGGTCCATGCGGAACAGCGAGCTATTGTCGATCACCGTGCAGCCAGCAGCGGCTGCCTTCGGAGCGTAAATCTTCGACGCTTCCGAGCCTGCCGCGAACAGCGCGATATCCCAGCCCGAAAAATCGAAATGCTCGAGATTCTTGACCTTCAGAGTTTCACCGCTGTCACCGAAATCGATTTCGTCGCCGGTCGATCGCGCCGACGCCACGGCGGCTAGCTCGTCGAGCGGGAATTGGCGCTCAGCGAGGATATTGAGAAGCTCGCGCCCGACATTGCCCGTCGCGCCGACGACCACGACCCGGTAACCCATGTCCGTTCTATTCCCTCTGCTGGAGTGGGCGCGAAGTGGGCTTGGCGCCCGCGATTGTCAACGCGACCAAAGCTGTCACTATCAGCCAAAATTCGGGGGCTTGGGAGATGACGGAACGCAGCTGGTTGCGCGGATTGGTCGTGCTTGCGCTGCTGATGGCCTGCTTTGCTGTCAAAGACGTGCTCATCGCGCCGCCTCAACCGCCAGCGCACCCGACGGCCGGCGAGTTCGACACCGCACGGGCCATCGGCCGCCTGCAGCGTATCCTCGGCGACCAACGCCCGCATCCGGTCGATACAACCGCCGACGATGCGGTTCGTGGTCGGTTGATTGCCGAGCTTCGATCGATTGGCCTCCAGCCCGAGGTTCACGAGGCCATGGATTGCAGTGGTTTCCCAAAGGTCCGCGTAGTCAGCTGCTCCCACGTCCGTAACGTGGTCGCGACTATTCCTGGACGCGCGCCGGGTAGGCACCTCCTGATCAACGCCCACTACGACAGTACGCCGACCGGCCCCGGCGCCGGCGATGACGGGATCGGCGTCGCGACCATGCTCGAAGTCGCGCAGCTGCTGAAGCAATCGCCCCCTGCGCGCCCGGTCACTCTGCTGTTCAACGAGGGCGAGGAATATGGCCTCAACGGCGCGGCGGCCTTCGTGCGCGATCCGGCGGCAAAGCAGGTCGATTCGCTGATCAACATTGACGCGCGGGGGGTGGCAGGCCCGGCGCTGATGTACGAGACGAGCTGGCCCAACGGTGCGGCCATCGCTGCCTATGCTCGGGGCACCAAGCGGCCCTACGCCAATTCGATAAGCACAGACTTCGCCAAGCTGATCCCCAACACCACCGACGTCGTGAAGTTCGCGCCTGCGGGCTGGACCCTGCTCAACTGGGGAATCATCGGAAACGAGACCCGCTACCACTCGCCGGGCGATACGGTGGCGGCGCTCGATCGCGCGAGCCTCTACCATGTTGGGAGCGAGGTTTACGCCGCGACGCGCACCCTGTCGGACATGCCCGATCCATCGCGTGCTGGTTCCGGGCGAATGATCTTCACCAGCATCGCCGGCCGCCTCTTGATCAAGCTCCCGCTGGCCGTCGGCGCCGCCGCCTTGGGGCTGCTGCTGGTCGGAGCGGCATTTCTCGCCTGGCGCCGCAGGGCCCTGGGTAAGCCCTTACTGCTCGTCGCGGGAATGTTCGTCGGAGGACTTGCAGCCGCAGGCATCGCCAGCTTCCTCGCCGGCCTGATCCGCGCCGGCGATTTCTGGCGCGGCCAACCCCTCGCCAGTTACATGGGGGTCTACGCCCTCCTGCTGACGGCGATGACGGCGATGTACGCCAGATGGAGCGATAGATTCGACCGCGAGCGGGTGCGGGCAGCCGCCTGGCTGCTGGTCCTGCTGCTCGGTTCGGCGCTGAGCCTCGCGCTCCCCGGCGCCACCATTTACTTTTTAATCGCACCTGCGATCGCTTTGGCGGGCATCGCGCTTCGGCTTCGACCGCTCGTCGTGGTTGCCATCCTGGCCCAGCTGTTGATGGTCGCCGAGCTTCTCGCCCTGGTCGAGATGTTGCTGATCGACGGCCCGTTGTGGGCGGTCGCCCCGTTCGCCGCGATCGCGGTCCTGCCTGCCTTGGTCGAAATCGAATCCGACGGCCTCCGCCCCGCCGTGTTGCTCGTGGGACTGGCGGCGGCGGTTTTGTGGACCGCGGCGCTCATCGTCCCGCGCCAAACCGCCGAGCGCCCCCTCTCCTTCAGCATCGACTATTTCCGCGACGCTGACCGGAAGACCGCGAACTGGGGCATCGCCAGCAAGCAGGCACCCCTGCCCGCTACTTTCCCGGGCAAGTGGCACAAGGGCGTGCTTCCCCATAACGGCCGCACTCGTTGGATCGCGGAAGCCCCGCTCGCAGCCACGCCCGTTCCTGCCGCTCGCCTCATCTCGAGCGAGCGCGCGGGTGCTGGCCGCCGCATCCAGCTCGTCTTGTTGCCCGCAGGCGGCGACGCGGTCAGCATCCGCTTTCCGGAAAATACAAAGTTGATTGCCATCGGCCTGCCCGGCCATGCGGTTCCGGTCCCTGCCAAGGGCGACCCGGACAAAGCCGCTCTCCGCTGCGCCGGACGGTCGTGCGAGGGCCTGGAGATCGAGGTCGTGCTCGGCGACCGCGCGCCGGTAGTCGCGGAGCTGTTCGCGACCCGCTACACGCTCCCTCCGCAAGGCGCCGCAATTGAGGCTGCCCGGCCGGCCAACGCGATCCCGCAATATTCGCCCGATCAAAGCGTCACGCTGCACCGCATCAGGCTCTGACCGACTCGCTCCAGGTCTGCTATAGGCCGTTTCGAAGGCGCCCGGCGCCGTATGCCGGTACGCGCCTCTATAAGGAGGTGTCATGGCTTCCAAGTCGATCGCCGCCGCCCGTGGCCCGGCCCGCTCCCGCAAGATCACAATCCGCAAGATAACGGATGAAGACCTGCGGGCTTCGCTCCGGCAGGGCCTCGACGATTTCCTCGATCTTCGCGGCGACCTGTTCTTCGCCGGCCTGATCTACACCGTGATCGGCATTTCCGCGGTCGTGATGACCAACAATGGCCCTTTGGTCCCATTCCTGTTCCCGATACTGGCGGGCGTCGGCCTGCTCGGCCCAGTGGCCGCGGTCGGATTCTACGAGCTCGCTAGGCGCCGCGAGAAGGGCGAGGAAGTCCACTGGTTTAACTTCCTCGACGTGCGCAAGCGCCCGTCGGTGGATGACATGGGCATGGTGGCCGGCCTGCTGATCGTGATCTTCGCCTTGTGGCTGACTGCCGCCGGCGCGCTTTACGCAGCGCTGTTCGGCTGGATCGCGCCGAACGATGTCGTCGGCTTTTTCCGGGAGGTGCTGACGACGGTGAACGGCTGGCTGCTAATCGTCGCGGGCGCGGTTGTTGGGGCGATCTTCGGCTGGATCGTGCTCGCGCTTAGCGTGGTGTCCCTGCCAATGCTGGTCGACTGCAACGTCAGCGCGTCGGACGCCGTCTCCGCTTCATGGCGTGCGGCGCATGCCAACAAGGGCGAGATGGTCCGCTGGGGCCTGACCGTAGTCGGGCTCCTCATCCTCGGGTCGATCCCGCTGTTCGTGGGCCTGGCGCTTGTCCTGCCGTGGCTCGGCTACGCGACCTGGCACCTCTACACGCGCCTGGTGGACAGGGATTCAATCCCTGCCCGACGCAGGCGTGTGGACTGAAGCTTAGGCTTCCTGCTTCTCGGCCTTCGCGGCCTTCTCGGCCTTGGCCGGAGCCGGAGTTTCGGCGGTCGCCGTGTCGCGCTGAACCGTGCGGCGCTCGGCGATGCGGGCAGCCTTACCGGTGCGGCCGCGCAGGTAATAGAGCTTGGCGCGGCGGACGTCGCCACGACGCACGACTTCGATCGATTCGATGATCGGGCCATAGAGCGGGAAGACGCGCTCGACACCTTCGCCGAAGCTGATCTTGCGGACGGTGAAGTTGGAGCCGACGCCCTTGTTGGCCCGGGCGATGCAGACGCCTTCGAAATTCTGCACGCGGGTGCGATCGCCTTCGATCACCTTGACGCCGACGCGGAGCGTGTCGCCCGGGCGGAATTCAGGAATCTTCTTGTCGGCGGTCAGCGCGTCAATGGCCTCGCGCTCGAGGGTCTCGATCAGGTTCATTTCTTTTTCTCTTCACTCATCCGCCGCGCGCCAGAGGGCGGTGCCTGCGATGCGCCCCCGTGGCGCTCGATCAGGTCCGGCCGCCTTAGCCGTGTGTCGTTGACCGCTTGCTCGTGTCGCCACGCCGCGATCTTCGCATGATCCCCCGACCGCAGCACTTCGGGGATCGTGCGCCCTTCCCATATAACAGGCCGGGTATAGTGCGGATATTCGAGAAGCCCGGTTTCGAAGCTCTCTTCCTCTCCGCTGGAGGCCGCGCCCATTACCCCGGGGAGCAGCCTTACGCAAGCGTCGAGGATGACCATCGCGCCAACCTCCCCGCCGGAGAGCACATAATCGCCGATCGACACCTGTTCGATCGCCCGCGCGTCGAAGATCCGCTCGTCGAATCCCTCGAAGCGGCCACAGAGCAAAATCACGCCATCGCCGGTGGCGAGTTGACGCACCCGTTCCTGGGTTAGCGGCGCCCCGCGCGGGGTCAGCGCCAGCATCGGCCGGCCGTCGGAGGCGCTGTCGATAGCGGCCGCCAGCACATCAGGCCGAAGCACCATCCCTGCGCCGCCGCCCGCGGGCGTATCGTCGACCGACCTGTGCTTGTCGGTCGCGAAATCGCGGATGTTAGTCGCCTCGAACGACCAAGCACCGTCATCCAGCGCGCGCCCAGCCAGGCTCGCGCCGAGCGGGCCCGGAAACATGTCGGGGTACAAGGTCAAAACGGTGGCGCGGAAGGTCATTGCGGAACCGCCGCTATCACAATCCATTGGGCGCCGCATGGATGAAGACATTATCGACTGCCTGATCATTGGCGGCGGGCCCGCGGGCCTGACCGCAGCCATCTACCTTGCTCGCTTCCACCTCGACATCCTGGTCGTCGACGGCGGCAAGAGCCGCGCCAGCTGGATCCCGTGCACCCGCAACCACGCCGGCTTCCCCGATGGGATCAGCGGAGAAGAGTTGCTCCAGCGCATGCGCGACCAGGCGTGCAAATATGGCGCGAAGATCGAGAACGAAGTCGTTACCAGGCTCGAGCAGGATTCCGACAGCGGCCTATTCGTCGCGGCTTGGGGGTCGGGCAAGGCGACGGCCCGGTCGGTGCTACTGGCGACAGGCGTAACCAATCGGCGCCCGCCGATGGATGAGGAGCTTCACGACGCCGCCCTGGCCCGGGGCCTCATTCGCTACTGTCCCATCTGCGACGGCTACGAAGTCACCGACAAGAAGGTGGGCGTGATTGGTAGCGGCAGCCATGGCGTTGCAGAGGCCATATTCATTCGCAGCTACACCCCGGACGTGACCCTGGTGGCGCCGGACAAGGCGATGCGCCTCAAGCCCGAGGATCAGCAGAAACTGAAGGAAGCCGGGATCGGCTGCCTCGACGGACCAACCCAGGCGGTCGCGACGGCGAATGATTGCATCGTCGTCGACACTGCCGATGGCCATCATGCCTTTGATACCATCTATCCGGCACTGGGATCGGACACCCACACGCAACTGGGCGAGATGGTCGGCGCGAAGCTCGCCGACGATGGCTGCTTCCTGTGTGATGCCCACCAGCGCACCAGCGTGGCCGGCCTCTACGCCGCGGGTGACGTAGTCCACGGGCTCGACCAGATCAGCCATGCGATGGGCGAAGGAGGCGTGGCCGCGACCACCATCCGCAACGATTTATGCTCGAAGCAGCCGATGCTGCGTGAATCCGCCCTCGAGGAAGCGGAGACCGGTAGCTAGGCGAGGAAGTCGGGGTCGAGGACGATCTTCCCGTCTTCGAGCCACGCAATGCCTGGCTTGAGCGGGATGAGCGAGCGCTTGCCCTCGCCAAGCTCGATCTCGAGCAGGTCGCCTGCGCCATAATTCTCCACGGCTACGACCGTGCCGAGGGGCGTTCCCCCACCATCTTCCGCGGTCAGCCCGACCAGGTCGATGTGATAATATTCGCCATCTTCGAGCGGCGGCAGCGCGGAGCGGTCAACCTCGACCAGCGAGCCGCGCAGGGCCTCGGCAGCGCCTCGATCGCCGACGCCTTCGAAGCGCGCGACCGGCATCTTGCCATCGCGCACCGAGAACAGACGCCGCTCGGCGCCACCAACGTAGAGCTTCTTGTGGCGCGTCAAGCTTTCGATGCTGTCACTGAAAAGCTTGAGCCGTAGCTCGCCCTTGATGCCGTGCGCCCCGGCGACCGCAGCCAGCGCGATCCTGCGCTCGCCACGGTCGCTCGAAGCGGTCAATTACTCCGCCTTCTCTTCGGCTTCGGCCTGCGGCGAGTCCTCGGTAGGCGGATTCACATCGTCCGCGCCTTCGGCCGGGGCTTCGTCAGCCGGAGCTTCTTCAACGGCAGCTTCCTCGGCCGGCGCTTCAGCAGCGGCCTCCTCGGCAGGCGCCTCGGCGGCGTCGGGCTCGGCGGCCGGTTCTTCAGCCGGCTCTTCGGCCGGGGTCTGCTCGGCAACCTCGTCGGCAACCGCTTCGGCTTCCGCGGTCGGCTCGGCGGTAGCTTCCTCGACCGCCTCGGCGAACACGGCTTCGGCTTCTTCCTGCTGCGTCTCGACCGCAGGCTCTTCAGCCGGCGCGTTGGCAGCGGCTTCCGCGTCAGCGGCCTTCTTCGCACGCTCCTCGATGCGCTCCTTGGCCTTCTCGCCAGGCTCAGCCTTCTTCGGGTTGTTGCGGGCAGTGCGCTCACAGATGCCGGCGGCATCCAGGAAGCGAAGCACGCGATCCGACGGCTGGGCGCCAACGCTCAGCCAATGCGAAATGCGGTCGGCGTCGAGCTTGACGCGCTCAGGCGAATCCTTCGCCAGCAGCGGATTGTAGATGCCGACCTTCTCAATGAAGCGGCCGTCGCGCGAGTTGCGGCTGTCGGTCACGACGATGCGGTAATAAGGACGCTTTTTCGCACCACCGCGCGCGAGACGAATTGAAACTGCCATTTTCTATATTCCTTTCAGCATATTAGTTTATTTCTTTGAAAACTTGTCGAAACCAGGTGGAAGGTTGAAGCCGGGACCGCCGAGGCCGGGCAATCCGCCACCTGGCCCAAGAGCGCCTGGGGGCAATGCCCCTGGCGGAGCCAGCCCGCCGAGCGCGCCTTCAAGCCCGCCCTTGCCGAACATCGCGGCGAGCTTGCCGAGACCGCCCATCTTTTTCAGCCGCTTCATCGCGGTTTCCATTTCCTGGTGCATCTTCAGGAGCTTGTTGATCTCCTGCACCGTAGTGCCGCTGCCCTTGGCGACGCGGATCTTTCGCTTGGCGTTGATGATGTCCGGACGGCTACGCTCCTTCGCGGTCATCGACGACAGCATCGCTTCCATGTGGGTCAGCGCCTTGTCGCCTGCGCCCCCTTGAGCAGCGTCCATCGCGCCCTTCATGCCCTTGAGGCCCGGCATCATCCCGGCGAGCGCGCCGATGCCGCCCATGCGCTTCATCTGGCGGAGCTGGGCCCACAGGTCGTCGAGATCGAACTTGCCCTTGGCCATCTTGGCCGCGAGCTTCTCGGCTTCCTCGACCTCGATCGTTTCTGCCGCCCGCTCGACCAGGCTGACGACGTCGCCCATCCCGAGGATTCTTCCGGCGACTCTTTCCGGGTGAAAGGCTTCGAGCTTGTCGATTGCCTCGCCGACGCCGGCGAACTTGATCGGCTTACCGGTGACCGCACGCATGCTGAGTGCGGCGCCGCCCCGGGCATCGCCATCGAGACGGGTCAGGATCACGCCCGAAAGATCGACTTCTGCCGCGAACCCCTTGGCGACATTGACCGCGTCCTGGCCGGTCAGCGCGTCAACGACGAGCAAAGTCTCGGCCGGCTGCGAAGCTGCCGCGACGCCCTTCATTTCGGCCATCAGCTGGTCGTCGACGTGGAGGCGGCCTGCAGTGTCGAGCAGCACGACGTCATAGGCCTGCAGCTTGGCCGACTGGAGCGCACGGTTGGCGATCTCAACCGGCTGCTGGCCTGCGACAATCGGCAAGGTGTCGACATTGGCCTGGCGTCCGAGGACGGCGAGCTGCTCCTGCGCCGCGGGCCGCGCGACGTCGAGCGAGGCCATCAGTACCTTCTTGCGTTCTTTCTCGGTCAGCCGCTTGGCGAGCTTGGCCGTCGTCGTCGTTTTGCCCGAACCCTGGAGGCCGACCATCATGATCACGGCCGGCGGCGAGACATTCAGGTTGAGCTCGGCCGTTTCCGAACCCAACGTCTCGACGAGCGCGTCGTGGACGATCTTGACGACCATCTGGCCCGGCGTGACCGAGCGCAGCACCTCCTGGCCAACGGCTTTCTCCGTGACCTGTTCGACGAAGTCGCGCGCAACCGGCAGCGCAACGTCGGCCTCAAGCAAAGCGACGCGCACTTCCCGCATCGCCGCGCGCACGTCCGCTTCCGTAAGCGCGCCGCGCCCACGAAGCCGGTCAAATACGCTGCCGAGCCGATCGCTCAACGTGTCGAACATTCAAATCTCCTCAGCGATGCGAGCGCCATATGGGGCGCGAAACGCAAAATACGCCGGCGGACGAAACCTCGTCGGCCGGCGCGCATCCGTAGACGCTCACATCGATGTATGTCCGTTAAGACGCCGCGGCGCTTAGCGGTTTAGCCTAATATGCGCAACCTAGCTGAGCCGTGGCTTGCCCTTCGTCTTCCGGGGGCGCCCGCCCGGCCCGCCGCCGGGACCGCGCGGCCCGCGGTCGGGACCATCGCCCTTTGGCGGGCGGCCGCCGCGCCGCTGGCCCTGGGGAAGGCCGCGCGGCGGACCGCGCCGGTCGCGCTCGGGCACGCGATCGATCGGTCGTGACTGCTGCATCTGCTGGCGAGGACCGACCGCGTAGCCTTCCTTCAGCAACTGGGTAAACGCCGCGCGCGTGCTCTCGGCGATCTGGTCCTGAAGCTCCTTGGGTAGGTCAGCGAAGGTCACGTTCGGGTGGATGGCCTGCACGTCGCGCAGCAACTGGTTCGGAAGACCGCCCGACGCTCGCTTGAGGGCCTGGAGCGCATCGATCACGGTAGAAAAGATGATCGATTGCATGACGTCACTTGCGGCTCTCGCCATTTCACCCTCGCTAGACTTGGAGCGGGCCGCTCCCTAAGTCGCGGCTCAATGCGGCGGCACTTCCACAAGATGCATGGTCTCGGCAATGATTTCGTGATCGTCGACGCGCGCGAAACGCCGTTCGACATCACCCCGCAGCTTGCACGTGCAATCGCCGATCGCAGGATCGGCGTCGGTTGCGACCAGTTGATCGTACTCGAGCCAAGCACTTCCGCCGACCTGCGCATGCGCATCTGGAATCAGGACGGCGGTGAAGTTCAATCATGCGGCAATGCTACCCGCTGCGTGGTGCAGCTTACGGGAGCGAACACGATCGACACCGATGGCGGCTTGCTAGAGGGTGCGGCGACCGGCGAAGAAATATCCATCCTGCTCCCGCAGCCACGCTTCGGCTGGCAGGACATCCCGCTCGCCTATGCGATGGACACGGCGGCACTGCCGATGGCGTGGGATGGCCTTGAGAACCCGTTCGCCGTGAACGTCGGCAATCCCCACGTGGTGTTCTTTGTCCCCGACGCGCGCGACGTGCCGCTCGACGTCGTCGGGCCGAAAATCGAACACGATCCGGTCTTTCCGGAGCGGGTCAACGTCAACGTGGCGACCTGCCTCGATGGGCGAATCAAGCTCCGCACGTTTGAGCGGGGCGCCGGCGAGACCCTGGCCTGCGGCACCGGCGCCTGCGCGACCGCCATTGCGGCAATCGCCGCCCGCCGCGCGCAATCTCCCGTTCGCGTCGAGATGACCGGCGGGGCGCTGACCATCGACTGGGCGCCGGGGCAGCCGATCACGATGCGCGGAACGGCGACCCACGTGTTCGAGGGCGAGCTCGACCTGGGTGCGCTGCGATGAGCGTCGAGACGATCACCCTCGGCTGCCGGCTCAACTTTGCCGAGGCCGAGACGATCGCCGCGACAGCTCCGGCCGACGAAGACTGGATCGTCGTCAACAGCTGCGCCGTCACCAACGAGGCCGTTCGCCAGACCCGGCAAGCGATCCGGCACAGCCACCGGAAGAGTCCTGGAGCTAAGATCCTGGTCACAGGGTGCGCTGCTGAGCTCGACCCCGCGCGGTTCGAGGCGATGCCCGAAGTAAACCGCGTCGTCGGCAATCAGCGCAAGCTGGCGGCCTTCGCCGGTGACGCCATGACGCCAGTCGCCTCCGGGCTGATGCACAAGGTGAAGAGCTTCGTCGCCATTCAGAACGGCTGCGACCATCGCTGCACCTTCTGCTCGATCTGGCAGGCGCGCGGGCCCAGCATTTCCTTGCCGTTCGAAGCGATCCGCGACGCAATCGCCCGCGAGATTGACCGCGGCGCGCAGGAAATCGTCCTCACCGGCGTCGACATCACCGATTACGAAGGCGGCCTTGGCAGCCTGTGCCAGCGCTTACTCGCTGCGGAGCCGCGGTTGAAGCGCCTGCGGCTGTCATCCCTCGACAGCATCGAGATCGATGACGCCTTGTTCGAGCTGGTCGGCGGCGAGCCAAGGCTGATGCCCCATTTCCATTTGTCGCTCCAGGCGGGCGACGACATGGTACTGAAGCGGATGAAGCGGCGGCACAGCCGCGCCGAGGCTGTCGGCGCCGTTGAACGAATCAAGGCGGCACGCGCAGACGCAACCATCGGCGCAGATCTCATCGCCGGATTTCCTACCGAAACTGAAGAGATGGCACTGAACTCATTGAAATTGATTGATGATTGCGACGTTATTGCTGCCCACATCTTTCCCTTCTCGCCCCGTCCGAACACGCCGGCGGCGCGCATGCCTCAGGTCGAGCGCGAAATCGTAAAGGCCCGCGCAGCCCGTCTTCGCGACGCCGCGGCGAAGCGCCGGTCGCACTGGCTCGACACATTCATCGGCTCCACGCAGCCGGTGCTGATCGAAGGTCCCGAAACCGGCCACACCGACAATTTCGCGCCCATCATCATCGATGGTGCGAAGCGCGGCGACGCTTTCGACGTCCGCGTGAACGGTCGAACGGACGGGCATCTGGTGGGCGTCCGCGCATGAGTTGGCTCGACCGCCTGCGCGGCGGGTTCCAGAAGACGGCCGACAAGATCGCCACCAACCTCAGCGGGGTGGTTAAAGAGCAGGCGCTCGACGCTTCGACGCTGGACGACGTCGAAGAAGCGCTGATTGCGTCCGACCTTGGTCCCGAAGCATCGCATCGAATCCGCGAAGCCATTGCCGCGCGCAAGTTCGAGCAGCTCGACGAGCGCGGCCTTCGAACCATTCTCGCCGAGGAAATCGAGAAGATCCTGGCGCCCGTCGCGAGGCCGCTGGAGATCACCGGCTTCCCCCGCCCCCACGTCATCCTGGTGATCGGGGTCAACGGCTCCGGCAAGACGACGACCATCGGCAAGCTCGGCCATTGGCTGAAGGAGCAAGATTACGGCGTCCTCTTCGCAGCGGGCGATACGTTCCGCGCCGCGGCCATCGAGCAGTTGCAGATCTGGGGCGAACGCATCGGCGCTCCAGTCATCTCGGGCAAGGAAGGCGGCGACGCCGCTGGGATCGTGTTCGACGGCGTCAAGCAGGCCACCGCGACCGGCGAGGACGTCCTGATCGTCGACACGGCCGGGCGCCTTCAGAACAAGTCCCACCTGATGGAGGAGCTATCCAAGATCCGGCGCGTGCTCGGCCGGCTCAATCCGGAAGCGCCGCATGACGTGCTGCTCGTGCTCGACGCCACCACGGGCCAGAACGCCCTTGCCCAGGTGGAAGTGTTCCGCGACAGCGCCGGGGTGACCGGACTCATCATGACGAAGCTGGACGGAACCGCGCGCGGTGGCATCCTCGTCGCGGCGGCGGAGAAATTCGGCTTGCCGATCCACGCGATCGGCGTTGGTGAGAAAGCCGACGACCTTCGCCCGTTCGACCCCCGCGCGGTTGCTCGCGCCATCGCCGGGCTGCCGCCGGAATGAGTGCAAAGCAAGAGCCGCACGGCGCGGGCAAGCTGCTGATCGACCTCGGCCCGCTGCTGGTCTTCTTCCTCGTGAACTTCCTGGCGCCGGTCCCCGCCGTGATGAAGATTTTCGTCGCGACCGGCGCGTTCATGGCGGCGATCGTGGCGGCGATGCTGTTCTCGGCGCTGCGCTACGGGCGCATCTCACCCTTGCTGTGGTTTTCGGGCGTGATGGTGGTGGTGATGGGGGGGCTCACGATCTTCCTCCACAAGGCGTGGATCATCAAGATGAAGCCGACGCTCTACTACACCCTGGTGACGGGCATCCTCGGCTTCGGGCTCGCTACCGGCCGCCCGCTCCTCCAGCAGGTGCTAGGCTCGACCTATCCGGGGCTGGATGCCGAAGGGTGGCGCAAGCTCACCCGCAACTGGGCGCTCTTCTTCGCCTTTCTCGCGGTGCTGAATGAGGTCGTGTGGCGCAACAGCACGACCGACTTCTGGCTCGGCTTCAAACTGTGGTTCGTGGCCCCCGCGACGGTCCTGTTCGCGGGCGCCAATATCCCGATGCTGCTGAAGCACGGACTGATGAAGGAAGACGCGGTGCCCGCCGAGCCAGGACCAATCGAATGAGCGATCCGATCCTCTCGATCCGCGGCCTCACCAAGAGCTACGCCAGCGGCACCGAGGCACTGAAAGCCGTCGACCTCGACATCCAGCGCGGGGAGATCTTCGCGCTTCTCGGCCCAAATGGTGCGGGCAAGACGACGCTGATCTCGATCATCTGCGGGATCGTCACGCCGACCAGCGGCGAGGTGCTCGTCGACGGCAAGAACTGGCAACGCAACTATCGCGAAGTGCGCAAGGCCATCGGGCTGGTTCCGCAGGAACTGACCATGGACCTGTTCGAGCCCCTGCTGAACACGGTCAGCTTCAGCCGCGAGCTGTTCGGCAAGGCCCCCGACCCGGCGAAGATCGAGGAGATCCTGAAGGCGCTCACCTTGTGGGACAAACGCAAAACGATCCTCAAGGAATTGTCGGGCGGAATGAAGCGGCGGGTGATGATCGCCAAGGCGCTCGCCCATGAACCCAAGATCCTCTTCCTCGACGAGCCGACTGCAGGCGTCGATGTCGAGCTGCGCCGCGAGATGTGGGCGATGGTGCGGCGCCTGCGCGAACAGGGCACGACGATCATCCTCACCACCCATTACATCGAGGAAGCCGAGGAAATGGCCGACCGTGTCGGCGTCATCAACAAGGGCGAGCTGATCCTGGTCGAGGAAAAGCACGCCTTGATGAAGAAGCTCGGCCGCAAGGTCCTGCATCTTCAGCTTATCGACCCGATGGACAGCGTTCCCGAAGCGCTTGGCAATTGGGACCTGAATCTCAGCGACGACGGGCGCGTGCTCACCTACGAATTCGACGCGAAGGCCGACCGCACCGGCATTCCCTCCCTGTTGTCGGCGATGCGCGACGCCGGGATCGGCTTCAAGGACCTTGATACCAAGGAATCTAGCCTCGAGGACATTTTCGTCCGCTTGATCGATGGCGACCGCCAGGGAGCAAAGGCATGAACTGGCGCGGGATCTGGGCCATCTACAAGTTCGAGATGCACCGGTTCCGGCGCACCTTGTGGACCGGCCTCGCGGTGCCGGTCATCACGACGTCACTCTATTTCATCGTCTTCGGCAGCGCGATCGGCAGCCGGATGACGGAGATCAATTCGATTCCGTACGGCGCCTTCATCGTGCCCGGGCTGATGATGCTGAGCCTGTTTACCGAAAGCATCTTCAACGCCAGCTTTGGCATCCACATGCCGCGCTTCACCGGCACCATTTATGAGATCCTGTCGGCGCCCATGTCCGCGTTCGAGACAGTGATGGGCTACGTCGGAGCGGCAGCGACCAAGGCGCTCAGCGTCGCGCTCACGATTTTCGTGACCGCCCACCTGTTCGTCGACGTGACCGTGGCCCACCCGCTCCTTGCGTTGCTCTACATCATGCTGGTCGCGGTGACCTTCTGCCTGTTCGGCTTCATGGTGGGCATCTGGGCCAAAGGCTTTGAGCAGTTGCAGGTCATCCCGCTGCTGGTCGTGACGCCGCTGACATTCCTTGGCGGTGCCTTCTACTCGATCGACATGCTCCCGCCCGCCTGGCGGACGATTACCCTGTTCAACCCGGTGGTCTACCTGATCAACGGCTTCCGCTGGACATTCTTCGGTACGGCAGACGTCAGCTTCGGCGCCGCGCTTGGCGCGACCTTTCTGTTTCTGCTCGTCTGCCTGACCGGTGTCTGGTGGATTTTCCGGACCGGCTACCGGCTCAAGCAGTAGCCGCGTGGCAAGTCCAATGTCTGCTTTCGACCCATTCCTGCCATTCGCGAAGGTCGTTAGAGTGGCATGATGGCGAGCGTCACCAGCATATTTGTTGGTCCAATCTCACTGCTGCTGATGGGCGCTAGCTCTGCGTCGAATGCTTGGACGGCTTGGGAGCGCCAACTCTCGCGGAACTGCCCCAGTCGCCACGTCGAACTGATGGGCGGCGGTGGCTATGATGAGTTCCTCGGCGCCTTTTATGACACGCTCACTCCGACCGAGAAACACCGGCTGAATGCAGTAGCGGATATCCCGAAGGCCTGCGCGAACGAGATGATGGGCTTCGGGTGCGAGATGTCCAGAAACCTCTACGCGGCGCAAAAGCTAGGACTGCTGCACAAGCTCGTCATGTTCGGCTGTCGAACGGTGAAATGCGAGGAGGGTGCGCTTTGCAGTCAATTCCCGCGCGGTTCGACGTACTAACCTAACGGCAGCTTTCCACCCAATCCCGCCGTCCGCCTTCGGCCTATTCCTGCCATTAAGATGGGGCTAGGTGCCTCGCACCGTCCGAGGTGGTCTAAGACCTTTGGCCGCTTACCCGGCGCACCCACGTATTCATCGGTTGAGCGTTTGCCGTGGCGGTCCTCCACTGTTACGCTAAACCGTTCAAACTTCGGCTTTCCGGAGAAGCGGGCGTTCAGTCGGTTGAAATCCGAAACCTCTACGCCGTGGCGCCTGCAAAGGTCAGGAAGAGCGTTGGCATAAAGCCCTATGGCTCGCGCAAGCTCGGATGATGGTGATGAGCCAAAAGTCTGACCCGTAAGAAAGTCTACTTCGATGAAGCCCTCTGGCTCGGAAGCTGCTTCGCCAAAGACGTCCATTTCATAGACGCCGATCATCATCCCGATGCCGCTTGCCAGAGAGTCAGCGATGTTGTGGCCGACGGATTTTAGGGTGCCGAACTTCATCGCCCAAGCTTAGCGCACGAATGGCAGCTTTCCACCGAAAGCAGGCATCAGCTCGCCTTTGGGCTCAAGCCAGCTCCGGCGAGCGAGCGCCCTCGCCCTGATCCGCGCGGGCAAACCCCTGACCGTCAAGGTTCTCGGCGACGAAATCCCAGTTGACGATGTTCGACAGCACGGCCGTCGCGAACTTGGGCCGCTCGTTGCGATAGTCGATGTAATAAGCGTGCTCCCACACATCGAGCGTGAAGAGCGGCACCATGCCTTCGTGGATGATCGGCGTGTCGGCGTCGTGCAGCGAGGTGATCCGCAATGAGCCGCGGTCGAGCACGAGCCAGGCCCAGCCGCTGGCGAAATGATTGACTGCTTCTTCCTGGAGCTTCTGAAGCAGGCTCTCGGCGTTGCCGAACCCGTCCTCGATCAACTTGGCGAGCTTGCCTTCGGGCTGCTGTCCTTGCGCCGGCGCAAGGCACTGCCAGAAGAAACTGTGGTTCCACAGCTGCGCGCTGTTGTTGAACAGCTTCGCATTGCCGGCGCGCTTCGCTTCTCGAATGACCTTTGTCAGTGAGGCGCCGCTAAGGCTTGAGTCTCCCTCGATCAGCTCATTGGTCTTGTTGACGTAGGCCCGGTGGTGCTTGCCGTGATGAAATTCCAAGGTTTCGGCCGACATGTGCGGGGCAAGCGCATCCTTGGCGTAGGGCAGGTCTGGCAGCTGGAAGGTCATGTCGGGGCAACTCCTTTAACATTGTGATCGCAAGCCCCCGCCCGCCTTCATCCGAGATGCTTGCGCGCGGCGGATTTTCAACCCAAGAAACGACCACGAAACGATTGTTTGCGACGAAGGGGGAGCAAATGGCCAAATTCTTCGGAAATCTGAACCTGGTGCTGATTGTCGGCCTGGCGGTCGCGGCACTGATCGCGGTGTTCCCGGACTCGGGTTACTCGGTTGCTCCGGGCGCTCACGCCGGCGAACCCAACGGTGCCATCATGTCGATCCTGCAATGGCTTCACGTCTTCTTCGGGGTGATGTGGATCGGCCTTCTTTACTATTTCAACTTCGTCCAGACGCCGGCGATGCCGGGGATCCCCGCCGAGCTGAAGCCCGGGGTCACCAAGCATATCGCTCCACCCGCGCTGTTCTACTTCCGCTGGGGAGCCGCTTTCACGGTCCTGACCGGCCTGCTGCTGGCCTGGTCCTATGGCGAGCTCCGGCAGGCGATGGAGCTGCGCCCTGAGGCCCGGTTGATCGGCATCGGCATGTGGCTGGCGCTGATCATGGCCTTCAACGTGTGGTTCATCATCTGGCCAGCGCAGAAGAAGGTGCTGGGTCTGGTCGCGGCGGACGACGCGGCGAAGGCAAGCGCAGCGAAGGCCGCGCTGATCGCCTCACGCACGAACGTGTTGCTGTCGATCCCGATGCTGCTGGCGATGACCAACGCCCGTTAGGGCGTTGGCATCACGTCAGCGTCCAACCTGGTAGTGGGATAGCCACTCCTTCGGCAAAGCCCATTTCGGCTCCATTTGGCGAGCCTTGGTCAGGTCGCTGTAAGCCGAGCGGAAATCGCCCGCCTGCTCATGGGCGACGCCCCGCGCAAAGTAAGCCAGCGCCTCGCGACGGGCACCGTTGTCGATGCCCTTCTGGACCAGCGGCAACGCTTCCTGACCCTTGCCTTCGCGAATGCGCAAGAAACCCTTGTTGAGCCAGGCATCCGACAGGTTCGCGTTGATCGCCAGGGCCTGGTCGAAATCCGCATCGGCCGAGGTGAGACGGCCAGCCGTCATCTGCACGATCCCGCGGTTTACATAGGTCGCCGCAAGATCGGCATCGAGCAACCCTTCTTCATTGATCGCGCGCGTGCAGCCCTCGATCGCGAACGAACGAACGTCGTGGGACAAAGCAGCTTGGTAGCAATTTTGAGAGAGCGGGCCGCCGAGCGAACGGACAGCGGCATTGGCCGATCCGCTGATCGCCAACGTTGCAACGCCCGCGGCTAAAAACAGGCTCTTCATATGGCCTCCTTCCGTCAAGCGCGTTCGTTGTACGCTTGTTGGGAGGCCGTTTCAGCCCCGTTTCGACGAACGGAAAACCAGCCCTAGGCCGCAGTATCCTGCAGCTTGTGGCGCTTAAGCGCGTGGCGCAGCTGGTCATAGCTGAGGCCGAGCGCCGCCGCGGTCGCACGTTGGTTGAAGCGATTGCGGCGCAGCGCATCTTCCAACAGCGCACATTCGTACGCCGCAACCGCGGATCGGAAATCGTTGGTGGTCGCCGGGGGCGGCGAAGGCGCCGACTCTGCAGGCCGGACATGTTCCCCACCTGCGTCCGCCATCGGCGCGGGCGCTTCACCGGTAGGGGCCCATGGTGAGTGAAACGGATTGAACTGGATATCTTCGACCGGCCGCTCGGGGTCCTCGTGACGATAGACCGCGCGCTCGACCGCGTTGCGCAATTCGCGAACGTTGCCCGGCCACGAATAAGCCTCCAGCTCGGCCAGCGCGCGCGGGCTGAACCCGGGCCAATTCGACCAATCGAGCTCAACTGCCATCCGCCGCCCGAAATGCTCGGCGAGCAGCGGTACGTCGCCCTGCCGCGAGCGCAGCGGCGGCAAGGTGATCACCTCGAACGACAGGCGGTCGAGCAAGTCGGCGCGGAACCTGCCCTTGTCGACCTGCGCGGGGAGATTCTCATTGGTCGCGGCAACGATGCGGACATCGACGGAAATCGGCTTCGAGGCGCCGATCCGCGTGATCTCGCCATATTCGACGGCGCGCAGCAGCCGGTCCTGCGCGGGCATCGACAAGGTGCCGAGCTCGTCGAGGAAAAGGGTGCCCCCGTCAGCCTCCTCGAAACGGCCGTGGCGCGTCTTGGCGGCGCCGGTAAAGCTTCCCGCCTCATGGCCAAACAATTCCGCTTCGATCAAATTCTCCGGCAGCGCCGCGCAATTCATGACGATGAGCGGGCCAGCCCAACGCGACGACAAGTGGTGAAGCCGCTCGGCAATGAGCTCCTTGCCCGTGCCCCGCTCGCCGATCACTAGCACCGGCCGGTTCAGGGGCGCGGCGCGGCTCGCGCGTTCGACCGCGTCGAGGAAGGCCAGGCTCTGGCCGATGAATTGGTCTGCGCGCTCCACGTCCACCCACTCAAAAGTGACCGACTGTTGGTGTTAAATCCCACGATTTGGCAAGGATTTTCGCTCTGATTTCACACGGAAAAATAGGTATTTTGCGGAAACTTGAGCTTTCCTGCAATGTGGCACGACTTTTGTATAGTTAAAAGCAGGTACAGGCCTGATTTTTTGAATACCGGAGTGAATGGATGAGTATCTTTTCCCGAACGCGGGATATTTTCGCGGCGAACATCACCGAGATGCTCGACCGGTCGGAAGACCCGGCGAAGATGATCCGCATGGTGATCCTCGAAATGGAGGAAACGCTGGTCGACGTTCGCGCGTCGGCCGCGCGCTGCATCGCCGACGGCAAGGAAATGCGCCGCGCCCTCTCCCGCCTTGACGAGCTCCAGGCAAGCTGGACCGAGAAGGCCGAACTGGCGCTGTCGAAGGATCGTGAGGACCTCGCCAAGGCGGCGCTGCTTGAACGCCAGAAGGCCGCCGACATGGGCGAAGGCCTGCGCGAGGAAATCAAGGTCATCGAGGACACGCTCAAGGGCTATGAAGGCGACATCGCCAAGCTGCAGGGCAAGCTGCGCGAGGCGCGCGCCCGCCAGAACGCCATCGCCGCGCGCTTCGAAAGCGCTGTAACCCGCGCCCGCGCCCGTGAGCTGCTCAACGGCAACAAGACCGAGGACGCGTTCTCCAAGTTCGAGATCCTCGAGCGGCGTGCCGACTTCGCGGAAGGCCGCGCCGACGCGCTCGGGATGACCGGCCCCAAGAGCCTCGAGGAAGAGATTGCTGAGCTGAAGGCCGCGGAATCGGTCGACAAGGAATTGGAAGCCATGAAGGCCGCGCTGAAGGCCAGGGGGAAGTAAGGAATGGACCACAATATCATACCGCTGATGGCGATCATCACGCTCTTCATCGGCCTGCCGTGGCTGATCTTTCACTACATCACCAAGTGGAAGACCGCGGCGACGCTGACGTCGGGCGACGAAAAATTGCTCGACGAGCTCCACGACGCGGCGCGCCGCCTGGATGACCGGCTGTGCACAATCGAGCGCATCATGACCGCCGAGAACCCCAATTGGCGCCAGCAATGCCTGCCCGACCGCGACCGAGATTCTCGCAATCAGCGCCTGCTCGCGGACGGCAAGTAATGGCCTACGACCGCTATCCGGTGGAGCATCGCTCCAACCAGCCGCAATATCCGCCCGAGCAGACTTATTATTCCGGGCAGCCGGCGAGCCGGACGCGCTTCTATCGCGACAAGCGCCACGGCAAGGTCATGGGCGTCTGCGCGGGAATCGCCGATTACACCGGCTTCGACGTCGCGCTCGTTCGCATCTGCTTCCTCGCGGCCGTCTTCATGAGCGGCGGCTCGGTCCTCCCCTTCTATTTCATTGCTGGCTGGGTCGCTCCGACCAAGCCGCGCGGGCTCGATCGCGAAGATAGCGAGAACCAGCAGTTCTGGCAGGGCGTCCGCGCGTCGCCGGCACGGGCAGCACGCGACATCAGCTCCCGGATGAAGGACATCGATCGCCGGCTTGCCGACATCGAAAGCTACGTGACCACCGAGAACCGGTCGCTCGCGCGCGAAATCGACGCGCTCGGCGCCGACAAAGGAGGGATAGCCTGATGGGACCGGGTGATGTGTTCAGCCTGCTGATCGTCGTCGTCGGCATGGCGTCCCTGATCATGTACCTCGCCAAGCGTTTCTTCGCGCTTCGTGAAAAGCAGCTCGAGGTCGATGCCCGGCTGACGGCGGAGAAGGCCGCGCAATATGCCGCCAGCAACACCGAGCTTGAGCGGCGCGTGCGGGTGCTGGAGCAGATTGTGACCGATGGCGGCGCCCAGACGGCGGCGCAGATCGAGGCGCTTCGCAGACCCATCGGTCAAACCAAGGCCATCAGCCGGGACGAAACGGCGGCTTGAATCACACGTCGATCGCGACGACATCCGCAGCGCTTAGGGGATTAAGAACGTGAACCCGCTTGAATTTGTAATCGCCATCCTGGTCATCGTCTTCACGTTCCGGATCATTTCCCATCGCATGGGGATTCGCACCGGCATGGATCGGCGCTGGGCCAACCAGCAGCTGCAGGCCGGCGACCCGCGCGAGACTGACCGCCTCCGCAGCGACGTTCAGGAGCTCAAGGAGCGGATCAAGGTGCTCGAGCGGATCACCGTCGAGAAAGAGAACAGCCTGGCCAAGGAAATCGAGTCGCTCCGCGACCGATAAAGGATTAGGCGGCACGCCATGGCCGGCCTTCCCCCGCTCCACGAAATCCTGGAGGAATATCAGCTGGTCGATGCCGAGGACCGCTATCGGCTGCTGATCGACCTCGGCCGCCAGCTCGAGCCGATGCCCGAGGCGCTGAAGACCGACGCGACAAAGGTTCGCGGCTGCTCCGCGTCCGTCTGGGTATATCCAACCGCGAAGGATGGCCGGCTCCATTTCCTCGCCGACAGCAACGCCGCGATCACTAAAGGGATCGTCGCGCTGATCCTGTCGGCGGTCCAGGACAAGCCGGCGGCCGAAGTCGCGGAGCTGGACGTCACGCAGTGCCTGGCGCCCTTCGAGCTCGGCAAGCATCTCAGTGCCAACCGGACCCAGGGCGTGCCGAATATGATCGCGCTCGTGAAAGAAACAGCGGAGCGTTACGCCGCCGCGGCCTAACGTGCCCAAAAGCGTGCTGGAAAGCGCGCTTGGCCTATGCCAGCATCAACCCATCGCCAGTGCTTTGCGCGGGGAGAAGCGCGATGGAAAATGATTCGATCCGGTCGAGCGGGACCGACACGCTGATCGACCTCTGGATCAACGGAAAGTTGCGGTCGATTTGCGTCGGCCAGGAAGCGATCGGCGCCTTTGTCGGCTTTGCCGGTGCAACTGGCATGAGCGAGAAGGATCGCTGCGATTTCGTCAGGACCAACCTTCCGCTGATCATTGCGGCCGCCAAGACGAGATTGCGCGACGATCCTGTTGCCGATTCAATCAGTCTCGATGCTGGCCACCTTCCGCGTCCCGACGGCCGCGTCGGCGATCGACGCAAGAGCGACCGGCGTGAGGAAGACCGTCGCAAGAGCGACCGATCGGGGACGGGCACCCAGCCCGACCGCAGGCGAAGCGACCGGCGTACGGGCGAGAGAAGGAAGTCGCCCAAACCTCGCCCCTGAGCGGTTCTTAGGCGGGCTTGCCGTTCTTTCGTTCCTCGGCCTTTTTCAGCACGTCATAGGCCGCCTGGATCTCGCGGAAGCGCTGCTCTGCCTCCTTGTCACCCTGCTTGAGGTCGGGGTGGTGCTCCTTCGCGAGCCGGCGGTAAGCGCCGCGGACGTCCTTGAACTCGACATCGCTTTCGAGCCCGAGGACTGACAGCGCCTTCATCTCGTCGCGGCTGCGGGTGCCGTCGCCGGGACCGCCCCATTTCCACTGCGCCGACTGGCGGAAGCCTGCGTTGCCCTGCTCTTCATCGGCCGCGCGCCGCGCCGCCTCCTCAGGGCTTAAGCCGGCAAAGTAGTTCCAGTTCTTGTTGTACTCGGCCGCGTGCGCTTCACAGAAGTACCAGCGTTCCGGGCTGTTCGGCGCCTTGGGCGCGGGCCGGTCCCCGGCTTCGTTGCAGCCTTCGCGATCGCATAGGCGGACGCGCGCCGCGTTGCGGCCCTTTTCGCCATAGGAACGCCAGCGCGGGAAACCCCAGTCATCCGATCTCTTGAACCGAGCCATTCCGTCCCAACTAGTTAGCGATTGCGGCAGTTTCGAGCCGCGAGAAGAAAAGTGCCAGAGGGCCTATAAGCCGGGTTCTGTCCATCGCGCCTTTTCGGGCGTGACTGTGCGGCCATTCCTCTAGGAGACGGGTCGCCCCGCCTCTCAAGCAACCAACCCGGACGCCGAGCCGGAACCAGGCTCATATGGCATCCCTATTCGGTCTTGCACCCGGTGGGGTTTACCGTGCCGGCGCTGTTGCCAGCTCCGCGGTGCGCTCTTGCCGCACCCTTTCGACCTTACCGGCCCGAAGGCAGGCGGAATTCTTTCTGTGGCACTATCCCTGAGCCCTCGTCGCCGAAGCTAGACAGCCCGCCGGGCGTTACCCGGCACCGTGGTTCCATGGAGCCCGGACTTTCCTCGGCGAAGCAAGCTCCGACGCGGCCGCCCGGCCCTCTGGCGGTGCGCGATATAGGGGAAGTTGCCGGCTGTTGCCAGCCGGGCGCCTAATGTCAGCTTTGGTTGAAAGCTGACATTTCCGCCTAGGTAGCTATGACTGGCGCATGATGAAACGCGGGGGCTAATGATGCGTCAGGGGCTTCTTTTGATAGTCGCGCTTTTGACCCCGGATTTAGCGGCCGCCAGCCGCCCAGATTCACACCGATCGGCTGAAGTCGACGCGGCAGTGCGCGAGCAGATGAAAGAGCAGCGGATTCCAGGAGTCGCCCTTGCGGTTGTGCTCAACGGGAAGATCATCAAAGACAAAGGCTACGGGCTAGCGAACGTCGAACTCGGCACGCCGGTCTCTCCAGAAACCATTTTCGAAGCCGGCTCGATAACGAAGCAGTTCGTCGCCACGGCCACCATGTTGCTGGTTGAAGAGGGTAAGCTCGGACTCGACGACAGCATCACGAAATACTTCCCGGAAGCGCCTGCCATGAAGGCGGTCACGATACGCCACCTCCTGAGCCACACTTCAGGCATTCCCGATGTTTCGGACGGCACGGCCGAGACCAGCGGGGCCGTTGGCGTGATCGACTTCCACCGCGAATATACGGAGCAAGAACTCGCGAGCGCCTATTTGGCGCAGAAGCTCCAGTTTCAGCCCGGTACCAAGTGGAGTTACTGCAACGCATGCTATGATTTGCTCGGGATTCTGATTCATCGCGTGACGGGCAAACCCTATGGGGATTTCTTTCGCGAGCGCATTTTCCAACCGCTGGGCATGACGACAGCAAGGCCTTTCAGTTCTGCAAACATTATTCCAAACCGCTCGAGCGGCTACACCGAAGTCGACGGCGAGCTGAAGAACGAGCCAAATTGGTGGTCACAGTCGATCAAAGCGGGCGCAGCTGGTGGCCTGTGGATGAGTGTACTCGATTTGGCCAAGTGGGACGCGGCACTCTACCCGGACCGGATCCTCAAGCGGCAAAGCCTCGAAACACTGTGGACGCCTGTACCGTTGGATGATGGCTCTGCTTACCCGGGAGGCATGGGTTGGTTCGTCGCGAAAGCAAACGGCCAACGAGTGGTCTTCCACACTGACGGAGGTCCCGGGTTCAGCGGCGTCATCTCTCGATATTTGGGTGACGGACTGACGATCATTGTCCTGACCAATCTGGGCGCACACCACACCGATGTGATGAAGATCAGCGGCAAAATCGCCGAAATTTACCTTCCCGGCACCAAGGGAAAGAATCCGATCAAGGATTGGTAGAATTGCGGAATGTCCGGAATGGGTGGAAAGCTGCCATTAGCAACCCAAAGGTCACTGCGGCCTTGGCAGCAACAGAGCGAGCAACTTGGCGCGGCATTCGCCGTCGATGATCCCGTCGATCAGGTCGGGGCGAAAGCGCCGCTGGAACGCGATGACGGCCTTCTGTTCGTCGGTCACGTCATAGCCGAACCGCTCTAACGCCAGCAGGAAGCCGGCGTCGGTCCAGAACGGGTCGATGAGGTCGCGGCTCGGGCTTGGAAGGGCGAGCCGCCGTTTGGCCAGTTCCCACCATGGAAACAATTCACCCGGGTCGTCCTTGCGCGCGGGCGCGACGTCGGAATGGCCGACCACGTTGCCGCGACCGATGCCGTGCCGCTCTTTGATGTCGGCGACCAGTGGAATGAGCGCCGCGATCTGCTCGTCAGGGAACGGCCGATAGCCGAACTCATGCCCCGGATTGACGATTTCGATCCCGACGCTGGCCGAATTAACGTCGGCCACGCCCCGCCAGCGCGATTTGCCGGCGTGCCAGGCGCGCTTCGACTCGTCGACCATGCGATAGACGGTGCCGTCCTCGTCGACGCAATAATGGGCGGAGACCTTGGCTTCGGGCGAAGTCAGGCGGCACAACGCCCCCTCGCAATCGGGCATTCCGGTATAGTGGAGGACGATCATCGAGACGGGCAGCAAGCGCTCGTCGAAGTTTGGCGATGGCCGTTCGATGAAATCCATCTCCATGCGCCGGTATTGGCGCATGAAGCAGGTGTTGGGGTCAAGCCCCGCCGGCTGCCGCGCGTCGATCTCCGTGACGCTTTTCGATGCGGCTGGCATCGTTCGTCAGCCGATACATGCCGCGGGCGTTGATATCAGCGCCCAGCCGGCTCGTCTGGCCGATCACCGTCTCGCCAGCCCCGAGCATGAGCCAGCCATCTTCGGCCATGGCGCCCGAGAGCCGCTCGAAGGCCAGCGTCTTCTTGTCGGCGCTGAGATAGAGCAGCACGTTGCGGCAGAGCACGATGTCAAAACCACCGGGATGCGGGGCCGGCTCGAGCAGGTTGTGAACCTGGAAGCGAACCGGTTTGCGCATCGCTTCCACGGCGCGCCATCCTTCCGGCGTCTCTTCGAACCATTTGATCATCTGGTTGATGCCAAGGCCGCGCTGAACCTCGAACTGGCTGTAGGCGCCAAGCCGGGCCCGCTCGATGCACGCGGTCGAAACGTCGGTGCCGAGGATGTCGATCGTCCAGCCGCGCCACTGGTCAGGGTCCTCCGCGAACATCATCGCCAGCGAATAGACTTCCTGCCCGGTCGAGCAGCCGGCGGACCAGATGCGGATGCGCTTGCTCTTGGCGCGCCGGGTGGCGAGCTCCGGCAGCGCGTAACGTTGAAGCAGGTCGAACGGCGAGCGGTCGCGGAAGAAGTAAGTTTCGTTGTTGAGCAAGCCTTCGACCACCATTTGCGACAAGCTCGGCTCCTTTCCCATCACCAGGATTGTAATCAGCTCGTCCAGCGTGGCGATTCCGCGTTCGCGCATCAGCGCCGACAGCGCCGTTTCGATGCGCCAGCGGCGGCTCAAGGTGAGCTGCTGGCCGGTTCGCGCTTCCAGGAGCCCGGCAAGGATCCGGCTCGAGCTATCGCTTATTTGCAAGGCGCGGGCTCCTCGGTGCGTGAAGCGACCCGGCGAGCGATATTCTGCGGGGTCAGCACCGCGCTGACGAGGCCGGCTTCAAGCACCGCGCGGGGCATGCCCCACACAGCACAGCTGGCCTCGTCCTGAGCGAGCACCGAACCGCCGCGGGCAACCAGTTGGGCGGCCCCTTCGACCCCGTCCCGGCCCATGCCGGTGAGAACTACGCCAAGCGCTCCGGCACCATAGATCGAGGCGACCGACGCAAGCATCGGATCGACCGAGGGCATGCAGCCGCTGCGGCTGCGTCCGCCGGTAAGGCGCACTATGGCGCCGTTCCGTGCCGGCTCGAGCGTCAAATGGGCATCGCCGGGGGCAAGGATGATGCGATCGGGCCGCAACTCCATGCCGTCTTCGGCAACCAGGCATTCGCGATGCGCGATGGCGCCAAGCTGCCGCGCGAAAACGCTGATGAAGGGGATCGGCAAGTGCTGCGTGACGAGGATCGGCACACCAATTCGCCTGGGCAGCGTCTGGAACAGCAGGCCGAGCGCGTGGATGCCACCCGTCGAAGCGCCGATCGCAAGCACGTCGATCGGATCGGTCGGCGCCGGGCGCAAGGTCGGCCGGCCGCCGGCCGGCTGCTCGACCACGCCGGGGTTGCTGGCAAAGCCGAGGGCCTTCAGCTTGCCCAGCAAGACTTCGGAGAATTTGCCGTTGAAGCGGCCGGTGCCTGGCTTGGGCAATGTGTCCGCAGCGCCCAGCGCAAGCGCCGCGACCGTGGCTTCCGCGCCTTCTTCCGCAAGCGAGGAAACGATCATGACCTTGGCGCCGCCGGCCGCAGCGATAATCCGCGGAATGAGCTTAAGCCCGCCCGCACCCGGCATTTCCAGGTCGAGCAGGACGATATCGACGCGGCATTCACCGAGCGCTTCGACCGCCGCTTCGGCGGTCCCGGCGACGGCTGCAATCTCAAACGCCGGGTCGCTTTCGATCATGCGCGACAAGACTGCCCGGGCAACCGTCGAATCGTCGACGATCATCAGGCGGATCCGGCGTCGGGACCCGCGCGAATTGCTATGGGGATCCGGAAAGCGGTCCCGCGATCTGGCGAGCGCCCGCTCCACGGCAGCGAACCTTACGCGACGCCGACGAGCTGAAGCTTGATGTGAAGCGTCTCGCGGTCGAACGGCTTCATCACATATTCGTCAGCGCCGGCATCCAGCGCGGCACGAATGTGCGCCATGTCGTTCTCGGTGGTGCAGAACACGACCTTGGGCTGGTCCGAATGGCCGCGCTGGCGAAGCAGGCGCAGGAACTCCATGCCGCTCATCACGGGCATGTTCCAGTCGAGCAGGACGACGTCCGGCATCTTCGATTCGCAGCGCGACAGCGCTTCCTGGCCGTCACCGGCTTCCTCGACCTCGAACTCGAGCGTCTCGAGGATGTGCCGCGCAACCTTGCGGATCACCTTGGAGTCATCGACGATCAAACAGCTCTTCATTCTCGGCATCCCGCTAATTCGAGGTTGTTCTTAAACGCGAAGGGTAACCAAGGGCTTAAGCTGCTGCCTTGGTTTCGCTGCCGGCGATCAGCGCGGCGACGTCGACCAGCAGCAAAGGCCCGGCCTCGGTCTCGACCATCCCGACCGACACCCGCTCCCAGCCAGGGCCCATTGCAGCGCGCACCGGGACCGGCTCGGACAGGCTTTCGACCACATCTTCGACCAGGTCGACAATCAGCGCGTAATGGTGGCCGTCCAGCTCGACGACCGCCGCTTCGCGAATGCCGTCGGAGCAATCGGTGTCGCCAAGCTCGAGCGAGCGCATGCAGTCGATCACCGTCAGCACGCGGCTGCGCAGCGCCGACAGGCCCGCGACATGGCCGGCCGCACGCGGGACCGGGATCAACGTGTCCAGTTCCACAACCGATTCGACGGCAGCGGATGGAAGCGCAACGCGCTCCCCGGCGATCGTCACGACCAGCAGAAGCTCGTTCACTTGCCCTTCCCTCCCCCGGCCGACTTCAGGGCCATCAGAAGCCCCGCACGGTCGTACCGGTAGATACTGTCGTCCTTCTTGTTCTTCGGCTCCGGCTCGGTGCGGAGGTAAATGGCGTTGGCAGCGTCGGTCTCTTCGCCCTGCGCCGCGATAACCAGGTCGGCGTCGCCCTCTTCTTCCTCACCGATCACGCGATAGCCCGCGGCTTCGACGATCGGACGCAGCATGTTCTGCATCCACGGATCATCCGAAGGCAGGCGGCAGACCAGTTGCTCGGTCACGCGCGCCGCGGCGCCGACGTGATTGGCGAACAGCCAGTGCGCATCGACCAGCTCGGCCGGCTCACCGTTGATCAGCGAGACACCGCTGACCTCGCCCGGCCGCTCGGCGTGGATGACTTCATTGTCGATCGTCGCGAAGTCGACGACTTCGGCGAAGGCATAGCCCATCTCGTGCTGCCCGTCGTTCAAGCGGAACAGGCGGATATTGCCGTCGCCCAGCGCTTCGGAAGACGCGCCTGCCAGCGGCAGGATCGCCTCACCCACCTGCACGCGAAGCTGGCCGGCGGCGGACTTGACCGCGCTGACCGGCACTTCCTCGATGCGGTCGACGACCGCGAGGCGAAGCGCGCGGCGGCCGCCATCGAGGCCGCGGAACAACAGGACAGCGGTGGCCTTCGACACGACTTCGGTCTGGCCTTGCGCGATCCGCGCGGAACGCTCCTGCGCTTCGAGCTTGACGCCGCCGACCTGGGCCAGCCCGGCCGGGTCGAACAGCAGGATCGGACTGCCGTCGTCCGCGAGCGTGGTGCCGGCATAGAGACCGGTCGCCATCACCGCCGGCGCGGCAGGCTTCACCACCAGTTCTTCGTGATCGTGAATGCGATCGACCGAGAGCGCGTAAACGTCGCCGCCCGACGGCCGTAGCACGATCAGGGTTTGCTCCTGCGCATCGACCTGGCTTTCGAGGCCAAGAATCCCGGCAAGCGAGACCTCAGGGACGCGGCGCCCGCGGATGGTGGCAACGCCGGCGCCGCCGAGGTGCTCGAGCGTGACGCTTTCGCCATTGGCGCGCACGATCTCCTCGATCGCCGAGCGCGGGATCGCAAAATGCTGCCCCGAAATCGACACGGTCAGCGCTGGAATGATGGTCAGGGTAAGCGGCACGCGCAGGGTCATGCGAGTGCCTTCGCCAAGCTTGCTGTCGACCTCGACGATGCCGCCTATCCGCTCGATGTTCGAGCGCACGACGTCCATGCCGACGCCGCGGCCGGAGATCGACGTGACTTCCTTCGCGGTCGACAGGCCGGCCTCGAAGATCAGGGCGAGCTGCTCGCGGGGTGAAAGCTGCGCAGCGTCGCCTTTTTCGACGATTCCGGCGCTGATCGCTTTTTCGACCAGCCTCTTGCCGTCGATGCCGCGCCCGTCGTCGTGAATGTCGATCAGGATTTGGTTGCCGGACTGGCGCGCGGATACCGACAGGATGCCGATCTCGCGCTTGCCGCCCTTCAGGCGGTCCGCAGGGCTTTCGATGCCGTGATCGACCGAGTTGCGGATGATGTGGGTCAGCGGATCGCGGATCATCTCGATCATTTCGCGATCGAGCTCGACGTCGCCGCCCTCGATATCGACCAAGACCTGCTTACCGAGCTCGGCTGAGAGGTCGCGCACCATGCGCGGCAGGCCGACGAACAAATTCTCGATCCGCTGCATGCGCGTGCGGGTGATAGCATCGCGCATTTCGGCGATGATCGAAGACAAGCGCTCGAACGCGCCATCGACCGGCACGTCGCTGGCGGATTCGCGCAGGCGGCGGGCAAGCTCGTTCCTCGCCAGCACCATGTCGGAAACGGTGCTCATCACGCGGTCGAGGAGTTCCACGGAAAGGCGGATCGTGCGCGGCGCGGCTGAGGCCTTCCCGCCACCTTCGGCAACAGTGGTCACGACCGGCGCAGCAGCGCCTTCAGCGCCGGGTGCGAGTGCTTCGATCAGTGCGCTGTCGTCGCCCGCGGGCATGTCTTCGCCAGCTTCGATCGCAGCGACCATCTCACCGATGCGGTCGATGATCGCGAGCACGGCGCTGACCAACGCGCCGTCAGGCACGCGGCGGCCGGCCCGAACGTCTGCCAGCGCATCTTCGGCGGCATGGCTCAGCGCCTCGAGGCGCGGAAATTCGAAGAAGCCGCAATTGCCCTTCACCGTGTGGACAAAGCGGAAAATGCTGTCGAGCCGTGCGCGGTCGTCGGGCTCGGCTTCCCAGGCGACGATTTCCCCGCCCAGGGCTTCGAGCATTTCGCGGCATTCGGCTACGAAATCTGCAATCAGATCGTCCATCGGCTCGTGAGGCCCCTCAGCGCTGCGTTCGGGAGGCCTTATGCCGCTGAGGTGTTAACGCCGCGTTATCCCTGTGAGGCCGCGCTTAGGCCTGCGCGGGAAGGGTAACCCCGATCATCAGCACTTCGCTCGACGGGTCCGAAAGCTGGATCGAGCCGCCGGCTTCGGCGGCAAGGCTGTGGGCGAGCCAAGCGCCCGCTGCGCGGGGCTCGACCGTCCCGCCGCTGGCGCCGTTCGCCAGTGTTTCGCGCAGCACCGGGTCAAGCAGGATGCGCGGACCTTCGCCGCGCACCGCGATTTCAATCTGGCCGTCGCGGGTTTCGGCGCCGACATCGAGGCGCCCGCCCCTAACCAAGGCGTCACCCGCAAGCAGTGCGAGGTTCAGCAGCAGCTTGATCGCACCCTTGGGCAGCTTGCCGTCGCTGACTGCCCAGCCGAGCTCGATTCGCCGCTCGGCTCCGAACACCCCCTCAAGCGCCAGCTCCGCTTCCTTCGTGTCCACGCTTTCGCCAAATCCGCCGGCCGCTCCGAAGGCGAGGCGGAAGAATTTGAGCTTGTTGGCCGATGCGCGCGCGCTGTCAGCGAGCAGCTCCAGGCATTTATCGCGCATGTCGGGGTCTTGCTCGTCCGCGAGCAGCTCAATGCCGTTGTTGAGCGCGCCGACAGGCGACATCAGGTCGTGGCAAAGCCGCGAGCAAAGCAAACTGGCGAGATCGACTGCGTTCATCGCGGGCCACTCATGGGACGGAGTTTAACCTTGCGCAAGTTGCGCCCTTCGGCTGTGTTACGAGTGAACGCTCTCATCCGAGCTGAAGGAAGATGCCTTGACGTCACGCATCCTGCTCGCCGCCACTCTCGTCCTGGCCCTGCCGACGCAGCCGGCGCTGACCAAGCCCGCAGCTTCGCAAGCACACACCCAATTCCACCTCGTCCCATCGCGCATCGACAGGACACTTGCCCAGTTCGTCGCGAGCCAGCGCGTCGCCGGGGCTGCCGTGCTCATCTGGAAGGACGGGCGCGAAGTCTATTTCGGCACCGCAGGTTACGCCGACCGAGAGGCGAAACGGCCCTTCACACGCGACACGCTGACGCAGGTCTGGTCGATGACCAAGCCGGTGACCGGCGTAGCGCTGATGACCTTGTGGGAGCAGGGCGAGTTCTCGCTCGACGAACCGCTATCCAAATACCTACCTGAATATGCCGACGTGAAAGTGTTCGCGGGCACGGACGCTGCGGGGAAGCCGATCGTCCGAGCGCCCGATCGCCCGATCGTTGTCCGAGACATCATGCGGCACACAGCAGGTTTCGTGACCGATGGTGGCGATAGCGGGCCTGAGAAGATCTTCGCCGAGGTCGACCCGCTCAATCTAGCAAACACGCTCGATCAGTTCAGCCGCAAGCTGGTGACGGTACCCCTCGCCTACGACCCCGGCACGCAGTGGCGTTACAGCCCGGCGGTCGACGTGCAGGCGCGGCTGGTGGAGAAGCTCAGCGGCCAGCCGTTCGAGACCTACGTCCGAGAACATGTGCTCGAGCCGCTCGGCATGAAGGACAGCGCGTGGACGCAGCCGGAATCGCAATATTCGCGGCTTGCGGCGGCCTACAGCGCGGCCCCGGGCAACACGCTTGTGCGCAAGAGCGACGAGGACATCCGCCGCTTCAATTTCAGCGACCGCAAGCTGACCCGCGGCGGAGCCGGCATCGCAACGACAATGAACGATTACCTCCGCTTCACGCGGATGCTGCTCAATCACGGCTCGCTCGACGGGGTGCGCATCCTGAAGCCCTCGACGGTCAGGCTGATGTCGACCAACCAGCTCGATCCCAAGATCGCGGAGCGCGCCTGGTTGCCGACCAAGGGCAATGGCGGGTTCGGGATGGATTTCTTTGTCCGCACCGGCCAGCCCCTGGATGCGGCCGAAAACCGCGGGACGGTCGGCGAATATTGGTGGGACGGCGCCTGGTCGACCCTGTTCTGGATCGATCCCGCCAACAACATGATCGTGCTGTTCTTCACCCAGAAGGAACCGTGGGACGGGACGCTTCACCACGACATCCGCGCCGCTGTCTATGGCGCGAACTATCTCGGGCCCAAGGGAGACTGAACCGCCGCTCCCATTGAAGAGCGCCGGGCCGAATCCCATATATCCTAGTGAAGATGGGGGGTTATCAGACGATCGACGTGCGCCTGGACGCCGCCCATGCCGGGTGGCGCCTTGATCGCGCGCTTGCGGCAGCGGTTCCAACGCTGTCGCGGGAGCGGTTGAAGAGCCTCATTCGCACCGGCGCGGTGGAGAGTGGCGGGGCCGCGCTCCGCGATCCGGCAACCAAGGTCAAAGGCGACGAGCATTTCATCGTCGCGGTGCCTGAACCCACGCAGGCCCATAACGAGCCGCAGGATATTCCGCTGACAATCGTGTTCGAAGACGAGCATCTGCTGGTCGTCGACAAGCCCGCGGGCCTGGTTGTCCACCCGGCGGCGGGGAATTTCGACGGCACTCTGGTCAACGCGCTGCTCCACCATTGCGCCGGGCAACTGTCAGGCATCGGCGGGGTCGCGCGGCCCGGCATCGTGCACCGCATCGACAAGGACACGTCGGGGCTGCTGGTGGTCGCGAAGACCGACGTCGCCCACGAAGGCCTCGCCAAGCAGTTCGCCGCGCATTCGATCGACCGGCGCTACCTCGCGATCGTCACTGGCGTTCCGAAGACGAGCGGCGGCGTGGTCGACGCGCCGCTCGCGCGATCAGCGGTAAACCGCAAGAAGATCGCCATCGTAGGAGGAGGTCGCGGCAAGCGCGCTGTAACCCACTGGCGCCGTCTCGACGCATTAAGGGATGCGGCACTGGTCGAATGCCGCCTCGAGACCGGGCGAACGCACCAGGTCCGGGTGCATATGGCCTCAATCGGCCATCCGCTGGTCGGCGACCCGGTCTATGGACGGTCGGGAAAGACGCACGGCAAGCTGTTGAAGGAGCTTGGCTTTCACCGCCAGGCCCTGCACGCGACTGAACTTGGGTTCACCCATCCGGTCACCAAGAGCAGGCTGTCGTTCTCCAGCCCCATGCCAGCCGACATGCAGCAACTGTTCAACGCGCTTGGTGTATGAAGTTTAACAAGGTAGGGCGGCCCTTAGCCTGTATTGAGCCGCCCCTTAAAAGGGAGAAAGACGACTAACATGGCCAATGGTAAAGGGATCGTCTCAATCCCCTCGTCCGGTGGGGAGGCCGGACTCAACCGCTATCTCGCGGAGATCAAGAAATTCCCGATCCTCAGCCCTGAGGAAGAATATATGCTCGCCAAGCGCTGGCGCGAGCATGGCGACACCGAAGCCGCCGCAAAGCTGGTCAATTCGCACCTCCGTCTCGTCGCGAAAATCGCGATGGGCTACCGCGGCTACGGCCTGCCGGTCAGCGAGCTTATCAGCGAAGGCAATATCGGCCTGATGCAGGGCGTGAAGAAGTTCGAGCCCGATCGCGGCTTCCGCGTCGCGACCTATGCGATGTGGTGGATTCGCGCCTCCATCCAGGAATTCATCCTGCGCTCGTGGAGCCTGGTCAAAATGGGCACGACTGCGGCGCAGAAGAAATTGTTCTTCAACCTTCGCCGGATGAAGAACCAGATCGACGCGTTCGAAGAAGGCGACCTGAAGCCCGCGGACGTCGCCAAGATCGCCACCGATCTCGGGGTGACCGAGGAAGAAGTCGTCTCGATGAACCGCCGCATGGGCATGGGCGGCGACACGTCGCTCAACGCGCCATTGAAGGGCGACGAAGGCGGCGAAGGTCAGTGGCAGGACTTCCTCGTAGATAACGGCCCGCTCCAGGACGAGCTGATCGCCGAGGACGAGGAAAGCCAGGTCCGCCACGATCTTCTCGTGACCGCGCTGGAAAGCCTCAACGACCGCGAGAAGCATATCCTGATGGAACGCCGCCTCGCGGACGAGCCGAAGACGCTCGAGGAGCTGAGCCAGGTCTACGGCGTCAGCCGCGAGCGCATCCGGCAGATCGAGGTGCGCGCGTTCGAAAAGCTCCAGGCGGCGCTGCTGCGGCTGGCCGGCGAGCGACGGCTTCTGCCCGCCGCTTAACCGCGTCGCCTCGCGGCAACTGCGCCGCTTCCGAAACGACCCCCCTTGCCTTCCGTCAAAAACAGGCGGACGGTGAGATCTTCACCACTGGCGCCCGAGCGCCGATGCCACGCGACTCGCGCGCCCGTGAACCGGACGAAGGGAGAGTCGTATGGCCGGACAACCATTCACAGGCACCCGAGTAATCGCGCTGGTGGGACCCGCCGGCGCGGGAAAGACCAGCCTTGCCGAGGCTATGCTGTTTGCAGCCGGCGCCACCGATCGATTGGGATCGACGGCCAACGGCTCCAGCATCGGCGATTCGAGTCCTGAAGCGCGACAGCGCGGCGGCTCGACCGAGCTCAACCTCTACAATTTCCAATATCTCGGCGACGAATTCGCAATCCTCGACTGCCCCGGCTCGGTGGGCTTTGCCGCCGACGGCGCCCGCGCGCTGGCAATCGCCGACGTTGCGATCGTGGTTGTGGACCCCGACCCTGCCCGCGCTCCGCTCGCTGCGCCTGCCCTGCGCGCGCTCGACGAGCTTGGCATTCCGCACCTCATCTTCGTCAACCGGATCGACCAGGCGCATGGCCGGGTGCGCGACCTGCTGTCCGCGCTTCAGCCGATCAGCGTGTCGCCGCTCATCGCCCGCCAGGTGCCGATTTGGGATGGCGAGAAGGTCTCCGGCTTCGTCGACCTCGCGCTCGAACGGGCGTTCAAATACCGGCCCGGCAAGGAATCCGAGCGGATCGAGATACCGGCCGAGCTCCAGGATCGCGAGATCGAGGCGCGCACCCATATGCTCGAGCAGCTCGCGGACCATGACGACGAGCTTCTCGAGCAATTGCTGATGGACCAGGCACCGACACCGGAGAAGGTGTTCCAGGACCTGACTCGCGAGACCAGCGAGAACCTGGGCGTCTCGGTGCTGTTCGGTTCGGCCAATAGCTCTTGGGGCGTTCGGCGGTTGCTGAAGGCGCTCCGCCACGAAGCGCCCGGTGCCCAGTCGACCGCCAACCGGCTCGGGGTCGGCGATCCCGCCATGTACATCTTCAAGGTGATCCATGGTTCGATCGGCCGGCTTGCGCTGGCCCGCGTGCTCGGCGGACGGATCGCCGAAGGCTCCGACCTCAAGGCGCAGGATGGCGAGCATGCCCGCGTCGGGTCCCTGTTCAAGGTCCAGGGTGAGAAGACCCAGAAAGTCAGCGAAGGCCGCGACGGCGATGTGGTCGCGGTCGCCAAGATCGATACCGTCAAATCGGGCGAATGGCTGGGCGCGGGCAAGTTGCCGGGACCGGTCGATGCTGACTATCCGGCGCGCAACTGTGCGATCGCAATCGAGCCCGCCGACCGCAAGGATGACGTCAAGCTGTCAGGCGCGCTGCATCGGCTGGAGGAAGAGGATTCGTCGCTCATCGTCGAGCATGACGATGCCAATCACGAAATCCGCCTGCGCGGCGTCAACGACGAGCATTTGAACACCGTCATCGCCAAGCTGAAGCGGCGGTACGGCGTCGAGGTGAAGAGCCAAACGCCAAGCGTCGGCTACCGCGAGTCCATCCGGAAGCCAGTGACGCAAAAGGGCCGCCACAAGAAACAGTCGGGCGGTCACGGCCAGTTCGGCGACGTGATCATCGAAGTGAAACCGCTGCCGCGCGGCTCCGGCTTCCAGTTCGAGGAGCGGATTCACGGCGGCTCGGTACCCAAGCAATGGATTCCAGCCGTCGAGGAAGGCGTCCGGGAAGCCATGGCCAAGGGTCCACTCGGCTTCCAGGTCGTCGACTGCCACGTCGCCCTGATCGACGGAAGCTACCACAGCGTCGACAGCTCCGAGCTTGCGTTCCGCCTGGCCGGACGCATCGCGATGCACGAAGCGCTGACCGCCGCCCAGCCGCACTTGCTCGAGCCGATGCACAAGCTCAGCGTGGTCTGTCCGTCGAGCGCCACCAGCCGCATCACATCGGCCGTTGCCGGCCGGCGCGGCCAGATGCTCGGCATGGCGCCGCGTGACGGCTGGACCGGCTGGGACCGGATCGACGCACTGATACCGGAAGCGGAACTGAGCGGGCTCGAGGCCGAGCTTCGCTCGCAAAGCCAAGGCCTCGCGACCTACGAGGCACAGTTCGACCATCTGGCCGAATTGAACGGGCCGCTTGCGGACAAGGTCATCCAACAGAGGGTGCCCGAGCCGGCCTGAGCACTGGCAATTTGTCAGGCGACAGCCGCAACAGGCTCGTTTAGGCGAGCCATCGCATGAAGCACTGGTTCAAAGACCAGCATTTCCGCTCGCTTCTCAAGAACACGAGCTATCTCGGCGTCTCCAAGGCGGTCGCCGCGCTATGCGGCGTTGCAACGCTGGCCTTCGCCGGGCGCGGACTGGGCGTCATCCTGTTCGGCACGCTCATCCTGATCACCAGCTATGTGAAGGCGGTCAGCGGAATCGCGAAGTTCCAGTCGTGGCAGTTGATCGTCCGCTATGGCGGGCACGGCGTCGCTCACGGCGACCCGGAGCACTTCAGGGTCGCCACCGGGTTCGCCTTCGCGCTCGACGTCGTCAGCGGCATGATCGGCCTAATCGGCGGCGCTTTGCTGCTGCCGTTCATCGGCGGATGGGCGGGCATTCAGCCCGAATATCTGTGGCTCGCGATGCTTTATTGCACGCTGATTCCGGTCATGGCCTCGGCGACGCCGGACGGCGTGCTCCGCGTGCTCGATCGTTTCGACCTCATCAGCTGGTCGGGCACCTTGATGCCGATCACCAGGGCCGTCCTCGCCGGCGTTGCGTTCTTCAGCGGTGCGGGGTTCGCCACCTACGTGATCATCTGGTTCGCAACCGACCTCGCCGGGCAAGTCTATCCGTGGATCCTCGGCTGGCGCGAACTCAGGCGTAAAGGCCTGCTCCAGGGCATTCGCCCGACATTGAAGCCCGCCGCGCTCGACGGCGCATGGCGCTTTGCGATCCAGGTCAACCTAGCGACCAGCGTGCAGGCGATCTGGGGCCCGGTCGGGCGGCTTGTCGTCGGCGGTCTGCTGGGGCCAGCCGGGGCCGCCCTTTTCCGCGTCGCCTCGACGCTTTCCGACAGCGCGCAAAAGCCTGCCGACCTGCTCGGCCGGGCTTTCTATCCCGAGATCGTTCGGATGGACCTCTCGTCCAAGAAACCGTGGAAGCTGATGCTTCGCGGAACGGCGTTGGTAAGCGCCGTCGCCGCCTTCGCGATCGCGCTGCTGCTCATCGGCGGCAAGCCACTCGTAGCGTTGCTGTTCGGCAAGGCCTTCACCGGGGCCTATGCCCCGCTCGTCGTGCTGATGGCGATTCCGCTGTTGGGCATCATCAGCTTCCCGCTCAGCCCGATGCTCTACGCCTTTGGCCGGTCGAGCGGGCCGCTGACCGCGAGGCTCCTTGGTAGCCTAGTGTTCTTCGCATCCATCGCGCCCTTGTGTTGGGCCTTCGATGTCGTCGGCGCCGCAATCGCGCTTGTTCTTGGCAATCTCGTTAACGTCGTGACGATGCTGCTGCTGCTCCGTCCGGAGTATCGCAAAGTGCGATCCAAACAGGGCAAAGGCTAGCTGGTCAGCGATTGCCGCGGGCGAATTCGAGGATCGCCCTCGCCTGCCGCTCCGATGCGGGCTCAGCCGAAGTGTCGATTGAGCGGCTGGTCGCCTCGATCTGGGCTTTTTCAAAGCTCGGCTGCAGGTCGGCGGCGCGATCCAAGGCAGGACCAAGATCTTCGACGCGATCGATCACCTGGCCCAACCGCCAGTGCGCGTAGTTCTCGCTGCTCTGCCAATCGATCCGATCGAGATTGAGGAAGATGCACGGCCGCGGCCTTCGCAGAAACTCGTACACCTGGCTCGAAATGTCGCCGATGTAGACGCTCGCGGCCTCGGTGTAGCTCATGTCGATCGACCTTGAGCTTCCCAAGTCGACCAGCACGTTGGGTGCGGCGGACACGACTTCAGGGCCGCCTTTGACCTTCACATGCGGCGCAACGACGAATTCCCAGCCGGGGATTTGCTCCATCGCTTTGACGACCGCCGGGCCATGCCGGAACCAGGAGCCGAGCTTCTCGTCGAAATGCGGATTGTACAGCGCCATGGGGCGGCCGCTCGTCGGCGCTTCGACGGGCCGAACAAGCTCATATTTCGCGTAACCGACGACCAGGCAATTCTCGTCGTCGGCCAGGCCACGCTCGATGAGCCGCTCCTTGTCCTTTGGTCCGTTGACCAGAGTCAGGTCGAAATGCTTGTGCTTGGGGTTGTAGCCCCCTTCCCTGTCGCCGGCACCGTGCTTCAGGTGGATCATCCGCGATTTGAAGCCGGGCAGCCGGTAAAGCAGGCTGCTGGTCGTCTCGGTCGTCACCAGCACCGGATAACGGCCGATCGTCCTCGAATGCATGAGCAGGCTGAGGCGACGCTTGGGCGGAGAGAAAAGCCCGTCCGGCCGCAGGCTCGGCACCCACAGCTTGCGAATGCGAAGCAATCCGTCCGGATCGTAGGAGCGGATGAAATCGATCCCCGCCGCGCTTGTCGCGAGGACGGTGACCTCCACGTCCGGCTCCTCCGCCAGCCGGAGCGCAGCGGGGAGCCAGTGAAGAAACTGGTGCGCCTGCGAGATCGCGAGGAAGCCGATGCGAAGCATTGCGGCCGGGTCTAGGCGAGGCCATCGACGACCGCCACCGGGCGCCACTCGCCAAGCCCGTTTTGCGCGCCGAAGTCGCTTGGAAAATCCTCGCCGGCATGGATGCCGCCAGTGACGAACACGGCGTCAAGGCCCATGCGCGCGGCACCCAGCATATCGGTCTGCAGCCCGTCGCCGACCGCCAGCACCTGATTCGCTGGCGGGTCTCCGGCCAGCGCGACAGCGTGGCGGTAGATCGGCTCGTACGGCTTGCCGTACCAGATCACCTCGCCGCCTAACGCTTCATAAGCGTCGCCCAGCAGCCCGGCACACGGCAGCCGTCGGGAGCCATAAACGACTACGCGGTCAGGGTTGAGGCAATGCATCCGGACGCCCCGCGCGGCCCATCGCGTCAAGTCTTGCTGGTAATCGGCAAGGTCCATGCGGCCTTCCTCGAACCCGATGCAGGCAAGATCGGCGAATTGATCGGTCTCGGCGATGACCAGTCCGTGCTCCGCCAGGACGTGGCGATCCATTTCCGTACCCAGAAACCCGACAGGTTCGCCAAGCGCGTTCAGTGCCGCGATACCCGCGCCCCCGCTCGAAACAATCGCATCCACCGCATCATGCGGCAGTCCGAGCCTCTCCAGCTGTTGCTGGATCACTTCCGGCGGTCGCGGTGCGTTGGTGAGAATAATGACCAAACGGCCCTCGCTCCGCCACCGCAATAGCCGCCGCGCGGCACCGGATTCGAGTCGAACGCCGTTGTGAATGACGCCCCATGCGTCGCACAGGAGCAGCCGGTATTTCGGGTCGAGCTTGTCCCAGAAACTCCGCGGATCCTGCATCGCTGCCCGCGTAACCGGATGCTGAACCCCTGTGAAGCTTGACGGCACTAGTCTCAGCGGCTTGGGTCGCGGGACAATCAGGGAAGTCGCATGGCCAAAAATCTGACCAAGTTCATCTTGCTCGCACTGGTGTTAGGCCTGATCGCCGGCTGGGCGATCAACGCGGCGATCGACGACGGCACGCCGCATAGCGCGGAGCGGCTGAAAGAGATCGCCGACTATCTGAGTATCGTGACGGCGCTGTTCCTCCGCCTGATCAAGATGATCATTGCGCCCCTCGTCTTCTCGACCCTCGTCGCGGGCATTGCGCACATGGGCGACATCGCCGCGCTTGGCCGCGTCGGCATGCGCTCGATCGTCTGGTTCATCGGGGCGACCTTCGTATCGCTGACATTGGGCCTGTTGCTCGTCAACGCGCTTCACCCGGGCGTCGGGCTAAACCTGCCGCTGCCGCCGGCCACTGCTGCAAGCGGCGTCGAAACCGCCGCTTTCAACCTCAAGGATTTCGTCTCACACCTCGTGCCGGCCTCGATCTTCGAGGCGATGGCCGACAATGAGATCCTCCCGATCGTCATCTTCTCGATCTTCTTCGGTGTCGCGCTGACGTCGATCGGCGAGAAAGGGAAGCCGGTCGTCCGCGGCGTGGAATCGCTCGTCCGCGTCATGCTCCAGGTGACTAACTATGTGATGCGTTTCGCGCCGTTCGCGGTGTTCACCGCGGTCGCCAGCGCGCTTGCCGAGCGCGGCCCGCAGATCATCATGACCTTGGGCAAGTTCGTCGGCAGCTTCTACCTCGGCCTCGCGATCCTGTGGGCGATCCTGATCGGCGCCTGCTTCGTCATCGTCGGCCCGCGCACGCGGCACCTCGTCCGCTACATCCGCGACCCGGTGGTCCTCGCCTTTTCGACCGCGTCGAGCGAAGCCGCTTACCCGCGCACGCTCGAGGAGCTCGAACGCTTCGGCGTTCCGCCGCGCATCGCGAGCTTCGTCCTACCGTTGGGTTATTCGTTCAATCTCGACGGGTCGATGATGTATATGACCTTCGCGTCGATCTTCATCGCGCAGGCCTATGGCATCGACCTCAGCATCGGACAGGAAATCACCATGCTGCTGGTGCTGATGATCACGTCAAAGGGCATGGCCGGAGTCCCGCGCGCAAGCCTGGTGGTGATCGCCGCGACCCTGTCGATGTTTAAGATCCCGGAGGCGGGGTTGCTGCTGATCCTCGCGGTCGACCATTTCCTCGACATGGGCCGCTCGGCGACCAACGTCGTCGGCAACGCCGTTGCATCGAGCGTCGTCGCGCGGTGGGAGGGCGAGTTGGCCCCGCCAATGTCGCCGGACATCGAACCAGCGCCCGCCGCGCGGCGAGCCAAGCCGCGTAAGACGGCCTGACATGCTGAGCGTCGCGGGCATCGAGCTTCTGCCGCCGCTCGCGACCTTCCTCGCCTTCGCGCTCGCGGGCCTCGCGCTCAACGTCGTCCCCGGCGCGGATATGACCTTCGTCATCGCCAGTGCCGCACGCGGGGGCCGGCGCGACGGCATCATCGCTGCGCTCGGTATTGGCGGCGGAGCGCTGGTGCATATCTTCGCGGCCGTGGTCGGCCTGTCGGCTTTGCTCGCCGCATCGCAGGCGGCCTTCACGATCATCAAATGGGTCGGCGCCGCCTACCTCGTCTACATTGCGATCTCGCTGCTGCGCGGCGGCAAATCGTCGGCGGACACTCCGCAACGCAAGCCGCAGAGCGGTTGGCCGCTGTTCCGCGCGGCGGCGCTGGTGAACCTGCTCAACCCGAAGGTCGCGCTGTTCTTCCTCGCCTTTCTGCCGCAGTTCGTCGACCCGCACGCGACGGTGCCGGCACTCCAGATCCTGTGCCTCGGCCTGTGGTTCGACGTCGTCGGCACCGTCGTCAACATCATCGTCGCGATCGTTGCCGCAGGCACCGCCGCGCGGCTGCGCCATGTGACGTGGATTGGACGCGCCGCGCGTTACATTGCCGCGACCGCGATGGGCGGGCTCGCGCTCAAGCTGGCGTTCGCCGAACGCCGCTAGTCGAAGGGCCGATCGATACTCGGCGGCGGATTGGTGAAGAACTTCGGCCCGTTCGCCGTCATGTACCAGCAGTCCTCGATCCGCACGCCGAACTTGCCGGGGATGTAGAGCCCTGGTTCGTCCGAGAAGCACATGCCAGGCGCTAGCGGCGTCGTCTCGCCGTGGACCAGATAGACCGGCTCGTGAACCTCCATACCGATGCCATGCCCGGTCCGGTGCGACAGGCCCGGCAGCCGGTAACCGGGCCCAAAGCCCCAGCTTTCGTAGGCGGCCCGAACCGCGTCATCGACCGCGCCTGCGGGGACGCCGACCTTGGCGGTGCGGATCGCGATCTGCTGACCTTGGTGAACCTGGTCCCACAGCTTGCGCTGCTCGGGCGTAGGGTCGGCGCCGAACACGAAGGTGCGGGTGATGTCAGCCTGGTAGCCGTGGACTGACGATGTGCAGTCCATCAACACCACATCGCCGCGCTTCAGAACATGCGGGATCTTGCTTCCGTGCGGATAGGCCGAGGCCTCGCCAATCAGGTGCAAGCCGCCGTCGTAGGCTCCGCCCAGCCGCTTTTGTGCCGATGCGACCAGCGCATCGAGGTCAGCGCCGCTCATGCCTTCGCGCGCACTGGTGCTGGCGTAGCGCAGCGACGCGAGCATGATGTCGTTCGCCGCCTGCATGAGCGCGAGCTCGGCCGGCGACTTGATCATCCGCAGCGCGCGCACGACCGGGTTGCCGCTTACGATCTGGATGCCTGGAAGCTGCTGCTTCAGCCGATCCTGAATGAAGAAGCGATCGGTCTCCTCGAACGCGATCGGACGGTTTGCGACGCCGCGTTCTTTGAGGAAGTCGGCGACGAGCTTTAAGGGCTCCTCATCCTCCTGCCACGTGCGGATCTCCGCCGGGATCAGCAGCATTTCCTTGATCGTCGGGCTTTCGAAGAAGGGCGTGACGACGATCGCGTCACCCTCCGCCGGGATCACAACCGCCGTCAGCCGCTCGCTCCGCCACCATTGGATGCCGGTGAAATAATCGAGGCTCGGGCCGGACTCGACGAGGACCGCGCCGATGCCGTTCTTGCGCATCAACTCGCGCGCTCCGGCGACGCGATGCAGCCGTTCGGTCTGGCTAATGGGCGGCGGAATGGGGATTGGCGCGAGCTGGTCGGCGGCCTGCGCGAATACCCGGCCGATCGGCAGCGTCATAGCCGCCATCATCGCGCCGGCACCGCCCATCATCCGGCGCCTCGACAGATTCATGGTCATGCATCCCCCCTTCCCGCGAGCGCGGCGATTTCCTTGACGAATTTGGCGGCGACGACGGCGGTAACGCCGTTCACATCGCGGCTTGGATTATACTCGACGATGTCCGCGCCGATCAGCGGTCCCTTCACGCGGTCGAGCACAGCCAGGATGTCGCGCGTCGAAAGCCCGCCTGGTTCGTGGTGCGAGACACCCGGCGCAAACGCGGGATCGAGCGCATCCATGTCGATGCTGATGTACAGCGGCCCTTCCGGGATCGGCACGCGGTCGGATGCGAAGCTGCGCATCTCGATCATTTCGACGCCGTAGCGGTTCGCCTGCTCGCGGCAATGGGCATTCGCAGTGCGAATGCCGACCTGGACGAGCCGCGATGCGAGCTTCTTCTCCATGATCCGCGCGAAGGGCGAAGCATGGCTCAGCGGATCGCCGCCAAAATCCTCGTAGATGTCAGGATGCGCGTCGAAATGGAGAATGGCGACCGGCCCACGCTCGCGCGCAATTCCGGCAACGATCGGGTTGGTCACCATGTGGTCGCCACCCAGAAACAGGGGCACGACCCCGTCGCGTGCAGCGGCCGCAGCGGCGTCCTGAATGCGATCGATGTCGTCAGCGCTCTCGTCGAGCGGCAGGTCGCCTGCGTCGTCGATTTGAACATCTTCGCCGGATTCCGCCGCCATGTTGGCATGATCGGAATGGAAAGCGGCGCGGATTGCGGCTGGCGCAAGCGCCGGGCCGCGCAGGAACGAGGAGTGGCTGTCGGTCGGCAGCCCGATCAGCCGGACGCGTCGCTGTCCCCCGCTTGTCGTCATCGCGCATCCCTCTTGCATGTCGCACGCCGCTGCGCCAGCAGCGCCGCTCCATGCCATTCGAGCTCAACCATCCGCCGGGCACAACCCGCCGCCCAGGTCCGCGTGAGCTGACGGTGCTCCTGGCCCTGCTGATGGCGCTCAATGCCTTTGCGATCGACGCGATGATCCCGGCGCTGCCCGACATCGGCCGCTCGCTCCATGTGCACGAGGAGAACCGGCGCCAGCTCGTGGTTGTCGCTTACTTTCTCGGCTTCGGATCAACCCAGCTGGTGTGGGGACCGCTCGCCGATCGCTTCGGACGAAAACCGATCCTCGCCGCGGGCGTGCTGCTCTATGCCTTCTTCGCGCTGCTTTGTGGGCTCGCGAGCAGCTTCGCGCTGTTGATCGCCGGGCGCATTGCGATGGGAGCTTCGGCAGCGGTCACCCGCGTTCTCGTAATCTCGATGGTCCGCGATCTTTTCGAAGCGGAGTCCATGGCCCGGGTCATGAGCCTGGTCTTCATGACGTTCATGCTGGTGCCCGTGCTTGCGCCGAACATCGGGCAGGCGATCCTGCTGGTCGCTCCCTGGAGGGCGATCTTCATCATCCTCGCGGTCTACGCCATCGCCATGCTAACCTGGTCGTGGATCAGGCTGCCCGAAACGTTACGTCCGGAATATCGGCGCTCGCTGCGGTGGCACGATATGCAAAGCGCGATGGTCGCCACCGTCAGCGAGCGGCAGTCGCTCGGCTACACCCTGGCTGTCACGGTGACCTTCGCCGGGCTCGTCGCTTACATCAGCACAATCCAGCAGATCGTGTTCGAAGTGTTCGGCAAGCCGCAGCTCATCGGGCTCGTTTTCGCCTGCATCGCAGCGCCCATGGGCCTCGCCTCATACGGCAACAGTCGGATCGTCGAGCGCTTCGGGCTGAGGCGCGTCGGCCATTTTGCGTCGCTAATGCTGGCGGTCGTTACGGCTCTCCACGCCGCAATCGCGCTCAGCGGTCACGAGACGCTTGTCGTGTTCGTGGTGATGCAGGGGCTGACGATGGCCTGCTTCGCCTTTACCTCGTCCAACTTCAGCACCCTGGCAATGGAGCATATGGCTCCGATTGCCGGCACTGCGTCGTCGGTTCAGGGCGTGATCGGTACGCTGGGGTCAGCAGCGATCGGCTTCGGCATTGGCCAAGCCTATAACGGCACCGCGCTTCCATTCCTCATCGGTATCGCGACTTGTTCCACAGTCGGCTTCCTGATCGTTTGGGCGACCGAGCCCAAGCGCCTGTTCGCAGCCATGCAGGCCGACCCCGAGGAGCAGGAAGCGGCGCGCGAGTCGACCGCGATCCCGGAGGATTTGGTTTAGGATTGGGTGGCGGCGGGCGGGGACGGTGCGGAGATCCGCCCGCCGCCGGGGAGCTTATTCGACTCCGACCTCGTCGTCGTCAGCCGCGCCAACCATTAGCGCTTCGCCGACTTCCTCGGTCCGCCCACGGATCGCATTTTCGATCTTCGCAGCGACCTCGGGATTTTCCTTGAGGTAGGTCTTGGCGTTCTCGCGGCCCTGGCCGATGCGGATGCTGTCGTAACTGAACCAGGCGCCGGATTTCTCTACGATCCCGGCCTTGACGCCGAGGTCGAGGATTTCGCCGACCTTGCTGACGCCCTCACCATACATGATGTCAAATTCGACCTGCTTGAACGGCGGCGCGACCTTGTTCTTCACCACCTTCACGCGGGTTGCGTTGCCAACGATATCGTCGCGATCCTTGATCTGGCCGGTGCGGCGAATGTCGAGACGGACGCTGGCGTAGAATTTCAGCGCATTGCCGCCGGTCGTGGTCTCGGGATTGCCGTACATCACGCCAATCTTCATGCGGACCTGGTTGATGAAGATGACCGTGGTGCGCGAGCGGCTGATCGAGCCGGTCAGCTTGCGCAGCGCCTGGCTCATTAGGCGCGCCTGGAGGCCGACGTGGCTGTCGCCCATCTCGCCCTCGATCTCAGCGCGCGGGACCAAGGCCGCAACCGAATCCACCACCAGCACGTCGATCGCGTTCGAGCGCACCAACGTATCGACGATCTCGAGCGCCTGCTCGCCGGTGTCTGGCTGCGAGACGATCAGCTCGTCGATGTCGACACCAAGCTTCTTGGCGTAGGACGGATCGAGCGCATGCTCGGCATCGACGAACGCGGCCGCGCCGCCGGTCTTCTGTGCCTCGGCAATGGCATGCAGCGCGAGCGTCGTCTTGCCCGAGCTTTCCGGCCCGTAAATCTCGATCACCCGGCCGCGCGGAAGCCCGCCGACGCCAAGCGCGATGTCGAGGCCCAGCGACCCGGTCGAAATCGTCTCGATCTCGATCTTCTCGCGGCTGCCGAGCTTCATTGCCGAGCCCTTGCCGAACGCGCGATCGATCTGGGCGAGCGCTGCTTCAAGCGCCTTCTGCCGGTCCGTACCTTGCACTTTGGGGGTCTCTGCTCCGCTACCGATGATCTTCAACTGAGCCGCCATGTCCATCGTCTCCCTCGTCATTGCAAGCGGTCATTCCGCGTTGCGCCGGCGGCCGAGCTCCGCCCCGATGAGGAAGTACGTATCCTATTTGTTCATGTGGAACAAGTAGGGAACAAACAAATTTAGCGAACCAGTTTTCCCTCTTTGATTACGCCATCTACATGCTCGAGGACGCGCATATCGGCCAACGGGTCTCCCTTGACCGCGATGAGGTCGCCGTAAGCGCCCGCCGCGATGCTCCCGACCTGCCCGTCCATCCGCAGCGCCTTCGCCGCCTCGCTGGTCGCGGACTGGATCGCCTGCATCGGAGTCATGCCGTAGCGCACCATGTAGGCGAACTGCCGGCCACCCAAGCCGTACATGTAAACGCCGGCATCGGTGCCGAAGGTCATCTTGGCGCCGGCCGTCACCGCCGCCGCGAACCCCTGCCGCTGGATATCGGTCGTCTCGATATTCTTGCGCAAATATTCGGCCGGCCAATGTTCCTTGACCCCGACGTCGTTGATCCAGTCGCCGTTGTAGATGTCCATGTCGAGCCACACGCCATTCGCCTTGGCGAGCGCGACGCCTTCCGCGTCGAGATAGCTGGCGTGCTCGATGGTGCGGGCGCCGGCGCGGATTGCGGCCTTGATTCCTTCCGCTCCATGGGCGTGGGCGATGCAGTAGGAGCCGTGCGCCTTGGCCTCGTCGCACGCGGCCTTCATCTCTTCCGGCGACAGTTCCAGCGCGCCGGGGATGCCGCCGATCGCCAGCACCGCGCCGGTCGCGATCAGCTTGATGAAGTCCGCGCCATGGTTGAGGAAATAGCGGGCGCGATCGCGCGCCTCCGCCGGGGTGCGAACCTCACCCATCCGGAACTGCTCGGGCACCGGCACGTCGGCCGCGAGCGCGTTGATCTCGCCGCCGCCGCCCGGGACCGTGATGTAGCCGCCGGAGACGAACATCCGCGGTCCCTCGATCTCGCCGGCATTGATCGCGTCGCGGAGCGCGACGTCGGTCAGGCCGCGATAGACGCCGACATCGCGCACCGTGGTGAACCCGCTGTCGAGCTCCATCTTCGCCGCTTTGGCGCCCTTGAGGATCGTCCGCGATTCGCTGCGCTTGAGGGGCCCCGCCGGGTCGCCGTCGCCGGCATCGATCGCACCGTCCGCCAAGTGCGTGTGCAGGTCGATGAGGCCCGGGAGAACGGTCTCGCCCGACCAGTCAACGGTCGGTGGTCCGTCAGTGTCACGCCATGGAGTGATCGCGGCGATCTTGCCGTCGACGATGCGGATCCGCTGGTCGGTCAGGACCTTCGCGGCTTGCGGGTCGATCAAGCGGCCAGCGCGGACGTCAACAGTTTGCGCCGCTGCGGCCGAACCGAGCAGAAGCGCGATGCCTGCGATCATGTTGCGCACGAATTTCCTCCCCACTTTGTGAAGAGACCTATCAGTCCGCGAGGCGTCCGCAATGGCCGCAAGCGGATATCGGCGAACAGGCGCAAACTATGGTAGGTGACAAACAGCAAAAGGAGGGGCGAATGACGCGATCACTATTGCTTCTTTCTGTCGCGGCGCTGCTGATGCCCGCGTGCCAATCCGGCGAGAAGTCCGGGACCACCACCGCCAACGGCAATACTGCCGCCGCCGTCGATGCCGGCGCGGACGAGCAGGCAATCCGCGGCCAGGTCAATCACTGGCTTCAGCTCGTGAAAGCCAAGGACGCGCCCGCGATTGCGGCGCTCTACACTGAAGACGGCGCAGTGATGCCGCCAAATGGTCCGATCGGCAAAGGACATGAAGCGATCCAGAAAACCTGGGCGTCGATGATGCAGACGCCGGGTTTCGACCTGACCTTCGTCCCGGAGCAGATCATCGTTTCATCGTCGGGCGACATGGCGCTCGATCGTGGGACTTATAGGCTGGCAGTCGCGCCCAACGGCAAGGCGATGACCGACACCGGCAAGTACGTGGTCGTGTGGCGCAAAATCGGCGGCGAGTGGAAAGCCGCCGCCGACATTTTCAACAGCGATCTGCCCGCCGGCGGAGCTTAGGCAGGCGTCACATCTCCCGCGCCTGTTCCGGAGTCGTCGCCGGCCTCGGGACGCTTGTCGAACACTTCGTCAATGATGCCGAAGGCCTTGGCTTCATCCGCCTCGAGGAACTTGTCGCGGTCCATCGCCTTCTCGATGTCCTCGATCGATTGGCCGGTATATTTCGCGTAGAGCTCGTTGAGGCGCTGGCGCATGCGCAGGATCTCGCGCGCCTGAATCTCGATGTCCGCGGCCATGCCCTGGGCGCCGCCCGACGGCTGGTGGACCATGATCCGGCTGTTGGTCAGCGCAACGCGCATTCCAGGCTCGCCCGCAGCGAGCAGGAAGCTGCCCATCGACGCGGCCTGACCGATGCACACGGTCGAAATTTTCGGCCGGATGTATTGCATGGTGTCGTGGATCGCGAGCCCCGCGGTGACCACGCCGCCCGGGCTGTTGATGTACATGAAGATGTCTTTTTTCGGGTTCTCGGACTCGAGGAACAGCAGCTGGGCGGTGACCAAGCTCGCCATATGGTCCTCGATCGCGCCGGTAATGAACACGATCCGCTCGCGCAGCAGCCGCGAATAAATGTCGAAGCTGCGCTCGCCCCGGTTTGACTGCTCGATGACGATGGGGACGAGTTGCGAAGCGATATCCTGGTGGTCAATCACGGGTAGCCGATCCTTATTGTTTGTCCCGACCTACATCGGGCGGATCACGGCAAGGTTCAAGCGGGGCTTGTTACATAAGAAAGGGGCGGCCCAGTTTCCCGGACCGCCCCCATCTCTTCCTGGCGCTTAACTTACTGGCCGCGCTCGCCACGTTCCGCCGGCGGCGGGGGTGGCGGCGGGGGCGGAGGAGGCGGCGGAGCCACTTCCTCAACCGCCGGCGGCGGCGGCGGGGGCGGCGGCGGCGTATAAACAGGCGCGGTCGGATGGATACCGCCCATCTTCAACGAGATGCGGCCGTAGTAGAACGGCCCCGGCACGTCGTAGGTCGTGGGATCGAAGTTGTTGATGCTGCAGGTATAGCAGCCCGGCGGATCCTTGTCGGTCAGGTTGTTGCCGCCGACGGTCAGCGTCACGCCATGATCGAGGATCGGCAGCGTGTAATTGACCTGCGCATCGACATAGAAACGGCTGCCGAGGCGGTTCGTCCGCTTACCGGCGATGCCGCCGAGGTCGGTCAGGCTGTATTCCGTCACATGCTGGATATAACGGCCGGTGACAGACGCGTTGAGGTTGCCCAGAGTCCAGTCGAGCGTCGTGTTGCCCTTGAACTTCGGATAGGCCTGGTCCGGGCTTCCCCGCTCGGTGCCGCGACGGTCGATCACGAACTGGCCAAGGCCGCCGTTGGTCTGGGTCACGACATATTTGAGCAGCCACGAGCCGTTAGCCGTCAGCCCGAACTTACCGATGCCGGTGAGCGGCGAGCGATAGCTAAGGCTGGTGTCGAAGGTCCGAACGTGGATGCTTGCAAGGTTCTCCAAGGTCGCGTCGATCTCATTGACGAAGCCCTTGGCCGTGCGCTTGACGAGCGCGCAGCTCACGGGGTCGCCATGAACCGCGCAGTTGGTCAGCGTCACACTGGGATCGAGCGCGCTGATCGCCTTCTTGACCTTGATGTCGTGATAATCGCCCTCGATGCTGAAAGCGCTGGCAAAGCCGTTGGGGGCCAGCCGCGGCGAGAAGACCGCACCCAGGTTGAGGCTTCTCGAGGTTTCTGCCTTGAGGTTCGGATTGCCACGCGTGAGAACCGGAAGCTGCCCCGGCTCTTCGGCATAGCTGCCGTCCGCCGGAACGCCATTGGCGATGCAGTTCGCTTTCACGTTCGGATCGGTCTGGAACAGGCCGCTGACGTCGCTGGTACAGGGATCGACCAGCGGAAGGTCGTAGCGCGACCGCTGACCCTTGAGTTCGCCGATCGTCGGCGCCCGGAAGCCGGTCGCATAAGCGGCACGGAACAGGACGTCGTGAACCGGCTTCCACAGGCCGCTGACGGTGTAGGTCGCCTTCCCGCCCACCGTCGAATAGTGCGAGTAGCGCGCCGCGCCGTCGGCTTCGAGCGAATAAGCGCCAGGCACGTCCTTCAGGATAGGCACACTGACTTCGCCGTAGACTTCGTCGACGTTGTAGTGACCCGAAGCCGGCAACGCGGGAATGTCCGCGCCGAGGCCGGCGGAAACGATCGGATCCGGCGTGAACGCGGCGCTCTGATAGCGATGCTCCGCACCGAACGCGACATCGAGCGGACCAGCCGGCAACTCGGCGACCGTGCCGCTAATGTTGCCGGTGAAGTCGTAGAGGTTCTGGTGGCTCTTGTCGTGCTCGGTGAACTGGATCCAGTCGAGCATGGCCTGCGTGATCGAGCCGGCGCCACCGAACAGATTCAGCGGGACGCACGGCGCATTGCAGTCCGCGATCGGCCCGAGCGCCTGAGCGACGCGGTCAGCGCGGACGTTGCCGGTGAAGCTCTGGCGGGCCTTGTTCTTGCCGAATGACCCGTTGAGATCCCAGTACCAGTCATGGCCGCCGAGGCCGAACTTGCCGTCGAGCGTCGCCGTCGCTGAATAAGTGGTGACCTTCTGATGGAAGTCGCGCTGTCCAGCCTCGATCAGGCGGCGCCCGATGAAGCTATAATTGGCGACGCAACCCCCGCCCTTCGGCGTACCGTCGGGATTGACGCAGGATTCGAGCGTGACGCCGGGGCTTCCCGGTCCGCCGTTGACGCCGAACGGGTTGTAGGGGTTGGTGGCGTCGATCGACAGAGTGTCGAACAGGCTGCCTGCCCCGTTGCCGGCGTCGGGCCCGATGAACAGAGGCTCGAACGCCGCTTTGTTTTCGGAATTACGACGATTGTAGAGACCGCGGACGCGGAAGTTGATGGTATCGGTCAGCTCGGTCTTGATGCTGGCCCAGCCGCCGTAACGCTCGTTCGGCGTAAGGATGTACTGATACGGTGCAAAGTTGAACCGATCGGCCGTCGTGAAATGCCGGAGCTCGGCGAATGTCGGCGTGTTGTCGGGCGCGGTTCCGATGGTGTCGCTGCCAGTGCCGTAGGCGGTAAGGAAGCGCCCGTTGGCCGAAGCGCTGCTGCACCCGCCGCCGCCATTTCCGCAGTCTGTCTGGAACGGATTAGGAAACTGCGAGATCGAGCGGTCACGTGAGTAGACCGGGTCCTGCTTGGAATAGGAACCGCCGAACACGATGCTCGCCCGGTCGAACTGGAGGCCGTAGCTCGCCTGGTAATCCTGGGTCTCGCCGTCGCCCTTGCTGAACTCTCCATATTGCGCGGAGGCACGCAGGCCCTCCTGCTGCTGGACCGTGATCACGTTGACCACGCCGGCAATGGCGTCCGAACCGTAGAGCGCGGAGGCGCCGGCCTGCAGCACTTCGATCCGGTCGATCATGTTGGACGGGATGGTGTTGAGGTCGACCGATCCTGGAATGCCGCTGGCGCTCGTCGCGTTAACGAAGCGGAGGCCATCGACCAGCACCAGGGTGCGGTTAGTGCCCAGATAACGAAGGTCGATCGTGGCCGAACCGGCGCCGACGCCGCCGCCGTCAGGCGGGTTGCCGAGGTTGCCGCTGGCGTTGACCTTGGTGTTGAGACCGCCGCTGGCGCTGGGAATGCGCTGCAGCACGTCCGCGATCGCCGTCAGGCCGGTTTTCTCGATCGAGGACTTATCGAGGAACACCACGGGGGCATTTTGATTGAGCGGGTCGCGACGAATGCGCGAACCGGTGATCACAATTTCTCCCTGGGGAGTCGGCTGCGTCGGTTGTGCAGCAGGTGACTGCACGTCCGCAGGCGGGAGCGCGTCTTGCGCTTCTGCTGCGGTTGAGCCGATGACGAGAGCCGCGAATCCGACGCTCGCGCGAAGGACCGAATTGATGCGCTTCATGAATTCCCCCTGTTCTCCTGGCACTGCCCCCAGTGCCAAGGTGGTTGAATGTTCATGGCTAACCGAGGTTAGGTTGCCGCAAAAGACTGGACCGTCACGGAGGCGACACAATTCACGGAAGGTGATGCAATAAGATTACAGTTCCCCGGGGGCCGCTAACGAAAGATAGGCAAGTCGCCTTATTTCTCGCCTGCCGCGCGTCACCGTGTCGAGTATCAGCCCGGCAAAAAAGCTCAAAACGGCGATGATCACGATACCGGTCACCAGGATCGCGGTCGGGACTCGGGGCACCAGGCCGGTGTGCAAATAGGTCTGGATCAACGGGATCGCGAGCAGGATCGCGGCGATCAGCAGCAAGGCGCCGATGCCTCCGTAGAACAGCACCGGCCGCTCAACCCGGTACAAGGTCGAGATGGTCTTCAGGATGCGCCAGCCATCAGAATAGGTTGAAAGTTTCGAATGCGAGCCCTCAGGCCGCGCGCCGTAAGCGGTTTCGACCTCTCCGACCGGCATCCTCAATTCCAGCGCATGGACGCTCATCTCGGTTTCGATTTCGAAACCCGAGGAAAGGACGGGAAAGCTCTTCACGAAGCGGCGCGAAAACACCCGGTAGCCGGAAAAGATGTCGCTGAAGCTCCGCCCGAACAGCCCGGACAGCAGGCCGGTGAAGACTTTGTTGCCGATCACATGCCCGCCCCGATAGGCATCCTTGGCCTCGTGCCGCCTCGTGCCGACCACCATGTCCAACTGCTCCGCAAGCAGAAGGTCGACCATCGCGGGCGCGGCGGCCGGGTCGTAGGTCAGGTCCCCGTCGGCCATCACGTAAACGTCGGCGTCGATGTCGGCGAACATTCGCCGCACCACATGGCCCTTGCCCTGCTGGCGCTCGCTCCGGACCACCGCTCCTGCCTTAGCGGCGAGGGCAACCGTGCCGTCTTTGCTGTTATTGTCGTAGACGTAGACGGTCGCCGCCGGGAGCGCCTTGCGAAAGCCTTTCACCGTCGCCGCAATCGCGGCTTCTTCATTGTAGCAGGGCAGGAGCACTGCAATTCGTGGTGACGCGACAGCGCTCAAATCATCCCCCAGGTCTGCCGCCCAGCTATAGAGGCGATCGAGCGCTCTCGTCGAGGCGCGCCGTCGTTACATGAAGCAGCCGAAAGTCTTCGCTCATCTTATCGAGAGACCAGCACCGGTCAGGCGGCACGACAAATGCATCCGCGGACGCGATCTCCTCGCCGTCCAGCCTCGCCCGTCCATTCAGGATGAAACCAAACACCAACTCGCCAGAATGAGGCTCGAAATTGATCGCCGGCATCCCGGCTGGCCGGATCGTGCGCGCGCTTACGAGGCCATCGCTTGCTTCGCGCAATCGGGTTTCCTGGGCTTCCGCGCCAACGAAGGGCGTCCAGGGAGTCTGCGCGGCGACGTGCCGCAGGAACGTCTGGCCTTCGAACAACCGCCCGGGCTCACCATCGACGGACGGCAGCGAAAGCTCGTGATCGGCAAATGTCTCGTGCAACGCCGGCGCGCTGATCTCGACCACCTCGAGCCCGGGCGAGCTTTCAAGAACGCGATGGCGAATTCCGGGTGGCTGGAGAACGAGGTCGCCCGACTCCATGACGAACGGCGCCCCCTGTCCTTCGTAGACGACCCTGACCCAACCGCGCCGGACATAGATGAGCTGCAGCGCGATATGATGGAAATGCACCCAGTCCTCGACCGGACCGCCGGTCGGGATGGTGATGTGCGACGCGATATAGCGTCCCCCGAGCCGGCTCGGAATCAGGTCGCGGTAAAGCATCCCCGCCCGGCCTTCGCCGGCACCGCCGCCCCCCGAGACGACAAGTTCAGGGTGAAAGCGCGGAAGCTCTGTGGATGGAGGCGCGGCGTCGGGACGGGAAGTCAATCGGACGCGAACACCGTCGTCCGTTAGGATTGCGGTATGGGGATCGTCCGCGGGATAGATGACGTCGAGCCTGGCGCCAGCATCGCGCAGGCGGTTCAGCTCGGCGTTAAAGTCCTCACAGACGATCTCGCGGTCAAACGGGTCAGCCATCACGGCGCCCCTGATCCGGATAGGAGAAGGACAGCACCATTGGGTGTGGGCACGACCCTCGCCTTGGCGGGCGCACCCAGCCGAAGCTGGGCATGTTCAAGGATGACCTGTGGCGGCACTGCCTCGATGCCGTGGGCGGCTTCGAGCCACACGACCGTGGGGCAATGGCCGGGCCGGATGGTTGTCGGCGCTGCCACGAACGTTGGAGCGAAGCCCAGCGACTTTCCGACCTTGTCGTACCCGGAGGCGATCACCGGGTCCTCGAAGCGCTCCATCTTGCTGCCGGGCCGGTCGCGAAAGCGCCACGGCGAGACCGCATAAACCGAGGTCTGGGGACAGGCCCGCACTTCCGCGGCGGCCACCCTGCCGCCCGCTTCCCAACCCGCCAGCGGCGGACGAATGAAGCTGGCCGCAAAGGGCTGAAGCGCCGCCAGCAACGCCGCGACAGCGTCTGCGACCGGAGCGAGCCCGAGCCCGGCCCAGGACAGGGCGGCGGCCGTGGTCAGCAATGCGGTGACGCTGGCCATGTAGCGCGGAAGGAGGATCGGTGCGCTAGCGTCGAAGATCGCCCAGCCAATGACGGCGAGCGGGATCGGCGCCAAGACGAGCAAGGCGGCCTTGTTCCGCCGGATGACCAAGCCGACCGCGAGCAGCGCAGCGGCGACAGCGTTGCAGATGAGGAAATCGGACCCGACCGCGACCAGCGTAGGCCACACCCCGCCTCCTCCGGACTGCGCGATCCAGTTCACGTCATATAAGGCGCGGCCGCGCGGCAGTTGGATCAAACCGGTGGCGAGATCGAGCGCCACCCCTGCAACAAGGCCGATCAGGATCGCCCGGAAGGCAGCGCGATCATGTTTCCAGGCGACGGCCATGCTGACCAGGGCGATCGCGATCGCGCCCGCGGCGCCGACATAATGGACGGCGATCGATGCGGTGGTGGCAAGGCCGGCGAGCAGCGCAGGCACGGGACGCTTGAGGACGAGGGCCGCCAGCAACGCTCCCTGCAGGGCCGCCAGAGCAAGTACCCACACATAGGACCGGAAACTCGGCGCAAGGCCGCTCATCCCGACGGCTCCGGCGCTTGCGACGATCAGCAGGAACATGCGCCAGCGGACCGCTTGGCCCAGCGCCGTGATACGCGAGAGTCCGGCGCCGAGGACGGCGAGCGCCGCTGCAAGGTTGATCAGGCGTGCGGGCACAAGCTCGCCGCCCGAAACAGAGACGATCGCGCGCGCGAACAGGTTGAACCAGGGCGGATGCGCGTCGTTCGCCAGCCGCTCCACGAGCGTCGACGCCGGCGCTGCCGAAACCCACAACTGCCAATATTCGTCGAGCCAGCTGCCCGACCGCACGATGAGCCAGGCGATCGTCGTAATCGCGAGGGCCGCAGAGGCGGGCCAAATCCAGTCCGGCGAGCGACGAATATGTTCGCCCGCCGGAGCTTGGGTCATTTCTTTTTCGCCGGAGCCTTCTTGGCAGCGGGCTTGGCCGCAGCCTTGGCGGGCTTGGCAGTGGCCGCGGCCTTAGCCGGCGCCTTCTCAGCGGGCTTTGCTGAAGCCTTGGCCGGCGCCTTCCCAGCTGCCTTGGCGGCTGCCTTGTTAGAAGGCTCGCTCTTCACCGGCTTGGCGGGCTTGGGCGCTTCAGCCTTCTCGACAATATCCGCCTTCTTCGGGGCAGGCTTCGCTTTTTCGGCCTTCGGCTCAGCCTTGGCGGCCTTTTCGCCCTTGCCCTTCTTCGCCTTGGCCGCAGGCGCATGGTCGTGGCCGCAGCCCGGACCGTGCACATGGCCTTCCTCGCTCTCGAGGTCGGCTTCGAGCTCGGCGCGCGTTGCCTTGCGATCGGTCACATTGGCGGTCGAGAAGAGATAGTCGACGACCTTGTCTTCGTAGAGCGGCGCCCGGATTTGCGCCGCGAACATCGGCTCCTGCTGGACCAGCTGGAGGAAGCGATTGCGGTCTTCGCCCTGATATTGCGCCGCGGCCTGCGCGACGAGGCGGTTCATTTCCTGATCGCTGACCTCGACGCCATGGATCGCGCCGACTTCCGAGAGCAGCAGCCCGAGGCGGACGCGGCGTTCCGCAATGCGACGATATTCCGAAGCATCCTTTTCGATCTCCGCGAGCGCGGCCTGCGGGTCGTGCTCGTGGCTCGCTTCGTGGCGAAGCTGGCCGAGGATGTTCTGATATTCCGCTTCGACCATCGATTCCGGCACGGCGAAATCGTGGCGCGCCGCAAGCTGGTCGAGCAGCTGGCGCTTCATGTGCGTGCGGGTCAGGCCGTTCAGCTCCTGGCCCTGCTGGTCGCGGATCAATTCCTTGAGCTGGTCGAGGTCCTTGAGGCCGAGCGACTTTGCGAATTCGTCGTCGATCTTATTCTCGCCGCCAGTCTTCACCGACTTTACGACAACGGAGAAGACCGCGTCCTTGCTGGCAAGGTTCTTCGCCGGATAGTCCGCCGGGAACGCCAGGTTCACGTCGCGCTTGTCGCCCGCTTTCGCGCCGACCAGCTGGTCTTCGAAGCCGGGGATGAGGCGACCCGAGCCAAGCTCGATCGACATGTCCTCGCCCTTGCCGCCGTCGAAGGGCTTGCCACCGACCTTGCCCTCGAAATCCATGACCACGAGGTCACCGATCGCCGCCGCATGCTTCTTGGGCGCATCGTTCCAGCGCTTGCTCTGGCTCGCGAGCTGCTTGATCTGCTCGTCGATCGCCTTTTCGTCGGCGTCGACCGTCAGCCGCTCGAGCTCGAGCTTATCGACCTTCGGGACCGGGACGTTGGGGAGGGCCTCGACCGTGACCTTGACCTCGGCGTCCTTGCCGGGCTCGTAACCCTCATCCAGCTGCACCTGCGGCTGGACGGCCGGGCGGATGTTCTTCTGGTTGAGCAGCTCCTGGACGCCGGCTTGGACAGCGCCCTGCAGCGCGTCGCCGCGAAGCGCTTCGCCGTGCATCTTGCGAATGAGGTTCGGCGGCACCTTGCCGGGGCGGAAGCCGGGCATCCGCACCTGCGGCGCAATGCGCTTCACCTCCTGCTCGACCCGCGCCTCGATGTCCTTGGCGGGGATGGTCAGCATGAATGCCCGCTTCAGGCCTTCATTCTCAGTCTCGACGGTCTTGTTGCTCACAATTCACTGTCCCGATGAAATCTTTTCTGCCCGAGGGCGTGCGGAATGGTGCGCGCGGAGGGAGTCGAACCCCCACATCTTACGATACTGGAACCTAAATCCAGCGCGTCTACCAGTTCCGCCACGCGCGCGAGGCCCGCGAAGCCGGGGCCTATAGCAAGGATCGGCGGCTGGGCAACCCGGCGAACCGGCAACTGTTGGCTTCCCACAGGCGTTCGTCGCGGAAGGAGAACCAACCAATGCAACAACTTCCGCCCTTTCCCGATGAGCCCGGCCAGCCTTCGGAGCCGGTCGAGCCCCAGCCGGCGCAGCCGGGCCGTCCGAGCGAGGCGCCAGCCGAAGAGCCGGGCCACACGCCCAATATCGACGTCCCCTCGCCTTCTGCACCGGGCACCGAACCGCCGACGACGCCGATTTCCCCGGTCGGCTAACTGGCGCGCTTCAGCTGGGCCGAGGCGACGATCGCCTCGAAGTCCGACAAGGCGGCGCCATAATAATGCGACCGGGCGGCATCGAGCAGAATCAGGTACAGCCGACCGTTGATGACGGCACCGACCGCGCGGCCCTTGCGCCACACTTCGTCGCTGTCGAGGTGCTCATAATCGAACTGGAAGCCATTGCCCGCACCAAGGAACGGACGCGGCTGAAGCGACAGCGTCTTGAAGTCGATCGCACCGCCGCGAACGCGGAACAGGCTTTCGAGCATCGTGGTGATTTCGGGCGGGGTCATGTCCTCGCGGAACTTCGGCACCTGCTGATCGGCGCTCTTGCGCTGCCGGATGAGGTAGCGGCCGCCCTTTAAGCCGGTGACGAAGCTCATGCCGTCGAGAATCGGGCCGTTCAGGGTCCAGTCTTCGACCTCGTTGATGTCGACGAAGATGGTCGGCCGATGGCGGTTCCAGGGCCGAGGCGGCACCACGGTCAGGCTGTCGTCGCCCACTCTGACGCGGTTCACCCGCACCGCAGTGTAATCGCTGATGCCATAGTCGCCGCCACCACCGAGCGTGCTGCATGCGCCGAGCGGCAAAGCGGCCACGGCCAGAACCCACTTCGAAAAAGTTCGCAACGGCTCTCTCCTCAGCCCATCATCTGCCGCACCCAGGCGGCATCGGGCGCATCGGGCTTCATCGTCAGGTAGCGGCCGAACGCCGCCTTCGCTTCGCCGGTCCGGCCGGCCTTCATGAGCGAGATGCCGTGCCACCGCCACGCATCCGCGGGCGCATCGGGATAGACGACGGCGGCGGCATAACTCTGCGCCGCGCGGACATCGTCGCCGCGCCGGTTGCGCAGTCGCCAGACCTCGCCCTCGTAAAAGCGCAGCAGTCCGTTCCACCCGTCGAGCGCGAGCGTCTGCACCAGATATTCGCTGGCGCCGGGGTCGTTGAGCTTGACCTGGTCGTCGAGCAGGGTCGCGCGGTAGTCGCCGATGGCGGCGAGGTATCGCTCCCGCCCCGTCGTATAGGCCTTGCCGGGAACCGTGACCTCGAGCGCATCGGCCTTAAGGTCGGCCATACGATCTTCGGGCGCCGGGTGAGTGGCGAACAGATCGTAACCGCGGTCGCGGCGTTTGCGGCGATAAGCCGCGCTCGCCTGCTGTTCGCCGATCAGCTGCCGCCAGATGTTCGACATCTCGATCGGCTGGTAGCCGGCCTGCTCGATGAGCTTGGCGCCCATGGCGTCGGCCTCGGCCTCCATCCCGCGGCTGTAGCGGAACAGCGACAGCAAGGTGCCGAGCTCCGCCAGCCGCACATAATCGCCCATGTAGACGCCGCCGGCCGCGCCGCCGACGCCGGCGAGCATGGTCCCGATCGCGAACAGGTCGGTCTTGCGCCGCTGGTCGCGCCACGACCGGATCATGTGCCGGCGCAGGAAGTGGCCCGATTCGTGCGCGATCACGCCGGCCAGTTGCGCCTCGTTGCGCATTCGGAGCAGCAGGCCGGTGAATACGACCGCAAAGCCGCTTGGGAACATCATCGCGTTGAATTCTGGAATCCGCGCGAGATAGATGCGGAAGTCTTGCGCGGCCGGCCCGCCGACCTTGCCGATGAGGTCGCGAAGATAGCCGGTAAGCTCCGGGTCGCGGACGAGCAGATTGGAGCCGGCGATTTCTTCCTCGGCCCGCTCCATTTCCTTCCACAGACCCTGCTCATCCTTGTCGGTCGGCTTAAAGCCGGGCCCGATGAGCGGGACCATGTCCTGGGGCCGGACGCGCGCCTGCGCCACGCCGGTGCTTAGCGACGCGGCGGCGGCCGCCCCGCCAACCAGCAGCGACCGGCGGCTGATGTCGCATCGAATGCACATCAGCGCTGCTCCTGCGCTCGGCGCACCGCGGCGCCCGGCTTCATCCGTCCGAGCAGGCGCTCGACCATTTGCTCCGCGCCCTGCGGTGTCCTGAGGTCGCCGAACTTGATGCCCGGGATCTGGCTGCCCGCCTGGACGACGTTGAACCACACGACTTCGCCGGTTTTGAGGTCGACCAGCGAGGCATAATCGAGCTGGGTCGCTCCGCCGACGTTCGGTGCGCAAAAACCAACGAAGCAGCCCGCAAGGCCGATCACGCCAAGCGCGACGCGGCCGGTCGAGGCGACCTGGTCCTCGGCATGGAGGAATAGCGCGTAGTCGTAGCCGGTCTTTTGCCCGAGGCGGACAGCGTCCTCACCCAAGGTCCAGTCGAGGCCCTTGCCACGCTTGGTCGGCAGATAATCGCCGAGATATTTGTGGATCACGATCGATTCCGCGACCGCGTAATTAAGCCGCTCGACATCGGCGAGTTCATCGGCGGTGACGCCGGGAAGCTCCGTGCGGCGCTCGATGAATTGAACCTGGCCGCCGCGGCTCGCCTGCTGCGCACGAAGCGCCGCGATGATGCTGGCGCGCGCCTGGTCGGTCCAGTCGGCGCGCGGCTCGACCATCCCGCCGGTGGTCAGCGACCCTACCGTCACGTCGGGCCGGAGAACCAGCAGCTTGTAATTGCCCTGAGGTGGCGTGAACTGAACATCGGCGAACTGGCGCGTCTGTACGCAGCCGGTCATCGACACGATCAATGCGATGGCGAGCGCTGCTCGGCACTTCCGCATACTGACTACCCCTCCAGCGGACGCACGGCGCCCTTCCCCAGCTTGGCCGTTAGCCGTTCATGCCTGAACTGGAGGTGAAAGAAAAGTCCGTGTTTTTAGATGGTTAGCGCGGCGGACAAGCAAAGCCAGCAGCGCCGCCCAGGCAATGGCCGTCGATCGAACCCGCCACATCGAGCCCGATCATGCCGGCCAGGGTCGGCATGATGTCGGTGGTTTCGGCAGGCACCTCGACATTTTGTCCGAAGAAGCCGGGCCGCCAGAACAGGATTGGTACGCGGCGATCGTAATCCCACGGGCTGCCGTGCGTCGCCACATAGGATGTGGTGTCCGCGATCGGCATGATGTGCGGCTTCAGCACGACATAGAGGTCGCCCGAACGCTCGGCGTCGAACGACGCGCGGACGCGCTCGATCACCGACCATTTGGTTGGATCGCCGGTCGGGATGGCGGTTGCGGCAATTTCGTCCTTTGTGAACGCGGCTGCGACCTGCGGATGGGCGCGATAGATGGCGGCCGCTGCATCGAGCGCGCGCTTGCGGTCAGCGCCCTTCAGATGCGGGTCGAGGTAGAGGTCGCCCGACACGCCGATAGGTACCAGGATCGGGCCCGGGATGCCGGTCTGCTTGTTGACGGTTTCACCGACATTCTTTGGGGTGAGTGCAGCATCCACGCGCGCCGCATCCGCGACGCCTTGGAGGCGGAGCCGCTCGGGAGCGTCGAGACCGCCGTGGTCGGCGGTCAGCACGACCGCGTAGTTCAGGTGCCAGCGGTCGAGCTGCGCGAGGAAATCGCCAACCTCACGGTCTAGCTCGAGCAGTTGCAGGCACATCTCCTGCCCGCCGGTGCCGTAGCTGTGGCCGACATAATCGGTGGCGGCCAAGCCGACCGAGATCAGGTCGGGCGTGGCATGGGTGCCAAGGTTGAGCTCCTGGATCAGGCCGGCTGCGGCTGCGAGGACGGTCCCGTCGAAGTCTGGAGACGCCCTGAACCCGACGGCATCACCGGCAGCCCGCACCAGTCGCCCGCCGCCAACCGGCTTGCCGCCGCCTTCGATCGGAATGACCTGGGATTTGCCCGCGCAATAAGCCGGGGGCTCGAGGCCCTCCGACGGTGTCGCAAGGATCTGGCCCAGCGCTTCATTGAGACGAACCATCGTGCGCGGCACGGCGGCCGTCGAATTGTCGGTCGCGAACTTCTTGCCGTCCCAATACCAGCGCTGGTCGGCGACATGCCCGCCCATCATGACCGCCGAGCGATCCTTGCCGGAAACCGCGACATTGAGGCTGGCCGGCCATTTGCGCTTCATCAGCTCGCCCAAGGTGGGCACGCGGAGGTGAAGCGACGAAACCTTGTAATTGGTCGAGCTGGTGCCCGGCGCGCTCTCGTCTTCGGCGCAATAGACGATCTTGTCCGCGCGGGGCGCGGCGTAATCCGCCCAGCCGTTGGACATGATACCGGTCCGCGCCGGATGGTCGCCGGTCAGGATGGTCGAGTGTCCCGGGCAGGTCTCGGTCGTCGCGTGGCTTTGATAGCCGTTATGGAACGCGGTCCCGCTCGCCAGCCGCGCCAGGCCGCCGGTAAATTGCGGACGGTACTCATCGAACAAATCGGCCGAAAATTGGTCGACTGAAATGACAACCAGCAGCTTGGGCGGAATGGCGACCGGCGGTTGCGGCGCCGGCGGCACAGGAAGCGGCGGAATCGCTCCTGCCGCGGTGGAAAGTGCCAGCGCCGCAGCGAGGAGCAGCTTGCGCATCAGCCGAGCTTCGCCCGAAGCCGTTCGTTGACCACGCCGGGATTGGCCTTGCCCTGCATCGCCTTCATCGTCTGCCCGACGAAGAAGCCGAAGAGCTGCTGCTTGCCACTCTTGTACTCGGCGACCTTGTCGGCGTTGGCGGCGAGGATCTTGTCGATCTCCGCGTCAATCGCGCCGGTGTCGCTGGTCTGCTTCAGCCCGCGATCCTCGACGATCTTCGACGGCGCTTCGCCGGTTTCGAGCATGATCTCGAACACCTGTTTGGCGATCGTGCCGCTGATCGTGCCATCGGCGACCAGCTTCAAAAGCTCAGCCGCTTCCTCGGGTGAGATTGGCGTGTCGGCGATGCTTTCGCCGCGGCGGTTGAGCGCCCCGAACAGTTCGGCGACGACCCAGTTCGCACCCTGCTTGGGCTCGGCGCCCGCCTCGAGCAACGCGTCGAACCAGCGCGCAGTCTCGACCTCGGCGGTCAGGACGCTTGCATTGTAGGCGGTGATCCCCTGCGCTTCGTACCGTTTGCGCTTCGCGTCGGGCAGTTCGGGCAAGCTGGATTTGCACTCCGCCAGGAACGCCTCGTCCAACTCCACCGGGAGCAGGTCGGGGTCGGGGAAATAGCGATAATCGTGCGCGTCTTCCTTCGACCGCAGCGAGCGGGTGACGCCCTTGTCGGGATCGTACAGGCGCGTCTCCTGCGCGACCTCGCCGCCGCTTTCGATCAGCTCGACTTGGCGCTTCGCTTCATGCTCGACGACCGCCATGACGAAGCGGACGCTGTTGACGTTCTTGGTCTCTGTCCGCGTCCCGAATTCGTCGCCGGGCTTGCGAACGCTGACATTCACGTCGGCACGCATCGAGCCTTCTTCCATGTTGCCGTCGCAGCTTCCCACGTAGCGGAGGATCGAGCGCAGCTTGCGAAGATAGGCGCCCGCTTCGGCCGGTGAGCGCATGTCCGGCCGCGACACGATCTCCATCAGTGCTACGCCCGAGCGGTTGAGGTCGACGTAGCTCATCGTCGGGTGCTGGTCGTGCATCAGCTTGCCCGCGTCCTGTTCGACGTGGATGCGCTCGATGCCGATGTTCTTGGCGCTGCCCTCGTCCTTCTCGTCGACCAGCACCTCGATCTCACCTTCGCCGACAAGCGGGTGATAGAGCTGGCTGATCTGATAGCCCTGCGGAAGATCGGCGTAGAAGTAATTCTTGCGGTCGAACCGGCTCCACGGGTTGATCTTCGCATCCAATGCCATCCCGGTACGCACGGCCTGGCGAATGCATTCCTTGTTGGGCACCGGAAGCATGCCCGGCATCGCCGCATCGACCAGGCTCACCTGCGTGTTCGGCTCGGCACCGAACGCGGTCGCAGCGCCGGAGAACAGCTTCGACTTTGTCGCGGTGATCTGGGCGTGGACCTCGAGGCCGATCACGACCTCCCATTCGCCACTTTCGCCTTTGATCCGATAGGGTGCTGCTGCGTCAGCCATTGCGCGCCTGTTTAAGCATGATGAGATGGGACGATAGGATAACCGCGAACGCCGCCGCCCAGCCGATCGCCACCGGAAGGAGCGCGCTCAAGTCGAGATAGGTGTCTCCACGGATTGCGTAGAAGAAGATGATGCCGCCGATGACGATCGCCATCGGGATTTTCCACGAGCCGTGATGGGTGCCGCGAAGGACGTGGATCAGGTTGCGGATCGCGACCAGCAGGCACACCAAAATGACCAAGGCGAGTGCAAGCAGGAAGCCGCGATGCGCCGAAAGGTGCGCCGCGCCGAGCACGTCGCCGATATAGCCGCCAAGCGCCGCGCCGAAGATGACGTTGATCAGGTCGATCCGCCGGTCGAGCTCGCGCTCTTCCTCGCGCAGGTCGCGCTCTATTGGCACGCGCTCGCTCACCACCATTTCTCCGGCCGGTGGGTGAAGCCGGCGCGTTCTTCAATCGCGAGGCCGGCGTTGAGCACGACCTGCTCGTCGAGTTCGTTGCCGATGATGTGCAGGCCGAGCGGAAGCCCCTGCCCGTCCAATCCGCCGGGGACGCTCATTGCGGGAAGGCCAGCGAGGCTCGCCGGGACCGCGAACACGTCATTGAGGTACATCGCCAGCGGGTCGGTGGTCTCGCCGATGCCGAACGCCGCCGATGGGGCCGTCGGGGTCAGAATCAGGTCGCACTGCTGGAACGCCTTTGCGAAGTCCTGCTTGATCAACGCGCGGACCTTCTGCGCCTTGGTGAAATACGCGTCGTAGAAGCCAGCCGAGAGCACATAGGTGCCGATCATGATGCGGCGCTTCACTTCCGCGCCGAAGCCGGCGGCGCGGGTCGCGGCGTACATATCGTCGAGCGTCTTCACGCCCTCTTTGCGCAGTCCGTAGCGAACGCCGTCATAGCGAGCGAGATTGGACGAGGCTTCGGCGGGGGCGATGATGTAATAGGTCGGCAGCGCGTACTTGGTGTGCGGCAGGCTGATTTCGACCGGCGTCGCGCCAGCATCCTTCAGCCATTCGATGCCCTGGTCCCACAGCTTGTTGATGTCCTCGGGCACGCCGTCGATGCGATATTCCCTGGGAATACCGACGCGCTTACCCTTGAGATCGCTTGATAAATTGGCTTCCCACTGCGGCACCGGCAGGTCGAGCGAAGTCGAATCCTTGGGATCGAACCCAGCCATCGCTTCGAGCAGGATCGCGCAGTCGCGTACCGTCTTGGCCATCGGGCCGGCCTGGTCGAGCGAGCTTGCGAATGCGACGACACCCCAGCGCGAGCAGCGGCCATAGGTCGGCTTGATCCCGCAAATGCCGGCAAAGGCCGCGGGCTGGCGAATCGAGCCGCCAGTGTCGGTTCCGGTCACCCCCGGCGCAATACCTGCTGCGACGGCCGCGGCTGAACCACCGGAAGACCCGCCCGGAGTGAGGCCGACATTGCTGCCCTTGCGCCGCCACGGACTGATCACCGGGCCCCAGGCGCTGGTTTCGTTGGATGAGCCCATCGCGAACTCGTCCATGTTGAGCTTGCCGAGCATACCGGCGCCGGCGCGGCGGAGATTGCCGCTGACCGTGCTTTCATAGGTCGGGCGAAAGCCGGCGAGGATCCGGCTGCCGGCGGTCGTGTCCACGCCTTCGGTCGCGAACAAGTCCTTGATGCCGAGCGGGATGCCGCTGAGCGGCTTCAGCGTGTCGCCGAGCAGGGCCGCGTCGGCCGCGTCGGCCGCGGCGAGCGCCTCGTCCGGCGTCTCTACCGTATAAGCGTTGAGAAGCTTGGCGCCTGCCACCGCTTCATTGAACGCCTCGGCGATTTCGCGTGCCTTATAATCCCCGCCACGGAAACCGTCGCGAAGCTCGGCAATCGTCTTGGTAGTAAGCTCGCTCACTATTCGATCACCTTCGGCACGGCGAAGAAGCCGTGCTGGGCTTCGGGCGCGTTCGCGAGGACATCGTCGCGGCAGTCGCCATCATTCACGACATCGTCGCGCAGCCGCAGCTTCTGGTCGATCACCGCGGTCAATGGCTCGACGCCGTCGGTGTTCACTTCACCGAGCTGCTCGACCCAGCCGAGAATGTTGTTGAGCTCCGGCAGCAGCCGGTCGAGCTCCTCGTCGCTCATCGCAATGCGCGCGAGCTTCGCGATATGGCGCACCTGTTCGGGGGAAACGGACATGAAGGGGCGGATAGCCGCCGCTCTTTGGAGCCGCAACCGCTCAACGCTGCGGCGTGATCGGGCGAAGCGTGAACCCGGTGATATTCGTTCCGAAGTCGCATTCGAATGACCGCTTTTGCTTTCCGTCATCGACCGTGCCCCAGACGATGATCTTGTCGACGCGGTGCTGCTCGACATCGATGACATTGACCGTGCCATATTGCGCCGCCCGGGCGCTGCATTGCTGGCGCGCTTGCGGCTGGAGCGCTTCGTTGCTGACCGGCTTTCCACGCGCGGCTTGAGCGGCCATGCCGACCGCGGACATCGCCATCGACGCAACGCAGCCGCCGAGAGCTGGTAGGGCTGCGATGACAAACAGGCGAACTAAGCGCGTCACGACCCCTTGCTAATCCGTGCCACGGCTGTTGAGAAGCGGCCCCAATGTGCGCCCGGCGATTCCTCGGCTTCGTGTTCTTCCTGATCCTGCTGTTCGTGGCGGGAGCTTTTGCAATCTATCAATGGGGCGGGAACGTGCTGCTCAAGCAGTCCGTGCCGAAAGGCCATTTCCAGGCTGCCGCGGCTGGCGGCGGGCCTGACTACACACAGGCGTCGAGCTGGATTGCACGGCCTGGGCTGACTGATGACCCGTCGTATTGGCTCCCTGACGGCGTCACCGCTGCCACGAGCGGCGATGCGGCGGTCTTCTACATTCACCCCACTACCTACCTCGAGCGCGACCGCTGGAACGCGCCGCTCGACGCCGCCGGTGACACCGCATTTCGCACAACCTTGTTCGCGCAAAGCCAGGCGAGTGCGTTCACCGAAGGCGGACAAGTATGGGCGCCCAAATATCGCCAGGCGGCGTTCGGCGCCTTCCTGCTGAAGAGTGAGGATGCGCAAAAGGCGCTCGACCTCGCCTATCGCGACGTCGCGGCCGCCTTCGACCAATTCGTGCGCGAAAGCGGCGACAGGCCGATCATCCTCGCCGGCCACAGCCAGGGCGCACTGCACCTCGAGCGGCTGCTCAAGGAAAAGGTCGCGGGAAAGCCGATCGCGAAGCGCGTGGTCGCGGCCTATGTCGTCGGCTGGCCGATCAGCACCGCCAGCGACCTGCCTGCGCTCGGGCTTCCGGTCTGTAGCTCACCGGATCAAGCCGGCTGCATCCTCTCGTGGATGAGCTTCGGCGACCCAGCTAATCCCGACCTGATTCTCGACCAGTGGAAGAAGACCAAGGGCTTGAACGGCGGCGAGCGGCGGCAGGAAGACCTGCTCTGCGTCAATCCGATCAGCGGCGCGCAAAACGGCACGGCAGCGGCGCAGGACAATCCGGGCACGCTCGTGCCGTCGGCCGACCTGCGTTCGGGCGCGCTTCAGCCCGGCATCGTCGGCGCGCATTGCAGTAACGGGCTGCTGATCCTCGACGGCGCGATCCCGGCGCTCGGGCCCTACGTGCTGCCCGGCAACAATTATCACGTCTATGATTATGCCCTCTTCTGGGGCGCCGTACGGCGCGACGCGGCAAGGAGGCTGGGTGCCTATCACGGCTGACACAAGCGAATTCGCAGCCGTCCTGCCCCACGGCGGGAAGCTCGTCGGCCTTGATGTCGGCACCAAGACCATCGGGCTGGCGATCTGCGATGCCGGCTGGCACTTCGCGGGCCCTGCCGAGACGATCCGCCGCACCAAGTTCACCAAGGATTTGGAAGCGCTGCAGGCGTTCATCGCCAGGGAGCATGTCGCCGGGCTGGTTGTGGGCCTGCCGCTCAACATGGACGGCACCGACAGCCCGCGCACGCAGTCGGTTCGCGCATTCGCCCGCAACCTCGCGCCGCTCGAGCTGCCTCTCCTGTTGTGGGACGAGCGCTGGTCGACCCAGGCGGTCGAGCGGGCGATGATCGACGCCGATGTCAGTCGCGCCCGCCGCGCGGAGAAGGTTGACGCGCTTGCCGCGGCGCACATTTTGCAGGGCGCGATCGACGCGCTGGCCAATTTGAACGGCGCGGGCTAGGCCCAGCGCTCGTGGACCTGCTTTCGATCGACAACCTGACCGACGACCAGATCGGCCAAATCCTCGACCGCGCATTGGCTATTCACCGACATCCCGGGAAAAGCGTGGGCGGGCTCGAAGGCAAGATCGTCTTCAACCTGTTCTACGAAAACTCGACTCGCACCCTGATGTCGTTCGCCACCGCGACGCATCGCCTCGGGGCGTCCGTGATCACCCTCCCGGTCGAGCAATCATCGGTGAAGAAGGGCGAGACGCTCGAGGACACCGCGCGGACGCTGAACGCGATGCATCCCGACGCGCTGGTCATTCGCCATCGTGAAAATGGCGCGGCTGCGGCGGTCGCGCTGATCATGGACTCGCCGGTGATCAACGCCGGCGACGGGACCAACGAGCACCCGACCCAGGCCCTGCTCGACGCTGCAGCGATCCGCCAGCGGCTCGGCCGGGTCGAGGGGCTGAAGGTCGCGATCTGCGGCGACATCAAGCACAGCCGCGTCGCCCGCTCCAATGCGAAGCTCCTGCCGCGGCTCGGCGCGGAAGTGCGCCTTGCTGGTCCGCCCGAGCTGATGCCCGACGGCGTTGCGCCGCTCTCGGTCGACGAGGCGATTGCCGCCGCGGACGTGGTGATGATGCTGCGGGTCCAGCGCGAGCGGCTCGCGGAGGATCTCGGCGATCGGCCCGGCGAGTTCCTCGATCGCTACGGTTTGACGCCCGAGCGGCTCGCGACGGCCGCGCCCAATGCGGTGATCATGCATCCGGGCCCGATGAACCGCGGCGTCGAGATCGACGGCGCGCTCGCGGATTCCGAGCGGTCGCTGATTACGCTTCAGGTCGAGATGGGCGTGGCCGTGCGAATGGCCTGCCTGGAAATGCTGCTCGCTTAGCGCGAGGCGTACTGGACCGGCGCGTCGCCCGCGAAGTTGCGGACGAAGCAATTGCCGCCGCGGCTCTTCAGCAGCTGGCACCGCGACACCGCTTCACCGCGATTGTTGAAACCCTGGATCGACAGGCGCCAGTAGACACCCTTGCCCGAATCGAACCTGGCACGAAGCGGCAGGTACGCCTTGAGCGCCGGATAGCGGGCAGTGAGGTGGTTCCACGCGGCCGACACGGCCTGCGGGGAGCGGTACGCGCCGAGCTGGACAACATTGTTCGAATTGCCGCGGCGAAGCGCGAGCTTGGGCGCCGCGGCGCGGGCCTTAAGCGGCTTCGGCGCTGCGGCCGCCTTTTTCGGCATGAAGGCGGCAAAGGCCGCCGGCGCTTCAGGCGCGGCGGCGGCGATCAGCGCCATGGTCAGCGGAGCCACCGGTGCGGTGGCTTTGGCCTGCGCCACCCGAGCGACCGGCTCGGACTTTGCGGCGACGCGGTCGGGATCGACCGGCGGCGGCGGAGGCGGCGCGATCGGCGCTTCGGCGAATTGAGGTTGCGGCGCGAGGGCCGGGACCGGCACCGGCTGCGCGGCATGGGCAACCGCAACCGGCAGCAGCTGCTGCACCTGCGGCGCGGGAACCTGGGCAACCTCTACCGGGGCAGGCTCTGCAACCGCCGGCGCAACCGGAGCAGCTTGGGCCAGGCGGGTATCGCCCTTCACCAGTGCAAGGCGGACCGGCTGGCCCTGGTCGCGGGCCGCCGGCGTCACGCCGATGAGCGAAGCGACCTGGTCGGAAGCCTTGCCCGGCTTGGCGAGCTGCATCCATTGCTGAACACGCGCTTCGACCTGGCCGGCCGGAATATCCTGCGCGGCGACGGTGCGGGCATTGGTCCAGTCGCCTGACAGCGCCAGCGTCAGCGCGAGGTTCTGGCGGACGCGGGAATCGGCATTCTGATCGCGGGCGGCAGCCTTGAGGACTGCAAGCGCATCGTCCGTGCGGCCGGCGAGCGCCATGGCGAGGCCGTAATCCGCCGCATCGAGCGAGTCTTGGCCCGCGTGGAGGTAACGAACCGCTTCGTCATTCTTGCCGAGCGCAATCTCGACCAGCGCCAGCTTCAGCACCGCCTGCGGTTGATCCGGATAGAGGGAGAGCGCGTCCTTGTATGCCTGCTCGGCTGACCAGAAGCGGCCGGCCGCGAAATAGGCATTGCCGAGGAGGCTGCGGAAGCCTGCGTCGTTCGGGGTTTTCTCAACTGCCCTCTCGGCGAAGCTGATCGCGGTCGGCACGTCGTTCGAATTGAGCGCAGCGAGCGCACGGGTCGCAAGACCGATCTCACCATTGGCCGGTCCGCCGAAGCCGGTGGCTTGAGGCGCTGCGCAGCCCGCGATCATCGAAGCGAGTGCGGCGAGCGAGACGGCTGAGCCGAAGCGGAGAGGCTTGGTCATCAAATTTATCCCTTGCGATTGGCCTTCTGAGCCATGGCGTCGAGTTCCGGCATTTCCGTCAGCAGGCGATCGAGCGCGTCGGTCACGATCTGCTGTGCCGACCGGCCATCGACGGCGCAGGCCAGGCGAAGCTTCAAGTGACGGCTCGGGTCGAGGCGAAGCGTGAACGCTGCCTTGCCCTTGGCGCCGGCCACCGAGCGCGCACGAGGGGCGCGGCGCGGAGCCGGGTTGGGCGTGACGGCGGCGACCGCGGCCTTCACCGGGCGCTGGAAGACGGGTGCCGGCTCGGGTTCGAATGCGGCCTCCTCTTCCTCGGCTTCGTAGGCCGGCGCTTCGGTTTCGGCTTCGTGGACCTCGGCGGTCTCGTCGAGCTCTTCTTCCTCGCCCTCGTCCGTCTCGCCGAAGCGGTCGGCGATCTCCGCCTGCTGCGTGTGCACAGGCGACTGGATCGGCGTCAGCCCGGTCGGGTGAGCGCGGGGATGTTCGACGACATCGTCACCGAACGCGTCATGAGTTTCATCCCGGGGGGCATCGGCCGCCTTGGGCGGTTCGAACCCCATGTCGTTCCAGCCGAGATCCTCGAGATTGCCGCCGCCCATCTGGCCGAAGCCCTGGGGCTTCATTGCGGGGCGGGCTGCGCCCTTGCGGGCGAGGAGACCGGAGGAGAGGGAAGCGAAAGGCTTGGCTTCAGCCACGGCGCGTCCCCCTTACTGACCGACTACGCGGCGGCCGAAACCGCCGACGGGACGCGGACTGGCCGGCGCAATGCCGGGCGCGGCGCCGGGGGCCGCAAACACGGTCCGGCGAAAATTCTTTTCGAGGCGGTCCGAAATATAATCCCACAGCTCGGTCACTTCGCGGGCGGAGCGTCCGTTGGGATCGATTTCCATGACGGTCCGGCCGTCGATCATCGAGGCTGCGAAATCGGTCCGATGATGGAGGGTGACGGGAGCGACGGTGCCGTGCTGCGACAGCGCGACCGCGGCTTCATAAGTGATCTTGGCCTTGGGCGTTGCCGCGTTGACGACGAAGATCAAAGGCTTGCCGGCGCGGTCGCACAGATCAACGGTTGCGCCGACCGCGCGAAGATCGTGCGGGCTGGGTCGGGTCGGGATGACGATCAGCTCGGCAACTGCGATGACGCTCTGGATCGCCATCGTGATCGCCGGAGGGGTGTCGATCACTGCGAGGCGGAAGCCTTGCTGCCGAAGTACTTCAAGATCCGAAGCCAGCCGGGCAACGGTGGTCTGGGCGAAGGCCGGCATGTCGGCGTCGCGTTCATTCCACCAATCGGCGAGACTGCCTTGCGGATCGATGTCGATCAGGCAGACTGGCCCTGCTCCAGCAAGCTGGGCCTGCACCGCAAGATGTCCGGACAGGGTCGTTTTGCCGGACCCGCCCTTCTGCGATGCCATTGCCAAGACGCGCATGCTTATCCCCTCGCCTCAAATGACGTCAGTTCAGTGAGCGAAGTGGCACCAGAGCCTCTAAAATCTGGTTAACGCCGACACGACCGTATTTGCGGTTTCCGCCCGCTGGTCTAAGCATCGCGCAGGGTGGGTTAAGGCATGGTTCGCAAGTACTTAGTTGCGGCAGCATTGCTCCTGGGGGCTCCGGGGCCGCTTTTCGCACAGAGCGTGAAGGCCGGAATCGAAGCTTGGCAACGGGCCGATTATTCGTCCGCAGTGGCGATTTGGCGACCGTTGGCGGAGAAAGGCGATGCCGACGCCGCCTTCAATATCGGCCAGGCCTATCGCCTTGGCCGGGGGGTCCCGACCAATCTTTCGATCGCCAAAAGCTGGTTCGAGCGCGCTGCCCAGAAGGGGCATATCGACGCCCAGACCACGCTCGGTCTCCTGCTGTTCCAGAATGGCGAGCAGCCGGAGGGCCTGAAGTGGCTGAAGGCCGCTGCCGAGCAGGGCGAAGCGCGCGCGCTCCTCGTCTACGGCACCGCATTGTTCAATGGTGACGGCGTGACGCAGGACCCGGTGCTTGGCTACGCTTATGTAAGCCGCGCCGCCGCGCAGGGACTGGGCCCAGCCAAGGAGACGCTTGCGCAGCTCGATACCCTGCTCCCGCTCGACCAGCGCAAGAAAGGCGTCGCGATCGCCAAGGTGAAGGCCAAAGCCGCGCCGCCACCCCAGAGCGCGAAACCGGTCAAGAGCGTCAAGCCCGCCAAGCCAGCCCAGGTCGCGACGGCCAAGCCCGCGCCCGCCCCCGCCCCGCAGAAGCCGGCGCCCGTTTCGGCGCTGAAACCCACGCCGCCAGCCCCGGCATCGGGCGCACCGGCATCAGGCGCCTGGCGGATCCAGGTGGGGGCCTTCAACAATCGCCCGGCCGCGGAGGCGGCTTACCGCAAGATCGCGGGAGTCGGCGCGCTCGCCGGCCGAGGCCCGCAATATATTCCGTTCGGCCAGTTCATCCGTTTGAGGGTCGGGCCTTTCGCTACGCGCGACGCTGCTGCTTCGGCGTGCACCGCAGTGAAGGTTGCCTGTTTCCCGGTGGCGCCCGGCAAATAGGTCGATTTCGCGTCCGCTTCGGAGGCGAATTTCACTTCGGGCCCGCTCTGCGGTAAAAGGTCGGCGGGGGGCAAACCATATGGGGCCCAGATATTTGCTCGCCGCGAGCCTTCTCGCGGTCATAGCCAAGCCGCTCTGCGCGCAATCCGTCGAAGAAGGCGTCGAAGCCTGGCAGCAAGGCAATTACGCGGAAGCTCTGGCCACCTGGCAGCCCCTTGCACAAGCCGGCGATGCCGACGCTCAATATAATCTCGGCCAGGCTTACCGGATCGGGCGCGGCGCGAAGGCGAACGCTGCGGAATCGCGCAAATGGTTCGAGCTTGCGGCCAAGCAAGGCCAGGTCGATGCACAAGCAGCCCTCGGCCTGATGCTGATGCAGGCGGAGGATCAGACGGATGCGCTTCATTGGCTGAAGCTTGCGGCCGAACAGAATGAGCCCCGGGCCATGCTGGTCTATGGCGCGGCGCTGTACAAAGGCGAAGGCGTGCCCCGCGATGCGACGCTCGGCTACGACTATGTGAGCAAAGCCGCGGCGCTCGGGCTGGAGCCGGCCAAAAGGACTCTTGCCCAGATCGACGCGCTGAACGCGGCGCAGGAGACAGCCGCCGCAAGCATTCCCGCCCCGGCACCGATCGCTGCGCCCGTCGCGACGCCGGTGGAGGTCGCTGCTGCCCCTCCTCAAGAGCCGGCAATCGTCCCGCCTGAACCGGTCACGCAAGCGCCGGTAGCGGTGGCTAAGCCACCGGAGCCCGCTGCAGCGCCAAAACCCGTCGAAGTCGCAGCGGCCGAACCCAGGCCAGTCGAACCGCCGCCAGAAGTTGCCCCTCCACCGAAGGCCGTGGAGATGGCTTCGATTGAGGTGCCGAAAAAGGACGCTGCGGCGCGAAATGCGGCGCCGGTCCCTATGGGGGCATGGCGGGTCCAGCTCGGCGCCTTCAACGATCGCGCCTCGGCCGAGACCACCTATCGGAAGCTGGCAGACAACGGGGCGCTTGCCGGACGGAGCCCGCAATATATCCCGTTCAACCAGTTTATCCGGCTCCGCATCGGCCCCTTCGCCTCAAAAGCGAGCGCCACCGCCGCGTGCAACGCCCTCGAGGTTCCGTGCTTCCCGGTCGCCCCCGACGGCAAATAGCTATTTCCTGAACCAGTCCCGGCGCCGCACGCCCTGCACCCACAGCAACGCGTCGAGCCCATGATGTTTGAGCTCGGCGTCGGCCGCTTCGGCGAGCGCCGGCTTGGCCTTGAAGGCAATCCCGAGCCCGGCCTCTTCGATCATCAGCTTGTCATTGGCGCCGTCGCCGATCGCGAGCACGTCCTTGCTGGCAAGGCCAAGCTCGTCACGCGCAGCGATCAGCGCCTCGCGCTTGGCCATGGCATCGACGATGGGGTCACCGACTTCGCCCGACAGCTTGCCGCCCGCGAAGACCAGCCGGTTCGCCTTCACGCGGTCGAAGCCGACGGTCCTCGCGACGGGCTCCGCAAAGGACAGGAAGCCCCCGGAAACCAAGAGGCAGCTTGCGCCGCCAGCGCGCATCGTCTGGACCAGGGTCTCCGCGCCCGACGTCAGGTGAACACGCTCATCGAGGCAGCGCTTGAGTTCGCGCTCGTCGAGGCCCGCGAGCAGCCTCACGCGCTCGCGAAGGGCACCAGGAAAGTCGATTTCACCCTGCATCGCCCGCTCGGTGATGCGCGCAACCTTGTCCTTGAGGCCCGCATAATCGGCGAGCTCGTCGATGCATTCCTGGCCGATGATGGTCGAATCCATGTCGGCGACGAACAGGCGCTTCCAGCGCGGCTCATCGGCCTGGACGACGACGTCCGCCCCTTCGAGCGAGGCCAATGCCCACTTCGCGTTCTTGCGGTCGCCGTCGAAAAGGAGGTCGGCGGCTTCGCCCTCGTCGATCCAGCTTCCAAACCTGGCCTTCGGGTCCACCTCGCGAAGCAGACCCAGCGCGCGATCGATCAACCTGTCATCGAGCCGTCCCGCTGCTATCAGCGTCGCAATAGCCATGGGTAAGTCCAAACCTCCGCTCATTGTCATCGCCGGACCGACCGCGAGCGGCAAGTCGGCACTGGCCCTTGCTGCCGCAGAGCAAATTGGAGGCGTGATCGTCAACGCCGATGCGACGCAAATCTACCGCGACCTACCGATCTTGAGCGCCGCGCCGACCGCGGAAGAGCGGTCGCGCGCCGATCATCGGTTGTTTGGAGCGCAGGATGGTGCCCTGCCCTGCTCGGCCGCAGACTGGGCGCAAATGGCCCGCGCGGAGATCGCCGACATTCATGCAAGCGGGCAAACACCGATCCTCGTCGGAGGAACTGGTCTCTACCTGCGTACCTTGATCGACGGAATCGCGCCGGTACCGTCGATCGACCCCGAAGTCAGACGTAAGGTTCGCGAGACGCCGGTCGAGGAGAATCGCGCGAAGCTGGAGGCACTCGATCCTGACTCGGCCGCGCGGCTGAAGCCGGCTGACAGTGCGCGGATCGCGCGGGCGCTCGAAGTGCGACTGTCTACCGGCCGCACGCTCGCCGAATGGCAAGGTGAGAAGTCGGGCGGCATCGGCGACCAGGTCGATCTCAAAGCGCTGATCCTGCTTCCCCCACGCGACTGGCTTTACGCGCGCTGCGACGAACGCTTCGCCAAGATGATCGATGATGGCGCGGTGGCCGAGGTCGAGGCGCTGCTCGCCCGGGAGCTGGACGCAGATCTCCCGGTCATGCGTGCGATCGGGGTTGGCGAACTGAGCGGCTATTTGCGGGGAGAAACGTCGCTCGACGAAGCGATCGCCGCAGCGCAGCAGGCCACGCGCAATTACGCCAAGCGCCAATATACCTGGTTCGCGCACCAGCCGCCGGCCGAGTGGCCACGGTTTACCGATCCGCTCGACGTGAACCGTATCGGTCAGGCGCTGGCGCTGCTAGGCGCTCGCGCATGAAGATGCTGCGCGACGCCGACATCGACCCTGCCCCGCTGGCGGGCAAGCGGGTGGCGATCCTCGGCTATGGCAATCAGGGGCGCGCGCAGGCGCTCAACCTTCACGATAGCGGGATCGATGTGGTCGTCGGCCTTCGCGGCGGATCGGGCAGCGCCAACGAGGCCGAGGCTGCCGGGCTTCAAACCGCGCTGATCGGGGATGCGGTGGGCTCGGCCGACGTGGTCATGATGCTCGCGCCGGATGAGATTCACGCGGCTCTTTACCGCGAAATTGAGCCCAATTTGCGCGAAAACGCCGCATTGGGCTTCAGTCACGGCCTCTCGATCCGCTTCGAATTCGTCAAACCGCGCGCGGATCTCGACGTTTTCCTCCTCGCACCGAAGGGCCCCGGCACTGCGCTCCGGTCCCTGTATATCGAGAAGAAGGGTATGGTCGCGCTCTGGGCCGTGGCCCAGGACGCGACCGTACATGCCGCCGGAATCGCCCAAGCCTATGGCCGCGCGATCGGCTGTGCTCGCGCCGGCCTTATCGCCTCGAGCTTCGCCGAAGAGGCCGAGGCCGATTTGTTCAACGAGCAGGCGGTGGTGTGGGGCGGTGTTCCAGAACTGCTGATCGCCGGCTTCGACACTTTAGTTGCAGGCGGCGTCTCGCCCGAAGTCGCCTATCTCGAATGCGTCGGTGAGCTTCACCTGATCGCCGAGCTCATTGAAGCGCGGGGCATCGCAGGCATGCGGGAAGTCATTTCCAACACCGCAGAGCTCGGCGCATCCCTTGGCGGCAAGCGCATCATCGACGAAGGGGTGCGCGAGCGCATGAAAGAAGTGCTGGCGGAGGTGCGGGCGGGCCGTTTCGCCGACGCGCTTCGTGCCGAGGAAGCGAGCGGCTACGCGCGGCTGGAGGGCGAACGCACCGAAGCGCGCGCCAGCGAGATCGAGAAAACCAGACGTCGGCTGGGTGGCGACGCCTAGGCGGTCGGTTCGACCTGGCCCATCGGCCGGTCGCCGGTACTTGCCCGCTCAAGATATGCGCGCTGCATTTTCTTGTGCGCATCGGCGACGTTCGGGTTTTCAGCCGCGGTGGCGCGGTCCTGCTCCTCGGCGGCGCGACGTGCGAAATAGATACGGTCTTCTTTTGACATGGCCCCGCTCCTACTCTGAGCAGCGCGCTTATAGCCCAGATCGGTCGCAGAGTCCCGTCAGGCGGCCGTCTTCGCCCGCTCGATCGCCTCGTTAAGGACCCGCTTCGCCTCGTCCGCGTCGCCCCAGCGGCCGACCCGCACCCATTTTTCGGGCTCGAGGTCCTTATAGTGGGTGAAAAAGTGCTCGATCTGCTGGAGAACGATTGACGGCAGATCCTGCCGCTCGCCGACATCGGAATAATAAGGAAAGGTCGTGTCGACAGGCACGCAGATGAGCTTTTCGTCGCCTCCGTGCTCGTCTTCGAGGTTGAGCACGCCGATCGGCCGAGCCCGGACGACCGAGCCGGGGACGAACGGCGTCCGCGCGATGACCAAGGCGTCGATTGGGTCGCCGTCCGGCGACAGGGTATGCGGAACGAAGCCGTAATTGGCTGGGTAGCGCATCGGCGTGTGCAGGATGCGGTCGACGAACAAGGCGCCCGACTTCTTGTCGAACTCATATTTGACCGGCTCGCCACCGACGGGGACTTCGATGATCACGTTGACGCTGTTCGGCGGATCGTCGCCGACGGGGATAAGATCGATGTTCATGGGCTTTTCTTACGGCAGATGGCCAGCGGTCCTAAAGACGGCGAGACCGAAGAACAACGCCGCAACGCTGGCAACGACCGATCCCGCGACATAGCCCGCCGCCGCTCCATAGGCCTGGCGCTCGATGAGCAAGGCTGCGTCGAGCGAAAAGGCAGAAAAGGTCGTGAAGCCACCGAGGATGCCGGTCGTCAGGAACAGGCGCGTGTGCTGGCCGATGCCCGGCCGAAAAGCGAAATAGCCCGCGAGCAGGCCCATCAGGAAGGAGCCCGCGATATTCACGATGAGGGTCCCGTACGGAAAACTGAGGCCGAAAAGCCGGCCGGCCGTGACGTTGACGCCATGACGCAGGGCGCCGCCAATCCCCGCACCGACGAAGACGATCAAATAGAGCATTAGATACGCTTACTTCCCTGCGATGGATTTTTCGACCTTGCGGATAATCCGCGGTCGCCGAGGAGGGCTACGGCCGTCTAGCCGACGCCCAACCAACCGGGCATGGCGTTGGTGACCCATTCGATCCCGTAAGCATTTGCGAAGCCCAAACTCAGTGACGATGCAATCATGGACCTGCCGGCATTCAGGTTATGATTGTGCCACATCGACGAAACGCAGGCATTGACCCAAATCCGAGCGCAGACGAGCGCGAGGCCGCGAGAATCGTAACATCCAGTCGCCCTGTTCGCCTGCTGGAGCCGTTTCATCCAGCGCTGGGCCCATTCAAGGAATTGCCGAGACGGAGGCTGTGTCTTTGGCATGCCGAGCATGATATGCAGATCGAGGTCAGAACGATGCGGTTCGACCCCAAGCCGGCCAATCACCTCGCTCAACAAGATCCGCTTCAGCTGGCGGACCTTGGCGCTTTCGACGGTTCCGATCTGGCCTGAGTGAATCCGTCGGTCGATCAGCACATCCCGGAGGTTCGCGATGCGATGTCGCCGCGACATGCGAATGAACATGTCGAGATCTTCGCATACGGGAAATTCAGGCCGGTATTCAAATTCCTTCAGCACTTCCGCGCGGCCCATGATCGACGATTGCTGAAAGGGTGAGCGGAAGACCAGCGCTGGGGCCAGGGTCTCGTGGTTGAGAAAGGGTACGCGCGCGAAGCGCCTGCGCGCGCCATTCGCGGCGAGGCGGCCGGCTGACGATCCGACAAGTGCGATGTCGGGGTGCCTGCTGAGGAAGCCGGCTTGTCGTGCCAGTCGTTCCGGGCGAGCCAGATCATCGCTATCGAGCCACGCAATATACTCGCCTCGAGCCGCCTGGAGACCGGCATTTCGCGCCGCGGGAATGCCGCGATTGCTCGCGTGCCGGATGACGCGCACCGAATGTCCGCCGGCGCGTTCGGCTGCCTCCGCCGACAGGTCCGAAGACCCATCGTCAACGACAATGATCTCAATGTCCTGAAGCGTTTGCTCCCGCAGGCTCGCCACCGCCTGCCCGACGACGTTCGCGCGGTTGAAGACCGGTACGATGACCGAAACTCTGGGCAAATTCACGCAAATGCTCCGCCGGCACTGATGTGACCCCCTGAGCGATCACCGATGACATGCAGATGACACGACGATGAATCCCGGCCGCGAGCGGGACCGTGAAGGCGGGCGGCAGGTCGGTCGTGCTGCGGAAACCCGCTTACCTGCGGCCGAACAGCTTCTCGATCTCACCATGACCGAGCTTCACCCAGGTCGGGCGGCCATGGTTGCACTGCCCGGAACGGGGCGTGACCTCCATCTCGCGGAGGAGCGCGTTCATTTCCGCGACCGACAGGACACGGCCCGCTCGGACCGACCCGTGGCAGGCGATGGTCGCGGCGACATGGTCGAGCTTGTCGCGAAGGCTCATCGGCCCGCCGAGCTCGGCAATTTCCGCGGCAAGATCGGACAACAGTCCGGTGACGTCCGTCTTACCGAGCGCGGCCGGCACCGAGCGAACCAAGATCGTCGAGGGCCCGAAGCGCTCCAGGTCGAGGCCCATTTCCGCAAGATCGGCCGACGCGCCCTCCAAACGGTCGCAGCCGGGCTCGTCCAGGTCGACAACTTCAGGGATCAGCAAGGCCTGGCGGGCAATGGCGCCGCCTTCTCGCGCGGCACGCATCCGCTCCAGAACCAGCCGCTCGTGCGCCGCATGCTGGTCGACGATCACCAGCCCGTCTTCGGCCTCGGCAACGATATAAGTGGCGGCAACCTGTCCCCGTGCGACGCCCAGCGGAAAGTTCGGGACGGGCTCAGTGGCCGGCTCAGCGCGGCCCTGTGGGGCCACATCGTCGACAACAAAGCTGTGCTGCTCCTCGCGCACCGCCGCGACCGGCGCACGTTCGTGGTCGAAGTTGCGCGCATAGCTTTCGCTATTGGTCCACATCACCGGTGCTGCCGCTTGCTCCCGCGCCGCGCTGCGGCCGCTCTCCTCGTCCAGCGCGTGGCGGAGGCCGCCAACGATCAGGCCGCGCACCGCTGCCGCATCCCGAAACCGGACCTCGGTCTTGGCCGGGTGCGCGTTGACGTCCACTTCCTCAAGCGGGACTTCGAGAAACAGCGCCGCGATCGGGTGGCGATCGCGGGCGATGAGGTCGCGATAGGCAGCGCGAAGGGCGCCGGTCAGGAGCCGGTCCTTCACGGGCCGCGAATTGACAAATAGATATTGCTGGTCGGCGACGCCGCGATTGAACGTCGGCAGGCTGATGACCCCGGTGAGGCGCATCCCGTTGCGGACGCATTCGATGCCGACCCCGTGGCGATCGAGCTCGTGGCTCAACAGCTCGGCCACGCGCGCCGGAGCCTCGGCCGAAAGCAGAGTCAGGATCCGCCGGCCGTCGTGATCGAGCGTGAAGCCGACATCGCTGCGCGCCATTGCCAGGCGCTTCACGGCATCGAGGCAGGCGGCGTATTCCGCGCGGGGCGAGCGGAGGAATTTGCGCCGCGCGGGCACCTTGTCGAACAATCCTTCGACCTTGATTCGCGTGCCTGGCGGAAACGCTGCCGGCCCCTCCCCGACCATTTCGCCATGATCGATCTCGATGCGCCAGCCGTCCCCGCCCCGCGGCCGACTTTCGAGCGACAGCCGCGCAACGCTCGCGATCGAGGGCAGCGCCTCACCGCGAAAGCCAAAGCTGGTCACCTGCTCGATCGCGTCATCGGGAAGCTTGGAGGTCGCATGCCGTTCGAGGGCCAGGCGCATCTCGTCGGGCGTCATCCCGCTGCCGTCATCGACGACCTCGATCAGCTCAAGGCCCCCGGCGTAGAGCCGGACCGAGATTTGCGACGCACTGGCATCGAGCGCGTTTTCTACCAGTTCCTTTAGCGCGCTCGCCGGGCGTTCAACCACCTCGCCGGCGGCGATCCGGTTGATGAGCTCAGGCGGCAGCCTTCTTATTGACATGTTAAGGGTCTTATCCCAATCCGAGACAGCCGGCGAAGCACTGATTTTTCCAAGAAATTCAGACCGCATTCAATGGGTGGTGAGCAATCGGAAATTAAACTCGGGACAAGCGTTTGAGCCGCTTCCGGGGAATAGTCGAGACGGGGATAAGATGTTCTGGAATCGCTGGTTCAAATGGATGTCGCACGACATGGCGATCGACCTCGGAACCGCCAATACGCTCGTGTACGTCCGCGGCCGCGGCATCGTGTTGAATGAGCCTTCGGTCGTCGCCATCGAGACCATCAACGGCGTGAAAAAGGTCAAGGCGGTCGGCGAAGACGCCAAGCTGATGATGGGCAAGACCCCCGACCAGATCGAAGCCATTCGACCGCTGCGCGACGGCGTCATCGCCGACATCGATGTCGCCGAGCAGATGATCAAGCACTTCATTCACAAGGTCCACGGTGGGAAGATGCGCGCCTGGCGCTTCCCGGAAATCGTGATCTGCGTCCCTTCCGGATCGACTTCGGTCGAACGCCGCGCAATCCGCGACGCCGCCTCGAACGCTGGCGCGAGTGCGGTCTACCTGATCGAGGAACCGATGGCCGCCGCGATCGGCGCCGACATGCCGGTCACCGCGCCGATCGGTTCGATGGTCGTCGACATCGGCGGCGGAACGACCGAAGTCGCGGTGCTTTCGCTGCGAGGCCTTGCCTACACCACCTCGGTCCGCGTCGGCGGCGACAAGATGGACGAAGCGATCAGCTCCTACGTCCGCCGCAACCACAACCTCCTGATCGGCGAAGCCACCGCTGAGCGCATCAAGAAGGAAGTCGGCATCGCCAAGCCGCCGATCGACGGCATCGGGAAGACGGTCCACATCAAGGGCCGCGACCTCGTCAATGGCGTGCCCAAGGAAATCTCGATCAATCAGGGCCAGATCGCGGAAGCGTTGTCCGAACCGGTCGGCACCATCGTCGAGGGTGTCCGAATCGCGCTCGAGAACACCGCGCCTGAGCTCGCCGCCGACATCTGCGACCAGGGCATCGTCCTTACCGGTGGCGGCGCGCTGCTGCAGGGGCTCGACGAGGTCCTGCGCGATGAAACCGGCCTTCCCGTCACCGTCGCCGACGACCCGCTGACCTGCGTCGCGCTCGGCACTGGCCGGGCGCTCGAGGAAGAGCAGTTCCGCGGCGTCCTCCAGACCGCGTAGAGAGGTCATAACGGATGGCGACCGCGCGTCCCGGCTGGTCGCGCCGAGCGCAATACGGGCTGTTCTTCAGCTTCCTGGCGGTCATTGCCGGGATCGTCATCGGCCTGATCCTGCTCATCATTTCGCTGGTCGCGCCGAAGACCTTTGACGGCATTCGCGGCGCCGCCCTCGACGTTACCGGTCCGGTCGCGTCAGCGCTCCACGAAGTAAATGCGACGGCCAGCGGCCTCATTACCGGTGCGGGCGATTATTGGGATGCGGCCAGCCAGAACGCCGCGCTCCGTCGCCAGAATCACGCGATGCTGCAGCGCATGGTCGAGGCAAAGGCGGTGTTCCAGGAGAACCGACAGCTCAAGGCCGCGCTCGATCTACGCCAGCAGCGGCGCGACACGGTCGCCGTCGGGCGCGTCGTAGGGTCCTCGTTCAACAGTCCGCGGCGCTTCGCGATCCTGTCCGTCGGTTCCAGCAACGGCGTGAAGATCGGGATGCCCGTTCGCTCGCCCGATGGACTTGTCGGACGGGTCATCGATACTGGCGCGCTCGCCTCGCGGGTGATGCTCGTATCCGATCGCTCGAACATCGTCCCGGCGCGGCTATTGAGGAACGGCATCCCGGTCATCTCGCAGGGCCGCGGCGACGGAACCATCGACGTCCGCCCGCTGGAAGTCGGCCGCAATCCGTTCAAGCGCGGCGATATCCTCATCACCTCGGGCACAGGCGGTCTCTACCCGCCGCTGGTGCCGATCGCCCGCATCGTAAAGCTGGACGACGACGGAGCAGTAGCGATCCCGCTCGCCGATCCGTCGACGACCAGCTTTGCAATCGTCGAGCCACCGTTCGAGCCGGCCGCGATCGCGGCCGACGCTCCGGCCAGCACGGACTCGCCCTGATGGTCCGCGCGGCCCTGTCCTCGAAAAGGCTCAACCAGGCGCCGCCGCGCTTTGCCGTCCTGCTGCCCGCGGCCTCGGTCGTCGTCGCATCATTGCTTGCTGCGCTTCCGATCGTGTCGACCAGCGGCTGGTACCCCGATTTCGGGTTCCTGGCCCTGATCGCCTGGCGGCTACTGCGCGCCGATCCCTGGCCCGGCTGGTGGGCCGCGCCGCTGGGCTTCATCAACGACCTGTCCACGGGATATCCGATAGGTTTTTCAGTAGCTTTGTGGAGCGGCACGATGCTGGCGCTGGACCTCATCGACCGTCGTACGATGTGGCGTGACTATTGGATCGAATGGATGCTCGCCGCCCTGCTGATCACGATTGACCAGGGGCTCCAGTGGCGGGTCGCTGAGGCGATGGACGCAGCGCCGGCGTTCACGAAGATGGTGCCTGGCCTCGTTATCTCGATTTGCGTCTTTCCGCTGGTCGCATGGATCGTCTCGCGCATCGACGCGTGGAGGCTCGGGCGATGAGACCTATTCGGCTGACCAACGCGCACCAGTCGATCACCTTCTCGCGCCGGATGATGTTGCTCGGCGGCGCCCAGGCAGCGGTGGGCGGCCTGCTGATCGGGCGCATGGGCTATCTCGCGATCGCCCAAAACGCGAAGTACCAACTGCTGTCGGAGAGCAACCGCGTCCAGCTGATCCCGGTCCCGCCCCGCCGCGGCTGGATCATCGACCGCAATGGCAAGCCCATCGCCATCAACCGGGCGAGCTTCCGCGTCGATATCATCCCGCAGCAGCTGGAGAAGAATCGCGACGTGGTTCCGGAAGTCGCGAAACTGCTCGCGCTCAGCGAAGACGATGTCGACCGGGTGAGGCGCGAACTATCGGAGTCGCGCGGCTTCCGCCCGGTTCAGGTCGCCGAGAACGTCACCTACGACCAATATGCCGCGGTCACCGTCCGCCTCCCCGACCTTCCCGGCGTCCAGGCAACCCGGGGCTTCTCCCGCTACTATCCGGATGGTCCCGCCGTCGCTCACCTCGTCGGATATGTCGGCAGCGCCAACGCAAAGGAGTATGAGGCTGAGGACAAGAACCCCCTTTTGCTCATCCCGGGCGTGAAGATCGGCAAGCAGGGCCTGGAGAAATCGCTCGAGCAATATCTTCGCGGCACGCCCGGCGGCCAGCGGGTCGAGGTCACCGCCCGCGGGAAATTGGTAAAAGAGCTCGATCCCAAGCCGGACCGGAGCGGCCAGACGGTCCAGCTGACGATCGATGAGGGGCTGCAGCAATATGCGGCGCGGCGCATGGGCGACCAGTCCGGCGCCCTAGTCGCGATGGATGTCGCCAGCGGCGACATTCTTGCTTTCGTCTCAATGCCCGCATTCGATCCGAACAGCTTCAGCGAGGGCATCGGGAGCACCGAGTGGCGGATGCTGTCCGAAAACGACCACATCCCGCTCCTGAATAAAGTTGCGCAAGGACTCTACCCGTCGGGCTCGACCATCAAGCCGGCGATGGCGCTCGGCTTCCTCAAGCAGGGGCTCGATCCCAATCGGAAATATCATTGCTCCGGCGGGGTGCAGATCGGGAACCGTTACTTCCGTGATGACGCGGCGCATGGGACCGTCGATATGCGCTCGGCAATCGAGCACAGCTGCAACGCTTATTTCTGGTCGATGGGGCTGCAAACGGACCCCCAACAGACGACGGAGATGGTCAATTATCTCGGTTACGGCCAGCAGTTCGACCTGCCCATTCCATCGCAGCGCTTCGGAACCATGCCGAGTCCGCAGTGGCTGGAGAAGAAATATCATCGCGAGTGGCAGGGCTATGACACCGCCAACACGTCGATCGGCCAGGGCTACGTCCTGATCAATCCGATGCAGCTTGCTGTCATGCCGGCCCGGATCGCGTCGGGCAAATTGCTGCAGCCGCGGCTGCTGATGGCCGGGCCGCGCAAGCCGTTTCCCGACCTCACCGTCGATGCGGACCATCTGAATATTATTCGCGAGGGAATGGCGGCGGTGGTCAACGGCAGCGGCACGGCTGTTGCATCCAAGCTTCCGCTCGACGGCGTTCAAATGGCGGGCAAGACCGGCACCGCGCAGGTGTTCCGGCTGGTCGCGCGCGGCCATCAGGGCAATTGGAATTTGCGCGACCACGCGTTGTTCATCGCCTTCGCGCCGGCGGACAAGCCGCGTTACGCGATCGGCTGCATCATCGAACATGGCGGGTTCGGCGCCTCCGCCGCGGCGCCGGTCGTGCGCGACACCATGACTTACCTGTTCGACCAGCAGAAAGCCTATGCGGCGCTTGAACCGCTGGAAAAGCAATGGGGCGGCACCCTGGCGGAACGCAACGCGCGCCAGCTCGGGGCATTCAAGTCCGCCTCGCAAATTACCGCATGATCACCTCCGCAATCATTCCGAAGCCGCTCGCGCGGCTGCCCTGGCGCTTGATCTTCCTCGTCGCCGGCATCGCTTCGTTCGGCTTGATCGTGCTCTATTCTGCCGCCGGAGGGGCGGCCCAGCCATGGGCGATCAAGCAGGGCATTATCTTCACGTTCTTCCTGAGCGTCGCGATCGCCATGTCGTGGACGAGCGAGGCAACGATCAAGTCGGTTGCCTTCCTGCTCTATGGTGTGACCCTGATCATGCTCATCGGAGTCGAGGCGTTGGGCTTTGTTAGCAAGGGCGCCCAGCGCTGGCTCGACATCGGCCCGATCCGGTTGCAGCCGTCCGAGTTCATGAAGCCGGCGATCGTACTCACCCTCGCCCGCTTCTACGAGCTCGTTCCCGCGGGCGAGATCCGCAAATGGCGCGCGATCTGGCCCGCCTTCGTGCTGCTCGGCGTTCCGGCGTTCCTAATCCTCGTCCAGCCCGACCTTGGCACTTGCATCATGGTCGTGCTGTGCGGCGTTACGGTCATGTTCCTTGCCGGCTTGCCCTGGTGGCTGTTCGCGGCCCCCGCGGCGGCCGTCGCGGTGGCCGCGCCGATCGCCTACGGCATGCTCCACGGTTACCAGCGCAAGCGGATCGACGTATTCCTCGACCCGGAAAGCGATCCGCTTGGCGCCGGCTATCACATCGCCCAGTCGAAGATCGCGATCGGGTCCGGCGGAATCTGGGGCAAGGGCTTCCTTCACGGCAGCCAGAGCCACCTCGATTACCTGCCCGAAGGCCACACCGACTTCGTGTTCGCGACGATGGCCGAAGAATGGGGCCTGGTCGGCGGCGTCATCCTGATCCTGGCCTTCGGAGCAGTGATCCGCTGGGGCATGCGGGTCAGCCACAACGCCCGCACGCGCTTCTCCCAGCTGGCGGCCGCCGGCCTGTCCGCGACGATCTTCTTTTACGTCTCCATCAACCTGATGATGGTCATGGGCCTGGCGCCTGTGGTTGGCGTGCCGCTACCGCTGGTCAGCTTCGGCGGATCCGCGGTCATGACCGTGATGCTGTGCCTTGGGCTGCTGATGGCGCTCGAGCGTCATCAGCGGACCGGGTCGGCCGCGGCCTAAGATTGAATCACGGCGGTTGCGCCCTACCTAAGCCCATGCTACCGGCGCCGCCGCTCAAGGCGAGATGCGCCGGAGCATCCGCCTCACGGCAGTGGACGCATAGCTCAGTTGGTAGAGCAGCTGACTCTTAATCAGCGGGTCCTAGGTTCGAGCCCTAGTGCGTCCACCATTTCCCGATCGAAGCCGAAGCCGGCCGACCGCTGCCATCAAACCGTAACAAACAGTGGCGAAACGAAATCGACCTTTGTCGCCTTGATGAGGTCGTTCGTCGAAGCTAGGCCCACCCTTAGCATTAGTTAACCTAGCGGGCTGCCTCTTGTTCATGTTGCGCCCGCCACGGGCCTATGGCGGTGTTGCAATCCCGCGCCATCGAAAGGAATGCGTCGCTGGTGAGGTTTCTAAAGCCCCGGACAGTCCTTCTTGCAGCCGCGCTGCTGTTGGCCGGCTGCTCCGGCGGCAAAGACGACGCCGCAGGCGGGCGTGGGCCTAAGGGGCCGATCCAAGTCGGCTATGTCGTCGTCCAGCAGGGCAGCGCTCCGATCCAGCAAGAGCTGTCGGGCCGCGTCGCAGCCTATCAGGTGTCCGAGGTCCGCCCGCAAGTTTCCGGAGTCATCCTTCGCCGCCTGTTCCGCGAGGGCGCGGTCGTCGGGCAGGGTCAGACGCTCTACCAGATCGACCCAAGCGTTTATAACGCGCAAGCGGCCCAGGCGCAGGCCAACCTCCAAAGCGCGCGGGCAAGCGCCGAGGCCGCGCGCACCAAGGCCGCTCGCTACAAGCCGCTCGCGGACATGGAGGCGATCGCCAAGCAAGACTATACCGATGCGTTGGCGCAGGCACGCCAGGCGGACGCGTCGGTCGCGCAAAACTCGGCCGCGCTCCGCAGCGCGCAGATCCAACAGCGCTTCACCCGCGTTCCCGCGCCGATCAGCGGCCGCATCGGCCTGTCGAACTTCACCGAAGGCGCGCTGGTCACGGCGAACCAAGCCGATGTGCTGACGACGATTACGCGGCTCGACCCGGTCTATGTCGATATCCAGCAGTCGGCGGCGGACTTGCTGGCGCTTCGCCAGGCGCTCGCGCAGGGCGGCGCCGTCCCGACCACCGCGCAGGTCCGCCTGAAGCTTCCCGACGGATCCTATTACGGCTTCTCCGGCACGGTCGAATTCAGCCAGGTAATCGTCGACCAGGACACAGGCACCGTCACCATCCGGGCTCGGTTCGCGAACCCGCAGTCGATCCTTCTGCCGGGCATGTTCGTGACTGCCGAATTCGCCCAGGCCGTCGACACCTCCGCTTTCCTTGTCCCGCAACCCGCGATCAGCCGCGATCCCAAGGGCAATGCGACCTTGTTCGTGGTCGGACCCGGCAACCGTGCGATCCAGCGCGTGGTCGTCGCTGATCGCACCCAGGGCACTTTTTGGGTGGTTACCCAAGGCCTTGCGCCCGGTGAAAAGGTGATCACGCAGGGCACGGCCAACCTGAAAGACGGCGCCCCAATCAAGCCGGAGCCCGCCAGCTCGCCGCAGCGCGTCAACATGTCGCCGTCTGGCAAGGGCAAGCCCCGAAGCGCGACCCGCTAGCGCATGTCTAAAGTCTTCATCGATCGCCCGATCTTTGCGTGGGTGATCGCGATCATCATCATGCTGATGGGAATTGGCGCGATCGTCCAGCTTCCGGTCGCGCAGTATCCCGACGTCGCCCCGACCCAGATCAACGTCCGCGCGACTTACCCCGGTGCCTCTGCCGCGACCCTCGAAAGCAGCGTGACCCAGGTGCTAGAACAGCAGCTGACCGGCATCGACGGGATGCTTTACTTTCAATCGTCGTCGACCGCGCGCGGCCAGGTCAACATCAGCGTGATCCTGCAAAAGGGCATCGATCCGGATATCGCGCAGGTCCAGGTGCAGAACGCGATCCAGACCGCGATTTCGCGCCTTCCGCAGCAGGTTCAGCAGCAGGGCGTGCGAGTCAGCAAGGGGTCCCCCGACCTTCTGCTCATCGTCGGCATCTTCGATTCCACCGACAAAAGCACGAACTTCGACGTTTCCGACTGGCTGACAACCAACATGCAGGATGAGCTGTCGCGCATTCCGGGGGTCGGCGACGTCAACGTGTTCGGTTCGCCCTACGCGATGCGCATCTGGCTGGACCCGCAGAAGCTCGCCGGCGTCCATCTGATGCCGAGCGACGTGATCAGCGCGATCCAGAACCAAAATACCGAAGTCGCCGCGGGCGAGATTGGCGGCCTTCCGCAACCCGATGGCCAATTGCTCGATGCGACCGTCACCGCCCAGTCCAAGCTCCAGACCCCAGAGCAATTCCGCAACATCATCGTTAAGGCCGACCCGAACGGCGCGCGCGTCTTGCTCCGCGATGTTGCCAGGGTGGAGCTTGGGGCGGACAATTATTCCGCGACCATTCGCGCCAACGGACACCCGGGCGCCGGCATCGGAATTTCGCTCGAACCGGGCGCGAATGCGCTTCGTACCGCCAACCTCGTCAAGGCGAAAGTGGCCGAAATCTCGCCGCGCATGCCGGCCGGTTACGAATATGCCTACGCCAACGACACGACCGACTTCATCAAGCTGTCGGTCTACGAAGTGGTGAAAACGTTGATGGAGGCGATCCTCCTGGTCGTCCTCGTCATGTTCGTCTTCCTGCAGAGCTGGCGCGCGACCTTGATCCCGTTCATCGCGGTGCCGGTCGTCCTGCTCGGCACCTTTGCGATCCTCTACGCGCTCGGATTTTCCATCAATACGATGACCTTGTTCGGGCTGGTGCTTGCCACCGGCCTGCTCGTCGACGACGCAATTGTTGTCGTCGAGAATGTCGAACGATTGATGGATGAGAATCCGGAGATGACCCCGCGCGAAGCGACCATCGCTTCGATGGAGCAGATCCAGATGGCGCTAGTCGCCATCGCGCTCGTGCTCTCGGCGGTCTTCTTGCCGATGGTCTTCTTCGGCGGCTCTACCGGCGTGATCTACCGGCAATTTTCGGCGACCATCGTCTCGGCAATGGCGCTGTCGGTGTTCATCGCGCTGACCTTGAGCCCGGCGATCGCGGCGAACATTCTCCACCGTGGCCACGCGACGGTCGAGCAGACTTTCGTCGGGCGGAGGGCACCGCGCCTCGCGCACGCGCTCGAGGCAGGACGGGTTAAATTCAACGACGGTTTTGATCGCCTGCGCGATTGGTTCGTCGCTTCGGTAAATCGCGTGGTCGACCGCAAATGGCTGTTCCTTGGAATATACGCAGGCGTCTTTATTCTCCTCGCCCTGCTCTTTTTCCGCCTGCCCACCGGCTTCCTCCCGACCGAGGATCAGGGGGCGGCAATGGTCCAGTTCCGCCTTCCGGCCGGCGCCACCATGACCCGCACCAAGGAAGTCCAGCTGGCGGTGGAGAATTACTTCCTCAACGGCCCGGAAAAGAAGAACGTCAGGACCTATTTCACGGTCGCGGGCGGCGGGCAGGGCGCGGCCGGGCAGAACACCGGCCAAGCTTTCATCAACCTCGCAGATTACGACAAGCGCTCCGGCTCCAAGAACAGCGCCGACGCGATCGTCGAACGCGCGTCCAAGGCGTTTCGCGGGCTTCGCGATGCCCAGGTGTTCGCGCTCGTCCCCGGCGCAATCCGTGGCCTCGGCACCTCGACCGGCTTCACGATGGAAATGCAGAACACCGGCGGCCTGACTGCGGAGCAGTTCGCCGCCGCGCGAGACCAATTGCTCGGCTCAGCCACCGCCAATCCAAAGCTTGCGTCGGTCAGGCTAAGTGAGCTGCCCGATGTCGCCAGCCTCAACGTCAACATCAATCAGGATCGCGTGGCGGCGCTCGGCGTCAACTCGGGCGACGTCAACAACACTATCTCGACCGCATGGGGCGGCCGCTACGTCAACGACTTCATCGATCGCGGGCGCGTCAAGCGGGTCTATGTCCAGGGCGACGCGCCGTTCCGCTCCGAGCCCAACGACATCAGCCAATGGTTCGTCCGAAACGGCCAGGGCGAGATGGTGCCGTTCAGTTCATTCGCGCAGACCTCATGGATGACGACGCCGACGAGCGTGTCGCGCTTCCTCGGATATCCATCTTACGAAATCCAGGGACAAGGCGCGTCCGGCGTCAGTTCGGGCGATGCAATGAACATCATCTCTGACCTCGCGGCGCAGATCCCTGGCATCAGCGTCGCCTGGGCCGGCCAATCCTATCAGGAGCGGCTGTCGTCGGGCCAAGCGCCGATTCTGTACGCCGTCGCGCTGATCGTCGTCTTTCTGTGCCTCGCCGCGCTTTATGAAAGCTGGTCCATCCCGGTAGCGGTGCTGCTGGTCATTCCGATCGGCCTCATCGGGTCGATCCTGTTCGTGACGCTCCGCGGCCTTGAAAACGACGTTTACCTTCAGGTCGGCCTGATCACGACCATGGGGCTTTCGGCCAAGAATGCGATCCTCATGGTCGAGTTCGCTGAACGGGCTGAGCGTCAGGGGAAGCGCGTGATTGAAGCTGCGATCGAAGCAGCGCGCATTCGCCTGCGGCCGATCCTGATGACCAGCTTCGCCTTCATATTCGGCGTGCTGCCGCTCGCACTTGCGACGGGCGCAGGGGCGAACAGCCGCGCCGCTATCGGCACCGCGGTGATTGGCGGAATGCTGACCGCGACCCTCCTCGCCGTCTTCTACATCCCATTCTTCTTCGTGATCGTGCGCCGTGGCGTGCGTGACGGACTGAAGGCGCTGCACGAGCGCATTCGCCGAAGGCCGGAGGCACAAGCGTGAGGCGCGCCACCGCCATGATCGCCCTTTTGGCGACCGGCTGCGCGACGATGGAGCCGGCCTACGTTCGGCCAGATCCCGCGATCCCCGCTTCATGGCCGACAGGCGATCCTTACCTCCTCTCGGCGGAGGCGGGCCTTCCGGCGCTGACCTACAAGCAGGTATTTCAGGACCCGCGGCTTCAAACGCTCATCGCGCAGGCAATCGCCAACAACCGCGACCTCATGGCGGCGGCGTCGAACATCGCCGCGGCACGCGAGCAATATCGTATCCAGCGGGCCAACCAGCTGCCGACGGTCGATGCCAATGGCGGGGTCACTGTCAGCGGCGACAAGGACAAGAATGTCAGCGCGCAATACCAGCTCGGCGCCAGCGTCCCCAATTTCGAGCTCGACCTGTTCGGCCGGCTGCGTTCGCTGACCAAGGTGCAGCTGCAGCGCTATCTCGCCACCGAAGCCGGCGCGAGGGCGACACGGCTTACGCTGGTTTCGGACATCGCTTCGGCCTGGCTCAACCATGCCGCCGACCGCAGCCTGCTGCTGATTTCGCAGGAGACGGCGGCCAGCGCGCAAAAGAGCGTTCGCCTGACCCGCCTTCGCCTCGAAGGAGGCATCGCGCCGCGCACCGACCTAAGCCAGGCGCAACAGATCGAAGCGCAGGCCGAAGCGGACCTCGCTCGGCAGCGCACCGCGGTCGCGCAGGACATCAACGCGCTGCAGCTGCTGGTCGGCGCGCCAATCGACCCGAGCCTCCTCGCCGGCTCTATCGATGAGGCGTTCGGCACCATCACGCCTGTCCCGGCCGGGCTCGATTCCTACGTGCTGCTTCGCCGACCCGACGTGCTTCAGGCCGAATATCAGCTGCGCTCGGCGAACGCGCAGATCGGCGCCGCGCGCGCGGCATTGTTCCCGAAGATCACGCTTACCGGCCTGCTTGGCTTTGCGAGCAGCGCCCTGACTAGCTTGCTAAGCGGAGGTGCGTTCGGCTGGAGCGCAGGCGCGGACGCGACCTACACCATCTTCCAGTCCGGCGCGGGACACGCGAATGTCCGCCTGAGCGAAGCCCAGCGCAACGCAGCGGTTGCGACCTACCAGGGCACGATCCAGACCGCGTTCCGCGAAGTTGCCGATGCGCTCGCGCGGCGCGGCACGATCAACGATGAGATCGCCGCGCGGCAACGCCAGCAAGCGGCGACGAGCGACACCTATTTATTGACGGAAGCGCGCTATCGCGCCGGCATCGATCCGTTCCTGACGGTGCTCGATGCGCAGCGGTCCTACTACAGCGCGCAGGAGCTGCTGGTGCAGACGAAGCTCACCGCTGCGCAAAACATCGTCGACACGTACCAGGCGATCGGCGGCGATGCGCTGCTTCAGGGGAAGCCAGTGTGTCAGGCGCTGCCGGGGGATGCCGCCCCGGCCAACGCCGTCCTCGCGCGGCAATGTTCGCCCTGAAAGCGCTCGAGCTGGAAGGCGAGAAGCTCGCCAAACCGGGAGTCGCCAAACGATTTTCGTAGCGGCCGTTGAACGAGGTCGATGTCCGGCCCGCAATTTCCTTCGACCAGCCGTGGGCCTCCCGGCATGACCGCGATGTCCCAACCGATCACGGACCAGTCCCGGAACGCGAAATGGGCGTGCCGCGCGAGATCGCAGACCTCGCTCCAGAACGGCAGCGCGCGGCCTGCGATCCGGCCATTGGTATCGGGGTGCCGGTCAATCCAGCCGAGGTGGGCGTCGATGCCCATGTCGGTCGCCTGCCCGAGCCGCCCTTCGACAAGGTCGATAGCCGCGGCCAGTCCGCCGGCATGCACGTTGTCGACGGTGACGTTGCGGCCGACCGCCATGCGCAGCACCGCAGCGACGATTTCAGGGCGATCATGCTCGTCGAGACAGGAGATCATGCGGATCGTGTTGAGCGCGCCGTTGCTGAGGTTGCGTATCGACGAGTGGTTCTCTGCGCGGCGCTGCACCAGATAGGGCTGAACGCGCGACATTTCGCGAAGCCGCTCGATGAATTGGATGGAGTTCAATATCTCCGGGCCGCGATAGAGGCCACCGGCATAATCCCACCGCTCCGCACCCCTGCCCCCGCGCCCGCACACGGGCTTCACGAACAGGTCGCACTTAGGCAGGTCGCTCGCGCTTCTGACATCGCCGCGCACCTCCCCATCGCGCACGGAAAGAAGCACCGGGATGGCCGCGACTTGCCGTTCCGCGCAGAAACGCGCGAAGGCTTCCTTGTCGCTTAGCGGCGATGCCGACCCGCGCGCCTTGGCGAGAATCTGATAAGCGCCATATTTGGTCTGGCCGCGCGTGAAAAAGCCCCGCGCCCGGCGCATTTCGCCGGGTCGATACAGCTCAAAAATATAATACCAGGGCGGCATCAACCCGGACGTCGCAGTAAGCTTCAGCTGGTCGCCGAACTGTTTGATCGTCGAGCGTCCGAAGCGGCTTGCGACAACGCGGCCGTTTTTGAGCGTCACCCACAAAGCGCAAAACAGCACACCTGCGGGCCAGATCAGGACCGCCAGAACGATGTCGAGCCATTCCTGCACTTTGGCAGGGCGCCAGAAGTGTGCCGCATAGGCTCTTCCGATCGCGAGCGATGCTGGCGAGAACGAGTTGGGCAACAGCGACAGATTGGCCATCAAGGCCATCCCCGCAGCGCGCCACAGAATGCCGTCGGCATGCCGGCGACAGGCTTGCTTTAGCCACCTGGCCTGGTGTTCGAAGTGCCGCACCTCCGTTGGTGCAAAATCCCGTTACGGCGGTTCAACCGCCGGGAAGCAAAGCCAACAGTGCAAAACTCGCGAGCCAATGCTCGCCCATGTAATCGCCCGACAAGTGGGGCATTGCGGCCGCGAGATGCTCGTCGGCAGGCTCACCGAAGCCCAGCGACCACCAGCACCACGCCCTGCTCAGGTTCAAGCCGTCGAGATGCGCGATCTTGCCGTCGCTTCGGTCGCTCACAATTGCCGGCGTGAACAGGGTCGCCGGTTCGCGCGAATGAACGCGGGGAAGGAACTGGTCGAACCAGATCGGGAATAGCGCCGGATGACACCGCTTCATGCACAACGCCTCGATCAGCGCCGGCGACAGAAACTCGTCGCCGCTCGGCTCCCACGCCTGGCAATCGCGATCCCCGCCAAACCAATGCCTCGCTCGATCCCGGATGATCGTCGCCAGCTCCGCGTCGAAGCGGTCGGCCCATTCCAGCGACAAAATGAGGGCGAATGCAGAGTTGAAGTGGGTGCCGACGCGGATTGGGTAGGTCAGGACGGCGAGGTAATCCCGAAGCCGCTCGGCGAAAGCGCGCGCAAGCGGCTCCAGCTCCTCGCCCCACCGCTCCGGATGCCTGGTCGCCTCAAGATGAAGATAGAGCAGCCACGCCCAACCATAGGGCCGTTCGAAGCCACGGCTCATCGGCCGGTCGAGGAAAGCGAGTTCAGCGGCGACCTTGGTTGCGGTAAAGCTCTTGTTGGCGAGTGTCCGGATCGCGTCAGCTTCCGTGATCTCCGGAAACAACCGTCTCAGCGTAAGCAAGGTCCACCAGCCATGGACGCAGCTGTGCCAGTCGAAGCTGCCGAAGAAGATGGGATGAAGCACGCGCGGCGACTGCAAATCCTCGTCGCCGGTCAGCACCTGGTCGAGCTTGTGCGGATACTCCTGGGTCACATGGCCGAGCGCGATGCGCGCCATGTGCGATGCAAGGCTTGGGTCGAGCTTCATCGGAACGCCGCGAAATAGAGAATCAGGATGTTAGCAATGAGCAGCGGAATGGCCGTCGGGATCTGGGCGCGGATCACGCCATATTGATCCTTGAGTTCGAGCAATGCTGCCGGGACGATGTTGAAGTTGGCGGCCATCGGCGTCATCAACGTCCCGCAAAAGCCCGACAGCATTCCGACCGCGCCAATGACCGCCGGGTTCCCGCCATCCTGCTGGATAAGAATTGGAATGCCGATGGCTGTGGCCATCACCGGGAAGGCCGCAAAAGCGTTGCCCATGATCATCGTGAAGATGACCATGCCGAAAGCGAAGAGCAGGACGGCGAGAAAGATGCTTCCGCTGGGGATCACCGCGCTGACGACCGCGCCGATCGTGGTGCCGACGCCCGCCGCAGCGAAGATGACGCCGAGCGATGCGAGCATTTGCGGCAGAACCGCAGCCCAACCGACTCCGTTCATCAGGCGGCTGCCGTCATCCACGGCAGCGAGCGCAGGCGGACGGAGCCACGCGTAGGATACAATGAGGGCGATCAGCACGCCGCACCCCAGAAGCACGAGCGTGACGGCCTTCGGGTCAATCAAATTCAGGGCTTTGAGCGGCGTGTAGTTGAACAGCAATGTACCGACGAACGCGGTGAAGGGGATCAGCAGCGCCGGCACGAACAGCCTGTTGCCGTAGCGTGCGGCGGAGCGGCGGCGCACGTCTTTTGTGGTAGACTCCTTGGTGCCGCGACCGATCAGGTGGAGGCCGGCAATCGCGACCAGGACCAACACCAATATCCCGTTACCGATATCGCCGAGCAGGTCGCCAAACCAGAAACTGACGGCAAGCAGCGCCCAAAAAGCGGCATTGCCCCACCGCTTTGCATTGGTTTCATCGAGGGCGCTGCCAAGTGCGAAGCCCGCAAACACCGCGCCTGCGAGGATATAAAGCCAGTGAAGCGTGATCATTTGGCAGCCCTCGCGAGCTTGCGATCGAGCAGAACCAAACGCGCACCGTGGATCAGGAAGGCACAAATGGCGCTCGGGATTGCCCAGACGGAAAGCTGGAACGGCGTCAGCTGAATGCCGAAGCTCGCCAGTGATCCCTGGATCAGCAGGATCGACGCGATCGCGAGGAAGATGTCCTCGCCGAAGAACAGCCCGACATTGTCGGTTGCGGCCGACATCGCCTTCACCCTCTCCGAGGTCGCCTCATCGAGCTTGCCGCGTTGCTTTTCGGCGGCAGCGACCGCCATCGGCGCGACCAACGGGCGGACGGTCTGCGGATGGCCTGCTACGGTCGTAAGGCCGAGCGCAGAGAGGATTTGACGAACCGCGAGATAGACGATCAATAGCCGCCCGGTGGTCGCGCCTCGTATCGAGCCGATGAGCGTCCTCGCCTGCTCCTGCAAACCATAGCGCTCGAGCAGCCCGACGACCGGCAGGATGATCCAGATCACCGTGACATAACGGTTCTCGTTGAAGCCGTGGCCGAGCGTCGACAGCACCTTGAGGAACGACATGTGGCCCAGGAGCCCGGTGACGATGGCGGCGACCGCGACAACAAACAGCGGGTTGAAGCGCAAGGCAAAGCCCGCGACGACCAGCAGGATGCCGAGCAGCGGCCAATAGTCGGTCATTCCGCGCTCCTGCCGAACCCACCGCCCCCGGGCGTCGCAATCACGAAGCGGTCGCCCGCATCGAGATCGGCCGACGCCGTCGCGCTCAGTTCTTCGACTGTCCCATCGACGCGCTCAACCCAGTTTCGTCCCGGTTGCGCGTCGCTGCCGCCCTTGATCCCCCGCGGCGCAATGCGACGCCGGTTGGCGAGGATGTTGGCGCGCATCGGTTCGAGGAAAGTCAGTTCGCGCACGACTCCGTCGCCGCCATCATGCGCGCCTTTGCCGCCCGATCCGGTCCGAATGCCGAACCGATCGAGCCTGACCGGTAGCCGCGTCTCCAGGACCTCGGGGTCGGTCAGGCGGCTGTTCGTCATGTGGGTCTGGACGGCGCTTGTTCCGTTATGGTCAGGCCCCGCGCCCGATCCGCCAGCGATCGTTTCGTAATATTGGTGACGCTCGTTGCCGAAGGTGAAGTTGTTCATCGTGCCCTGGCTTGGCGCCAGGCGGCCAGTGGCGGCGAACAGCGCGTCGGTGACGACCTGGCTGGTCTCGACATTCCCGGCGACGACTGCGGCCGGACAGCGTGGATTGAGCATGCATCCGTCGGGCACGACAAGCTCGATCGGGCGAAGGCAACCGTCATTCATCGGGATTACATCGTCGATCAGGGTTCGGACGACATAGAGCGAGGCCGCGCGGACGATCGAATAAGGCGCATTGAAATTGTCCGGCAGCTGGTCGCTGGTGCCGGTGAAGTCGAAGGTCGCGGAACGAGTCTGCTTGTCGATCGCGATGCGCACGCAGACCATCGCGCCATTGTCCATTTCGTATGTGAATTCGCCATCCTCGAGCCGGTCGAGCAGCCGCCGCACCGACTCCTCCGCGTTGGCGAGCACGTGGCGCATGTAGGCGGCCACGACGTCCGCCCCATATTCGCGCGCGGCTTGCGCGAGGACCTCGGCCCCGCGAGTGCAGGCGGCCAGCTGAGCCTTGAGGTCGGAGATGTTTCGGTCGGGGTTGCGCGACGGCCATTCGCCCGAACTCAACAGTTCGCGGATATCCTGCTCGCGGAAATGACCCCGGTCGACGAGCAGCTCATTGTCGATCAGCACGCCTTCCTCGTCGATCGTAGTGCTGTCCGGTGGCATCGATCCTGGCGCGATCCCGCCGATATCGGCGTGGTGGCCCCGCGCTGCAACAAAGGCCGAAGGCTCGGCTTCTTCGCCATAGAAGACCGGCACGATCACGGTGACGTCGGGCAGGTGCGTTCCGCCACGGTACGGGTCGTTCAGTACATAAGCATCGCCCGGCAGGATGCTGCGGCCGTCGCGCCCCTCCCCGCGCGCTTCGATGATGCGCTTGATGCTTTCGCCCATCGATCCGAGGTGCACCGGGATGTGCGGCGCGTTGGCGATCAGTGCGCCCTCGGCATCGAACAGCGCGCAGGAAAAATCCAAGCGCTCCTTGATGTTCACGCTGGTCGCGGTTGATTGGAGCGCGACGCCCATCTCCTCGGCAATCGCCATGAAAAGGTTGTTGAAGATCTCCAGCCGGACCGGGTCGACGTCAGTACCGATCGCTTTCGAGCGATCGAGCGGTACGCTGCGCGTCAAAACCAGTGTGCCGTCGCCGGCTCGCTCGGCGCTCCACCCTGCTTCGACCACGATCGTCGATGTGTCTTCGAAGATCAGCGCAGGACCGTCCTGCCGCACGCCCGCAGTTGCAGCTATCGGAGCGGCTGCGCCCGACCCGGTGCGCCCGATCCCTTCGACGACCAGAGCGTCTACAATCACCTCGGCGCCCTCGTCCCAGTAACCGAAGCGGCGGCGATGCAGGTCGCTGAATTCTGCATGCATGAGGTCTGGCGCGGCTATCGGAATTTCCAGGGTCGTGTCGCTGCCTGCCGTCCGTAGCCGTGCCCGTTGGAGAAGCTCGATCCGCTCCGCGCCGACCCCCTGCTCGATCAGCGCCTGCTTCGTTCGTTGCGCGAGTTCTGCGAGCGGGGGCGAAAAGTCGTCCTCGAGTGGCCTCAGCCAGCTTGAATCGCGGATCGCCTTCACGTCAGCCAGCCCGATTCCGTAAGCGGACAGAACACCGGCGAGCGGGTGGATCAGGATCCTTTCCATCCCCAGCGCATCCGCAACCTTGCACGCATGTTGGCCTCCTGCCCCACCGAAGCATGCGAGCGTGTAGCGGCTGACGTCATGGCCGCGCGCGATAGAGATCTTGCGGATCGCTGCCGCCATGTTGTCGACGGCGATGTCGAGGAAACCCTCGGCGATGTCGTCCAGGCTCTTCGCCCCGCCGAGCTGGTCCGCGATCTCCTGCAATCGCGCTCGCGCGGCCTCAGGATCGACCGGCTGGTCGCCGTTCCGACCGAACACCTTGGGGAAGCGCGCGGGATCGATCCGCCGGAGAAACAGGTTGCAGTCGGTGACCGTCAGCGGGCCGCCATTGCGGTAGCAGGCTGGCCCGGGCCTCGCGCCCGCGCTTTCAGGGCCAACGCGAAAGCGCATGCCATCGAAACGGCAGACCGACCCGCCGCCTGCTGCCACGGTGTGGATTTGCATCATCGGCGCCCGGACCCGCACACCCGCGACCACGCTTTCGTCGGCGAGCTCGAATGCGCCGGCGTAGTGCGACACGTCGGTCGATGTGCCGCCCATATCGAAGCCGATGAGCCGCTCGGCGCCATGCTCGGCGCTTGCCGCGACCATGCCCACGACTCCCCCGGCAGGTCCTGAAAGGATCGCGTCCTTGCCGCGGAATGCCGTTGCTTCGGCGAGCCCGCCGTTCGACTGCATGAAGTGCAACTGCGAATCTTCCGGCAACCCTGCCGCAACGCGTTCGACGTAGCGGCGCAGCACCGGCGACAAGTAGGCGTCCACCACCGTGGTGTCACCGCGACCAACGAGCTTGATCAGCGGCGCGACCTCATGGCTCACCGAAACCTGTGTGAAGCCGAGGTCGATCGCGATCGCCGCCAGCCTGGCTTCGTGCTCCGGATATTTCCAGCCGTGCATAAGGACGATGGCAAGCGCGTCGATTCCGGCGTCGCGAACGCTACGAAGCGCATTCCTCGCCTGAGCTTCGTCGAATGACCTGACGGTGTTCCCGAGCACGTCGACACGCTCGTCGATCTCGACCACTTGCTCGTAAAGCATCGACGGCAAGACGATGTGCCGCGCGAAAATGTCGGGCCGCGCCTGGTAACCGATCCTCAGCGCGTCGCCGAACCCGCGGGTGATGGCCAGCGCGACGCGCTCGCCCTTGCGCTCGAGCAGGGCGTTGGTCGCGACCGTGGTGCCCATCCTCACCTCCGCGAGCGTGCCGCCCTCCTCCGCGAGGACGCGCTGGATCGCTTCCAGGGCGGCGTCCTCATATTGGGCGGGATTGTCCGAAAGCAGCTTCTCGATCCGCAAGTCACCCCGGGAAGATCTCGCAACCACATCGGTGAAGGTCCCGCCCCGATCGATTGCGAAGGTCCAGCTGCGCTCCATGAACTCTGGCCTCTAGGGCTTTTCAGCGTCGCTCTGCACCCCCTATGGGATGCGCATGACTGTTCTCGTTACCGGAGCCGCAGGGTTTATCGGCTCAGCTACTGCGCGGGTGCTGCTCGACCGCGGCGACGATGTCGTCGGGATCGACAATCTCAACGATTATTACGATCCGGCGCTGAAGCAGGCTCGGCTCGACCAGTTGATGCGGCAGTTCGGTAATCGCTTTCGGTTCGAGCGGGTCGATTTTGCCGACGGTGACGCATTGAAACGCGCGACCGACGAGATCGACCTGAGGGGGATAGTTCATCTCGGCGCCCAGGCCGGGGTTCGCTACAGCCTCGAGAACCCAGGCGCCTACGTCCAGTCCAACCTGGTCGGCCATGCAAACATGCTGGAGTTAGCCCGCGCGCGCCAGCCGCGGCACATGGTCTATGCCTCCTCCTCCTCCGTATATGGCGGCAACAAAAGCCTCCCCTTTCGCGTCGAGGACAGGGTCGATCATCCCTTGTCGCTTTACGCAGCAACCAAAAAAGCGGACGAGCTGCTGAGCGAAAGCTATGCCAGCATCTATCGCCTGCCGTTGACTGGCCTTCGCTTCTTCACCGTGTACGGGCCGTGGGGCCGGCCGGACATGGCGATGTGGATTTTCACCAAGGCCCTCTATGCGGGACGGCCACTTCCGCTGTTCAATGGCGGCGAGATGCGGCGCGATTTCACTTACATCGACGACATCGTTCGCGGCGTGGTCGCGTGCCTCGACGCGCCGCCCGCAGACGACGGCTCAGCAAAGGCCGGCGGCAGCACTAGCCCGCACGCCGTCTACAACATCGGGAACAGCCGCAGCGAAGACCTGATGCGCGTGGTCGAACTGCTTGAGGAGGCGACCGGTAAAAAGGCCTTGCTCGACCCGCAGCCGATGCAGATCGGAGACGTGAAGGACACATTCGCCGACATCAGCGCGATCGAACGCGACCTCGGCTTCGCTCCCAGAACGTCGATCGACGAAGGCGTGCCGCGGTTCGTCAATTGGTACCGCGAGTTCCACGGCCTTTGAGCCTTCCGCCGATCCTGTCGAGGCTGCGCATCCCGGTGATTGCAGCGCCGATGTTCATCGTGTCCAACCCAAAGCTCGTTATCGCCCAATGCACGTCTGGCGTTGTCGGAAGCTTCCCTGCCCTCAATGCGCGACCCGCTTCCCAACTGGACGAATGGATCCACGAGATCACCGAAGCGCTGGCGGCCTGGGATCGCGACCATCCCGAACGGCCCGCGGCGCCCTTCGCGGTCAACCAAATCGTCCATCGCACCAATGACCGCTTCGAGCAGGACATGGCGGTCTGCGCCAAGTGGAAAGTGCCGATCGTCATCACGTCGCTCGGGGCGCGAGTAGAGCTCAACGACGCCGTGCACTCCTGGGGCGGCATAACCCTCCACGACATCATTGACGACCGCTTCGCGCGGAAGGCGATCGAGAAAGGCGCGAACGGCATCATTGCCGTCGCCGCCGGGGCCGGTGGTCATGCCGGCCGCTGGTCACCATTCGCGCTGCTGCAGGAAATTCGAATATGGTTCGACGGGCCGCTAATCCTGTCGGGCGCAATCGCAAACGGCGGTTCGGTCTTGGCGGCGCAGGCCGCAGGTGCGGACCTCGCCTATGTCGGATCGCCGTTCATCGCGACCGAGGAAGCCAATGCGCCCGATGCCTATAAGCAGGCGATCGTCGAAGGCGGTGCCGCCGACATCGTCTACAGCGACCTCTTCACCGGCGTTCACGGCAATTATTTGCGGGCATCGATTGTTGCCTCGGGTCTCGACCCCGACAAGCTCGATGGGGTCGACGCGATCGCGATGAAGTTCGGATCGGAAGGGTCGGCTAAGTCGAAAGCGTGGCGCGACATTTGGGGGTCGGGCCAGGGTATTGGCGTGATCGACCGCATTCGCCCCGCGGCGGAATATGTCGATTTGATCGCCGAGCAGTATCGGGCCGCCAGGGAGCGGCTGGGCGCCTAGCCGTCTACAGGTGAAACAGCGCGCCTAATTCGTCCTTCTCAACTTCCGTCAGTTCCGGCCGCCAGACATCGAAGATCAAGACTACCCGGTTTTCAGTCCCGTCGTTCCACGCTTCATGTTCGATCGTGTCGTCGAAGATCAGCAGCTCGCCTTCTTTCCATTCGCGCACCTCGTTCCCGACGCGGAACCGGCAGCCAGGCGGGACAATGAGAGGGAGGTGGCAAATCAGCCGAGTGTTAAACATGCCGTTGTGAGCGGAAATGTGCGCGCCTGGAGCGAGTTTCGAGAGCACGGCCGTTGGCCCCCAACCGTAAACAGCCGGAAGCGGCGCATTTTGAATGGCCTGCCACGTCCGCGGGAAGCGCTCGACTGCGCGCGTATCGACCCAGCCATTTTCGCACAGAGAGAGCACGCTCCAGTCCCGCTTTCCCCTCAGTTTCTTGTTCGCTTCCGGGGAGACCGAGTGACCCTGCAGGTAAGCCCTGAACTCGTCGGCTCCACGTTCGAGTTCGCGCTGCAATTCCTCGAGAATGGCTGGCGCAGCTGCTTCTATTGCCTGGCCCCACGCAAATTGCGCGGTTTCAAAGAATTGAATGGCCGGAAGCCCGGGAAAATAGAAATCCGTCGGCTCTGATTCATACCGCTTGAGGCGGCCAGCCGCGATCTCCAGCGCTTCGCGAAACCGTGGGCTCAATTGATCGTCGGGAAATCCACGCTCCGCCAAGGTCGCTCGACGCTTTGAATCAAGCTGGGTTTCGATCCGCTCGAGCGCCGCCCGCGCATGGCTGACCTTTCTCTGGATCTCGCTGAAGTGCCGTCCATCATCGGCAATGCGGAGCGCTTCGCGATACGAATGGCGCGCCAGATTTCCCTTGCCTGCTTGCGCGCGAAGATCAGCCAGTTCGACGTGCCGACCGATTGAATCAGGCTCGGTTTCGAGCATTCGACTGAGTTCGGCCTCTTCGACTGCGAAATCACGCTCGCCCATACGAAGAGAGCATTTCAGCCGGGTTAGACCCGGGCCATCATATCTCGACGAACGGGAAATTCAGGATGACAGACTTCCGCTTCATCCGACGAACGGCGGTCGTGACCTTATTGCCCCTGGGAGAGGCCTCTCTCCAAGCGACCCATCAATGCCCGCGCCGGGCTTTGCGGGATGTCGGTTTCCATATGCCCCTCATCGATACGCTTAACCCGGGCATAGAGGTCGGCACTCGCATTGATTAGCCGCTGCGCAGCGTCGGGGAGCTGCTCGACCACCGCGGGGTCGCTGTCCTGTGCATGGCCGAGTCTGCGTTCTGGGCGGCGGCCCTCGCGTAGCGGAATCTCACCGGACTCGATCGCCCGCTGCGTCAACAACCAAGCGACGATATGCATTATGCGCGTCGTGACCTTGAGGGACTCACAGGCGAAACCAACCCGAGCAAAGGGCTCGAGCGTGGCCCGGTCGTCGCGGCCGATATCGTCGAAATAGGAGCGCGCTTCGTCGGCCAGCAACATCGCCTCGGTGTAAAGCGAGTCGATCAGCCGCGAGGTGATCCGCGCCTGCGGTTCATTCGGAAGCGAATCGTCCATCGCACCGAGAGTGCCATCGTTCATGGTCGCTGAAAACGCCTGAGTGGCCGTTCTCGGCTCATCGCAACCAGCTGTCCCTGACCGGGACAGGCGCATTCACGCGATAATGTCGGGGATTCTCGAGTCGGCGATCTGCTCAATCTGGTCCTTGAGCCTGAGCTTGCGGCGCTTGAGTCGGGCAATCTCAAGCTGATCGCCAATGGGCTCGGCGCTTAGCTCCCTGATGCGCTCATCAAGCTGACGGTGTTCGGCCTTCAACACCTCTAGCGGGGGAGCCGGCTGGTCATCATTCATCTCGGGCGGATTTTACCCCAAGTGAGCCGGGTTCGAAACCGCCACTGAGCGACAACACGGGGGCCTGGCCCGCCGAGCGGTGCGATCGATCAAGACAAACGGGTCGATTCGTGTTTTATTACGCGACGGTGACATCAGCTTAGCGAAAGGATTGGCACCAATGGACAAGGCAATGGTCGAGGAATTGGAGTCAAAGCATGCGGCTCTTCACGCTCTGATCGAGGAAGAAGAGCACCGAAACCATCCCGACGACGACCTTCTCCACCGACTGAAGAAAGAGAAGTTGAGATTGAAAGACGAGCTGGCCGGGCACCTGACCCACTAGGCCAGCTTTTTTACGCCCGAAAGCACGCGGCCCAATTCGTCGCGTGCCTCGGTCGCTAAGCGCCTTGCGCTTTAGTCGTCGCGCGACACCCTTTCGATCCGCTCGTGGCGCTCTTGCGCTTCCAGCGTCATCGTGGCGATCGGACGAGCCTCGAGTCGGGCCAGTGAAATCGGTTCGCCGGTCACTTCGCAATAACCATACTCGCCTTCGTAGAGCCTGCGGATCGCGCAATCGATTTTGGAGATGAGCTTGCGCTGCCGGTCACGGGTGCGGAGCTCGATCGACCAGTCCGTCTCGCTCGACGCACGGTCGGCGATATCCGGCTCGCGAAGTGAGTCGACCTGAAGCTGCGCCATGGTCTGGCGCGATTCTTCGATGATATCTTCCTTCCAAGCCTTCAGCTTCCGCAGGAAATAGGCCCGATGCTCAGGACACATGAATTCCTCGTTCTCCGACGGCCGATAGGCCTCCGAGAGAATGATCCGATCGAATGGTCCGTATTTTTCGCCGCCATAAAGGTCGACAAGTGCAGTCGCCATGAGTTTTCCCTCCCCGCACAAGGCCTGTCCAAAGGCCCAAACGCCGCCGCCTGCTGCGGCCGGCGCCCCGGTGCAGCCGGAGGCAATTATTGCTGACTTTCTCGAGACTTACCCAAGCAAGTCGGCGATCCCCAACCGCGCCTATAAATAGGGGCGCGAGGCTTAACAAGGACTGACGCAATGGCGGTGAAGAAATCGCCAAGCTGTTGCGAATATGGCGCAATTCTTCGCGGTTGCAGCATGAACGCCCCTCCCCCATAGCGCCCTAGTGCGGATTCTGCTGACCAACGACGACGGCGTGAACGCCCGGGGGTTGAAGCTCCTCGAAGCCGTCGCCCGCAAGCTAAGCGATGACCTCTGGATCGTCGCCCCCACCGACGAACAATCTGGCGCCGGCCACTCATTGACGCTGAGCGAACCAGTTCGGCTTCGGCGGCACGACGACCGCCGGTTCTCGGTGACTGGAACGCCGACCGATGCGGTGATGCTAGCCCTTGCCCACGTCATGAAAGAATCCCCGCCAGATCTCATCATGTCGGGGATCAATCGCGGAGCGAACCTCGCAGAGGACGTCACCTATTCGGGAACGGTGTCAGCCGCGATGGAAGGAGCGCTCGCCGGCGTTCCTTCAATTGCGCTCAGCCAAGCTTATTCTCGCGAAGGAATGGGCGACACCGTGCCGTTCGCGGCCGCCGAGGCCTGGGCGGAACGCGTGCTTGCGCCCCTGCTCGAGTTCGACATGGAGCCGAGGACGCTGATCAACGTCAATTTCCCCGCGATTGCGCCGGAGGAGGTGCAGGGGGTTCGCGTCTGCCGACAGGGCCTGCGGGACTACGGCCGACTCCGGATCGTCCAGCGGACCGATCCACGCGGCTATGACTATTATTGGTTCGGCCTCGGCCCGATGGTCGAGACCCCGGGACACCTCACCGATCTCGAGGCGGTGGCCGACGGATATATCTCTGTCAGCCCGCTGCATCTCGACCTGACGCACGATGCATCGCTCAAGGCTCTGCACGAACGGTTCGCGGCCACGTCCTAGGGGACGCGGCCGCGCACGCAATCACACCGTGTGAAGGTAGTTACTGACCGCGCTCGCCCTTCTGGCCCTGGCTTGGCGACTGATTAGTCGACTGGGCAAGCCAGCTCGACGTCGCATTGCAAGAGCTGGTCAGCGTCTGCGGCTGGCCAGGCTGGAATGGGCCATTGTACGGCCAGCATTCCTGGGCGCTGCCGTTGCTCAGGCAAAGCTGCCCATTGGCAGCCTGCCAAGTTCCAGGGACCGTGTTGCCGCTGGGCGTGACCATGCGGGCTGCGCCGCCTTGATCGAAGTAGATTGTGTTGGTCGTTCCGTTGGTCGTCACCTGGATCGGCTGGCCAACGATTTCGGAACCAGGAACCCACGCACCTTGCGCAAGGGCGATGCCCGGCATCGCGGCCGCCAGAGTCACTCCAGCGACAGCGCGGGCCACAAACCCAATATTCATACGCATTCCCTTCTGATCTGAGCGGGTCCCCCCCGGTCAGCCTCAGGCCGGACTGTTGGAATTGTTGTTGTTGTTCTTTTTGATGACGACGAAATAGAGGAGCGCGCCAGCGGCAAGAACGCCAAGCGCGAGCATCAGCGGATCAATACCAAGGCCTAGCCCGCTGGGCGCATCGACCGGCGGAACCGGGATCGGCTGCGGCGGCGGTGCGCTCTGCGCAACCGGCGGAGGAGCGTCCACTGCCGGGAGCACGCAACCGCCAGGGGTCTGGGCCGCAGCCGCCACAGCGGCAGCGCCGCACAGGGCCGAGGCAGAAGCACCGCCGCTCATCGCGGTCAGCGCAGCCCAGGGACTGATTTGGGTTGCTGGAACAGGAGCGGACGTGGACGCCGCGACCGCGGCAGATGACGTGACGAACAGCGAACTTGCGACCAGTACGCCAACAACGCCCTTGAAACCCGAGGCCATAAAAATCTCCTGGCGCGCGGGATGTTGCCCCCGCGAGAATCTGAAACCCTTAGTCCAGTCTAAAGTTTCATTCCACTATACTGGAGTTAAATTTTTCTGAGCCGTGACGAGACGGCAACAATCGCCTTGTTTGGATATACTTACGCAGCCAGCGCCGCCGCTGAATCTTGCTGGTCGAGCCACGCCTGGAACATCAGGATGGCCCAAATTGCCTGACCTGATTCGCGCCGGCCGCTCAGGTGCTGCTCCCAACGCTCCCGGAGAAGAGAGGCGTCGAACCAGCCTTCGGCTCGCAGGCGCCGCTCGGATAGCAACTCCTCGGCCCAGTCGCGCAACGGCCCGCGCAGCCAGCTCCCGATCGGAACTGCGAAGCCGGCTTTGGGGCGCTGAAACAGATGCCGCGGGACCAAATCGTAAAGCAGCTCGCGAACGATATGCTTGCCTTCGGCGCCCCTGATCTTGAGGTCGATTGGTATACGGGCCGCCGTTTCGGCCACGCGATGGTCGAGGAACGGCACCCGCGTCTCGAGACTCACCGCCATCGACGCTCGATCGACTTTGCACAGGATGTCGTCCGGCAAATAGCTGACGGCGTCGCAGTACATCATGCGCACCGCGGCGGAGGTGTCCGCCCCGACGTTCAGGTCCCATTCTGGCCGTGTTCCGTCCATGCCGCGCACCGGCCGCCGCTCGAGACTCCAGTCGTCGAGGAAGCTCGTATACACGTCGTCGATATTCTTCGCGGACGCAACGACCCGAAGCCCCTTCTGGACCTTGGCACCAAGATTGAAATCGCCATGGTTTCGAACCAGGTGCGCACCGGAATCCCACAGGCTCGGCGGAAAGCGCGACAGCGGGCCAGCGATCAATCGGCGGAGCGGGGTCGGCGCCCACCCCATCCGCCGCCACCACATCGGCGCGAGTACGTGCCGATTGTACCCGCCGAACAACTCGTCGCCTCCGTCGCCCGTCAGCGCGACCGTCACCTGCTCGCGAGCGATACGGCTGACCAGGAAGGTCGGGATTTGCGAAGCGTCCGCAAACGGTTCGTCGTAAATGGTCGGAAGCATCGGAATGACTTCCATCGCGTCCCGGTGGGTGACGATCTGCTCGTGATGGACGGTGCCAAGGTGCTTTGCGACCGCTCGCGCGAACGGCGCTTCGTTTAGCGCGTCGTCCTCGAAACCCATCGAGAAAGTGCGCACCGGCGTGCTCGATTGACGCTGGTACAGAGCGACGACCGTCGAACTATCTATCCCCCCGGAAAGGAAGGCTCCCACTGGAACATCGGCCATGGCTTGATCGCTAATTGCCCGGGCAAGAGCTGCTTCAAGCTGCGCCTTCGCCTCGCGCTCGTCGCCGATTGGGTCGGACAGACCCGCAGCGACGACCGCGCGATAGGACCAGTAGTGCCGCAGTGACAGTGATCCGGGCTCCCCTTCCACCGGCGGGCGATCGGCGGTTGCCGGCGCGATTTCGCCCGAAAGAACGAGGATGCTTGCTGGAGGCAGCTTGAAGATCCGCTCGTAAATTGAAAGCGGCGCCGGAACGCAGACTCGGGCTGTATATTCGTTGAGCGCGCGTCGGCTGACGGGATTGTCAAACGACGGATGCGCCCGGAAAGCCTTGAGCTCGGAAGCGAAGACGAAATCCTGTCCAACCCACCCGTAATATAGCGGCTTTTCACCGAAGCGGTCGCGAACCAGGCTCAACGCCCGCGTATGGCGGTCCCACAAGGCGAATGCGAACATGCCGGCGCACCGGCCAAGGGTCTGCTCGAGACCCCAATGGTCAATCGCTTCCAGCAAGGTCTCGACGTCCGAGTGGCCGCGCCATCCCCCCTCGGGCACGCGGCCTTCCGCTTCAAGCTTGTTGCGGAGCTCGGCATGGTTGTAGATCTCTCCGTTGAACGTAATGACCCAGCGGCCTGAGGCCGAATGCATTGGCTCATGGCCCGCAGGAGTTAGATCCACGATCGCAAGCCGCCGGTGCCCGAGGGCCAGGCGGTGATTATCCTCGACCCAGATGCCGTTATCGTCGGGGCCGCGGTGCGCAAGGCTTCTGCCCATTCGCTCGAGAAGCGTAGGATCGAGCCCGTTCTTGCTTACAATTCCGAAGATTCCACACATGACCGAGCCTACCGAGCGACGCCACTATCGGCGGCGGCCTAGCATGCCGTTCATCGCTGAGGTTACTGACAAAAGATATGCCCGCACCTCCCCATGACGAAGGGCAAGCAGACCCCAAACCAGCACCAGCAATGCGCAACTTACCAGGCGAGCCAGGCCAAAACTGAAAAGGAAGCACATGGTTGCAGCGCCGATCAGCATGACGATCGCCTCTGCTGCGGCCGCGATGGTTGATCCAGTTAGCGTCAAGCCAATGTTCCGGACGGCCACGGCGTAGGTTACTGCGTTGGCCAGCGTAAGTGAGATCGCATAGGCGATCGCCCCGCCAAGCAAGCCGAACCTCGGCACCATAAGCACTGAGAGACCAACGAATAATCCTGTCTGCAACGCGAATAAGGCGGTGAAGTGGAAACCGCGGTTACGGGCCAACAGCGGCATCAAGAGGGTCTCGCCATAGATCCGCAGCAATTCCGTCGGAACGAGGATGAACATGATCAGCGCGCTCGGCAGGAATTCCTTGCTGAGGATCACTCGGATGATCGGCTCGGCCAAGGCCATGACGCCGACCATCAACACCGGAAGCGCCCAAGAATAGAAGCGCAGGGTGATTCCCACCTGGTCGCTCAAATGTTCGGGCGTCTTGGTTTGGGTCAGCGAGGGCAAGTTGTAGCTGAGCGCAACCGCGGTCACCGAAAAAAGGTAAATAGTCGCGAGGCGCCACGCGTTCGAAAACAGGCCGGCTCCATGAAGACCGAAATGCGCAATGATGATCCGGTTCACGATCATTATCGAAACGTTGCTCAAAATGAGCATCATCAGTCCGCTGGCCCCAAGGCCCAGATTTCGACGAACGATGTCGGACCGGAAATCGGCCAGCCTGGGCAGGACCTGCGCACCTCCGAACATGCGCCAGACGCGTGCGAGGGTCAGAAAGAAGAAGGCCAGGTTACTGACCATGAAGCCGACGATCGCGCCGGCAAGTCCGAGCCGCCAGATAAGCGCAGCAAAAACGATGGCACCGCAGACGTCCGACAGGATTTGCGCCCGGACGAGTTTATCGACCGCGCGGGCCGACGACAAAGCCGCCCGGTACACGAGCGCCGTCACCGAAAACGGCACGGCCAGCAGCATCAGTGAGATCAGGCGCGCATGCTCGCCGCCGTCGTTGAGCACTAGGTCGGATAGAAAGCGTGCTTCCACCACTCCCACGATCGCCAGCACCGTCGAAAAGGTCGCAAGGACGATCGTGAAGGTTGAAAGCAGCTGCCTGATCGGCCGGTTGCCTTCGGCAATCGCCGATGCCCCATGCTGAACCATCCCCTGGAAGCTGCCCATCGAGCCCGCGCTTTGGAACAGGTTCCAAATGACCGTCATCTGGTTGAAGACCCCGACGCCCGCCGGACCCAGAAAAATAGCCGCCAGCTTACCGCGCAGAACTTGGGCGAACATCTGGACGATGGAGCCCGCCATCTGAATCTTGAAGGCCCGCGCAAGGCTCATGAGGCGTGCACGCCGCCATTCTCGGACTCAGGGCCCCGCCGTCGGGCGTTAGTCACTAGCGCCGCCGTATTCCGCGGACGACAGCGCCACTGCTGCCAGGTCCTGGAAGCATCCCCGCGAATGTCACCTCAGCGCCATGCTGTTCGAACATCCGTGCGACCGTCGCCACCCGTTGCGGCTGATCGAATTCCGGCGAATACCAATCGAACGTGTCCAGCACGAGCCACTCCCGATATTCCTCCGGGCTCAGATCCCTAGGGAAGCCGCGGTCGTCGGCGACGGGAACAAATCTCGTCAAAATCCCGAGCCCCGCTGAGCGCAGGCCTCGCGCGATCGAGCCCAGCGGCCGGGCGGTTCGCTCGATCAACCGCAATAGTGTCGTCTTTGGCAGCCGCTTCGTTGCCGGACGCAACAAATATTTCGCGTGGAGCTTCGTCCAAAACCCGGTGATTGGATAGAAATCCACCACGATCTCGCCCCCCACCCTCACCTTGCGGATGATGCTGCGGACAGACTCACTAAAGTTAGGTGTATGCTGAAGGACCCCCAAGCAAAAGGCCCGGTCGAAACTGCCGTCGGGAAACGGCATTTCGTAGACGCTGCACTGGAACAAGTGGAAACGCGCGGGCGCGATGCCGCCATTGTTCTTCTGATTGGCATCAACCGCGGTTGAGTAATCTACCGACCAGAGATTGGCCTTGGTGTTGGAGAGCACCGCTTGGCTGAATCGCCCCGCGCCCGAGCCGACTTCCAGAATATCGAGACCGGACAGGTCTTTCGGGTCCCATGCCGTGGTCGTGAAGAAGCGGTCGCGGCTAAGCGTCATCCCGCTCCTTTGCCGGTCGAGCTGGGTCGCAGCGAACTTGTTCCACTGCATCCCGAAGGATTCCGCGTAGTTGTCCACTGGTGCGAGCCGTGGGATTCCATTGACGATCGGAAAGGTCGCGCCGGCTTCATCGCGCAGCTCGTTCTTGATCTTCTTGAGGGGCAAGCCGGTAGACGGGTTGATCAGCTTCACGGTCATTGAAGTGCGTCCAGGTCCGAGATGCGGTTCATTGAAATAAGATCCATGGCTCCGGCGATGGGCAGGGCCTCGACCTGGAGACCGCGTTCCGTTGCATGCCTGATCACATAGAGGAAGCCATGTTCCCCGGTAGCCTCGCCGATTGCTCCAGGAAGCTTCTCTTTTAGAAGCGCAAGGACCGGGTCAGCGCGGAAGATAAACAGGCCAATGTCCCGCTCGCCGGGCCTCGGCGTAGTCGCTGCCTCGCGGGTCTCGACTACGGATAGCACGGTCCCATCGGTGCCTCGCTCGACGACGGTGTAGGCCTTCTCGACATTAGCGGTGACGAAGGTGAAATCGTTTTCGTGGCGTAGATGCGTTTCGACCATTGCATCGAGGGTTTCCTGCTGGAGGCCAGCGAGATCGCCCCAAGCGAGAATGAGGTGATCAGCGCTACCGCGCGCCTCCGCCTGATCGAATTGCAGCACTGCATCGCCCATCCCCGTCGGGTTTTCCTGGATGAGCAATTCGGCTTCGAAACCGACCTGGACCAGACAGTTGCGGATTGACTCGTATCCCTCCGGGCTAACGATGACGGTTGGACGGTCGTCGAAACGGGCGAGGCGGTCGAACAAGCGAAGGAGTATCGGCTGGCCACGAACGGGATGCAGGGTCTTCGGATAAGACAGCCCGGCGCGACTCCCCGCCCCCGCCGCTGCAATGAGCGCCCGGACCTTAGCCATGATAATCTTTGGCCACTTTGCCTCTGAAACCACGGGCGATCGCGCGCCAAAGCACCGGCGCCCTCCTTCCCGCGACGTAGCTCAAGCCCTCGACGACGGAATTGCGCTTTGCAACCCGTGAGATCGCAGCAACAACCGCAGCTAGATCGCGTACCAAGGGTGCGGAAAAGTATCGCTTGTTCAGGATGATAGTGTTCTTCAGGTAATAATAGACCTTAACGTCGCTCCATGGTCGAGACGCGACGTTGGGGTGATAGTGAAGCGCCTCGACGTGGCTTCCGACGAACCCATCAGCGCGCATCCGCATCAAGTAATCGATCTCGTCGCCCATCAGGAAGAAGCGGTCGTCGACGTTGCCGATGCGCCGCACCGTATCGACCGACACCAGGGCTCCGTTGAACAGGTGGGCGAATGGATAGGTTTTCTTGCTCGCGCCCGCCAGCTCTCGGGCCCTACGGATTTTTCGCCGCGGCGCGAACAGGACCGGCTGGTCCCGATCATCGAGAACAGGGAGCGGGAAGACGAGAAGATCATGGTCCTTCTCGTCAACCACGATCGAGGAGAGGCAGGCTGTACCATCCCCGAAATCGCGCTCGAGCACTTCGAGCGCGCGCGCGTCGGGAAAGCCGTCGTCGTCCATCAGCCAAACCGCGTCCGCGCCCACTCTCAGGGCTTCATCGATCGACCGTCGCCAGCCCCCGGCCGACCCGAGATTCTCTTGTGTGACGGCCCGGACTTTCTTGCGCTTCAGCATGGCAAGTGTGCCGTCGGTGCTGTTGTTGTTGATGACGACGATGTCGTCAGGCGGCCGTGTCTGCTCCCTCAAGTGATCGATGCACCGCTCGAGCAGCTTCTCCCGGTTGTGCGTGACGACGGCCGCGAGGATTTTCACAGGCCGAGCTCCCCGATGGCCTCGGTGGCCTCGCCCCACCCGCGATCGACCATCACGACCGCGATGCCCGCCCGCCGCGCCGCTTCCGCACCAAGTTCGGCATCCTCGAACACCAATGCTTGCGCTGCTTCCACCTGAGCCCGGCACAATACCTCGAGGTAAGACGCGGGAGCGGGCTTTCCAGCAGTAACGTCCTCGCCCGTCACCACCGGGTCGAGAAGGCCGGTGAGGCCCAACGTCTCGAGGCTCCGGTCGGTCGCACGCCGCGACCCCGACGTGCACAAAGCCACGCGATAGGTGTGGCTGGCACGTCTCACGAAACCGGCCGCGCCGTCGATCGGCTTGGCCGAATCCATCAGCGTTAGCGCTTGCCGTCTCTTTTCTTCGGTCAACTCAGCGACCAGCGCGGGCGTGGCCTCGACGCCCGCACCGGCGAGCAGCTTTTCAACGGCATCCTCGGTCTTCATCCCCGCGATCGTCGAATAATCGACCGCGATGTTCAAACTGGCGAATGTCTCTTCGAATGCCCGGGCGTGAATCGGCGTGGTGTCGACCAGGGTCCCGTCGAGATCGAAGATCAGAAGCTTTTTGCCCTTCAGCAATTCGGCGGTGGGGCTCACTTCAACCGCATCTGCTCGTAGGTGGCGAGGATTGCTGCGACGAGCTTCTTGCCGTCATGTTTGCCCGGCGCAGCGTCGCTTTCAAGGTCAGTCAGCACGAGCGGCACTTCAAGCGCCTCCAGGCCCACGGCGTCGTGCTCGACATAGGTTTCGTCCGCCTTGCGCCGGCCGTTGTTGACCAGGATCGCGGAGAAGAGGTCGCCGGGCGCAAGCGAGGAGGCGGAGCCCAGCGACAAATAACGGTAGGCGCCGTTCACATAGTCGGCGGTGGTGTAGCTCGGCGTCTCATAATCCGCTCCGATGTTGGTCACGAAGACCTTCACCGCGTCGCGGTTGTTGGCAATCGTCTCCGACACCCCCTTCGAAATATAGGTCGGGTAGAGTGAACTGTGCTGCGTCCCGGCCGAGTAAATGATGATGTCCGCCTGCTCGAGCGCAAGGACGACGCCGGGGGATGCGCTTGGGGTCGCATGATGCCAGGCGAGATACTGTCGCTGTTCCTCTACCGGCAGGCGCGCAAGATCATCCCGCGGTGCTTGCCCTTCCGTGAGGAATATCTCTTTGACCCGGACATTGGAACGCAGCTCGACGATCTCGGCTTCGCAGTAGAGCACCTCGTTATTCTCGCGCACCGCCGATAGCCATCGGTTCTCCTTGCTGCTCGGCAACACCGTCCCTCGCAGCCGGAATAGCCGGTCGATAAGGCGCGTCGCCTGCTCGAGGTCGCGGCCGCACTCGATGAAGGCGCCGGCGTAGATGCAGTTCATCAGCGAGCAGTCGGAGAAGCTGAAGTCGCGTGCCGAGCTTCGCTCGAGCATGTCGAGCGTCACTAGAAAGGTCGAAAGGAAGCGCCGCAAATGCGGCGTGAAGCCTTTGGTCGACAGCCCCGCCACCTCGTCCGCGCCATCGCAGAAGCTGCGCAGGCTCGACAGCGCGTCCTCGCGTTTGCAACCGACCGGGAAACGATATTCGAACAGCGGGAGCGCGACGTCGGCGCATTCTCCAGGAACCATCAATTGCTGGACCTTACGGATGTCCGAAGGCCCCAGCATCGTGAAGAACCGGCGGATCTCGCCCGTCGATTTGCCGTCGTCGTAGGCGTTGACGACCGAGACGACGTTAAGCCCCCCGGCATCGAGCAGGGCCGGGACCAGCGACGCAGCACCTCGGCCGCCGTTGAGCACGACAACAGTCAGCATGGCCGCCGCTTACCCGACTGGCTTGCCGCTAGGAAGCCGCGACGACCCAAGCTTGCGATAAATCCGGTCATATTCAGCCACCCCGGCTGGCAGGTCGAAGGCCCGGCTATTGTCCCGAATCTCGTCGCCACGGGCGGCGCTGCATTTGAGCACGTCGTCGATCGCCTTGCCCAGTGCGGCCGAGGTGAAGCTCGTCACCGCGACGGAGCAATTGCGCTTAAGGTCGAGGAGCTCGCCGAGGTCGCCGATCCCGGCATTGGCGATCACCGGGATATTGAATGCGAAAACCTCGGAAAGCTTGGTCGGGAAGCAACCGGCGAGGTTCAGCCCCGGTTGGAAAAACATCACCGACATTGACGAGATGGCGAGATAGTGAGGCACCTGGTCGCGCGGAACGCCGATAGCGATTACCCGGTCGGCGGGGACGCCTTTGCGCCGCGCGGCCTCCTTCACGGCCTCGGCGCCGTTGTTGCACAGGAACAGGAAGCGGGCGTCGGGCCGCCGCTTCAAAAGCTCGGTGAACAAGTCGAACATCTCGTCGATCAGATATTCGGTGCTGATCGTGCCGAGGTAGAGCAGCACGAAATCATGCTTGCCGATCCCCAGCTGCTTGCGCGCCGCCGCAGCGTCCGCTTTGCGCACTATGTCGGGATCGAACATCGTGAAATCCGCGCAACATGGGATGACACTGAACCGGGCGAGGCCCTCTCCGGAGGGATACCAGTCGTTCAGAATGGCGGTCGCCTTCCGGGTCAGCGCGACGACATGGTCCGCGTTGGCGAAATAATAGGGCTCGCGCTTCTTCAAGGCGCGGAAGACGAAGGGGAAGCGCGAATTCTTCATCCCCCCTTCATTGTAGAAGTGGCGGAAGTCGATCAGCAGCTTTGCGCCGGTCGCGCGCTTCACCGCCACGCCCGCCTCGATCGGCAGATAGCTGCGGCAATGGACCACGTCGGGCCGCTCGCGACGCGCGATAGCGACCGCGGTGCGGCGGAGGTTCAGCGTGTCGAATAACTGCGCGGCCAGGGGCGGAAAGCGGTGATAGCGGAGCCGGGTCCAACGAACGCCCGCTGCATCGAACGCCGCCTGATACTGGGCAAGAACCGTATCCTTCCCCGGCTTTTCGAGGCTGACCAGATGAATGTCGTGCCCTAGCTTGGCGAGTCCAAGCAGGTAGGGCGCGATCTGCGATTGGCCGATATGGTCGGCAATGCCATTGTGGCTGAGGTACAAGATCTTCAAATCAGTTCGTCCAACAGCGCGTCCCAACTGCGGTCGATTTGCGCGGGAGAGAAATCGACGGCGCGCCTGAGCGCTCCCTGCTTGAGGTCGCTCATCAGTATGGGGTTCATCAGGACTTCCAATATTGTCTCTACCCAAAGATCGACCGTGGCCGTTCCCGGCAAAGGCACGGGTAGAAGGTAGCCGGCGGAAGTCCGCTCTGCGCTACAACGCTCTGGGTCATGCGCCATTTGCGCGGCGAGCAGTTCATGCGGGCCTCCGCTGCCACTGTCGGCCGCCGCTACCGGCACGCCTTGTGCCATGGCCTCAAGGATGACGAGGCCAAAAGATTCGGTCACCGACGTGGACACCAGCAGCCGCGCCTTGCCGATTTCCGACGCCGCATTCTGGATGGCACCGAGAAAGGCAATTCGTCCCGCGGTGACTTGCTTGCTCGCCAAAGCACCAGCCTTAGCGACTGCTGCGCCATGCAATTGTCCGTCGCCGATCATCGCGATGCGCAGGTCAGCTTGCTCCCCAAGCAGCTCCGTGAATATCGCGACCGCGCCAAACGGGTTCTTGTCCTCCGTAAATCGGCCGCACCACACGAGATCGAATTCGTTCTTCGCGTGCACTTTCGCAGGGATGTCCACACTGTTGGGAATGAGCCGGACGCGCTCAGGCGGCACGCGGTAGAAACTGTGCGCCTCCTCGGCGATGGTCGGGCTAACCGCAACTACCGTCTTGAAACCTTGGTAGACACGCACAGCCAGCCACCGAAATCGCCTGAGCAACCGGTTGGCCGTACCGCTGACGCCGGCATGCAAAATTGTAAGCTTTGGTTCGCTCGTCCGTGACAGGATGTTGATCAGGTCGGCCCGCCACAGATTGCTGATGCTTGCACCGGGCCGAATGGCTCGCTTAAGCGCCCGTAGCCGTCGCGCTTGCTCAACATAGGTAAGCCAGCGCGTTGCCAGCGAGCGATGCGGAGGATCGCCCAGCACATGCAGCTGCACGTTCGCCGGCGTAGCGACCGCCTCCTCCAAGCTGAAGCAGGCGAGATGCACATCATGAGACCGGGATAAATTTTTGGCCAGATTGAGCACAATCCGCTCGGTCCCGCCGACCGCCTCGATCTTCGACAAAATGAACAGTATCCGCGCCATCAGGCGATCAAAACGGGTAGAAGCGATAAGGCACAAACCACATCGCGTAGGTTGCGAAATTGAGCCACACGAACTGGATCAGCGCAGAGTAAAGGACCACAAGGATCGTTCCGAGGCCCTTGCGCGCATAAACATATGGAACCTGCGGCAGGATCGTGAGCTGCAGCGGGAAGAGATAGAGCGCCATCCGGTCGACCGCCGTCGATGAGGGCGAGTAAATCAAGAAAATCAGCGCCGCGATCGAGGCGAGTGAGAAGTTCAGCCAGATCCGCCACTGGCGTTCGTCGAAGCCGAACCTCCTGCTTCCGAGCAGGAACAAGACGCCGGCCAGCACGGTCATCGCCACCCGAACCCCCGCGCCCTGGGAGGCATATCGTGTAGCGATATAGCCCGTGACGAACCTGTTCAGCTCATCGGAAAGCAGGAAATTGAACAGGACCCAGGTCGCGATCGCCACGGCAACGATATTGAACAGCCGGTATCGCGTGGAGACCAGCACGACGAGCGGCAGGACGCAGATTGCCGTCCGGTGGAAGAGCCCGGCGATAAGAACGTAGACGGTGAATGTCAGGAGCCCCTTGCCCCGGATGACGGAGGCGAGGCCGGCCAGAACTAGACCAATCGCCACCGACTGTCGCGTGTAGCCCATGGCCACGACATTGATCAGATATGGCACCGCCACCAGGAGGACGAGCCACGGATTGCGCTGGGTGATCGCAAACCGGCCCAGGCCCCACATGAGCACGGCGCCACAGAATAGGTTTACTAGCCAGATGCCGCCCCCAAGCTTGTAGGCTGCAAAGTTGACCGCTTGATACGCCGGGTCACCGCGCGAAAGGGCCGACGTGAAGGTGTCGAAGCGCATCATCTTGAAGTAGCCGAGGTAGGAGAACCAATCCCCGCCCACTCGATAGCGCAGCCCGATTAGTAACGTGGCGGCGAGCAGGCCGGCCACAAAAAGAGCGCGGGCCGGCGTACGGCCAGTTTCGGTGGCGCTGGACGCCCAAAAGGCACCGAGCGCGAAGTACATGAAGAGGAGCCAGTACGGGTACAAGGTCGTCAGTTTCCCGGAAGCAGCAGGCTCCTTGGCGCGTCATAGGTTCGTCGGTACGGGCAGTCTAGCGTCCGGGCCGGGACAAAGCGCCGCAACTGTGAGATCGTGCGACTCAGATAATCATTCCAGGATTGCACACATGAAGTTGCGCAACGCGTATGATGTTGCTGCGTATCTGGTCGGTCAGCAGATCGCCCGGACACGATGGAAGAGATGGCGGCAGAAAAGCCAGCCCTTCGTCCATCGCGGTGATGATGGCCTGTCGTTCCGCTTGCACCCGCCCGAGCTGATCGACGGCTACATCTTTGCCGAAGGCATTTTCGAGCGTCGCCTGCTCCGCTTTCTGCGCCGCTTCCTGCCTCACGGGCGAACGATGGTCGACATTGGCGCGAACATCGGCAACCACGCCATTTACCTGAGCAGGAACTTCGAGACGGTCGAGTGCTTCGAGCCCAACCCAGTCGCGGTCGACCGGCTGACCGAGAACATCCGCCTGAACGGCATTCGGAACATCAGGGTTCACTCGGTTGCGCTAGGCGAAGTCGCGGGCAGCCTTCCCTTTTACGCGAACACTAGCGGCAATTTGGGCGCCAGCGGCTTCGCGCACCATGAGTCCACGCCATCGGCGATCCTGCCCGTCGTCGTGGGCGATGCTTATTTCGACGAGCATGAGATCGGCTCGATCGATTTCCTGAAGATCGACGTAGAGGGTTTCGAGCCGCAGGTGCTCCGCGGGCTATCCCGGACGATCGGTGCGCACCAGCCGATTATCGTCCTCGAATTCGACGGGACCGATACGGGCGTGGTGCCGTTCGATGAAATTCGATCGGCGCTACCGGGTTACGTTTTCGCTGAAGCTGTCCGCACCAGCCCACAAAGGGACGCCCTTGGCCGCCTGCTCTTCGTGCTCAAGAGCGGGATGGAGCCCAGGCTAACCGAAATGACCCATCCGGAACCCCGCTTCTACGACGCGATTCTGGCTGTTCCTCAATCGAAGGCTGGGCTGATCCTCCGGGCCACGACTGTTTAGGCCTGACGCCGACCGCTTAAGGACCTATTGGCGCACTGATGAAAAACCTACCGAAGGTCTTTGCCGGCCTCCACCGCCATTTCAGGATGAATCCGCTCACGCGGGATCATGTGATCGCCGGCTTTGCACGCTTCGCGCGCTTCCAACTCGCGTGGCGCCTGAGCGGCGAGGCGACAGTCCACCCCTGGATTGGCTCGTCGAGACTTATCGTTGGCGCTGGCATGCGAGGGGTCACGGGCGATGCGTACATGTTCCTCGACGAGCCGCGGGACATGTTGTTTTGCGCACACCTCCTCCGCCCGGGCGATCTGTTTTTCGACGTGGGCGCGAACGTCGGCTCCTATTCCGTGATCGCGGCGAAGGTGTGCGGCGCGCGGGTAGTGGCGTTCGAGCCGGCCGCCGAGACGATCAGTCAGCTACTCGATAACCTACGGCTGAACGGCATCGAGGACATGGTACGTATCGAGCAATGCGCAGCCTCGAACCACGAAGGAACGGTGCGCTTCACTACCGGTGAGAATGCTCTGAACAGGGTGTCCGACGCCGGGACCGAGGTGCAGTGCAGGACGCTCGACAGCTACGCCGACGAAGGTCCGCTTTTCGTAAAGGTCGACGTCGAGGGGCACGAACGCGAAGTCGTCGAAGGAGCGCACAAGCTGTTCAGCAACAAGAAGCTGAAAGCGGTGACGCTCGAAACGCCAATCGAGTATCGCAACGCCGCCTTCGTCGACTCGATGCGAGAGTTCGGGTTCGAGGCCTACGACTACGATCCAGTGACGCGTGAACTGACCAAGACGGGCCGGCCCGACCGCCACAACACCTTGTTCATCAAGGATCCAAAATTCGTGGCGCGGAGGCTCAAGGAGGCCCCGAAAATCGAAATTGCAGGCAGGACATTCTGAGCCGGGATTTAGCTTCGCGAGAACACGAAGTTGATCAAAAGCCAGAAGACCGTGGGCGCCAGAAGAATCCCGAACAAAAAGAACAGAGGTCCGTTTCGGTTGAGGAAGCCCTTCATAAGCGGCCTATAGCGTCCATCGATCGACGGCCGGGTCAAGCTCACGGTTGCGCCACATGCCCTTGATGTCCGCCAAGGTGCCACCGGGAGCGACCAAGCCCTCCAGTTGGGCATCGTCCAGGTTGCGATAGGCCTCGTGGCCCACGGCGCCGATCACCAGGTCGTAGCTACCGCCCAGGAAGTCCGCACTGCGCAGCCCATGATCGCGATCAAGCTCCTCGGCTGAGGCCAGCGGGTCCGCGACATCGACCTCATGCCCCAGCGCTTTCAGTCGCTGGATCAGGTCGAAGCTGCGGCTGTTGCGGAGGTCCGGCACATTCTCCTTGAAGGTCAGGCCGAGGACGAGTGCCCGCCCGGCCTTATGTTTACGCCGCTCATGCAACGTATCGGCGATCCAGTCCCCCATCGCGTCATTGGTCTCACGGCCGGCCAGGATGACCTGCGGATGATGGCCAAGACTCTCCGCTAAATGGCTCAAATAATAGGGATCGACACCGATGCAGTGCCCGCCAACGAGACCCGGCTCGAACGGCAGGAAGTTCCACTTGGTTCGGGCGGCAGCGAGCACATCCCAGATCGATACGTCGATCTTCGAGAAGATCTGCGTGACCTCATTAATGAAGGCGATGTTGACGTCGCGCTGCGCGTTTTCGATCGCCTTGGCAGCTTCCGCTGTTTTGATCGACGCAGCGCGGAAGACACCGCCCGAGGTGACCGCCCCATAGATCTCGGCCAACTGATCGAGCACTTCCTCATCCTCGCCGGCGATGACCTTCGTGATCTGGTCGATGGTGTGCTTGCGATCGCCGGGATTGATCCGTTCGGGGGAATAACCGACGCGGAAATCGCGACCGCGCTTGAGGCCCGTCAGTCGCTCGATCTCCGGTCCGCAGATGTCCTCCGTCACGCCGGGGTAGACGGTACTTTCGTAGACGATGGTCGGCCGCTTAGCGGGGTCAATGAGGCCAGCGATGGTCCGGGTCGCTGCCAGGACCGCGGTCAGGTCAGGCTTACGATCAGCATCGACGGGAGTCGGGACGGTAACGATGTAGACGTCCGCGCCGTGACAGTCGGTCGGATCGGTGGTCAGCCTTAGCTCCGACGCGCTTAGCTGCTCGGCGGACAGTTCATTGGTGTCATCGCGGCCACTCCGCAGGGCCTCGACGCGGCCTTTATCGATGTCGAAGCCGACCGTCGGGAACTGGCGCGCGAGCGCGATCGCCAGCGGGAGCCCAACGTAGCCAAGGCCAACAACAACAATGCTAGGGGAAGCGCTCACCGAAACGGCTGATAGAGTCGCTTCGGCGGCTGGGCTAGAGGCCGCGAGCGACCTGCGGCGGGATCGGCGTCATGCGGCCCGCCATCTGCATGTCGAGCGCGCTATGTTCCGGCAGCACCACGCGGAACTTGCGGTTGGCGAAGTCGATCGAGACCTTCTTGAAAGCGCGCATCGCGTTCATGCCGAGAAGCAGCGACGGACGGTCGTTGAGGCCAAGCTGCTTGAAGGTGTGGGCGTCGGCGAAGACGATCGCGAGGTTGTTAAGGGTTACGCCGCCCATGCTCAATTCAGGCACAAATACGTACTGACCGGTGATTTTTGCGCCGGTAACGGACTGAAGCTCAACGGTTTGCGCGTCTCTCGAGACCCTCTTGCCGAGCAATTGCCGGCGCAGAGCCTCGTTACCGATGCTGATTTGGGCCCCGGTATCGAGAACAACCGTGAGGACTCGGCCATTGATATTGGCCTCGGTCACAACGAGTCGGCCGTTGCGCCGCGAGGCCGAGATGACGATTGAATCCCCGTCGTTGGTGGCCTCGCGCGTTGCCGATGGGACGATCGACATCGTCTTGCCTGCGAAGTCGAACACAATCCGCTGCGAGCGCAGGGAGTCCACGCCCAAGATACCATCGGCGCCCATGTTGCTGCTCTCGAGCACGGGCGCGTCAGCAACATTCACGGCCCTTCGGGTCAATTGAAGGTCGGAGACATTGGCCGTGGTCACGGTTGAAACGCCGGCCACGCTGTGGAGCGACGCGTCTGCGCCGGCAGAGAGTTTGAGTCGATTGGCGATGTCGCGGGAGATAGCCGTCCGGTCGGCGCCGGTGTCGACCAGGAAGCGGTAGGGCCCGGTTCCTTGAACCGTGACCGGAACCGTCATCCGGTCGTAAAGCTCGTTTCTGAAGCGCACGTCCTCAGTCTGGGTGGTGCGATCCACTTCCGGCACGCCGGAAACCGGCTCCAGATGAGTCATCGGCACATCGGCGGCCGCCACGGTCCCGATCGCCAAAACGCCAAGCCCAATCAGCACATTGCGCACCATCGGACACCTCCGGTCACAAGTTTACGCGCAGCGGACAGCGCGAGCAAATGCCGTTCGCTACCGTTGGTCGAATCGTTGCGCGTTCGGCCGGTCGAAGCGAAGCATCAGATTGTTGGCGGGCATCGTGCGCACTTCAGCGAGGACAAAGCCGCGTTGCGCGGCCGCCTCCGCGAAATCCTCAACCCGTCTCAGGCCCCAGGAGGGGTCGCGACTCTTCAGGCTGGCGTCGAAATCGAGGTTGCTCGGCGCCGTTTCGATATCGTCTTTGAGCCAAGGGCCGTACAGGATCAGCCTTCCGTCCGGCGCCAGTATCCTTCCCGCGCCCTCGATCAGGCCGAGCGCCGATGCCCACGGGCTGATGTGCACCATGTTGATGCTGAGGACCGCATCCGCATGCGTGACGGGCCAGTTAGCCAGCGAAGCATCGAGTCGAATGGGCTTCCGCACGTTCGCTAGTGCCGCGCCTTCGACGCGCGCCGAGATGGAATCTAGCGCTTCCGGGTGCAGGTCCGTCGGCTGCCATTGCAGTTCCCGAAAGCGCTCGGCGAAATATATCGCGTGCTCGCCGGTTCCGGAGGCGATTTCGAGCACGAGGCCGCTGTTGGGCAGCCAATCCTCGAGCACCTCACCGATCGGCTCCCGATTGCGGAGCGCCGCTGGGGCCGAACGCACAGCGCCGGCCGCCGGCGCCTCGTAGAAACGCCGGTCGTCGGTCACTCGGCCGCTTCGGCTGGTGCAACTTCGCGATAGGTCAGCACCGGCTTCCTCGCTGCCAGCGTTTCATCGAGGCGGCGGCGTGGCGCGTAAACAGGCGAGGCCTTGAGCGTTTGGTCGCCTGCTTTCGCCCGCTCGGCCACCGAACGAAGCGCCATGATGAATTCATCGAGGCTCGCCTTCGACTCAGTCTCGGTCGGCTCGACCAGCATCGCTCCGTGCACAACCAGCGGGAAGTACATCGTCATCGGATGGAAGCCTTCGTCGATCAGCGCCTTGGCGAGGTCGAGCGTGGAAATCCCTTCGGCGAACCCACGATCCGAGAAGATCGCCTCGTGCATGCAAGGTCCGCTCTTCGCGAACGGAGCGTCGAGCACATCTCCGAGACTGCGCAGGATGTAATTCGCATTCAGCACGGCATCGTCGGCGACCTGCTTCAGCCCATCCGCGCCGTGGCTCAGGATGTAGGTCAGCGCGCGGGTAAACATGCCCATCTGGCCGTGGAAGGCGACCATGCGGCCGAACGCGTGGGGGTGGTCCTCCCCTGCATTCTCCTCCTCGACCAGCTTGAATCCGCCTTCGCTGGACCGAGTGACGAAGGGCAAAGGTCCGAATGGCGCGAGCGCTTCCGAAAGGACGACGGGACCGGATCCCGGACCGCCGCCGCCGTGCGGCGTGGAGAAGGTTTTGTGGAGGTTGATGTGCATCGCATCGATGCCGAGATCGCCGGGCCGGACCTTGCCGACGATGGCGTTGAAGTTCGCGCCGTCGCAATAGACGAACGCCCCCGCAGCATGGACCGCGTCGCTGATCGTCTTCATGTCCGGCTCAAACAGGCCGCACGTGTTTGGGTTGGTGATCATCACCGCGGCGACGTCTGGGCCGAGCCGTGACTTCAAGGCGTCAAGATCGACGCGGCCTGCCGCGTTGGCGGGGATATTCTCGACTGCATAGCCGGCAAAGGCCGCCGTCGCCGGGTTGGTGCCGTGCGCGCTTTCAGGAACGAGAACGACTTGGCGAACGTCACCGCGCGCCTCGAGCGCAGCACGGATGCACAAAAGGCCGCACAATTCGCCATGCGCACCTGCCTTCGGGCTCATCGCGATGCTATGCATGCCGGTAAGCTCGAGAAGCCAATGGGCGAGCTCGTCGATTACCTGGAGCGCGCCCTGCACAGTCTCCTGCGGCTGCAACGGGTGGACGTCCGCAAACCCCGGCATCCGCGCGACCTTCTCGTTCAAGCGCGGATTGTGCTTCATCGTGCACGACCCGAGCGGGAACAGGCCAAGATCGATCGCGTAATTCTGGCGCGATAGCCGGGTGTAGTGACGGACGGTTTCCGGCTCGGAGAGGCCCGGAAGGCCGATCGGCCGATTGCGCGCCAAATCACCGATGCGCGATTCAAACGCCGGCACCTTGGCAAAGTCGACGCCGGTCTGATCGATGCTTCCGATCTCGAACAGCAAGGGTTCCTCGAGCATCAGTGCCCGGTTACCGGTCGCGGTCACGCCTTCGCCTTGCTCGTTGGCGGGCGCGGACGGCCGCCAGCCTGACGGATTGACGGTCATCGCACGACCTCCTTCAGCGCGGATTCCAGTGCGGCGATGTCTTCGTCGCTAACCGTTTCCGTAACCGCGATTACCAAGCCGCGCTCAAGCGCGTCCGCGCCGGGGTAAAGCCGGCCGAGCGACACGCCGCCAAGAATGTCCTTCGCCACCATCGCATGGACCGCAGGCCGCGCCTCCACGGGAAGCTGCACCGTGAATTCGTTGAAGAAGGTCTCGTTGACCAACTCGACGCCCGGAATAGCCGACAGTCGCCTGGCGACCTCGCACGCGCGCGCGTGATTCAATGAAGCGAGCTGGCGCAGCCCCTTTTCGCCGAGCAGGGTCAAGTGGGCAGTGAACGCCAAGGCGCAAAGCACCGAGCTGGTGCAGATGTTCGAGGTCGCCTTTTCGCGGCGGATATGCTGCTCGCGGGTCGATAGGGTGAGCACGAAACCGCGCTTGCCTTCTGCGTCGACGGTTTCGCCCGCGAGCCGCCCGGGCATCTGCCGCACGTGCTTTTCACGGCAGGCGAACAGCCCGACATAGGGACCGCCGAACTGAAGGCCGACGCCGATGCTCTGCCCTTCGCCGACGACAATGTCCGCACCCATTTCACCGGGCGAACGGATCATGCCGAGCGCGACCGGTTCGGTAACCACCGCGATCAGCAGCGCCCCGGCGGCGTGCGCAGCGTCCGCAATCGGCGTCAGGTCGGTGATCCGGCCGAGAATATCAGGATATTGAACGACCACCGCGCTAGTCTCGCCATCGATCTTTGCCAGCAACCGTTCGATGTCGCTGGTCGCATCGAGCGTCGGCACCGCGGTGTCGAGCTGGTCGCCGGTGAACTTGGCCATCGTCGTCGCGACACTGACGTAATGGGGATGGACGCCGGAAGAGACGACCGTCTTGTTCCGCCGACTGATGCGGTGAGCCATCAGGATCGCTTCCCACATCGCGGTCGAGCCGTCGTACATCGACGCGTTGGCGACTTCGCAGCCGAACAGGCGGGCAACCTGCGTCTGGAACTCGAACATCATCTGAAGCGTGCCCTGGGCGATTTCGGGCTGGTAGGGCGTGTAGCTGGTCAGGAACTCGCCACGCTGAATGATGTGGTCGACGCTTGCGGGGATATGATGCTTGTAGGCGCCGCAGCCGAGGAAGAACGGCACGTCGCCGGCGACCATGCTCTGCCGCGAGAGCGCACCCATGTGCCGCTCCACCGCCATTTCCGATGCGTGCATCGGAAGGCCGGCGATCGGGTCTTTCAGGCGAAGCTCATCAGGCACGTCACGGAACAGGTCGTCGATCGATCCCGCACCGATCACCCGCAGCATCTCGCTGCGATCGGCTTCGGACAGGGGCAAGTAACGCATCAGTCGGGCTTTCTCATGATGAAGCGAAGGCGGACGTAATCGGCGATGTCGCTGCCGAACCGGCCTGCAACCGCGGTTCCAATTTCGGCGCGCTCATCTTCTGGAACTCCGGCTCGGTCGAGCCAACCTTTGCGGAAGGTGGTGACCCAAGCGGCAATTCCATGATTTAGCGGCGTTGGACGCTCGATTAGCCGCGCATCGATTTCGGAGAAGCCTGCAGCTTCATAGACTGCGGCAAAGTCTTGGGGAGACGGGTACCAATTGCCCGCTTCGACCGGCGGGACGTAGCCGCGAATGACGAGTTCTTCATCGAGTGCCTCGCGAAGTGTGAGGAGATTACCTTCGCCGCCCATCTCCCCGACGAACCGCCCGCCCGGTTTCAACGCGAACCAGATCGCGCGCGCCGCGCGTTCTTTATCGAGCACCCAGTGAAGCGTTGCATTGGAAAAAGCGGCATCGAAAGCTTCGCCAAACTTGAGCTCGGCCGCGTCCATAAAACGCGCATCGATGCCCTTGGCCCGCGCAGCGCCGATCATCTCGACCGAATTGTCGATCCCAACGACCGACGCTCCCCGCTCGACGATCTTTTCCGTCAGCGTCCCGTCGCCGCAGCCGACATCGAGGATATGCTCGCCCGGCTGGGGGTCGAGCAGCTCGAGCGCGGCACCGCCCAGCTCGGCGACGAAGGCACCGACCTTGGCATAATCCGCGGGATCCCATTTGCTGGTCGAGGCGATGGTCTGGCTCAAAGGGTCTTGAGCCACTCGCGATAGGCAGCCTCGTCCATCAAGCCTTCAAGTTCCGACGGGTTCGCAAGCTTGAGCCTGAAGAACCAGCCCGCCCCTTCCGGGTCACTGTTCACCAGCGCGGGATCCTCGGCGACAGCCTGATTGCCTTCGATGACCTCGCCCGAGACCGGTGCATAGACGTCCGAAGCCGCCTTCACCGATTCGACGACCGCCGCTTCCTGACCTTTGGCGACGGTTCGGCCGGCGTCCGGTACCTCGGCAAAGACGATGTCGCCGAGCGCTTCCTGCGCGTGGTCCGAAATGCCCACGGTCGCGGTGTTGCCCTCGACCCGGATCCATTCATGTTCCTTGGTGAAATACAAACTCATCAGGCGGCTCCCTTGCGGTGGTAGCGGTGGGGGACGAACGGCATGGCGGTGACCTGCGCGTCGAACAGCTTGCCCCGCTGCTCGAGCTTGAGGGCGGTACCGACCTCGGCGAATGGGGTTGCGACATAGCCCATGGCGATCGGGCGTTGCAGCGAGGGCGAGAAGCCGCCGCTGGTAATCTTGCCCAGCTCATTGCCCTCGCCGTCGAGAATCAGCGCACCCTCACGAACCGGTTGGCGGCCGTCGACCTCGAACCCGACACGCTTTTGTGGTGCGCCATTCTCCAGCTCGGCGAGGATCCGCATCGCGCCCGCGAACCCTCCCTCGGCGCGGCGGCGCTTGTTGATGGCGAAATTGAGGTCGGCCATAACCGGCGTCGTGCCGCGGTCGAGATCGTGACCGTAAAGCGGCAGCCCCGCCTCCAGTCGCAGCGAGTCACGGGCGCCAAGGCCGATCGGCTTGGCGAGCGGATCGGCGAGGATCGCATCGGCGAGCGCGGCGACTGAATTGCCCGGGACCGAAATTTCGAAGCCGTCTTCGCCCGTGTAGCCTGACCGGCTGATCCACAGGCTCCGCCCCTGCCAGTTGAACGGTCCGCCCTGCATGAAGCCTAGTTCGGACACGCCCGGGACGATCGTTTCGAGCACGTCGACAGCGCGCGGGCCCTGGAGCGCGAGCAGCGCTTGCTCCTTCATGTAATCGACCTGGACTTCGCCCGGCAGCCGGCTCCGCATGACTTCGATGTCGCCATGCTTGGTCGCGCCGTTGACCACGACGTAGAAATCGTCGCCCCGGCGCGTGGCCATCAGATCGTCGATGATCCCGCCGTCGTCGTCGAGCAGAAGCGAATATTTGGGCTTCATGTCCTTCGCGGCGCGGAAGTCGCCCGGCATCAGCCGTTCGAGCGCCGCATCGGTCTCTCGACCGTGGATCAGCAACTGACCCATGTGGCTAACGTCGAACAGGCCCGCGTTTTCACGGGTCCACAGATGCTCGGCCATGATGCCTTCGTACTGGACCGGCATCTCATAGCCCGCGAACGGGACCATCCGGCCGCCGTGCGCGCGGTGCCACTCATCAAGCGGCAGCTTGTCGAGGGTTTCAGAATTCTGGCCGTCCTGACTCATTAAGCTCTCCGCGACAAAGCGATGCCTGCGCCCTTGCGGCCCAGCCATCGCCCCCGTCTGTCGCTGCGCCTGAGAGCTTTGCCCCTTCGGCGGCCCGCAGTTGCGGACACTTTCCAGACTGTCAGGCGCGCGCGGTCCATTTTGCCTGAGAGATTCCGGGGGCGGTTGCTCCTTCGGCGCCGTCGCTAGGACGAACTCTCCCGTGCGGCCTTCCGGAAGCTGCGCTTCCGGCGACGCGCATGCCTTGGCGGCGCCTTAGACCTGAGTCAACGCGTGGCGTTATACTTGAGCTGATCCGTGGTCAGCTGGAAGCCCACGAGATGTTCGAAGGTTGCGTCGGCCACCGATTTGCGAACGGCAGGATCGGACAAGGGGTCGATCGCGGCCTCGGCTTCACCGGCCTTGCGCGGGCGAGTCAGGATATCGCGAACATTCGCAGGCAACGTCGCCGCGCCGCGATTGACGCGGACGGTGGCCTGGACCCTGGTCCAGGCATGAAGGTCACCGGCGTTGAACACGACAGAGGCGGAGCCGACCTGCTTGGCGGCGACCTCAGTGCCGCCGCGAAGCGCGACGTCGAAATAAGGCAGGACCACCTGGCGCGCCGGGCCGGCGTCGCGACGAAGTGCCACCACGGTGAAGGTAATGGTCGAAACGACGTCGTTCCCGGAATCCTGGCAAACGGCGCGAACGTCAGTGATCGCGGCGGTCACGTCGATCGCCCGGGAATCGGTGCTGCCCTCAGGGTTGAACAACGTTATGTCGCCAGTCCCCGCAGGCACCCCTGCAATCGGGCACGAGCTCCGCACGGCATAAATGCCGCCGCCGTTATCGGACGTAACGTCGCCGGCATGGCGGCACGCGCTGAGCAAAGTCATTGAAAGCAGGGCAGCGAGGCGAAGCTTCACGTTGGGGCGATCCTTAGAAGTCCGGGGATTTAATCAGCGCGTTCATAGGTAGGGCCTTCTACGGCTGCAAGCGAAGGCTTATGTCCCCTGTCTGCATGCTGAACCGACCCCCTCTTCGAGTATTAATCGCGGCCCCGCGAGGTTTCTGCGCCGGCGTCGATCGGGCAATCCAGATCGTCGAGCTCGCGCTCGAACGCTTCGGGCGGCCGGTCTATGTGCGCCATGAAATCGTCCACAATCGGTTCGTGGTCGAACGGCTGAAGAGCCTCGGCGCTGTCTTTGTCGACGAGCTCGATGAGGTGCCCGACGATCGCCCTGTGGTATTTTCGGCGCATGGAGTCCCCAAATCAGTCCCGACTGCTGCTCAAAGCCGCGGCCTTACCTATGTCGACGCGACTTGCCCGCTCGTGTCGAAGGTTCATCGCCAGGCTGAGCGGCTGATCGAAGAGAATCGCCACATCCTGTTCATCGGCCACGCCGGCCACCCGGAGGTGATCGGGACGTTCGGCCAAGTCCCGGCGGGTTCGATCACGCTAGTGGAAACGGTTGAGGACGCACTGTCGGTCGATGTGCCAACAGGCGCAGATCTCGCCTTCCTCACCCAGACCACGCTGTCCGTCGACGACACCGCTGCCATCGTCGAAGCACTGAAGAACCGCTTCCCCGCAATCCGCGCACCGCGCAGCGAAGACATTTGTTACGCGACTTCCAATCGCCAGGCCGCGGTCAAGGCGATTGCGCCGGAATGCGACCGAATGCTGGTGATTGGCGCGCCGAACAGCAGCAACTCCCTGCGGCTGGCTGAAGTCGCCGAACGCCTCGGCGTGCCATCGCGGCTGATTGAGCGGGCCAGCAACATCGATTGGAAGTGGTTGGGCGAGCCTCGAACGGTCGGGGTCACGGCTGGGGCGTCAGCGCCCGAGGTGCTGGTGCGCGAAGTGCTCGAGGCTCTCGCCGAGCGGTTCGAGGTCACGGAAGAGATCGCCGATCACACCCCGGAGCGGATGATCTTCAAGCTCCCGCGCGAGCTCGTCGGCTGACGTGACGGAGCTGCCGCTGGTCGAAATCTATACGGACGGCGCGTGCCGCGGGAATCCAGGCCCCGGCGGCTGGGGCGTCATCCTGCGCATGGGCGAGAAGGAACGGGAGATCGCCGGCGGCGAACCGCTAACGACCAACAACCGCATGGAGCTTGTCGCTGCTATTCGAGGCCTGGAAGCGCTGAAACGCCCCTGCCGCGTCGAGCTTCATACCGACAGCATCTATGTTCGCGACGGAATCACGCGGTGGGTCCACAAATGGCGCCAGAACGGCTGGCGAACGTCGGATAAGAAGCCGGTCAAGAATGCCGAACTATGGCAGGAGCTGCTCGAAGCATCGGCGCCGCACCGGATCGAATGGCATTGGGTGAAGGGCCACAGCGGACATCCCGAAAACGACCGGGCCGACGCGCTGGCCTGCGCCGAGGCTGACCAGCAGCGCGTCCACCACCGCCTGTGATTTCGTCAATCGAAGCGCGCGGGCGCGAAGGTCTCGGGATCGATGTGGGCAACCATCTGATCCGGAGTTGCCCTTAGGAGTAGGCTAGCGGCCAGCTTGGCCGCCGCCGGCGATGTCTGGATCCCGAAGCCGCCCTGCCCCGTGCACCAGAAGAAAGCCGGCGAACGGCTGTCGAAGCCGTAGACCGGCAAGCGGTCTGGAGCGAATGTCCTAAGGCCCGCCCAGCTGCGCTCGACCCGCTGGACCGGCCAGTCCACCGCCTTCTCGAATCGGTCGATGGCGGTCGCGATATCGATCTCGTCGGGGGCCGCATCGCAGGGATCGGTCGAAATCTCGTCGTGCGGGCTTAGCCAGATGCTGCCGTCGCCTTCGCTCTTAAAATAAAATGTCCCCGCAGCGTCGTCAATCAACGGCAAGTCTTTGAGGCCGGCGCGATCGACGCGAAGCTGGACCATCGTGCGGCGCTTGGGAGCGAAGCCGAGAGGCTGCACTCCGCACGCCTCGGCCACGGGATCGGCCCACGCCCCGGCCGCGTTGACCAGGACCGAGCAGTCGAGATCAGCGCCGCCGGCAAGCTCGACCGACCAGCGTTCGCCATCGAATGACGCACGTTCCAGTCGCGAGCCGCAACGAACTTCCCCGCCAGCACGCCCGAAGGCGCGAAGGCAGGCCGCATGCAGGGCCGCGACATCGATGTCCGCGCAGCCGGGCTCGAGCAGCGCCTTGGTCCATCGCGGACGGACGCCCGGTACGAGCCGGTCAAGCCGTCCGCGATCGAGCCGCTCCGTCTCGACCGACGCGGGAACCTCGGGCCAATCATCATCGGAAAGATGGATCGCCCCGCGGCTGTGAAGGAAACCCCGCTCCGAGAAATCTGGTGGCGGATCCCGAAGGAATGAGCCCGACGCGATGGTGAGTTCGGCGACGTGCGGGCCGCCATAGCTCTCCAGAAAGAAGGCGGCCGACCTACCGGTTGAATGGTAGCCGCAATGATCCTCGGCCTCGATGATCAGAGTCCGCATGGCACCGGCAATCTCGGCGCCAAGGCTCGCCCCGGCGATCCCGCCGCCGACAATCACAACGTCGAAAGATTCGCTCATCGTCCTACGCGGTTACGAATTCGAAAGGCGCGGCGTCTAGTGGTGCGTTCCATGATCAACGGGACGTTTACCGAAATCCTGCTCGCCGTGCTCGCCGCGATCCTCGTCGTTGCGGCCGTCATCGACGTTCGCACGTTCACGATTTCGAACCGTCTGAACCTGACGGTCGCGCTGCTCGCGCCGGCTTATTGGGCGTCTATCGCCCTGTCGCCGTGGCCGGGCATTGCCGTGCAGCTGGCCGCGGCGGTGGCGGTCTTCACGATTCTGGCTGGCGCCTTCTACGCCGGCATGATGGGCGGCGGCGACGTCAAGCTCGCGGCAGCGCTCGCCCTGTGGTTCTCGCCCGTTAGCACCGTGAAATTTCTGGTCTTCATGTCGCTCGCGGGCGGCATTCTGACCTTGGGCATTCTCGCCTGGCATCGCACCAAGCATCGCCAGGGACGCCCCAAGATTCCGTACGGAGTCGCGATCGCATTCGGCGGTCTGACGATTCTCACCCAACGCTTTCTTAACCAATTTGTCTGATGTGTGAGGCTGTACTCAAGGCCCGTCTAGGGGAGGCGATCGCGCCATGGATGTGAAGAAGGTAGCGCTGCTCGTTGGAGCGCTGGTCATTGCGGTGGTTACCGCGGTCATGGCCAAAAATATGTTCGCCGGCGCCGGTGCGCAGCAGGCCTCTGCTGCGCCTGCCGTTCCCGTTGGGCCGAAGGTCCTTGTCGCCAAGAAGGCCCTGCCCGTCGGCACCATCATCGATGCGGAGAGCTTCGCGTATCAGCCTTGGCCCAAGGAACTGATGCAGGACGCCTATTACGTGGAAGGCGGCCCCGACAGCGATCTTCGCAGACTGATGGGCACCGTTGTCCGCTATAATATCACCGCCGGCCAGCCGGTCACTCGGGGCGCCTTGGTAGGCCCGAACGATCGTGGCTTCCTTGCCGCGGCGCTTGGCCCCGGCATGCGCGCCGTGACCGTTCCTGTGAACGTCGCGACCGGCGTCGCCGGCTTCGTGTTCCCGGGCGACCACGTGGACATCGTGCTGACTCAGCAGGTCCAGGGTGGTGGCGACGGCGCCGCGCTCAAGGTTTCCGAGACGATCATCCGCAACGTCCGCGTCCTCGCGACCGACCAGCGGCTGACGGACAAGAATGACGACGGCAAGACCGAGGTGAAGACATTCTCCAACGTCACGATGGAGGTGACTCCGCGCATCGCCGAGAAGATCGCGGTCGCGCAGAGCATGGGCCAGCTGTCGCTGTCGCTCCGCTCGATCGCCGATAACACGGCCGAACTCGAGCGTGCGGTTGCATCGGGCGACGTCAAGGTCCCGGCCAATGCCGATCCGGCGCAGGAGCGGCAGATGCTGCTCGCAATCGCCAACCGTCCGATGGACTCGAATACCACCTTCACGACCGGTGGCGACGTGTCGCGCTTCCAGCGCCGCACTGTCCCGGGCCGTAACGATGCGTCAACGCAACTCGCGCAGGCGATGTCGGGTCTCGGCAAGGGTATCGGTCAAGCCATTGCTGGTGGAGCTGGCGCCGCGCCGGCCCCGACCGGTCCGGTAGTTCGTGTTGCTCGCGGCAACAGTGTCACCGTTGTTCCGGTGGGAGCTCGCTAAAATGAAAACTCGCAACTTCGCCCAGGCGCGCCTGGGTACGGCGGTGGCGGCCATCGCCATCGCACTCGGCACGGTCGGAGCAGCTGCTCCAGCCGCTGCCGCCCAAAGTCAGGCGGCACGGCCGTCCGAGACGCTCAACCTCAGCCAGGGCACGGGGACTTTGGTCCGCTTGTCCGAGCCGATGAGCGACGTGTTCGTGGCGAACGATGCGATTGCCGACGTTCAGGTGCGGTCTTCGACCCAACTGTACGTCTTCGGCAAGACTTCCGGCGAAACGACGGTCTATGCGACCTCGAAGTCGGGTCACGTAGTTTATGCCGCCAACGTCCGCGTTGCGAACAACGTCGGCTCGCTCAATGAAATGCTTCGCCTGGCGATGCCCGAAGCGTCGGTTCAGGCGACGCCGATGAACAACCTCGTGCTGCTCACCGGCACGGTTAGCTCGCCCGATGACGCGGATGTCGCGCAGAAGCTGGTCGAGAATTACGTTGGCCAAGGGATTAGCGTCGTCAACCGGCTGCGCACGGCGACGCCGCTTCAAGTGACGCTCAAGGTCCGGATCGCGGAAATGAACCGCACCGCCATGAAGCAGATCGGCGTCAATCTTCTCAATCGCGACGTCGACACGGGCACCATCTTCGGCATTGGCCAAGGCAACCCGGGCAAGATCAACGTCGTCGAGGGTCCGCCCAATCCGATCACCGGCGTCAAGCCGACCACCGTTACCGGCGCGACGTTCAACAATATCGTCGGCGGCACCACGCTCGGCATCTTCGGCCATATTCTCGGCACGGACCTGCTCGGCACGCTCGACCTCCTTCAGAAGGATGGCTTGGTGACCACGCTCGCCGAGCCGAACCTCACGGCGCTGTCGGGTGAAACCGCAAGCTTCCTGGCCGGCGGTGAATTCCCGATCCCGGTGTCGCAGTCGCTCGGTGCGGTGACGATCGAATATAAGCAGTACGGCGTTGGTCTCGCTTTCACGCCGATCGTGCTTGCCGATGGCCGCATCTCGATGCGCGTCCGCCCCGAAGTCAGCGAGCTGTCGAACGAAGGTTCGGTCACGCTCAACAACTTCACCGTGCCCGCACTGACCACTCGCCGCGCGGAAACGACGGTCGAGCTCGGTTCCGGCCAGAGCTTCATGATCGCCGGCCTGCTTCGCAAGCACGACACCAATGACATCAGCAAGGCGCCGTTCCTTGGCGACCTGCCTGTCCTTGGCGCCCTGTTCCGCTCGACGGCCTATCGCCGCGACGAGACCGAGTTGGTGATCATCGTCACGCCCTACCTGGTTCGTCCGGTTTCCGGTCAGATCGCACTGCCGACCGACGGCTATCGCATGCCAAACGACGCGGTCGCGGTACTCGGTGGCCAATCTTACCAAGGCATCAACAAGGTTGACCCGACGGCGGTGCAGGCTCCGCCGGTCACCACGACTGTCCCGGCTGGTGGCGCGATCGCCGCGCCTGGGTTCAAGCTGTGACCTGCGGCCCTTTGAGGAAGGAAGCGAAGATGCGTTCCAAACTTCTGATCGTCGCCCTCGGAGCAGGCCTGACGGCATGCAACACGGCCGACGTGCCGCGCGAAGGCATGACCGCGGTCCATGTGCCGGTCGTATCGACCACCAATTATGTGTTCGATGCCGCCGCTCCTTCGGGCGCCCTGGCGCCCGGTGAAGCTGCGCGGCTGGACTCCTGGTTCCGCGCGCTCGATGTCCGCTACGGCGACACGGTCTTCGTGGACGGTTTCGACGGAGGCCCGGCCCGCGCTCAGGTGGCGGATGTCGCCGGCAATTACGGCCTGCTTGTCAGCCCTGGCGCTCCGATCACCGCCGGCCAACCATTGCCCGGCACCGTTCGGATCGTGGTGAGCCGCAATGCCGCAACCGTTCCCGGCTGCCCGGACTGGAGCGGCGTTTCGCAGCCGAACTTCCAGAACCAGTCGCCGACGAATTTCGGCTGCAGCGTCAACGCTGCGCTTGCCGCCCAGGTCGCCAATCCGCAGGACCTCGTCCACGGACAGGAGGGCACTGGCGTCGCCGACGCCCGTACCGCGACCCGGCCGGTCAACCTTTACCGCACGACCCCGCCGTCAGGCACCAAGGGTCTGGAAGCTCTCAGCACGAAGGAAAGTAAGTGATGAACGCTCCGTTTCAGGCGCGCGCGGGTTTGCGCGATCCGTTCACCGCTTTCGTCAGCGACGAAGCGACCGCCGACATGCTGCGGCCGGTTGCGGTCGAGCACGGCTGGTCTCCGGAAAAGGTAAACAAGGGCGGCCTTCGCAATGCCGTTCAGTCCCTGTCGGTTTCCGCCAGCCCGAACATCCTGTTCGTCGACTTGTCGGAATCTGCGGATCCGCTGAATGATATCAACGCCCTCGCGGAAGTCTGCGAACCGGGGACGATCGTGATTGCGTCCGGCACGGTGAACGACGTTCGCCTGTACCGCGACCTCGTTGCCAGCGGCATCCACGATTATCTGCTGAAACCGTTCACCGTCGATCAGCTTCGCGACACCTTTGCTCACGCCCAGATGATCCTGTCCGGACCGCGTGGCGAAGCCCAGGCCGACAAACCGCACGTGATGGCGGCGGTGATCGGCGTGCGCGGCGGCGTCGGCGCATCCACGATGGCGACCTCGCTGGCATGGTTGCTTGGTGAGAAGGCTCACCGCAGCACGGCGCTTTTGGACCTCGACATTCATTTCGGAACGGGTGCGCTGGCGCTCGACCTCGAACCCGGACGCGGCCTGACCGACGCGATTGAAAATCCAAGCCGTATCGACGGACTGTTCATCGAGCGCGCGATGGTTCGTGCCAATGAACGGCTGTCGGTCCTGTCGGCCGAAGCGCCGATCAACCAGCCGCTGGTGACCGACGGCAGCGCTTTCCACCAGCTCCAGGAAGAAATGCGCAACGCGTTTGAATCGACCGTGCTCGACCTTCCGCGGCACATGCTCATTCAGCACCCGCACCTCGTCCACGACGCGCATGTCGCTGTGGTCGTGGCGGAGCTGACGCTGGCTGCCACCCGCGATACGATTCGCGTTCTCGCCTGGCTCAAGTCAAACGCACCGCAGACCAAGGTCGTAGTCGTCGCCAACGGCGTTCCCTCGGGCGGTGCCCTTGAGATCAGCCGTAAGGATTTCGAGCAGTCGATCGAGCGGGCAGTGGATATCGTCTTCCCGTACGACGCCAAGCTCGCGGCCCAGGCCGCGAAACTCGGCAAGCCTATGGCGGAAGTCGCCAGCGGCAAGATGGTCGCTCCGTTCAATACGCTGTCCGGCGTGGTGCTGAGCCACGCGAGCGAGGAAGGTGCGGCGACCGACAAAGCGCCCGCCGCAGCGGCCAAGTCGCTGGTCGGCAACCTGAAGTCGATGCTTTCGAAGCCCAAGGAGAAGGCTGCGTAAGCGAGTTGGAGTTTCGGCTCGCCGGCGATCCAGCCGTCGGGCCAGTTTGAGAGGCGAAGGCACGAAATGCTTCTGTGGCTACTCCTGATCGGTGGCGGTGGCGGACTGGCGCTGGCCTTCATGGCCTTGCGCGGCCCATCGGCCTCCAAGGCCGTCAAGCGGCGGATGGAGCTCATCAAGGAGCGCCATGGCGACGCAATCGCCGGCAATGCCCAGGCCCAGATCCGCAAGCTGTTCGCCGAGCGCGCCAGCAAGATCGAAGGCGTCGCTTCAACTCTGATCCCGAGGCCCGCGCTTCTGCGCAAACGGCTCGAGATGACAGGCAAAGACATCAGCCTCGCCAAATATGCAATCATCTGCCTCAGCGTGATCGGCCTCGTGATCGTTGGACTAATGTTCAAGGGTGCGCCGTTCTTCCTGGCGCTGTTCATGGGGCTGTTCTTCGGCATTGGTGGCCCGCACTTCATCACCGGCAAAATGATCAAGCGCCGCGTCAACAAGTTCACCGTGAACTTTCCCGACGCGATCGAGCTGATGGTCCGCGGCCTTCGTTCCGGCCTTCCCATCACCGAAACGCTTGGCATTGTCGCAAGCGAAGTTCCCGGCCCGGTCGGTGTCGAGTTCCGCATGGTCAACGACAAGATGAAGATCGGCCGGACGATGGAAGCGGCACTTCAGGAGACTGCCGATCGTCTCGGCACTCCCGAGTTCCAGTTCTTCGTCATCACCCTGGCGATCCAGCGGGAAACCGGCGGCAACCTTGCGGAGACCCTGTCGAACCTCGCTGACGTGCTGCGCAAGCGTGCCCAGATGAAGCTCAAGATCCGTGCCATGAGTTCGGAAGCCAAGGCCTCGGCCTATATCGTCGGGTCGCTGCCCTTTATCGTCTTCGGTCTCGTGTGGATGATGAACCCGACCTACATGGGCGGCTTCTTCACCGATCAGCGGCTGATCGTCGCCGGTATCGGCGGCATGGTCTGGATGGGCATCGGCGTGCTCATCATGGCCAAAATGGTCAACTTCGAGATCTAAGGGGCAAGTAAATCCATGCAGGCGCAAGGCCCCACCCTTCTCGGCTTCGATGTCATCTGGATTGCGACGATGCTCAGTGCTGTCGCGACCTTCGCGGTGCTGCTCGCCATCTATGCGGCGACCACCGTCAAGGACCCGATGGCGCGCCGGGTCAAAGCGCTCAACGAACGGCGCGAGCAGCTCAAGGCGGGCATCGTTGCCTCGACCAACAAGCGCAAGAAGCTGACCAATCGCAACGAAGCGGCGGACAAGGTCCGGGGTATCCTGACGCAGTTCAAGATGCTTCAGGACGACCAGCTGAAGAAGACCCAGCTCCGCCTGATGCAGGCCGGTATCCGCACCAAGGACCTGGCCTTCTTCATCATCTTCGCGCGCTTCGTGCTGCCGCTCGTGCTCGGCGTCGCTGCCGTGCTGATGCTCTACGTCTTCAACTTCTATCCAGACTGGTCCGGCTTCCGCCGGTACATGACCGTCGCGGGTATCCTGGTCGGGAGCTACAAGGCGCCTGACCTGTGGCTGAAGAACAAGGTCACAAAGCGCAGCCACGCGATCCGCAAAGGCCTCCCCGACGCGCTCGACCTTCTGGTCATTTGCGCCGAGGCCGGCCTCACGGTCGACGCCGCATTCAACCGCGTCGCGAAGGAGCTGGGCAAGGCATATCCTGAGCTGGGCGATGAGTTCGGCCTGACTGCTATCGAGCTTGGCTTTCTCAGCGAGCGCCGCCAGGCGTTCGAGAACCTCGCCGATCGCGTCGATCTCGAGGCGGTGCGCGGTGTCGTAACCACCATGATTCAAACCGAGAAATACGGTACGCCGCTTGCGTCAGCGCTGCGCGTGCTCTCGGCAGAATTCCGCCACGCCCGAATGATGCGCGCGGAAGAGAAAGCGGCCCGCCTGCCGGCGATCATGACCGTGCCGCTCATCCTGTTCATTCTGCCGACGCTGTTTATCGTCATCCTCGGTCCGGCGGCTTGTTCGATCAAGGACAGCTTCCTCCAGACCTAATTGCGACTGCAGGTGGAACGCGGCGGCGCGCTGAAGCGTAGTCGCCGCGAAACCACTCACGTTGAGGTCGCGAAATGAACATCACGTCGGATCCAAACTTGTGGGTCATTTGCGCCCTGGTCTTCCTCCTCGGCGTACTGATCGGCATCTTCCTGACCGCTGGCGGACGAAGGAAGTGGAAGGCGCGCTACCGGAGCGAAGCCGATCGCCGCGAAGCGATCGAGCGCGAGCACCAGGACCATGTTCGCGCGATGGAAGAGCGTGAGAAGGAATGGCGCGAGCGTGACAGCCTGCGCTCCGCCTCGGTCAAAGACCGCGACGGCGACGGCGTCCGCGACGATCGCGAGATCTAGCCTTCGATCCTCGAGAAGTCGGCGACGCGGTTCACGGCGTCGCGGAAACGCATCAGCAGGTTGAGCCGCCGCTCGCGCTTGGCCGAGTCCGGATCGTTGACCGTCACATGGTCGAAAAAGTCGTCGATCGGCTTCCTTAGGGATGCGAGCGCCGCCATCGCCGCCGTGAAATCTTCCTTGTCGATCGCCGCCGATCCCTTTGGCTCGGCCTTGTCGAGCGCAGTGATCAGCGCTTTCTCCTCGGGCAAATCGGCACCAGCCTGGCCGGAGGCCATCTCGGCCACCGCTTCGCCCACGATCGGATCGTCGACCAGCACGAGCGGGTCTTCCTCGCCGGTTTGCGGGATGCCCTGCTCTTCCGCCGAGGTCATGACCTGCGGTCCCACCCAATTCTCCTTCTTAAGGATATTCGCGGCGCGCTTGTAGGCAACGAGCAGATTCTTTCCGTCCTCGGTCTCGACGAAGTTCTGAAGCCCGTTCACGCGGGCAAGCAGGCGCACGAGGTCATCTTCTCCACCCAGTCCAAACACCGCATCGATCAGATCGTGCCGAACGCCCGCTTCGCGCTGCTGGACCTTCAGGCGATCGGCGAAGAAATCGAGAATCTCGGGAGCAGTCTTGTCCAGGCGGTGAGTCGGGCCTGAGTCCTTCGCCGTGCCAGCACGGTTTGCCAGAGCGCCGCGCACCGCTTCGGTCAGATTGAGGCGGAGGCCATTGCCGACGATCAGTTCTATCGACGCGATCGCCGCCCGGCGGAGGGCAAACGGATCCTTCGATCCCGTGGGCTTCTGATCAATGCTGAAAAACGCGCAAATGGTGTCGAGCTTGTCGGCCAGCGATACTGCGGCAGACGTGGGCTCAGTCGGCGTGCCGTAATGGTCGCGGATGGCGTCGGCGATTGCCTTGGGCTCGCCCTGCGCCTCGGCCAGATAGCCCCCAATCACGCCCTGGAGTTCGGGGAACTCGCCGACCATGCCCGTGACGAGGTCGGCCTTGGCGAGGCGCGCCGCCCGCTCGACCTGCTTCGGGTCCGCTTTCACGACCTTCTGCTCGACCAGCCAACGCGCGAGTTTGGTCACGCGCTCGACCTTTTCAGCGACCGTGCCGAGCTTTTCGTGGAACACGATCCCGTCGAGCTTCTTCGCCTGCTCCTCGAGCGGCACCTTCAGATCCTGCTCCCAGAAGAAGCGAGCATCGGCGAGGCGCGCGGCGAGCACGCGAGCATTGCCCGCGGCGATCGCCTCCCCGCCGTCCTCGGCGTCAATGTTGGCGACGCAGACGAATGAAGGCGCTAGCAGCCCCTCATCGTTGGTGCAGGCGAAATACTTCTGGTTCGTGCGCATGGTGAGGACGATCACCTCGCGCGGTACGTCCAGATATTCGCTGTCGAAGCGCCCGACCAGCGGCACCGGCCATTCGGTGAGGCCGGCATTTTCGACGACCAGCCCCTCGTCGGCCAGCAGGGTTAGCCCGGCCGCCGTCGCGGCAGCAGCCGCACGCTCGCGGATCAACTGCTCGCGCTCGTCTTGGTCGACGATCACGTTGCATGCGCGGAGCTTTTCAACATAGTCGGAGGCCCCGCCGACGGTGATGCAGCCGGGATGATGGAAGCGGTGGCCGACGGTAGACGCACCGGAAGAGATGTCGTCGATCTCGACCGGCACGATCTCCTCGCCGAGCATGGCAACGATCCCGTGAAGCGGACGGACCCAGCGCAAGGTGCCAGAGCCCCAACGCATTGATTTTGGCCAAGGAAAATCGGCGACTATCTGCCTCACCGCGTCGGCAAGGATATCCGCTGCCGGGCGCCCTGCCCGCTCGATCACGGCGAAGAAAACGCCGTCGCGTTCTTCCAGCTGGTCTTTCACGAGGCCGGTCTTGCGGAGGAAGCCCTCGAGCGCTTGTGGGGGCGCGCTGGTGCGCGGGCCTTTCAGCTCCTCGCGGCTGGCTTCGGTCGCCTCAGCGACATCACGGGCGATCAGCACTAGCCGGCGCGGCGTAGAAAAAACCTCAATCTTACCGACGCTTAAACCTGCGCCCTCGGAGCATTCGGCAAACATTCGCGAAACGTCATTGCGGGCCTTGGCCTGCATCCGCGCCGGGATTTCCTCGGACCGCAATTCGAGCAGGAAGTCGCTCATAGCGCCGACCGCTCCAGCCATGCGCCGCAGGCGGCCTTCGCGAGGTCGCGGACGCGGCCGATGTAGGCCTGGCGCTCGGCCACGCTGATCACGCCGCGCGCCTGAAGCGTGTTGAATACGTGGCTCGCCTTGATCGCCTGTTCATACGCCGGGATCGGGAGCTTGGCGGTCAGGCACCGCTCGCATTCGGCGGCCGACTTCCTGAAAAGGTCGAACAGAGCGTCGGTATCCGCGACTTCGAAATTATAGGTCGACATCTCGACCTCATTTTCGCGGAAAACATCGCCGTAAGTGACCCCGGCATCGTTGAACCGGAGGTCAAAAACGTTGTCGACGCCCTGGATGTACATCGCCAGCCGCTCCAGCCCGTACGTCAGCTCTCCGGTCACCGGCTTGCACTCGAACCCGCCAACCTGCTGGAAGTAAGTGAACTGGGTCACCTCCATCCCATCGCACCAGACTTCCCAGCCGAGGCCCCAGGCGCCGAGCGTCGGGCTTTCCCAATCGTCCTCGACGAAGCGGATATCGTGCTTCAGCGGGTCGATGCCGATCTCGCGGAGGCTACCTAGATAGAGGTCCTGGAGGTCGTTGGGACTGGGCTTCAGCACCACCTGGTACTGGTAATAAGCCCCAAGCCGGTTGGGATTCTCGCCGTAGCGCCCATCGGTCGGACGGCGGCACGGCTGGACATAAGCGGCTCGCCAGGCATCCGGCCCGAGCGCGCGCAACACCGTCGCCGGGTGAAAGGTCCCAGCGCCCATTTCCATGTCATAGGGCTGGAGGATGACGCAGCCCTGCGCGCCCCAATAATGATGGAGCGTCAGAATCAGGTCCTGGAAACTCAAGCTCAAAATGTTTGCCCCGGCCACGAAGGAGGTGTTCCGGCTTTGGCTGCGTCTTCATCGAACCGCAAGCTTGAAGCCTTAAGCCCGGTCCCCACGTTCAGGAGTCTATGGTGAAGCTACTCAAACGCCTTTTCGCGCCTCTCGCCGCCGTGCTGTCATTCGGCGGGGCGCCCGCCGCCGCCGCGACGCCTGCCCATCCTGCCCTCTGGTCGGTCAGCGACGCCGACACGACCATCTACCTGTTCGGGACGATCCATCTGCTGCCCGAAAACTATAAGTGGCGAACGGCTAGGTTCGACCAGGCGATGGACAATTCGCAGCAGCTCGTGGTCGAGACGATCGTCGACGACAAGGACCCGACCAAGATCATGTCAGCGTTGAGCAGCCTCGCTTTCTCGCCTGGGCTTCCGCCACTCATTGACCGCGTACCTCCTAAAAAGCGGCCCGATCTTGAAACCGCGATCAAGAAGAGCGGCTTCCCGCCAACCGCGCTCGACCGGATGGAGACCTGGGCCGCGGCCTTCATCCTGCTCGGCAACCAGTTCCGCGACTTGGGTCTCAAGGGCCAGGAAGGCGTCGAGGCCGTCCTGCGCAACGCCTTCACCAGCAAGGGCAAGCCGGTCGGGGAGCTCGAAACCAACGTCGAGCAGCTCGGCTTCTTCGACACGCTGCCCGAGAAAGCCCAGCGCCAGTTGCTCGAAGGCGCGATCACGCTCTCTGCAAATATGAACAAGGACTTCGGCGGCATGCTCGCCGCCTGGTCGCGCGGCGACGTCAAGGCGATTGCCCGCACCTTCAACCACGACCTCGCCGCCTCGCCCGAGCTGCAGCAGGCGCTGATCAAGCGCCGCAACCAGAATTGGACCAAGTGGATCGAGCAACGCATGACCTCGCCGGGGTCGGTGCTGATCGCGGTCGGCGCAGGCCACCTCGCTGGCGAAGACTCGGTCATCGCGATGCTGAAAAAGGGCGGCTACCAGGTCCGCCAGCTTCAGTAGGCCGCGTGACCCGCTCTATCTGTCGATAAATGTTCACCTTCTGGCGATTTCGCTAGACAATTTTTAATAACTCGGTGACCATGATCGGAAGGTATCGGGCTGGGGGGTCTGATGCGCGAAGTCGATGAAAAGCGGGGTTTTTCCCGCATGTAGTAACGCGTCCGCATCGATCGCGAAAGACACTCCAGACTATCCACCTGGGAGGGTGTGTGATGGTCAATTTGCTAGTCGCTGCCGCAGCACTCAGCGCCGCTTCGCCGGCGCTCCCGCCGGACAACGCCGACCCCGCAATCTTCATGGTCCGTGACGCCGACACAACCGTCTACCTGTTCGGCACCTTCCACGCGCTCGATGGCCAATCCGAATGGTTCAACGACCAGGTCAGGGACGCTTTCGAGAAATCGAACGAGCTGGTGCTGGAAACCCTGGTTCCAGAGGGGCCGATCGTGCCGAAACCAGCCATACGGATGCCCAACGTCACCGCTTCCGCTTCCTTCCTTGCAACGACGCGGATGGCGATCAACGCTGGCAAGAGCCAGGGCATGCAGGTTGGGAACGGGGCGGACATGGTGCTGCGCCACGTCGCCGAGCTCGAGGGCAAACCGGTTGAAGGGCTCGAGACGCTCGAATCCCAGCTCAACATGTTCACCAAGATGCCCCAACCGGCAGCACCGCAGCCCGGATCGGCGCCCAACCCAGCGTCGATGGACAATCTATCGAAGGCGATGGTCGACATGCAGGCGGCGTGGAAGCGCGGCGACCAGAGCGTGTTCGTGCGCATGCTGTCGCAGCTGAAGCAGGCTTCGCCCGACACGTATCGCATGCTCTTCACCGAGCGGAACGCACGCTGGGCCGACTGGATCGCGGGCCGGATGCAAACACCCGGAACGGTCTTCGTCGCGGTCGGCGCTGGCCACCTTGCGGGCAATGACAGCGTGTTGGTCCGCCTGGCCCAAATGGGGATCCCCTCGACCCGGGTGAACTGACCCGCGGCGCGGCTCTGCCCGCGCCTTGCTTTTCCGGCACTTCTCCCCTAGTGGGCGCGCTCCCTGGCCATGGTCATCCCTGGAGGCGTGGCGGGTTTTCTTTTGGAGAGTGCACAATGAGCGAACAGCTGACGCTGCCCGCCGAAGCGCGCGAACGGGCTGGCAAGGGAGCCTCCCGCGAATTGCGCCGCGAAGGACGGGTCCCCGCCGTGGTTTACGGCGAGAAGAAGGAGCCTCTGTCGATTCACGTCGAAGAGAAGCTTCTTACCAAGATGCTTCACACCGGCCACTTCATGAACTCGGTGGTGATGATCGACTATCAGGGCAAGGCGCACCGCACCTTGCCGAAGGCGGTCGATTTCCACCCAGTTTCGAGCCGGCCCATCCACGTCGATTTCCTGCGCATTGGTGAGCACACCAAGGTGCACGTGGCCGTCCCGATGCGCTTCGACAACGAAGAAGCGTCGCCTGGCCTGAAGCGCGGCGGCGTGTTGAACACGGTCATCCATGAGCTGGAAATCGTCTGCGATGCCGCAAGCATCCCCAGCGAGATCCATATTCCGCTCGATGGCCTCGAGATCGGTGATTCGATCCACATCAGCCAGGTCAAGCTGCCGAACGGCGTGACCCCGGCGAACACCGAAGAAGACTTCACCGTCGCCACCATCGTCGCTCCGTCGGCGATGAAGGCCGAAGACGAAGAGACCGCGGCCGAGGGCGAAGTCCCGACCGTGGGCGAGGAAGGCGAAGCTGGCGCCGAGGGCGAAGGCGGCGAAGCTGCCGAAGGCGCTTCGGAAGAATAAGCTTCTCTTCTTTGAGACTATCACGAACCGCTCGCCCGCAAGGGCGGGCGGTTTTTGTTTGCGCCCTGTCCTGCTAGCGACACGCGATGCAGATCTGGGTCGGCCTCGGTAATCCTGGCGGCAAATATGCGCTTCACCGGCACAATGTCGGCTTCATGGCGGCTGACATCATCGCCGAAGGCCATGATTTCGGGCCCTGGCAGAAGAAGTTCCGGAGCCTGATCGCTGAAGGGCGGATCGGCCGCAACCGCGTGCTGCTGCTGAAGCCCCAGACCTTCATGAACGATAGCGGCGACGCGGTTCAGCAGGCCCTGAAGTTCTACAAGCTCGATACCGACGCGCTGACCGTCTTCCACGACGAGCTCGACCTTGCGCCGTTCAAGGTGAAGGTGCGGGTCGGAGGCGGCCTTGCCGGCCACAATGGCCTGCGCTCGATCGATGCGAGCCTGGGACCGGATTTCCGGCGCGTGCGGATCGGCATCGGCCACCCCGGCCCCGGCCGGAAGGACCTGGTGACGCCGCACGTGCTCGGCAATTACGCCAAGTCGGAGTTTGACGTGCTGAGCGACATGCTCGGCGCCATCGCTTCGGAAGCCGAATGGCTCGCGGATGGCGACGACACGCGCTTCATGAGCGAAGTGGCGCTCCGGATGCAGCAGGCCGAATGACCCGTTCGCTTTTCCCGACCAAGCTCTACGAAGCTCAGATCGCGGATGCCGCGTTACTGGACAGCCTCGCGCATTCGATCCGCACGCTGGCCGAGGATGACGGCGCAGGGCGCGAATGGTCGAAGCAACACCGGTATGCAGGGTACACGAGCTATGCCTCGCTCAACGATCTGCCAAAGCGCGATCCGGCCTTCGCGGATTTGGCCAAGCTCCTCACGTGTCATGCGGCCACATTTGCGCGTGAACTAGGGTGGGACAGGAAGCCCAAGCTCGACAGCCTTTGGGCCAACCTTCTTCAGGCCTCCGGGCACCACAGCGCGCACGTTCATCCGCACAGCATCCTGTCGGGAACGTTCTACGTGGAAGTGCCGGCCGGATCCGGCGGAATCCGCTTCGAGGACCCGCGGCTGCCGCTAATGATGGCCGCCCCGCAGTTGGCCGACAGCTTCGTGACCATCGACCCGAAGCCGGGCATGCTGCTGCTTTGGGAAAGCTGGTTGCGGCACGAGGTGCTGCCCGGGACCGGGCGCGGCGAACGCCTGTCCGTCAGCTTCAACTTCGCCTGACGCTTAAGCGCGAACGGCCTCCGGAAGCGCCGCGACGTAGCGCCGGACGTCCTCGATCTTGCCAGTGCTGACGCGCGACCAGTTCTTCCACTTTCCGTAAGCGCCGCGGATGATGATGCCCTTCTCGGCCATACGCGCCTTGAGTGCGTCGGCGTCGGGCACTCGCACGAACACGAAGTTCGCCTGGGACGGCAGCGTCTCGAGCCCGAGGCGGTGCGTGGCATCCAGGATCATGCCCCGCGCCTCGAGGATCCGGTTCTTGGAAAAGGTCATGAATGCCTGGTCGTTCAATGACGCGATAGCGGCGGCAAGCGATGCCGTACCGAGGTCGATCGTCATGATATTGCTGTTTACGCGTGCCGCATTCTCGGGCGTCGACAGGATGTAGCCGATGCGCATGCCCGCAAGCCCGTAGATCTTGGAAAAAGTGCGACTGACGATGACGTTTCGCCCGGCCTTAACCAGATCGATGACGGAGTTCGCCTCAGGGTGGTCGGTAAGTTCGTTATAGGCTTCGTCGACGAGCAGGGTGGTGCTTCGCGGAAGCCGCTCGGATAAGCGTCGGAGAGCGTCGGATCCCACCAGCATCGCGGTCGGATTGTTGGGGTTGCACAGGTAGACCATCGACGCACGCTGGCTTTCGGCAGCGGCTGCCATCGCATCGAGATCCACGCCCATGTCAGGGCGGACGGGCACGCGAACGAACTCCGCGCCACGGTTCTTCGCCACCTGCAACGGCTCTTCGAATCCGAGCTCGGGAATGACCACCGGTCCATGCCGGCTCCACTCGAGCGCCGCCGCACTCAGCACTTCCTGTGAGCCGTTGCCGATCGCCGCGTGAGCAGCGGTGAGCCCCTGGCGCTCGGCGACCATCGCCCGAAGCCGATCGTTGGCGTCGTCGGCGTAATAGCAGCCCTTGGACGCCGCTTCTGCCATCGCCTCGATCGCTCGCGGCGACGGGCCATAAGGATTCTCGTTGTAGGTCAGCCAGGCGATGCCCGGCGCCGGCCCGAACAACGGCGGTTTCGACGGTGCCGCGCGGACCGACGGCGCGGCAATCGCAATCGCGGCCCCCGCGGAAGCCCCTTCGAGCAAGGAGCGCCTGGAAATCGCTATCGGCATGATCCCCTCCGCCGCGATTATTGGAATGACCGTTCTTACTTGCAGGCGCGGTTGAGCAACAGCGCGCATTTCGCCTAAAGGGCGCGGGACTTTCCTATCAATCCGAGAAAATCATGGGCTTCCGCTGTGGCATCGTCGGCCTGCCGAACGTTGGCAAATCGACGCTTTTCAATGCTTTGACCGAAACCGCCGCCGCGCAGGCCGCGAACTATCCGTTCTGCACGATCGAGCCGAACGTCGGCCGCGTCGCCGTGCCCGACCCGCGCCTCGACAAGATCGCCGAAGTCGCCAAGTCGGCGCAGGAGATCGAGACTCAGATCGAGTTCGTCGACATCGCCGGTCTGGTGCGCGGGGCAAGCCAGGGCGAAGGCCTGGGCAACCAGTTCCTCGCCAATATCCGCGAGGTCGACGCGATCGTCCACGTGCTGCGCTGCTTCGAGGGAGGGGACGTCACCCACGTCGAGGGGCGGGTCGACCCAATCGCCGACGCCGAGACAGTCGAGACCGAGCTGATGCTCGCGGACCTGGATTCGCTCGAGCGGCGCGTGCCGAACCTGATCAAGAAAGCGCAGCAGGGCGACAAGGAAGCGAAAATCGAAGCGAGCGTCCTCAGCCAGGCGCTCGACTTGCTGCGCGCGTCCAAGCCCGCTCGGCTCACGAAACCCAAGGATCATGAGGAGGAGAAGGCGCTGCAGCGGGCGCAGCTGCTGACCGCCAAGCCGGTGCTTTACGTCTGCAATGTCGATGAGCGCGAAGCTGCCGGCGGCAATGCGCATTCAGCGCGGGTGTTCCAACGCGCGAAAGCCGAGGGCGCGGAGGCTGTCGTCATCTCGGCCGCGATCGAGGCAGAAATCGCCACTCTCCCAAACGATGAGCGCGAGGCATTCCTGTCCGATCTCGGGCTTCACGAGACCGGCCTCAACCGGATGATCCACGCCGGCTACAAGTTGCTCGGTCTCATCACCTTCTTCACCGCGGGGCCGAAAGAAGCGCGCGCATGGACCACGCACCGCGGCGCGAAGGCGCCCGAGGCCGCCGGCGAGATCCACACCGACTTTGAGCGCGGCTTCATCCGCGCCGAAACCATCGCCTACGACGACTTCGTCAAATTCGGAGGTGAAGCGGGCGCGCGCGACGCAGGCAAGATGCGATCCGAAGGCAAGGAGTATGTCGTTCAGGACGGCGACGTGATGCTGTTCCGCTTCAACGTCTGACGCGCTAGGCTGGCGGCGATGTTCACGCGCCGCGACTTCATCGGAACGGGCCTCGCGGGCCTTGTCGCCGCGCCCTCAATCCTGAGAGCGCAGTCGAAGTGGCGAGCCAACCCCTTCAGCCTCGGCATTGCATCGGGTGATCCAGCGCCCGACGGCTTCGTCATCTGGACACGCCTCGCCCCCGATCCGGTCGATGCGCATGGCGGGATGACGCCGGACTCCATGCCGGTAAGCTGGGAAGTCGCCTCGGATGAAGGCTTCAGCACGATCGTCGCCAAAGGCGAGACTTTGGCGCGCGTCGAGCTCGCGCATTCGGTCCATGTTGAAGTTGCCGGCCTCAAGCCCGACCGGCCCTATTTCTACCGCTTCACGGCAGGCGGAGAGCGCAGCATCGGCGGGCGGGCGCGAACCCTGCCGGGCCTGAACTCAAGCCCGCACAGGCTCCGCTTCGCGATGTGCGGGTGCCAGGACTGGCAGGCAGGCTATTACACGGCCTATCGCCACATGGCGGACGAGGACCTGGGCTTCGTCTTCCACTACGGCGATTACATCTACGAATATGGGCCCGACACGCCGGCAGTGCGGCAGCACTCGAGCCAGCTCATCTCATCGCTCGACGATTACCGGCGGCGTTACGCCCAGTACAAAGCCGACCTCGACTTGCAGGCTGCACACGTCGTCCATCCATTCTTTGTGACGTTCGACGATCATGAGGTTCGCAACAATTGGGCCGGTGACGTCGACGATGACGATGGCGCGCCGCCGGCCGACGTGTTCCGACTGCGCCGCCAGGCGGCCTTCCAGGCTTGGTATGAGCATATGCCGGTCCGGCGCGCGCAAATGCCGTTAGGGTCGGCGCTGAACCTCTATCGAAGCGCCCGCTACGGCAACCTCGCCCGGCTCGACTTTCTCGATACGCGCCAGTTTCGCACCAACCAGCCGTGCGGCGACGGCTACCGCGTCGCGTGCGCTGAAGTGACCTCGCCAGCCGCGCACATGATCAATGCCGAGGAAGAGGCCTGGCTGGACCGCAACCTCCACCGTCGCGACGTGCGCTGGAATGCGGTCGCCCAGCAGGTGATGATGATGTCACTCGATCGACGGTGGCCTTCGGAAGACGCGCCGAAGAAGCTGCTAAACCTGGACAGCTGGGCGGGCTACGAAGCGCAGCGCAGGCGACTGCTCGCGCGCATGCGCGGGCTCGAGAATGTCGTCGTGCTCACCGGCGACGAGCACACCGCTTATGCGGGCCTCCTCCACGATCGCGACAAGCCGGTGGCAGTGGAGATTGTCGGCACGTCGATCTCCAGCGATGGCGACGGACAGGACATGCCGGGATGGGGCCCGTCGTTCATGGCCAACAATCCCGAGCTCAAGTTCATCAACAACCTGCGGGGATATGTCAGCTGCGACGTCACGCGCGAAGAATGGCGCAGCAATTTCATGGTGGTCGACAAGATCAGCACGCGCGGCGGAGCGCTAAGCAAGCGGGCGACGCTGACCACCCCGCATGGGAAACCCGAACTTCGGACGGCCTGAGCGGCCTTACGCCCTGCGCGCCGCCAGGTTATCGCCCTTCACGAACCCTCCCGCCAGCTTCAGGGTCAACAGTACCCACAACATGCCGAAGCTCCAGCCGCCGATCACATCGCTTGGCCAGTGCACGCCCAGCATCACCCGGCTGAGTCCGATCAGGAACGAGAGGAGTACCGCGCCGACCACCGCGGCACGGTGCAAGCGCATTCCGGCCGTGAGTACCAACGCCAGAACGAGGTAGAATACCATTGAGCTCGTGGCGTGTCCGCTCGGGAAGGACGACGTTTTGACAACGACGAGATGGGTTTCGAGATCGGGCCGCGCCCGTGCGATCCAATATTTCTGTGCTTCGCTGAGTGCTCGGCCGATCGCGACAATCGCGATGAGGGCGAGCGGCAAGTGACGATGCCCCTGCACGAAAAGCCAAATCGCAACGACGATGCCGGCGCCGATCAGCACCGTTGGCTCACCGAGGAAGGTAAAAAAGCGCGCGATCGCCACCAGCGCGGGACGGTGTCCGGCGTACAGGCTTTCGTAGATTGAGCGGTCGAGCGCTCCCCCGCCCCAAACGAGCATCGCGAGCCAGGTCGCCGCGAGCGCGATGAGCGCCGTGGCGAACCGAAGCTCACTGAAACGAGCGCGGGACGCTAGAACTTCGTCCCGGCGCGAATGCCGATTGTGCGTGGCCGGCCAATCACGATGTGCACGTTCGAACAACCACCGCAAGAGACGAAGCGCGACAATTGGTTGCGATCGTCGAAGACGTTCGTGCCGAACAGTTCGACGCTATAATTGCCCCAATCATATCCGGCAAACAGGTCGACAAGGGTCGAGCTCCGGATCTTGCCGGTTACCGCATAGTCGGCCGGCTGGATGTCGGATGGCGCGGAGCCCTGATAGGCCAGAACGCCTTGGACATGGGCGCGGCCAGACCATACCGGCCACTGATAGCGGGCGGTCGCGCTGGCTTTGAACCGAGGCGTCACCGGCAGCCGCGTCCCTGATGGGACGATGATATAGTCGTCCTTGCCCTTGGAATCTTTGCCGCTGCAGTCTGGAGACGGGTCCACCGAGATGGCGGCGTGGCAAACGTTGCCCTTCGTCTTGGCATGCGTGTACGCAGCCGCTGCCGTTAGCGACAGGCCGCCCGATACGTAATTGATGTCGCTCTCGATGCCGTTGACGAGGGCGCCCCGACCATTCTGCGTGATGGTCAGGCTGTTTGGCCCAAGGTAGCTAAGCTGAATGCCGTCCCATTTCTCATGGTAGATGGCGCCGTTCCACCGCAGCCGGCTACCCAGGAAGGTCGTTTTCCAACCCGCCTCGTAGCTCGTCAGGAAGTCTGGACTATAAGGCGCGGTTTCTGGCTGCCGATTGATGCCGCCTGGCCGGAAACCCTTTGACCAGGTCGCGTAAAACATCGTGTTTTCGATCGGCTTCCACTGCGCGTTCAGCTTGTGGATGTGTCCGGATCCTTTGCTCCGCCGCGGGACGGCGTTCCCATTCTCGTCAACGTCAGCGACGTTGTAACAAGGAATATCGAGCCCGGAGTTACCAGTGGCCAGCGGGCTCGTTGGATCGGTGAATGCTTCCTTACCGTTGACCGTCAGGCATCGATTCTGCCCGGTTCTAGAGCCGCCAGGGTTATCCAATCCGAAACCGGCAAAGCCGTACAAGGTGTTGTCAAAGCGATAGAAGCGAAGGCCGCCCGTGATCGTGACCTGAGGCGTGATGTCCCAGTTGGCCTCCCCGAAGATCGCCCAGTCCTTGTCCTTGCGGCGCTGGTTGGTCAGCCACACGGTGCCGGGATAGCCGGACACCGACAGGCTGTCGGCGAGATTGTCGACCAAATAATCCTGGAAGATGTGGTTCTTCTGCTCCTGATAGAAGACGCCGAGCAGGCCCCGCACCGGCAATTCGCGCGGGGAAGCGACACGAAGCTCGTGGCTCATCTTTTCGAAATGGTCGGTCGCAAGCGTGTGCTGGCGCGGATTGATAATATTGCCCGCATTGTCGGTGTAATTGTTGCAGCCGAGAATGCCGGGACCGGTGCCCGTCGGACGGGTGCAGAATTCCGGCGCGACGCCATAGGTTTCTACATAATTGTTATAATAATCAATGTAGTAGGAATTGTAGGCGTCTGTGTAATCGGTGTAATCGCCAGTCGTGAAACGCGGGCGATCCATGTAGGCACCGGCATAAGTCACATCGAAGTTGGCGATCTTGCCTTCGACCGTCATCGCAGCCTGCCAGAACCGATCCTTGTTGATCTCGTCCTGGAAGCGAATGGTCTTGTAAGCTGGCAAGTCCTTGTCTTCGAAGAACACGCCGTTCGTCTTCATCTTTTGGTACATGAAGGTCGGCGTGACGGTCCAATTGTCGTCGAGGTCGATCTTCAGCGCCGCCCGGCCGCCGTAGACCACGTTCTTGTTGAAATCGTCGTTGACGAACTGGCTGTTGTCGAAATGGACCGTGTCTTCGGGATGCGGTGCAACGTAGGTCCGCTCACCGAAGATATTGTCGAAATAGCCGGCGTCGCGCTGGTAAAAGGCGGAGGCGCGGAATGCTATCCGGGACGCAATCGGCAGGTTGATCATGCCTTCGAGCTTGCCGCCGATGCCGCCGTGAGAGACCGAGTTCAGCTCACCGTCGATACGTCCAGTGGTGACCCCAAGTTCGGGCTTGTTGGTGATGATGCGGATTGTCCCCGCTTCGCTCGATGCGCCGTAGAGCGTACCCTGCGGACCAGCGAGGCTTTCGATGCGGGCGATGTCGTAAATGTGAACGTCAAGCGTTCCGCCGATCGTCGTGACGGGTTGCTCGTCGAGGTAGGTGCCGACCGATGGCAGCGAGCCCGAGTGGTTGCCGTCGCCGCCCGCGGCGACGCCGCGAATGTAAACCGTGGTGAAGCCCGGTTGCGCCGTTTGGAAGGTCACCGACGGGAGCTGCTTCGTATATTGCTCGAAGTTCGAGATGTTGAGCTGATCGAGCTTGCGGGTGCCGAGCACCTGGACGCTGATGGGGACGTTCTGGAGATTCTCTTCGCGTTTGGTCGCGGTGATGATGATCTCGCTCTCGTCAGGCACGCCGGCCGCGGCCTGCGCCTGCTTCACCGGTTCCGGAAGCGACGTGACATCGGTCGCGTTGGTCCCTGGCGCGGGCGACTGCGTCGTGGGCGTTGCCGGCGTTGCGTCTGACGGAGCCGGGGTCTGAGCAAAGGCCGGCGAACCAAGTGCGGTAGAAGCGAGAAATCCGAGCGTAAGTGCGCGGAACGAGCGATCAGTCATGCGAATGCCCCCATTCGGCTGTGTGTCAGCATTGCGACAGAGCGATGATCGATTGTCAACGGCTACCTATCGAAGGGCCCCAATTATTTCGCCACCGTTGCGCTCAGGACGCGGGAGCCTCGGGATAGGCGTCCAATATCGGCCCCAATGCTTGCTTGAGGTCACCAAGAAAGGGCTCGTAGTCACGCCACTCTTCCGTGGCGTCCCGGTATATCGGTTTTCTGACCTGCTCGGAGCTTGGGGTGCGGACCGCGCGGTCCGTATTATAAAACTCGAGAACCTGCGGCTCGAACTCCACGCCGCAGTACTCGAGCAGTCGACGCACCTCCGCCTCGGTATCCTCGACCATGTTCTCGTAAATGACGCGGTGGACCCGCCCCGGCAGCACCGCATCGATATGAGCCATGAGGCGAACGTAATCAGAGTAATAACGGCCGACGTCGCTAAGACTGTAAGTGAAGTCCTGGCCTCGCGCGAAATGCTGCCGGAAGTTTGAAAAGCAACATGAGAGCGGGTGCCGACGCGCGTCGATGATCTTGGCGTTGGGCAGGATCAGCTGGATGAACGGGACGAACAGCCAGTTGTTCGGAAGCTTGTCGATGAAGAGAGGGCGTTCGGTGCGACGCTGGACGCTGGCCCGCTTCAAATAGTCCTCGCCCAAAGCGCGGCGGGCATCGCCATCCAAATTCAGCACGTCGTCCGGATAATCGCCGACGTGGCGCGCAAGCGCCGGAATGTCGGGAAGCTCCGTCGTGCCTTCGATTTGGCTGTGGCTGGATAAGATCTGCTCGATCAGGGTCGACCCGGAGCGGGGCAAGCCGACGACAAAGATCGGATCTGGCGCGGTGCTCCCACCGGGCCTTTCCGCGAACGCCTTGGCGCTGAACGCTTCGACGCACTTATCAACTGTGCGCGTGATATGTCCCGGACGATAGGGACGCGATTCCAGACGCAGGGCATTGCCCTTCGAATAATGCTCAAACGCCTCGCTCGTCCGCCTTGCGTCGTGCATCGCTTTGCCGAGTGCAAAGTGCAGATGCAGACGGTCCTCATCGGTCGCCCGCGGCGCATCGAGCGCAGAGCGCATTGCGGCGATATCGGCTCGCTCGAACTTTACCGTCTTGAGGTTAGCCAGGCTCCACCATGCCTCACCCAGCGCCGGCCGCAGCGCGATCGCGTTCCGGTAAGCGGCCATCCCATCGGCGAGCCGGCCTACCGTCTTGAGCATATGGCCGTACCCGACCCAAATGCGAGGCTGCCGGGGCGAGCCGGCGAGGACGCGTTCATAGACCTCGATCCCCTGCTCGAAGTCACCGAGGCGGCCGAGCGTCGCGGCCCTCAGATTCCAATGAGCGAGGTCCTCCGGCTCTTCCGCCAGCACTTCCTCTAGCAGTTCCATCGCCTCGGCCGGTCTTCCCATACGTCCCAGAAGGTTGGCGAGATTGGCCCTTGCGGCGACCCAAGCCGGAGACAGCTCCACGGCGCGGCGCAACAATGTTTCCGCGTCACGAACTCGTCCAACACGCGCCGCAAGCTCGGCCAGCATGCGGATTGCGCGAACGTCGAATGGATCTTCCTTGAGATGCGGCTTGAGCAGCCTTTCAGCGACGTCGAGCCGGTTCTCGTTCAACGCCATCGCGGCCTCGATGAGGCGCGGATGGAAATGACTGGGAAGAGACGTTGCCACCTCCGCAGCCTAGGCAAGCCGCCGCCTCGCGCCAAGACGCATCGCCCGCTATGCCCCGCATCCATGATCTACTTCGAAGACCTGGAAGTCGGCACCGAAACCTATTTCGGCTCCTACGACGTGACGCGAGAAGAGGTGCTCGAGTTCGCCCGCAAGTACGACCCCCAACCATTTCACCTGTCCGATGAGGAAGCGGCAAAGACGCATTTTGGGCGGATCGCGGCCAGCGGCTGGCACACTTGCGCGATGACGATGGCTGTAATCGCCCGGTACGTCGTCGGCGAGAAGCAGGCCGGCCTAGGTTCGCCGGGCATCGACGAGCTGCGGTGGCGCCGCCCGGTATTTCCGGGCGACACGCTCCACGTTCGTGCGAAGATCGTCGACAAGACGCCGTCCCGGAGCAGGCCAGGCATCGGCTCCTTTCGCTCCGAAACGGTCGTTACCAACCAGGACGATCAACCGGTGATGACGTTCACCTCGATCGTCCTGATCAGGAAGCGTCCAACCGACTAGCGGTTGTCGCGGCGGTCGGCGCGGCGTTGTTCGCGCGCCGTTTGGCGGTCAGATCTCGCGGTCTGGCGATCGCTTCGCGCGGTCTGGCGCTGATTGAACGCGCTCCAGTTCGGCTTGGCGCGCGTAGTTGTCGTCGTGCTCGTCGAACGCAGTGCCGGCGAACGGGTCGACCAATATTGCCGCTGGGTGGTCGTCATCGCGTACGGACGGCGATAGCTGTCGTAAACGTAGTAGCCGGAGCCCGGATAATAATAGCCGTCGTTCCAGCCGTAGTAAGACGAGCCGTAGCCGTCGCCATAATAAGGCGAACCGTAGCCATAACCGCCATAGTAAGGCGAGCCGTAGCCGTAGCTTGCACCATAATAAGGGCTGCCGTAGCCGCCATAGCCATTGCCGTAGCCAAGGCCGACACCGAGGCCGCCCATGTCACCATAGGCGCAACCGCCGAGCGCAACCGCGCCGACGGCAATCATCGAGATAAAGGGGATACGCATGTTACACCTGCCAAAATCACTGGGGTCAGCTGTGCAAACGATCCGTCGCGGCCCGCGTTCCTAAGGATGAACGCGAATTCACATGAACCTAGAATAGCTTAGCGTCGGTAAAAGCTATTTGGGCTCGGGATAATCATATTTGAACGGGTCGCTTGCCAGCGGCTGTGTCGGCAGCGGCGGGCGCGGAAGCTCCCTGTCGCTGTTGGCCGCCGAGAGCAGCATGCCCGCCATTATGACCGCCGCCTGGCGCAGGTCATCGGCCTTCATATGATCGAGCGTGTCGATGCTCGAATGGTGGACGCGGGTCTCGTAATCGAGCGGATCCTGGATGAACTGGTAACCGGGGATCCCGACCGCCTGGAACGGTTCGTGGTCGGTGCCCGTCGTCGGCCCGGCGACCACCGCGCTGGCGCCCATGCTCTCGAACGGTGAGAGCCAGTCGCGGAGCATCGGCACCGCGGCGGCATTGCCTTCGGAATAGATGCCGCGGACTTTCCCTGAGCCGTTATCGATGTTGAAATAGGCCTTGAGCGAGCCATAGCCGGGCAGCGGCGTCGCCGGATATTTGCGGATCAACTCATCCCAGAGGAGCACGCCCCCTGGACCAAGCACGGGCGGGCGGCTGGCGAGATGCTGCTGGACGTAATTGGCGGAGCCGTAGAGTCCCTGCTCCTCACCCGTCCACAGCGCGAAGCGGATGGTTCGCTTGGGCCGCACGCCGAGCTGGCGGAGGATGCGCGCCGCTTCCATGACCACCACGGTGCCCGCACCGTTGTCGGACGCACCGTCGCCCGCGACCCAGCTGTCGAAGTGCGCACCCGCCATCACATAGCCCGCTTTCGGGTCGGTGCCGGGAAGGTCGGCGATGATGTTGTAGGCGTTGCGGTCGTCGTCGAGGTAGCGGACGTTGCTGTTGATCGAGAGCGTCGGGTTCTCGCCGAGCTTCGCCATTCGCGCGAGCCGACGATAATCTTCGGCGGCGATTTCAACGCCGGGAAGCTTGGGGCTGTCGCCGACCGCGTGCTGGTATCCTTCGCCAAACACCAATTTCCCGTCAGCCCTTGCCTTGCGCACCCACGCGACGGCGCCCTCGGCGGCGAGGAACTTGTCCATCTGGCGGTAGAAATCGATCCGCTTGAGGAAGCCGTTCTCCTCGTCCGGATCGAAGTGAGACGGCTGATATTTGTCTTCCTTGCCGATTTCCTCGTCGGTCAGGCGATGGAACGGCGGATCGGTAGTTTCACTGCCTTCCCCCGGAATTGTCACGAGCACGATCTTGCCCGCGAGCTTGCCGTGATAGGCCGCGAAATGCTCGGGGCGGTTCATCGGCGCGACGACGATCGGTGCGGTCAGCGCGCCATCGGTCGGCGGAGTCCACGCGATCGGGATTGCGGTGAGCTTGATCGGCCGGGGAGAAACCAGCCGCACGTCAGAATCGACGATGTCCCACCCGCGCCCGAACACGAACGGCTCGCGGTGAACGTTAGTTAGTCCGTAGCTGCTGAACTTTGCGAGCGCCCATTGCTGGGCACGATTCATGTTCGAAGAAATGGTCAGCCGCGGGCCGATGTCGTCCATCAGCTCATGCGCAGTGACCATGATCTGACTGCGGTTCATGCCTTCGTCGATAATCCGCGCGGTGTCGCTGGCGGCCGAGGCCGGGGCGGCAAGCAGCGCCGCCGACGCAAGCAAAAGCTGATTGAACCTCATCGCTTCATTCCCCTCCACGAAGCACACAAAAGAAGACCGCCGGTGCGCTTGTCGGCACTCCGGCGGTCAGTGTTTCTCAATCCAATTCAAATTTAACCGACTACGCCCTGCTTGGCTTTGGCGCCGCGGCTCTTCGCCTGATTCTTCGGTTCCAGTGCGCCCGTGACCCGGACCGCCCGCTTCGCGTCGTGCCAGATCTGCTGGTACGCTAGATAACCGAGGATCGAGGCAAACAGCAGGAAGATCGCGACCGCGATGCCCGCCGCATGCCGCGCCTCGAGCTTGGGCTCAGCCGTCCACACCAGGAAGGCCGCGACGTCGCGCGCCATCTGGTCAACCGTCGGCTTGGTCCCGTCCGCGTAGCTCACCTGCCCGTTGGCGGTGAGCGGCGGCGGCATCGCGATGTTGAGGTTCGCGAAGTACGGGTTGAAGTGAAGGTTCGGGGGCGTCTTGGCGTCCGGGAACTCTTTCAGGAGCTCCTCGCCCTTCTCGTTCTTGTAGCCCGCCTGGTTCGCGTAGCCCGTCAGCAGCGAATAGACGTAAGCGGCCCCACCCTCGCGAGACTTGGTGATCAGCGTGAGATCCGGCGGAAGCGCGTTATTGTTCGCCGCGCGGGCCGCAACCTCGTTCGGGAACGGCGCCGGGAAATTGTCGGACGGCAGAGCCTTGCGGGTGGCGGCCTCACCGGTGTCCGGGTTGATCGACGGAACCTGGGTCTTCCAATCCGACGCGATCTTCTTGATCTCGGCGTCGTTGTAGCCAATTCCCTTGAGGTCGCGGAAGGAGGCGAGGTGCAGGCTGTGGCAGGCCGAGCAGACCTCCGAATAAACCTGGAAGCCGCGCTGGACTTGAGCCTTGTCGAACTTGCCGAAGGGCCCGTCGCTCGAAAGGTGCAGTTCCTTATGCTCGCGGTGGAACTCGTCGGCCGCCAGCGGTGCCGGCGGGTTGCTGAAGTAACCGGCCGCATTGCTGATCATCGAGATAAGCAGCACGCCTGCAAAAACGGCGCCGATGAAACCAAGGATGAAACGCATGTGCTTGCCTGCCCCCTTAACCGGCGGTCGCCACTGAGCCGCGGCGCGGCTTCTTCTGCCCCAGGGGAGCAGCCTCGGCCTCCTCGCCGTGAAGCACGCTCGCCGAGATCGAGCTCGGCAGCGGGTCGGGCGTCTCGAACGCCGAAACCAGCGGCAGGATGACGAGGAAGTGGAGGAAATAGTAAGCCGCTGCCGCCTGGCCGAGCGCCGTGCGGAACGGTGAGATCGGCGCGCCGCCGACGTAGCCGAGGATGACCACGTCGATCACCAGCAGCCAGAAGAACCGCTTGAACACCGGGCGGTAGCTGCCCGAACGGACAGGCGACTTATCGACCCACGGCAGGAAGAACAGCAGCACGATCGAGCCGAACATTGCCAGCACGCCCCACAGCTTCGCCGGCAGGATGAAGTCCAGCGTGAAGGAGCGAAGGATCGCGTAGAACGGCCAGAAATACCATTCGGGCACGATGTGCGCGGGCGTCGCCAGCGGGTTGGCCGGAATGTAATTGTCCGGGTGCCCCAGATAGTCGGGCGCGAAATAGGTCACCAGCGCATAGACAAGCAGGAAGGCGCCGGCGAACCAGCCGTCCTTCGCCGTGTAGAACGGGTGGAACGGAAGCGTGTCGCGCTCGTCCTTGACGTCGACGCCCGTCGGATTGCCCGAGCCCGGAATGTGCAGGGCCCAGATGTGCAGGATCACGACCGCGGCGATCACGAACGGCAGCAGATAGTGAAGCGAGAAGAAGCGCGTCAGCGCGGCCTGGTCGGGCGCATAACCGCCGAGCAGCCATACGCGGATCGGCTCGCCGACCAGCGGGAAGGCCGAGAAGAAGCCGGTGATGACCTGCGCGCCCCAGTAGCTCATCTGGCCCCACGGCAGGACGTAGCCCATGAAGGCGGTCGCCATCATCAACAGGTAGATGACCAGGCCGAGCATCCACACGAGCTCGCGCGGCGCCTTGTACGATCCGTAGTAAAGGCCGCGGAAGATGTGGATGTACGTGACGATGAAGAAGAAGCTCGCGCCGTTCATGTGGGCGTAGCGAAGCAGCCAGCCCGCGTTGACGTCGCGCATGATCAGCTGGTTGACCGAGTTGAACGCACCGTCGGCGCTCGCGGTATAATGCATCGCGAGAACGATGCCGGTGACGATCTGGATCGTCAGGAATATCCCGGCGAGAACGCCAAAATTCCAGAAGTAGTTGAGGTTGCGCGGAACCGGATAACCGCCCCCGATCGCACCATAGACCACGCGCGGAAGCGGCAGGCGCTCGTCCAGCCACTTCATTGCCGGATGCTTGGGTTCGTACTTCTTGGCCCAGGAAAAGCTCATTTTCTGCTCAACCCCCTCAGCCGATCTGCACGGTCGTCGGCGACGTGAACTTATATTCCGGCACTTCGAGATTCTTCGGGGCCGGCCCCTGACGGATGCGGGCAGCCGTGTCGTACATCGAGCCATGGCACGGGCAGAAATAGCCGCCGAACGGCCCCTTATTCTCGCCCTCGCCGATGCCGAGCGGTACGCAGCCGAGGTGGGTGCACACGCCAAGCGTAATCAGCCAGTTGGCCTTGCCGGGCTTGGTCCGCTGGGCGAGCGTCTGCGGGTCGCGAAGCTCGGACATCTGGACCGCATTGGCCTCGGCGATTTCCTTTGGCGTGAGGTTGCGGACGAATACCGGCTGCTTCCGCCAGCTGACCTTGATCCCCTGCCCCGCCTGGACCTTGGAAATGTCGACCTCGGTAGTCGACAGCGCGAGGACGTCGGCCGACGGCGACATCTGGATGACCAGCGGAGCGAGTGCAGCAACCGCGCCGACGCCGACGAAGGCGACCGGAGCGATGTTCAGGAAGTCGCGGCGGCGAAAACCGTCGTCGCTTGAATCTGTGGCTGCGGAAACCTCAGCGGATTGTGCCTTGGTGGCCATCGTTCCCCTTTTGACGCTTGCTTGCCTTGAAGCCGGAACCGGCTCTCGGCGAACGCCGCTCCGGCGTTGCGCCGGCGCGATTGGCGGGCGTGATAGCGGCGGGTTTCGGGGATGTGAAGTAGCCGCGCCGGACTAAATCAAAACGCCGGCCGATATGGCCTTCATTCCTCCGGCGGAGGCGGCGGCGGGACCCAATCCTCCTCGCGAACCTCGACCACGATCAGGGTCGCGATGTGAACGACGAGAAGCACGATCATTGCCACGACTCCGGCAACGTTGACCCCGAAGTACAAGGTTGCGAGCGCCACGACAAAACAGGCCAGGATCGCCCCTCGCGAGATCCACAAGGTCGTCGGCGCCGGACCCGCCAGCCAGAACCACATGACGCTGCCGCGGTGGCGGTAACGGAAGTCGACATAGCTGAAATGGATCAGACAGACGGCAATGACGATCGCCAGGCTGGCCACTTTTGAGTGCATCATGAGGTCCGGACTGGCACGCCTGTTTCGCTATCGCAACAAGGGTCGCATGCGCTTTGGCCGAAAGCTGGTTCGATTAGAAATGGTGCGTGCACAAAGCGAGCAGGAGGATGATCGGGATCGGGATGCCGATCAGCCACAGGAGGATGGAACGCATGCTTTACTCCTCTACATCCCCGCCGCCGCACAATCGTTGGCTGCCCGTATCGGTTCCCTCACCGAAAGCGTGCGCGCCCAAGTGAAATATTCGCGGCCCTCCTGACTCTTTGAAGCTCCTCGGGAATCTGAAGGGACAAGCTCGAATCGCGCAATTGCCTCCCGGCACTGTCGGGTGAGCGGCATTTTGTTTCGGGCGTAGGCGAAGAGAGCGAGACGGCAAAATGGCGACTAGCGCGAGCAAGATCCTTTCGCGGATCAAGGACGATGAGATCGACTGGATCGACCTCCGATTTACCGATCCGAAGGGCAAGTGGCAGCACCTGACGATGGCGTCGGCAGTCATCGACGACGATATGCTGACCGACGGCTTCATGTTCGACGGGAGCTCGATCGCCGGCTGGAAGGCCATCAACGAAAGCGACATGATCCTGAAGCCGGATCTCGACGCCGTTTACGTCGATCCGTTCAGCGCGACACCGATGCTCGTGCTGTTCTGCAACGTCGTCGAGCCGTCGACCGGAGAACTTTACGGCCGCGACCCGCGCTCGACCGCCAACCGCGCCGAGGCGTACCTTAAGTCGACCGGCGTCGGCGACACCGTGTTCGTCGGGCCGGAAGCCGAATTCTTCATGTTCGACGATGTCCGCTTCGAGGACGGCTACAGCGCGAGCGGCTTCAAGATCGACGATATCGAGCTGCCAACTAACACCATGCGCGAATATGACAGCGGCAACCTTGCCCACCGTCCGCGCGCCAAGGGTGGCTATTTCCCGGTCGCGCCGGTCGACAGCGCCATGGATATCCGCGGTGAGATGGTCGCCACGATGCTCGAGATGGGCCTGCCGATGGACAAGCACCATCACGAGGTGGCCGCTTCGCAACATGAGCTCGGCCTCACCTATGGCGGGCTGGTCGAGACCGCCGACCGAATGCAGATCTACAAGTATGTGGTTCACATGGTCGCGCATGCCTACGGCAAGACCGCGACCTTCATGCCCAAGCCCATCGCCAAGGATAACGGCTCGGGCATGCACACCCACATGTCGATCTGGAAGGGCGGCAAGCCCTTGTTCGCGGGGAACGGTTATGCCGGCCTCAGCGAGACCGCACTCTATTTCATTGGCGGCGTGATCAAGCACGCTCGCGCGCTGAACGCGTTCACCAACCCGACGACGAACAGCTACAAGCGCCTGGTCCCGGGCTTCGAAGCGCCGGTTCTGCTGGCTTATTCGAGCCGCAACCGCTCCGCTTCATGCCGCATTCCGTACGGCGCCGGCGAAAAGGCCAAGCGTGTCGAGTTCCGCTTCCCCGACGCGCTCGCCAATCCGTACCTCGCTTATTCGGCTTTGCTGATGGCCGGCCTCGACGGGATCCAGAACCGCATCCACCCGGGCGATCCGATGGACAAGAACCTCTATGACCTCCCGCCGCAGGAGCTCGTCAACGTTCCGACCGTGTGCGGATCGCTCCGCGAAGCGCTGGTCAATCTGCAGGAGGATCGCGCGTTCCTCACACGCGGGGACGTGTTTAGCGACGACCAGATCGACAGCTACATCGAGCTAAAATGGGAAGATGTGATGCGTTGGGAAACGACACCGAGCCCTGTCGAGTTCGACATGTATTATTCTGGATAATTTTGAGGTAACATCATCCTTTCGGGACGCCGATGGGGGGAACCCTCCCACCTTCCCTTTCCTCCCATCGGCATCATCCGCGGCAATTCGCCGAAAACTTACCTTTCGATAACCTTATGGGTCCATTCTGGACCTATGACGGCTGAGCCGACCGCGAACAGCTTCCGGTCCGCCGTGCTCTCCGGACGCGGCGGACGGCACGACGACCTGGTCGTGCGCGACAAGCACGGCCGAATCGACTCGTCAGCCGAAGGCCTCGTCGGCGTGCCGGTTCCGAGAGCGGAATCGCGCCGTGGCGATCAGCGCGACGGCGACCGCCACCGCCTTTCAAGCGAGCAAGCCGTCCTTCGTCATGCTGGTTCCGAACACGCGGTTGAACTGATCAATCTCTCCGGCGGCGGCGCGATGGTGTCCGGCCAGCTTGATCTGATGCTGTGGGACGCGGTTGGCCTGGTGCTGGGCGAGGGCGAAGAGCTCGAATGCGCGGTCCGCTGGATCAAGGGCAAGCGGGTGGGCCTCGAGTTTGCGCACGAGACCCAGATCCGCTGCGACGACCAAGGCCGCGACGCGCTGCTGCGGGCCGTGATCCAGAAGAGCTTCCCGGATGCGGTGATTAAACCGCTGAGGCATGACACGCCCGCGGAAGAAGAGGTCCTCGAAGAGGCCGAAAAGCGCCGCGCCGCGACCCGCCATCCGCTGATCTGGAGCGGAGTCGTCTATCACGACTATGATTCAGAGCCTGTGCGCATCCGCAACATCTCGGTGACCGGCGCGCTGGTTCAAGGCAGCTATGACTTGCCGGAAGGTGCGCTCGTGTTCCTCGATCTCGGACCGGCCGGAAATCTTGAGGCAACGGTCCGGTGGACCCGCGGCGGACAATCTGGTCTCGCGTTCAGCCAACCGTTCGACGTGCAAGAACTCGCCCGGTCGAAACCCAAGGTCACGGCAAACACCGCCACGTCGGAAACCGCCTTCGGCAACCAAGAGCCGTGGGCGCCCGGTTGGAAGCGCTCGACGATCGATCAAATGGCCCGTTCGCTCGGCGGCTAAGCTCGAACGTAGATCAGTCCCGCTTCGTCTTCCTTGATCCGCCGCCAGCCGGGCGACCGGTCGAGCAACGCCACCAGCTTCGTGTAACGACGCGGCAGGATCGCCCAGCGGAGATTCCAGCGCTTCACCGCAGCATCCAGAGACGCCGCATCGCCGTCAGTGATCCGCTTGTAATCGAACACCAAGGCATCGCCGTACATATCGCTACGTCCGTCGATGTACGGGCGCATTCCTGACAGAATGAGCGGACCGCCCATCGCATAGCCGTTGAGCACGGGCTGTGACCTGAGCTCGGGCGGGATTGCAGCGATCAGCCGCCAGGGATTGGCCTCGTTTTCCGGAACCGTGACCGGAAGAGACGCCCGCACGGCAGCAGCGAGCGCCACTGCGGCCGGCACGACCCAACCCGCCACCGAAGAACTCCTCTCGGCGCGTCTCGCGAAACCGCTCGGGACGATCATTGCCGCGACGATCGCAAGGATCGCCTGGTGCCTCACCTGAAACAAGGCGAGCATCAGCAGCGCGCCGAGCAGCAGCCACCTTATCGCGGGAAGTTTCGGGCGCTTGATCCACAGCAGGGCCAGCACCGCCGCGAGAACGACGAAGAAGATTGGCGTGACCAGCGGGCTGGAGGGCTTCCACTCGTCGATCAGGGGGAGCGTCTGCAGCCCCGCGACCCGAAAGGGATGAAGCACCCCGTCAACTCCGTTCGCATTGACGCATGAGGCGACAAGGCAGGCCAGCCCGAACAGCCCCCATTGTTTCAGGACCCTGGCCTTGTCCTCCGACCCGACAAGCGCCTCCAGCCCAAAGGCTCCGGCGATGGCGAGGCCCATCACCCAGCTGCCGTGAAGGTTCACCCAGACGACCATGAGCAAGGCCGCCGCGAGCGGCGGGGCACGGTCCTGCTCCCGCGTGCGCAGCATCAGCCAGGTCCAACCGGCGACCAACGGCCAGGCCAGGACATGCGGCCGCGCGAGCATCATGGGGATCAGCACCAGATCCATCGCAACGACCGAACCCGCCGCGACCCACGGCCGGACGTACCTAGTCGCGTTCAAGAAGACGAAGGCGTGCAGCGCCATCAGCGCCGCCGTCACCAGCGCCGCGACGCCGCTATAGCGCGCAATAGCGAAAGCGCCCGCCAGCAGCACTTCGGCAAACCACTCAAATGCCACCCACGGTTTGCCGCCCCAGGTAAACGAGAATGGGTCGGTGTGCGGGATGGCCTTGTGCGCGAAGATCCACTGGCCCGTCGCGATGTGCCAGCTGACGTCGCCGTCGTTGAAGATGGTGGCCGAGCTCCCGAGAACCATCGCGACAAACAGCGCCACGATCAGCGCGAGGTTGAAGCTCCGCCGCGAGGAATCGGCGGCGTCCATCAATCTTCCTCGATCAGGCTGCTGGTCTTTGTCTCGCGCATCCTGACGTAGGCAATCAGCGACATCGCGGCGAGGCCCGCGATGTAGATGTAGAACCAGCGCTCATGCCCGATGTTCTTGAGGTAGAGCGCCACATATTCCGCCGTGCCGCCGAAGATGGCGTTGGCGATCGCGAACGGCAGAGCCACGCCGAGCGCGCGAATGTCGGCCGGAAACATCTCGGCTTTGATGATCGCGTTGATCGAGGTGTAGCCGCTGACGATGATCAGGCTCGCCATCACAAGGGCGAAGGCGGTCATCACGTTGTTGGTCTGCTCAAGCGCGACGAAAATCGGGTAAGTGAACAGCGTCGCGCCAACGCCGAAAAAGATCATCAGCGGCTTTCGCCCGACCGCGTCGGAAATCCGACCGCCGATCGGCCCGATCACAAGCATCACCGTCAGCGCCACGGTCATGATCCGCGAGGCGGTCGCCTTGTCGAAGCCACTCGTGTTGGCGAGGAATTTCTGCATGTAGATGGTGTAGGCATAGAAGGCCGCGGTCCCGCCCGCGGTCAGCGCCATCACCAGGAATGCCTCGCGAGGATGGTCGCGGAACAGGTTGCCAACGGTCGAGCGGCGGCGGTCGGCCTTTGCCGCGACATTCTCGTAGCTCAGCGTTTCGTCGAGCCCGCGGCGGATGAAATAGACGACGATCGCCAGGACGGCGCCGGCAGCGAACCCGATCCGCCATCCCCACGCCTGCATCGCCTCGTCGCCGAGGAAGATCTGAAGCACCACCAGCAGCGCGAGCGCGGTCAGCTGGCCGCCGATGATCGTGACATATTGGAAGCTCGACCAGAAACCGCGCCGGTCGCGGTCGGCCATTTCGCTCAAATAGGTCGCGCTCGACCCATATTCGCCCCCGAGGCTCAGGCCCTGGATGATCCGCGCCAGCACCAGGATCGTCGGCGACAGCACCCCGGCGCTGGCATAGCTCGGCGCGCAGGCGATCATCAGCGATCCGATGCACATCAGCGACACCGACAGCATCAGGCCCGCCTTGCGGCCCTTATGATCGGCGTAGACGCCCATCGCCCAGGCGCCAATCGGCCGCATCACGAAGCCGACCGCGAAGATTGCCGCCGTATTCAGCAGCTGCGCGGTCGCATCGCCCTTGGGAAAGAAGATGTGGGCGAAATAAAGCGCGAAGGCCGAATAGACGTACCAGTCGAACCATTCGACCAGGTTGCCGGCGCTGCCCCCGACGATGTTGCTGAAGCGACTCCGCCGGGGGCGAGCGACGACGTCAGGCACGGGAGCGAGCCCGCTCCGCCGCGCCGCTGCCGTAGATGCCGTACAGCACTAGCCCGATGATCTGCGCGCAGACGAAGAAGATCTGCGTCCGGTTGGGCAGGCTGATGAACAGATAGATGCAGCCGAAGATGCCGATGACCGCGACAAGGGTGGCGGCGGGGGCGCGGAACTTGCGCACGGCATTGGGCTCGCGCTTGCGAAGGACCAGCATCGCCGCACACACCGCGATGAACGCCGCGAGTGTGCCGGCATTGGCCAGCGCCGCGATTGCGGTCAGCGGAATCAGCCCCGCGAAGATCGAGGTCACGATCGCCGTGAAGATAGTGATCCGGACCGGCGATCCGCGGCTCGACACCTTGGCCAACGACGGCGGCAGCAGGCCGTCGCGAGCAACAGTGAAGAAGATGCGGCTCTGGCCGAAGAAGAAGGCTAGGATGACCGTCGGCAACGCGATCACGGCGGACGCGCCGAGAATTCGCGCGGCCCATGGCTGGCCGATATCGCGCAGGATAAGCGCAAGTGGCTCGGCGCTGTCGGCAAAGCCCGAATAAGCGACCGCGCCGATCGCGGCGGCGGCGACCGCCATGTAGATGATGACACACACCACCATCGATCCGACGATGCCGATGGCAAGGTCGCGGCTCGGGTTCTTGGCCTCTTCCGCGGCCGTCGCGATCGCGTCGAACCCGTAGAAGGCGAAGAAGATGATCGCCGCCGCGGCCATCACGCCGACCTCGCTACCCGACGGGCCGCTGCGCGGGAAACCGTAGGGCATGAAAGGCTGGAAGTGGTCGGCGTTGAACACCGGCAGCGCAACCGCGATGAACAGGGCCAGCGCGGCGAGCTTGATCAGCACCAGGATGGCATTCAGCGTCGCGCTTTCACGCGTACCGGCGATCAGCAGGCCGGCCACGACCCAGATGATGAAGATCGCGGGGACATTGACGACCCCGCCCAGCTCCGGCCCCTGTATGAGGGAGTCGGGCAGGGCCATCCCGACCGATTTGAGGAAGCCGGCGGCGTAGCCGGACCAGCCGACCGCGACCGCGCTGACGACAAGAGTATATTCAAGGATCAGCGCGACCCCGATCATCCAGGCGATCAGCTCGCCGAACACAACGTAGGAATAAGTATAGGCCGATCCCGACGCCGGGATCATCGTCGCGACTTCGGCATAAGCGAGCGCGGCGCAGGCGCAGATCGCACCGGCAATGGCGAACGACAGGATGACGGCGGGACCGGCCTTGCCCGCGCCGACGCCGATCAGTGTCAGGATTCCGGTGCCGACGATCGCACCGACGCCGAGCGCGACGAGGTGCGGCCAGGAGAGGGTCTGCTTGAGGCGATGCTGTTCGGGCATGTCCTCGCGAGCGACTACGGGCTTGCGGAATTTCCAATTCTTCATGTTTAGGGCTCCCCCCTCCCCTCGGATTGGAGCCTAGCCGCGCGGACGCCGGTCGCGCAATGGCGTGAAGCTTATGGCTGCTTTCGACCCATTGCAGACATTACCTCGCGACGCGTGATCGCGCCTTGGCTCTCACTGCGAGTTCTCCGCACAAAACCTTTTCGCGTCATCCAAGAGAGCTTCGAGAACACGCCGCCCATCATCGTCCAGCGGCAATTCAACAGCGAGCGCGGCTCTCCGGATACGCTCCAGCTCTGGATATTTTGATGATGTACTCGTGAAGTCGTCCCAGTCCCACGCCCCGCCACCTCCCGTCAGAAAGTCCTCGAGCGACTTCACCGTGTATTGGCACTCATCGACAAATTTCATCGGACGGCCTCAGGCTAATAATCCTTGCTGACCCGGACGCTGGCACTGGTCCGGCCGATGGTCGAGACGGTCGACAGCAGGGATAACCAGCGCGTCATCTGATATTCGACCCGGGTCGCGGAATAGCCCTGCCCGTCGGTCACGACCTCCACGAACAATTTGCGCGTGATGTACTTGCCCGCTGCGATCGCCGTCTTCTGGCCGGTCGCGACGTCGGCCGGAACCACCCTCAGTCGATCGAGACCGACCGCGCGGCGAAGCGCATTGATCGGGTCGAGGCTGCCCGACCCCGACTGGAGCGCCGCCACGGCCGAAGCGAGCTGGAGCGCTTCCGGCGCGCTAAGGTTGGTTATCGAGGTTCCGAACAGAATCCGCGACAGCAACTCGTCCTGCGGCAGCGGCGGGGTACTGGCGAATGTGATCTCGGGCTTGAGCCCCGTGCCGGTGACGATCACGCTCGCATCAAGCCCCTGGACCTGCGCCGAGGCGTGGATGTCGAGCAAGGGATTGGGCGGGCTTTCACCGAGGAAGCGAATCGTGCCGCGGTCGAGCTTGAAGTTGCGCCCGGCAAAATCATAGTCGCCGCGAACGAGGTCGGCGCGCCCGGTGAAGCGCGGCGCGTCGGCCAGACCCCCAACCTGAAGCTTGGTCGTCCAGCGGCTGTTGATGCCCAGGCCAACGACCTGAAGGTCGCTTCCGGCAAGCTTGAAGTCGAGCTTCCACGGATGAAGGTCGGCAACCTCGATCACGTCTTCGGGGTCGAGATCGCTTTCGCGCACGTTGAGCTGCGGCACGGCAGCGGCGGAGCTTGCGCGGCCAAGCTGGAAGCGGCCCTTGTCGAGGTGCAGGTCGCCCGAAATCGTCCCGCCGTTGGCGTCTGACTTGATCTGCAACGGGCCCGTGACGCGCGCCGCCACATCGTCGCGGTTGAGCAGCAAGGCCTGCTTCGCGTTGAACGACAGGTTGAGCAGCGTTTTGCCGCCCGAGAAAGTGATCGAACCGCTCCCGGTCACCGAGCCGTTGCCGGACGTTGTTCCCGAAATCTGCGAAAAGATCAGCTGCGGTCCCGAGAAGCGCGCCTGACTCGAGACGTTGGTGAGCGACATGCCGGTGACGGCGCTTTCGAGACGCGCGTTTTGCGTCCGCAGCGACCCGTGGATTTGTGGGTCCGCCAGCCGCCCGCTGATGTCCGCGCCAACCGCAAGCGGGCCCGACATGTCGATGATCTCGCTGCCCGTCAGCCGCCACAAGGTGTCCGCCGGCCCGGTGTAGCGAAGCTGCGCGAACAGCGGTGCGTTGAGCAACTCAGCCATCAGCGGCCCGCCGCCGAGCGGCGCGAAGCGCGCCTGCGCCCGCCCGACGATTGCCCCGTCGCTTGCCGCCACTGCGCGCATCGCCGCCTGGTTGCCGTTGACGATCGCGGCAACGCCGACGTCGATCGGTTTGGACGACAGGACCAGTCCCGCGCGGCTCAGGCCGCGGACCTTGAGGTCGAGGCGGCCGCTGCGATTGCCCTTCCACGCATAATCGAGGCGGCCGGTGGCCGAGCCGCTAAGGTCAGTTCCGGGCCAGAACAGATCGATCACTTCAAGCGGCATGCCCATCAGCTGCGCGTGCACCTCGGGCCGGGAGCCGCTGCGGCCCGAGACAGTCGCGGTGCCGCCGGCAAAGCTCAGGTTCGTCGGCGCAAGCGACCAGCCATCGCCCTCGCGAGTGAGGACGGCGGCCTGGTTGAGCACCAGCGGCTGGCGCTCGATCCGCCCGCTTCCGGTCAGCCGGATCGTGTCGGGCGAAATGTCGGCCAAAGTCGAGAAGGCGAAGGCCGCGCCACGCCGACCGGCGAAGGCCGCGCGAACCTGCCCGACGCCATTGACCAGCTTGGCGTTGGCAGTGAGCCGCGCGAGCGACAAAGCTCCAGAAGAAATGCCGCGTGCGTCCACCGACCCATCGATGGTCGTGCGGTCGTCCGCGAGGATGATCGTCCCGTCGGCTCGTCCGCTTCGGACCGCAAATGCATCGGGGAAGTTGGCGTTGTTGGCCGTGAGGTGCGCGTCGATCCGCTGGTTGCCCGCCACCGGCGAGAAATCGAGCGTTCCGCCAAGCGTGCCATTGGCGAGGATCAGCCGCCCGCTAAACCCGCCCGGGTCGGAGCGGAGGCTGCCGCTCGCATGCGCGCCGCCGGCATCGAGCGAGGCGATCGCGATCACCGTTGGCGCATTGTGCGGGAGCAGGATCTGGCCAGCGCTGGTGAACGGCCCGAGCTTTGAGCCGCCGCTGGCCTTGTAATCGAAGCCCGCAGCCGTCGGCAGCAGCAGCAAATGCATCGCGCGGATGCCGAGCGCGTCGTTGGGGCGGTCGAGCAGCAGGTCGATGCGCGGCCGCTCGATATGGCCGTCGAGCACCAGCTTCACCGGGCCGTATTTCGCCTGCCGTCCGGAAGCCGTGATGTGGAACGTGCCGTCCTTGAAGCGCATCCCCCCGCCCGACAGCCTCAGCTTGGGCGAATAGATTTGCAGGTTGGAGAAGTGGACGATCCCGTCGTTACCGCGCTCGAGGTTGGTGGTAAGCGACGGCAGGCCGCCGGTAAGGTCGCGGAAAAAGCTGTTGTCCAGCCGCCGGACCCAGGCCTTGGCGGTGCCGACGACATGGCTGCCCTTGTTGTTCGGGCCAGGTTCGACGTGCAGGTCGGTGACGACGTCGACGATGCCAAGGCCCGGAATCAGGTAGCGCTGCATCGCACCGGACAGGCTGACCTCGAACCGGCCGGTAACGAGGTCGATGAGGAGCGCGATCTTGCCGTTCCACTTGGCGCTGGTGAGCTTGAGGCCGTCGCCGCGGACGAGCTTCGGCGTGATCGCGAGCCACCCTTCGATCCTCGGGTTGGCGAGCATTGCACCGGCGACATCGCCGACCCCGGTGATCGCGCGCGCAGACAGCCGGATCGGCACGCGCATCGGCCACGGCGTCAGGCGTCCGCGACCTTCGGCATGAAGACCGGTGAAGCCGGTGTTGTCGAACTGCACGAACTCGGACGTCAGCCGGTAAGAATAGTCGGCGGTCGAAAAAGGCCCGTTCAAGGTCCACACCATCCGCACGCTTCGCCCGGACATGTTGCGGAACAGGGCCGGCGGCTTGATCAGGTCGATCCCCAGCCGAAGCGCCTTGAACTCATTGTTGGCGAGGTCGAGCCCGCCGCGCGCGACCGCGCGTAGCTCGGGCGACCCAATCGAGAACTGGCCGTCGAGAATCCGGTTCTTGAGCGTCCCATCGCCGCGAATGTCGACGACCGGCGTCGTCAGCCGCTGGAACTTCCCGGTCAGGAACTGAGCCGGCGCCCATCTGCCCTGAAGCCGATAGCGGCCGCTGTCCACGCCGAGCGCAAGACGGGCCGTCGGACGCCCGGATAGGTCGAGCTTCGCCGCGCCGCGCCAGCGCGACCAGCTGCCCTTGCCCCCAATCTCCAGGTTCATCGCCCGCTTCGTGCCGATCATCGCCGGGACCAGGCCGTTGGCCGGTGCAATCACCCGCGCGAACAGGTCGAACTTGTCGCGGTCAGGCTCGGCATCGAGGTGGAAGGTGATGTCGTCGCCGCCATTGTTGATGAGCGCCTTGAGCTCGACCAGCGCGCGACCCGAATGAATGTCCGCCTTGCCGATGAGGCGGCCGCTACGCGGCTGGCCGCCAACCGCCTTGCCAATGTCGAGCCGGTCGATCCTTAGCTCGCCGACGTGGATGTCGAAGCCGGGCAGGATCGGCCCCTTCTTGGTGCTCGGCTTGAGCTTGGGCAGCCGGATCAGGCTGACGCGCTCGGCCGTCACGCTGTCGATCGACAGCTTGTTGTAGAGCCAGGCGCCCGGCGCCCAGTCGAGCTTGATGTTGGGCGAGGTCAGGAACACGCCCTTGGTGTCCGACACCGTGACGTTGCGCAGCTGCGACTTGCCGAAAATCGACCCGTCGATCCGACCGATGCGGATGTTGAGCCCCGATGCTGTCTCGAACTTGCCCAACCGGTCGACGATGAAACGGTGGCCAGGGGCGGTGTCGAGCAACACCAGGGCGACGGCGAGCACGAACAGCAGCGCGACGAACAACGCGAACAGCTCGTTGAGCAGCCGCCGCGGCCAATCCTGCCTTAACCGGCGCGGCGGCGGAGGCTCGGAGCCGCTGGTGACGACCGCCGCCTCGGCCATTGCTAGAAGGCCTGCCCGAGCGAGACGGTCACCGCGACCGGCCCGTCGCCCTTCTCACGGTTCAACGGAACGCCGACATCGATGCGGATCGGCCCGAAGCTCGAATAATAGCGGACCCCGAGCCCGGCAGCGAAGTGCCAGTCCTTGAAGTCAGGCAGCGCCTCGGTGGTCAGCGATCCCCCGTCGAAGAAGGGTACTACGCCAAAATTCCCGCCGAACTGCTTGAGCCGGATGCGCGCCTCGAGCGCAAATTCGGCGAGCCCACGCCCGCCGATCGGGTCGCCATCGACGTCCTTCGGTCCCAGGCGCTGGTAGCCATAGCCCCGCACCGATCCGCCGCCGCCCGAATAGAAGCGCCGCGATGGCGCGATATCGTAGACCCCGGCGCCGAGGATGGTGCCGAGCCGCACCCGGCCGGCCGCGACGACATTGTCGCTGATCGGGTGGTAGGCGCTCGCATCGAACTGGGTGCGGGCATAAGTGAATTGGCCGCCGTGGGCGGAGATCTCGGGGCTGATGCGACCGCTCAGGCGAAATCCGCGCGTCGGGTCGAGCAGGCTATCGCTGCCGTCATAGCCAAGGCTGAGCGGCGCGGCGGCGATCAGGAAGGTCCGCGTGTCCTTGACGCCGGCATCGCTGAATACCCCGCGCTCATCGGTCGCGAGAAGCTCGGCCCCGTAGGTCCAGGTCCATTTCTTCTGCCAGATGAAATTGCTCTGCCGCTCGATGTTGCCGGCAAGCAGTACGGTTCTCGCTTCGTAGGCGTCGAAATTCTGGTGTGACGCGGTCGCCTGCAGGTTGAGGGTCTGATCGCGCCGCATGAAATTGGACCGGCGGAATTGCACGCCGAACAATTGCTCGGCGGTGCCCGCCACCCCGCGCAAGGTGAGCGCGCCTTCAGGATTGAAGAAATTGCGATCGGTCCAGCTCGCTTCGAGGCGAGCACCCTGCCCCGTCCCGTAACCCAGTTCCCCGGCGATCGTGTGCGAGGGGGCAGGCTCGAGCCGAACGTTGAGGTCAACGGTCCGCCCGTCGTCTCTCGGCACAACTTGGATGTCGGCATTGGCCACCAGGGTGGTCGCGATCAGCGCGCGCCTGAGGTCGTCGACCTTGGATCGCTTGAATGCATCGCCCGCCTTGAACCTGGCGATGGTCGCGACGTGGCGGCTACTGAAGGGCGGCTTGCCGCTGACCGTGATCTTGCCGAAATGCGCGACCGGGCCCGGGTCGACCGGCAGGCTGAGGGTCGCGAGATGCGTCTGGTGATTGATCTCGATGTCCTGCTCGCCGACCCTCGCGCCGGCGAAACCTTCCTCGCCCAGCTTTCGAGTGAGCTCGAGGCCGCCGGCGATGATGTCCTGCGCAATCACCGGGTCGCCGGCCTTCACCGCGAAGGCATCGCGCAGCTTCGCGGCGTCCTCGCCGGCCGCTTCCAGCCCGGGCAGTTCTACGGACGCGAAGCGGTACTGCGTTCCCGGATCGGCAGCCAGGATGACGCGCAGCTGAGACCCTGCGGCCTCCGTCCGCGCCTCCACGGTCGCGTCATAGTAGCCCTGGCTTCGGAGCAATTCGGTCAAAAGATCCGCATCGGCGCTCGAACGCCGTCCGATTTGCGCCGCGTTGGCGGGGTCCTTGCGGTCCGCCTGGAGAGCGGATTGCTGGCGAAAGGCCTTCAGCAGGTCTTCGGAATTGCCGATCGCGGCCAGCCCTTCGACTTCGACCGTGTAGCGGATTTCGTTATTCTCGTCGGTCACGGCCGATGCCGCGGCCTGACCCTTGGGACCGGCCGGTTGGGTCAGTGGGGGCTCGGCGTCCTTGGCGTTGAGGTCGGGCCAGTCAACGCCGAGGTCGGGCATCGGCGCGAGCGGAGCCGACGGATCGAGCTCGGCCGCATCCGGCGGTGGCGAAGGCGGTGGCTGCGCGTCTTGCGCGAACGCGGGCGCGCCCGCCAATGCAGCCGAGGCGGCCGCGCATAGCAGCCGCGCGGCAATCGCCCGTGAACCCCGCCCGCTCATTCGGTTACCAGCCTTAGCCAGCACTCCTGAACGGCGCCAGTATCAATGCGCCGGTTCGCTGGTGTTGCGCGCCGGGCTTATCTTTTCGCGAAATCAGAAACTTAGTGGACGGTGCCGACGACCTCGTCGCAGCTCAGTGTTGCGATCACGCGCTCGATCTGCCGCCAGTGGCAAAAGTGCGCCACATTGCCGATGTCGCGGCTGCGTTCGGCACGCGCCGCCGCCTCATAGGCAGCGTCGTCGCCGAAGCGCTCGATCAGGTCGGCTGCATCGGCAAGGGCGCCGCGGCCATGGATGAACAGGCTCTCCATGGCAAAGCATGTACATCGCAGCCTGTTTCGCGACTGCCGACAAATGTCGTCAACGGCTCGTTGACCATCTTTTCGGGAGGCTGGCGCTGACGTCCCTCCTTTGGCATTGCGCGCTTCATGCAGCGACCGAGCGCCAAAGCCGGGGGATGTTTCCTCACCCTGTTCATCCTGGCGGGCTTCGTCGCCGGCTTGGCGATCGATAATCCGATGAAGGGTGTCTTGGCCGGCACGGCGTTCGGCGCGTTCGCCGCCCTACTCCTATGGTTGGTCGACCGGCGCCGCGCCGGCTAGACGATCTTTCGTCCCGACCAGATCACGCGGCCGATGCAATTAATGTCATTCAACTCGCAATCGGGCCAGTCCGGGTAGGCGGGATTATCCGACTGGATCGTCACCCGGCGCCCGAGCGGATTGAGGGCAATGCGCTTGACCACCAACGCATCGTCAATGCGCAGCACGTAGATGCCGTCCCGAAGGCGCTCCATGCAGTCACCAAGGTCGACAAGAATGTCGTCTCCGGCATTCAGGGTCGGTGTCATGGAATCGCCTTCGACCCGGACGATCGACAGTTTTGACGGCCCACTCGACGTCAGTGCCTTCAACCAGCGCTCGTCGAACGCGAAATAAGGCTTCCCCAGTTCCTCGGTGACCAGTGATCCCGGACCCGCCGAAACCATGACAGGGTGCCGCTTGACGCTGAGTAGTCCCGCCGCCTCGCTCGGCTCCTCCGGCGGGCCCCCAAGCAGCGATTCAGAGATTGAAAAGTAACGCGCGAGCTTGCGCCTTTCATCTTCCTTCAGGCGCTTGGGGACACCGCGGCGGACGAACTGCTGGATGTAGGCAGGATTTCGACCGAGCATTCGCGACAGGCCCGCAAAATCTTCGCCACGCTCGGCACACAGACGCTCAATTAATAGGCGCGGATCCGAAAGCATTAACGTCCTTTTAGTGATAGGTAAGTGCCTAGACAAGTAGGAATTCGCTTGGAATTTAAGCGGTTGCCGAGTCGCTTGAGACTATAAGGACGCAACTCGTGAATTTGCTCAGAGAAGTAGAAAAATTTCTTCGTCAAAATGACACAGCTCCGACCCGCTTCGGTCGGGAAGTGGTTGGAGATCCAAGGTTTGTGTTTGATCTGCGCAACGGCCGCCGATCCCCGGCCCCGGACTATCGCGCGCGTCCGCGCCTATCTGGAGGCGCTGCAATGATCAAAATCGCGATGTCGCACGCGGCCTCGGCATTTATCCGAGCCCTGATCGGGCGTGCCCGAGTGCCTCGTGATAGGATTTTACTTACCGAAGCTCATTCGGTCGATTGGCGCTCGCTGACGTTCAACGGCGAGCGGCATCAGATCGAAATGCGCGTACCCGGCCCAGACGCGCGAGCGGTCGTCGATCGCATCTGCGACCGGCTGGAGGATGCCGAGTGCAGCATCCCAGGCCAATATGTTGCTGACATTGCGGTGCTGGGGGCACCCAAACGGGCACTCGACGGCTCGATCAGCCTGACGATCGAAGCGTTGACGGTAACCGCCGACTAACGAAGCGAACGGCGGAGGTCCGCCAGGGCCTCGAACAGCGCCTCAGACGCGTCGGGGGACGGGGATTGGGAGGTCCCCCCGTTGAGGTGCCGGTCGATCCGGGCCTGCATCTGGCCTGGCGTCGGCATTGCAGCCCGATCGAACAGCCGAACGACCCGCGAGTCCGGAGAAACGCCGGGAAGGACATCGTCGAGCATCAACGGTTCTTCGACGACAGGAACGAAGCGGTCGGCTTCGGTGAGCTCAAGAACTTGAAGAGCGTCAGTCTCAACCGGCTCGATTTTCAAAATGTCGAATACCGGCTGGGCAAAGGGCTTGGCGCCACCTTCCAACAGCCGGACGAGCTTCTGGCCCGCGATGAATCCGATGATGGATGCGATTGTGGCCACAGTGATGAAGCCGGGCGGCGTCGTAAAGCCTGACGCAACTTTATAGACCGCGAAGCCCAGCGCTGCCGCCAGCGCAGCAGCAGCCGCCGCGCCAACAAGCGTCTCGATCCTTTGAACCCCACTCGCCATGCGTGCGGCGGATAATCCAAATTCCTTGCTAGTCGGTTTAGAGCCGCAACGTCCCTAAGCGGGAAGCTCGCTTGGATGGCGGATTTCCGTCACTTCCGGCGCATTCTCGATCAGGTCGATTATCGCATTCGTGAACGCTTCCACGTCCTGCGGATTGCGGCTGGTGACGATATTGCCGTCGGTGACCGCGGCTTCGTCGATCACATTCGCGCCGGCATTGCGCAGGTCGGTGCGGATCGAGGGCCAGCTCGTCGCGGTCTTGCCGCGCAGCAGGTCGGCTTCGACCAGGAGCCACGGGCCGTGGCAGATCGCGCCAATCGGCTTGCCCTGCCCGTCAAAGTCCTTGATCAGCTGGATCGCCCCGGCGTTCATGCGCAACTGATCGGGGTTTCTAACTCCGCCGGGTAGGATCAGGGCATCGAAATCGTCGACATTGGCTTGATCGACCGTCAACTGAGGGCGGATCGTCTTGCCGGGATCGTCATGGACGGTCGCCTGGATCGGGTCGAGCTTGGGTGAGGCAAGCACGACCTCGGCCCCGCGCTTCCGAAGGATTTCGAGCGGGCCAAACAGCTCCCATTCCTCAAAACCGTCAGTCGCGACGATGAGGATTCTGGATTCGGGAATCAGCGGCATTACTAATCTCCTTCGCGTGACCTCAGGAACCTGCCCGCCGCTCGCTCGTCTATGCGCCTCGATGAGTCGAGTGAAGCGTAACGCGCCATGCTGAGGCACAGCAGCGACAGCGAGCCGGGATACACGCGCAAGCGGCAGGGCCGGTACTGGGCATATTTCGACGGCGACAAGCGCGTGACCGATCGCGACACGATCGACCGGCTGAACTCGATCGCACTGCCGCCGGCCTACAAGGACGCTTGGTTCTGCAAGGATCCGGACGGTCACCTACAGGCGACCGGGATCGATGACCGGGGACGCAAGCAGTATCGCTATCATCCAGAATTTCGCGCCAAGCGAGAACTCTCCAAGTTCGCCGGCCTTGCCGAATTCGGGATGGAGCTCCCGAAGATCCGGCGGAAGGTCGACAAGGATTTGAAGAAGCGCGCGCTCAGCCGGGACAAGGTCGTGGCCGCGGTCATCCGCCTCCTCGACGAGGAATATCTTCGCGTCGGTAATCGCGAATACGCAAAGGAGAACAAAAGCTTCGGCGCGACCACTCTACTCAGCCGCCAGGTTCACGACGACGGCCGCAAGGTGAAGATGAGATTTAAGGGGAAGAGCGGCGTGATGCACGAAGTGACGATCAGTGACCGCACCTTGAGGCGTGTCGTTCGGCAGCTGCAGGAGCTGCCGGGCCAGCAGTTGTTCCAATATATCAACGGCGATGCCAACCCCCACCCGATCAACTCGAACGAGGTGAACGATTACATCCGCGAGGCCACAGGCAGCGATTTTACTGCCAAGCATTTCCGTACCTGGGGCGCGACCGTCCTGGCGTTCGAACAGATGCTCGACAAGGCCGAGAACGCGCGGATCAGCGTCAACACGATGATCGAACCGGTCGCCGAAGCGCTCGGCAACACCGTCGCGATGAGCCGCAAGGCCTATGTCCACCCGGCGCTGATCGCAGCGGTCAAGGACGACCCGCGCGATCCCTTGAAGGGCCTTGAGCGGCCGCGCGCGCGCAAATGGCTGTCTGCCTGCGAGGTTGCGCTGATCCCCTTCCTCAAGAAAGTCGCAAGGAAGGCCAAGCGAAGCGCCGCTTGATTGCCGCTCTATCGCCCGCCAAGACGTTGCTGATGGGGGATCGCCTCGTAAGCTGGTTCGACGCCAACCGGGACGGGCTGCTGCTCGGGATCGCCGTCGGCGCGCTGATCGTCGCGGTCATGCTGGTGCTGAGAAGCATCGGCCAGGCGTTGGTGAAGCGCGATCCGCATGGCCTCGGCTGGCGCACGGTGATCGGCCGGGTGTTTGCCAAGACCAGCCTCGCCTTCATGGTCCTCGCCGCGGCCGACGTCGTCTCAACCTACGCCGACCTTCCCCACAAGGCAGCGCGGCTCATCGATATCGGCTTCGTCATCGCCTTCGCCCTCCAGGGCGCGGTGTGGGGCCGCGAGCTGATCCTCGGCATGATCGGCCGCCGCGTCGCCGAGGAGAACGGATCCGGCGCGCTGTCGAACGCGATGGCGATCATCCGCGTGCTGATCAGCGTCGCCTTGTTCGCGATCGCGGGGATCCTGATCCTGGACAATCTCGGCGTGAACGTCACCGCGCTGGTCGCCGGTCTCGGCATTGGCGGCATCGCGATCGGCCTTGCCGCGCAGGGCATTTTTTCCGACCTGTTCGCGGCGCTTGCTATCCTCTTCGACAAGCCATTCAAGCGCGGCGACACCATCCGCTACGACAACAGTACGGGGACGGTGGAGAGGATCGGGCTTAAGACGACGCGGCTTAGGTCGATGACCGGCGAGCAGCTGATCATGTCCAACACCAAGCTGCTGGAACGCGAAATCCACAATCTCGCGCAGGCAAAGGCGCGGCGGATCACCGTTTATCTCGCCATCGGCGGCAAGGCGTCGGCCAAGTCGATCGACGCGGTTAGCGCCGCGGCCGCCGATGCAGTCGCGGCGCGAAAGGGCTGCACACTCGTGCGCTGCGCGCTGTCCGGAGCAGGCAGCGACGCGCTCACCTACGACCTCGTCTATGATGATTCGAGCCGCGACCCCGACGCGCTGGCAAGCAACCGCGCCGCGATCCTGCGCTCACTGATCGAGATGCTCGAGCCGAAGAAGCTGGTACTGGCCCGGGCGTCGGACCAGCCGACCGCGCCCCTGCCTTTCTGATGCCGCTTGCCAGTCTCGACGAAATCCGCGGCAAAATCGGTCATGAAATCGGCGTATCCTCATGGATCCATGTGGATCAGGCGCGGATCGACGCCTTTGCCGACGCCACCGACGACCGCCAGTTCATCCACGTCGACCCGGATGCGGCTGCGCAGACGCCGTTCGGCGGCACCATCGCGCATGGCTTCCTCACCTTGTCGCTCCTGTCGCGCATGGGCGCGGAGGTGATGTTCCTGCCTGAAAGCAGCAAAGTCGTCGTGAATTATGGGGTGGACCGGCTGCGCTTCCTCGCGCCTGTCCGCGCCGGCAGCCGCGTTCGCGGCCGCTTCATCCTTGACTCAGTCGAGGAGAAAGCGCCCGGACAGCTGCTGATGCGCCATATTGTCACCGTCGAGATCGAGGGCGAAGAGAAGCCCGCGCTTAGTGCCGAATGGCTGGGGTTGGTGTTCGCTTGAGGAGAGTTTGATGCGTGAAGCCGTGATCGTTTCGACTGCCCGAACCCCGATCGGCCGCGCCTACAAGGGCGCATTCAACGCGACGCTCGGCCCGACCCTCGGCAGCTATTCGCTGAAGCCTGCCATCGAGCGTGCCGGCATCGAGCCGGGCGACATCGACGACGTGGTGTGGGGCGCGGTGCTGACCCAAGGAACCCAGTTCGGCAATATCGGGCGCCAGGTCGCGCTCCGCTCGGGCTGTCCTGTCACCGTTTCCGGCATGACTATCGACCGCCAGTGCTCGTCGGGCCTGATGGCGATCGCCACCGCCGCCAAGCAGATCATCGTCGACAAGATGGATGTCGTCGCCGCGGGGGGCCAGGACAGCATCAGCCTCGTGCAAACGCCGGAGATGCGGATCACGCCCGACCCGGCGCTGATGGCCGTGCACAAGCATATCTACATGCCGATGCTGCAGACGGCAGAGACGGTCGCGCGGCGCTATGGCATCAGCCGCGAACGGCAGGACGAATATGCGCTGAAGAGCCAGCAGCGCACGGCGGCGGCACAAGCCGAGGGTCGCTTCGACGACGAGATCGTGTCCGTCACGACGACGATGAATGTGACGAACAAGGAGACGGGCGAGGTCTCGCAGAAGCAAGTCACGATCGCCAAGGACGAGGGCAATCGCGCAGACACGACGTTCGAGGGGCTCTCGGGACTTAATCCCGTGCTCGGGCCGGACACGTCGATCACCGCAGGCAATGCGAGCCAGCTCTCGGATGGAAGCTCAGCCTGCATCCTGATGGAAGCGAAGGAAGCGGAGCGGCGTGGGATTGCGCCGATGGGCCGCTATGTCGGGATGGCGGTTGCCGGGACCGAGCCGGACGAGATGGGCATCGGCCCGATCGACGCGGTCAACAAGCTGCTGAAGCGCTTCGACCTCAAGGTCGACGACATCGGCCTGTGGGAGCTGAACGAGGCCTTTGCAGTCCAGGTCCTCTACAGCGCCGAGCAGCTCGGCATCCCCGAAGATCGCATGAACGTCGACGGCGGGTCCATCTCGATCGGGCACCCCTACGGCATGAGCGGCGCGCGCATGACGGGTCACGCGCTAATCGAAGGAAAGCGCCGCGGCGCGAAGCATGTCGTCGTCACCATGTGCGTCGGCGGCGGCATGGGCGCGGCGGGTCTGTTCGAAGTGCTCTGAACCCAAAGGTGCTCGCGCGGGTTGAAGCGGAAAAGAGGGAGCAAATGATGGCCGTTTCCGAAAAACCCCTGGTTGAACGCGTGGCGCGAGTCCTCGCCGGCGCCGCGCACAGCAGCAATGCCGAGGGCAGCGACCCGTCTGCAGGCGATAAAGTCGACCGGGTCTGGCATGAGCATGTGAACCAGGCGCTGGCCGTACTTCATACCGCGCGTGAGCCAGACGAGGCGATGGCGGCAGCGGGCGATCCCGACGTGTGGCGTAAGATGGTCGAGACGGCGATCGCTCAGAAGATCGATTGAGCCCGCGCGATTCCAGCGGAGAGGGGAAGGCGCGGGTTGACCCGCGCTGGACGCTCGTCACCTGCATCCTCGCATCGAGCCTGTCCTTCGTCGAAGGCTCGGTGCTCAGCGTTGCCCTGCCCGCGATCCGCGCGAGCTACGGCGCCGGCGCCCAGGAAGTGCAATGGGTGGTCAACGCCTATTTGCTGCCGCTGTCCGCGCTTCTACTGCTCGGCGGTGCGCTCGGCGATCATTTCGGGCGTCGGCGATTGCTCGTCATCGGCACCAGCATCTTCGCGGCGACGTCGCTCATCTGCGCGCTTGCGCCGAGCCTGCCGGTACTGCTCGCGGCCCGCGCGGCCCAAGGCATCGGCGCCGCGCTCCTCTTGCCCAATAGCCTCGCTTTGCTCAACTCCGCCTATTCGGGCGAGAAACGCGGGCGCGCGGTCGGCATCTGGGCCGCGTCGGGCGCGGCCATGGCCGCAATCGCGCCGCTGATCGGCGGCTGGCTCGTCGGCACGGTCGGCTGGCCCGCGATCTTCTACATCAACTTGCCGCTGGCGCTGGGCGCGATCGCCCTCGCGATCAAATTCGTCGCCGAGAGTAGCGAAGCCGGCGCCGGCCGCACCGACTATCCCGGCGCCGTCCTGGCAACGCTTGGCCTTGGTGGCCTGACCTATGCGCTGACCCTGTGGTCGGCGACGCGCCAGTTCAGCACACCAGCCGCCATCACCCTGGCCGCGGGCCTGGTCATGCTCGGGGCCTTCTTGTGGAACGAGAACCACCGCGGCGGGCGGGCGATGATGCCGCTCACGCTCTTCGCGAACCTCTGCTTCTCGGGTCTCAACCTGCTGACTTTCCTGCTCTACGCGGCGTTCGCGGCGGCGATGCTGCTGATCCCCTATGTGCTCATTACCAGCGGCGGCTATTCACCCGTGCAGGCAGGCCTGGCGATGCTTCCCCTGCCGATCCTGATGACCTCCGTCTCGCCGTTCATGGGCGGGCTCGCCATGCGGATCGGACCGCGCATCCCGTTGACGATCGGCCCGCTGGTAGTCGCGGCCGGCATGATGCTGTCCCGAATCATGGAGCCCGATAGCAGCTATTGGCTTGGCCCCTTCCCGACCATCCTGGTGATGGCGATCGGCATGACCATCGCCGTCGCTCCCTTGACCTCGTCGGTCCTCGGCTCGGTCGAGGAGCAGCATGTCGCCATGGCATCGGGCTTCAATAGCGCCGTCGCCCGCACCGGCGGCCTCATTGCAACCGCGCTTCTCGGCGCCGTGCTGGCGAGCGAAGGCGAGAAGCTCTTCGCCGGCTTTCACGGTGCGATGTTCGTGTCCGCCGCCGTGTCCGCACTGGCGAGCGTCGTTGCGCTCACCATGCTCGGCAAGGTGAAAATGAAGAAGGCCTAGCCCTTTGCCTTGGCGATGAAGCCGTCGATCACCGTTTCAAGCAAGGTCATCGGGACGCTTCCGCCCAGCACCACCGCATCATCGTAGCGCCGCAGGTCGAATTTATCGCCGAGCGCGGCCTTCGCCTTGGTGCGCAGCCGATCGATCTCCAGCTGGCCAACCTTGTAGCCGCACGCCTGTCCCGGCATCGCGCAGTAGCGGTCAACTTCTCCAGTGACGGAGCCGCGATCGTCGCCATTGGTCTTCACGAACCAGTCGATCGCTTGCTCGCGGGTCCACTTCATCGCATGGAGCCCGGTGTCGACGACGAGGCGGCAGGCCCTGAAGCCCATCGACTGGAGGTAGCCGAGCTGCCCCAGCGGATCGTCGGCATAGACGCCAAGCTCATCGGCCAGCTGCTCCGCATAGAGCGCCCAGCCCTCGCTATAGGCGTTGAACGCCAGCATCGAGCGGATCAGCGGCATGCGGTTGGCATAATCTCCCTGCCAGACGTGGCCAGGAACGCCCTCGTGATAGCAAAGCGTCGGAAGCGAGAATTTCGGCCATTCCGACGTGTCGCGAAGGTTGATGTAATATTGCCCCGGCACCTTGCCGTCGATCGAACCGGCGGAAGCGTAGCCGCCCGGCGCACCCGCCTCGATCGCCGGCGGCACGCGCTTGATGATCAACCGGCCCGGCACCATCGTCGCGAACGCGTTCGGAAGCCGCGTGCGAACATCCGCAATTCGGCCGTTGAGGTAAGCGAGCAGCTGCTCGCGGCCCGCCGCCGTGTTCGGGTAAAGCTGTGCCGGATCCTTCCCCAGCGCCGCCATGCGCTCGCCGACTGTGCCGCCGGTCAGGCCCTGCTTCTGCATGATCGTTTCCATGCGGGCCTGGATTTCCTTGATCTGGTCCAGGCCGAGCTGGTGGATGTCCTCGGGCGTGCGCGTGGTCGTCGTGCCCGCCTTTAGCGCCCAGCGGTAATATTCGTCGCCATTGCTGAAGTGCCACACGCCGGCGTCGGACGTGGCGACCGCGCGATGCTGCTTCAATTCCTCGACCTGCCGCTGCAGCGCCGGGATGACCTTGGTCGCCATCGACTGCGCAACGCGGTCGGTGAGCTTGTCGTCGGTGAGTTTGGCCTCGCCCATCTTGCGCTTGAAGGTCGCGAGCACGGCTGACTGGTCCGGCTTTTCCGCCGCCCCGCCGCTGATGATCCCGATCGTCTTGTCGAGGTTGAAGTCGGGCGCGACGACACCGATCCCGCGGTCGTGCTTCAGTCGCTGGGTCTCGCCGTCAATGTTGCGCGCATAGGCATCGACTCGGTCGGCAAAGGCGATCGCGTCTTCGCCGTTCGCAATCGTGTGCCGGCTCTCGAGGAAATCGGGCAGGTCGGTGTAGCTGCTGCCCAGCTGGTTCACGACGTATGGCGTGTTGCGAAAGCCGTTGTTCGGATCGAGCACCAACGGATCGCCGAATGGAAACGCGTATCCGGCCTGCGCAAGCTCATGCGCCTGCAAGGCGACGGCACCGTTCAACTGGTCGTGATTGCTGAGATCGCTGAGGTCTAAGCCCTTCAGGGTCTGCAGGCGCTCGCCGATATGCTGCTTGCGCGCTGCAACCCCCGCGGGAGTCTGGTCCTGCCACTGGTGGGCAAGCGGCGCGAACTTGTCCTTGGCAATGCCGAGGATAGTCGCATTCTGCGGATATTCGGTGAGAAGCTGATCGGCGATGCCCTGAAGCTGCTGCGCAAGGTCGCCGCTCGCCGCCTGCCCGCTCTTGCTTCCGCCGCCTACCTTGCAACCCGCGAGCAGGCCCGCTGCCGCCGCCGTTCCGAGAAATTCACGCCTGCCAAGCATCACCGTCATCCGCGCTCTCCTTCGATGAGCGGCCTATAGCGTCGGCGAACGGGGCGAAAAGCCTTCAGTCGTTGGCGGCGATGAAGGCGTCGACGACGGGCGCGATCTTCTCGCGCCACTTGCGGCCGTTGAAGATGCCGTAATGGCCGACATCCTTGGCCATGAAATATTGCTTCTTCGAAGTCGGCAACTTGGTCGCGATGTCGAGCGCCGCCTTGGTCTGGCCGAGGCCGGAAATATCGTCACGCTCGCCTTCGATCGCGAGCAAAGCCGTATCCTTGATCGCCGCCGGATCGACGCGCCGGCCGCGGTGCATCATCTTGCCCTTGGGCAGCAGGTGGCGCTGGAACACCACGTCGACCGTCTGCAGGTAGAATTCCGCGGTCATGTCGCACACCGAGCGATATTCCTCGTAGAATTTCTGCGTCGGCTCGGCGCCTTCTTCGTCGCCGACGACGAGATGCTTGAACATCTCCCAGTGCGAGATGAGGTGCGAGCCAAGGTTCATCGTCATGAACCCGGCGAGCTGGAGGAAGCCCGGATAAACCTTTCGCCCCGCGCCCGCGTAGATCATCGGCACGGTCGCGATCACATTCTGCTCGAACCAGTGGAACGGCCGCTGCGTGGCCAGCGTGTTGACCGCGGTCGGCGCCTCGCGCGTGTCGATCGGCCCGCCCATCATGGTCAGGCTCTTCGGCCGCCATGCATTCCTGTCGGCGTTCATCAGCGCGGTCGCTGCGTACGCGGGGACAGCAGGCTGGCACACGGCCAGCAGGTGCGGTCGCTCGCCGGTCGCCTTGCCGATATGCTCCAGGAATTCGATCAGGTAGTCGATGTAATCGTCGAGATCGAAGCTGCCGTCCGACGCGGGGACCAACTTCGCGTCGCGCCAGTCGGTGATGTAGACGTCGTTGTGCGGAAGCAGCCGCTCGACCGTGCCGCGAAGCAAGGTCGCATAGTGGCCCGACATCGGCGCCACGATCAGCAGCGGCCGACCGGACTCGGCCCCAACCTTGCGGAAATATTTGAGCTGACCGAATGGCTTCCTGAGAACGATGTCCTCATCGACCGCGATGGTCTTGCGGCCGACCTTGGTCTCGACGATGCCGAACTCCGGCTTGCCGCGCGGCGCGGCGGCGTGCGCAAAGACCTCGAGGCTCGCCGCGACCAGCGGCCCCATCGAGCTGTAACCCCAGGGATTGGACGGATTGTTGAGCCAGCCCGCGCCGAGCCCGGCAAGCTTGCTCGCACCTGCGAGAAGCGAGCGCTGCACTTCATAGGCGTCGTAGAGCATCGGACCTCGGGGGATTGCCTTCGCGGAAACAACAGATGTGGCCCTCAAAAGGGTCCCTTGCAAGCGAATGCTGCGGCGCAGCACCGCGCGGGAGCGATTGCCTGTGGAAAAGTCGCTTGGTGCGGCTCTCGCCACCCTTTAGGGGAGGGCCATGGCCAACCTGCCGAACCGCCCCAAGGGCCGCTCGCTCCGCAGCCTGCGGATGATCTGGGGCTTCACCAGCCGTTACCCAGGCCACATCGCGATTGCGGCGCTGGCGCTGCTGGTTGCGGCGGCCGCGACCTCGGGCGTTCCCTACGCCTTCAAGCTGATCATCGACAAAGGCTTCGCGGCGGGCTCCGGCACCCGCGATATCGCCCGCTGGTTCCAGTATCTCCTGCTGCTGGTCGGTGTGATGGCCATCGCCACCGCGGTCCGATATTTCTTCGTCTCCTGGCTTGGCGAGCGCACCGTCGCGGACATCCGCCTCGCCGTGCACCGGAACCTGCTTCGTCTGTCGCCCGGCTTCTTCGAGGAGAACCGCCCGGCTGAGATCACGTCGCGCATCACGGTCGATACGACGATCATCGAGCAGGTGGTCGGCACCACCGTCTCGGTCGCGCTCCGCAATACGGTGATGGGGCTCGCCTGCATCGCGATCCTGTTCGCACTCGCGCCAAAGCTTGCATCGATGATGCTGCTCGGTGTGCCCCTGGTCGTCGGCCCGATCGTGTTCCTCGGCCGCAAGGTGCGGCAGGTATCCACGCGCAGCCAGGACCGCATCGCCGATGTCGGCACGGTCACCAGCGAAGTGCTGGGCGCGATGAAGATCGTCCAGGCCTTCAACCAGCAGGGCCGCGAGACGTCGCGTTTCACCGAAGCGGTCGAGCGCGTGTTCTCGACCGCCAAGCGCCGCATCCTGCTGCGCGCACTGATGACCGCCATCGTCATTTTCCTCCTGTTCAGCGCGATCACCTGGATCATCTGGCAGGGCGCGAACGAGGTTGCGGTCGGGAGAATGAGCGGCGGCACCATTGCCGCGTTCGTTCTCTACGGCGGATTGCTGGCAGGCGCGTTCGGCAATTTGTCCGAAGTCTATGGCGACCTGCTCCGCGCGTCAGGTGCGTCGGAGCGGCTTGCGCAATTGCTCGATGCCGAGCCCGATATCCGGGCACCGGCCAAGCCAAAGGCCCTTCCGGAGCCGGCCCGCGGTGAGCTGACGTTCGACAACGTCACCTTCCACTATCCGGCCCGGCAAGACACGTCGGCGCTCGAAGGCTTCAACCTCGAAGTGAAATCGCATGAGCGGCTGGCGGTTGTCGGTCCGTCCGGCGCGGGCAAGACGACGCTCTTCCAGCTCGCCGAGCGTTTCTACGACCCGCAGGACGGGCGGGTGCTTCTCGACGGCGTCGACCTCAAGGACGCCGACCCCGCCGACATCCGCCAGCGCATCGCGATGGTGCCGCAGGAAGTGGTGATCTTCGCCGCCTCCGCCCGCGACAATCTCCGCTACGGCAATTGGGACGCGAACGAGGACCAGCTGTGGCAGGCGGCGCGCGACGCCAATGCGGAAGACTTCCTCCGCGCGCTCCCTGAAGGGCTCGACACTTTCATGGGTGAAGGCGGTGCCCGCCTGTCCGGCGGCCAGCGCCAGCGGATTGCCATCGCCCGCGCGCTGCTGCGCGATGCGCCGCTGCTTCTTCTCGACGAGGCGACCTCAGCGCTGGACGCGGAAAGCGAGCGTCTCGTGCAGGACGCATTCGACCGGCTGATGGAGCATCGCACCACGATCGTCATCGCGCACCGGCTCGCGACCGTTCGCGCCGCCGACCGGATCGTGGTCATGGACCAGGGCCGGATCGTCGAAGAAGGCACCCACCGTTCATTGAACGCGCGTGGCGGGCTCTACGCGCGGCTCGCGCGCCTCCAGTTCGAGGACCGCGCCGCCTAGCGCCGTTCGCCGAGGCCTGTGGCGCTTCGTCGAATAATCTTAGGTTCCCCTCGAACGCTAACGCTTTATCTTCGCATCGTTTTTTGATTCGGGGGTTGGGGTAATCATGAAAAAGTCAGCGCTTCTTCTTGCCGTCGCTGCGGCAGCTTTCGCCGTGCCTGCTGCCGGCTTCGCCCAGAGCGCGGCCGCGCCTGCGGCCGAGCAGGAATATAAGCCGCAAATGACCTTCCCGCGCTGGGGTTTCGACATCAAGGACCTCAACAAGTCAGTGAAGCCGGGCGACGACTTCTTCGCTTATGTGAACGGCAAGTGGGAAGCGCGCGAGACCATCCCGCCGCAATATCCCTATAGCGGCGTCGCGCTGGCCCTGCGGCTCGGGGCGGAGCGCGACGTGCGCGCCATCGTCGAGGAAATGGCTGCGACCACGCACCCGGCTGGAAGCCTCGAGCAAAGAATTGCCGACGGCTACCGCGCGTTTCTCGATGTCGACGCGATCAACGCGGCGGGCCTGACGCCGGCAAAGCCCTATCTCGATCGGATTGCCGCAGCGAACAGCCGCGACGATCTCGCCCACCTGTTCGCCGATCCGTCGATGCCGTCGCCGGTCAACGCGTTCGTGTCGATCGACCGGCAGAACCCTGACGCCAACACCGTCTATGCCGGTGTCGGCGGCCTCGGCCTGCCCGACCGCGACTATTACCTCGTCGACAGCGACAAGAACGTCGCCATTCGCGCGAAGTATAAGGAATATCTGGCGTTCCTGCTCGGCAAGGCCGGTTATGCTAACCCCGCGGCAACCGCGGACCGGGTGTACAACCTCGAAAAGCAATTCGCCGAGATCGGCTGGGATCGGGCCCTTTCCCGCAACCCCGAGCTGACGACCAACCGCGTGACGCGTGCGGACCTTCAGGCAATGAGCGGCGGCTTTCCCGTCGCGACCATGCTGACCGACCTGAAGCTCGACACGACGCCGAGCTTCATCGTCGCCCAGGTCCCGCCGACTGCAGAGGAAGTGGAGAAAATCGGCCTGACGCCCGACCAGCTGAAAAAGCTCGGCGGCGGCATGCCGGCCATGCTGCAGTTGCTCAACACCGCGCCGATGGACGACATCAAGGCGTGGGCGGCAGCGCAATTCCTGTCCAGCCAAGCCGCGGTGCTGCCGAGCGACATCGATAACGCCAACTTCGATTTCTACGGCAAGACCCTGCAGGGCCGGACGAAGCAGCGCGAGCGCTGGCAACGGGCGATCAGCTTCGTGGAAGGCTCGATGGGCGAAGCCGTCGGCAAGATCTACGTCCAGCGACATTTCCCGCCGTCGAGCAAGGCGGCGATGGAAAAGCTTGTCGGCAACCTCCGCTTGGCGCTGGCGAGCAACCTCAAGACTTTGCCATGGATGACTCCGGCGACCCGCGTCGCAGCTCAGAAGAAGCTCGACGCGTTTGGCGTGAAGATCGGCTACCCGGTCAAGTTCAAGACCTATGACGACCTCGTGATCCAGCCGGGACAGGCGCTTGCGAACAATGTGTCGGCGGCTGATTGGGCGTGGCGGGACCAGCTCCACGACCTGGCCGGCCCGGTCGACAAGACCAAGTGGCTGATGACGCCGCAGACGGTGAACGCTTATTACATGCCGCCGGCGAACGAGATCGTCTTCCCCGCCGCTTACCTTCAGCCGCCCTATTTCAACCCGAAGGCGGATGCCGCCGTGAACTATGGCGCGGTCGGCGCGACGATCGGCCACGAAATCGGCCATGGCTTCGATGACCAGGGCAGCAAATATGGTCCGACAGGCGCTCTCAGCAACTGGTGGACCGATAAGGACCGCAAGACCTTCGACGCGCTCGGTGCAAAACTCGCCGCTCAGTATGACAAGATGTGCCCCCTCGACGACGGCAAGACCTGCCACAATGGCAAGCTCACGCTTGGCGAGAACATCGGCGACTTGGGCGGCATTTCGATGGCCTACCAGGCGTACAAGCTGTCGCTGAAGGGTAAGCCCGCGCCGGTGATCGACGGGCTGACCGGGGACCAGCGCTTCTTCCTCAGCTACGCCCAGGGCTGGCGCTGGAAGTATCGCGACGCGTTCGCCCGCCAGTTGCTGCAGACCGATCCGCACTCGCTCGCGGAAGCGCGCGTCAATGCGGTCGTTCGCAACTTCGACCCCTGGTACAAAGCGTTCAACGTGAAGCCGGGCGACAAGCTTTACCTGCCGCCCGAGCAACGCGTTCGCATTTGGTAAGCGACGCGTGCCCGAGACGAATCTCGGGCACTAATCGCTAGGCGTTTCCGCCACCGCTAGGTTTGGCAGCCGGCCGTTTGCGCGCCGTCGTGCGACGGCGAGCAGGCGCCTTGCGCGCAGGCTTTGCGGCGGTCGAAGTTTTCGCTGCGCTGGTCGAGCGCTTGGCGGCGCTCCGTTTCGCCGCGGGCTTGCGCGCAGTCGAAGCGCGGGTTGCCGTTTTCGTGCGCGACGCGGTTGAACGCTTCGCTGTCGAGCGCTTGGCGGTCGACTTTTTCGCGGTCGAACGCTTGACGGCGGGCTTGCGCGCGGCGCCGGAACTCGCGGTGCTGCCGCTGGCTTCCATTGACCATTTGCCGGACATCACGCGGTTCGCGGCATCGGCAACGGCTTCTGCAATCAATGATCCCAATTTGGTTGCGCTGGCAACCATGCTCGTCGCGGCTTGTGAAGCGGTATCGGCGGCATCGAGGCCGGCGTCGCGGATGGCGCGGCGCGCCTTCGGGCTCGCGCTGATCGCGGCTGCTGCGGCCGCAAGACCGGCGGCGAGCATCTCTTTGCTCATCGCGGCTTTCGCAAGTTTGTCGACGGTATCTGACGAACTCGACGAGGAACGTTTGGAAGTTTTCTTCGCGGATTTTGCCATGTGCTGTTCTCCTGCGTCGCGGATGAAAGCTCTTTAATCCCGTAACGGTTCCCAAATGAAGCCGGAATTGCGCGGAAAACAAAGCGCAATCTTCAGATATGTTAAAGGGCACCGCTGCATCACGCTGCGGTGCCCTTCGACATGGTCAGCGGCCGAAGGTGTGGCCGTTCGTCAGCATCTAGGGCTTACGAACACCCCTCTCCGACCTCCCTGCTGAACCATGAGACATCGGATCACCTCCTTTCGCTGCGTTAAAGCCAGGTAGAAGATGATTCTTTGTTTGCCGCAAAGCAAGACTTGTAATCGTGTGAATTATCGTCACACTTCTGCGCTTCGCGTTTCAGGCGCGGCAATCCTCGACAACATGCGCGACCTCCGCCCAGGCGGGTACGACCAGCGGCGGCCTTCCCGCCACGACCAGGCCGACGCGCCCGCGGCTGGACACGAACGCATCCAGCAAATTGTCGAAGGCCGGAAGCGCAATGCTGAGCTTTCCGGTGGCGGGGTCGAAGCTCGAAGGCAGGCTGCGCGTTTGCGTGCCGGTCCACACGCCCATGAAAGGTGCCGCGGCCGTCGCCGATTTCGAAATCGAAACACGCCGCGAAATCCGCGTGCAGTGGACCGTCATCTGCGCCTTCGAATAAGCGTCGGTGAACACGGCTTCGCTGCCGTCCGCGGTTTGTGCCCATGACCAGGTGCCGCCGATCGGCGTCGCGATGGCGAGGTCGGGAATTGCAGGCGCGGATTGCGCAGCCAGCGGCGAAGCGGTGAGCAGCACAAACGCCGCGACGATCGATGCCCTCATGACGGTCAGTGGCCGAGCTTGTCGACTTTGGCCTTGAGCGCGGCGAGCTCCGCCTTCAGCTCGTCGACCTCGCTGCCGCCCTGCTGGGCTTCCGCCTTCTTGCCCGACAAAGCCTGCGCCGCATCCTCAAACATCGCCATGTTGCGCTTGGCCATGTCTGCAAACACGTTGCCGCTGAACGCGTTCTTCACCGCGCTCTGGTTGCGCTGGAACGCGTCCATCGCGGCCTCGAGATATTGCGGCACGAAATTCTGCATCGAATTGCCGTAGAGGCCGATCAGCTGCTTCAGGAAATTGATCGGCAGCATCGTCTCCCCGCCCCGCGCTTCTTCATCGACGATGATCTGCGTCAGCACCTGCCGCGTGATGTCCTCGCCGGTCTTCGCATCGACCACCTGAAACTCGCGGCCTTCGCGCACCATTTGCGCAAGCCGGTCGAGCGTGATGTAAGTTGAGCTTTCGGTGTCATACAGACGCCGGTTCGCATACTTCTTGATTGTCACCTTGCCCGAAGACTTGGCCATGGACCGCTCCCAAAACGCGAAGCGCGACTTACTACCGCTTGATAGTGCGGTGCAACATGAACGCGCACCGCGCCCCCTTCCGCTGTTCCTGGAGTTACTGCGTGAGGTATCCGAGCGGGACCCCGCATTAGCGCGCGACGCACTGGCTGGCCTCAAGGCCTACGAAACAGTGCCACGCCGCGAGCGTCCTGCACCAAAGCCCGAGATTGCGCGCGTAAACGGAGCGTGCCTGCGCGACCACGGCGGCAGCGGGCCGCCGGTCGTGCTGATACCGTCGCTGATCAATCCACCGCGAATCCTGGACCTCGATGCGGACGTGTCGCTGACTGCAGCAATTGCCGGCATGGGCCGCCGTTCGCTTCTCCTCGATTGGGGTCCGGCCGAAGCTCGGAAACAACTCACCGTTGCCGCGCATATCGAAGAATTGCTGCTTCCATTGCTGCGCAGCATAGACCGACCGCCGGCCCTCATCGGCTATTGCCTCGGCGGCACAATGGCGATCGCTGCGGCCAACGTCGCGCCGTGCGAGCTCCTCGTCACGCTCGCGGCGCCTTGGAACTTCAATCATTATCCCGCTGCCTCGAAAGGCGCGTTGCAGGACATGTGGCGGCATTCGGAATCCGCGGCAAAAAGCCTCGGCGCGCTGCCAATGGAAGTGCTGCAGGCGGCCTTCTGGTCGCTCGACCCGACCCGGACGGTGCGTAAGTTCGCGGAGTTCGGCCGGCTCGACCCCGCAAGCGACGACGCGCGTCGCTTCGTCGAGCTCGAGGAATGGGCCAACGAAGGCGAAGCACTCCCGTACCCTGCTGCGAAAGAGTTGATCGAACAGCTTTTCGGCGAAGACCGGCCCGGGTCAGGCAAATGGGAGGTGGGCGGCAGGGCCGTCACGGATGAACTTACCGTACCTGCCTTGCACCTGACCGCGACGCGCGACATGATCGCGCCCGCGGCAACGGCTCCGTCCGGCCGGTCGGTAGATATCGACTCCGGCCATGTCGGAATGATCGTCGGCTCGGCGCGCAAGACCTTGCTCGAAGAGTTGAGCCGCTTCCTGCGATCATAATGAGAGGCTGGCGCACCCGACAGGATTCGAACCTGTGACCTCTGCCTTCGGAGGGCAGCGCTCTATCCAGCTGAGCTACGGGTGCGTGGAGGGCGGACTTAGCGATGGCGCATGCGAGCGGCAAGGTCACAAACCGGAACCCCCTCCGCCGCGTCCCGTTGAGCCACCCGCATGGACCAGCAGGTAGCATCTCGCCCGGAGAATGGATCGCTAATGAAGCCACCGCCTGAGGCGGAGGCCTTCTATTCCGAAGTGCTTCAGCTGATGGCACAGTCGGAAATCCCGTTCCTCGTATCGGGCACCTACGCGCTCGCGAGCTACACGGGCATCGACCGCCCGACCAAGGACGTCGACGTGTTCGCCAAGGCCGGCGACGCGCTGAAGATGCTCCATTTTTTCAAGGAGCATGGGTTCGACGTCGAGATCGTCGACGACCGCTGGCTGTACCGGATCACGCGCGGCGAATTGTTCGTCGATGTCATCACGAACATGCCGACCGTCACTACCCATGTGACCGACGAATGGTTCATCGGCGCCCCAGAGGCGGAGCTGTTCGGCGCCAAGGTACGCCTCGTGCCACCGACGCAGTTCATATGGTCGAAGGTCTTCGTCCAGGACCACCACCGCTACGACATGGCCGACGTCGCGCATATGATCCTGAAGTGCCACGACCGCGTCGACTGGAAGCAGCTCCTGAGCCACATGGAGCTTTACTGGGAAGTGCTGCTTATGGCGCTCCTCAACTTCCGTTTCATCTACCCGAGCGAGCGCCACCTCGTCCCGCGCTGGCTGATGGATGAGCTGCTCGAGCGGCTGCGCGACCAATATGACGTGAAGGGACCGGGCAAGAAGGTTTGCCGCGGCCGCATCTTCTCACCCCGCGATTATGCGATCGACGTCGAGCAATGGGGCTTCTCCGAGGCCGTCGGCAATCTCGAAGAGCAATATGGCGAGTGAAGCCCGCAAGTTGAGGGTGGCAGCGATCGGCGACCTCCACGTGATGGAGGACAATGTCGCGCCCTATCGCGAGCTTTTCGGCGAAATCGCAACCAATGCCGATGTCCTCGTCCTGTGCGGCGACCTCACGAATTTTGGCAAAACGAGCGAGGCGGAGATCCTGGCGGAAGACATTCGCGCCTGTCCTATCCCGGTCGTCGGGGTGCTCGGCAATCATGATTACGAATGCGGGCAGCCGGACAATGTCGCGGCGATCCTCCACGAAGCCGGGATGACTGTGCTCGACGAGCAGGCGATCGAGATCGACGGTGTCGGCTTCGCTGGCGTAAAAGGCTTTATGGGCGGCTACGGGCGTGGCGAGCTCGCCCACTTCGGCGAGCCGGTCGCCAAGGCGTTCGTCCAGGAAGCGATGGACGAGGCGCGCAAGCTCGAAAACCAGCTGCGGACGCTACGCACCGAGCGCAGCGTCGCCGTGCTCCATTACTCACCCACGGCCGACACACTCGAAGGCGAACCGGAGGCGATCTACCAATATCTCGGTACGCAGCGCCTGGCAGACGCGATCGACCGTTTCGACCATGTGAAGGCAGTGGTCCACGGCCACGCCCACCATGGCAAGTATGAAGGCGCCACGCCGCGCGGCACGCCAGTCTACAACGTCGCCCAATTCGTGTTGAAGCCGCTGTTCGGAAAGCCCTATGCCGTGCTGGAGATTTAGGCTGCCGGCCAGCTCTCGAGCACATCGACGAAGCGCGTAAGCCAGGCATTGGTCTGGTGCCCGTCGACCACACGGTGGTCGATCGTCAGCGTGACATAAGCCATGGGCAGGATGACCATCGCATCCTCGCCGTCCATCTCGCGCACGACCACCCGCTTCTGCAGCTTGCCGACACCCAGGATCGCCGCCTGCCCCTGGTGAAGGATGATCGGGGCGGCAAGCAGCGAACCCGACACGCCGTGGTTGGAGATGGTGAAGCTACCGCCCGATACGTCGGCGCGCTCGAGCTTTCCTTCGCGGGCGCGCCTGGTCAGGTCGTCCAGCTTCGAGCCGATCTCTTCCAGGCTAAGCGAGCCCGCGTCCTTTACGACCGGAACGACCAGGCCCTTTTCGCCGAGCGCTGTGCCAACGCCGATGTCGATCGTCGGCGAGATCGCGATCCGGTCCTTCTCCCACCGGCCATTGATCGCCGGCGCAATCGCCATCGCTTCGGCTGCGGCCTTCACGATATAGGCGGTATAGCTGAGCTTCACGCCCTTCTTCGCCTGCGCTGCCTTGTTCGCGGCAACCGCCGAGAAATCGGCTTCGAACAAGGCGGTTACATGCGGCGCTTCTGAAACCGCGCGAACCATATTCTCGGCGATCGTCAGCCGCATCCGATCGTGCGGAATGTCGTGCGACGAGATTGTCGCAGCCTGCTGCGGCGCCGGCGCATCGCCCGCAAGCGCTCGGTCGACGTCCTCGCGCGTGAGGCGCCCGTTGCGTCCGGTGCCGCGGATCCGGCTCGGGTCGATATTGTGCTGCAGGCAGGCTCGGCGCACCGATGGCGACAGCCGCGTTTCGTTGCCGTCCACCGGACTCGCCGCCGGCACGCGAAGCTCCGGGTGACGCGATTCCACCTGGCCGATTGGCTTGGCGTCGGCGACGCCTTCGGGGTCGATCACCGCCAGCAGTGCCCCCGGCACAGCCTCCGCGTCGGTATCGAGCAGGATTTCAGCGAGCACGCCAGCCGCGGGCGCCGGCACTTCCTGCGTCACCTTGTCCGTCTCGAGCTCGACCAGCGGATCGTTTTCAGCAACCTGGTCGCCGACGGCCTTGAGCCATGCGCGGACGACGGCCTTGGTGCCTTCCTGCTCGTCGGGAACGCGGACTTCGATCACGTCAGAAACCCACCAGCCGGTCGATCTCGGCGCGAATGCTTGCGAGCGAAGGCAGCGCCCATTCCATGAGCTTCGGGTGATGCGGGCTCGGAATGTCAGGCATCGTCACCCGCGCGACCGGCGCGTCGAGATCGAGGAACGCCTCGTCGGCGACCACCGCCGCAATCTCCGCGCCGAAGCCCCCGGTCCGCAAATCCTCGTGAACGATCAGGCAGCGCCGGGTGCGGCGCACGCTGTCGAGCACCATCTCCTTGTCCCACGGCTGCAGCGTGCGCAGGTCGATAACGTCAGCGCTGACGCCTTCCGCCGCGGCCTCGCAGCGCGGCACCATCGCGCCCCAGGTGACGATCGTAATCTGATCGCCCTCTCGGGTCTTCCTCGCCCGCCCGAACTCCAGCACATAATCGTCGCCCGGCCACGGCCGCCGCGCCCAGGCCTCGTCCAGCATCGCGCGATGCTCGAAGAACAGCACCGGGTCGTTGCCGCGCAAGCTTCCGCGCAGCAGCCCGACCGCATCCTCGGCGTTCGACGGCACCGCCACCTTCCAGCCCGGATTGTGCACGAACTCGACCTCGTTGGTCATCGAATGCCACGGGTCGCCGCATTTGAAGAAACCGCCCGGCACGCGCAGCACCATCGGCGCGGCGAAGCGGTTGTGCGTCCGCCAGCGCATCGTGCCGACATCGTGGATCTGCTCGGTCGCGGGCTCCGCATATTTGCGGAACTGGATTTCCGGCACCGGCATCAGGCCGGCGAGCGCCATGCCGACCGCGCGCCCGACGATCCCCTCTTCGTTCAGCGATGTGTCGAACACCCGCTCCTTGCCGAACTTCTCCTGTAACCCGAGCGTCACCGCATGGACGCCGCCCTTGGGGCCGACATCCTCGCCAAACACCAGCACGCGCGGATTGGATTCAATCTCTTGGTCGAGCACGCGGCGGATCGCGGTGACCATGTTGATCCGCTGGCCCTCGCCGCGCGGCTGGTCTGTCGACGCGGGCGCGTCGTAGCCGGCGTTCCACAGTCCGCCGACCTGCTGCAGCTCGCCCTCGTGAAACACGTGGCTCGTCACGTTCTCGGGCGACGACACGCCGCGCGCCTCGGCTTCCGCGCGCGCCGCCTCGACCTGCCACGCCGCCTCGCGCTCAAGATCGGCCCATTGCGTTTCGCCGACCTGGTGCCGCGCGACGTGCGCCTTGAGCTTGGGCAGCGGGTCGCGCGCCCATTCGGCCGCGACTTCTTCTTCCGACTTGTAGGTCTGGGTGTCCTGGTAGCTATGGCCTTCGAGGCGCGGCACGGTCAGCCGCAACAGCACCGGCCCGCGCCGGCCGCGCACATGGGCGACCGCCTCGTCGATCAGCCGCGATGCTTCGACCGGGTCGGTGCCGTCGCCGTTGAAGATCGTGAGGCCGGTGAAGCTTTCGAGGTTCGCCGCGATATTCTTGCCCGGCGTCTGGTAATCCGACGGCACGGAGATGCCGTAACCGTTATCTTCGATGTAGATTAACATCGGCAACTGTTGCGTAGTAGCAATAGTTAGCGCGGACCAAAATCCGCCGGTTGCGCAGCTCGCGTCTCCGCCCAGCACCAGGCTCAGCGAGTCTTCCGGCCCCTCGCCCAATACCTGCTGCTTGTAAGCGATCGCCTGCGCCCATCCGGCGGCCGGCGTATATTGCGCGCCGACCCCGCCGCACATCGGCAGCGCGTGGGCGCCGCCGGGGTTGGGGTAGTTGAATACGACGCCAATATCGCGCCCGTCCGAATAGCCGCCGGCAAGTCCCATGCCCGAGCCCAGCGCATCGGCCAGCGGCACGCCGAGCGACAGGAGCAACGGCCGCGACCGGTAATAGCCGAACACCCCGTCGCCATCCTTCAGGTGGAGTCCGAGCAGCACCTGCGCCATGTCATGACCGCGCGCGGAAAATTGGTAGAGGACCTTCTTCGCCGGAACGAGCTCTTCTTCCTCGATCCGATCCATCTCGCGGCTGGTCAGGACCAGCCTTGCGACCTCACGCCAGTCCACGTCGGCGGACACCTCAAATCGCTGCGCAGCTTGGCCCGGGTCGCGATCGGCCATGGTCGGGTTACGCTCCGAGCGCTTCGACCACGGCGGCCGTAAATCGGTCGATCTGGCCGTCGCCCATGCCGACGACGTTGAAGCGGCCGCTGTCGGCCATGTAGATTGCATGGTCGGTGCGCAGCTTCAGCACCTGCTCCTTGCTCAGCGGCAGCATCGAGAACATGCCGAATTGCTTGCCGATGAAGGCGAGCCTCGGGTCGGCTGACGCGATCCGCTGGCGAACGCTGTTGATCCGGTCCCGCATCGCCTCAAGCTCGACCAGCCAGCGCGCGTGAAGTTCCGGATCCTCGAGAATGATGTGGGCGCAGGCCGCGCCATGATCGGGCGGCATCGACCACATCTCGCGCGCGCGCTGGAACACGTGCGCCATCGCGGTCGCGGTCGCTTCGGGCGAGCCCGTCTTGATGAACAGCGAGCCGACGCGGTCGCGATAGCAGCTGAAATTCTTGTCGCAGCTTTGCGCGATGATCACCTCGTCGCACGCGTCGAGCATCAGCCGCACGCCGAACGCATCCTCGTCGAGTCCGCGTCCAAAGCCCTGATATGCGATGTCGATGAGCGGAATGAGTCCGCGCTCGGACACGACCCGCACCACTTCGCGCCACTGGTCCTCATCGAGGTCGGCGCCCGTTGGGTTGTGGCAGCAGCCGTGCAGAAGCGCGACGTCGCCCGGCCGCGCGCCGTTCAATGCTGCAATCATGTCGTCAAAGCGAATGACGCCCTGCCCGCGCTCGTAATAGGGATATTCGTCCATCCCGAGCCGCACCGCCTCGATGATCGGCGGATGGTTGGGCCAGGTCGGCGTTCCGACCAGCACACGCGTATCGGAATTCATCGTCGCGAGGAGCTCGAACCCTAGGCGAAGAGCACCGCAGCCGCCGGGTGTCTGCACGCCAAGGATGCGGTCGTCGCTGGCATGGTGGCCGAGCAGGATCGGCCGGATAAGCTCCGCGAAGCGCTTGTCGCCCGCGCTCCCGAGATAGGCCTTGGTCGTCTGCGTATCGAGCAGCCTTTGCTCGGCTTCTTTCATCACCTTCAGGATCGGCGTGTTGCCCGCACCGTCCCGGAATACGCCGACGCCGACGTCGATCTTGTCCGGCCGCGGATCGGCATTGCACAGCGCAATCAGCGCGAGCAGCGAATCGCTGTGAACGGGCGGAAGATCGGCCAGTCCCTTGGGCCGCGCTTTGGTCTCGGTCAGCATGGAATGGCGATTAGCGACTTCACGCGTCGTAATCCACCGCAACGCCGTCCCCGACCGGGACCGACTGGCAGGTCAGGACATAGCCCGCGGCGACTTCCTCGTCGGTCAGGCCGTAGCGCGCAGCCATCTCGACCTTGCCGCTGGTCACGCGGGCCCGGCATGTCGCGCACACGCCCGCCTTGCAGGCGAACGGCGCGGGAAGGCCGGAAGCGCGCGCGCTGTCGAGGATGTTGCCGGCCGTGAACGGCACGCGCCGCGTCCGCCCGTCGAGGGTCACCGAAACGCTGACCCCTTCCGCCTTGGTCTGAAGCTCGGCGATCTCGCGCGTGACTTCGCCCGGCGCGCGGTCGGCCGTGAAGCGCTCGATATGGATCCGGTCCCTGGGCACGTTGCGGTCGAGCAACGCGCCCTCGGCCGCATCCATCATCGGCCCGGGCCCGCAGATGAACCAGCCATCGACCTGGGCCGCGTCGCGCACTAGGGCCGCAATAGCTTCGTCCAGCCGCTCGCGATTGAGCATCCCGTTGAACAGCTCGATGTCCTGCTCTTCCTGGTCGAGGAAATGATAAATCTCGAACCTTCCGAGATATTTGTCCTTGAGCGCTGCAAGCGCTTCGAGGAAAATGACTGAGCTGCTGTCGCGGTTTCCGTAAAGCAAGGTGAAGCGGCTGTTCGGCTCTGCTTTCAGCAAGGTCCGGATCAGCGACATCACCGGCGTGATCCCCGACCCACCAGCGATACCGACCAGGTGACGGCTGTTCGCGTCGGAAAATTCGGTGGTGAAGCTGCCGTGTGGCGGCATCACCTCGACCATGTCCCCGGCCTTTAGTTCATCGCCGACCCAGTTGGAAAACAGGCCCCCGCCGATCCGCTTCACGGTCACCAGCCAGTCGCTCGAATCCGGCGCGGTGCATAGCGAGTAATTGCGCCGCACCTCTTCACCGTTGAGGGTCGTGCGAAGCGTCAAATGCTGGCCGGCCTTGAACGCGAACTTGTCGCGAAGCTCGGGCGGCACCTGGAACCTGATCGAGTTGGCGTCGGCCGTCTCTGCTACGATCTCCGCAACCCGAAGCGCGTGAAAATGCTCGGCCATCTCGCGGGCTTACCAGGTCGCGTCGGGGTAGGTGCGCGGCAGATATTGCATCACCGCGAGCAAATGGCCGAGATGCTCGCTGTGGTGACCGCGCCGTCCGCCGAGAATCGGGCGTTGGTCCGCGGGTACTTCCAGCTTCGCGTCGGCGAGGATCGCGCCGATCGCGGAACGATAGTCTTGTTCGAACTCGCGCGGGTCGAGCGCGATACCGGCGTCGATCGCCGCCTGCATGGCTTCATCGACCTCGAACAGTTCGGGCACGAAGCGCCAGTTCCATTCGAGCCCCTCGGCCATGCGTCGCGCGCTTTCCTCGGTGCCGTCGCCGAGCCGCACTGTCCATTCATTCGCGAGCTCGCGGTGATAGGCGACCTCCTTGACCGCCTTGGCCGCGAACTCACGCAGGAACTGGTCGGACGATTGGGTGAGCCGCTGAAGCAACATTTGCTGCCAGGTGGAATAGAGGAGGTGCCGGGCGATGGTTTGTGCGAAGTCGCCGTTCGGTTGCTCGACCAGCAGGCAATTGTGGAAGTCGAGGACGTCGCGGTGGAAGGCGAGCTGGTCCGCGTCCCCGGCCTGGCCGAGCAGCAGGGTCGCCTGCCCCACATAATCGAGCGCCAAATTGGCAAGGCTGATGTCGACCTCGAGCACCGGCCCGTGGCCGCACCATTCGGACAAACGCTGCCCCAGCACCAAAGCGTCATCGCCAAGGCGCAGCAGATAATCCGTGCGGGGATCGACGGCGACGCTCGCCATTAGCGGTTCCCCTGCGCAGGCAGGGGTCCAGTCCGGACGACAAAGAGTCTGGGCTCCTGCCTTCGCAGGAGCACAGTCCGGATCATATGTGCTTCACCTCGTCCGGGATGTCGTAGAAGGTCGGGTGGCGGTAGATCTTGCTTTCCGCTGGCTCGAACAGCTCGCCCGCCTGGTCAGGGTCGGAAGCGACAATGTCGGCGGAGCGCACCACCCACAGGCTCACCCCTTCTTGCCGCCGCGTGTACGTATCCCGGGCATGAGCGAGCGCGAGCTCCTGGTCAGGAGCATGAACGCTGCCAACGTGGCGATGCGAAAGACCGCCTTTCGCACGAACGAAGACTTCCCAGAGCGGCCAGTCACCTTTTGTCCCTCCACTACTCACGCCGCCTTGCGCTCCTGGCGCTTGGCTTGATGCGCGGCGGCCGCCTCGCGGACCCAGGCGCCATTGTCCCAGGCATCGCGGCGCGCCTTCATCCGCTCCTTGGCGACCGGGCCTTCGCCGCGAACGACCGCGTAAAACTCTTCCCAATCGACCACGCCGAAATCGTAGCCGCCCTTTTTCTCGTTCCACTTCACCGCCGGGTCGGGGACGGTCAGCCCCAGGAAGTCAGCCTGCGGGACGGTGATGTCGACGAACTTCTGCCGAAGCTCGTCATTGGTCTCGCGCTTGATCCGCCAGCGCATTGACTGGGCGGTGTTGGGAGAATTCTCGTCCGGCGGCCCGAACATCATCAGACTCGGCCACCACCAGCGGTTGAGCGCATCCTGCGCCATGCGCTTCTGATCCGCCGTGCCGTTGGCGAGCGCGATCATGATCTCGTAGCCCTGGCGCTGGTGGAAGCTCTCTTCCTTGCAGATGCGGACCATCGCCCGCGCATACGGGCCATATGACGTGCGCTGCAGCGGCACTTGGTTCATGATCGCCGCGCCATCCACCAGCCAACCGATCGCGCCGATGTCCGCCCAGGTCAGCGTCGGATAATTGAAGATGGTCGAATATTTGGCTTTGCCGCTGTGCAGCGCCTCGATCATCTGCTCGCGGCTCGTGCCGAGCGTTTCCGCCGCGCAGTAGAGGTAGAGCCCGTGGCCCGCCTCATCCTGCACCTTGGCGAGCAGGATCGCCTTGCGGCGCAGCGACGGCGCCCGCGTGATCCAATTGCCCTCGGGCAGCATGCCGACGATCTCGCTATGCGCATGCTGGCTGATCTGCCGCGTCAGCGTGCGCCGATAGGCCTCCGGCATCCAGTCCTTGGGCTCGATGAAGTCGTCCGCGGCGACGCGCGCCTCGAACGCTTCGAGGAGTTTGGGATCCTCGAGATTCTCGATCTTGGCCGTCTTCTGGAGCTCGGTCGTGTACATGGGTCGCGATGTAGCCTCTGGGCGGTCAACGTTCAAATGATGCCAAAGGCGTCACCCCGGACTTGATCCGGGGCCCAGGCTAACAACTTCGCCGCCGAGCGTCCGCGAATAGCCGGTGAATTCCGCGACCGTCCGCCCGTCGTCGGAGCGCACCGTCACCCGGGTGACCCCTGCCCTGCCTTCGCGTGCGACCTCCTGCGCTTCGGCGATCAGCGTTTCGCCTTCGCTCACCTTGTCGAGGAAGATGATCGACGCCTGCGCGGCCATGCTCGCGTGGTTGGCGCCGTTGCACACGTAAGCGAACGCCGTATCGGCGAGCGCGAAGGTCATCCCACCGTGCAGATAGCCGTGGCCGTTCAGCATGTCGGCGCGAACCTTCATCGAAATCCGCGCATAGCCTTCGCGCGCTTCCTCGATCCTAATCCCCCACGCGGGACCCGTGCCCTCCGCAGCGAGCATCGAGCGCGCCACGCGATCAGCAAGTTCGTTTGCGTCCACGCCCTCTCCTTCGCTACTCCGCAAGGAATGGCTTACGAGACCATCGACTTCAAGGCGGACGGCGGCGTTGCGACGATCACGCTCAACCGGCCCGACCGGCTGAACAGCTTCACTCGCGCGATGCACGGCGAACTGCGCGACGCGCTCGCCAACCTCGGCGATGCGCGCGTCGTCGTGTTGACCGGCGCGGGCCGCGGCTTTTGCGCCGGGCAGGACCTGAACGACCGAGCCGTCGCCCCGGGCGAGGCGGTCGATCTCGGCGATACGGTCAGTGAATGCTGGAACCCGCTCATTCGTACGCTGACCACCCTGCCCCAACCGGTCATCGCCAGGGTCAATGGGGTCGCCGCGGGCGCCGGTGCGAACATCGCGCTCGCCTGCGACATCGTAATCGCGGCGAAATCGGCGAAATTCATTCAAAGTTTCTCTGCAATCGGCCTGATTCCGGACAGCGGCGGCACCTGGGTACTGCCGCGGCTGGTCGGCCAAGCCCGCGCCCTCGGCCTCGCGCTCACCGGCGACCCGCTCCCCGCCGAAACCGCCGCTGAGTGGGGCCTCATCTGGAAGGCCGTCGACGATGCCGCCCTCGATGCTGAGGTGGCGGATATTGCGAAAAGGCTTGCGAACTTGCCGCCACTTGGCCTCTCCGCGATCAAGGAGATGATCCGCGCGTCGTGGCAGCACAGCCTGGATGAGGAGCTGGAGTTGCAGGCCGGGACCATGCGCCGACTCGGCTTCACCGAAGATTATCGCGAAGGCGTCGCCGCCTTCCTCGAGAAGCGCCCGCCCAAGTTCGTCGGCCGCTGATGACCACCATTGTCTATCGTACCTTGCCCGGCACCCGCGCCGCGGTCGGCCGCGCCGATCGTCACAGCGTCGTGGTCGACCGGCCTGAAGGCCGCGCCGGCGGCCTGGGGCTTGGCTTCAACGGCGGCGAGCTGCTCGCGCTCGCGCTCGGCGGCTGCCTCTGCAACGATCTTCAGGTGCTGGCCGAGGAGATGGGGCTGGTCGTCGAGGACCTCGAGATCGCCGTGTCGCTCGATTTCGACGGCAGGCCATCGCGCACCACAGCAGCGAAGATCGAGATCAAGTGTGATCTGGCCGATGGTGCCGACCCGATCGAACTGATCGAGCGCGCCAAGGCCTTCACCAACATCGGCAATAGCGTCCAGGCCGGCATCCCGGTCACGATCAAGGCCGCGCCGAGATGATCGTCTCTGCGCTCCACAAGTTCATCTTCGTTGCCATCCCCAAAACGGGTACTCATTCAGTCCGTCAGGCGCTTCGGGCGCACCTGGGCCCGCAGGATCTTGAGCAGGTCGGGCTGTTCGTGCAAAAGAAATTCCCGATTCCGGAGCTGGCGCGGCTGCAGCATGGCCATCTCAGCCTGGCCCAGGTTCGGCCCTACCTGCGTCGCGAGGAATTCGCCGAATTCTTCAAGTTCGCCTTCGTTCGCAATCCGTTCGACCGCTTCGTCTCTTACTGTGCCTTCATGAGCCGCCAGTCGGGGGAATTCGAGCGCGATCCCAAGGCGGTGATGCAGCATTTCATCGCCGACCCGCCATGGCCGCACATCCTGTTCCAGCCGCAGCACAGCTTTGTGACGAGCAGTGAAGGCGAAATGCTTGCCGACGATGTCGGCCGCGTCGAGGAAATGCAGGCATCATACGACCGGATCGCGGCGCGCATCGGCATTCCGACCGCCGCGCTCGACAAGGTGAACAGCTCCGACCGCAAGGACTACCGCGACTATTATGATCAATCGCTGATCGACGGGGTAGCCAAGCTCTACGCGCGCGACCTAGAATTGTTCGGCTACGAGTTTTGAGATGATCGCCCCCAACCCGCGCAAGACAACGTCCATTCGCCAACTCGGCAAGGTCGAGATTGAGCCGCTGCGCGACGCCGTCCTGGCGCTCCCTGAAGCCCTGTGGGACGCGGAGAATGAGACCAAGCCCAACCGTTTCGGCGCGCTCGATGCGACACGCCACATCATCTTCCGCTTCGTCTCAAATTTCCTCGACTGGCGCGATTCCTACGAGCGGCCGCTGTGGGATGAGTGGAAGTCGCTGCTCGAGCCGGTGCTCAACGCAGCAACGGCTCCCTACGGCTATGAACGCGGCGCCTTTCCCCGCGTGATGCTGGCGCGGATGGCGCCGGGCGGCGTAATCCACCCCCACCGCGACCAAAACCCGGCGGCGAAATGGCCGCACAAGATCCATGTGCCGCTGCTGACCAACGAAGACGTCACCTTCTACGTTGACGGAAATGCTTACCACTTTGCCGAGGGCGAGGCGGTGGAGGTCAACAACATGGGGCTCCATGCGGTCGAGAACCGCGGCACGACCGACCGCATCCATCTGATCTTCGAATATTACGACCTCGACCAGCCGGAGCCGGCGTGGCTGGCGCAGGTGCAGCAGGCGGCCGCAGCACGATAGCCATGGAAATCAGCGCGTTGCTCGACCACGCGAGCGCGCTCGAAGAGGCCGGTCGGCTGGAAGAAGCGCTGGCTGAGGCATGGCGTGCGCTCGATCTTCAGCCTGATGATCCACGTGCGAAACGCATGATCGCGCGACTCTTGCGATTCCATCCCGCTCTCGCCTCCGATGACCGAAAGCCAGATCTAGAACGGTTGCTATCGGACCCCGATTTCGATCCCGATGCCATTACCTCGGCCGGCTGGATGCTTCTGATCAAGCAGCAGAAGCTCTCGCCTGGTGACGATGCCCAAGTGATGGCTGAAACTCTCGAGGATGAGGCTCTGGCCATCAGCTTGCTCCACGAGGGATGCGTTTGCGTTCTGGACGCCGAGCTGGCGTTGGCGAGCGTGCGCCGCTTTCTGCTGTTCGGTGAAAGGTGGCCGGATTTCCCCCTCCTCACCCAGGCACTCGTCGCGCAGGCCGCGCACAATGGCGGCGCGTGGCCGTTCAATGCGAAAGAACATTCGGCCTTGGAAAGAGGCGATGCAGGAGCGTTCGCCGCCGCTTATTTTCCTGAGCGCCCCTCTGTCTCCAACGGCGCAGCCTTCGGCGAAGTCGTGACTCAGGCGATCGCAGACCAATATGTTGGTTGGCCATACCCGGTGTGGTCTCGGCTGCTGGCGCCGAACCCGACCACGGTCCCGCGAATGGTCGAGAAACTGGACGGCGGGCGGCAGTCTGGGCTGACCGTCGAGGCGGATGTGCTCGTTGCCGGTTGCGGCACTGGGCACGAAGCGGCCTTGCTCGCTAAACGATTTCCCGACGCGCGCATCACCGCGATCGACATCAGCACTACTTCGCTTGCTTACGCGGCCGAGCGTTGCCGTGGCCTGGGCATCGAGTTTCATTTGGTCGACCTGCACGAAGTGGCTCGTCTCGGACGCCGCTTCGACCTCATTTCCTGTTCCGGCGTTCTTCATCACCTCCCTAGTCCGGAAGGTGGCTGGGCGAAGCTTGTCGAGGTGCTGAAGCCTGGCGGCGTCATGAACATAATGGTCTACAGCCGGGTGGCGCGCCTCACTGTGCAGGCCGCGCAGTTTCACATTGCCGACCTTCGCGATCAACCGGTCGATGACGAGCTGCTGCGTACAGTGCGCCTGCGGCTGATTGAGAAGGCGCCGCGGTTCGTGGCCGGTTCCCCCGATTTCTTCAGCCTCGGCGGCGTGCATGACCTGCTGCTCAACCGGCACGAAGACCCATTCGATGTGCCGCGCATTGCGCGAGCGGTGGACCAGCTCGGGCTGGAGTTGCTGAAATTCAGACTGCCGACTCGTGCTGCGGAAGCGCGCTATCTGCGAGAGCATCCGGAAGACGGCCTGTTTCGCGATGTTGACGCTTGGGCGGCGCTCGAGAGGGCGGAGCCGTTCCTGTTTTCTGAGATGTACGATTTCTGGTGTCGCCGAGCGCTATGACGTCTCAGTGCTAATGAGGGCGGCAAATTTGTTGAGGTCGATATTGCCGCCCGAGACGACGCAGACGATTGGCCCCTCCGCCTGATCCGTCAAAGCCGCGGCAAGCGACAGCGCGCCCGCTCCTTCCGCGATCGTCCGCGATTTCTCCGCGATCAACCGCATCGCGTCGCGCGCCTGGTCGAGCGTCACGGTGATCGCTCCGTCGACCACCGGTTGCATCCGCTGCCACATGCGCTCCGTCACGCTCTTGCCGCCGGCGCCGTCGACGAAGCTCGCCTCCCAATCGGTAAACTTGCGCGGTCCGCCCTCACGCAATGACAAGGCATAGGGTGCAGCGGTCTCGGGTTCGGCGCCGATCACGGTGACGTCCGGCCGCATCGCCTTGATGGCGCTCCCGACGCCAGTGATCAGGCCGCCGCCGCCGATCGCGCAGATGACGGTGCGCACGTCCGGACAATCCTCCAATATCTCAAGCCCCATCGTCCCGTGACCGGCGATGAAGTCATGATTGTCGAACGGATGCACGAAGGTGGCGTCCAATCCCTCGAACGCATGTTCTTCTGCCGCGACCCATGCCTGTTCGTAGGAAACCGGGACAATCGTCGCGCCGAGCGCCCGCATCCGATCGAGCTTGGTCTGTGGCGCCGTCTCGATCGCGACGACCGTGCACGGCACGCCATGCTTGCGCGCGGCAAAGGCGACGCCTTGGCCGGCATTGCCGGCGCTGATCGTCCAGACGCCCTTCGCGCGCGCTTCGTCCGACAGCTTGGCCACCGCATTGCTCGCGCCGCGAATCTTGTAGGCGTTGGTCGGCTGGAGGTTCTCGAGCTTCAGGTAAATGCCGTCGTCGAACTTTACGAGCGGAGTGCGCAACACAGTCCCGGAAATGCGGTCGCGAGCGGCTTCGATGTCGCCGATCGCAATCGGTCTGACCGGATCAATCATCACGTGCGCCCTTCCTGCTCACTGCCGACTTCTTCTAAGGAGCCGACATGAAGACTCTCAAGCTCCTAAATTACGAGCGCGACCGCTGGATCGGCGGCGACGGCAACCTGGCGGAAATCCCGAGCGCCATCGACGGTACCCCGGTGGCGATGACGGGTTCAAACGGCGTCGATTTCGGCGGCATGCTGCGCCATGCGCGCGAAGTCGGCGGCCCGGCGCTGCGCAAGCTGACCTTTCACGACCGGGCACGAATGGTGAAAGCGCTCGGCCTCGCGATCATGGCCCGCAAGGAGGAGCTGTACGAGCTCAACTATCTGACCGGCGCGACGCGCAAGGACGGTTGGATCGATATCGAGGGCGGCGCAGGCACGCTCTTTTCCTTCTCGTCCAAGGGCCGGCGCGAGCTTCCCGACGCCCATGTGTTGCTTGATGGCCAGCTCGAAGGCCTGTCGAAGCAGGGCACGTTTGTCGGCCAGCACATCTACACGCCGCTCCAAGGCGCGGCGGTCCACATCAACGCCTTCAACTTTCCGGTCTGGGGGATGCTTGAGAAGCTGGCCCCTACCCTTCTCGCCGGTGTTCCAGCGATCGTGAAGCCCGCGTCGGCCACCGCTTACCTGTGCGAAGCGGCGTTCCGCGTGATGATTGAGGCAAACATCCTCCCGCCTGGCGCGATCCAGCTGATCGTCGGCGGTGTTGGGGACCTGTTTGACCACCTGACTGGCCAGGACGTGGTGAGCTTCACCGGATCCGCGCAGACTGCGCTGAAGCTCCGGACTCACCCGATTGTCGTACGAGAGTCGGTCCGCTTCGTTGCCGAACAGGACAGCCTTAACGCCTCGCTGCTTGGGCCGGACGCCGCGCCGGGCACGCCGGAGTTCGACCTCTTCATCAAGGAAGTTGCCAACGAGATGACGGTGAAGGCGGGGCAGAAGTGCACCGCGATCCGTCGCGCGATGGCCCCGGCCGAACATCTCGATGCTGTGCAGCAAGCGCTCAGCGAGCGGCTCGCCAAGACCAAGGTGGGCGATCCGCGCGCCGAGGATACGCGCATGGGTGCGCTCGTCAGCGTCAGCCAGCGCGACGATGTCCGCCAGAAGATCGCCGAGCTCGAGGCCGCCGGTGCCCGCATCGTTGCCGGCGATCCCGCCGCCGAGCCCCCCGTTGCAGGCGGCGCATTCATGCCCCCGGTGCTGCTCCGCGCTGACGATCCGTGGGGCGCCGCGGCGGTTCACGATTGCGAACCGTTCGGTCCCGTTTCCACCATCATGCCCTACCGCGACATCGACGACGCGATTGCGCTCGCCAACCGAGGCAAGGGCAGCCTTGTCCTCTCGATGTTCACCCACTCACCGGAGGCGGCACGAGAGTTCGTGCAAGGCGCCGCGGCCTATCACGGGCGAATGCTGGTGCTGAACCGCGACAATGCCGCGGAATCGACCGGCCACGGCTCGCCCCTCCCCGTCCTGGTCCATGGCGGGCCGGGCCGTGCCGGCGGCAGCGAGGAAATGGGCGGCGTGCGTGGGGTCAAGCATTACATGCAGCGCACCGCGCTCCAGTCGTCGCCGGCCATGATCGCCGCGATCACCGAGCAATACATCCACGGCGCGCCCAAGCATCCGATCGACGTCCACCCGTTCCGCAAGAGGATGTCGGAGCTTGCCATTGGCGATACGCTCAGGACCGCCAGCCGCACGGTCACGCTCGAGGACATCGAGCATTTCGCGAATTTCACCGGCGATAAATTCTACGCCCACATGGACGAGGAAGCGGCCAAGGCTTCGCCGATCTTCGAAGGCCGCGTCGCCCACGGCTATCTGATCCTGAGCTTCGCGGCGGGCCTGTTCGTCGACCCCGACCCGGGCCCGGTGCTGGCCAATACCGGCCTCGAAAATCTGCGCTTCCTTACCCCGCTCTATCCCGGCGATTCGATGCGCGTGGAGCTGAGCGTCCGCGCAAAATCGCTGAAGAGCGAGGATACCGGCGTCGTCCGCTGGGCCGTCGAGATCTTCAACCAGCGTGACGAGCTGGTCGCGACCTACGACCTGCTTACGGAAAACGTTCCGTAACGAAGGCACATTCAGCGACAACCGTTCGTTGACGCGTTGAATTCCTCAGGAGAGCGACGATGAAGATCAGCGATGTGATGACGCGAGACGTGCAGACCGTTCGACCCGACCAGCCCGTCCAGGATGCCGCGAACTTCATGCTGAGCGCCGATGCGGGCTCGATCCCTGTCACTGAAGGCGATCGGCTGATCGGCATGATCACCGATCGCGACATTGCCGTTCGCGGCATCGCCAAGGGTTACGGCCCGGATACGCCCGTCCGCGATCTCATGACCGACGATCTGATCGTGGTCCGGATCGACGATGACATCGAGGAAGCGGCGAGCAAGATGAGCCAGGCGCAGGTCCGCCGCCTGCCGGTGATTGATTCCGAGGAGCGCCTGTGCGGGATCGTCAGTCTCGGCGATCTAAGTCGCGAAACCGACAGCGAAACCGCTTCGCAAGCGTTGGAAGGCGTTAGCCAGCCGGGCGGCCAGCATCAGCAATAGGACTTAGCGCCCCTATTAGCGCCCGGCGATTTCCTTGATAGCCTGATCGACGACCTTCGCGTCCGTCGCCGCATCGTGGCGCTCGGCGATCAGCTTGGCTGCGGCTTTCGAAGCGGCGTCAGCAGCCGCGGCGCGCAGCTGCTCGACGGCAGAGCGTTCTTCGGCGGCGATCTTGTCCTCGGCCATGCGCGTGCGGCGCTCGATCAGCGCTTCGGCGTCGGTCTTAGCCTTGGCGACGATCTCGTCGGCCTCATGCTTCGCGCGCTCGATCAGCGCGGCCCGGTCCTTGTCTGCCGACTTGGCCTTCTTCTCATATTCGGCCTTGAGCGCTTCCGCTTCTTTCCGGAGTGATTCCGCCTCGGCGAGCTGGTCGCGGATCAGCGCAATCTTGGAATCCAGAGAGTTCGCAACGGTTCTGTGAAGTTTGCCGCGCAGGAGAATGGCAATCACAACGAGCATCGCGATTGCGATCCAAGAAGGTGCCGTCAGCCCGAACGCGCTCGGCTCAGCCGATTCCGGGGCTTCCGCGATGATTAGCGTGGCGAGGGCAATATTAGACATTCAGCTCGGCCTTCACCGCTGATTCCGCTTCCTTTTTATCGATGGTTATGCCGGTCAGGCGCTTCACCATCTCCTGGCTGGCTTCTGCCGCCACCGCTTCGATCTCGGCTCTTGCGGCTTCTATGGCTTCGCGGATCTTCGCACTGGCGCCGTCGGCCTTGAGCCCGATCTTGTCCGCGGCCTTCTTCACCTTGGCCTCGGTCGCCTTGGCGCTTTCCTGCCTAGCTTCCTGGGCAATCCGAAAGGCCTCGGCGCGCGCGACATCCATGCGCTCGCGCCACGCCAACTCCGTGTCGTCGGCTTTGGCGCGAGCGGCTTGCGCGGCCTCCAGATCGCCAGCGATGCGCTGCTCGCGAGCATCGACGGTCGACCGAATTTTCGGAACCATACCCCGCCCAATGACGAAATAAATGATCCCAAACACAATCAGCAGCCAGAACAGCTGGGAGAAGAATATCTCCGATAGTTGGTTGATCTGAGGCATGACCGGGGCCGCGTTTGCTGTCGCTTCTTACGCGTGCGGAGGAGCGTAGAGGATGATCATCGATACGACGAACGCGATCAGGCCGAGTAGCTCGGCCAGCGCGAAGCCGATGAGGACGCGTGTGAACTGACTGTCCGAAGCAGCGGGATTGCGCACGGCGCTTTCCAGGAACGGGCCCCAGACATTACCGACGCCGATTGCGGCAGCGCCAACGCCAATGGCGGCGAGGCCTGCACCGATTACCTGAGCAGCTGCAAGATCCATAACGAGAACTCCTTAGATTGAACTTAGTGAAGATTGACGGCGTCGTTGAGATAGACGGCAGTCAACAAGGTGAAGACGTAGGCCTGGATAAGACAGACCAAAATTTCCAGCAGGCCGATGAACACCACGAACAGGAAGCTGAGGAATCCAACCCCGATTCCGAGTGCTCCGCCGCTCAACCCATTAACGATGAAATTGCCGAACACCTCCATCAGCACGTGGCCGGCGAAGATTGCGACAAACAAACGCAGGCCGAGACTGAACGGACGAACGAGAAAGCTGATGAGCTCGATCGGGAACAGGAACAGCTGCATGTACCAAGGCACGCCAGGAGGAAGAAACAAAGAGAAGAAATGAAATCCGTGGCGGGAAAAACCCACGATCAGAACAATAGAAAAGCTGATTATGGCAAGCACGCCCGTGATTGAAAAATGACTGGTCGACGCAAAAGGGTGCACACCCGGAATCACCGCGAAAGGCAGAATCCCGAGGAAGTTTGCAACGAGGATGAAGGCGAAAAGCGAGAAAAGTAGTGGCTCAAACTTTTTGCCCTCCGGACCAATGGTCGTGCCCGCCATCTTATTGATCATGCCGGTCAATTCCTCGACCGCCATTTGCCACCGGCCGGGTACGAGCTGGCGCTTCATTCCGAGTGCCATGAACCCAACAATCACGCCGAGCGCGATGAGCATCCAGAGCGCGCTATTCGTCAGGCTGACGTCGTAGCCACCAATATGAAGTGGAACGATCGGCTGCACCTGAAACTGGTGCATCGGATCGAACTTACCCTCGCCCGCCAACTGCTAATCCTTATCTACTTTCGAACCGTCCGCCGCCGACGAAGGCGTCGTCTTGGTCCAATAATAAACGTTTCTGATGCCCACGCCGAAGCCTACGAACATCAGCACGATCATGAACAACGGCTTGGTCTTGAACAGCGTGTCCAAGCCCCAGCCGAACAAAAATCCGCCCGCCGGAGCACCAATCATCTGTCCAGCCAGTCGTTGACCAAACTGGCGGACGCGATCCGGTTGCTCTTTGCCGGTCCGCTTGGCTTCCGCCTGCTGCAAGCGGTCGAGCCGCTGATCGAGCGATTCGAGCCGTGCGTCTGGTGGAAGCTTCGGAACCTCGGTGGCTTCGTCCTCTGCCATGCGTCTCTCCTGTGCGTCGCCCCGGCTGAAATCCTAGGGCCAGACGGGTACGAGAAGCATGGCGGAATTCGACACCGCCAAGGCGCCGCTCCTTTATGAACCGGGGTGTCGATAGTCAACCGCGCGCTTGGCCTGTAGGGTTGCCCGAGTGAAACGACTGGCGGCCATCATCCTCCTCGCGCTTACCGCGGCTGCCGGCACCCACAAGGTCAGCCGGGACACCGCGGCGCTCGAGTTCAACTATGAGTGGCCGGCCGAGGCCGCTGCGATCCCGAAGCTCGATCTCATCCTCTACAAGAAGGCGAAGGCCGCGCTTGCCGAAGCGCAGAAGTTCGCGGCGGAGGACGTCGCTTCAGCGCGGCAAGACAAGCGCGACTTCCAGCAACATTATTATGACGCGGGCTGGCAGGTCGCGGGGGCTAGCAAAACCTTGCTCTCGCTTCAGTATGGCGACGATACGTTCGAAGGCGGCGCACATCCCAATCACAATTACGGGGCGCTGCTGTGGGACAAGCTCAAGGCGCACGAGATCGCGGTGAGCTCGCTTTTCAGCGGCGACGCCTTCGATGCGCTGACGCGACGCGCCTATTGCGCGGCACTCGACAAAGAGCGGCTCGAGCGGCGCGAGGGAGAGAAGATCGGCGGCGAATTCGACGAGTGCCCAAAATATTCGGAGCTGGCGATCGCGCTATCGGACAAGGATCACGACGGGCGCTTCGACGCGATCGCCTTCGGCGCCTCACCTTACGTCGCGGGCCCTTATGTCGAAGGGCCTTACGACATCGAGCTTCCGGTTTCGCAGGCACTAATTGCGGCGCTCAGGCCCGAATACCGGGCATCGTTCAAGGTTCAGCGGCAGTAGTTCGGAACGGGCGCTGCCTGCCCCGCCCCGCGCCGGCGCCAGACCCCGTCGGGCAGCATGTACGTTTGACCAACCCCGACCCGAGCGAGCAGTTGGCACCCCGCGGTTACCCCCACATCTTGCGGCGTCGCGCCCTTCTGGGCGGCAAGATTGCTGTAGAGCGACCGGCGCTGGATATTGATCCTCGATACCTGGCTCTGGACGGCCGCCGCGACCGGTCCGGAAACCCCGAGGTAGCCGTCATACCGTTCGCCGACCGCGCCCGCAGCGCGCGCAGCGTCGACCGTCGGCGTTTGCCCGACAGCCGGAACCGCCACGGCTAGCGCGAGGCCTGCGAGCAACATGCGCATCACGGCCTCGTCGGCGCCGGCGGGAAGGCTTGCGGGTTCTGCTCGATCAGCCGCTGCACGTCCTGCTGGAGGCGAACGACGACCTCCTGCTTGATCGCCACGTTCAAGTTGATTTCGATTGGCTTGTCCGGCGCCTTGACCGTGACGCAGCTCGCAAGCGGCAAGGCAAGCCCAGCGCCCGCAATCTGTAGCATCGCTTTCGATAAGCTTCTCATGTTCACTTCTCGCTCGGTGGGGGTTTGGTTGAAACGTCGACGTCGTTGGCGGGCGTCAGTTGCTTCTGCTCCTCGTCTTTTCGCTGCTGGACGACGACGACGTCGAGGCTCGGAGAGTCGATCGGGAATGGCATCACCGGCGCGATTGCTTGGCGCGGGTCCTTGAACGCCTTGGCCATCTGGATGAGCGCGCGGAATGGCCCGCTGATGTTGAGGTTGAGCTTCAGCGGCACCTTGCGGAACGCGCCGCGGATGAGCTTGCCGGTAAGGCCCCCGCCCTCACCCAGCGCGACCTGGTCGATGGTGATCCGGGTCGCGAATTCGCCGGCGAGGTCGCCGTCAAGGCGCACGATCATCGACCGGTATTTGAGATCTCGGAGCAGCTCGAACACGGCGCCCGCCATCATCCCCGCCTTGGGCTTGGTACCGGCATATTTGAACTCGCCGCCCGGAGGCCGGGAGTCGAGCCGGCCACCGACGATCCGGCCGCCATTCTCATCGAAGATCATCGGCAGGACACCATCGAACTTGCCGGTGACTTCGAGACCTGCGAACCCGAGAGTATCGACGAATTGCTTCGCGTCGAACCCGACGACTTCGAAGGTCAGCCGCTTGGCGGTTGGACGAGCGAAATTCAGCACTGTTTCCCGAAGAATGAGGCGTCCGCCCATGAAGGGCCATTCGCCGCGCTCGATCTTGACCAGCTGGTGCGGTAGCAATTGGTAGGTGATGACCCCGTTCTCGACGAGAATGCCGGGGTTGATCGACTTGACGTTGAGCACCTGGCCCGGTGGAGTCTGAAGCCCGAGCAGGTCATTGAAATGCATCGTCCCGCTGACACCGGTCACCGGGCCGAATGGCGCGGCAAGGTCGAGGTTCGCTGTCGAAAAGTCGCCGGTGGACGTCACGTGCCCGGTTGCCGTCCAGTCGATCTGCCCGCGGCCGCTGATCGTACCGTTCACAAGCGCGATCACGCCCTCGGTCAGCCGGGTAATCTCGTCAGGTTGGAAATTCGGTCCGAAGTTCAAGCCCGGCACATTCAGGTCGGCATGCCCGGCGCCGGTCGATAGCCGGTGCTCGATCTCAACGTTGGTGACGAGGTTCCCGCTCGCAGGGTGACGGAGGCTGCCGGTAGCGCGAACAAAATCGCCGCCCAGCGTGAAGTGCACGTTGTTGCTCTTCAACGGATAGAAACGCGGGTTCGGGTCGCGGTCGGAGACGGTCAGCGCGCTGTCGACGCTGAAATTGCCGTTACGGAGCAGCCAGCTGCCGCTTGCGTCGCTAAGAAGGAGCGGCACCCGCCCGATGGTCGCCTTCGCTCCGCCAAACTGACCGCGAATGTCGCGACCGATCATCGTCCCCGTCAATCGCGACGCGTCGAAGATGATTGGCGCGTCCAGCTTGCCAAGCCTCATGCCGACGCCGTTCAGCGTGAATTGATTGCCGACAAACCGGCCGCCCTGGGTGGCGAGGCGCAGCGGAGATTTTCCGAGGCGTCCGTTCAATATTGTTGAACCGATGCGCGCGTTGGCGAGGACCGGTCCTCCTGCGCGCTTGACGATCATTGCCGGCCCGACCGGACAGACGGGTATCCGGGTAGCGCCGAGCTGAAGCGATCCCGTTTGCAGCCGGTTGAAGCTCACGACTGCGCAAGACGTGCCGAACGCGAAGCTTCCACCGCGCCCAACCTGGCCGGTGATGGGAAGGCGCAGCGCCTGCACCCTACCGTTCGGGAACGGCCCGTCGAGTTGCGCGACGGTGCTGATCGCGGTCGACCCACCTGGTCCCGGCCCGAAGCGGATCGGCGTCAGCGCCAAGCGAGTGCCGTTCACCGTGTAGGCGCCGATATTGGCGACGCCGCTCATCGGTGCGCCGGCGCGCGGCTGGCTGAGGGTGACCTGCGCGTTGGGGAGGCCACCGCCGGTCATCTGGATGTTGCCGTCGATGCGCAGCCCGCCCGACGGCCAATAATAAGTGACGCCACTCCCGCCGAACACACGGGCATGGGCACCATTCGGCCCCTTGATGTCGGCGCTGGTAATGCGCGCCGCTCCGCCGCCCGGGAAATTCACGACTCGGATCGTGCCGGACGAGTTGAAGTTGCGCGCGGTTCTGCTGATCGCGTTCCCGATTGCACTGGCGACCGGTCCGATCGGCGTCTTGGCGGCCGCAGCGAGCGGCTGGGTGACGCCCGCGATCATCGACGGGTCGAGAGTGGCGCTGTCCGCAGCGAAATCACCGGTCATTGCGAACGTGCCGGCGCGAACGCCGAGGGCGTAGCCGCCGCTGAGCCGGGTGCGGTCGGCATAGATCGTTCCCATGCGCGAACGCTGTGCCGACAGCCTCACCGCCCCCCGAACGTCGGTCAGCGGGCCCTTGTACGTCAGCTCACCGGCAAAGGCAGCGAGACCGTTGGCGCCGGCTGTCATCGTGCTGATCGCCATACGGCCGCTGCCGTCGATGGTCGTGAAGCTCTCGTTGAAGCTCGCCTTGGCATCGAACCTAGGCGTGACCACGGCGAGTCGGCTCGCCGGACAGGCGAAGCTGTCGAGCGTCACCGGGCCTTCGATTTGCGGGCGCCTCGCGACGACGGCGACTGCGACATTGGTGTGCAGGTTGACGGCCGCGCACCGGCCCGGAACGAGCCGGGGGCTGATGACAGCGGCACGGCCCTTGAAGCCGCCGCTCAGCATCCCACTGCCCTCAAGCGCAATGCCCACCGGGCCGAATGGCGTGGCGAGCGCAATCGTGCTGTCGCGAACGTCGAGCGCGAAATTGGGCAGCTGGAATGGCTTGTTGCTCGGCGGCGGCAGCAATTTGTCGATCTGTCCCCAGCTGACCTTGCCGTTGACCAGCCGCCCGCGGAGCCGCACGCCGCGCGCATAGACACGGTAGACTTCGAAGCCGCCGTTCCATTTGAGCCGCATCTGAATGATCGCATGCCGGGCCGTGACGTCCGGGTGCATGGGATCGCCGATGACGAGGTCGTGGACCTCCTGGGTTCGCAATCCCACCCGGTCGAGATGGTAGCTGGCGGTAACTCCCCGCCGCTCAAACTCCCCTTTCAGGAAGTGCGTGGCGATCGGGCGCCGCTCGATCCACACGACCGCGATGGTCGCGACGAGGAGGAGCAGAATCGCGAGCGCGGCAATGCTGGCGATCCGACCCCATCGCGGGCCTCGCCTGACAACCACCACGCGGTCTTCGTTCGGCCGCTCCGCCATCGGCTCCTACTAACCCCTCCCGGCCATGACCGTTCCAGATACGGCATGATCGCTTCCACGCAGCCTTTTTCTGTGGTTGATTGGATACGCTCGGACCAGTCGCAACAAAGAGGCGGCATGCACGGGCGCGTTTCCGAAACGGATGATAATGATTCAGCGGGTCATCGTGCCCGCCTGCGCAAGCGGTTGCTCAGCGCGGGGCCCGAAGGCTTTCACGACTACGAGCTGCTCGAATATCTGCTCGCTCTGACGATACCGCGCGTTGACACCAAGCCGCTCGCAAAGCGGCTGATCCAGGACTTTGGCGGAATCGGGCCGCTGCTGTCATCGAGTAGCGATACACTTCGCAATGAAGGTTTGACGGACCCGACAATCGCCGCGATCAAAATCGCGGAGGCGACGGCGCTCCGCCTGCTTGAAGTCCGGATCGAGCAACAGCCCATCCTGTCGAGCTGGGACGCGCTCGGCGACTATCTCCGCGCGGCGATGGCTCACAAACGTGTAGAGGAAGTGCGGGTCCTGTTCCTCAATGCGAAGAACATGCTGATCGCCAACGAGGCGCTGTGGCAGGGCAGCGTCGACGAAGCCTCAGTCCATGTCCGGGAGGTGATCGCCCGCGCAGTCTCGCTTGGTGCGACCGCGTTGATCATCGTCCACAACCACCCGAGCGGCGATCCTACGCCCAGCAGCCAAGACATCCGCCTCACCCGCGATCTGATTGAGGCCGGCCGGCACATGAAAGTCGCGGTGCATGATCACGTTATCGTGGGCGCCTCCGGTCGTGCCAGCATGCGGGCGCAGGGCCTGATTTGATGCCGTGCGGCTTCCCTGCTAGCCGCCTCGGCCATGGTTCCCCGCTACTCGCGCCCCGAAATGACGGCCATCTGGTCGGCCGAAAACCGCTATCACATCTGGTGGCAGATCGAAGTCTTCGCCGCTGAGGCGATGGGCAAGATCGGCATGATCCCCGCCGACGACGCCACGACGATCCGCAAGGCCTATGATTCCGACGCGCTAGGCAAGATCGACATCGACGCCATCGATAGGATCGAAGCCGTCACAAAGCATGACGTGATCGCCTTCCTTACCTGGGCGGGCGAGAAGCTGGGCCCCGAGAAGCGCTGGCTTCACCAGGGAATGACGAGCTCGGACGTCCTCGACACGGCGCTTGCGGTGCAACTGAAGCAAGCGGCCGACCTCCTCATCAAGGACCTCGACGCATTGCTTGAGGTGATCAAGCGCCGCGCGTTCGAACACAAGCTGACCCCGACCATCGGCCGCAGCCACGGCATCCACGCCGAGCCGACCACGTTCGGCCTTAAGCTGGCGCAGGCCTATGCAGAGTTTTCCCGCAACCGCGAGCGGCTGATCGCGGCCCGCGACGACATCGCCACCTGCGCCATCTCCGGCGCCGTCGGCACGTTTGCGCAAATCCCGCCAGACATCGAGCAGCACGTCGCCAAGGAGCTCGGCCTGGCCGCCGAACCTGTCTCGACCCAGGTCATTCCGCGCGACCGCCACGCGATGTTCTTCGCGACGCTCGGCGTGATCGCGTCGTCGATCGAGCGCCTGGCCACCGAGATCCGCCACTTGCAGCGCACCGAGGTCCTTGAGGCTGAGGAGTATTTCTCGCCAGGGCAGAAGGGTAGCTCGGCGATGCCGCACAAGCGCAACCCGGTACTGACGGAGAATCTGACCGGCCTTGCGCGCATGGTCCGCGGTTACGTGACGCCCGCGCTCGAAAATGTCGCGCTGTGGCATGAGCGCGACATTTCGCACTCATCCGTCGAGCGGTTCATCGGCCCCGACGCGACGATCACGCTCGACTTCGCCCTCGGCCGCCTCACCGGCGTGGTCGACAAGCTGCTCGTCTACCCGGAGCGGATGCAGAAGAATCTCGATCGCATGGGCGGGCTGGTTCATTCGCAGCGCGTCCTGCTCGCGCTTACCCAGGCCGGCCTTAGCCGCGAGGACAGCTATGCGCTCGTCCAGCGTAACGCGATGAAGGTGTGGGAGTCCGACGGCGAGTTGTCGCTGCTCGACCTCCTCAAAGCGGACAAAGAGGTCAGCCAGCGCCTCTCGCCTCACGAGCTCGATGCCCTGTTCGACCTCGATTATCACTTGAAGCACGTCGGCACGATTTTCGACCGGGTGTTCGGCCCGTCCGCTTAACCGTTTCAATCCGCGCCATTTTCAACGTGCGGAGCGCAATTTCTCCGCTATGGTGGTGACAGGGTTGGGCACCGGGGCCGGATGGACGACGTACAGGAACTCCGCACTGAATTGACCGCTGCGCCGCAGCAGCACGAGGGCGATCGCATTCAAGGCGGCGCTTACGTCCTTGAGCTGACCGCTGACTGGATCGTCACTCGAGCCTCCGAGAACATCCACCGCTTACTGGGCCAGTCACACGTCACGCTTATCGATGAGCCGCTTGGCGATTTCGTCCAGGCCCAGCCGTTGCACGACCTCCGCAACCTGTTCTCGAGACTGAGCGGCAGCACCGGCGTGGCGCGCGCCTATCGGGTCCGCCTGACCGACAATTCGGAATTATTCGACGTCGCTTTTCAGCATTGCGAAGAGCGGGTGATCATTGAGGCTGTGCCAAGTCCCGAAGGGCGCTTGGGCGAGGCGTTGAGCGCTATAGGCGGTCTTGCTGCGGGTTTGTCCCGGGAAAAGGGCCTGACGTTGCTCGACGCCGCGGCGCGGCGCATGCGCGCCTTGACGGCATTCGATCGCGTGACCCTGCTGGTTGGAAGCGACAAGGCCACTAGCAGCAGGACGGGCGTTCCGTTTCGCGCCGGGGCCAACGCGAGCCTCAGTGATGACCTGCCGGCGCTGGTGCCGGACACGCAGGCAGAATCGGTGTCCTTGTTCCCGCGTGAGGACCGGGATTCAGCGGCATCCGGCGCACTGCTTCGCGCTCCGACTGCCGATCAAATCGAGGAGCTCATCGATCGTGGGTTTGCAGCGACCATGCGGGTCCCAGTGCTCATGGACGGAGAGGCAGTTGGGGAATTCCGGCTGGCTCATACGAAGCCGCGCTCTCCGAACTTCGAGCTTCACGCCGCGGCCGAACTGTTCGCGCAGCTATTCGCGATGCGCCTCGAAATCGACCGGCTGAAAAGCGGCGGCTAGCAGCCGCCCAGCGCGTCCCGGATCCGTCCGAAGAAGCCCTTCGCCGCCGGACATTCGTCACCGGTCTCGGTCGAGCGGAACTCTTCCAGGATTTTCTTCTGCTCTTTGCTGAGCTTGGTCGGCGTCTCGACCAGGATTCGCGCAACAAGGTCGCCCCGGCCGCGCCCATTCAGCACGCTCATACCTGAGCCACGATGGCGGAGCTGCTCGCCGGACTGAACGCCGGCGGGAATCTTGATGTCCACCGCCTGGCCATCGAGCCCCGGCAAATTGATAGATCCCCCAAGTGCAGCAGTCGTGAACGTCACTGGGCACTCAGCGATCAGGGTCGTGCCTTCACGTGCGTAGATCGGATGCCGCTTCATATGAATGAAGAGGTAGAGGTCGCCGCTCGCAGCACCTCGGACGCCCGCTTCGCCCTCGCCCGCAACGCGAATGCGCGTACCCTCGTCGACGCCTGGCGGGACCTTAACCGCGAGCTTGCGCTGCGTGATGGCGCGGCCTTCGCCATGGCAGTTGCCGCACGGGTCGGAGATGACTTCGCCCGAGCCGCGGCAATTCGGGCACCCCCGCTCGACCACGAAAAAGCCCTGCTGGGCGCGGACTTTGCCCATGCCCCCGCAAGTCTGGCAGGTGTCGGCGCACTTGTCGGTGCGGGTGCAGCCGCGCCCATGGCAGACGTCGCAGGTTGCCAGCGCATCGATCGTCACCGTCTTTTCGGCGCCGGTGAATGCTTCTTCTAGTGTCAGCTCCAGATCGTAACGGAGGTCGGCACCGCGCGCCGCGTTCTGGCGCGCTCCCCGCGGGTCCATGAACTCGCCGAAAATGGTCGAGAAAATATCGGAAAAGCCATTGAAGCCGGCTTCGCCGAACGGATCGGCGCCGCCGCCGTTCTGGAACGCCGCCTTGCCGAAGCGGTCGTAGGCGGCCCGCTTCTGCGGATCTTTGAGGACGTCATAGGCTTCGCTGATAGCCTTGAAGCGCGCTTCCTGATCGCGGCAGCCGTTGTGCCGGTCAGGATGGCATTCCTTGGCCAGCCGCCGGTAGGCAGCCTTGATCGCGGCGTCATCCGCGCCGCGCTGAATGCCCAGCAGATCATAATAGTCCTGCTCGACCATCAGAGCTCCCCACTACGCCTTACAGGACGTGGCGCGGCCTCCGATTGGTGGCGACCGCGCCGCATCATCAGCCCTTGTTCTCGCCTTCGTCGACTTCGGAGAATTCCGCGTCGACCACTTCCTCGTCGCCAGCCGGCTGTTCGCCGGCCTCACCCGCAGCACCGGCTTCGGCGCCCGGCTCGGTCTGAGCCTGCTGAGCCTGCTGCTGCTCGTAGACGGCCTGGCCGAGCTTCATCGCCGACTGGGTCAGCGCCGCAGTCTTCTGCTGGATGTCGTCGGTGTCGCCACCTTCGACTGCAGTCTTGGCTTCGGCGAGCGCCTTCTCGATCTCTTCCTTCACGTCACCCGAAACCTTGTCGCCATGCTCGGCGAGCTGCTTCTCGGTCGTGTGAATGAGGCTTTCGGCGTTATTCTTCGCTTCGGCAGCCGCGCGACGCTTCTTGTCGTCTTCGGCGAACTGCTCGGCCTCCTGGACCATCTTTTCGATGTCGCTGTCGGCGAGACCGCCCGATGCCTGGATGCGGATCTGCTGTTCCTTGCCAGTGCCTTTATCCTTGGCGCTGACGTTGACGATACCGTTTGCGTCGATGTCGAACGTGACCTCGATCTGCGGCACGCCGCGCGGTGCAGGCGGGATTCCGACCAGGTCGAACTGGCCAAGCGCCTTGTTGTCCGCGGCCATCTCGCGTTCGCCCTGGAAAACGCGGATCGTCACCGCATTCTGGTTGTCCTCGGCGGTCGAGAAGACCTGGCTCTTCTTGGTAGGGATGGTCGTGTTGCGATCGATCATCCGGGTGAACACGCCGCCAAGCGTCTCGATACCCAGCGACAGCGGCGTGACGTCGAGCAGCAGGACGTCCTTGACGTCGCCCTGCAGAACGCCGGCCTGGATCGCAGCGCCCATCGCCACGACTTCGTCCGGGTTCACGCCGGTGTGCGGTTCGCGGCCGAAGAATTCCTTCACGCGCTCGCGCACCCGCGGCATGCGGGTTTGGCCACCGACCAGGACAACGTCGGCGATGTCCTTCGGATCAATGCCGGCGTCCTTGAGCGCCTTCTTGCACGGCTCCATGGTCCGCTCGATCAGGTCGTCGACCAGCTTCTCGAGGTCGGCGCGAGTCAGCGTTTCGACCAGGTGAAGCGGGGTGGTCGCGCCGCCTTCCATGCGGGCGGTAATGAACGGCTGGTTGATTTCGGTACTCGCAGCCGAAGACAGCTCGATCTTCGCCTTTTCCGCCGCCTCCTTGAGGCGCTGAAGCGCGAGGCGGTCGGTGCGAAGGTCGATGCCTTCCTTCTGCTTGAACTTGTCGGCGAGCCAATTGACAATCCGCGCGTCGAAGTCCTCGCCGCCGAGGAAGGTGTCGCCGTTGGTCGACTTTACCTCAAACACGCCGTCGCCGATTTCCAGCACGGAGACGTCGAAGGTGCCGCCGCCGAGGTCGTAAACGGCGATCGTCTTGCCGTCTTCCTTCTCGAGCCCATAGGCGAGAGCGGCCGCGGTCGGCTCATTGATGATGCGCAGCACTTCAAGGCCCGCGATCTGCCCGGCGTCCTTGGTCGCCTGGCGCTGCGCGTCGTTGAAGTAAGCAGGGACGGTGATCACCGCCTGGGTGACGGTCTCGCCGAGATAAGCCTCGGCGGTTTCCTTCATCTTCTGGAGGATGAAGGCCGAAATCTGCGACGGCGAATAATCCTTGCCGCCGGCGCCGACCCACGCGTCGCCGTTCGCGCCCTTGACGATCTTGTAGGGCACCAGCTCGGTGTCCTTCTTGGTGATCGGGTCATCGAAGCGGCGGCCGATGAGGCGCTTTACCGCGAAAATCGTATTGTCGGGGTTGGTGACCGCCTGGCGCTTTGCCGGCTGGCCGATCAGCCGCTCACCGTCCTTGGTGAAAGCGACCGTCGAAGGCGTCGTGCGCGCGCCTTCGCTATTTTCGATGACCTTGGGCTTGCCGCCTTCCATGACGGCAACGCAGCTGTTGGTCGTGCCCAAGTCGATCCCAATGACCTTGGCCATGCTTTTATCCTCTTCTTCAGCCCCTGTTCCGGCCCCCAAACTGGAGAGCCGCATTGTTGAATTTCAAGGGCGATATAGGTGCGATGAAATGAGCGACAAGGAGCGCGGTAAGACTGAGTTAACCGCCACTTAGAGCATCGCCATCCCGCCATTGACGTGAAGTGTCTGGCCGGTGACGTATCCGGCCTCTTTCGAGGCGAGGTAAACGCAGGCCGCACCGATGTCCTCGCCGCTTCCCATCTGGCCGAGCGGGATGCGGGACAAAATGCCCTCGCGCTGCGCGTCGTTGAGAGCATCGGTCATCGCGGAGGTCATGAACCCGGGCGCGATCGCATTGACCGTGATCCCACGGCTCGCGAGCTCCTGCGCGACCGACTTGGTCATGCCGATCAGGCCGGCTTTGGAGGCGACGTAATTCGCCTGGCCAGGATTCCCGGTGACGCCGACCACCGAGGTGATCGAGATGATGCGCCCGAAGCGGGCCTTCATCATCGGCCTCGCCGCCGCGCGCATGAGTCTGAACGCAGCCTCAAGGTTGATCCGGATAACCTCCTCGAATTCCTCGTCTTTCATTCGCATCAGGAGGTTGTCGCGGGTGACACCCGCGTTGTTGATCAGGATATCGAGCTTACCGCCGAGTGCCTCCACCGCAGAAGGGACCAGCTCGTCGACCGCGACGCCGTCGGACAGGTTGCAGCCGATCGCGACATGGTCGCCGCCCAGCTCCTCGCGGAACCGCTCGAGCTTCTCGACATTGCTGCCGGACACCGCGAGCCGCGCCCCCTGCCCGGCCAGCGACTTGGCGATCGCGCTTCCAAGCCCACCCGAGGCCCCGGTCACGAGCGCGGTCATCCCGCTCAGGTCGAACATCATGCAATCTCCTTCGCGGTGGCCTCGATGTCTTCCATCGTGACCACGCTTGTAACCTTGGCGTCCGGGGCGATCCGCTTAACCATCGAACCGAGCACCTTCCCGCCGATCTCGACGAACTCTTCAGCCCCAGCCGACGCCATGTTGGCGACGCTCTCGCGCCAGCGGACCATCCCCGTGACCTGCTCGACCAGTTGGTTGCGGATCGTGTCTGGGTCGGTCTCAGGCTCGGCCGTGACGTTCGCGTAGAGCGATACTTCCGGCGCCTCTACCACTACGTAGCTCAGCGCATCGCGCATCGCCTCGGCCGCCGGCTGCATCAGCGGACAGTGAAATGGCGCGGAAACCGGGAGCGCCACGGCGCGCTTGGCGCCCATTTCCTTGGCGATCTCAATCGCGCGGTCGATCGCGCCTTTGTGCCCCGAAATGACCACCTGGCTCGGGTCGTTGTCGTTGGCGACGGTGCAGACCTCGCCCCGCGCAGCGGCCTCGGCGATCTTTTGCGCGAGCGCCAGGTCCGCGCCGAGCAGGGCAGCCATCGCGCCCTGCCCCACCGGCACCGCTTGCTGCATCGCCTGACCGCGCAGCTTGAGGAGCTTGGCGGTCGTCGCCAGGTCGAAGGACCCGGCCGCGCACAAAGCCGAATATTCGCCCAGACTATGGCCGGCGACGAAACTCGCGGCTTTCGTGAGGTCGACGCCGCCGTCCTTGGTCAGCGCCCGATAAACCGCGAGCGAATGGGCCATGATTGCTGGCTGTGCATTTTCGGTGAGCTTGAGTTCGTCCTCAGGACCGTCGCGCATCAACCGAAACAGATTCTGGCCCAGCGCTTCATCGACTTCATGAAATGTGTCGGCCGCGGTTCGGCTCGCTTCGGCGAGTGCGGCACCCATGCCAACCGCCTGACTGCCCTGCCCCGGAAAAATGAATGCGCGCATCGTCGCCCCTGCTATGAACCGCCGCGGCGACTAGGCCGACGAGCCACAATTGCCAAGGTTGGGGAGGGAAGATGACCAAAGATCGCGGCGCGAAGTTGCTTGGCCCGTGGATGAGCACGGCGATGGTCATGGGCTACATGATCGGCTCGGCGATCTTCCTTCTGCCGGCGACTCTCGCTCCATACGGGGTCAACGCGCTCATCGCCTGGGGAGTGACGGTCGGCGGCACGATGTGCCTTGCGCTGGCTCTCTCGCGTCTTGCCGCTCGCAATCCCGGCGGTCCACAGTCCTACGTGCAGCAAGCGTTCGGCCGGACCCCGGCCTATTTCATCATGTGGATGTATTGGGTCTCGGTGTTCACCAGCACCGCGGGCATCGCCGTTGCGTTCGGCGGCGCCGCCACCGCTACCCTGGGAAGCCTCGCCGGCCCCGCATGGGTCGTACCGCTCGCGGTCTGTGCGATTTTCGTTGTTGCCGCGATCAACTTGCGCGGGGTTCACTCTGCCGGCGAGTTCCAGGTTTTGACCACCTTGATCAAATTGCTTCCGTTGATCGGCGTGATCCTCGTCCTCGCCATTCACGTCGGAAGGGGAAGCCCGACCGAAGCCCTGTCTCCCCTCCCGGTCAGCGCTGCCTCGGTCGCTTCCGCGAGCGCGCTCATCCTCTTCTCGCTCGTCGGTTTCGAGGCCGCCGTGGTTGCCGCGCGCAAGACCCGCGATCCCGAGCGAATCGTGCCCTTGGCAACCTTGGCGGGAACCGGCGCGACCGGCCTTCTCTATTTCTTCAGCTGCACCGCCGCGATGCTGCTTCTGCCTTATGCATCGGCAGCCGCTTCGACGTCGCCCTTCGCGGACGCGATCTCACCCACCGTTGGCGCGGGTGTCGGCCGGATCGTCGCCGCGCTGACCGCCGTCAGCGCGATCGGTGCGCTCAACGCGAGCGTGCTGATCCAGGGCGAAGTCGGCCAGCAGCTTGCCCAGGCCGGTGGCCTTCCCCGCATCATGGCGCGCGGCAACGCACGGCTGGCGCCGACCGTGTCACTGATCGTCACAAGCGTGATCAGCGCGTTGTTCGTCAGCTTCAACGCGAGCAAAAGCTTCGTCGGGCTTTACGTCTTCATCACCCTGATCTCGACCGTAGCGTCGCTCGTCTTTTACGCCTGCGGCGCGGTGGCGGCGCTGAAGCTCAAGCTTGGCGGTATCACCCAACTGCTGATCGTGGTCGGCCTGCTCTACGCGATCTGGACTTTTTACGGTGCCGGGCTTGAAGCGACGGCATGGGCCTTCGCGCTTCTCGCCGTCGGTGTACCCGTCCTGCTTATCTCGCGTTGGCTAAACGGCTCCAACCGGGCGGAGGAGGTGAATCCAGCCGCGCCTCAGGAATAAGCTTCCGCAGCTTCTGGCTGAAGCTGCGTAGGCAGACTTCGCTCGTTCCGAGCGGACCGGCCTTATAGGCCGGTGACTGCATGCCGAGCTGCACGCGCGTGATCAGCTCGGTGTCCTCGGCGTTGACCTGGCGATTGATGCGCCAGTTGAGGTGGCGCGCGATCTTCATCTCGCGGCGATCGTCGGGAAGCGCATAGCTGATCTCCCGGATCACCGTCTCAGTCGCGCTCACCGGCAGGAACTGCATGAAGTCGACCTGGTCGGGGTAGATGTCGAAAGCAACGTTGGGGAACAGCTTGTAGTAGAGCCACTTGCGTTGGTGCGTCTCGGGCAGGTGCTCAACCCGCGGCAGATGCTTCTGATAGGCGCGCTCGGCCGGATGCGCCGAAGGCTTCTCGACCAGGTCGCCTTCCATGCGATCGACGTGCGCGTTGGCTTCGATGCGGTAGTTCCTGCCGAACAAGCGGGTGAGGCCCGGGTGACCGACCGGGATGTGCAGGCCGTCCGAATAATTATCGGCGATCGTCTTCCAGTTGAGCGGACGCGGACGAAGCGTGACCCGGCCAATCGCGCGCAAATCTTCGAAGCGATAGGGCGCCACCTCATCCTCGTAAGGCGCCATCATCTCCGCCACGGACGGAGCGCCTGGCTCGAGTGTCACAAAAAGGAAGCCGCGCCAATTTTCGAGTGGCAGTGGAAAAAGCCCGAGATTATCGGTTTGTAGTCCAGGATATTCGCTCCGATGCGGCACGCCGACCAGCTTGCCGTCGCGGCCATAGCTCCACGCGTGATACGGACAGGTGAGGACCTTGGCGCAGCCCCCGGTTCCATCGACCAGTCGCGAACCGCGATGGCGGCACACGTTCGAAAACGCGCGCACCTCGCGGTCATCACCACGGATGACGATCACACTCTCCCCGAGATACTCCATGCTGCGCCATTCGCCCGGCTCGGGAATCTCGCTTTCATGACAAACGACCTGCGGCGCTGCGCGAAGGAATGCGCGCTTCTCGGCCTCGAGGAATTCCGGATCGTAATAGAGCCAGCCCGGCAGGCTCATATCATCGAGTGGATCTGCCGTCGGTTGCACGGATTTGAGCTGTGTCGCCATGCGCCGCTTGTAACTGGCGATGTGCCTCTTGTCGAAGAACCTCCTTCGGAAAAGACTTGCGAAACGGCCGCGGCTGGCGCTGTCTCCTGTTTCCGTCGGCCAATGGGGGGTGAGCCGGATGCTGAACAATAGCCGTCGTGAATTTCTCATAGGAACGGGGGCCAGTGTGCTCGCCGGCCTCCTCGGCGCACCGGCCAACGCTGTGAGGCGTGGTTCGGTCGACTGGGCGACCGTGATCTACCGTAACGCAAGGGTCTGGACGGGCATTCGATCGATGCCGTGGAGTGATGCAATTGCCCTTAGCGGCAATCGCATTGGCGCGCTCGGTGAGCGCGCATCCACCTCTATTGCGACGCGCAGGACCCGGACGATCGATCTTGGCGGCGCGCTGATTGTGCCGGGAATGATGGACAACCACACCCATTTCATCGCCGGCTCTAAGTCCCTCACACAGATCGACCTGCTCAGCACCAAGACCCGGCAGCAATTCATCGACACGATCGCGAAGGGCGCGGCAGCGCTGCCGGCGGGACGTTGGCTGGAGGGCTGGGGCTGGGACGAGCAGCGTTGGGGCGGCGAGCTTCCCAATCATGCGTGGATTGACGCGGTCACGCCGGACACGCCGGTTTCGATCGGCCGCACCGACGGCCACAACCTGTTTTTGAATGGGCTGGCGCTGAAGCTAGCCGGGATCGACCGCAACACGCCCGATCCCGCGGGCGGCGAGATTGCGCGCGATGAGGCGGGCAACCCGACCGGCGTTCTGCGCGACAACGCAATGGATCTCGTGACCAAGGTCATTCCCGCCTGGTCTGACGCCGACATTGACGCCGCGGTCCAACTCGGGATCAAGAACGCCCTCTCTCGCGGGACGACCCAATGCCACGGCGCGGACATGGACTGGGTTACGTTCGATGCGTTGCGCAGGGCACGGGCCAGAGGCGAGACGAACGTTCGCTTCTATCCATCCGTTTGGGCCAAGGACTGGGAAAAGCTCGCGCGGATCATTCGGCGCGAAGGGCGCGGCGATGAGTGGGTGCGGTGGGGGATCGTCAAGGCGATGGCCGATGGCGCTCTCGGCAGCCGGACGGCCTACATGGACAAGCCCTTTGCCAATGATCCCAAGAATTCGGGACTGCTAATCCAGCCGATCGCCGAAATGCACGGCTGGTGCGAGCGCGCGGACCGCGCTGGCCTCCAACTCGAGGTTCATGCGATCGGCACCAAGGCGGTCGACATGACGCTCGACATGTTCGCGGCGATTTCGGCGAAAAACGGCGCGCGCGACCGACGCTCCCGGATCGAGCACGCGCAGCATATCAACGAGGGGTCGATCCCGCGGTTCGGCAAGCAAGGCGTGATCGCCTCGATGCAGCCCTACCATGCGATCGATGACGGACGCTGGGCCGCGGGCCCGCTCGGCCCCGACCGCATCAATGGCAGCTGGGCGTTCCGTTCCCTCCTCGATTCAGGCGCGATCGTGACCTTTGGATCGGACTGGGCCGTTGCCCCGGTTGATCCGCTGGGCGGGATAGAGGCTGCCGTGCGCCGTGTGACCACCGACGGAAAGGGCGTGTTCGGGCCCGGGCAGCGGATCACCGTCGCCGAGGCGCTCCACGCCTACACCGCGGCCAATGCCTTTGCCGGGTTCCAGGAAGGTAAGCTCGGAACCCTCGCTCCAGGTAAACTCGCGGACCTTGTGGTCTTGGACAGCGACATCTTTGCGATTGCGCCCGAGCGGATCAGCAAGACCCAGGTTTTGCGAACGGTGGTCGATGGCAAGGAGCGGTACACGAACAGCGCCGCTTAAGGGTTCAACCCTTGCCATTTCAGTGACTTTGCGGCATTGGCCGCCGCGATGGGGCGCAGTCTTCGGCTGTGCCCCAGTGTTTTTGAACGACAGCCGGAGGGGCGTCGCACTGGGCGGCGTCAGCGATCGGCCAAAAGAGAGACGAAGAAACATGCCGCTCTACGAGCATGTTTTCCTCGCGCGTCAGGACCTGGCTCAGGCCCAGGTCGATGCGCTCGCGGAAAACGCCACCAAGATCATCACAGATAATGGCGGTAAGGTTGTGAAGACGGAGACCTGGGGTCTTCGCTCGATCGCCTACCGCATCGCGAAGAATCGTAAGGCGCATTATGTCGCCCTCGACGTCGACGCGCCGCCGGCTGCAATCGCCGAGCTCGAGCGCCAGTCGAACATCAATGAAGACGTGATCCGCTTCCTCACGATCAAGGTCGACGAGCATGAAGCCGGCCCGTCGGCGATGATGCGCCGCGGTGAGAAGGAGCGCGAGCGTCGCTCCGACCGCGGTGACCGCGATGACCGCCCGAGCTTCCGTGCTCGTGAAGAGGAGGTTGAATAATGGCCCGGGCTTTCTTCCGCCGCCGCAAGTCCTGCCCCTTTTCCGGCAAGGATGCGCCCAAGATCGATTACAAGGATATGCGCCTGCTCCAGGGTTTCATCTCGGAGCGCGGCAAGATCGTGCCGTCGCGCATTACCGCCGTCTCCTCCAAGAAGCAGCGTGAGCTGGCGCGAGCGATCAAGCGCGCCCGGCACATCGGCCTGCTTCCCTACGTCGTGAAGTAAGGAGAGCTTGAGATGGAAGTGATCCTGCTTGAACGCGTCGAGAAGCTCGGCGCCATCGGCGATGTGGTGAAGGTCAAGGACGGCTTTGCCCGCAACTACCTGCTGCCGCGCAAGAAGGCGCTGCGCGCCAACGACGCCAACCGTAAGGTCTTCGAAGCCAATCGCGCGAAGATTGAGGAAGATAACGCCAATCGCCGGAGCGATGCGGAAAAGTCCTCGAAGGATGTCGACGGCAAGACGGTTCAGTTGATCCGTCAGGCCTCGAATACAGGCCAGCTGTACGGCTCGGTTTCTGCTCGCGACATCGTCGAAGCCCTGGAAGGAACTGGCGCTCACGTCACCAAGAGCCAGATCGTTCTCGATCGCCCGATTAAGGCGATCGGCGTGCACGAAGTGAAGGTTGCCCTCCATCCGGAGGTTTCCGTCACGGTAAAGGTCAACGTCGCTCGTTCGCCGGAGGAAGCCGACCTGCAAGCGCAGGGCGTCGACGTCCTCCAGCAGATGTTCGAGGAAGATGCCGCACCGGCGGCAGCCGAGGCGCTGGCGTCGGCCGATGAGGCCCCTGAAGCTGAGGTCCCGACCGAGGAAGCCGCTCGCGCCGAAGAAGCCGCCGCCGAGGAAGCGCCTGAGGCCGAGGACCAAAGCGAGAACGCCTAGCTCGTTCAGCGTTACGCGACGCGAAATTGGGCCGCTCGTCGATCCGACGGGCGGCCTTTTTTCGTTGCGCCGAGCCGTTCGTCGCAAAGTTCGTTCGGCAACAGGAACGGTTGCCGGATCACCCTTGTTTAAGCCGGCGGAGCAAGCGGGGTCATGTAAGGAGTAAGCGCCATGGCTGAAGAACGCGACGAAGAACAATTCGGTGAGAATGAAGGCAAGGCTGGTCAGCAGCAGACCACCGGTCAGCAAGGAAAGCAGAGCGAATATGGCCAGCAGGGCCAGGAAAGCGGCAATTTCGGTTCGCAGCAGCCCACCGGCGAGAGCTCGAGCGGCCAGACCGATGCGCAGGGCGGGTCCGGCACGTTGACGTCCGATCAGATGTCCAGCGGCGGCAACGACAGCAGCGGCCAGAGCGGCTCCCAGCAGGGCTTCATCGGTTCCCAGGGCTCGGGCGGCGACGACCTCGTCCAGGACGAGGAAAGCGCCTCTGACGAACAGACGACCGGCGGATCCGACTTCGCCAGTCAGGGTCAGGGCGCCCAGGAAGTTGACGAAGACGATTCCGAGTCCGGCGGGTCCGGCGGTGGAAGCTCCTTCTAACTCACCTTCAATCTAACACAGGCGCCGCGCTCTTGCCGAGTGCGGCGCCAATTCTATGGAATGCGATAAAAGGACGCGATCCGGTCCAGCGCAAAAGTAAGGACGAGCTTTCCAGCGCGCGCCGGCCAACCGAGTGCGGTTTCCGCTTCCCGCATGCCCTCCCCCGCACAAACGATGCGCCACAGGATATCGGCCAATCCCGGGCCGGCGCTCGCTACCGCACCATCGAACCGCCGGCGCGCGTCAATTTGCCCGGCCCGCGGGTCGCAGCCCGGCCCAGACCCGCCCCGACCACGAGCGATCGGACTGGCGTCCCAGACCATGGTGACCTTTGGAGCCAGCTCGGCACGCTCCCAATCGGACCTAAGCCGCTCTCCGGCCTCGAATTGGCGTCGAGTCACGAACCCCCGGGCAAACAGCCAGCCGAGCGGAGATTCGGCAAGGTTCACCGTCACTGAGCGAACAGCGCAACGGTGAATGCCTTCACCGCCTTCGCCTGTCTTGAGCGGGCGTTCGAAGAGCAGGCGGCTAGCAGTCATAAGAGGCACTCCTGATGATTCGCTCCCTCTTGCCACAACGGCGAAAGTGTAGGACATAGCAAAAACCATATAGGTTAGATACGGGGCGCGAATGATCACTCGAATCCGGGAAGTACGCAGGGCGCGGGGGATGACCCTCGATGATGTCGCCCGCCGGTGTGAGCCCGCCACGACCGCGCAAACCATCGGCCGCCTCGAAACCGGCACGCGCACAGTCTCAGTGGGCTGGCTCAACCGAATCGCAAAGGCGCTGGGGGTCGATGCGCAAGATTTGGTCGGCGCGGGCGAAACAGCGGAGCTCAACGTGGCGGCTATCTTGGGTCCCGGCGGCGCAATGGCGCCACGTAAGCCTTCGATCGTAGTCTCGCCTCGCGTCGACCAAGGCCAGATCGCGATATTAGTGGGTGGGAGCGTCGGCGATTATCGTGCCGGTGACGAAATCTGGTGCGAGACGCTGCAGCCACAAGACTTTGGTCGCGCATTGAACCGCGATGTCCTCGTGCCGCGGCCAGCCGGACGATTCATGTTCGGACGGCTCATCAATCGCGATGAGGAGAAGCTTCAGATCCTTCCGCTCGAAGCAGGCGGGAGGCAACAAATTGTCGCCAATCCGCCTTGGCTCGGCGTGGCGTCAAAGCTGGTCCGGAGCCTGTAACGCTTGTCCGCGGCTTCCAGCCGTGGCACCGCGATTGGCAAGGGCGGTTAGCTCAGTTGGTAGAGCATCTCGTTTACACCGAGAGGGTCGGCGGTTCGAGCCCGTCACCGCCCACCATCCATCAAATCGCGACCACTTTCCCCACTTCGGCGAAGTAGCGGCGAAGAGCGCTGCTCGCGTCTGGCGCCAGCTCGCGTCCATAGGGTCCACCCCAGGCGTTGAATCGGAACCGAGCATGGCGGTGATAACGCGCAATCTGGAGAAAAGTCAGACGATTTCGGCTCCAGAACGGATCAGTGGCAATTGCTGAGCAACGATCTGGGTGCATAGCCCGATTTCATGCCCGGGGAGTTGTTGTGGATCAACTATCAGCTGAATCGTCTGGAGCTGCGCGCGCACAGTGGCTGGCAGAGCTTTCTGACGCGCTGGAGCAAGCTCACAATCTGATGTGGAAGCTCGGTATCGGCGATGGCGGCGGGCCCGCCGCGATGGAACTGTATCTGAGAGTCGAGGCCGCAAGACTCGAGGTGCAGGCGCTTCGACTTGGCCGACGCTATCGACCGGTCGACGAGATTGATCCGCAATGGACTGAAGCTTCGCCTTGGAAACGAAGCGGAACCGACGGCTGTTAAACGCCCTGCGGGAGGTCGCCGCCGCCCGAGAAAGGTTCGAGGAACGGTTCCAGTCGCGGCGCCTTCCAGCCCGACGTCGCAACGAAGGCGCGATTGAGGAACGCCGGCTTGCCATAGCGCAAGGCGTCGCCGTCCGGACCGTCCACTAGGCCGCCAGCCGCAAGGAGGACGGCATGTCCGGCAGCCGTATCCCATTCGCTTGTCGGGGCAGCGCGCGGGTAGATGTCCGCGCGGCCTTCCGCGACAATGCAGAATTTCAGGGACGAGCCCACCGACACGTAGCCGCACGTCCCGACGGCAGCCTCGAGATAGTCGATTGTCGCCTGGTTGAGGTGCGACTTTGACGCGACTGCAGTCGTCTCGTCCCCCCGCTCACGTGTCCTGATTGCGCATCGCCCTTGCCCTTCATCGAGCCAGGCACCCGCGCCAACACAGCCGCCGTGCAACCGGCCCGTGGCGGGCGCAAAGACGACGCCGAGCTTGGGCGCGCCGCGTTCAATGAGGCCGATATTGACCGTATAGTCGTCGCCGCCGCGAATGAACTCTTTGGTCCCGTCGAGCGGGTCGACCAGGAAATAGGTATCGTTGTGCGCGGGAATGCGCCCGGCAGCCACTTCTTCCTCGGCGATCACCGGGACGCCGGGGGCAACCCGCGCCAACGCGGCCAGTATCACGAGTTCGGCAGCGCGATCCGCCTCGGTAACCGGCGACATGTCGCTCTTCGATTCAACTTCAAACCCACGCCGGACGAGGGTCAAGATCGCGTCCCCAGCCTCGCGCGCGGCTTCGGCGAGCTCGTCGACCAGCCTCTGGTGATCCATGCTCAGCGGGGCGCCATCCGGATGCCGCCGTCCAAGCGAACGGACGCCGCGTTCATGTAGACGTTTTCGATCAGGAACAGCGCCAGCCGCGCATATTCCTCTGCCTCGCCCAACCGCTTCGGGAACGGCACCTGCTGGCCGAGCGCATCCTGCACGTTCTGCGGCATCATCGCGACCATCGGGGTCTTGAACACGCCCGGGAGGATCGTGTTCACGCGAATGCCGTCGTTCATCAGGTCGCGCGCAATCGGGAGGGTCATCGCCAGCACGCCGCCCTTCGACGCCGAATAGGCCGCTTGGCCGATCTGGCCATCTTCGGCCGCCACCGACGCAGTGTTGATGATCACGCCCCTCTCGCCGTCTTCCATTGGGTCGAGGTCGACCATGCCCAGCGCCGCATTGGCGATGCAGCGGAAAGTGCCGATGAGGTTGATCTGCAGGGTCATTTCGAACTGCTGCAGCGGATAAGGCTTCGCCGCCTTCGTCTCCTTGTCGCGGCCAACCGTCTTCGCAGCGGTCGCAACGCCGGCGCAATTGACCAGGATTCGCTCCTGACCATGGGCCGCGCGCGCCTTGGCGAACGCCTCAGCGACCTTCTCATCGGACGTAACGTCCACCGAGCAGAAAATGCCTCCAATCTCGCTTGCGACCTTCTCGCCGCGCTCGGCATCGCGATCCAGCACGGCGACCTTGGCTCCGCGCCGGGCCAGTTCCCGAGCGGTTGCTTCTCCAAGACCTGATGCCGCGCCGGTTACGACGGCGGCCACTCCATTCACGTTCATGCTGCTTCCTCTGGTCGATATCTCGCGACGCCTAAAGCCGTGAATGGCGGGGAAGACAAGCCGTCGAGGAAGCGATCGCCCTGTCGCGATTCCGTCACAGCCCATGGTCGTTCGCCACGGTTAATCACGAATGCAGGTTGGATCGTGGATAAGCGGAGGTTAGATCCTTTTGCGTATCGGGATGGGGGAAGTAGTGAAGGTGACTAAGCTTCGGATTTTGGCGGCGCTGCTGGCTACTGCGTCAATTGCGGCTCCTGCGTCGGCGCAATCGACTGCTCCATCTGCGATGCAGGCGGCAACGGCGGTCAGCGCCTTCTACGACAGCTATCACAGCCCGTTGTGGTATCGCGGCGGCGCCGAAAGCCCCGCAGTTGCCCAGCTCGTTTCAGTTCTCCAGCGTGCCGCCTTTGATGGCTTTCCACAGGGGCCCCTCCTGGCCACGCAGGTCCAAGCTGCCGCGGCGCAAGCAAAAAGCGGCAATCGGACCGATATCGACGCCGCCGAGCGCGTGCTTTCGACTGCCTGGGTCCAGTATGTCCAGGCGATCAAGCAACCGACCCCGGGTATGGTCTATTCTTATCCGATCCTCGCCCCGCAAGGCTCGCGTCCGGACCAGATCCTGCTGACGGCCAGTGCAGCGCCGTCGCTAGAGGCCTATGTCTCGCAAACGTCGGCTGTGAATCCGATCTACGCGCAGCTGCGCAATGCCGCTTGGGCAGAAGCGCAGGCATCTGGAAACATGAACCCGGATCCGCGGCTGCTCGCCAACCTCGATCGAGTGCGCTCGTTGCCCGCCACAGGCAAATTCATCCTGGTCGATTCCGGCTCGCAGATGCTGACGATGTTCGAGAACGGCGCGCCGGTGGACTCGATGAAAATCGTGGTCGGCAAGACCGATTACAAAACACCGATGATCGCCAGCATCATGTACTACATCGTGTACAATCCGTACTGGAACGCGCCCGATCACCTCGTTCGCAAGATCGCTCAAAACTATCTGACGATGGGCGACGGCTATTTGAGAAGCCGGGGCTATCAGGTGATGAAGGATTGGACCGCCGCGTCGGAAGTCGTGCCGGCTAGCCAGATCAACTGGAAAGCGGTCGCCTCGGGCAAGGAGCAAATCCGCATCCGGCAGAAGCCGCAGGACGACAACAGCATGGGGGATTTGAAATTCCCCTTCCCGAACAACCTCGACATCTTCCTGCACGACACGCCGCATAAGGAATATTTCGCAAAGTCGACGCGCTTCCTGTCCAACGGCTGCGTCCGCCTCGAGGACGCGAAACGTTTTGGACGCTGGCTGCTCGGGAGCGAGCCGGTGTCGCCCGGAGCGGATGCGGAGATTCAGGTGCAGCTGCCGCGCGGCGTGCCGGTCTATCTGACCTACATTACGGCGCAGGTTCGCGACGGCAAGGTAAGCTATCTTCCTGACGTCTACGGCTGGGATAAGCAGGCGCCGGTTATCGCTTCGGCCGCCGCCAACTGATCGCTAGTCCTTTAGCGTAAGCGAGCACTGGGCGCTTCCGTCGAGGGCGGAAGCTCCCACCGGCTTGCCGGGAACCAACCGGGGCAGGTTTACAGGCTCGAGCGCCGCCCGGTCGATCAGTACGAACCGCTCTCCGCTCGAATGACAAGCGCCCTCGGTTCCTGCCCGGCCTCGCAGCAGGTTTGTGAGGCGAAAGGAGCCGCCACCAAGCGATATGGCCTCGCCAAATTGAATCGCTTCGCTGCCCAGCATCGCAAGATTGTCGCCAAGCTCGAGATCGTGATCGTGATCGTGATCGCTGCAGGAAATGAGCCAATGGTGCGGATCATCAAGCACGACTTCAATGCTGGGCTCGTCCGCACCAGCCGCGCTGACCAGCTTCCCAAGCACAGATTTATTCCGCGGCGTTCGCATGGCGAAGTTCCTGCCGGCGTGATCGACCTGAATGCTCTGCCTCAACCACCCGACCGTTGCCGTCGATGCAGCCAGCATCAGCCCCGAACCATCCGAGGATCTCAATCGTAGCTCGTCTGGAACTTCGAACAGAGCGAGCGCGAGCGGTCCCATTGCGACATCGGGATTGGCCGCAATCCGCCCGGCGTCAGCTTTCATCTGCGCGCGGTTGGTCAGCGAGGACTTAGCTCCGCAATCACGACGTACGCATCGATTGTGCATTTTTCCACCGTCCAGTCTTGGGGTGAGAGCGGCAGTTCGATCGCTTCACCCGGCTCCACATCAAGGAAGGCCGGGGGCAAGCGCAGCGTAATCAGGTCTCGTTTGGCCCATCTTCTCGCGATGATCTCGTGGACCAGTCCCTTCGCCTCATCCGCCGTCAGCACCGCTGGAAGTTCTACGCGTACTTCGCGGCCATTTTGCTCGGTGACGGCGGCGCGCGCCTCGCCCGATTGGAAGTCCCTGGCCGGATCGTAATAAGAAATCCTGAGGACCGCTGGTTGCGACGACGTCGTACCCTGTTCGCGTTGAATCCGTGGTGCCTGGCTGCCGTCTGCGCTATTGCCGAGCATATCGTCGCCGGCGATTATCGCGCCGCTGCCCGTCGCACCCCGGATATTCGTCCCATCGTCGAAAAGATCGATCGCATAGCTATCAATCAACGGCTCGATTGCGGCCCTGACCGACGAGCCATAGGCGGCATAACCGATCACGGCGCGGCCACTGCTCGAAGCGACGTCACCGGTTGAAGCATCCGACAGGATCGAACCGATAGGAACAGGCTCGAAATCCGCCAAAATTTCGAAGGTCAAAAACGGGATCCGGTTGCCAAACTCGGCAAGTTCCAGGTTCTCGAAAACGGCAAGCGCGAGCCCGCGATAGGCCGGCGTATTTGCAATGCCCTCGACGGAGCCGATCAGCGGATCGATGATCTGGTTTTCACTGCCGTCATAAAAGCGGAAAATCGTGCTCACCTTAAACAAGCCGTCGGCACCTCTCAGGAGCTTCCCGTCCGCCCAGATCCGACCAATCGCCGATACCGGCCGCGACGACAGTGCCACCGCGAGCGAAACCGAATAGCTGTTCCCATTGCTCGCTCGCTCCTATTTGAATAGCCGAGCATAAGGCTCGCGATTGCAAAGCAACCGCGGCCTTATGTCGAAGAGACTATGAAAATCGGACGGCCTGCTGCGCAGCAGACAGGACCGACGGCGCGGATTCACTCCGCGCCGATTATCTCACCGCTTTAAGCGACCCGCATGATCGCCTTTGCCGTGGCGTGCCACCATGGGGTGTCCCACAACAGGTTCACCCCGATCACGACCGCCGCGAAGATGGGCAGCCAGATCTTATATGCTTCATGCACCCGCCGGTTACGGATCACGTCCCAAACGAACATCGGCGCGATCGCCAAGAGTACGAACAGGTTGATCGACAATGGGCTCGCCGGCATCGTCGTCGGCAACCAATCAATGCGACTGATCGCCGCGCCGAGCGGCACAGCGACCGCCAGGAACACCATCCTTTTGTGCAATCCGGCATCGCGGGCCCTCGCCGTCAGCCCGATCGTGATGAATAGGGCGAACATGATCCCGGCGGAAATCTGCAGGAGCAGGATATTCTCGACGTGCGGCACTACCGGCGCCAACGCTGCACGAACCTCCGGCGGCCCGAACGTGGCCCCGCCCCAGACCTGGTAATACATGGTCGGCGCAAGGATGAAGCCGACCACCACCAGCGCCGCGGCTAGCACCATCCCGAGCACGCCAAGCTGCATGTGAAGCGCCTTGCGGCCCGTCGCCATCAGCCATGTTTGCAACAGCAGCAACAACAGGAACGATCCCATCAAGGCCGCATGAACGTGCAGGATCGGCGGGAACGGTGGCCGCGCTCCAGCTTTCACCATCGCCACCTTCATCATCGCGTCGGGCACGAACCCAACCAGGGTGATGACGATGAACCACACCGCCATGAACACGTAGATCCAGCGGTCGATCGCATGCGCTCGCGGAGTCCCCGAAAGCGCATCCGGAAGCCGCGCCCGCTCAAAATTACCCGATACAATCGTTGCCATGGAGACCCCCGCCGCCAGAACTAGCTAGGGATCGGTATCACAACCTTCGCACTCTCGGCACCCCGCTTTTTGTCTCGCTAAGCGCGGTCAGCGCCCACACCATGGCGTCAGCCCGGTCGGGCGATCTCCCCGGCCCTTCATATCCCCCGCCGGCGATGATTCCGGCTAGTTCGTCCTCGAGCGCGGTGAATTCTCCGGCCAGGCGCACCCGGCCCTTTTCGAACAGCAATGCGACCGGCTCGGCCCGCGCTGCCTTGCCCAACGAAGCGTGGACCAGCCGCACGTTCAGCCCGTCGTCGGCCGCGTTGAGCACGCTCTTGACCATCGCCCCGCCATTATTGGCTTCGGCGACGACCTGCGTCGTGTTCCATCGCGCCGCGACCGCCGCGACCTTGCTCGCCCACCCTTCGGGGCTGAGGCCGCGCGCACTGTCGTCCGCCAGCACATAATAATCTCCGCCGGCCAGCCCCGCGACGACGATCCCGCACGCGTCGCAATCATCGCCCGTGCCCGCAGGCGGGTCGACCCCGACCAGTACCCGTTCGAACCGCGGATGCGGCCCCGCCCACCGGCTTTTCGCCAGCAGCTCGCGCGGCCACAGCGCACCGTCCATGTCGAACAGCAATTCACCGTCCAGCTCCTGCCGGCCGAGCTTGGTGCCGCCATAGGTCGCGTTCATCACCTCGATGAACTTCTCGTCCAGGTTGATGTTGTCGCTCGTCCGCCCGCGCGTCGTCACGGTCCACTCCATCTCGCTGATCAGTTGCAGCAGGCGAAGCGGCCGCGGGGTGGTCGTAACCAGCGCCCGCGGCCTTGGCCCTCGCCGCAGGGCCATCTGCAAATTGTCCCACGCCAGCTGCGCTTCGCGCCATTTGGCGAGCTCGTCGCACCATGCGAAATCGAACTCCGGGCCGCGCAGGCCGTCGCCATGGTCGCCCGAAAACAGCTGGGCCTGGCTTCCGTTGGGCCAGGTCAGCCGGCCAATGCTCGGCTCCCAGCCCATGCGCCGCCGCGGCTCATTCATTTGCGCTATCTTGAGCAGCCCGCTCACCCCTTCGACCATGATGCTGCGCGCGTCGGCTATGCTCGCGCCAACCAGAGCGATCCTCACACCCGGCCGTGCCCTGGCCAGCCCGAAGACCCACTCCGCGCCGGCCCTGGTCTTCCCGAACCCGCGCCCGGCCATCATCAGCCAGGTGCGCCAGCCCTCGCACCGCGGCGGCAATTGGCTCTTGTGTGCCCAATTTTCGAACCGCCAGTCGAAGCGAAGCAGCTGTGCGGGTGTCATGTTGCGGATGATCCGCGCCCTTGTCTCCTCGTCTGCTGCCAGCAGCCGCTCCAGTTGCCGCTGCTCGGCCTTCATTCTTCCTCGGCTTTCTCCTCGTCGCGCCGGCGCTTCAACCGGGCGAGCTTCTTGAGCACTCGGTCGCGCATTTCATCGAGATCTTCCTGCAGCGTTTCCGCATGCGCCTCGGCGGCCGAGGTGCGATGCATCTTGAGCAGCGAAAGGCCCATGTGGTTCGGATATTCGCGCATCCGGTCCTCTGACCCGTCGCTTCGCGTGATGATTTTCTCGGTGCCGTTGAACGCGCGATCGAGGAGCGCGAGCTCGAGCCTTGAATAAGCCGTGCCGATCGCCTCCAGCCAGGCGGCGCGGAAAGCGGCGTTGCGTGCCCTTCGCCAATATGCGCCGCGCGCCGACAGGCCGACACGTTCGGCTGGCCGGGTGACGTTGCAGGTTTCCGCCAGCGCCGCGATGAACTCCGCTTCCTTCTCCTTGGTCCAGTTGCGGCTGGTCACGCGCTGCATTTGCGGTTTGCGCTCGCCGGCGAGCACCAATCTGATCTCGGTTCCTGCCTTGCCGCTCACGCTTACCTCCCAAAGAAAAAGGCCGCCTTCCGGGTGGGAAGCGGCCTTGCCGTGAACCGGGCTTCGCGGCCCGACTCGCAATTCTTCACTGTTCCTGACGTGTACCGATTGAGCGTGACGCTGTCAAGTTATATTTTGCCTATTTGGTTATTTCCGCCCACCGATAACTCGCTCGTGCCGACCGCGTGTGCGTACGGATGATCAGATCGGGTTGCCTTCGACCTGTGGGATGAAACAATGGTGCTCTGAGGCCGTTGGGCCGTCCGATGGACAACGAAGACCTAATCAAGAAAGCCCGGAACAGGGTGGAGCAGTGCCGCCGGCTCGCGGGCATGATGACCGACACTCGCACCCAAGCTGTCCTCAATCAGATGGCGGACGAGATCGAGGCGGACATTCAGACCTTTGAAGCTCGCGAGCGCGATGGCCGCAAGGCCTGAACAGCAGCACTGCCTTTTGCGGCTCACCGCGTAGCGAGATGCCGCCAGACGGAGAACGCTACCCCAATCAGTGCGAACGCTAGAACGACGAAGAGCAAGGGGGAGTGACCATTCATAGCCGCTCAACGGGTGCGACGCTTGCGGCGTTCCCCAAATATAAGAACCATTTGTGCCAACATGCGCACTAACCGCGGCAAAAGGAGAGTTCCGATGCACGCGTTTCGTATGTTCACCGCCGCCGCGCTCATGTTCGCGAGCGCACCGATCCTGGCCCAGCCCGCGGCCGTGGTCGTCGATGTCCAGAATTTCAGCTTCAACCCGCAGCCGATCCGCCTGCGCGCGGACCAGCCGGTCACGCTGACCTTCGTCAACCGCTCGGGCAGCGGCCATGACTTCACCGCGAAGAAATTCTTCGCCTCTTCGCGCATCACCGCCGGCGCCGCGCCGGACGGCGAGATCGAGCTTGCTGGGCACCAAACCAGAAGCATCACGCTGGTCCCCGCTGCCGGCACCTACAATGCCCATTGCAGTCATTTCCTGCACAAGCAGATGGGCATGAGCGACCTGATCATCGTCAACTAGGCCCACGGTCGACGATACCGGTTGGTAAGAATTTCGCGCTTACTCCGGCTTCGCTCGCCTGGCTGAATGCCGGGTTGCCTGAAAGGCGAGCGGGAGGCAGCGATGAAGCCTTATATCTACGGCGCGATCATCATCTGGTTCGTCATGGGCATCGCCGGCGCGGCTTTGCTCGGGCAGCACAAGCTCGACGTCCCGACCATCGCCGGCGGGCCAATCACCCTGTGGAACGGCCTCAACCGGCCCGTAAACTCCTAGCCGGGGCCTGCTCCGGCGCGTGGAGTGAAAGGCCGAGCGCGTCGGCATGACTGGCGACGCCTTCCCTGATTCCGTAGCGCGCGGCCCATTGGCGGGCTCCCGCCGCTGGCTTCGTTTGCCCTCGGAGCGCTGACTTTATCGCCACCGCGAGCGCATCTTTGTCGTCTGGCGGCACGAGGCAGCCGAACCGGCCTTCACCCAACACGCCGGCAACCGCGCTGGTGGACCGCGTTGCTACCACCGGGCAGCCGCACGCCATCGCTTCCAGCAATACCGCGCCCTGCCCTTCCCACGACGATGACAGGACCAGCGCGCGTGCGCTCGTAAGATAGGGCACGGGGTCGGCGACGAAGCCGCGGAACCGGACGCGCTCCGCGATTCCAAGCGCCTCCGCCTGCGCGATGAGCGCCGAAAGCAAGGGCCCGTCGCCGAGGATGTCGATGGTCCACGCGCGATCCTTGATCAGCGCGAGCGCGTCGAGCAGCAGCGGGTAATTCTTCTGCGGTGCCAGCCGGCCGATCGCCAGCAGCCTCCCCGGCTTTCCGCCATTGCGCTGCTGGCCCGCCGCAAACATCGCCTCGGTGATGTAAGGGTTGTCCACCACCGCAAGCTTTTTTGCGATCTCCGGCTGGCTGCGCGCCAGCTCCTCCTTCGCGACATCGGTGATCACCAGCACCTCGTCCGCCCGCCCGAATGCCCAGCGGTACCAGGCTCGCCGCATGCTGTTCGACAGCGCAGAGCCGGACGGCTTTTCAATCGGATTGGTCATCTTCAGCACCAGCGCGCATCCCGGAACGCGCGCCAGCGCATGCGCCAGGGTAGCGAGCACGTGCATATGGTTGCCGCTCGACACGATTTGCGCGGGCCGCTCCGCGCGAATGCGCCTGACCAGTGCCGGCAAGGCACGGAGCATGCCTGCTCCGCGGATCGCACCGGCGTCTTGCGGCAGGTATTTCACCCTCTGATCCAGCTCGGGCTCCAGGATCCCGCCGCGGCGCATGACCACCAGGTCGACGCTGACCCCGCGGTCGGCGAGGCCGTTGACCGTCAGCATCGTCGCCCGCCCCGTGCCGCCGGTGCCAAGGTCGGACAGCAGGAACATCACCGGACGGGCCTCGGGGCGCGAGCCGAGGAAGGTAGCGATCGCATCGGCCGCCCGCCGCGCTGCGCGAGGTTGGCCGTCGACCGAGGCGTCGATCTGTTTCTGCTGCAGCTCCCGGTACAAATGATGGCGCGCGTTCGCGCTGCGGATCGCGGCGATCGCGTCCGCCGCCGTCTCCACCACGTCGCCCAGGTTCCAGTTCGCGAAATCCCTGTTTCCCCGCCAGCCGATCTTGTGCGCGTTCAAGAACACGCACGGCTTTGGGCGCGTGAGGAACTCGGACAGCTGGCTGCTGACGTCCCCGGCATACATGTCGGCTGCGACGCTATAGGTCATGTCGAACGAACGGGCCGAGCCGAGGTCGACGATCACACGTCCCGGGACGGCGAGCCGCTCCCAGCGCCGCCACAGGAATTTCGGCCGCCGCCGGAACAGCTTTGCGTGCGGCGCGACGACCAGCGCGAACTCGCCGGTCCTCGCCGCATGGTCGATCAGTGGCTTCGCGAACCGTTCCCACGAACGCAGGCTTCGCTTCGAATGTGGGTTGAACAGCACGACCGGCCGATCGCCCTCGAACGGCTGGGCGCCCGCGCGCCCGAGCGCTTCCGCGAGTTCGAGTTTCGGATAGCCGACCACATAATGGCCGGGCCGGATGAGATGGTCCTCGAGCAGCCGCCGCTCGTCCTTCCGGCTGGCGACGACTACGAAATCGAAATTGAGATATTTGTCGGAATAGGACGCAGCGCGCCCGCCTATCCCGTGGTTCACATAGATCATCACCGGCCGCGGACTGAGGGGCCCCCGCAAGGCCCCGGCGTGGTCGGTCGGCGTCACGATCGCGTCGTATGAGGAAAGCAGATCGCGATTGGCGCGATACCGCATGATCGCGGTCTTGAGACTGCCGAATATCGCGAGCTTTTGGAGCAGTCCAAAATGCGCCGGAATATGCAGCAGGCGCGTGGGCATCGGCTTCGCGCCGGCGCGCCGCGACAGCGCTTCAAATTCCGCCAGCGTCTCCGGCAGTGCCGCGACGACCTCGACGTCGAGCCCGTCCCTCGCCCCCAGCTCCCACGCTATCCCCGCAACATGGAAGACCTGGTACGGCTCCGCGCCGAGCAGGATGGCGATCTTCAACTGCTGCCCGCCGCTTCGATCTCGTTCCAGCGCTCGTCGAGCTGGTCCCAAAGCTCCGGACACGAGGAAAACATCAACAGCTCGTGGTTCAGCCAGCGCGAGGTCAGCGTCAGGTTGTAGCTGCCGAACGACGCCCAGCGCTCGTCGCCGCATTCGGCGAGCATGAACTTGCTGTGCATTGGCAACCCGTCGGGATGGCTGAACCTCTGCACCGCAATGCCGTGCTGCGCCAGGTAGCGCTCGGTGCGCCGCGGCGTGCGCCGCGCGGTGTGCCCCGTAAGCAGCGTTACGTCTACGCCGCGATCGACCAGCTTTCTCAGTGCCCGCGCCATGAACGGGTCGCGAAAATGCGACGCCGCGATGCGGAGCGACGCGCCCGGCTTCAGCGCTTGCAGCCGGCCAAGCAACGGATTGCGCGCGAGCAACGGGAAGAACAGGCTTTCGCAATTGCCGCCATGAAGCGCGGAGGCGCTGAACGGCCAGCGGAACGCGCCACGCCTCGAATGGAGATCGCGCACCCGGTCGACCAGTCCCGCGACGAGATCCGGGTCGGTGAGCTCGACCAGTAGATTGTGGCCGCGGTCCTGGTCGCCGATGTCGGCGATGACCTCCGCATCCTCAGGGTCGTTTCCGGACGGGTTGAACGAACCCACCAGTGCGTGCGGATAGGGATGCGAAAAGGCATAGAGCTTGGTGTGCAGATGAAGCGGCAGCAGGTGCCCGACCGCGGCCAGCCCCCTTCCGATTCCCCCGACCGGATCGGCAAGAAGCTTGATCACCCGGTCGTTCGCGTGCCCGTGCCTCGGCCGCTTCTCGACGCAAAGCCGGACCGATACGCCGCGTTGGTGAGCGCGCACTAGGGCCTCCGCCAGCGCCTCATCGCGAAAATAATAAGTCGCCCAATCGATCGATCCGCCCGCGGGCACTGCGTCGATCCGCTGCTCGAGCAAGTCTCTTTGGACACGCGGCGGCCGGTCCGGGCCTCCGGCATAAAGCAGAGCCTCGGGCGCGCGCAGCTCCACCGGCTCCGGCGCGCCGTAAGCGAGTGCAAGAGAACGTCCGGCCATCCGCGGCCACCATGGCGCGTCCGATGTGCCGTCCCGATGGACGCTGGATTAACTTTACATGACATGATCATTACCTGGCGCCGGGCCGAGCAGGCTTGCCTGCCACCGCTTCGCGGGTCAGATGACCGGTCATGAACCTCGACGATCAGATCCGCCGCTACTTCGGCACGACGGACCTGGCCTCCGTTCCTCCGCCCGCGCTGGCCGCCGGCATCGAGCAGATGCAGGTCACTCTCGGCCTCACGAAGGATCGGGGCGAGCGCTTCGCGCTGTGGGCGTTGCTCTACACGGTGGGCGCGGCGCCGGATCTCGACGTCGCCTTCAAGGACGAGGCCGACCGCGAGGCGGCGCGCAATTTCATGGACCTTGTCCAGGGGGCTGGCGAATGATTGGGGCGATTCCCGGCGGCGTGGTTCACGACCTTCCCGCCGATTTCGAGACTGCCCTGAAAGCCGACCCTGAAGCGCTCGCCACCTGGCAGGACATCACGCCGCTCGCTCGCAATGAATGGATCTGCTGGGTCGAGTCCGCGAAGAAAGCGGAAACACGCGCTAAGCGCATCGACTGGGGCCGTGAAAACCTGCGCGATGGAAAGCGCCGGCCCTGCTGCTGGCCCGGCTGCCCTCACCGCTGATTGGGCGCGTGGTCGCGGTAATAGCGCCAGACCGTCAGCCGCCTTCCGAACCTCGCGCTATGGACCCGGCGCGAGCCTTGCCGGCGAAAGTCTAGGCCCTCCAGCACGGCGATCGATGCTTTGTTGCTTGGGAAAACATCCGCGCGAATGGTTTTGAGGGACAGATATTCGCTAGCCATCGCGATGGCTGCGGCGGCTGCCTCGCTCATATAACCCTGCCCGCGAAACTCGCTGCCCAGCCAATAGCCGATCGACCCCAACCCGGCGCGCACCCGCGCCATCCGAACCCACCCGAGCAGTTGCTCGTCCTCCTTGCGCAAGATTGCCCAGTTGACGGTTTGACAGCACCCCAACTCTTCCTGCGCGGTCCGAATGCGCTCCATCAATTGCTCGGGCGTCATGGGATAATCCCAGCTCAGCAGGTTCTCGCTTACGTCCGCGGTGACCAGCTGGGCGGTAGGTTCCGCGTCCCCGTCCGTCACCGGCCGCAGCATCAGGCGGGGCGTCCTTGCAACCAATGTCGTCAACATCAGCACAATCCGCCCACGTCCTATTCGGCGTTGATCTGGTCGTAGAGAAGCTCGTCCAGCCATTCCATCTTCACCCGGAGCGTCTCCATCGTGCTCATGAACGCGAACCGCTGGTAGGGGACCGTGACGCTGCGATTGAACTCCTCGACGATCTCGCGCCGCGCCTTCACCAGCGCTTTGGCGTTACTGATCCAGGCGATCCGCTGGTCTTTCGTGAGCAAGTCGAATGACAGCATTCGCGTCCTCAGCGGATCGTCCAGGCTGATGTGATCGCCATTGATCTGAAGCACCCACGCGGTCGCCGCATGCATGCCCGCCTGGGTCACGCTCAATTCCTCGGCGTTCCGGCCATCTCCGCTCACTTGCTTGCCGACGACCAGGCCTTTGGCCTTCAACCGGCGGATAGCCGGATAGAGCTGGCCCTTGCTCGAGTTGATGGACGTCACGGGCGAGCCCTCGAACAACTTGTACAGTTGGTAAGGCCGAACCGGCTGCTCGCGAATGACGAGCGCCAGCAGCATTCCTTCATGCTCCGTCAGCTTGGCCGGCTGCGTCTCACTACTCTTGCGCGTGACCAATTCGACCCCCCGGCTTTCGCGAATGTTTTAGTGCTCTCAGCACTAACTTTCCAGCATCTAGTGATAGATCAGTTTTTGAGATAATAGTGCGATTCGCACTATTATGGCTACGCATGCGATCCCAACCTTCTCGCTCGACGAGGTGCTGGCTGAACCGCGATACTTTCCGGTCCGCGCGGACTTCGCGCGCGATCGACTTGTTTTTGTCGAAACCGGCAGGACTCGGCTGGCGCCGCTTCCTTTCATCGACGGAAGATTTCCGCTGGCGAGCGGCGAGCCCGTGGAAGTCCGGCTCGGCGACGCGCTACAGGCAAAATGGTCAGCACCGGCCGGACCGGACCGTTTCATTTTTCACGTTGCCTTCTGCGGGTCGACGCTGCTGGCAACGCTGCTCGATGCGCCGGGAAGAAGCTTCGGCCAACGCGAGCCTCAAATTCTCAACGACATCGCCGACGCTTGCGGAAGCCGGCCCAGGTCCACGGTCGTCGCCGCCCTCGGCTTGACCCGCTCGCTGCTCCGGCGCCCATGGCAGCCGGGAGAACGGAATTTCTGCAAACCCTCCAACTGGGCGAACAACCTTCTTCCCACGCTTACGCGGCACTCGCACCGCATCCGGCCTTTGTTCGTAGCGATCGATGACCGCGATTATCTCGTTGCGATGTTTCGCGGCGGGCGCGAGCGCGTCGAATATGTCTTTCGCGCCACCAGGCACCTGCTCGGGCACAATTTGAAGGACCGGGCGCTGTGGGAAGACGCGCTTCGTGCGCCGGGGCCAGCGCTCGACGTCGCGGCCCGCATCGGTCTCCTCTCGCTCCATCGGCAGCTGGGTTTGTTCGGCGAGTCAATGAGACGCGGCGGGTGGAGCAGTGCCAACCTGCTGTCGCTTCGCCAGATTGAGGACGATCCCCTTTGTGCCTGCATGTTGGCGGAGCGCGCACTCGGCCTCGGCGTCTCCTGGGCCGAGATCAATCGGGCGATCGATCGGCACGCCAACGGTTATGCGAAGGTTCCGGGCGAACCATATTCGCGCGAAGCGCGACGCCAGCTCAACGCCCAAATCGAGCGAGACTATGCGACGGTATTCGACCGGGCGCTCGATTGGGCCGCAGGCGCCGGCCTGCAGACGAACTTCGGCTCACTTTTGCGTTTCGTCGAAACCCAGGACCGCGCGGCTTAGCCGGCTTACACCACGTGTTCGGCGTGGCCGTAAACCAGGATGGTCAGGAAACCCTCGTGGCCGGCGGCCGCGACGGCCTTGGCCGCGCTCGCCTCGAATTTCTCGGCCTGAGCTTCCTTGCACCCATAATCGGGCGTCATCGCTCCGTCGGCGGAAACGATCTTGCAGCCCTTGACGCTGCCCTCGGAGTCGATCGCGAGCGCCATCACCTGCTGGCCGAGCAGGGTTTCGCCCGGTGACACTTCAGCCTTGGCGACCTGCGCGCCCGGGGTGAAGCGGCGCTCGAAGGTAATTCGCGTCAGGTCGGACTTGTTCGACCCGCCTTCGCTGCTCGCCATCGACGCCTGGTCGCCGGTCACGTCGCATTCCGCGCCCGCGTTGGGCTTGAGGCTGGTTTCGTAACGGCACGATTGCGCCTTGCCATTGCCGGCGATGGTCACGGTGACCTTCTCCCACCACGGGGCGGTCGAGCTCAGGGCATCGCTGGCCTTGGGGGCCGAGGCTGCGACGCTATGGGCGGAAGCGGTAAGCAGGGCCAAAGCGGCAATCGCGCGGATCACTAGTCGTCACTCCGTCGCCCGCCGCTCCGGCGACTTCATTGCCGCCGTCCACCTATTCGCCCCAACGCGCGATTGGGGCTTTGGTGTCCGGCCCTGCGGCTCGCGTGCACGTGCTCGCGTGCGTGTCCGCGTCTCTGCCCGACGCGCCATGCCGCCGCCGCTTTGCGATGAGTTGATGGGGGTTCCTGAAAAGGAACTCGAGCTGCCGTGCCGGCAGCGTAGGGTCCCGGCAGGGCAACAACGCGCAGCGAGTTGGCCCATAGGAAATGGGGGCCGGCATTGCTGCCAGCCCCCACTGCGCCGAGCGAAGGATCTGCCGGTGTTCGTAACCTGGTCAGAAAAACCCGAAGGCCCCCCCGACCCGCTCTCGATCCTGGCTCACCAGCTCAGGCGTCGCTTCCTATCGAACAGCTCTCTCCGAAGAGAAGCCCGACCGTTCTACCAGACTGCGCGGCCCGAAGGTTCGCTGGTCTTTCGTCCGTCCCGGCCTGCTCGAGAACCGAAGTTCACGCTCAAAACCGTCCGATGCTCTGCGGCCCTTCTTGGGTCGACCACTCTTGCGTCCCGCTTCGTTCACCGAACCTAACCAGACCTCCCGAAGGAGACCCGGAAAATCCGGGAACCGCGTCGCGCTTGAGGAAGATCAACTCTTCCGGCGCCTCATACCAGCTGACCCCAAAAAGAACCCGAAAGTGCTTCTTACTGCCTGCCGGCGGAGATCGGACCTTTGGTCACCTGCCGCTCTTTCCTGCCGTTGCCGGCTCTCTGGAGAGGCCGGGACCGCCGTCCCGATCACATGAGCAACATGCACGTGTCCGCCGAGTCGCAAAAGCGAAAAATGGGTGCTCAAGCCTGTGGATAACGGGGATATCGGTAACAACCCGCGGAACCTTTTCGATTCCGCAAAATGGCCCCGCCTTCGGTTGCCGTTCCGTTCTCCTCCGCCTACTTCGGCCAAGTGCCTGAATCGCCTGCGATCAACCCGGACCCGCCCTACATTCAGGGCCTGAACCCGCCCCAGCGCGACGCCGTCCTTTCGACCGAAGGGCCGGTGCTCGTGCTCGCCGGCGCGGGCACGGGCAAGACCGCGGCGCTGACTGCCCGCCTTGCCCATTTGATCGCCACCCGCCGCGCCTGGCCGTCGCAGATCCTCGCCGTCACTTTCACCAACAAGGCGGCGCGGGAGATGAAGGAGCGCGTCTCGAAGATCAGCGGCGGCGCAATTGAGGGCATGCCGTGGCTCGGCACCTTCCACTCGGTCGCCGCGCGCATGCTGCGCAGCCACGCCGAGCTGGTCGGCCTCCAGTCCAACTTCACCATCCTCGATACCGACGATCAGCTGCGAGTCCTCAAACAGCTAATCAGCGCCGCCAACCTCGACGAGAAGCGCTGGCCCGCGCGCCAGCTCGCCGGGCTAATCGACCGGTGGAAGAATCGCGGCTGGACTCCGGAGCAGGTCGACGCCGGCGAATCCGAGGCCTTCGCGGCCGGCCGCGGCTCGGAACTCTACGCGCAATATCAGGAACGGCTGAAGGCCTTGAACGCCTGCGACTTCGGCGACCTCTTGCTCCACATGCTGCGGATCTTCCGCGCTTATCCGGACGTGCTGGCGCGTTACCGCGAGCGCTTCCTTTATCTGCTCGTCGACGAATATCAGGACACCAACCAGGGCCAGTACGAATGGCTGAAGCTTCTCGCCGAGCCGCGCCGCAACTTGTGCTGTGTCGGTGACGACGACCAGTCGATCTACTCGTGGCGCGGTGCGGAGGTCGCCAACATCCTTCGCTTCGAGAAGGACTTCCCGGGCGCCAAGATCATCCGCCTCGAGCAGAATTACCGTTCGACCAGCCATATCCTGTCAGCTGCCGACGGGTTGATCGCCCACAACGCCGGCCGCCTCGGCAAAACGCTTTGGACCGCCGCCGGCGAAGGCGAGAAGGTCCGCGTCATCGGCGTCTGGGACGGCCCGGAGGAAGCACGCCGAGTCGGCGAGGAAACCGAATCGCACATGCGTTCGGGCGGCAGCCTCGACGATGTCGCGATCCTGGTCCGCGCCCAGTTCCAGACGCGTGAGTTCGAAGAGCGCTTCATCGCCATCGGCCTGCCCTACCAGATCATCGGCGGCTTCCGGTTCTACGAACGCGCCGAGATCCGCGACGCGATCGCCTACCTGCGCCTGATCACCCAGCCGGCCGACGACCTCGCGTTCGAGCGAATCGTCAACCAGCCCAAGCGCGGACTCGGCGACAAAGCGGTGGCGACCATTCACCGCCACGCCCGCGCCTCGCAACAACCCCTGCTGCTCGCCGCCGCCACCTTGCTCGACAGCGACGAGCTGACGCCGCAGGCCAGGCGGTCGCTCGGCGCGTTCGTCGCCGACATCGCGCGTTGGCGGCAGATGGCGGCGGAGCTTCCCCACCCTGAGCTCGCGCGCATCATGCTCGACGAGAGCGGTTATACCGCGATGCTGCAGGCCGACCGTTCTGCCGAAAGCGCTGGCCGTCTAGAGAACCTGGCCGAGCTTGCCCGGGCGATGGAGGAGTATGAATCGCTCCAGGCGTTCCTCGAGCATGTGAGCCTGGTCATGGACAATGACGAGGCGCGTCAGGGCGAACGGGTCACCATCATGACGATCCACGCGGCCAAGGGCCTCGAGTTCGACATCGTCTATCTCGCGGGCTGGGAAGAGGGCGTGTTCCCGTCGCAGCGCTCGTTGGACGAAGGCGGCCTTGCCAGCCTCGAGGAGGAGCGCCGTCTCGCCTACGTCGCGATCACTCGCGCCCGGCGCAAGGCGACGATCATCCACGCCGCCAACCGCCGCATCTACGGACAGTGGACGAGTTCGATCCCGAGCCGCTTCCTCGCCGAGCTGCCCAAAGCGCATATCGATGAAGAAACCACGATGACGGGGGGCGAGAGCCTGTGGCGCGCTCAATGGTCCGAGCGCGCAGATCCGTTCGCGCACCTCGGTCCCGCGCAGTCGATGCGCGCCAGCACCCGCGGCCCGGGCTGGCAGCGCGCCAGCCGCGACGGCCGCTACAGCGCGGAGCCGCAACGCGTGATCGAGGCGCGCGCCTCCGCCGTTTCGCTAGGCAACAAGGGCCGCGACGATTTGTCGCTCGGCCAGCGCGTGTTTCACGGCAAGTTCGGCTACGGCATCATCGCCGCGATTGAGGGCAACAAGCTGGAGATCGATTTCGAGCATTCCGGCCGCAAGAAGGTGCTCGACAGTTTCGTCAGCGCGGGCTGAAAATCAATTGCCGCCCTTGCGGATCACGTCGCGGACCCAGGGGATAATCGAACTCCAGCTCAATTCCTCGAAGATCTCGATCCCGACCAGCCCGTTGCGCGCCCACACGACCTCGCCCGCGGGAATGTTCAGCCCATCGACGAAAACTGAGACGTAGCTTCCAACGGCGGGAAGTCCGTCGCCTTCCAGCTGCAATCCGCGCGCCGAGATATTGCGCAGGGTAGTGCCAAGCAGGTGCTCGCCCCATTTGATATGCGCCGCGCATCGCACCTCCAGGCGCGGCATGGTCCGGCGTTCGCGCGCTTGACTGACGAGCTGACGATTGAGCAGCGCGACCACGTCGACATTGTCGTCGAACCGCACACCCAGTTCGCCGTTGCGATTCCACGCGACGCGGCCCGCTGGGCGCTGGCCCGTCCCGAGCTCGACTGCAACCCGCTCGCCGAGCGCCGGTGACAAGCCGCTTTCGACCATGGCGCCCAGCGCGCTGATCTTCCGGATCGAGCAGGGCTGGCGGGACCCGTCGGCGAAGATAGTGCCCGCGTCGAACGGGCCCTTTTCTTCGGGGGATGAATTCTCGTCGCCCCACGGAAGACGGTCGCCGACGACAAAGGTGGTCGCAGAGGAGCTTTCGGTCATTTCCAGGTCCAGCACGTGCGCAACCGCTCTGCGCTTCATCGACTAACAAGTCGCTAACGGTTACCTCAGCGCCCAATGGCCGCTGACATCTCCATTCACGACAATCCCGAAAGGCGCCGCTTCGAAGCGGACCTCGGCGACGGCAGCCTCGCCCTTGCAGATTATATTCTGCGCGACGGGAAGATCATCTTCACCCACACCGAGGTCCCGCCCGCTCACGAAGGCCAGGGGATCGGCACCGCCCTCATCCGTTTTGCTCTCAAGGCCGCTCGCGATCGGGGCTTGAAGGTTGTCCCAGTCTGCCCGTTCTTCGCCGATTATCTGCGCAAACACCCCGAGGAACAGGACCTCATCGACCCCGAGTCGTTTTTTCGTATAAACACATCAATCCATTGATATCACTATAGTTTTTTCAAACTAGGCAGCGGCGAAACAAAAGAAAGCGGGAACCCGAATCGGCCCGCGTGCATTCTCGCAGCAAAAGTCAACAGATAAATTCAGGTGCAACAATGAAAAAGCAGCTAGCCATCGTGCTCGCGCTGACGGGAACGTGCGTCTTCGGTTCTACCCTTGCTTCCACTCCGGCCTACGCGCTGGAAACCTATGAGGCCAAAATGGCGGCCAGCGATGCAGCGTCGCAGGCCCGGGTCGACATGCTCGACGCGTTCGGCCCCAAGGCGCTGAAGCCTGGTCAGTATCTTTGGCGCGATGTGCCCGGCAACGGTGCCGAGCGCGTCGTGATCAGCCTTTCTGACCAGATGGCCTACCTCTATCGGGGTGACGCATTGGTCGCGGCCTCGACCATCTCGAGCGGCAAGGACGCAAAGCCGACGCCCGACGGGATCTTCTCGATCCTGCGCAAGACCCCGATGTGGCGCTCGAAGAAGTACGACAACGCCCCGATGCCGTTCGCCCAATTCTTCGATCCGGCCGGCATCGCCCTGCACGCCGGTTTCAACCCCGGATATGCCGCAAGCCACGGCTGCATCCGCCTGCCGAGTGCCTTCGCCAAGAAGCTCTACTCGGTCACCGACGTCGGAACGCCAATCTATATCGGCGCGTAATTTGCCGAGGGCCGCGCCTCTGCACCTGGCGCGGCCCCAGTACCTTTTGGTGCACCGCAGCGAATCGCCGCTGCTTGAATTGTTCCGGGCCGAAACACATTTCTCTTTCTGTCAATAAATATTTGAACCCCTGCCTTTCTTCGGCGTTTAGGGTCTCAGGTGGGCTCGCAAGAGCCTGATATTGAATAGGAAGTTCAACCCGTGAAAAAGCGGATGCTGGCTAGCGTCGCCTGTGCGGCGCTGACGATCTTTGCTGTCCCCGCGACCGGAGCGGTCAATCCTCAGCTCCCGGCGCAGTTCTCCACCAACGCTTCGGCGGACCAGGCGGTTAGCGCGTTCTACGCGTCGCGCCGGAATGCGCCTTTGTGGCTTCGCGCCGGCGCCGATAGCTCGGCGGCGCGCGAGCTGATCGGCGTGCTTCAGCGCGCGTCGCTCGATGGGCTTTCGACCGGCCCGGCGCTGGCGGCCCAGGCGCAGGCGATGATGGCGCACGCGCAAGGCGGCGACCCGGCTGCGCTTGGCGCGGCCGATCGCTTCCTCTCGTCCGCCTTCGTGTCGTACGTCCAGGCGCTGCAGACGCCGCCGGCGGGAATGAGCTACGCCGACAATTGGGTGGCGCCGCGCCGCGACACGCCGGGCCAGATCCTCGCTCGCGCCGCCGCTGCTTCCTCGCTGCCCGCTTATGTCCGCAAGGTCTCGGACGTGAACCCGCTCTACGCGCAGCTTCGCGATGCCGCCTGGACGCAGATGCAGTCTGGCGGCTCGGTCGACCCGCGCGTCCTCACCAGCCTTGACCGGGTCCGCGATATGCCGACCCAGGACCGCTACGTGATGGTCGATACGGCCGGTGCGCGCCTGTACATGATCCAGGGCGGCCAGATCGTCGATTCGATGAAGGTTATCGTTGGCAAGGCCGATCCATCGACCCAGACGCCGATGCTCGCCAGCACCATCTATTACGCGACGCTCAACCCCTACTGGCACGTAACGCCGGAGCTGATCCGTTCGCTCATCGCCAAAAACGTCCTTGAGCAGGGCTACGGCTATCTCAAGTCCAAGGGCTATCAGGTGATGTCGCCGGACGGGGACATGCTCGATCCGGCCAAGGTCGATTGGCATGCCGTCGCCGCTGGTACGGAGAACGTCCAGGTCCGTCAGCTGCCGGGTCCGGCCAACTCGATGGGCCGGATGAAGTTCGGCTTCGCCAACTCGGCCGACATCTACCTGCATGACACGCCGTCGAAGGATCTGTTCGCGCAGGACGACCGCAACCTCAGCCATGGCTGCGTCAGGCTGGAAAATGCCGAAGCGCTCGGCCGCTGGCTGCTCGGCCGCGATCCGCAGTCGGCGTCAAGCGATCCCGAGCTCAACGTCCAGCTCCCGACCCCCGTGCCGATCTACGTCACTTACCTGACGGCCCAGGCGAACAATGGGCAGTTGAGCTTCACCGACGATGTGTACGGTCGTGATTCACAAACCGGGATCCACGTCGCCGCGATGCGCTGAGCGCGGTTCGACCCCACCAAAAAAGGCCCGCCGGCGCTGAACCGGCGGGCCTTTTTGTTGGCTGGATTGAACGCGGCTTAAGCCGAGACTTCGCTCATCGTCGTCAGCTTGGGCGTCGGAACGCCGTTCGCCTTGAACTGCTCGGTCAGCTCCTGCTTGCGCATGGCAAGCTGCTCACCCAGCGCATCCATGTCGAGCCCGGCTTTGCGCGCCTGCGCAAACAGGCCCTCTAGGCGCTTCTCTTCTTCCTCGACGTGGTGCTCGATCTCTTCGGACAGCACCTTGACCTTCGCCTCATAGAATTCGTCGTCGGGCCCGCCGGCCAGGATCTCGGCGATCAGAACCTTCGCGCCATCATGCTCGACATAGCTTTCCTTGAGCAGGTCTTCGTCGACCTTCCCCTCGCAAGCCGGGTAGAAAATCTCTTCCTCGATTTGCGCGTGAACCGAGAGGTCCAGGCAAATCTCTTCGGCGATGCTTTGCTTGCGCCCGTCGCCGGTCGCTTTCTCGAACTTTTCGAACAACGCCGCGACAGTGCGGTGATCTTCTTTCAGCAACGCAATCGCGTCCTGCTGCGTGGTCTCGGCCATTACGCATACTCCTTTGATTTGGTCTCTCGCGAAACCAACGGCGGGGAATGGATGTTCCTTCCACCGCTATGCGTAACGAGCCTGTCAAACTCCCCATGCAGCACGGCCCTGACTGGAAAGGGATCGGTTACCTGGTCTCGATCGTCAGCGTCTTCTTCCTCGGATCGATTGCCTGGCCCGGCCCCGACGAGCCCAAGTGGCATATCCTGGCCTTGGTCGTGGGCATGGCGACCTCGATCATCGGCATGGGCTTCCGCTACAAGGCGCACCTCGACGAACAGCGCGAGATCAAAAAGGCGCAGGCGGAAGCCCGGCGCAACTAGGAGCGGTCGCCGCTCCCGTTCTCAGGTTCTGAGGTGGCGCTGGCGATCGTCTCGGCCGGGAACTTGCTGTTGAGCTCGAGCCAGTCGCGGAATGGCAGGTGGTAGATCATGTCCATCACCTCGAACTCGAGCCCGCCAGGCTGGTTGGTGTTGCTGTTCCACAGAGCGACGACACCGCTTTTCTTCTGCGGGTCGAACAGGATCAGCGATCGGTAGCCGTTGATTCCTCCGCGATGCCCGACGATGCGGTGGCCGGCATATTCATAGCTTCGCCAGCCGTAGCCGTACCAGGCGGTTTGCAGGCGCTCGAGGAACTTGCGGAGGCGTCCGCGCTCGGTCGGCGTGACCACATAAGGCGCATGGATGGTGTCGAGTACCTTGCCGTCGAGCACGTCGGGCATCTCTCCCATCTGCGCTAGCATCCATAGGGACATATCTTTGATATTGCTGTTAATTCCGCCCGCGCCAGGCACCTTGTAATAGGTGTCGACCATGGGCAGCGCCTTCTTGCCGACGGTGTGGGGATGGGCCCAGCTTTTGTTGGATTCCAGGCCTCCCATCGAGACACTTCCGCTGCTCATGCCGATCGGGTTGAACAGGTAGCGCTTCACCGCTTGCTCGTAGGGCATGCCGGTCGCGCGGCTGACCATCTCGCTCGACGCGTCGTAGGCGACGTTCTGGTAATTCCAGCAAGTGCCCGGCGGGCAGACGGCGTTCAGCTGCGCCAGGCTCGCCCGTAGCAGGCTCGGGTCCTGCCCTTCCTCCAGCTTGTTGTCGTAGGCGTTGCGGTAGAGGCCGAGGCGGTGCGACAGCAGGTCGCCGACCGTCGCGCGATATTCATTCCCGGCGGGCAGCTTCAGGTCTGGCGCGTAGTTAGCGACAGGCGCCTGGAGGTTGATCTTCCCCTGCTCGGCGAGCTTGGCGACCATCGTCGCCGCAACGCCCTTGGACACCGACGCCCAACGGAACACCGTCTCCGGGGTCACCGGATCGCCCGACCCTTCGAGCGTCTCGCCATAACCCTGCAGGAACGTGATCCGGCCATTCTCGACCACGCCCACTGCGAGGCCGACCATCGACGGCTTGGTCATCAGCTGGCGCAAGCGCGTGTCGAGCAGTCGGTAATCGACGTCCCGGCGGGCATCGGTTGAAAGCGCCGCGAGCTTCAAGTCTGCGCTGGTGGGTTTTGGAGCATCCGGCGCGGCGCTGTGCGGCCGCATTGCGAACAATGAAGCGCCCATCACGAGGACGAGCGCGCCGATCCCTATCTTTTGCGTTGTTCGCAAAGCTCTTTTTCTCCCACCCGCAGCGATTGTTACGGGCACTGGCCGAAGCCTCAACGGCTCGTTTAACGCGCTTGCGACAGAGCGATTCTCCCACGCGACGAACCGCTTGCTGGCGTTGAACGCACGGCTCGCCTAAACGACCCAACCATGCACTTTCTCAAGACCGTTTTCTGGGTCCTGGTCGCAGTCATTGTCGCGCTGTTCGCCAGGGCAAATTGGTCGGATGCCACATTGAACCTGTGGGGCGACATCCAGGCCGACATCAAGATCCCGCTTCTCCTCCTGATCGCCTTCCTGATCGGCTGGCTGCCGACGTGGCTGATCCTCCGCGCGCGGATCTGGTCGCTCAACCGGCGTATCGAGGCGCTCGATCGTAACCGGGCCGCTGCGCTTCCGGTGGAGCCGGCGGCCGAAGCAGAACAAGCGGAAGCGGAGCCGGCGGAATGAGGCCGATCTTCGTCGCTCTCGACACGCCCGACGTTCATCGCGCGGCGGGCTTTGCGCGGGACCTTTGCGGACTTGCGGGCGGCATGAAGCTGGGGCTCGAGTTCTTCTGCGCCAACGGTCACGACGGCGTGCTTCGGATCGCCGAGCATGGCATGCCCATCTTCCTCGACCTGAAGCTTCACGACATCCCCAACACGGTCGGCAAGGCGGTCGAGGCCATCGCCCGCCTCTCGCCCGCAATCCTCACCGTTCATGCGGCTGGGGGAAAAGCGATGATGGCCGCGGCAAAGGCCGCCGCTCCGCCGTCGACCAAGGTCGTCGCGGTGACCGTGCTGACCAGCCTCGATGGAAGCGACTTGGCGGCGACCGGCGTCTCCGGCTCGCCGAAGGATCAGGTGAAGCGGCTCACCGAGCTGGCCGCCGAAGCGGGCATCGACGGTATCGTTTGCTCGGGCGAAGAGGTGGCTGCGGCGCGCGATATTTGGCCGGAGGGTTTCTTCGTCGTTCCCGGCGTCCGGCCCGAGGGCGGCGACGTCGCCGACCAGAAGCGCGTCGTGACGCCTTATGATGCGTTGAACGATGGCGCTTCCGTGCTGGTCATCGGCCGTCCCATTACCGCCGCAGCCGACCCCGCCCAGGCCGTGCGCGACATCGCCGCGAGTTTGCAGAGAGAGGTTTTCCCATGAGTTGGCTCAGCCGCGTTCGCAGCGGGATTCCCTTCCTCCCCAAGCGCCAGACCGCCGAGAACCTGTGGCACAAGTGCAAGAAGTGCGGGACGATGGTGTTCGTCAAAGAGTGGGAAGAAAATTACAGCGTCTGCCCGCGCTGCGACTTCCACGATCGCATCGGCCCCAACAAGCGCTTCGAGCAATTGTTCGACGCCGCTCAATTTGAAATTCTGCCCGCGCCGGAGGTCAAGGAAGACCCGCTCCGCTTCAAGGATACCAAGCGTTACACCGAGCGGCTCAAGGCCGCGCGCGCTGCCAACGGAGAGCGCGACGCCTTGGTGAACGCGCGCGGCAAGATCGACGGCCACAAGGTCATCGTCGGCGTGCAGGACTTCGCTTTCATGGGCGGGTCGATGGGTACCGCGGTTGGCGCGGCCTTCCTCGCCGGCATCCAGGCCGCGATCGAAGAGAAGGCGCCCTACATCATCTTCACCGCCTCGGGCGGCGCGCGCATGCAGGAAGCGATCCTGTCCCTCATGCAGCTTCCCCGCACGACCGTCGCCATCGCGCAGCTCAAAGAAGCGGGCTTGCCCTACATCGTGGTGCTGACCGATCCCACGACCGGCGGCGTCACCGCGTCCTACGCGATGCTCGGCGACATCCAGATGGCCGAGCCGGGTGCGCTCATCGGCTTCGCCGGCCAGCGTGTGATCGAGCAGACGATCCGCGAAAAGCTTCCGGAGGGCTTCCAGCGGGCGGAATATCTCCTCGACCACGGGATGATCGACATGGTCGTCCCGCGCTCGGAGCTGAAGGAGAAGCTGGCGCTTCTCATTTCCTACCTCGCGCCGGAGTCGAAAGCGGCAGCCTGATGGCCGACTTTGCGCGCTCGACGCATCCCCGTGTCCAGGCGCAGCTCGACCGGCTCCAGATGATGTCGCCTTCGGGCGACCGCTTGGGGCTGGAGCGGGTCGCCGCGCTTCTCGACCGGCTCGGTCGGCCGCAGGACGGGCTGCCGCCCGTCTTCCACGTCTCCGGGACCAACGGCAAAGGCTCGACGGTCGCGTTTCTCCGCTCCGCGCTCGAAGCCTCGGGCTACGCGGTCCACGTCTTCACCAGCCCGCACCTCGTCCGCTTCAATGAGCGGATCCGTGTCGCCGGCCGCCTGATCGAAGACGAGCCGCTCGCCGAATTGCTGACCGAAGTGCTGAACGCGAGCGATGACATCGAGCCGAGCTTCTTCGAGGTCGCAACCGTGGTTGCCTTGCTCGCTTTCGCCCGCGCCCCGGCCGACGCGTGCATCCTCGAAGTGGGTCTCGGCGGCCGATTGGACGCGACCAACATCATCGAGCGGCCGCTCGTGACCGGCGTCGCGAGTCTCGGCCTCGACCATGAGCAATTCCTCGGGTCGGACATCGCCTCCATCGCCCGCGAAAAGGCGGGTATCGCGAAGAAGGGTGTGCCCCTCGTGTCGCTGGCCCAGCCGGCTGAAGCCGAGGCAGCGATCGCTGAAGTCGCCGCGGAACGCGGTGCGCCATTGCTTCTCGAAGGCCGCGATTGGCGGGTCGATGACGCACTGGTGCCCAATCTTGCCGGCTATCATCAGGTTCGCAATGCCAACCTCGCCTGGCAGATGCTTCAGGCCCAGGGCGACATTCCCGCCTCCCGCGAGGCGTTCGAGCAGGGCCTTCGCCAGGCGCGCTGGCCGGCGCGGTTCGAGAGGCTCGGTCCGGGCCCGCTCGCCGGCCGCGCCGAGACCTGGATCGACGGCGCCCACAATGGCGATGCCGCGCGGGCCCTCGCCGCTATCCTCGAACAGCGCGGCCCGATGCATCTCGTCCTCGGCATCCTTGCCAACAAGGAAGCGGAAGAGATCGTGGCTCCGCTTGCGCCGCATGCACTTTCGCTGACCTTCGTCCCGGTGCCGGACCATCCGCATCACGATCCGCAAGCGCTCGCAGCCAACTTCGGTGGCCGCGCTGCGACCAGTCTCGAACAGGCCCTTTCGGGTCTCGCGGCCCCTCGCCTGGTTGCCGGCTCCCTTTACCTGGCGGGCGCGGCGCTCGCTGCCAATGAAGAAGTGCCCGCCTAGCGCTTGCTCGGCTTGTCCTGCGGGTGCTTGGACCTCACGTCCCCCTCGCCTTCCTTGCCCGCGTCGCCGATCGATTCATCGATCAGCCCGGCCTTCAGCATGTAGGCGTAGAGAAACACGCCCGGCAGCGCGATCACCGTCGTGAGCAGGTAGAAGTTTACGTAGCCGAGGTTCTCGATGAGCGCGCCCGCGGTCGTCCCAGTCAGGAACCTGCCCACAATCGCCGCGGCGGCCGATAGCAGCGCGAACTGCGTTGCGGTATACCTGAGGTTGCACAGTGCGGAGAGGTAGGCGACGACGACCACGCCGCCGATGCCGCTGGCGAAATTCTCGAAGCCGATGGCGAAGGCAAGCACGGGCATCGAGTGCCCCGCTGCCGCAAGCCCCGCGAAACTGAGGTTGGATATCGCCATCATGATCAGGCTGACGAGCACCGATCGCTTCATCCCGATCTTGGCGTAGAGTACACCGCCAACGAAGATACCGACCAACAGGGCGAAGAAACCGACCCACACGTCCCCGAACAGGATTTCGCCCTTGGTGAACCCCAGGCCGACCAGCAGGTCGCGGATCATGAGGTTGGCCATCGTGTCTCCGATCTTGTGGATCAGGACGAACAGCAGGACCAGGAATGCGCCTTCGCGCTTCAGGAAGTCGGCCAGCGGACCCCAGAACGCCTCGAGCGCCGCCTTCGCGCCATGAATCGGCTTGGGGTCGCGGTGGCGCTTGGGTTCTCCCATGAACAGCGACGCGAGCGGTCCAACGAAGGCGAGCGGGATGCAGGCGAGATATCCCGCGGTCCAGCTGCTTCGTGCCGCAACGAACAGGGCGATCGAAGCGGCGAAGAAGGCCCCCAAGCGCCAACCGTACTGCGACATGCCCGACCCAACGCCCAGTTGGCGCGGCTCGAGGATTTCGATCCGGTAAGCGTCGATGACAATGTCGAATGTCGCCCCCGCGACGCCGAGCAGCAGAGCACCGATTACGACGGAGCGAATGTCGTTGACGGGGTCCGCGGTCCCGAGGACCACGACGGCGGCGGCAACCAGGCTACCGGCTAGCCAGAGCCAGCTCCGACGCTGCCCGAACGTTCGTGAACCGGGCAATTGAACTCGGTCGACCAGCGGCGCCCACAGCCATTTGAAACTGTAGACCAGCAACGCGAGCGCAAAGGCGGAGATGGACTTTTTCTCGATGCCGGCTTCGGACAGCCGTTGCGTCAGCGTCGCGGCGAGGAGCGCGAAGGGAAAGCCAGAAGATATGCCAAGGAACAGCGCTGTTAGCGGTGCGCTTTCGATGTAAGGCCTGACGCCTGCAGGGACTACGCTGCGCCAGCCCGTTGAATCGCCCGCCTTGCTCGCCATGCCGCTGCCTCCCGCCTGTGGCGAGCGATCCTAGCAGCCGTTCGTTCGCTGGCTAGTCCGTTACTCGCTGATCACGATGAACAGCTCGAGGCCCTTCGGCGCCTTCACTTTTTCACCCTGCAGGTGGCGGTCCACGCACTCGATCGCCTTGCACAGCTGGCGCTCGCTATAGGGCTTGAGCAAGCATCCGACCGCGATTTCCGATGCTCCAGGATAAGGGTGGCCGGTCGCGAACAAGGTCGGGACACCCTTCTTCTTGGCGGTCTCCGCCAGGTGAATCCCGGTCTGGTCGTCGCGAAGCCGGACATCGCTGAGGATCAGGTGCACTTCTTCGCGCTCGAGCACCCTGAGCGCTTCGTCGAGATCGTCGACCGTCGCCACGATCTCATAACCGGCATCGCCGAGCATGTTCTCGTTGTCGAACGCAGTCAGCGGCTCATCCTCGACGATGAGGATCCGCTTGACGACCTGCTTACGCTTCCCGAACAGCATCAAATCTCCAAGCCATGACCAAACCTCCGCAACGAACTACACGGCGTCCAGTGCCGAAGCAGCGCAAAGGCGGTCGCCCTGTGCCCGCCGCGCCACAAGAAACGGGTGGGCCGCAGCGCATCGCCAAGCTGCTCGCGCGCGCTGGAGTCGCTTCTCGCCGCGAGGTTGAGCGCATGATCGCCGAAGGACGCATCGCGCTCAATGGGGAAAAGCTCACCACTCCTGCAACCCTGCTGGAAAATCTCGAGGGCGTGACCTTTGACGGCCGGCCCGTACGCCCGGCGAAGGCGACGCGCCTCTATCGTTTCTACAAGCCGACCGGGACGCTGACCGCCGAGCGCGACCCAAAGGGACGACCGACCATTTACGACCGGCTGCCAAAAGGGCTGCCGCGCCTCGTGCCCGTCGGGCGCCTCGACTACATGACCGAAGGCCTGCTGCTCCTCACCAACGACGGCGAGCTCAAGCGCCAACTCGAGCTTCCGCGGACCGGTGTCATTCGCTCCTACCGGGCGCGGGCGTTCGGCCACGTCACCCAGGCACAGCTCGAAAAGCTTGCCGAAGGCATCACGATCGAGGGCATTCATTACGGATCGATCGACGCCAATCTCGAGCGGCGGACGGGGCGCAATTGCTGGATCGAGATGAGCCTTACTGAGGGCAAAAACCGCGAGGTGCGGCGTGTGCTCGCCCACCTCGGTCTTCAGGTCTCGCGACTGATCCGAACATCCTACGGGCCGCTGACCCTGGCCAGCTTGGAGCCGGGCGCTGTGGACGAAGTTGATCGCGGCATGCTCGAAGAATTCCGCAAGAGCCTCAAGTGAGGATTATCGCCGGGTCATGGCGCGGCCGTGCGCTCGAAGCGCCCGCGGGAATGACCACCCGGCCCACCGCCGACCGAACCCGGGAGACCTTGTTCTCGATGCTTGCCTCGCGGCTGGGCAACTTCGAGGATCTGCGTGTCGCGGACCTGTTCGCCGGCTCCGGCGCGCTCGGCTTTGAGGCGCTGTCCAGGGGCGCATCGCACGCGACCTTCGTCGAGAACAATTCTGCAGCGATCGCCGCGATCCGCCGTAACGCGGCCAAGCTCGGCGCGGACGAGCGAGTTCGCCTCATCGCCAGTTCAGCGCTGTCTTTGCCCTCGTCCGACCCGTTCGACCTGATCCTCGCCGATCCGCCCTACGCACCCGGTGCCGGCACAGCCGTCGTAGCGGCAATGGCCCAGGCGAACTGGCTAGCACCAGGCGGATGGATGAGCATCGAGACGGCTCGCGACGACGTCGAGCCCGGCCCGTTTCAGATCGAGGCAACGCGCACCGTGGGCCGCGCGCAGCTTACGCTTTTGCGCCGCCCTTAGCTTTCGACGCCTTTCGGATCTCGTCGAATTCGTTGCCGAGGCGACGCCCGATCGCGGCCGCTGCCGCCTTGCCCGCCTCTTTGACAGCCTTCCCGGCGCGTTTGCCACGCGTACCGCCACCGCCGCTGGCGAAGCCATGCTCGGCGAGCGACGCGAGAGCCGCCGTTGCGGCCACGGCGACCAATTCCGCCACCAACGGACTCTGAAGCAGCTTCAGGAGCGAATCGCCCATCGATTCCTGCGATTTGCCGCCGCCGCCGCTGCTCGTCGTCGTCCGCTTGGCAACGGCCCGCGACTTGGAGCCGGCCTTGGCTCCGCCAGATGATTTGTTAGTCGCCTTCTTCGCCATATCGTTCTCCTGTCCTTCTGTTGGGACACTCAACTCATTCGCGCGCACGCGTTTCCGCGCCGGTCGCGTTTATAGGAGAAAATGAGAAAAACCGGGCGAGTGCGCTCAGTCGGCTCAAAGGCGCCCGTGCTGGTCCTCGGTCTGGAACATGCGGTCGACCTCCATCACCAGGTCCTTCAGGTGGAAGGGCTTGGACAGGAGCTTCGCCTCGGGCGCCGTGCGCCCGCCTTGGAGCGCGACGGCGGCAAAGCCGGTGATGAACATCACGCGGATATTGGGGTCGATCGCGCTCGCCTTTTGGGCCAACTCGATACCGTCCATTTCGGGCATGACGATGTCGGTAAGCAGCAGATCGAACTGCTCTTTTTCCAGAAGCGGCATCGCTTCGGTGCCGCAGCCGACGGCTTCGACCTCATAGCCGACCCGCTGCAGCGCGCGCTGCAGATACTCCCGCATCGACGTATCGTCTTCCGCCAGAAGGATTCTCGCCATGACTTATCTATGCTCTGTTCAAATGCGTTTTGCCAGAAGCGAATAACGCGTTCGCGCGTTGCAGTGCCCCAATACGAGTCCTAAACTGGCACGAAATTTAACCGTGACGCCGCTTTCTCCCCCAATCATCCATCAGCCGCGTGGGTCGTTGCCCGTGCTTCTGTCGGTGCCCCATTCGGGCCGTGACTATCCCCACTGGCTCGTGGAGATGGCCTCCGACGGCAGGCCGTCCCTGGCGACCCTCGAGGACCCGCTCGTGGACCGGCTGGTGTGGCGCGCGCTTCAGCGGGGGTGCGGCGCCGTGATCGCCACTACCCCTCGCGCCGCCGTCGACTGCAATCGAGCCGAAGATGAAATAGACCCCGCAGTGATCGATGGGCCTCGCAGGGGGCGCATGACCGCCCGCGCGCGTGGCGGCCTTGGTATCGTCCCTGCGCGGACGCAGCATCACGGCTACTTGTGGCGCCGGGCAGTGTCGCCGGTCCAACTGGAGCAGAGGCTCGAGCAGGCGCACCGCCCCTACCACCGGGCGATCGAGGACCTCATCTCGCTGATGATGGACCGGTTCGGAACCGTCCTACTGCTCGACTGCCACTCGATGCCGCCGCCGCCGGCCGGCGTCGGGCAAATCGTGGTTGGAGACTGCCGCGGCCGCAGCGCTGATGGCTGGCTCAGCCGAAATGCGATTGCGATTGCGACGCGGCACGGCTTCTCGACCGGCCTCAATGATCCATTCGCCGGCGGGCATGTGATCGACCGTCACGGCCGTCCGGAGCGGGGTATCCACGCCCTTCAGCTGGAAATCGACCGCAGCTGCTACCTCGGCGCCGGCCTCAAAGCCCCGGGCGCGGGTTTCGACCGCGTCGCCTCACTGGTCGATGCAATCGCGGTCGAATTGGGTGAAGAGCTGCTCGGCCGGCGGTTCGCGACGGCGGCCGAATAGCCTCAGGCGTCAGCGTCCGCCGGTTGCGGCGCCGGGACCGGCGCCTTGCCTTGCTTCATCTGACGCCCGAACACGTCGCGCATCTGCGTGAGCGAGAACAGGTGGGCGAAGATAAGCGGCAGCATGCCGTTCTGGTTCATGCGACGAAGCTCGTCGCCGCGAAGCTCGCGCAGCTTGTCTTCGTCGACCATGCGGAAGCCGCGATAGATGAACGGCTGCTCGTAGCCTTCCGGCTGGATGGCGACTTCGCCGTCCATCAGCAGGTCGCTCTTGACCAGCTCTTCCATGAACGCGGTCGTCCGCTGGCCCGCAGCCTCAAACTGCTCGCAGAACTCCAGGATCGCGAGGGTCGCCTTGGTCGGTTGCTCGCCGTCGAACAGCGCCTCGCCTTCCTTGAAGTCGCCGACCGCATTGGCGGTCGGATCAAAGCACAGCGACAGTTCATCGCTGTCCGGGCGAATCTTGGCGAGGAGGAACGGGTAGCGGCGGATGTAGGCCGGAATATAGAGCGATGGGTCCATCGCCTTGCCGTCTTCCTCCAGGAACACGTTCACATTTTCATTCAGGCCCATGAGCGCGATCGGAATCGGCTTCTCGCCGATCGAGAACACGATCGGATAATGCCGCTGGACGAGCGAGAACTCGTCGACGGTCAGCGGGATGGCGTGGGTCTTGGCGACCTCGCTCATGTCCAGGACCGGGCGGACCTTCATCTTCCCGTGCTGCGTGACGTTCAACGGCTCGATGCCGCGGTAGAAAATCGGTAGGCCTTGGTTCGGGGCGGCAGTCGCCATCCTAATTCTCTCCTGGGGACCGGGCTTACTGGCTGCGCGGTCGCGCTGGCCTGCCGTAAAGTAATGCGTGGGCGCATCTATTGGCCTTGCGCAAATTAGGCAAGCGCTCGCAAACACCTAGCTTCGTTTCGCAGCAGGCCGCGCAGTTCATTGATTATTCAACGCAGCGCTGCGAAGCCCGGCCAACCATGTCGGCGACCAAGTGACTCCGGGGGCATTTCTAGGCCTGCTGCCGTTCCTGCTCGGCATTCTTGCCGCGCAGCCGGCTGCCGTTGGCCAGTCGGTTACGAGGCTCGTTATCCAGGACGAGATCATTCTCCGCGTGCCGGTTCAGCCGCATCCCGTTGTGCCGCAGATCGAGTGGGTCGAACACAAGGGGCCGAAATGCATCCCCGTTGCGGCAATTCGCCGCGCGCTCCTGTTCGGTGACGACGAGGTCGATTTCGTGCTTGCAAATCGTGCGCGGGTTCGGGCCAAGTTCGACGAAGGCTGTCCGGCTTTGGATTTCTATGGGAATTTTTACCTTCAGCCACGAGACGATCTGCAGCTCTGCGCTAAACGGGACGCCATCCATTCGCGCATGGGCGGAAGCTGCTCGATCGAGCGCTTCAAGCTCCTGGAGCCGCGTTTGAAGCGCCAGTGAGCCTTGGAATCTGCGGTCGGCGCCCCCACATTTCTTGACAATCCACAGGTCGTCGGCGAAGCCCTCGCTGCACTTGCCGCACAGGCCGAAAGAAGCCGCGGCCCCATTTTTCAACCGGAACTTGAATGACTTTCGCCGACCTCGGCCTTTCAGACGAATTGCTCCGCGCCGTTGGCGATAGCGGCTACGACGACCCGACTCCGATTCAGCGCGCCGCCATCCCGTCCGTGCTGATGGGCAAGGACCTCATCGGAATTGCCCAGACCGGCACCGGCAAAACCGCGGGCTTCGTGCTGCCGATGATCGACATTCTTCACGAAGGCCGCAGCCGCGCGCGAATGCCGCGCTCCCTGATCCTCGAGCCGACGCGCGAGCTGGCGATGCAGGTCGCCGAGAATTTCGACAAATACGGAAAATACCACCCGCTCTCGATGGCGCTGCTCATGGGCGGCGTGCAAATGGGTGACCAGGTGAAGGCGCTCGAGAAGGGTGTCGATGTACTGATCGCCACGCCGGGGCGCCTGATGGACCTGTTCGGGCGCGGCAAGATCATGCTCACCGACTGCAAGCTCTTGGTCATCGACGAAGCCGACCGAATGCTCGACATGGGCTTCATCCCCGACATCGAGGAAATCTGCTCGAAGCTGCCGAAGAACCGCCAGACCTTGCTCTTTTCTGCGACCATGCCGCCGCCGATCCAGAAGCTGGCGTCGAAATTCCTGACCGACCCGAAGCGTGTCGAGGTGGCCCGACCGGCTACCGCCAACGTCAATATTGAGCAGCGCTTGATCGAGGTTCGCGCCGACAAGAAGAAGGACGCGCTCCGCGAGATCCTGCGCCACGAGGAATTCAAGAACGCGATCGTCTTCTCGAACCGTAAGACCACGGTTCGGGAATTGACCAGCGCTCTCAAGCGGTCGGGTTTCGCTGTCGGTCAGATCCAGGGCGACATGGACCAGTCACAGCGGATCGCTGAGTTCGAGCGCTTCAAGAACAATGACATCAACATCCTCGTCGCATCGGACGTCGCCGCCCGTGGCCTCGACGTGAAAGGCGTGAGCCACGTCATCAACTTCGACGTTCCGTGGCAGCCCGACGATTACGTGCACCGGATTGGTCGCACGGGCCGCGCCGGGATGAAGGGCATCGCGATCACGCTTGCGACCAAGGCCGACGGCGAAGCGATCGATCGCATCGAAAAGCTCACAGGACAGAAAATCCAGCGCGTCGGCGCCGTGGAGAAGCCCTCGAAGCCATTGGCGGGCCCGGCGGAATCGCCAGAGCCACCAAAGCCATCGTCGCGCAGGGAGCCGAAGCGCGGGGCGAAGCCGGTCGCGGCGGAACCCAGGAGCAGGCCAAAGCGCGATGATCGCGCACCCGAGCGCACGCCTGTTGTCGAGGACATCCAGTCCGAATGGAACGGCCCGCTGCCGAGCTTTCTTTCGCGGAGCGCCGGGTAGGCACATCACTGTTGCTGGAAAGCATTTTCGCCAGTTCCTAGCTCTCTTTCCGGCTGGGAACGCGAAGGAATGTGTGCATGACCGATAGCAATTACGTTTTGCCCAAAGTCTGGTCCTGGGAGCAGCCGAGCGGCGGCCAGTTCGCAAGCATCAACCGCCCGATCGCCGGCGCCACGCACGAGCATGAGCTTCCGGTCGGGAAGCATCCGTTCCAGCTCTATTCGCTCGCCACGCCCAACGGCCAGAAGGTCGGGATCATGTTCGAGGAGCTGCTGGAAAAGGGGCATTCGGGCGCTGAATATGACGCCTGGCCGATCCGGATCGGTGATGGCGACCAGTTCGGCAGCGGTTTCGTCGAGATAAACCCAAATTCGAAGATCCCCGCCCTGCTAGACCGCAGCGGCTCCGAGCCCGTCCGCATCTTCGAAAGCGGCGCCATCCTCGTCTACCTCGCCGAAAAGTTTGGAGAGTTCCTGCCCAAATCAGGACCGGCGCGCGCGGAAACTTTGTCCTGGCTGTTCTGGCAGATGGGCAGCGCGCCCTTCCTCGGCGGCGGCTTCGGCCATTTCTTCGCTTATGCGCCGGTGAAAATCGAATATGCGATCAATCGCTATGCGATGGAGGCGAAGCGGCAGTTCGATGTCCTGAACCGGCGCCTCGCCGACCACGAATATATCGCCGGCAAGGACTATTCGATCGCGGATATCGCCATCTGGCCGTGGTACGGCGGGGTTGCCCTCGGCCGCAATTATCCTGGCGCGGCCGAATTCCTCGCAACCCACGAATATGAGCATGTGATGCGTTGGGCGCGCGCGATCGATGCCCGGCCGGCGGTCAGGCGTGGCCGCATCGTCAACAAGCTGACCGGCGACCCGTCGGAGCAGCTGCACGAACGGCACGACGCCCGCGACTTCGCGCTGCGCACGCAGGACAAACTGATTGCGGTCGACGAAAGCGAAGGCGTGAAGGACGACGCGATCTAATCGTTGCCGCGATAGCGCTGCAGGAATTCGTTCGCGAAAACCTGCAGCCGCTTGCCCGCGATCACGTCGCGCAGCGCCTGCATGAGCCTTTGGTAGAACCAGAGATTATGCTGAGTCATCAGCATGGAGCCTAGGATCTCACCGGATTTCACCAGGTGATGGACGTAAGCGCGTTCGAACTGGGTGCAGGCGGGGCATGGGCAGCCCCGCTCGATGGGATCGCGATCCTCGGCGAAGCGCGCATTCCGCAGGTTTAGTGGGCCATCCAGCGTGAACGCCTGCCCCGTTCTTCCCGACCGGGTCGGGAGGACGCAGTCGAACATGTCGATCCCGCGCACTACCGCGCCGACGATGTCGTCAGGCTTGCCGACCCCCATCAGGTAACGCGGCTGGTCGGCCGGCAGCATCTCGGCCGCGAAGTCGAGGCAGCCCAACATCGCTTTCTGGCCCTCGCCGACCGCAAGGCCGCCGACGGCGTAACCGTCGAACCCAATCTCGATCAGCGCTTCGGCCGAGGCCTGGCGCATGCCTTGGTCGAGCGCGCCCTGCTGAATCCCGAAAATCGCGGCGCGGCTCGCATGCTCACCACCACGGTAGAACTCTGCGCGCGATCGCTTCGCCCAGCGCATTGAACGCTCCATCGCCTCGCGTTGCTGCTCGGCTGTCGACGTGGTCGGGACAAGCTCATCGAACGCCATGGCGATATCGGATCCCAGCAGCCGCTGGATCTCGATCGACCGCTCGGGCGTCAGCATATGCGTGCTGCCGTCCAGGTGGCTCTTGAACCGGACGCCATCCTCACTCGTCTTGGTGAGCTCGGACAGGCTCATCACCTGGTAACCGCCACTGTCGGTCAGGATTGGACGCTCCCAACCCATGAACTTGTGCAATCCGCCGAGCTTCGCGACCCGCTCGGCGCCCGGACGAAGCATCAAGTGATAGGTGTTGCCGAGGATGATGTCGGCGCCCGACGCCCGCACCTCTTCCGGGCGCATGGCCTTGACCGTTGCCGCCGTCCCGACCGGCATGAACGCTGGTGTGCGGATTTCACCCCGTTCCATGGCGATCACGCCCGTTCGCGCCGCGAGGTCGGTTGCGTGAATGTCGAAGGAAAAGCGGCTCATCGGGCTGTCCGATTAGCGGCTTTGCCCGACCTCGCAAGCCGACCATCCTCCCTGGTCAACGAAGGAGGTCAATGCGCCGGTAACCAACTTCCTCAATTCGATCCTCATCAGAAGAGCCGAGGAAGGTCCAAATTGGTTAGGATTCATCGGACCATGGCGACGATGGCTAAGGATGTGCAGGCCGCCCGCAAGGGTGAACGTCGCCGCGTGCTGATGCGCGGTACGGTTTTTAGCCCCGCCGGCGCGCATGTGGTCTGGATCCGCGACATTTCCAGCGATGGCGCGCTGGTCGCGGGCGATGACCCGCTGCCGAACGACTGCGACGTGGTCTTCAAGCGCGGATCGATCTTCGCGGCCGGCCACATTGCCTGGTCGAACGAGACGGGCGCCGGAATCAAATTCTATCGCGACCTTGCGGACTGCGACGTCGCCTCCGCCGAGCTTCCGCTCCCAAACCGGGACGACTAACGCTCGCCCACGCCGATCGCTCTGGTTAGAGCGATCTCATGCTCGATGCCTGGACCTTCGTTGCGCTGACCGGTGTTGCCGTCGTTGCTGGGTTCATCGACTCAATCGCCGGTGGTGGAGGCCTCCTCGTCATCCCGGCTTTCCTGTGGGCGGGCGTGCAGCCGCTTTTTGCGCTCGGTACGAACAAGCTTCAATCTGTCTGCGGAACCGCGATCGCGCTTCGGAATTACCACCGCTCGGGCCTCGTCGAATGGCACCCCAACCGCCTCACGGTCGCGCTCGCTTTCGCTGGCTCGCTGATCGGCGCGCTGGTCATCCAACTCATCCAGACGCGCCTTCTGAATCTGATCATTCCCCTGCTGCTGGTGGTGTCGGCCCTTTATGTCCTGCTGTCGCCACGAATGACGGACGAAGACGCCCATCACCGCGTGACGTCGAAGGGATATGCACCCATCGGGGCAGCGATCGGCTTCTATGACGGCTTCTTCGGTCCCGGCGCCGGCACCTTTTACACGACGAGTCTGGTCGGATTGCGCGGCTACGGGCTGACCAAGGCGACCGCGCTTACGAAACTGGTCAACTTGGCCAGCGCCACGGCGAGCCTGATCATGTTCGCAATCGGCGGCCATCTCTATTGGGCATTGGGACTGTGCATGGCCGCTGGAGCGATGCTCGGCGGCTGGCTCGGATCGCATTCGGCACTTCGCCACGGGGCGCGATTGATCCGGCCCCTGCTGATTGTGATTTCGCTCAGCCTGACGGCCAAGCTTTTGTGGGGTTATTTTTCAGGTTAATCTGCCCTGCATGAAGGCTTTGGCGACTATCGCCATGGGGGCGCTGGCGACCGCCTCGAGCGCATTAGCGGCGCCACCTCACTGCCCGTTCCGCGAGCCCGGCCACTTCCCGTGGGCAGCCGAGCTTCCGACGATGGTCGAAGGCGACCTGTGGGCGTGGATCTACCTCGATCTCGACAAGTCCGGTGAGCCGATCCGTTGTTACATGGGAGAGAATAATATGCCGGCCCCGGAAACGCGGTCCAAGGTCTGCCGAAGCTTTGTTGCCAACTGGAAGGCGGCGCCACTCATGAAGGATGGCAAGGCGGTTGCGGGAACGACCCGGCGCTACTTCACGATCATGGGCCGGCGCCACGGAAAGCTGTTCGAAGAAGCGCGGAAGCGCTGGCTCGCGGCTCATCCGACCGAATCGCCGGCCTGTTACGAAGACGGCTGAACGCTCGGCAGCAGCAGGCTCGAATCGCCGTAGCTGTAGAACCGGTACCCGGTTGCGATTGCGTGCTCGTACGCGGCTTTCATCACGTCTAGGCCCATCAGGGCACTGACGAGCATGAACAGGGTCGATTTCGGCAAGTGGAAGTTGGTGATGAGTCCGTCGATCGCCTTGAAGCGATAGCCGGGCGTGATGAAGATCGCGGTGTCACCATCGAAGGGCATGATCGTCCCGTCTTGGTCTGCCGCGCTTTCGAGCAGCCGCAAGCTGGTGGTTCCCACTGCGATCAGCCGTCGGCCCGATGATCGCGCCGCGTTCAGCTGCTGAGCGGTTGCCGCGTCGATCCTGCCCCATTCGGCATGCATCTGGTGATCGGTCGTGTCCGCCGCTTTTACCGGGAGGAAGGTCCCCGCGCCGACATGAAGCGTCAACGTCTCGCGGGCGACGCCCCGCGCATCCAGTGCCTCCAGCAACCGCGGAGTGAAATGCAGCGCGGCCGTAGGCGCCGCCACCGCGCCCTCCTCGCGCGCAAACATCGTCTGATAATCGGCGCGATCCTCGTCATCGGCGTTACGCTTCGACGCGATGTACGGCGGGAGCGGCATTCGCCCGGCGCGTTCCAGCAGCAATTCCACCGGCTCGTGCCCGTGAAAATGCAGGAGCGCCGATCCATCCGCTGATTTCTCCGAAACCGCCGCGGTGACCCCCACGCCAAAGTCGACGATGTCGCCCTCCCTGACGCGCTTGGCATTCCGCAGGAACGCCCGCCACTCCCTTGGCCCTTCGCGCTTGTGCAAGGTCGCGCCGATCCGCGCCTCACCCCTCATGCCCTCGAGCTGGGCAGGGATTACTTTGGTGTCGTTGAACACCAGCACATCTCCCGGCCGCAGGAGATCGGGAAGGTCGAGCATTTGCCGGTCAGAGATTCGATCGCCCCCGACCACCAGCAGGCGCGCGCTGTCGCGAGGTCGCGCCGGGCGCAACGCAATCCGGTTTTGCGGAAGTTCGAAATCGAAAAGGTCGACGCGCATTTGTGCCGGCGCTTAGCCGCCGAGGTACGCCCTCACAATTTTCGTGGGATCGGCGGGCGGTTCGCCGGGCGCAATCTTGTCCACCGCGTCCATGCCGGAAATCACCCGGCCCATCACGGTGTAGTCATTGTCGAGGCTCGAATTGGGCGCGAACATGATGAAAAACTGGCTGTTCGCGCTGTCGGGGGACTGCGCCCTCGCCGCGCCAACCGTCCCGCGGAGGAAGGGCACGCTAGTGAACTCGGCCTTGATGTCGGGTAGGTCCGATCCACCTTCGCCCGTGCCCTTCGGGTCCCCGCCCTGCGCCATGAAGCCCGGGATCACGCGATGGAAAGTTAGCCCGTCGTAGAAGCCGCGGCGCACAAGGGTCTGGATTTGCGCAATATGGTGCGGCGCAAGGTCGGGCCGGAGCAGGATCACCACGGTCCCGCCGTTCGACAGCTCCAGCGTCAGCTTGTTAGCCGGGTTGGCCGCAACTTCCGGCGGCGCGACGATGGCCGGTGCTGGAACAGGCGCAGGTGCCGCCGCGGCGAGGACAAACGCAGCCAGCGGCAGCGCCAGTACGAACTTACTAAGCATGATCCTCCCCGAGCGACGCGCTCCGCCTACTGACCTTGGATCGCTGACGCTAGCGTGAACCGCCGTTCAAATGACGCCTAACGTCCTGAGCGACCGCGGGAGTTACGAACTTGTCGATGGCCCCGCCGAACCGGGCGATTTCCTTGACCAGCTTGGACGCGATGGGTTGCAGCGATACGTCGGCCATCAGGAAGACGGTTTCGATATTGTCGTTCAGCTGCTGGTTCATGCCGGCCATCTGGAACTCATATTCGAAGTCGGCGACGGCCCGCAGGCCGCGCAGGATCGCGGTCGCCCCCTGTGCTTCGGCAAAGTCCATCAGCAGCGAATCGAACTCGACCACCTCGATATTGCCGGGGATGTCCGCGACTTCGCGGCTGACCATCGCCAGCCGATCGGCGACGGAGAACATCGGGTCCTTGGTTGGGTTGGTGGTGACGCCGATCACCAGCTTATCGACGAGGTGAGCGCCCCGCCGGATGATATCGAGGTGGCCCAGAGTGACCGGGTCGAACGTGCCTGGATAGACCGCAACCTTCATTCTGCCCCCTTAGTGATCGCGCTCGATAGCGAAACGGGCGATGGCGCGCAGCAAATCCGCCTCACCGCCGTGACCGGAAAGATGCTCGATGGCTTGGGTGACCAGCACTCCTGCCTGTTGGCGGGCGCGCTCTTCGCCAAGCAGCGAAACGAAGGTTGCCTTGCCGGCCGGCGCATCCTTCCCCGTCCGCTTTCCGGCCGCGGCTTCATCACCGCTGTGGTCAATCAGGTCGTCGGCGATCTGGAATGCCAGGCCGATGTTGCGCGCATAGCCTCGATAGGGCGTCCGGGCGTCGCCCTGCAGCTTCGCCATGATGCAAGCCGATTCGACCGAATATTCGATGAGCGCACCCGTCTTCAGCTGCTGCAGCCGGGTGATCGAAGAAAGGTCGAGTTCCCGGCCTTCGGACGCGAGGTCCATCATCTGGCCGCCGGCCATCCCGGCCGGACCGACAGCGCGTGCAAGTTCCACGACGAGGTCCGAACGCACCCAAGGGTCTTCGTGTGTCGCAGGATGTGCAACGATCTCGAATGCCAGCGCGTGCAGACTGTCGCCCGCAAGAACGGCCTCCGCCTCGCCGAAAACCTTGTGAACCGTCGGCCTGCCCCGCCGAAGGTCAGCATCATCCATGCACGGCAGGTCGTCGTGGATCAGCGAGTAAACGTGGATCGCCTCGATCGCGCAACCGACCCGCAGTGCACGCTGCGGATCGATCCCGAACAGCCGGGATGCGGCAATGGTGAGCAATGGGCGAAGCCGCTTTCCACCGCCGATCGCGGCATGGCGCATGGCTTCGTAAAGTCCGTCGCGGCTGTCGCCCGGCCCGGCCAATAATCCGGCAAAGAAGTCATCGACGTCGGCCGATACTCGTCCTGCCTCCACATCGAGGTCGGTCGCGAGCCGGTCGATGGTATCAGTCGGCATCGAAAGGTTTCAGCCCCGCCGGCTTGCCGTCGCTGGAAAAGGCGACTTGCTCGATCCGTGCCTGAGCCTCTTTGAGCCGCGCTTCGCAGTGGCGTTTGAGCCGGTCGCCCTCTTGGTAAAGCTCGATCGACTTATCGAGCGGCGCCTCGCCCTTTTCGAGCGTGCGAACGATCTCCTCGAGGCGCTGGAGGGCTGCCTCGAAGCTTAATTGGCTGACGTCGGTATCGGCTGTGGTGGCCATGGCTTGGGTTCTGACCCTCGCAAAGGCTCAAATCAAGGCGGCGGCTATTCGACCGGCGTGTTCTTGAACGGGTCGCGAATGCCCGGAACCACCTCGTCGACCACCGCTTCGCCCTCGGCTGCCGCCAGGGCTGCCTCGGCGTCACGGACATGCTGCTCGCGCTCGGCGCGGAGTTGCTCGATCAGTGCCTCGCGGTCACCTTCGAAGCGGGTATCGGTCGGAGCCGGGACGCCAGCTGCTTTCGCCGCTTTTGCAACCGCGGCGTCCAGCTCGCGCTGCGTTGTCAGGCCGAGCGTCACCGGATCCTTCGGCGTGATATTCGCCATGTTCCAGTGAGTCCGGTCGCGGATCGCCGCGATGGTCGTGCGCGTCGTACCGATCAGCTTGCTGATCTGGCCATCGCTGACTTCGGGGTGATTCTTGATGATCCAGGCGATGCCGTCGGGCTTGTCCTGACGCTTGCTGACCGGCGTGTAGCGCGGACCGCGAGTGCGGCGGACCGCCTCCGGCGCCTTCCACATCTGGAGCACGTAATCCGGGTCATTTTGACCCTTTTCGATTTCTTCGTGCGTGAGTTCGCCGGCGCGCACGGGGTCGCGACCGGTGAGCTTGGTCGCCGCCGTGTCGTCGGCAATCGCCTGCACTTCAAGGATGTGCAGGCCGCAGAATTCGGCGATCTGCCCGAACGTCAGCGAGCTGTTTTCGACCAGCCAGGCAGCGGTCGCATGGGGCATCAGGGGCTGGGCCACTGGAATCCTCCGGGATTAAAAATGAATTGGGCCGCCCCTCTCGGAGCGGCCGGCTTGGGGGCGATGTAAACTTCAGCCACGGTTCGGGCAAGGCACAATGGCTTTTAGCTGACCTCGAGCACGATCTTGCCGACATGATCGCCTGCTTCCATGCGTGCGTGCGCGGCAGCGGCTTCCGCCAATGGGAAGCTGCTGTCGATGACCGGCCTTAACCGGCCGCCCTCGACATAAGGCCAGACGGTTCGGGCGATCTCGTCCGCGACCATGGTCTTGAACTCGACCGAACGCGGGCGAAGGGTCGAGCCGGTCAGCGTCAATCGCCGCCGCATCACCTCCGGAATGGTCAACTCGGCCTTTGCTCCGCGCTGGAAGGCAATCGACACATGCCGGCCATCGTCAGCCAACGCATTGAGATTACGCGGTAAATAGTCACCACCGACCATGTCGAGGACAACGTTGACACCCTTCCGATCAGTCAACCGCTGAGCGACCTCGACGAAATCTTGCTCGCGATAATTGACCGCAGCATCCGCCCCCAGCTCGAGCGCGCGGGCGCACTTCGCATCGGTCCCGCATGTCACGATGACGTGCAGCCCGAACAGCTTCCCGAGCGCGATCGCCATCGTTCCGATGCCGCTGGTCCCGCCGTGGACCAGGACCCAGTCATCGTCCGCCGCAAACCCGCGTTCGAACAGGTTTACCCAGACCGTGAACAGCGTCTCGGGCAGCGCCGCCGCCTCGACCGGTTTCAGCCCCTGCGGTATCGGCAAGCACGTCCCCGCCGGCGCCGCGCAATATTGAGCATAGCCCCCACCCGCGACCAGCGCGCACACTTGCTGACCGGTGAGGTGCTCCGCGTCCCTTCCCGTTTCGACGACGGTGCCGGCAATCTCGAGACCAAGAATATCCGGCGCGCCGGGGGGCGGCGGATAGAGTCCGCGCCGCTGCAATATGTCCGGGCGATTGACCCCGGCTGCGGCGACTTTGATCAGCACTTCATTGGACGAAGGCCGCGGCACCGGCCGCTCGACCAGTGCAAGCTCCTCCGCACCGTCGGGCTGCGGCGCGACTACCGCCATCATCGAGGAAGGAACGTCGGGCACCGCCGGCTTATTGACTTGAGCGCCCTATGGGTCAACGGATTCGCCCGTGGACCTGGAAGACCTCTTTCCCAGCAAGCCCGGCGACCCGCTCGTTGAGCTCGCGAAGCAGGACCTCGACCCGATGTCGATTGAGGAGCTGCAGGCGCGGATCGAGTCCCTGAAAGCCGAAATCGCTCGCGTTGAAGCCCATATGAGTCGCGCTGAGAGCCATCGTTCGGCTGCCGAAGAGTTGTTCAAAAAGCCCTGATTCTTGCGGCCCCGATGCGGCGAACAAGCGTTTTGCTGGGGATAAGGCGGCTCACTGCCCTTGATTGCCGCGTTCCAGCATATGACATTGGTTGGGAAGCCCGCTGGCTTTCGGGGGGCTTAGGAGTGAATGCCTAAATGCCTAGTTTCGCTCGCGAACTCGAACAAACCCTTCACAACGCACTGGGTGAGGCGACCAAGCGCCGCCACGAGTATGCGACATTAGAACATCTGCTGATCGCGCTGATCGATGACGAGCACGCGTCCAAGGTGATGACCGCCTGCGGCGTCAACCGCGACGAGCTTCGCGCCAGCGTGAAGCAGTATCTCGATAATGAACTCGGCGCGCTCGTCGCCGACAGCGCAACGGATCCGACGCCGACCAGCGGCTTCCAGCGCGTGGTCCAGCGCGCGATCCTGCACGTCCAATCATCCGGTCGGGACGAAGTCACCGGCGCAAACGTGCTCGTCGCGCTCTTCTCCGAGCGTGAGAGCTACGCCGTTTATTTCCTCCAGCAACAGGACATGAGCCGGCTCGATGCGGTGACCTATATCAGCCACGGTGTCGGCAAGGGCGAGACCGCAGCGGAGCCGCGCGGCCCGGAAGGCAGCAGCCCCGAAGAAAAGGGCGAGAAAGAGGGCGGCAAGAAGGAGAGCGCGCTCAAGCAGTTCACGGTCGACCTCAATGAGAAGGCCCGCATGGGCAAGGTCGATCCGCTGATCGGCCGCATGCCCGAAGTGGACCGCACCGTGCAGATCCTGTGCCGCCGCTCGAAGAATAATCCGCTCTACGTGGGCGATCCCGGCGTCGGCAAAACCGCGATCGCCGAAGGCCTAGCCCGCAAGATCATCGAGGGCGACGTTCCCGAAGTGCTGAAGGGTGCTGTGATCTACGCGCTCGACATGGGGGCCCTTCTCGCTGGCACCCGCTACCGTGGCGATTTCGAAGAGCGGCTGAAATCCGTCGTCTCCGAATTGGAGAAGATGCCCAACGCGATCCTCTTCATCGATGAGATTCATACGGTGATCGGCGCCGGCGCCACCTCGGGCGGCGCTATGGACGCGTCAAACCTGCTGAAGCCCGCGCTTTCGTCGGGCGCGATCCGCTGCATCGGCTCGACCACCTACAAGGAATTTCGCAACCATTTCGAGAAGGACCGCGCGCTGCTGCGCCGGTTCCAGAAGATCGACGTCAACGAGCCGACGGTCGAAGACACGATCAAGATCATTGCCGGTCTGCGCTCGTCGTTCGAGGGACACCACAACGTCCGCTACACACCGGACGCGATTAAGTCCGCGGTGGAGCTCAGCGCACGCTACATCCACGACCGCAAGCTGCCGGACAAAGCGATCGACGTGATCGACGAAGTCGGCGCAATGCAGATGCTGGTGCCGCCGTCGCGCCGGAAGAAGGTGATCACGCCCAAGGAGATCGAGGCGGTCGTCGCGACGATGGCGCGCATCCCTCCGAAGTCGGTCTCGGCTGACGACAAGCAGGTGCTCGAGCATCTCGAAGCAGACTTGAAACGGGTGGTGTTCGGCCAGGACCTGGCGATCGAGAAGCTCGCGTCCGCGATCAAGCTGTCGCGCGCCGGGCTTCGCGACCCCGACAAGCCGATCGGCAATTATCTGTTCTCGGGGCCCACCGGCGTCGGCAAGACCGAGGTCGCCCGTCAGCTCGCTTCCGTAATGGGTATTCCGCTGCAGCGTTTCGACATGTCGGAATATATGGAGCGCCACTCCGTCAGTCGGCTGATCGGCGCGCCTCCGGGCTATGTCGGCTATGACCAGGGTGGATTGCTGACCGACGCAGTCGACCAACAGCCGCACTCGGTCTTGTTGCTCGACGAGATCGAAAAGGCCCACCCCGACCTGTTCAACATCCTCCTGCAGGTGATGGACAACGGCAAGCTGACGGATCACCACGGCAAGACCGTTGATTTCCGCAACACCATCCTGATCATGACCACTAATGCCGGCGCGTCCGATATGGCGCGCGAAGGCATCGGGTTCGGCGCATCGAACCGCGAGGACGTTCAGGAAGACGCCATCCGCAAGATGTTCACGCCAGAGTTCCGCAACCGCCTCGATGCGGTCGTGCCGTTCGCCTACCTGCCGCCCGCAGTGGTCGCGCGTGTGGTCGACAAGTTCATCCTGCAGCTCGAGCTCCAGCTGGCGGACCGCAACGTCCACATCGAGCTCGACGACGAAGCGCGAGATTGGATCGTGCACCGCGGCTACGACAAGCTCTACGGCGCTCGTCCGATGGGCCGGCTTGTGCAGGAGAAGATCAAGCAGCCGCTCGCCGAAGAATTGTTGTTCGGCAAGCTGGTCAACGGCGGTGAGGTCAAGGTCCGGATCAAGGACAATGCGCCGGCGTTCGAGATCACGCCCGCTCCCCCTAAGATGACAAAGGCAAAGGCTGCGAAAGCGCCAGCCAAGCCCAAGCCTTCGCGGAAGAAAGCCGGCGGCACGGCGCCCGCCGCCGAATAAGCAAAGCGGGCTGGCTTTCGCCGGCCCGCGTTCACGCTTAGAATGATCCCAGGGAACGGCGTAGGTTCAGTGGGAGAGCTGAAATGTCCTTCGCATCCGGACTGCGGCAATTGCTGGCTCTTCGCCAGACCGATGTGGTAGCCGAACTCCGTCGGGGAGACACACTGGAGAATATTCTCAGCAAGCACCTCCTCACCGTCGAAGGCGCGGCGGACGACGAAATACTGACATCGATTCTCTTGCTCAGCCCGGACGGCAAGCACCTGACGCATGGCGCAGCGCCGAGCCTCCCGCAGCCCTACGTCGATGCCATCAACGGGTCGGAAATTGGACCCTCGGCCGGCTCCTGCGGAACCGCGGCCTATCTCGGCGAGCCCGTCTACGTATCGGACATCGCGACCGACCCGCGCTGGGCCGCCTATCGCGATCTTGCGCTTCCCCACGGCCTGAGGTCCTGCTGGTCCACCCCGATTCGCCGGTCCGATGGCGGCGTAATGGGCACCTTTGCGATCTATCATCGGTCGCCTGGCGCCCCGACCCGCGACGAACTCAAGTTGATTGACTTCATCACGGGAAATGTCGCCCGGACAATCACTTGGGCTCGCAATCCCCACGCCACCGTCGACGCGATCGAGATACTGCCGAAACAGATCGCCGCGATGCAGGCCGTCACTGGAGCGATTATGCAACATGGCGCCATCCTAGGGGAAGAAGGCAGGGAGGCGATTGAGGCTCTCGTCAAGGACGTCGACAAGTTTGCCGAAATCGTCCGCGCGCAGAACTTTCCGGTGCCGGCCGAACCGAGGCCCCAGTCAGCCTAGTCTACCAGAAACGGCTGATCGCTAACGCCGGAGTCACCGACGACGGCACGTTGTGACCCTTGGGAATGACCCACACGCCCAAGATCGCGCCGGTTCGGTCGCTCCAGTTGTATTCGACCGCGGGCGCAAAGCTGACATAGTGCGTCGACGGAAAGCGCTCATCAATTGCCGGCCCGCCACCGCTGTAGCTACCGCGGAGCCTGCCCTTGGTGGTGGATTCGCGAGTGACGTCGAACGCCAGCACCCATTCGCGCGTCACGCTATACTCCACCGCGCCGATGAAAGTGGTGATGTCGCCGGGCTTCGCATGGCCCCGAAACCCGGCTCCCGTCCCGTAGACGCTGCGATCCTCGACGTCGCCGCCGTGGTAGAAGCGCTGGAGCCAGTTGAATCGCGCGCGAAGCAGCCGACCATTGTCGAGCAGGAAGACGTGCTGGACGTTGACCCCGATTTCGGTCGCGAATGATCCAAATCCGTGCCCGTTCTTGTTGGGCTTGAGATGATCGAATTTGCCGGTCGGAATGACTTCCTGCAGCACGACCGCAATGCTCGGGATGCGATGCTCCGGCGTGAAATGAGTCAACCGGAGCTGCGACAGCAGCTTGAAGTCGCCGATCGCGGCGCTTCGGTCCGGGCCCTGCACGCCCTTTGAAAAGCTGGGCTGGAATCCGACCGTGAAATTCTCTGCAAGCCCGTATTGGTAATAGCCCGACGATCCCGGATGATGATCGCCGCCCTGGATCACGTCGAAGAAATAAGGCTCGGTATAGAAATGCCCCGCCGGCAACGTCTCCGGCGTCGACGCAAGCAGCGGGCCGGTCCACCGCGCCGTCTTCATCGCGTCGCCGAGGGCCTGGGTGTACGCCGCGTGTCTGTCCTCGGCCGTGGCTGGTGCCGCGATCGAAAGGGTTAGAGCAGCCATAACGGCACGCAGAACGAACTTCACCCTAACTTCCCCCATGTTTGACTCATCGCAAGCCTAACTCCCGGCGCCCTTGCCGGCATCCTGCTTCCAGCGGTCAAAATCCCTCACAAGAAAAGCAGCCTCGCGCGCGCGAAGGCCAATAAAAATTGGCCGAGCGGCGATAAGTTCGATGCCCGCTCATCTGTGCGTTCGTCGAAGAGTCACTGCCGGTGAGCGAAGACGCTTGCCCAGATCTTACGAAAGTTGAAAGTGCGGCAATTCAATCCGGAGGGGAAAATCCGTGACTCGACTTCGCGCGCTTTCGCCGTTCGCGGCGTTGCTGGCGGCGGCCAGCTTCTCGATTCCAGCGATGGCTGCTCCGGCGACCGGGCCCACGCGCTACCTGACCGGCTCAGACCTATTCAACCTAGAGGTCGCGACCGACCCGCAGATCAGTCCGGACGGACGCACTATCGCCTACGTCCGCAAGTCGAACGACATCATGACGGACAAGGCCCGCCCGACGATCTGGCTGGTCGATGTTGCCACCGGGCAGCAGCGCCCGCTTGAGGCAGGCTCAGGCTCTTACTTCTCCCCCCGCTGGTCGCCCGACGGCACGCGGCTCGCCTATGTCGCGGCCGACGGCGGCGCACCCCAACTGTACGTGCGGTGGATGGCGAACGGTGAAAGCGCCAAGATCACCGGCCTTCCGGACAGCCCGGACACGATCGCATGGTCTCCCGACGGCCGCCGGATCGCCTATTCGATGTTCGTCCCAGACGAAGGCATGCGCCTCGGTTCCGCCCCGCCCAAGCCCGATGGCGCGAAGTGGGCAGACCCGCTCGAATTTATCAATGCGGTCACCTACCGCTTCGACGGCGCGGGCTATTTCAAGCCCGGTTACACCCAGATTTTCTGGGTTCCGGCTGACGGCGGCGCTCCGACGCAGCTGACCTTCGGCGCGGTCAATGCCGGGGGCGGGCAGATCGCCTGGACGCCCGACAGCCGGTCGGTGCTGTTCGGCGCGAACATGGGCAAGAATTGGGAACGCGAACTCAATGAGAGCGAGGTCTATCGCGTCAGCATCAATGGCGGAGCGCCGGTAGCGCTCACCGACCGCAAGGGTCCGGACGGTACGCCTGCAGTCTCGCCGGACGGGCGCCTCATTGCCTATACCGGGTCGGACGACGACGGCCGCGCCGCTAAAGACACCAAATTGTCGGTGATGAACATCGATGGTTCGGGCAAACGCCTGGTTACCGGCAACTTCGATCGAGCGGTCACAAACCCCGTCTGGTCCGCCGACGGCCGTTCAATCTACGTCCTCTACGACGAACATGGCAGCAATCGCGTAGCCCGGGTCGGGCTTGATGGCTCTGTCCGCGACGTTGCGACTGGGCTTACCGGAAGCGGGCTCGACCGGCCCTACAGCGGCGGAGAATTCAGCGTGTCTCGGGGTGGTGCCGTGGCGGTAACCGTCGGTGACAACCTTCACCCCTCGGATGTCGGCGTGGCGACCAGCGGAAGCGTTCGAAAGCTCACTCACCTCAATGAGCAGTTGCAGGCCAAGGTGCTCGGCCAACCGCAGAAACTCGCGGTCACCTCGAGCTACGACAAGCGGCCGATCGATGCATGGATGATTACGCCGCCGGATTTTGATCCTGCCAAGCGCTACCCGATGATCCTGGAGATCCACGGCGGGCCCCAGGCTGCTTATGGCCCCAACTTCTCGACGGACGATCAGCTCTATGCGGCCGACGGATACATCGTGCTCTATTCCAACCCGCGTGGGTCGACCTCCTACGGGCAGGAGTTCATCGACGGGATCGAGAAGGATTATCCCGGTCACGACTATGACGACCTGATGAGCGCGGTCGACGCGGCCATCGCCACCGGCCACGTCGATCCCAACAATTTGTTCGTGACGGGTGGATCCGGCGGCGGCGTGCTGACCGCCTGGATCGTCGGCAAGACCGACCGCTTCCGCGCGGCCGCGACCCAGAAGCCGGTGATCGAGCTTGCCAGCTTCTCGCTCACGACCGACTTCGCGGCGGGCTTCTCGCCTGGTTGGCGCAAGGAGCGTCCGTGGGAAGATCCGCAGGGCTATTGGAAATATTCGCCGCTGAGCCTCGTCGGCAACGTCAAGACGCCGACCCTGGTGGTTGTTGGGAGTGAAGACTATCGCACGCCCGTCAGCCAGGCCGAGCAATATTATACGGCGCTTCAGATTCGCGGTATTCCGACGGCCTTGGTGAAGATTACGGGCGCGAGCCACGGCGGCATCGCCGCGCGACCGAGTCAGGCTGCGGCGAAGGCCAGCGCGATCCTCGCGTGGTTCGATCGCTATCGCACGGACAAGCCTGCAATCGCGGCGCGCTAAGCCCCGGTTTCTGCAACTTTTTTGAGGTCTGGCCGTCTACCGGCTGGGTCATGACCATTGCCTGATTTTGGGGAGATTTGAATGACGAAGTTCCGCTGGTTTGCCGGTGCTGCGATGGTGCTGGCCGCAATTCCCGCTGCCGCTCAATCGACCGGCGGCATAAGCGCCCAGCGGATGTCCGACGTCGACAAGTTCATCTCGTCCGATGCTTTCGAGGGCCGCGGGCCGGCAACGCGCGCCGAGACCAAGACGATCAATTATATCGCCGACCAGATGAAGGCGATCGGGCTGAAGCCGGCCGGCGACACCGTCGGCGGACAGCGCAGCTGGTTCCAGAATGTGCCGCTGCTCAAGTCCGAATGGCCGGCCGCGCCACAGCTCAGCCTGAACCTCGGCAACGGTCAGACCATGCAACTGACGCAGGGCAATGAAATCGCGCTGCGCGCGCCGCTCAATGGCCAGAACTCGATCAACCTCGCCAACACCCCGCTGCTGTTCGTCGGCTACGGAGTCAGCGCGCCCGAGCGTAACTGGGACGACTTCAAGGGCCAGGACGTTCGCGGAAAGTTGCTCGTCGTTCTCATCAACGACCCTGATTTCGAAGGCGGCGGCGACGGCGATTTCGGCGGCAAGGCGATGACCTATTACGGCCGCTGGAGCTACAAATTTGAGGAAGCAGCGCGGCGCGGCGCCGCCGGCGTGCTGATCGTTCACGAGACCGTCCCCGCTTCCTACGGATGGAACACGGTCAAGAACTCGAACACAATCCCCAACTTCGACATCGTCCGGCAGAATCCGGCCGGATCGCATCCCGGGTTCGAAAGCTGGATCCAGCGCTCACTCGCCGAACAAATCTTCGCCGCCTCGGGTCTCAGCTTCGATTCTGCAAAAGCCGCCGCGAAGATGCGCAACTTCCAGCCGATCCCGCTGAAGGCCACGCTGACGGCCAATGCCCAGGCCCAGGTCGCGACCATCACCTCGCACAATGTCGTTGGCTATCTGCCCGGCAAGAAATATCCCGACGAGACCGTGATCTACTCGGCGCACTGGGACCATCTCGGCGTCGGTCGACCCGACGATCGCGGTGACACCATCTATAATGGCGCGCTCGACAACGCGACCGGCATCTCGCAGCTGCTCGAGCAGGCGCGCGCCTTTGCGCGCGAGCCCCGCACCGATCGCTCGGTCGTGTTCCTCGCCGTCACCGCCGAGGAAAAGGGCCTGCTGGGTAGCGAATATTATGCCCAGAACCCGCTGTTCCCCGCTGCCAAGACGGCGGGCGTCATCAATACCGACGGCGGCTCGATCCACGGCAAGACGAAGAACTTCACCATCTCGGGCAATGCAAAGCTCGATCTCCTCGATATGCTGATCGCGGAAGGAAAGAAGCAGGGCCGTTATTACAGCCCCGACCCGCACCCGGAGGCCGGCCGCTTCTATCGCTCCGACCACTTCTCCTTCGCCAAGGTCGGCGTCCCGGCGATCAGTTTTGGCGACGGCAACGACCTGGTGAACGGCGGGGTCGCCCGCGGCGAAGCGCTCGACAAGGAATATACCGCCAAGCACTACCACCAGCCGAGCGACGAATGGTCGACGGCGTGGGATTTCACCGGCATGGCCGAAGATACGCAGCTGCTTCACAACCTCGGGCGCGATCTCGCTAACTCGCGCGCTTGGCCCAACTGGTCGACGGACAGTGAATTCCGCGGCACCCGCGACAAGTCCGCCAGTGAGCGTCCGGACGAGACGGCTCCTGCAGCGGCACCGACGAAGGGAGAGCGGGGCTAGCCCCCAAGACTGGAGCGCGCATCGCGAGAGGAGTAGATCGCATGTCTCTGGGAGGAGACTCGCGAATGGCCGACCTCAAATTCTTCACGCACCCGATGTCGCGCGGACAGACCGTCCGCTGGATGCTCGAGGAAGTTGGCGAGCCCTACGAAACCGAGATCATGGAGTATGGCTCGACCATGAAGGCCGAGCCCTATCTATCGATCAACCCGATGGGCAAAGTTCCCGCCCTAGTTCACAAGGGCCGGGTAGTGACCGAGGTCGCGGCAATTTGCTGCTATCTTGCCGACGCCTTCCCGGAGAAGCGCCTCGCGCCCCCCATCGGCGAAAGAGCGGACTACTATCGGTGGATCTTCTTCACCTCGGGGCCGGTCGAGGCGGCTTTCAGCAACAAGGCGGCCGGTTTCGAGCCGACGCCGGAGCGCCAGCGGATGTTCGGCTACGGCAATTACGACCTCGCCATCGACACGTTCGAGAAAGCGGTCACGGGCAAGGAATATATTGCCGCCGACCATTTCACTGCGGCCGACCTGTTCGTCGGCGCAAACGTGAATTTTATGTTGCAATTCAACCTATTGGAGCCGCGTCCCGCGTTCGTCGACTATGCCCGGCGGATGACCGATCGCCCTGCCTATGAGCGGGCGAAAGAGATCGACGGCAAGCTGATCGCCGAGATCCAGGCGCGCCAGCCGCAACCGGCTTAGGCGAGACTCTCCTTGTAGAGCTTGAGCAGCTCTGCCCAGGCTTTCTCCGCCGCGGGCTCGTTGTAGGCTTGGCTCCCAGGCACGCACCATCCATGGTCGGCCGGGAATACCTCGACCACCGCGGGCCGCTTGGCAGCAGCGAAGGTCGCCCTCAGCACGTCCTTCGCATCGGGCTGCTTAGCATCGTCGTTCTGCGCGATCGCGACCACGAAGCTCGCTTTGGTCTTAGGGATAAGCAGGTGCGGACTCGTCGGATCCTTGGTGACCAGGCCGCCGCCGTGGAAGGTCGCCACCGCGCGAATTCTGTCAGAGCGATCAGCGCCGGTGCGGAATGCAAACGGGCCGCTAAAACAATAACCCTGGACGCCCGCGCCGCGCTTCCGGTCGGTCTGCTTCTGTTGGTCGAGAAAGGCGATAAACGCCGCCGCGTCCTTGTCGATGCGCTCGTCGGTCAAGGTTGCCTTCAGGTCCATCAACGGCGCGACCTGCTTGGGATCGTTGAAGTCGAAAGGACCAGTAACAATAGGCGCTCGCTTGGTCCGATAGAATGGATTCGGGACCAGGACGACATAACCTTGCGCGGCGAGCCGCCGGCCCATGTCGCGGAAGGCTGGACGAAGTCCCAGGATATCGGGCCACATGAGCACCGCGGGCCACGACCCCGCCCCGGCCGGATGGAATAAGGCCGCATCGGCTTTCCCGTCCGGCATCTCCACCATCACGTCCTTTTCCGTGACGTTTGCGGCGAACGCGCAGCCGGGGAGCGCTGCGGCGGCAGCGAGCGATAACATGGTGAGAACGACGGAGCGCCGCGTGAACGAGGTGTCGACGATGAACGGGCCGTTATTGTCTTTGTCACACATCGATCGTCTCCCAAGTCACTCGAGCGGCTTTTCCATCCTTACCAAAGGCACGCGGATGCCGTCGACCGGCGCGCTCATGATCGGTTCGACCTGAACATAGCCGCACGCTTCATACAGCGGCACGCCGGCCATCGTCGCCATCATCGTCGCGCGCTTGAACCCGGCGCTTCGCGCCGCGGCCTCACACAAGCTAATGACCATCCGCCCGACACCCTGGCGGGCAAAATCGGGGTCGGTGTACATCGCCCGAACCCGCGCGGAGTCTGTGGCGGGATCGAGTGGTTCCGGTTCACGCGACACCAAGCTTTCGTCGCCCCCGTAAAGGGTCGAGCGCCAGCTCCAGCCTCCGCAGCCGGCTATGCGCCCGTCGCACTCGACCACGAAATAGGTGTCGTCCTTAATGAGCTGCGTGTCGAGCCCCATCACCGTGTGGCTGACGCGCACTTGCTCGGGCGTCAGGAATCCAGTCTGCAGCGCCGCAATCGAACGGCGCATGACCTCGCGCAGCGTGTCAAGGTCATCCAGCGTGGCAAGGCGGTGGGTAAGGCCCGCCATCGACTCAATAGCCTTCGACGTCTCCGAGGTTGAGGCGCGGATCGATTGCCCCATAGAGCTTCATATCACCGAGCGGCTTCGCGCCAATCGCTGGCGCCCCAACCAGAATCGCGGCGACGTGGTTGCCGTAATCCATCGGGACGACCTTGTGGCCCATGCTCTCGAGCTTCGCGATCGTGTCCGCGCTGAGGCCGTACTTTTCGTACCCGATCTCGTCAGGCAGCCATTGGTGATGGATGCGCGGCGCATTGACCGCGTCGGTTACCGTCATCCCGTAGTCGATGATGTTGCTAATCGTCTCGATCACGGCCGACGGGATGCGGCTGCCGCCCGGCGTGCCGACGACCATTGCCAGCTTGCCGTCCTTGGTCACGATGGTCGGGGTCATTGATGACAATGGCCTTTTGCCGGGAGCGACGGCGTTGTTGGGGCCTTCGACCAGGCCGTACATGTTGGGCGATCCCGGCTTTGCCGAGAAATCGTCCATTTCGTCGTTGAGCAGGATTCCGGTGCCGGCAGCCGTAACATGCGCGCCGAACCAGTCGTTGAGCGTGTAGGTCAGTGAGACCGCGTTGCCGTCCTTGTCGACGATCGAGAAGTGCGTCGTGTTCTGGCCTTCAGCGCCGGCACCGATGCCGCCGAGGCTGGCCGAGGGCGTCGCTTTATTGGGGTCGATCTCCTTCCGCAGCTCCGCCGCGTAGCCTTTGTCGATGAAGTGGGCGGTGTCGACCGTCACGAAGCTCGGGTCGCCGAGGTTCAAATTGCGATCATGGTACGCGCGCCGCATCGCCTCGGTCAGCAAATGCGTGCCCGCGGCCGAACGGAAGCCAAGCTCACCGAGCGGATAGCCTTCGAGGATGTTGAACGTCTCGCAAAGCACTACGCCGCCCGAACTTGGCGGCGGCGCCGAGATCATGTGATAGCCGCGATAGTCGCATTCGAGCGGCTTCATCTCGCGGGCTTTGTAATTGGCGAAGTCGGTGGTGGTGATGATGCCACCGCCAGCCTTACTCGCCGCCGCGATCTTGGCCGCTATTGACCCATTGTAAAATGCCTTCGTGCCGCCCTTAGCGATCAGCGAAAGCGAGTTTGCAAGGTCCGTCTGCACCAGGCGTTGGCCGGGCTTCCATGGCTGGCCCTTGTTGAGGAAGATCGCCGCGCTAGGCCCGTCCTTGCGGAACTCTTCCGCCGCGTCTGCCAACATGTCCGCGTCGCCCTGGTCGAGCACGAAGCCGTCGCGCGCGAGGCTGATCGCGCTGGCCATTAGTGCCCCGCGCGGCCGCGTGCCATATTTCTCCCGCGCCAATTCGAGGCCTGCCACGGTGCCCGGAATGCCGACCGCGAGATAGCCACGCCGGCTCAGCTCAGGGACCGGGTTTCCGTTCGCATCCTGGTACATGGTCGCGGTCGCGGCCCCGGGCGCCATTTCGCGGAAGTCGATGAAAGCGGTTCGACCGTCGTTAAAGCGAATGGTCATGAAGCCGCCGCCGCCAAGGTTGCCGGCTTCGGGGAAAGTAACTGCGAGCGCGTAACCGACAGCGATCGCCGCATCGACGGCATTGCCGCCGCTTTTCAGCACGTCGATTCCCGCCTTCGACGCGAGGCGATGGGCAGTGACGACCATGCCATGCTCCGCGCCGACCGGAGTCGGTGAAGCCGCCTGCGCCGGCATTGCGCTAACCAGCGCGAGCGTGGCCGCGCTCGCAAGGATCAAGTTCAGTCGCTGCGCAATCATCTGCACCCTCGTCATAAGAAATTGGAAGTAGGAGCCTCCCGCCAAATGCGATCGCTCGTCAAGCGATCAAAACTTATGGGCCCATAAGAAAAAGGGCCGCTCCGAAAAGCGGCCCTCCCCCTTTTACCCTTTGATACTCTTGGCTTGGCTTGGCCTTAGCCGCGCTCGCCACGTTCAACCGGCGGCGGAGGCGGCGGCGGAGGCGGCGGAGCGGCCACTGCCGGGCAAGCGGCCCCAACGGCCACTACCGTGCCATCGGCGCAAGTCTGCATCGGCGGCGGCGGCGGCGGCGGCGGCGCCATCACCAGCGGCGCCGAACCCTCGAACGGCGTGAAATGCGCCGCAAGACGGACGTACCAGAAGCCGCCGTTCACCCCGAACGGTCCGCCAAGGCGCGGATAGACCTGGCCGTCGGCCGTGCTGCCGGTCAGCACGTAGATCGGGTTGTCCGACGTATTCGCAATCTTGTCCGGACGGTTGTTGAAGATGTTGTTCGCGCCGACCGTCACGCGGAAGTGCCGCATGAAGTCGTAGCTGAGGTCGAGGTCGGTGGTGAATTCGGACCCGAACTTCTGGCCCGGATAGTCGAGCTCGTCGCGCCACCAGCTGTAGTAGTTCTCACGAGCGTTCAACGTCCACGGTCCGCGGACGAAGTTGGCCGAGAGCGTTGCGCGATGGTTTGGCGCAAGGTGAGCGACGACGTCCCTCTGCTCGGGGCTGATCACCGCCGGGTCGAACTTGGTGACCTTCGACTTATTGTAGTTGTAGGCCAGGGTCAGTGCCAGATTTCCGTCGAAGAAGCCGGTCCGATAGGTGCTGACAAAGTCGATGCCCTTGGTCGACGTGTTGGTGGCGTTGGTGAAGAAGTTCACGTCGCCGCCCTCACCGACCGCTGCCAGTTCGGGCTGGGCGATGATGTCCGCGGCCGTCACGTGGTACGTCTGCGAAATGCCGATGCGGCCCCGCACTTTGATCAGGTAGCCGTCGATCGTCATCGTCCACGCCGGGGTTGGCTTGATGACGAAGCCCGCGCCGTAATTGCGCGATTTCTCGGGCTTCAGGCTTTTCGAGCCATAGAATTGCGAGATCGGACTGTCGACCGGATAGGTGCCCGTTTGGACTTGGTTGCCGGCAACGAAGTTGGTGGTGAGGATCGCGTCATGCGCCTGGCCTGGCGACGGTGCGTGAAAACCTGTGCCGATCGTGCCGCGAACCGAGAATTGCGGCGTGATCTTGTAGATGCCGTTCAGCTTATAAACGAAGCTGCCGCCAAACGTGTTGTAATGCTCGTAACGGCCGGCGAGACCCATGCTCAGTTGATCGGTGAGGTCGGCTTCAGCGTCGCCGTACACGCCCCAGCTCGACTGGCTCCAGCTGCCCGCATAGGTCGGACTGGTGCCGCCGTAGCCGCTCGCGCCCGGCGCACGGCCGGCAATGATGCACTGGGTCGGCGTCGGCGTTCCGCCTTGGCAGAAGCTTCCGGCAACATAGGGCGTAGGTGCGAACACGCCCGGAGCGACTTCGTCATAAAGCGCCTGCGGGCTCGCGAACGGACCCGCGCCATAGGATTGCGGGTCGCCTTCGGACTGACCGTAAATTTCCTTACGATATTCGCCGCCCCAGGCGAGCGTGATCGGGCTCGCGAGGCCAGCCTCGATCGGATAGGTGAAGTCGAGGTTGGCGTTGCGCTCCTTCTGGCTGAGCGTGCCGAACTTGAACTCGGTTTGCGATGCCGGACCGTAGGTCGGGCTCAACGAGCTGTACATCGACAGCGTCAGCGTGTTCTTGGCCAGCGTGCCCGAGAGGTCCCAGGTCAGGCCGCCCGCAAGCTCACCGCGCCATCCCGCGGTTCCCCACCGTTCCTTGGTGACGCCGACGAAGCGTGGCGTGAAGCCTGCAGGATAAAGGTCGGTGAAGAGGAAAGTGTTGTCGTCGTGGACGTAACCGCCGGCCGGGCAGGTTAGGCTGCCGGTCGGGCACGGCGTCAGGAAGAACGGCGCCGAGAACGCGCCGTTCCGGCCGAGCGTGTGGGTAACACCGGCGACGTCGACTGCCGTGCGGGTGATCGGCGAACGATAGTTGAAGCTCTCGTTCGCGTGGTTGTAGGCCGCGATGCCGGTGAAATAGAGCTGGCTGTTGTCGGTGACGTCGACGCCGGTGTTGACCATGCCCTTCCAGCCATGGGTCGGCGACGAACCCCAGATCTGCACCGGCAGCGGATAATTGGGAAGTTGGCTGGCGAGGTTCGGGAATTCCGAAGCGAAGATCTTCGCGACCGGACGGGTTTCACCCGTGCTCGTGCCGTCGTCCTTGTACCATTCGCCGGCGACATCGAAGTAGCCGGTTGCGCCGATACCGATGCCCGCGGTGCCGGCGATCTGCCGGCTGCGGCCGCTGGCGAGCTTGCCGTCGTCATGGTCGTAATATTGGCCATAGCGCGCCTGCAGCTCGAGGTTGTTGCGGTCATTGCGCATGCCGAAGTTCATGACGCCGGCGATCGCGTCCGAGCCGTATTGGGCGGTCGCGCCGTCGCGCAGGACCTGCAGGTTCTTGATCGCGATCGACGGGATCGCGGAAATGTCGGCACCCTGCGAACCGAAGCCGAGGCCGGTGTCGCCACCGACATAGACTTGGACGAGCGCGGAGCGGTTGAAGCGCTTGCCGTTGATCTGGACCAGCACTTCGTCAGCCGGGAGGCCGCGCAGCGAAGGCGCGCGCACGAAGCTGGAGGCGTCCGAGATTGTGTTCTGTGGGACGTAGAATGAGGGAACGATGTTCTTGACGGTATCGAGCAGGTTGGCGCTCGGCTGGCTGGTCAGCTCCTGCGAACCGATCACGTCGATCGGCGAAGCCGAGTTGGTGACGGTGCGGTCGGTCCGGCGCGTACCGGTGATGACGATTTGATCTGAATTGACCAGCGCTTGAGTGCCGGTCGGCGCTGGTGGGTTCGCCGGCGCGGTGTCGGCGGGCGTGGACGCTTGTCCGTAAGCGGGATTGGCGGCGACCAAAGAAGCCAGAGTTGCCGCGGATGCAAAGAGTGATCGCTTGATTTGCTGTGTGCGAGTGCGTGTCATGAAGTCCCCCATAGACTTATGTCTGCCAGCCCGGTGCTTGCATGGGGGAGGATGCTCTAGTGAACATGCGAGTCAATCGGCGGAAGCTAACCCCGGTTATCTATTCACGGGTTCGTTGCAAAACCGTCACATAAACGAAAGATAAGGTTGGGGACGAGCGATTGTTTCGGCATTGCAAGAAAAAAGGGCCGGAGTTCCCTCCGGCCCTTTCTTGCTCAGTCACGCGCCGACTAGCGACGGTTGCCCATGAAGCTGAGCAGGAACTGGAACATGTTGATGAAGTCGAGATAGAGCGTCAGCGCCCCCATCACGACGGTCTTGCCGACCATCTCCGTCCCCTGGACGTAGAAGTACATGCTCTTGATGCGCTGTGTATCGTAGGCGGTCAGGCCGGCGAACAGCAGCACGCCGATCGCACTGATCGCAAGGGCCATCGCGCTCGACTGCAGGAACATATTGACCAGCATCGCGACAAGCAGACCGACCACGCCCATGATCAGGAACGTGCCCATGCCCGAGAGGTCGCGCTTGGTCGTGTAGCCGTAGACGCTGAGGCCCAGATACGCCGCGGCCGTCGCGAAGAAGGTCTGCGCAATCGAGACGCCGGTGAAAGTCAGGAACAATGTCGACATCGACAGGCCCATCACCGCCGCGAAGCCCCAGAACAGGAGCTGCAGCGTGCTGGTCTTCATGCGATTGACGCCGAAGCTCATCGCGAAGACGAAGCCGAGCGGCGACAACGTCACGAGCCAGCCGAGCCCGCTCATTCCCTGCCCGTCCGGACGAACCAGGACTTGGCCGGCGTAAGGCGCGAACAGCAGGGCGATAATGCCGGTCAGCAGAACGCCCGAAGCCATATAGTTATAAACCGACAGCATGTACGACCGAAGGCCCGCATCGCGGGCGGCGCGCGGAACGCCTACCGTCGCGGCGTCTACGCCGGTCATGCGCGGGTCTTGCCAATTGGCCATGGTATCTCCTTTGCGGGGGGCAAAATGCCCCTTGCTGCCTGAATATATCATGGATGGCCGGATCGACTTCAAGCGAAACCGGACAGGCGGATCGACGACCATTGCGCAGCCCTTCCTCTGGTGACACATTCCGCGCCGATCCTGGAGGGGCTGGGGCTGGTCCATCGATTGGTCAGAGCGGCGGCTTTCGTGCTCGCCTGTTTCGCGCTTGGCGCCGCCGCCAGGCCGGTACCGCCGCAGCGCATCATCGCGGTTGGCGACCTCCACGGCGATTTCCAGGCATGGGCCGACATCGCCGCCGCGGCTGGCGTCATCGATTCCGCAGGCCATTGGAAAGGCGGTACGACGACGCTTGTCCAGCTCGGCGACATCACCGATCGCGGACCGGACTCGCTGAAGATCGTTCGGAGCCTTCAGCAGCTCCAAATCGAAGCTCCGAAGTCCGGTGGCCGAGTTATTGTCGTTCTTGGCAATCACGAGGCCATGAATCTCGTGGGTGACGATCGCTACACGACGCCAGGCGAATATGCCGCGTTCGTTGACGACCGCTCGGTCGCGCGGCGCGAGCGCATGTACATCGCGATCCGCAAGAAGCTCGAGGCAGCTGAACCCAATGCGCTTCCTTCGACGGTCCGCGAACAATGGCTCGCCAAGACTCCGCTAGGGTGGGTCGAGCATCGCGCGGCATGGAGTCCGTCGGGCGAGCTCGGCCGCTGGGCGACGCAAAACCCGGCCGTCGCCAAGGTCGGCAACACGCTGTTCGTGCACGGCGGCCTCAGCGCAGAATATGCGAAGCTATCGCTCGACGCGGTCAACCGGCGCGTCGCCGCTGCCATGACCTCGGCTGACGACAGCCCGAAGTCGGTGCTAACCGACCCGCTTGGTCCTTTATGGTATCGCGGGCTAACCGGCCGGGATGCCGACGCGGAACAGATCCGGTCGACCGGCCCACCGACTGCGCATCTCAGCGTCGAGCAAGAGCTCGATACGGTACTAAGTGCATACGGCGCGAAGCATTTGGTCATCGGGCACACGCCGAGCCTGAAGGGGATCATCATCCAATATGACGGGCGGCTCGCCCGGATCGATACCGGCAACTCGCGCTACTACGGCGGGCCACTGAGCTGGCTCGAGATCGTCGGCGACACGCTGATTCCACACACAGTGAAGAGGTCGGTGCAATGAAAGCTATCCGATTTGCATTTGTGGTGCTGTGCGGCCTGGCCTGTGCGACATCCGCCACTGCGAAAGGCGATAATCCGCTGTTCGCATCGAATGATGTGATTCAACTGACGATCAAGGCGCCCTTGCCCGCCCTAATGCGCAATCGAAATGCGCAGGGTGCAATCAGCGGCGTGATGACCGACCCGGGCGGGGTGATCCTGCCGATCGGCCTGCAGCTGCGCGGCATCACCAGGCGAACATCGGAAATCTGTGATTTCCCGCCGCTCCGGGTCGACTTCACAGCGCCGCCGCCCGCCACCTCTGTATTCGCCGGCCAGAAGAAGCTGAAGCTCGTCACTCACTGCAGGAATTCACCTTCCTTCCAGCAATATGTGCTGCTCGAATATGCCGCGTACCGGCTCTACAACATCCTCACACCGCACAGCTTCCGTGCTCGCCTCGCCAACATCACCTACCAGGGAGACGACGGACGCGTCATCGCTCAGCGCGCGGGCTTTTTCATCGAGGATCTGAGTGACGTCGCGAAGCGCAATGGCGTGGGCGAAACGCATGCGCCGCCGCGCATCGAGCTTGCCGAGCTTAACGCCACCGACGCCGCTCGTTACGCGATGTTCCAGCACATGATCGCCAATCACGACTGGTCGATGCGGGCTGGCCCCGCGGGCGACGAATGCTGCCACAATGCGAAGCTGATCGGCCCGCGCGGTGTTGGCACGGTTATGCCAATCCCCTACGACTTCGATTATTCGGGCTTCGTCAACGCACCCTACGCGACACCGCCGGACCAGTTGAAAATCGTCAACGTAAAGCAGCGCTTCTATCGGGGATATTGCGCGCACAACGGCCAGGCGCTGGCCGCTGCGCAGCAGATCCGAGCCGCGGAGCCGCAGATGCTCGCCACGCTATCGCAAATCCCCGGGCTCGATCCCAAGGCCACACAGCGCGCCGCCAATTATCTTGGCGGGTTTTTCTCGGACATTGCCACCGACCAGGCGGTCGGCGGCAAGATCCTCAATCGCTGCCTCGCGGGTTAGGCCTTCTTTTTCTTATCCGGCTCCGGCGGCGCCGAATGATCGATACCGTCATAGTCGGCAAGGAAGCGCTTCATTCCCGCACGTTCGCCATATTCCGTGATCCACAGCATTGCGAACGTGTAGTTGAGCGCGATGCTGACCACCGCCGCCAGTTCCACCGCGCCGATGCCTGCAGATAGTCCGATGGCCACCGCGAGCAGGATGAACAAGGCATCGCCCGAGCTTTTCAATGAATTGCGGAAGCGAACCGCCCCGGCAATCCCCGCAAGGCTGAAGGCGAGAGCAAGCGAGTTCTGAACGATGATGACGATGCCGGTGACGACCATCGGCAAGAGCAGGATCGTGTTGACCAGCGACTGGTCATATTCCTCGCCGCTGCGAACGCTCATGTAGACCCAGGTCACCGGGAGCGCCGCCAGGAACGCGCCGATGATCGCCACGACCAGCCAGAATAGGCTTTGGCCGAGCGTTCCGACGTGCTCGGCGCGGATCGCTTCGCTCGCCTGCAAGGGGTTCTTCGCGGGTTGCGTGATCAACTGCTCGACGCCTCCGACCGGCAGGTAGCCGCGCAGGTCCGGCCAGATCTTGACCGCAATGAAAATCACCAGGCCGATGACCAGGTAATAGATGGTGAGTTGAACCAGTAGCTTCGATGCACGCATCACTTTCCCCCTTCAGGTAGCGGCTTAACGCCAGGTTAGGCTGGCATCTCCCCTAGTTAGCCGAATGCGAGGCCGATGCTGGCCGTTGCTCCGCAAGCGGATAATTTGCGATGGGCTGAAGCACGCCGAAGCGTTCCTTCAGCGGTTCATGTTTCAGCGGTGGCCATGCAATCTCAGCAAGCGGAAGATCCGTGTCCGGCATCCGGTCGAGCAAGTTGCGCAGCAGGGTCAGGCGCCCAAGCGCCTGGTCGTTGAAGTCGACCAGGGTCCATGGCGCGTAGTCGGTGTGCGTCGCCGACAGCATCATCTCACGCGCTTCCGTGTAGTCGTCGTAATGAACGCGCGCCTTGATATCGATCGGCGATAGCTTCCAGCGCTTCATCGGGTTGTAGAGGCGGTTCTCGAACCTTTCCTCCTGCACTGATTGATCGCAGCAGAGCCAATATTTGAATAGCAGGATCCCGTCGTCGATCAGGTGTCGCTCCAATTGCGGGACCGCGTTCAAGAAATCCTGGACCTGGTCTTGCGTGCAAAACCCCATGACCTTCTCGACGCCCGCGCGGTTGTACCAGCTGCGGTCGAACAGCACGATCTCACCCTTGGCGGGGAAATGATCGATATAGCGTTGAAAATACCATTGGGTCTGTTCGCGCTCGCTAGGTCCCGGCAGCGCAACCACGCGGCATTGGCGCGGATTTAGTACCCTCGCGAACATGTCGATCGAGCCGCCCTTGCCCGCGGTGTCGCGGCCCTCGAATACGATGATCAGCCGCTGGCCCGTTTCCGAAACCCAGCGCGCCATCGCGCTGAGCTCCTTCGCCATCGGCTTGAGGAGCAACTCATACTCCTCCTGACTGAGCCCGGCTTCCTCGCTCATTTGAACGGCCCCCCGTTGGGCCCGTTGTGACACGGCGGAGCGGAGAATGGAACCACCGGCGCTGATGCGGTCGCGTGCGAGGGCGCGCCACTTTCAACGATGCGCTAGGGAACTGCGATGCACCGATTGTTCGTCGCCATTCGACCGCCGGAGCCGATCCGCGACCTGCTGATCGACGCCATGGACGACAGCGCCGACTTTCGCTGGCAGGATGAAGATCAGCTCCACCTGACCTTACGCTTCATTGGCGAGGTCGATCGCCCGCTGGCGAACGACCTCGCGGACTTGCTGGGCCGTGTTCGCGCCGACCCGCTTGAGCTTCGAATTCAGGGCGTCGGCCGCTTCGAGCAGCGCAGCTCCGGCGCCTTATGGGCGGGCGTCGAACCCAAAGCTCCGCTGGCGTCGCTCGCGAGCAAGATCGAACGCGCATGCGTCTCGGCCGGCCTCGATCCTGAGCATCGCGCGTTCCATCCGCACATCACCTTGGCGCGGTGGAAGGGCCGTCGACGCCACGAAATCCAACGCTTCCTCGAGCGCGCAGGCGGGCTGTCTTCCGATCCGTTCGTTGTGAACTCATTCGGGCTATTCGAAAGTCGCCTGTCGCGTCATGGCGCCCGTTACGAGCAGGTGGCCAATTACCCGCTTGAGTAACCGGAAAAGAAAAGGGTGCGCGAGTGATGGGGTCAGCCGCGCACCCTCACCGATCTGGCAGCTCACCAGATGCGGATTTGTCGTTTTTGTGCGGCGAGGTGTCTCGCCGGTTCAACTCACCAAATGTGCGCCCGCTTCTCCGGCGGAATGTACATCGAGCTGGAAGGCGTGATCCCAAAGGCGTCATACCAGGCCTGGACGTTCGGCAGCGGCCCGAGCACCCGGAACCGGCCCGGGCTGTGCGGATCAGTCGTGACCTGGCTGCGGAGCGCGTCGTCGCGCTGCTTCTCGCGCCACACCTGGGCATAGGCGAGGAAGAAGCGCTGGTCGCCGGTCAAACCATCCATCACAGGCGCAGGCTTGCCGCCGAGCGAGTGATGGTAGGCGTCGAGCGCGACCTGAACGCCGGCGAAGTCGGCGATGTTTTCGCCCATCGTCAGCTCCGGGTTGAGGTGAGCGCCGGACACCGGTTCGAACTTGGCATATTGGTCGCCGAACACCTTCGCTTCCGCGTTGAAGCGTTTGTTGTCCTCGGCGGTCCACCAGTCGCGAACCGCGCCGGTCGCGTCATATTTACGTCCCTGGTCGTCGAACCCATGACTGATCTCGTGCCCGATGACCGCGCCGATCGCGCCGTAGTTGACCGCGTCGTCCGCCGCCGGATCGAAGAACGGCGGCTGGAGGATGCCGGCCGGGAACACGATCTGATTCTCGCCGCCGCCGTTGTAAGCATTCACCTCCTGCGGATTCATCCCCCACTTCTTGTGGTTGATCTTCCTGTCTAGGTCCTCGAGCGCATAGGCCGCGTTGAAGGCCTGGGCTCGCGAGACGTTGCCGTAGAGGTCGTTTGAATCGATCGTGAGCGGGCTGTAGTCGCGGAACTTGTCCGGATAGCCGACCATGACTTCCATCTTCGACAGCTTCTCCAGCGCGGCGGACTTGGTCGCCTCGCTCATCCAGCTGTTGGCCTTGATGCGGTCGGCCATCGCGGCTTTGAGATTGCCGATCAGCTCGACCATTTTCGCCTTGGACGAGGCCGGGAAATATTGCGCGACATAATCCTGGCCAACGAGCTCGCCGAGCGAGCCGTCAACGAGGCTTACGGCGCGCTTCCACCGCGGCCGCTGCTCAGTCACGCCGCTAACGGTCTTCACATATTCAAAGCGGCTGTCGACCATTGCTTTGTTGAGATAGGGCGAAGCCTGGTCAGTGGTGTGGAACGCTTCCCATTCTTTGAGAGTGGATAGCGGGGTCTTCGCGTAGAGCGCGGCGAGGTCGCGGATCGCGGTATTCTCGTTGAGGTTCATCCGCTTCTGCGGCGTGAGGTTCGCGCCGGCAAAGTAAGAGGCCCACTGAAAGCCCGGCGCGTAGGTCGCAAGCTTGGCGCTGCTCATCGGATTGGTCGTCTTCTCGACGTCGCGGCGATCAGCACTCGGCCAGCTCTTCTTCGCGACCTCAGTCTCGAAGGCCATCACACGGTTCGCGGCGGCGGCCGGATTGGGTGTTCCGATGCTGCGGAACGTACGCTCGAGATAAGCGCGATACGCTTCGCGCTGCGGTTTGAACTGGTCATCGAGATAATAGTCGCGGTTGGGCATGCCGAGACCGGACTGAAGCAAGTTGACCTCGTTCATCGACGCGTCGGCCGTATCTGGCTGGAGGTAGAATCCGAACAGCGAGCTTCCGAAATGGTGGTCCGTCGTTCCCATATGGCGGGCCATCGCGGCCTTGGTCTTGATCGCCGCGATTTTGGCGAGGTCCTTTTTGAGCGGAGTGAGGCCAGCCGCTTCGACCGCAGCCTCGTCCATCATGCTCTTGTAGAGGGCGCCAGTCTTGCTGTCCGCCGGCGCGTCCGTGATCAGGTCCTTCAGTTGTTCCTGGCTAAGGTCATAAAGGTTGTAGAAGGAGCTGACCTCCGGATGGTCAGGACTGATCTGGGTCTTCGCCAGCCAGGTGCCCGACGCATAGTGATCGAAGTCGTTGCCGGGCTGCACCGACAAATCGCGCCCCGTAAGGTCGACACCCCAATCGCCAATCTTGGCGTGACTGGGAACCCTGGCCGTCAGCGTTGGTGTGTCCGGCCCGGCTTGAGCTTGTGCCGGAATTACCCAGACCGCCGCCGAAGCCGCCAGCAGAACCGCCGCGGTGCGCACACGCGCAAATTTGTCGAAGCCCCTAACCCGCATGGAAATTCCCCGAAAATGCAATGAGATGGGTCGCTCAGTGGCGCGCGCGCCCAAGTGCATCCACCAGCCATCGACAAGCGTCCCCGCATCATCGACGAAAGTGGAAATTTCTCGAACAAAGCCCATATCCAACTTATCCGCGTTGACCATGCGCGGCGCCTCACGTTAGATTAGAACATAAACGGAACGAATCTGAGCCGATGCTGACCCACATTTCTGTCCGCGGCGCGCGCGAGCACAACCTCAAGGGAGTCGATGTCGACATCCCTCGCGAGAGCCTGACGGTCATCACCGGCCTGTCGGGTTCGGGGAAGAGCAGCCTCGCGTTCGACACCATCTACGCCGAGGGCCAGCGCCGCTACGTCGAAAGCCTCAGCGCCTACGCGCGCCAGTTCCTGGAGATGATGCAGAAGCCGGACGTCGAGCATATCGACGGCCTGTCGCCGGCCATCTCGATCGAGCAGAAGACGACCAGTCGCAACCCGCGCTCGACCGTCGCCACCGTCACCGAAATCTACGATTACATGCGCCTGCTGTGGGCCAGGGTCGGCGTTCCCTACTCGCCCGCGACCGGGCTTCCGATCGAGGCGCAGCAGGTCAGCCAGATGGTCGACCGCGTGATGGCGCTCCCCGAAGGCAGCCGCCATTATTTGCTCGCGCCGGTCGTGCGCGGCCGCAAGGGCGAGTATCGCAAGGAGCTGGCCGAGTGGCAGAAAGCGGGCTTCCAGCGCGTCCGCATCGACGGCGTCTTCTACGCGATCGAGGAAGCGCCCGCGCTCGACAAGAAATACAAGCACGACATCGAAGTGGTGGTCGACCGGATCGTCGTACGCGAAGGAATCGAGGCGCGGCTGGCCGACAGTTTCGAGACGGCGCTGAAGCTCGCCGAAGGGCTCGCCTACCTCGACCCGGCAGACGCGCCGGAAGAGTCGGATGCGGGGCCGCAAAGCGGCATGAAACTCGACTATGCGCCGCCCGGCCGCATCGTCTTTTCCGAGAAATTCGCCTGCCCCGTCTCCGGCTTCACCATCGCCGAGATCGAGCCGCGGCTGTTCAGCTTCAACGCGCCGCAGGGCGCCTGCCCTGCCTGCGACGGGCTCGGCGAGAAGATGATCTTCGACCCCGATTTGGTCGTCCCGAACCATAACCTGAGCATCGCCAAGGGAGCGGTGGTGCCATGGGCCAAGTCCAACCCGCCAAGCCCTTATTACATGCAGGTACTGTCCAGCCTGGCGCGCGCCTATGATTTCGACCTCGGCGTCGCGTGGAAGGATTTGCCCGAGGAAGCCCAGCGCGTCGTCCTCCGCGGCACGGCCGGCCGCCCGGTCACCCTCCGCTTCATCGACGGGCGCCGCAGCTACGAAGTGAAGAAGCCTTTCGAAGGCGTGATCGGCAACCTCGAGCGGCGCATGCTCTCGACCGAGAGCGCTTGGATGCGCGAGGAGCTTAGCCGCTACCAGTCATCGCAGCCGTGCGAAGTGTGCCACGGCGCGCGCCTCAAGCCCGAAGCGCTGGCGGTGAAGATCGCCGGCGAGGACATCAGCCTGTCGAGCCGCCGAAGCGTCGCCGACGCGCACAAATGGTTCGCCAATCTGCACGAAAAGCTCAACGCAACGCAGAATGAAATCGCCAAGGCGATCCTGAAAGAGATCAATGAGCGCCTCGGCTTCCTGCACAATGTCGGGCTCGACTACCTGCACCTCGACCGCACCAGCGGCACCTTGAGCGGCGGCGAAAGCCAGCGCATCCGCCTCGCCAGCCAGATCGGCAGCGGCCTTTCTGGCGTGCTCTACGTCCTCGACGAGCCGTCGATCGGCCTCCACCAGAAAGACAACGACCGGCTGCTCGAGACGCTCAAGCGGCTGCGCGGGCTCGGCAACACTGTGCTGGTGGTCGAGCATGACGAGGACGCGATCCGCCACGCCGACCATGTCATCGACATGGGCCCCGGCGCGGGCGTTCACGGCGGCGAAGTGGTGTGCCAGGGCACGCTCGAAGAGCTGCTCGCCTGCACCGACAGCATCACCGCCGATTACCTCTCCGGCCGGCGGGAGATCCCGCTGCTCCCCACCCGCCGCAAGGGCTCGGGCAAGAAGGTCACCGTCCACGGCGCCACCGCCAACAACCTCCAGAACGTCACGGTCGATTTCCCGCTCGGCACCTTCACCTGCGTTACCGGGGTCAGCGGCAGCGGCAAGTCGTCGCTGACCATCGACACGCTTTATGCCGGCGCGGCGCGCGCGCTGAACGGCGCCCGGATCCCGTGCGGCCCGTGCAGCAAGATCACCGGCCTCGAGCAGCTCGACAAGGTCATCGACATCGACCAGTCGCCGATCGGCCGCACCCCGCGCTCCAACCCCGCGACCTACACCGGCGCCTTCACCCAGATCCGCGACTGGTTCGCCGGCCTGCCGGAGGCGAAGGCGCGCGGCTACAAGCCCGGCCGCTTCTCGTTCAACGTCAAGGGCGGGCGGTGCGAGGCGTGCCAGGGCGACGGCCTGATCAAGATCGAGATGCACTTCCTGCCCGACGTCTACGTCACCTGCGACGTGTGCCACGGCGCGCGCTACAACCGCGAGACTCTCGAGGTGAAATTCAAGGGCCACTCGATCGCCGACGTGCTCGACATGAACGTCGAGGAAGCGGCCGAGCTGTTCAAGGCGGTCCCCGGCATCCGCGACAAGATGCGCATGCTGCAGGAAGTCGGGCTCGGCTACATCAAGGTCGGACAGTCGGCGACCACGCTTAGCGGCGGCGAGGCGCAGCGCGTGAAGCTATCGAAGGAGCTGTCGCGGCGCGCCACCGGCAAGACGCTCTACATCCTCGACGAGCCCACCACCGGCCTCCACTTCGAGGACGTGCGCAAGCTATTGGAAGTGCTCCACCGCCTCGCCGACCAGGGCAACACCGTGGTGGTGATCGAGCACAACCTCGACGTCATCAAGACCGCCGACTGGGTGATCGACCTGGGGCCGGGCGGCGGCGTCAACGGCGGCAAGGTCATCGCCGAGGGCCCGCCGGAAGCGATTGCGGAGGTGAAGCTGTCGGCGACGGGTCAGTATTTGAAACCGATTCTCGAGCGGGCGAGCGTCAAACCAAAATTGGTCGACGTGAAGCCGAAGAAGGTTGCTCGGTCGCGGAAGGTGACGGTCGACGAGGACGAACCGGACCTGATCGCGGCGAAGTGAGGGGCTGGGCCGGTGAAGGCTGACTACGCACATGATTGGAATGCCGCGTGGGGCTTCGGGAATACGATTCTGTATCGGATGTGCTTGGAGGATGCGCCGAGACACTCAAACCTAGAAGTTATTGCCAGTAAGACTTGGCTGATAGGGCGAGCGTATGCCGCCTCGCCACAGCGGGGCTCGGGCGAAGCAAAGCCGCACCACGATCCTGACTTCTTCAGATTCTTGGCCGGCTCAACGCGTTGGGCCGAACTTGATGGCCGACTACGAAAGCTAAATGATCGCAATCCCTTCAGCGAAAAGTCGCTGCAACCTGTCCTAGAGACTCACCTGTTTCTCGTCCGATTAATTCGCGATCGAGTTCGGGGGCGCATGGCTGACGGAACACCGCCGCGGGCGCATGCATCGTTCGCTTCGAAGTATCTCCACTTCCACAGGCCCGATCATTTTCCGATCTTCGACAGCTACGCAAGCCAAGCCATGGGCCGGCAATTTCCGAGACAGAGGGTATCCTTGCCACAATATTCTGCAGACGAGCGCTATGCTCGTTTCTGTAGTCTCGCTCTCACGTTCCTCGCTGACCATCCTGACGTCCGAACCCTTCGGGCGATGGATACAAAACTCTATGAGGCTCAACGAACCTTCATTCGATCGGGCGGCGGCGTCCGGAGGCGCGCCAACGGCAAAGCGACCTAATCGCGGCGAGCGATTCGTTTTCACTGCGCAACAATTTTATCGATTCTAGTTCGCGGACAGGCTAGCCATTCGTTGCTCGGCAAATAACGGTGGGCGAGTTGCGTGAGCGAAGCCATTGAGAGGATAATCGCCGAGCGCGAAATTGAGCGCGTGGTCCATTTTACGCGACTTTCAAACTTGCCGTCGATCCTGCATCTAGGCCTGGTGCCAAGATACGCCGTCAGGAATGTCGCGCCTGATGTTGCTATCAATGATCAGCAGAGATGGGATGGGAGACGAGCATGGAATTGTGCTTCCATCACTTTTCCCAATTCCAAGATGCTCTATTCGTACATCCGAAAAGATCCAACGGTGGATTGGTGCGTGATCTCTTTGTCGCCTCGCCTTCTGCTTGAAAAACCAGTTCTGTTTTGTGAGACCAATGCTGCGGACAAACGCATAGCGGCGTGCCGTGAAGCCGCGCTGAGCCGCCCAGAAGCATTCGCCGGCCTTTTCAAGGACGAGACACTCTGTGCGCGCCGAGCAGACCAACGGCTAAAAGCAGCGGATCCCACTGACGTGCAGGCCGAAGTCTTGATTCGCGGTATCGTTGAACCGGACTATTTCGAAGGCGTGTTCTTCCAGACTGCGGCGCATCTTTTTGCGCACAAGGACGAACTCAATGGGCTGGCGGGCAGCGTCAGCAGCCGCCGTGGCTATTTCGGCGATAGGCAGTATTTCCGTACATCCGGTGACGGCAAATAAGATGGCATGGCGGCCAATTTTTCTGCCTGCGACCAAGGGCGGGACTTTCGTAGTTGAGAGATACGTCGACTTTCAGTGGTTTCCAGGAATGTCGATCAAGCAGAAACAACTCTCGGTGGACGCCCTCCACTCGATGGCGCGCAATTTGCTCAAGGTCTCCCACCCGCTGGAGGTTTCCTCAAAATCTGCAGAAGAACTTGGCGTTCAACTGAGTTCGTTCAATCTCCAATTCACCACGCGCGAGGGCCGCACGCTCACTGTCGAGGCTGCCTTTCAGGGTAGTAAGGTGTTCGCGGGTGGCGGCCCCTTTCGGGACCTATTTTGGATGGAGCCGAAGGATGCAAAGCGCGACCCCCGCCTAAAGGACTCGGGTCCGCTTATTGGATTCTCTTTCTTTGGAGAGGATTGGCCGCTGAAGCCGCGCACCGCGTTTTACGACTGGCTGTACATCAATGCTCTTAGGAAAAATCCCAATGTGGCCGGGAGAGCTCTCTCCTACGACGCCTTCACGGATATCGAATTCAATCCCGATAGATCAGTAAATTGCCAGGCCCGTTCAGTGGCAATGTATTGCGCACTTGAAAGGCGAGGCCAATTGAGGTCGGCCCTCCAATCACCAGAGCACTTCAGGCACATTCATGCGATGCACATGCCTGAGCCTCGGCACGTGAACTATCATAATCCGCTGGTCTAGCTTGAGACTCGCGAACCGAGCCCGGTTCGAGTCACCCACACTTGTTCAGTGAGAGAATGGCTATGACCGCCGCAGCAATGCCAAGCGGATAAAGGACACACGCACCAAATATGTCTCCGGTACGCGGCAAACATCCGTGGGCCTCGTTCAGCACGAAGAGACAGCCTTGCATCCCCTCGTCGATGGACCTGAACTGGTCGTTTGGCTTTCGGTTCTCGGCCAACGCTTAGTGCTGCGTTGATGCGGCCTCGCTGGAAGCCGTGGGTTGTGCCGCAGCAGGCGCAACCGGAGCTGGTTGCGGCACGGCAATCGTCAGATCCTCGTCAAGGAACGCCTTCACGCCACCACCAGCCGGAATCTTCGCGCTGGTGCCGGTCATGAAGAAGCCGGCGATCGGCAGGAACACGATCGCGCCGACAACGCCTGCGGTGCCGGTCACGCCCTTGTCGTCGAAGGTGCCTGAAAGGCGGATCAGGCGGTCGCCGACACGGACGTTCATCACGCGCGCGTTGATGCGGCCCGACTTGCCCCACATGCCCTTGCGGCGGAGGTCAGTGATCTCACCGGTCGCAGGACTGCCCGCCGGAATCACCACGAGATTTCCCAGGCGAACATCGTTCGCGACCGACATGCGGAACTGCTGGCCTTCACGAAGCGCCTTGTTGTTGGAATCAAGACCCTCTTCCATCCGCAGCCCTACCTCGGTCCCGGCGCGAAGCACGGTGCCCGTGACGGGCGATACGATAACCGCCTGTTGCGGTGCCGGTGCGATGGTCGCCGTTTGAGGCGCGGCAAGTGTCTGTGCCGCCGCAAGCGCGGCGAGCCCGATCGGTGAAAACGCCATGATTACTCCCCCTGTTCGACTCAGTCCCCCGAGCATGAGTCGGCGCGGAGACTGCACCGGGAGATTAAATTTGCAAAGAGGGATAGAGAGTTAACGGGGAGGGGGGCTGAGATGCCGAAAGCAGATGCCAAAAGGTGGGGAAGCTGGCGCGAGAATGTGCGCGAGATCGGGATCGTCGTCATCGGCGTGTTCATCGCGCTGGTCGCGCAGCAGCTGACCGACGATTGGCAATGGCGGCAGAAGACCAGTTCCGCCACCGCCGCCATGCGCCGCGAGCTGCTGTGGGACGACGGGCCGCAAATCTATCACCGGGCGATCATCCACCCGTGCGCGGCGGCCCGGCTCGACGCGATCCGCGCGGCGGTGGAAAGCGGCGGGAGCCGCGCCGAGGTGCGCAAGCTGATCGATTCCTACGGGATCAGCTTCTTCACCTATGACAGTGCCGCGCACGACGCCGCGATCGCCGCGGACGCCTTCACCCATATGTCGGCGGAGGAGACGGCGGCCTTCGCCAACATCTATCCGTCCATGCCGGTGTTCAACCAGACGTCAGTAAAGGAGGCGGCCGATATCGCGCAGCTGCGCGCGCCTTGAACCGGAGCGGCGGGCCGCTGAGCGCGGCGGAGGCCGACGCGACCTTGAGCCGGGTCGAGGCGCTGCGCAACGACGAGCGCGTGATGTTCGGCGGCGCCAAGTGGGTGATCCCGAACCTCAGGCAGCTCGGCCCGCTCGATGCGGAGCGCCGCGCCGAGTTCCTGCGCGTCGCGCGCGAGCAATATGGCGATTGCGTGAAGGACCTGCCGGCGAACTGGCCGAACTGACGCGGGTTCTAGCGGGGCGGTCCTACTGCCGGTCGAACACCAGCACCTGGCTGAATTTCTCGCCCTTCCGGTTGGTGCCCTCGTCGGTGATGGTCATGACCTTGCCGTCCGGCGACAGCCGCCGAAAAGCGATGCCGACGACCTTGTCGTCGCGCTTCTCTTCCGACTTCACTGTCAGCGGGTCGATTTTGACCGAGTTCAGCGTGTCATATTTGTCCGATCCGACCATGGCTGCGTCGCTGCCGTCATAAGGGACGGTGAAGCTGACCCGCATCGGCTCGCCCTCGGCGCCGACCCCCCACCATTTGACTTCCACGCCGTTCGCAGTGCGGCGGTAGGTTCGCATCTGGCTGCGCCAGCCGGGGCCGGGCGTGAAGGTGGACCTGGCGACGTTCAGCTTCCACGTCGTCACGTCGGGCATGGCGGGCGGCGCTGCCTGCGATGCAGTGAGCGCGAGCGCCTAATAATCCCAGGTCTAGGCTCATTCGTCCCTCCCCCGAACTGCCCAACCATAGAGGCAAATTTCGCTGTCCTACAGCGTGGCCTTTATGCCTTAAGCTGATCGATGCAGTTTCCGGCATTCCCCATCGCTCCTGCCGGTCGGCTCGCGTGCGCGCACATGCGCGCGCCTCGCGCACATGCGCGCGCCTCGCGCACGCACGCGTAGGCCTGTGACGTTTGGGACTTTTCGCGCCTCGCGCGCGTTGGGGCGTGTACTTCGTGTACTTCGCGGTCCGCTCGTCGGCTCATGTTGTTGTTTTCAGTTCATGCGACTGTTTCGGGGGCCGATGCGTTTTACTTCCGAATCCCCCGCAATTCGCGGGAAGACGAGGAATTTTCCAATGAGAATGTTCAAGCTTCTGGCGGCCACCGCGGCCGTCGCCGGCGTCGCGGGCATTGCCATGCCGGCTGCCGCCCAGGTGCCCTACGGCTATCCCCAGACGACCTATCCGGGCACTGCCTATCCGGGCACGGCCTACCCCAACCAATATCCCAACCAGTACCCGAACCAGTACGGCTATCCGGGCCAGTACGGCTATGCCAACCAGGGCACGGGCGTGGTCGGCCAGATCGTCGATCAGCTGCTCGGCAACCGCTACAACGTCACCGACCGCACCAAGATCAGCCAGTGCGCGAACGCGGCGATGATCCAGGCGCAGACCCAGTATCGCGGCTACAGCTACGGCCGTTCGGCTTATGGCTATGGATATCAGCAGGGCTACGGCCAGCGCGGCTATCAGCAGGGCTTCGCTGCCCCGGCGATGCGCGTGACCGCGATTACCGACGTCCAGCGCCGCAACAGCGGGCTTCGCGTGAAGGGCCTGATGAGTTCGGGCTATGCCGGCCACACCGGCAACCAGTACGGGTACAGCCAGGGCCGCAATTATGCGGACGGCGACCTCACCTTCCGCTGCAACGTCGATTATCGCGGCGCGGTGACCAACGTGAGGATCAGCGCCAACAACAGCGCTTATCGTCGCTACTAGAAGCTGACATCGCGGCGGGCGGTCGTGCTTCGACGCGCGGCCGCCCGTTTGCTAATCGGCGTTGTCCAGAAACCGCACCTCGATTGCGGCGCCATTCAGCGTCGGCCCCTGCTCGGTCACCGCAAAGCCATCGAGCAGGCGGGCGTTCACCCCGACCTTGCGCACGACCTCGACGAGTCCGTCCCAGTGCGTGGCGCAGCCGCAGGTTCCGCAATGGTGGAGCGCGATCATCCGGTCGCCTTGGATATAGCGGACCGTTTCCCCCGCGACGGCGACTCCGGCATCGTCAGGATAGTAAGCGAACAAAGCGCCCGTCCGGCGGCAGATGCTGCAGTTGCAGCTGCCGAGCCATTCGGGCGCGCCCGGCACCTCGATCGTCACCCCGCCGCAGTGGCATGATCCCTTCAGCGTCATGCGGCCGACCATAGCGAAGCCGGGCCGGCGCACCAGCCCGGCTCGCCCTGCCCCATCATACCCGCGTCCCGCCGCAAGCAGTGGAATATCCTCGACTTTCAGGCGTTTAACACCCCGAACCTGCCCCATGCGAGGCGGGAGGGAGCGCGTGTGCGCTCCCGCAGCTATGAACCCAGAGGAGAAGTGTAATGCGTAAGATCATCTTTGCCGCCGCCGCCCTGAGCCTTGGCGCCACCCCGGCCCTTGCCCAGATCAATACGGGCAGCGGCCTGGTCGCCGTCACCATCCAGGACGTGTCGATCCTCAACAACTTCCTCAACAACGACCAGATCTCCGCGCTGAACAACGTGTCGGCGCCGATCACGGTCAACGTTCCGGTTGGCATTGCCGCCAACGTCTGCGGCGTCAGCGCAGCCGTGCTCGGCAAATCGGGCGGCGGAAGCCCGACCTGCACCGCCAAGAGCGGTTCGAAGGCGCTTGCGCAGAACGTCATCAGCCAGACGCTGCACCAGAAGCGCGGCCACTAAGCCCCGCTGAGGTTGCGCGATTGCGCAACAGACAAAGGCCCGGCCGGTCGCCCCTTTCCGGTCGGGCCTTTTGTTTGTCCGATGTGAATTAAGGGCTCGCCGGCGCTACGCCTGGCGGCGCTGCTCCCCGAGATTCGCGACGAGGCGCTCCCCTTCCCACAGCTCGCACTTGGAGCCGAAGCCGGCAGCGTTGGTCTTGGCCAGCGCCTCGGCGTCGTCGATCGCGTCGATCAGGTCGGCCGTGACCATCTTGTTCGCGGCGTCATACGAATAGATGCGGTAGGTTTTGAGGGGGGAAGAAATATGCAGGCTCCTCACAGCAGCGGGAGCTCTCCATTTGTCTCTCGGTCACCGCCAGGCTGAAGCTGGAGGCGGCGATGTCCGAGGGGATACGCCTGATTGGCCCATATGTACATAACTTACGTTAGTGGTGGCTTGAGTTCGGGCCGCGCGATTAGGCGCGACTCCGGACGGGGGTGTAGGGCGGGCGCTTCCCATTGTCGTCAGGGGAGGCATGAATGATCCGCGCATCTTTCGTCGCCACGGCAATCCTGGTCCTTGCCGCCGCTCCCGCGCTCGCCGACGAGCCGGTGCCCGCGCCGCCGCCGGCGGGGCCATCGCCGCTGCCGGTCCCCTACCCCGGCGACCCGCAGCCGCCGCCACCCGAATGCACCAACCGCTTCTGCATCCCGAAACCTGGCGCGGGCCAGGGCGGCGTCGCCGAGCACAAGCATATCGGGAACGTCAAATATTCGGACTATGCGAAGGCCGCCGCGACCGACACGCTCGAGGTACAGGTCCAGAACGTGGCCTGGGGCGCGATCAAGGACGCGGGCACCGTCTATTCAGCGGACCCGATGGAAGGCGGCCAGGTCACCGCGCGCACCTATCAGCCGGGCAAGCCGACCTTCGGCAACGTGAAGCTGGATGGCGTCGCGTCCGATCCGGAAGAAGGCGGCCAAGTCAGCGCGGCCGAGGCGAGCAAGCCCAAGATCAGCGACATGCAGGTGACCAAGGTCAAGGACGTCGCCAGCTCGAACTTGAGCTCGGCGCGCATGACCACGGCCGAGCCAGGCAAGCTGGAAGTGCCCAACATGATCGCCGAGCCGATGGCGCGCGGGACCGCAACGTTCAAGACGCTCGCCGGGCTGTGCGCGACGGGCAAGCATCTGGTGAAGGTCAGGATCACGACCCGCGAGGGCGGGAGCTACACCTTGCACGACGCGATCGTCACCAATGTCGTTGCCGCCGGCGACGGCATGGACGAAGTGTCGCTGACTTATGCCAGCCTGGGAGATTGAGGGAGGGACCATGACCAAGTTCGCCAAGATGCTGACGACCGCCGCGCTTGCCGGCGGGGTCGCCGCGCCGTTGCCCGCGCAATATTATCCGCCGCCGACCTATCCGCCCCAGACCTATCCGTATCCGGGCCAGACTTACCCCGGCTACCCGGGTTACCCTAGCCAGGGCTACGGCCCCGGCAACGTCATCGGCCAGATGATCGATGGGCTGCTCGGCAACCGCTATTCGGTGCACGATCGCGGCGCGGTCAGCCGCTGCGCCGATGCCGCCGTCAACGAGGCCGTGCGCAACACGCGGCCGTATCTCCGCCAGGGCTACGACCGCTACGGGCCGTGGGGCTACAACAACATAAGGCTGACGGCCGTGACCAGCGTCGAGCGGCGCTCGCATGGCGGCTTGCGGGTTCGCGGGCTGCTCGACAGCGGGCTGCGCTACGGCATGTACAACCCGGGAATCATCGACCCGCGCTATGCCGGCCAGGGCGACCTCAGCTTCCGCTGCAGCATGGATTATCGCGGCTATGTGACCGACGTCAGGGTCAAGCGCCGCGACTAGTTCGCGCCGGCGCTGCCCATGTAGTTTTGCGCGGCCGCGTTCGGATCGCTGGTCGGGCGCGTCGCATCATATTGCCGCCATTGCTGCAGGTCCTGCTGCTGGTCGGCGGGAAGCGACGATTCCCATTCCGCCTGGCTGTGGAAGCCGGGCAAGCTGGCGAACCCCTGCTCCTTCTCGATATCCTCGCCCAAGGCCTTAAGCACCGGGCGGAAGGTGAGGTTGAGCAGCCAGTCGGGGGCATAGCCGAGCCGCGCCTGGGGACTTCCGGCCAGCTTGTCGCGGAGCACCGCATGGTTTGCGTGGAGCTTCACCGCCACCAGGGTCGCCTTGCCGTCTTGCTGGGGTGACAAACTAACGTCCGCGCTCACGCCAGGCTGGCCATCGAGCAGCAGTTGCATCGTCATGCTCCTGCCGGGATCGGATGCGGCGAGCTTGAGGTCGGTATCGATCCGCCGGCCGTCCTCGCGGGTAATGCCGGCGTCACGCTCGATGCTTCCATCGACCATGTTCGACAGCGCTGAATAGACGGTGTCCGGGCTCTTGTTGACGACCTGCTCCGCGTCCGCGCCGTAATAGGCTCCGGCGCCGTAAGCCGCGGCACTGATCAACGGGCCAACGAGGAAATATTTCAGCATCGTCCGCGCTCTAAAACGCGCTTGGCTAACACCGGTTTAAAGCGGGATCAGCGAATCTCCGCCTGGGGCAGGATCACGGCGCAGGCGATTCGCGCGCCGCTGTTGCCGCTGGGATCGGTGACATAGTCGTCCGCCCCCGCGTGGAGGACGAGCGCGGCACCATCCGCGTCGAGCAGGTTCGCCATGCTCGCTCCCGGCAAAGTCACTGTCGCGCCGAGCACGCCGTTGGCCGCGACCTCGACATTGGGAAGATCGCCGGCGTGCGGCCCGGCCGGGCTGTTCATGCCGTGCTTGTGACCAGTCGGATTCCAGTGTCCGCCGGCCGTGGTGAATTCCGGCGGGTCGCAGCGGCCCACTGCGTGGACGTGGATGCCATGGACGCCGTGCGGCAGGCCACTCGCATCGATGCGAAACGTCACCCCGCCGGCCGTTTGCCAAGCGCGGACGGTGCCGATCGGTGCGCCGAGCGCATTGATCAGCGGCATGGGCGGGCCGCCGGCCGGCTCGACCGGCGCGCAGCCCGGGAGCAAAAGCGAGAGCAGGAAAAGCAGCTTACGCATCGGCTTCTACCTTTACGAGCAATTGACCCTCGGAAACCTGAACGCCGGGCGTGGCCGCAAGCTCCGCAATTATGCCGTCGAACGGCGCGGTCAGCCCGTGCTCCATCTTCATCGCCTCGAGCGTGAGGAGGCGCTGACCCTTGGCGACCTTCTCTCCCTGCTTGACTTCGACCGCGGTCACCTTGCCTGGCATCGGCGCTTCGATCTCGCCGTCGTGGGCGCCGTGCGACGTGCCAGTGCCGCGGGAACCCAGCGCGAATTCGAATGCCTGCCCTTCGCGGAACACGACCACTCGATAATCGTCCGCAAAGCCGGCAACGTCAGCGATCTCGTCTTCCTCGCCGAGCGCGACAGCGCGCCCGCTCAGCGCGACGGCAAGGCGAGGCGCGGCGTTGAGGCGGAAGCCGGCGCGGCCGGGGAGCGGCGCCTCCTCCTCCGCCGCTAGGATTGCGACGGCGGCCGCGGAGCGCTGAACCGCCTCATCCGGCTCGGACTCCGGCACAAGCGCATCGATGGTCCGTTCGATGAAGCCAGTGTCGAGCCTGGCCGCTTCGAAATCGGGGTGGGTGAGCGCATTGAACAGGAAGGCAGCATTGGTCCGGACCGGCCACACTTCGACGCCGTCAAGCATGTCCGCTAGCGCGTCGATCGCGTCATCGCGATCGTCGCCATACGCGATCAGCTTGGCAATCATCGGATCGTAGAAGGGCGAGATTGAGTCGCCTTCCTCGACGCCGGTCTCGATCCGTCCGTCATCGCCAAGGTCGAAATGTTCGAGTTTGCCGACGCTCGGCAGGAAGCCTTTGCTCGGGTCCTCCGCATAGAGGCGCGCCTCGATTGCGTGGCCGTTGATGGAGAGCTCGTCCTGGCTGCGCGGGAGCTTCTCCCCTGACGCGACGCGCAGCTGCCACTCAACCAGATCCTGCCCGGTGATCTCCTCGGTCACCGGATGCTCGACCTGCAGCCGCGTGTTCATTTCCATGAACCAGATGCGGTCGGCCTTGAGGCCCTTCGACGCGTCGGCGATGAACTCGATCGTGCCCGCGCCTTCGTAATTCACCGCTTGGGCAGCGCGCACCGCCGCGTCGCACACGGCCTCGCGCGTCGCCTCGTCCATGCCCGGTGCCGGCGCTTCCTCGATCACCTTCTGGTGACGGCGCTGGAGCGAGCAATCGCGCTCGAACAAATGGACGACGTTGCCGTGGCTGTCGCCGAACACCTGCACCTCGATGTGACGCGGCGAGAGGATGTATTTTTCGATGAGGACGCGGTCGTCGCCGAAGCTGGACGCGGCTTCCCGCTTGCAGCTTTCCAGCGCGTCGTCGAACTCCTTCGCAGCGTCGACCCGCCGCATGCCCTTCCCGCCGCCGCCGGCAACCGCCTTAATCAGCACCGGATAGCCGATCGCGTCGGCTTCTTTTTTCAGGTGCTTGGGGTCCTGGTTTTCGCCGAGATAGCCCGGCGTCACCGGCACGCCGGCGTCGGCCATCAGTTTCTTCGCCGCGTCTTTGAGGCCCATTGCACGAATGCTGTCGGGCTTCGGCCCGACCCAGATCAGCCCGGCCTTGATCACCGCCGCAGCGAAGTCGGCGTTTTCGCTGAGGAAGCCGTAGCCCGGGTGGATGGCCTCGGCCCCGGTCGACTTGGCGACCGCGATAATCTTCTCCCCGCGCAAATAGGATTCGCGCGCTTCGCTGGGCCCAATCGGAACGGCTTCGTCGGCCATGCGCACGTGCAGGGCCTTGGCGTCGGCGTCGGAATAGACCGCGACCGTGCGGATCCCGAGCGCCCGCGCCGTGCGAATGACGCGGCACGCGATTTCGCCGCGATTGGCGATGAGCAGCGACTTCATCAATCGGGCAGGCACCGGCCGCTCTCCTCCTGCTCTTTCGCCGACGCGCCGTGCATTGTGCAGTAGATCGCCTCGTGAAGCTCCGCCGCGCTCGGCACGTGCGTTTTGCCGTCACCAGTCACGAAATAATATTCGAGCACCGTCCGGCCCTTGACTGAGTAGATCGAAGCGACGTTGGCTTCCGGCGCGTTGAGCAGCACCAGCCGATGCGACGATGCGAGCGACTTGCCCTTCAGCAGTCCTTCCTTGCACGCCTGGGCATAAGCCACGGCGAAGCTCGCCGAGATTTCGCGAAAGCGCCTGCCTCGATAGCTCGCGGGCATCTCGCCAAGCGCGAGATCGACCGGCGCGCACTGGGCCGTGGCGGCAGCAAGAAACGCGAAAAGCATCGTCACATCCTGAACACGCCGAACTGCGGCCGGTCGGGGATCGGCGCGTTCAGCGTTGCGGCGAAGGCGAGGCCAAGCACGTCGCGGGTCTGCGCCGGGTCGATGATCCCGTCGTCCCACAGCCGCGCGGTCGCGTGCCACGGATTGCCCTGCGCTTCATATTCCTCGCGGATCGGCTGCTTGAACTTCTCGGCCTGCGCCGGCGTCCATTTGTCAGCGTCGCGGTGGACGGTCGCCAGGACCGACGCAGCCTGCTCGCCGCCCATCACGCTGATGCGGCTGTTGGGCCAGGTGAACAGGAAACGCGGCGAATAAGCGCGACCGGACATGCCGTAATTGCCTGCGCCGAAGCTGCCACCGATCAGCACTGTGATCTTGGGCACGCTGGCGGTGGCGACGGCGGTGACCAGCTTGGCGCCATGCTTGGCGATGCCCTCCGCCTCATATTTGCCGCCGACCATGAAACCTGAGATGTTCTGCAGGAACAGCAGGGGCGTCCGGCGCTGGCAGGCAAGCTCGATGAAGTGCGCGCCTTTGACGGCGCTCTCGCTGAACAGGATTCCGTTATTGGCCAGGATTGCGACCGGCATGCCCCAGATGTGGGCGAAGCCGGTGACCAAGCTCGAGCCGTAGAGCGGCTTGAACTCGTGGAATTCGGAGCCGTCGACGATGCGGGCGATCACCTCATGCACGTCATAGGGTGCGCGCACATCCTCGGGGATGACACCGTATAATTCTTCCGCATCGAACAAAGGCGGACGCGGCTCGCGCAGCTCGAGGCTCGCGCCGGCTTCCGGCTGAAGCGTGGACACGATGTCGCGCACGATCGTCAGCGCATGCTCGTCATTCTCGGCGAGGTGATCGACCACGCCTGACTTCCGCGCATGGAGGTCGCCGCCGCCGAGGTCCTCGGCGCTGATCTCCTCGCCGGTCGCGGCCTTCACCAGCGGCGGGCCACCGAGGAAGATCGTGCCCTGGTTACGGACGATCACGCTCTCGTCGCTCATCGCCGGGACATAGGCGCCGCCGGCGGTGCAGCTGCCCATGACGCACGCGATCTGGGCGATGCCCTTGGAGCTCATCTGCGCCTGGTTGAAGAAGATCCGGCCGAAATGGTCGCGGTCGGGGAACACCTCGGCCTGGTGCGGCAGGTTCGCACCGCCGCTGTCGACCAGGTAGACGCACGGCAAGCGGTTCTCGAGCGCGATCTCCTGCGCGCGGAGATGCTTCTTCACCGTCATCGGATAGTAAGTGCCGCCTTTGACCGTCGCGTCGTTGCAGACGATTATCACCTCGCGGCCAGAAACGCGGCCGATCCCTGCGATCAGGCCGGCGCCTGGCACCTCGCCCTCGTACATGTCGCAGGCGGCGAGCTGACCGATCTCGAGGAACGGCGAGCCCGGATCGAGCAGCCGCTCGACGCGATCGCGCGGCAGCAGCTTGCCGCGGGAAACGTGGCGTTCGCGGCTTTTCTCGTTCCCGCCCTTTGCGGCCTGGGCGACATCGTCGCGCAATTTCTCGGCAAGCGCGCGATTATGTCTGTCGCGCGTCCGGAACTCATCGCTGTCGGTTGCGATTTTGCTCTCGATAGGCGGCGCGCTCAAAAAACCTCCAGCCATCCGTTGGTCGAAAAGCAGTGCCGCTCGCCTAGCCGGTGCTTGCGGCCTTTGCAAAGCAAGGCCTCTAGCGGCGGCTCAACTGGTCTGGGGAGAAAGACCGCCATGAAAAAACCGCTGCTTCTTTTGTTCGTATCCGCTCTCGCGCTCAGCGCGTGCAATTCGAAACTTGGGTCCGCGGACCAGGAGCAGGCAGGAAACGCGGTCGGGGTCGACCTTGCGGCGATGGACAAGACGGTCGCTCCCGGGGACAATTTCTTCCTCTACGCCAACGGCAATTGGGTGAAGAGCAACGAGATACCGGCGGACCGCAGCAGCATCGGCGCCTTCTTCACCGCGCGGCAGGCAGTCGAGAAGCAGAACCTCGACCTCATCAATTCCCTGCTCAAGTCCAACCCCGACGCCAATTCGAACGAGGGCCGGATCGTCAGCTATTTCAAGGCCTATAACGACCAGGCGGCGATCGACAGCGCAGGCATGGCGCCGGTGAAAGCCGATCTCGACCGGTTCATGGCGATCCAGGACAAGGGCCAGCTGGCGGAAGTATTGGGCAGCCAGATCCGCGCCGACGTCGATCCCTTCAACGCGACCGATTTCAACACCGAGAATCTGTTCGGCATTTTCGTGACCCAGGGCCTGGCGACGCCGGGCGAAGTCGTGCCCTATGTGCTGCAGGGCGGGCTCGGGCTTCCCGACCGCGAATATTATTTGTCCGGCGACAAGGAGATGGTGGACATCCGCGCCGCCTATAAGCCGTACATCCAGCAGGTGCTGACGCTTGCCGGGGTGCCCGATGCAGCCGCCCGCGCCGAGCGCATCTACGACCTAGAAATGAAGATCGCCGAGGCGCACGTCACGCGTGAGGAAGCGAACGATTACGCCAAGGCCGCGGCGATCTGGACCCGCGCCGACTTCCAGAAGAATGCGCCGGGGCTCGACTGGAACCGGTTCCTCAACGCGGCGCAGCTTGGCGGTTACGACAAGTTCGACGCCTATGAGGCCAATGCGATCCGTGGCCTGTCCGCGCTGGTCGCGAGCCAGCCGCTCGACGCGTGGAAGGACTGGCTGGTGTTCCACCAGATCAACAGCCATGCCGACGTGCTGCCGTCGAAAATCGACCAGGCCAATTTCGCGTTCTTTGGCGGGAAGCTGAATGGCCAACCGCAACAGCTGCCGCGTGACAAGCGCGCGCTCGCAGCAGTCAACGCCAACCTCGGCGATGCCATGGGCAAAGCCTATGTCGACAAATATTTCCCGGCGTCGGCCAAGACCGAGGTCCAGCAGATGGTCGCCAACATCAAGGCGGCGTTCGCGGCCAAGGTGAAAGCGCTCGATTGGATGGCGCCGTCGACCAAGGCGGAAGCGCTGAAGAAGGTCGAGAATATCGAGGTCGGCGTCGGCTATCCCGATACCTGGCGCGACTATGGCTCGCTCCAGCTTGGCACCAGCGCCTACGCCAACCAGATCGCCGCGCAGAAGGCCGAATATGCGCACCAGCTGGGCAAGATCGGCAAGGCGCCCGACCGCAAGGAATGGTGGATGACGCCGCAGACCGTGAACGCGGTCAACCTGCCGGTGCAGAACGCGCTCAACTTCCCGGCCGGCATCCTCCAGCGGCCGTTCTTCGACGCCAGCGCCGACCCGGCCTTCAACTATGGCGCGATCGGATCAGTCATCGGCCATGAGATCAGCCACAGCTTCGACAATAATGGCGCGGCGTTCGACGCGACCGGCGCGTTGCGCAACTGGTGGACACCAGCAGACCTCAAGCGCTTTCAGGAAGCAGGCGCTGCGCTTGCAAAGCAGTTCGACGCTTATGAGGCGCTGCCTGGCCTGCACGTGCGCGGCGAGCTGACGCTTGGCGAGAATATCGCCGACGTCGCGGGGCTAAGCGCGGCGTACGACGCCTACCACGCATCGCTGAACGGCAAGCCCGCACCGGTGATTAACGGGCTGACGGGCGACCAGCGCTTCTTCATTGCCTACGGCCAGGCCCACGCGAGTAAGATGCGCGACGGCTACCTGCGCAACATCGTGACGACCAATGAGCATGCGCCCGACCCATTCCGGGCGCTGACGGTGCGTAACCTCGATGCGTGGTACCAGGCTTTTGGCGTGAAGCCCGACGCGAAGCTCTACCTCGCGCCCGAGCAGCGGGTGAAGGTCTGGGGCTAAACGCCGATCAGCTCGCGGCCGATCAACATGCGACGGATCTCGTTGGTGCCGGCGCCAATGTCGAGCAGCTTGGCATCGCGATAATAACGCTCGACGGGCCAGTCCTTGGTGTAGCCCGCGCCGCCCAAGGCCTGCACGGCCTCGTTAGCGACCTTCACGGCGTTTTCCGACGCGAGCAGGATTGCGCCCGCCGCGTCGTAGCGCGTGGTCTTGCCCGCGTCGCACGCCTTGGCGACCTGGTAGACGTAGGCGCGGGATGAATTCAGCGCGACATACATGTCGGCGATCTTGGCCTGCATCAGCTGGAAGGTGCCGATGGCTTTTCCAAACTGCTTGCGCTCGCGGACGTAGGGTAGCACGACGTCGAGGCAGGCCTGCATGATCCCGAGCTGCAAACCCGCGAGCACGGTCCGCTCATAATCGAGGCCGCTCATCAGCACTTCGACGCCCTTATTCTCCTCGCCGAGGATGTTTTCGGGCGGGACGAAGCAATCGTCGAAGACCAGCTCAGCGGTCGGTGAGCCGCGAATGCCGAGCTTGTCGACCTTCTGGCCTATCGAAAAGCCGGTCATTTCCTTTTCAATCAGGAAGGCCGTGATCCCGCGGCTGCCCTCGCCGGTCTTGGCGTAAACGACGAGCGTGTCTGCCTCGGAGCCGTTGGTGATCCAGAACTTTGTGCCATTGAGGCGGTAGCCGTTGCCGCTCTTCTCGGCCTTCAGCTTCATGCCGACGACGTCGCTGCCGGCGCCTGCCTCGCTCATTGCGAGCGCGCCGACATGCTCGCCGCTGATCAGCTTGGGCAGGAATTGCTTCTTCTGATCGGGGTTAGCCCAGCGACGGATCTGATTGACGCAGAGGTTGGAGTGGGCGCCATAGCTGAGACCGACGGACGCAGAGGCGCGCGCCACTTCTTCCTGGGCCACGACATGTTCGAGGTAGCCCAAACCCAGCCCGCCAAACTCCTCCTCGACCGTGATGCCATGGAGCCCGAGCTCGCCCATCGGCTGCCACAGGTGGCGGGGAAATTTGTCGGTCTCGTCGATCTCGGCAGCGATGGGCGCGATCTTGTCGGCGGCAAAGCGCTGGGTCGTCTCGCGGATGGTGTCAGCCATCTCGCCGAGGCCGAAATCGAGCGGCGCGGGTTCGGACATAAGGTCTCCTGTTCGGCTGGGGCGACTAGCACCCGCGTTGGCGTTTGAACAAGCGACGCCGCAGTCTTATGTGCACTGCAACATCCCGACTCCGGAGTTCATCCATGGCCAATTCCGATCCGATCGTCATTCTGTCCTACGCCCGCACGCCGATGGGCAGCTTCCAGGGCGCCCTGTCCGGAGTGAGCGCAACCGAACTCGGCGCGACTGCGGTCAAGGCGGCGGTCGAGCGCGCAGGGCTTTCGGGCGACCAGGTCGACAAGGTGTTCATGGGCAATGTGCTGTCGGCGGGCCTCGGCCAGGCCCCGGCGCGCCAGGCGGCGCTGGGCGCCGGACTTCCGCGCTCGGCCGAAGCGGTGACGATTAACAAGGTGTGTGGATCGGGCATGCAGGCGACGATGTTCGCGCACGATATGCTCGCCGCCAACTCGGCCGACGTGATCGTCGCGGGCGGCATGGAGAGCATGTCCAACGCGCCATACCTGTCGAAGAAATATCGCTCCGGCGCGCGCATCGGTCACGACACGGTCTACGACCACATGATGCTCGACGGCCTCGAGGACGCATACGAACCGGGCCGGGCGATGGGCACCTTCGCCGAGGAAGCTGCGACCGAATATCAGTTCACGCGCGAGGACATGGACGCTTACGCGATCGAGAGCCTGCGCCGCGCCAACGAAGCGATCAGCAGCGGCAAGTTCGACAAGGAAATCACGCCGGTGACGGTGGTCAGCCGCAAGGGCGAAGTCACGGTCGACGTCGACGAGCAGCCCGGCAAGGGCAATCCGGAGAAGATCCCGCAGCTTCGCGCCGCCTTCGCCAAGGACGGGCGGATCACGGCGGCGACCTCGTCATCGATCAGTGACGGCGCCGCGGCGCTGGTGCTGACCCGGCAGAGCGTTGCCGACAAGCTCGGCAAGAAGCCCGTCGCCCGCGTTGTTGCCCATGCCGCGCACGCGCAGGAGCCGGCCAAGTTTACCTCGGCTCCAGTGCCGGCGCTGCACAAGGTGCTGGAAAAGGCCGGATGGAGCGTCGACGATGTCGATCTCTACGAGGTCAACGAGGCGTTCGCCTGCGTAGCGATGATCGCGATGCGCGACCTCGGCATTCCGCACGACAAGATCAACGTGAACGGCGGCGCGACCGCGCTCGGTCACCCGATCGGCGCCAGCGGCGCGCGCATCACCACGACCTTGATTGCGGCGCTGCAGGAGCGCGGCCTGAAGCGCGGCGTCGCGAGCCTGTGCATTGGCGGCGGCGAAGCGACGGCAATCGCGGTGGAGCTCGTCTAGCTACTTCTGCCCCGCGTAGGCCTGGCACTCGATTTCCATCAGTGCGCCCAAGGCGAGGCCGTTGACGCCAACCGCGCTGCGCGCGGGAAGCGGGCCATCTGGGAAATAGGTCAGATAGACCTCGTTGAACGCGGCCCAGTTCTTCATGTCGCTCAAGAACACGGTGCAGTGGAACAGGTCGTCATAGCCGAGGCCAGCGAGCTTCAACGTGTTGCCGATGTCGTCCATCGTCGCTTTGGTCTGCGCCTCTATCCCCTCGGGCGGTTTGCCGTCGGGACCGCGGCCGATCGCGCCCGATAGATAGAGGATATCCCCCACCCGCACTGCGCTCGAGAATGGCAGGCGCTGTCCGTTCAGCGTCGGAGTTCCGTAATGCTGGATAGGCGGGCGTGGCGCCGAATCAGCCGGGCTGGTCATGCAGATCACTCCAAGTGCGATTGCGGCGATGCGCTTCAATCGACCACCTCATTCTCGCCGACGCCCCACAGATCGGTGGTGCGCATGAATCCGTCGCGCTTGCCCATTTCGATGTGGCACCAGCCGTTGGCGCAATGGTCGATGTGGCCGACGACCCCGGCTTCGGCGAGATAGCGGACCTTTCCGCCATCATCGGGCTGGATCCTGACCGGACGTGGATCGCCTTGCTTGACGATCGCCGTGCGGCGGTCGCTGAGCAGCGTCACGAGCATCCAGCCCTGCGTGCCGTCTGGGTCCTCGATGAGGCGCCAGTTGGGATAGGTCTTGAGCACGCGGACCGGCAGGTCGCGGCGTTGATAGAGCCAGGTGCCGGGATAGTTACGCGCGGGCCCGGTGCGCATCATCGCCTGCCCGCTCGCGATCGAGGCCCAGTAAGGTGGCTTCTTGTCTTGCGCAGCGGCGGGCGCTGCAGCCGCGACGATCAACGCTGCCGCGATTGCCCCCCGATTGAACATCAGGCCCCCGTCAGAATCCGATCGACGAGCTGCTTCACGGTCGGGATGAAGCCGTTCGAGTAAAATGGGTCGGACTTGAAGCGGAAAGCGGCATGCCCCGCGAACATGAGGTTCTGCTCGACCGGGCCGCCATGCGCGATGTCCTGAAGCGTCTTCTGGATGCAGAAGCTGCGCGGATCGGCGAGGCGACCGGTCGAATTCTTCTCATTGTCGGCCCAGGACGAGAACGCGCACTGCGACAGGCAGCCCATGCATTCGGCCTGGTCGACGCGGATCTGCTTTTCTTCTTCGGGCGTCACGAAGATGAGCGTGTCATCGGGCGACTTCATCGCGTTGGTGAAGCCTTGCGCATACCATTCGCGGGCATGCTGTAGGTCGCCCTTGGTAACCCAGTAATGCTTCTTGGTACCGATGCCGACGTCGAGCTCGAAATGGTGATCGCCGATCGATTCCTTGGTGTAGGCGATCTGGCGCTCGCTGCGCGCTTCGAGGTTGCGCAGAAACGGGTTGCGCACTGCCGACGAATAGAAGCCCGTCGGCGAGAAACGGTGCAGCAGCACGTCGCCTTCCTCGAGCGTCAACAGCTTGGCCTTCCACTCGGGCGGGATCGGGCTTTCCTGAGTCAGGAGCGGCCGCGTGCCGAACTGGAAGACGATCTGGCCGAGCTCCGGATTGTCGATCCAATTCTCCCACTCGTCCAGCCGCCACACGCCGCCGGCCATGACGATCGGAACGCTGTCGGCGATGCCGTTTTCGCGCATCGTTTCGCGCAGCGCCTTCACCCGGGGATAGGGGTCCTGCGGCTTGCGCGGATCCTCGGCATTGCTGAGCCCGTTATGCCCGCCGGCGAGCCACGGATCCTCGTAGACGACCGCCGCGAGCCATTCCGCCGCCTTGTGATAGGCGCGCTTCCACAAGGCGCTGAAGGCGCGCGCCGAGCTGATGATCGGCAGATAGCTGACGCCGTAAGACGCCGCGATCTCCGAGAGCTTATAGGGCATGCCGGCGCCGCAGGTGACGCCGGTGACGAGGCCCTTGGTCCGCTCCAGCACGCCGTGGAGGACGCGCTGGGCGCCACCCATTTCCCACAGCACGTTGATGTTGATCGCGCCCTTGCCGCTGGCCATTTCATAGGCGCGCTGGACCTGAGAGACGGCACCGTCGACGGCATATTTGATCAGCTCTTCATGCCGATCTCTGCGGGTAAGCGCTTCATAGACCTGCGGGATGATCCGGCCTTCGGGATCGTAGCTGTCGGCATTGACGGCGCTGACCGTCCCGATGCCGCCAGCCGCAGCCCAAGCACCACTGCTGGCATGATTGGTGGCGCTGACACCCTTGCCGCCTTCAACCAGCGGCCACACCTCGCGTCCGCCGTAAAGGATGGGCTTGAGGCCCTTGAACAAAACCCGTCTCCCGAGCGCGCATGCGCCTGTATTGGCGCCCGTATAGAAAAGCTTGGCGCTTATTGCGCGAAAAAAGTGCTCGGGGCCCCGGTCGGTTCCGGGACCCCGCCTATTTCGTCCCGTTTAGCAGTTGCTCGAAGCAGCCGCGCCGCCGACTACCGCGCCGAGGATTCCGCCGATCGCGATCCCTTCACCGGTGTTGTTGCGGTGGCCGTCGTTGCCGGCAATCACGCCGCCGATCGCGGCTCCCGCGGCGCCGCCCAGCGCGGCGCCGGCCGCAGGATTGGCGCATTGGTTGCCGTAGCCGTTGTAGCCGTATCCATTGTACCCTGACGGGTAGCCGTATCCATATTGGCCGCCGTACGGATAACCGTACCCGTAGGGGCTGCCATAGCCGTAGGGAGAGCCGTAGCCATACGGGCTGCCGTATCCATAACCCCCGTAGCCGCCGGGATAACCCCCATAGCCGCCCGGATAGCCTCCGTAGCCATAGGGCGAACCATAACCGTAGCCGTAGCCGCCGTAGGGCGACCCGTAACCGTAACCGACCGAGATCACCGTGCGCGGATACCCATAGCCGTATCCGTAATTGCGGTAGCCGCTGCCGTAATAACGGCCGCTATTGCGATCCCAGTGGCGGTTGCCATCATGGTGGCGAGCGCTAGCGGCGGTGGGAATGGCGACAAGCGCAGTCGAAAGCGCAAGGGCGATTAGTTTCTTCATCGAAATACTCCTCGGACGACGCATCGGTCACGGAGGGGAAGCGACCGACTCAGCGAACTCGGTTGCTCCTGAAAACCTGTCATTTCAATGAATAATGTTCCGTTTGCTTAACGACTCAGCGCATAATCCAGGCCGATGTCCACGGCGGGCGCAGACTGCGTAATGCGGCCGGCCGAAATGAAGTCCACGCCCGTCTCCGCAATTGCGCGGACGGTATCGAGGTTGACTCCGCCCGACGCCTCGAGCGGCACGCGTCCGCCAACGAGCGCGACCGCCTCGCGCAGTACCGGCGGCGGCATATTGTCGAGGAGCAGGCGATCCGCGCCTGCCGCCAGTGCCGGTTCGATCTGGTCGATGCGGTCGACTTCGACCTGGACTTGGAGGCCAGTCGCCGCCGCCTTCGCTTTGCGCACCGCTTCAGCGACGCCGCCGCAGACGGCCACGTGATTGTCCTTGATGAGCACGCCGTCGTCGAGCCGCATCCGGTGGTTCTGAGCGCCGCCCATCCGCGTCGCATATTTGTCGAGTAGCCGCAGGCCCGGAATTGTCTTGCGCGTGTCAATTAGCACCGCGCCAGTTCCTGTAATCGCGTCGACATAGCGGCGGCTAAGCGTCGCGATCCCGGACAGATGCTGAAGCGTGTTCAGTGCGGGGCGTTCTGCGGTCAGCATGGCCCGGGCATTGCCGACCATGCGCATGATCGACCCGCCGGCTTGAATCTTCTCGCCGTCCGCGGCGGCCAGTTCGATCTGCACGTCGGGGTCGAGTGACCGGAAGAATGCCTCGGCAATCTCGACGCCGGCAAGCACGATTGGCTCCCGCGCGTTCATTTGGGCGGTGAAGCGGGCATCGGCATCGATCGTCGCCCTGGAGGTGATGTCGCCGCCGGTGCCGAGGTCCTCGGCCAGCACGCGTTGCACGAAGTCGTCGAGATCGAAGCCGGCCGGTAGGGTCATGTAGCCGCGTCTAATGCGCGACCTGCGGTGTAGGAAGTAGCTTCCAGCGCCCCTCCTGCCATTCGTAGCGTTGGGCATCGGCGGGCAGAAACTCCTCGCCCTTCCAGGCGTGAACGGTGACGGTCACCGCGTCGTCGCGAATGTCGATCGTGTTGAAACTTTGTTCCTGCTCGCGGACACGGGTCGAGGTCGCGGTGCCCGCCTGCACCACCAGCGTACCGCCGGCGCGGGTCACCAACTCACCTGCGTCCTGGCTGGAAGCATGATGGTTATGGCCGGCGAGCAGCATGTCGACGCCAGCGTCCTCGATCGCGTCGAGCGCCATGTGCTGGCGACCGATCGCCCGGCTCGTCTCTCCGGCGACCTGCAGCGCGAATAAGGGATGGTGCGTGACGAGGATGCGGAAGGATTCTTCCGACGTCCGCGCGAAGGTGTCGCGAATGAACTCGACCTGCTCTTCGCTGATCCGCCCGTCCTTGAAGGTCAGCGACCGTGCGGTGTTGATGCCAAGAACGGCAACGCCGGGAAACTCGATAAACGGGCACAAGGTATCGTCGATAAAGCGGCGGTACCGGGCCAATGGAGACAGGAAGCGGCGAAGGACGTCGTACAGCGGGACATCGTGGTTGCCGGGTACGCCGAGCACTTCGTGCCCGCGCGCGCGCAGGCGGTCGAGGAATTCGCAAGCATCGCGAAACTGTTCGGTCCGGGCGCGCTGGGTGAAGTCGCCGCTGACAACGACGAGGTCGGGTTTGAGCTCGTCGGCGGCCAGCCCGACCGCATCGACAAGGCGCTCGTCATGGGCGCCGAAATGCAGATCGGAAAGATGGAGGAGGCGGGTCATGCCCCGCCCAACGGTCAGAAACCAGAAAAGATCAGCAGCTTGACGTCGATCCCGAGACCCTCGGCTCGCTTTTGCTCGATGAAGTTGGGAATGTCGGCCCGGGGCACGAGATGGACGGTAATGTCCTCATGCTCGTCTCCCCCACCCTCTCCGATGCGGCGAAGGCCGTGGGCGCGGACGAGGGTAAAGCCTTCGGCGAGGATGCCGGGCGAGGAATAATATTCGCCCAGCCGCTCGACCCGCTCAGCAGTGAACCCCGTTTCCTCTTCCAGCTCCTTGATCGCGGTGCCCTCGACCGTGGCGTTGGGATCGGTATCCCCGACCAGGCCGGCCGGAAGCTCCAGGCAGCGCTCGCCCAGCGGGACGCGCGGTTGCTCGACCAGGATCGTCTTCCCCTCATATTCGGCGAGGATGACGACCGCGCCGATATTGTTGGTGCGGCTGACATATTCCCATTTGCCGCGACGGATCGCGCGGACGAACTTGCCTGCCCACATCACTTCGGCTGGAGGAAGGTCGTCGAGGCTCACAGCTCGATCAGCTTGTCGGGGATTTCATTGATGTCGCCGTCCGTGCGCGGGAAATGCTCGGCGAGCACCTCGCCGACGCGCTCGATCGCCGCGACCATCCCGTCGCCGACCCGGCCATCCTTCACGTCGGCGAGCAACGCCGCCATGGCGTCACCCCAGGTCGTTTCGTCGGTCACTTGGAGAATCGCGTCGTCGGCGACGATCTCAGCGCGGCGCTCGGCCATCGACAGATAAATGAGCACGCCGGTGCGCCCAACAGTGCGGCGCTCGGCGGCGGCTTTGAACACCGCGACGGCGCGGCGCCGCACGCGGCGATGCTTGGTCGGACCGGGCGTGAGCGCCAGGCGCAGGGGCATCCATTTGAGGATCAGCAGGACTGCGGTGAACTTCAGTACCGCGAGGATCATTAGGAACGTCAGAAGCTCGCCCAGGGTCGGCTCGGCGTGCCAGCCGCCGGTCAGGGTGTCGTACCACCATGTGAGCCAGTCCGGCCGCCACGCCGTCCAGGCGAGCACCAGGATCATCGCCGCGACCGCCCAGTGCAGGGCAACGTCGTGATAGGGGTCACTGATCGGGGTCGCGACCGCGACGATCTCGCCATTGGTGTTGGCCTCGGCCGCGGCGATCGCGGAGCTGACCTTGTCGTGATCGGCTTCGCTGAGGCGCCTCACCATGAGCCGGACGCTCCGCCGCCGCCGAAAGAGCCGCCGCCGAAGCCGCCAAAGCCACCGCCTCCGCCGCCGCCGCCCCAAGACGAGCCGCTGCTCCAAGAGCTACCGCCGCCATCCCAGCCCGGCCCCCACAGGATCACGGGTGCGCCAAAGCCGCCGCGCCTGCGATAGCGCCGTCCGCCGGCACGGCGCGCGAAGGACAGGATCACAAAGCCGATGACGAACATCCAGAAGATCACTGGGATTACGCCTGGGCTGGCGTCGCGGCGCTCCTGCTGTGCCTGCTGCGCAGTCGCCACGTTCTTCTGCGCTTCGCCCGGCGGAAGGCTCATCTGCTCGATGATCGCGTCCGCGCCGGCGGTAATGCCGCCGCCGTAGTCGGGCGGGTTCTGCTTGAAGTGCGGCAAGATCGCTTGGCGAATGATCAGGCCGGACATGGCGTCGGTCATATATTCGCCCGCGCCATAGCCCGTCGCGATCGTCACCTTGCGTTCATTGGGTGCAACCAGCAGCAGAACACCATCGTCACCCTTGGCGCTGCCGAGCTTCCAGTCGCGTCCGAGGCGATAGCCGTAATCTTCGACCGGATAGCCTTCGAGGCTCTTGACCGTCGCGACGGCGAAAGCGCGGCCGGTTTGCGCGTAGAGCGCCTGCGCCTTCGAGCGCAGATCGACGACCTGGGCAGCAGTCAGGATGCCGGCCTGGTCGACGACCGGAGACCCGTTGTTTTCGGGAAAGGTCTGCGCGGCCGCAGGCGTGGCCAGCGCGTGCAGCGCCAGCCACAGAACCGCGAGGATTTGTTTCACCTCAGCCGGCGTTGTTTGTGCCGAAATCGACCGTCGGCGCCTGTTGAGCGGACGAGGTCGCTTCGAACGGCACCTTGGGCTTGGCGCCGTAGAAGATCTTCGCACCGATAGCGTCGGGGAAAGTCCGGATCCGGGTGTTATAGGCCTGCACCGCATCGTTGTAGTCGCGGCGCGACGCGTTGATGCGATTCTCGGTCCCTTCGAGCTGGTCCTGGAGCGCGAGGAAGTTCTGGTTGGACTTCAGGTCCGGATAGGCTTCCTGCAGCCGCTGCAGGCTGAGCGTCACGCGATTCTGCGCATCGTTGAAGGCGTTCACCTTCTGTGGGTCGCTGAGGTCGCCCGGCGACAGCTTGATCTGCGTGGCGCTTGCGCGAGCCTGTGTAACCTCGATGAGCACGGTCTTTTCCTGCGTCGCATAGCCCTTCACCGTATTGACGAGGTTCGGGATCAGGTCGGCGCGGCGCTGGTAGTCGGCCTGGAGGTCTCCCCACTTTGCGTTGACCTGCTCCTCGGCGGTGGGAACGCTGTTGAGGCCGCAGCCGGCGAGGCTGAAAGCAGCAAGGGGTGCAAGCAATCCGAAACGACGAAGCGCGGTCATCAAGCCCTCCATAATGTGAGCGCATAACTAGATACGTGCCCCGTTCGTTTCAATATGCTGCCTTAAAACAGCAACACAGCGACGGGTTCACTTTCATTCCGGACGGCGCGCGCTACTCTTTGCAACGCGACGCAACAAAGGGGGATGCCGTGCTGAAAGAATTCCGCGCCTTCATCGCCAAGGGCAACGTTCTCGATCTCGCAGTGGCCGTGATCATCGGCGCTGCCTTCGCCAAGATCGTCACCAGCCTGACCGACGACATAATCATGCCGATCATCGGCAAGATTTTCGGCGGCTTGGATTTCACCAGCCATTTCATCCTGCTCGGACCAGTGCCCGCCGACTATCACGGATCGATGACGGACTATGCCGCCCTGAAAAAGGCCGGCGCGCCGGTCCTTGGCTGGGGATCGTTCCTGACCGAGGTCGTGAGCTTCGTCATCCTTGCCTTCATCATCTTCCTGATGATCAAGGCGGCGAGCAAGGCGATGCGCAAAGGTCCGGACGAGGCGGGCGGCCCGACCGAGGTCGAGCTGCTCACCCAGATCCGCGACGAGCTGAAGAAGCGCTAGCCGCTTACTTCGGCATTCCGCTGAGGCCGCTTGCCTCGCGCAGCGCCTGCGCGTCGAGCCGATAGCCGTCCTCGAACACGGTCACGACGTGGTGGAGGTTGTGCAGGTCCTTGGACACGTCCCCCTCGACCAGGATCACGTCGGCGGTCTTGCCCCTCGCGATTGAACCGGTGCGGTCGTCCATGCCAGTCATCCGGGCGGGAACAATCGTCGCCGTCTGCAACGCTTCGGCATTGGTCAGGCCGGCCTGCTGATAGAGCTCGAGCTCACGCACCAGCTCGAGGCCATAGCCGTCGGTACCCGCAACGATGCGGACTCCCGCCTTGTGCAGGCGCCCGACCAGCCCGACCATCTTGTCGAAGCTCCTCTTGAAGTCCTCACGGGTGAGGCCGTCGAACAAGGGATAGCCGCCGATCTTCCAGCCGCGAACCACCGCCGCTGGGGCAACGTCCACATAAGGCGCATATTCGGGCGAAATGCTGCTGCCGTCGGAGGTCAGCAGCGGCTCCCACACCGTCAAGGTAGGGTCGACGATCGTCCCGCGCTTCGACAGCTCGGCGTAAAACGCCCTCATCGCCGGGGAATCGAGATCGACATCCTTGCCATACTTGGCCGGCCCCTCGAGCCGCGCCGCGGTATTGGCCTTGTCGACGATCTCCTGCGGCATCGCCTGCATCATGATGAAGTTGATGTGCGTGACTTCGTCATAGCCCGCGCGCACGGCATCGAGCGGCCGCATGCCGGCGGGGATGTGACCGTGGACGTGAAGCCCGAGCTTGTGGGCTTCAGCGGCGCCAGGCGCGATCCAAGCCGGATTCATCGAGGTGTAGAATTTGACGCCCCACATGCCCGCGGCCTTGATCTTGTCGACCGCGGCAATGGTTTCTTCGGCGGAACTGACCGTCAGCGCCCCCTGGGCCGCCAGCGGATCCTTCCGATCGACGATCACCGAGATCTTTCCATCCGGGGCTATCAGGTCGCCAGCCGCGCGGCGCTTGAGGATGCTCTGCGCCTCATCGATCAATGTGCCGGGGCTGCGGTAATTGGTCATGCCGGTCGCGACGTTCTGGAGCGCGTTGAAATCGTCACCGCCGATATGCTGGTGCGAGTCCCACAGGCCCGGAAGGATGGTCTTGCCGCGCCCGTCGATCACGGTGGCGCCCGCCGGAGCCTTGATCGAGCCGGCCGGGCCAACCGCCGCGATCTTGCCGTCGGCGATCAGCACCGCGCGATCGGGCACATATTTTCCGGCAACCGAGTCGAACATCAGCACGTGATCGACGAGGGTCGGCGTGCGGTTCTCCGGGTTCAGGAACTTGTGCGCGATATCCTTGACCATCGCCGCCGTGGCCTGGTCCTGGATGTCCTTGAGCTTCGGGCCGGCGGCTTCATAGCCTTCGGGCAGAAGGGAGATGATCCCGGCATTGCCGAAATAATGGTTGTCGGCATCGAGCCACACCGGCGACGGGCTGAACCCGGTGCCGCGAATGAAGGCCAGTTTCACCGTCTTCGGCCCCTGCGGACCGTCGACCTGCACGCTCTGGTCGATAGTCAAGGTAGCGTGGCCGGTCGGCAGCAGGTCGATGCCCTTGTCACCCGCAGCGACGAAAGCCTCGACGTCCTTCTCACTCGCGAGATAGGGGCCGCCATATTGGTTGTAGCGCTTGGCTTCGAACGGGGCCGATCCTTCGTCGACGGCGGTCTTCCAGTGCGCGACGCCGTTCGCATCGACGCTGAAGTCCTCGGTCGCGTCACCCTGGTCGGTGTACCCTCGCACCGCGATCTTCGTCGGGCGGCCGTCCGCGCCGAGCACCATCACCTGATCGTCCTCGGTCACCCAGCCGCGAAGGGACTGCGACATGCGGTAGGCAATGCTTCCGTCCGGGAGCGTCCAGGACCAGACGTCGCCGTGCTTCCCCGCGACCGAGCTGATGGTGAAATGGCGCGCGCCCGGCGGCGGCGTCATCAGCTGCTCCTTGGTCGCTGGAGCGGCTGAGGCGATGGTGGCGGTTGCGGCCAGCAAAGCAGCCAAGACGGTACGGCGCATGAGAACTCCTCCCCCGGTTCGAAATCGCGCGCGACCGTGGCGACGCGAACGCGGCCGCGCAACTTAAGTTTCGACGAACGAGCCTGGACTACTGCAGGCGGACGAGTGCCTCGGGAATCTTGGTTGAGCCCGAACCAACGTCCCAATGGAGCTGGCGGCCCAGCGGATGCGCGGAGGGCCCGTCCTCGCTGTTGTTGGTCAGGATCTCGCCGTCGGTGATGATGGTGAAGCGGCCCTCCGCCTTGGATTGTGGCCCGTCGCCCATCTTCGATGCCGCTGCGGCGCCCGCGCGAGCGGCAATCGGCCCGGAACCGCCAGTCAGCGCCGGCGCGGTGACCAGGACCGAACCATCGTCGCGACGGCGGATGGCGATGAACGGAATGATGAGGTCGTTGTCGGGGAGTGCGGGGAAGATGAAGTCCTGCGTCGCGCGGCCTTCGAAATGATAGTCAACGTCGAACACGCCCTTCCCGCGATAGGTCGCGGACCGCCATCCGGCATATTTGGTCAGCTTGGCGGCGAAGGCGCGGTTGGACTCATCGTCGAGGCCAGGGAGCCCCATCGCTTTGGCCATGTCCTGATTTTCTTTGAGCTTGGCGGCGCTGCGCTGCTCATATTCGGTCTTCTGGGTGGCAACCTCCGCAGCGGTGCAGGGGCGATCCTTGTCATCGCTGTCTGTGCAGTGCGCGATGTCAGCGGACCAGGGTTTCGGCATGTCCTCGTCCGGCGGAAGCTGGATGACGATTTCGCCGCGGTAGTTGAGCGCGAAGCTGCCGTCGCGCTTCAGGGTCAGGTCCGACGCGAACTTTCCCGGCCCCCACAGGCACGAGGTCAGCAGCAATGGCGCCGCGATCGCGAAAGCCAACCTCGTCCAGGCCGCTCGGCTGCCCAATATCCCCATCTTTCGTCCCCTGCGCGCCGGATCCGATAAACATTGCGCATACCACGCCGGCTTCGTGTCGCCTCCATAACGACATTTCACCGTTAACGGGACAGGTCGCCGTTAACTGCCCCTTCCCTTTTGGCGCTGCGTCGATTCAGTCGCGCCACAGCTAAGAACAAGGGGAATATCCTGTGCGAAAGATCATGCTCATCCTGGCCGCGACCTCGCTCACCGTCCCGGTGATGCAAACGCCGGCGTCGGCGCGCGGCTATTATCATGGGAAAGTCTGGCGGGATTCACAGGGCCGCCTTCGCTGCCATCGCTCAAACGGAACGACGGGCCTGATCGTCGGTGCGGCGGGCGGTGCGCTGGTTGGCCGTGCGATCGACACGCACGGCGAGCGAGCCACCGGCACGATTCTTGGCGCCGTCGGCGGCGCACTCGTCGGCCGGGCGATCGACCGCAGCCGGATGGTCTGCCGCTAGTAGAGGAGGCGAAGTGGGGGACTTCTGTTGCCCGGCGTCCCCCGTGCCGCTGGAATCCCTTCTGTTGCCCGGCGGGGTCCGACCGCGCTTTAACCTTGTAACTTCAGTCCGTTAGGACGTTAGTTACGCAGCAATAGCGAGTGCTTCGTTATCGTTAGCACTTGTGTGAATGAGCCGTTGCGGTGGCTCAATCCGATCGGCAATCGCATCTTTATTGCACTCGTCGATCCTATTTCGCCCCCATCAACAACGCCCGCCCAAGCGGGGGCTGATGGTGGAGGCGCCGGGGTACTGCCCCCCGGGTCCGAAGTGCCTATTCCACGCAACAGTCTACCGACATAGCCGGTTGCCCGGCACGCCCTAGATAGGGATTTTGGGCGTGAATCTCAAGGAACGCCCTGATATGGCTGTCGTCGCAACCTTGCTCTCAATGGGGAAGAGAAACACATGAAAAGACTAGCTTTTGCTTTCGCCGGCGCCGCCGCTTTGTCGCTTGCCGGCTGCAACAGCAGCAATGAAGACCAGGTCAACAATGCCGAGCTCAACCAGCCGACAACGGACGAGCTCAATCAGGCGGCGAGCGATGCCGCCAACGATGCCGCCAACGCGGAGGCTGCCGCGCTTGGGCAGCAGGAGCAGCAGCTCAACGCTACCACCGACAGTGACGTAAGCCCGAGCGACGCGCAGGAGCAGAACGTCGCCGGCATGTAAGCCACGCTAGGTGACTGACGAGGCTATTCCCGCGGCGACATTGATCGTCGTCCGCGATGACGCCGACGGTCCCCAACTACTGATGGTCGAGCGCGCCGAGGGCATGGCATTTGCCGCCGGCGCGCTCGTTTTTCCGGGCGGCCGGATCGACGAAGCCGATCGGGCGATGGGTGGGACGCTGGGCCTAGACGCGGCCGCTGTTGCGGCGATCCGCGAGACCATCGAAGAGACGACGGTGCCGGTCGGCCTTGCGCCAGTCCCGGACGCTCACGGCGCGCTGGCGCTTCAGGCTGCGCTTGTTGCCGACCAGTCGTTTGCAGGCCTCCTCGACGAGAACGGCTTGCAACTCGACCTCGCGGGCCTAACGCCCTTCGCACGCTGGGTGCCGAAGTTCCACGCGGTGCGGCGGTTCGATACCCTGTTCTTCGTAGCTGAATGCCCGCCCGGCGACTGGCGGCCCCAGGTCATCGAGGGGGAGTGCGCGGGCGCCGAATGGGTCCGCGCCGCCGACGTGCTGGAGCGCGAGAAGCGCGGCGAAGCGCGGCTGATTTTCCCGACCAGGCGCACGCTCGAACGGCTCGCCCAGCACTCAAGCTTTGAGGAAATTCGCGCCGATGCGATGGCTCATCCGATCGAGCCGGTTACCCCTTGGGTCGAAGAACGTGACGGTGAGAAATTCATCACGATCCCGGGCCATCTCGGCTTTCCGGTGACGCAGGAGCGGCTCGACGGCCTCTGGCGCGGCTAACGCGACGCCCCGAGTCGCGAATTATCCACAAAAGAAAGGGGACCCGCCGAAGCGGATCCCCTCCTTATCTGGAACTCGCTGAATTCTACTTCAGGTGGTTCGACAGATGCTTGTTCATTTCGAACATGCTGACCCGGTCCTTGCCCCCAAAGACCTTCTTCAGCTTGTCGTCTGCAAGGATTTCCCGTTTGTTTTGCGGGTTTTGCAGATTGTTTTTGCGGATGTGGTCCCAAATCTTCGAAACCACTTGGCTGCGCGGCAGCGGCGAGCTGCCGGTGATTGCCGCGAGATCTGCTGACGGTTGAACCGGGCGGGCCAATCCGCCCCCTGCCTTACGTGCGCCTTGTGCCATCACGGCCCTCCTGTTGATGTCCCCCTTGGTAGAGCGCAACTCGAAGGCCCGCGCAAGGGCATTCGGGCAACATGGATCAGCTTTTCGGCGTACCGAACGGAACCACCCGATTTCGGGCGTCGTGGCCGATATCCGCCCGGCCGCCGAAGGGGATCCCCGAACGCTGGCACCAGTCGGCGACGATCGCCGTTTCGTTACTGCCGAATTCGATGTCGTTGGGCAGAATGTCCCCCACTCTTCCGAGCCTCAGCCGGCGCACCTTTCGGACGGCTGGTGTCGAGGTCAGGTGAAACATCGACCGGTCGATCGCGTAGAGGTGTTCGCTGACGTCCTCGATCAGCAGCTCGACGCCGGTGAAGTCGGGCTCGAGCGCGGTCCCAAGCAGGTTCGACAGCACCGTCAGGTTGAAGGCCATGGCGGGCCCCTGGAGCTCCGGTTCGAGCGCCGACGGATCGCGGCTGACGAGCCAATCCAGCGCGCGGTGCACCGCCTCAGGCCCGCCGGGCATCCCGTGATCGCCGCGGCGAAGCACATCCTGCGGCATCGGGCCCCAGGCGACGTCGAGCCCAGCCTTAAACATCCCGGCCAGCAGGAAGCCGGCGTCGCTATAGCCCAGGTAGTGCTTTCCAAGCGCAGCCTTGGGCAAATCTGCGAGCGCGGCCTCGGCGATGCGGTTGGAGCCGTAGCCGCCACGCGCGAACCACACCGCATCGACCGACGGATCGGCCATGACTTCCCGCAAAGCGGCCAGCCGCGCTTCGTCCGGCCCGGCGAAGTGGCCGTCGGTGAGGAAGCATTGCGGGTGAATGGCGAGCTCGCAGTCCTCGCGCTCCGCGACGATCGCCTCCACCGCTTCCGCGGCTTCGCGCTTCAACGTGCAGCTCGGGGCGACGACCGCGATGCGCACTATGAGGTCGCGCCATCCTCTACGGCATAATCGTCGCCGTAGAACTTGCTCGTGCTGCGCGTGTGGAAGGTGATCGCCTTGATCGGATCATATTTGGGCTCGCCAAGCCCGGGCAGCACTTCCAGCACTTCATCCTCCCACACGTAGACCGCCATCGGGAAGGAGACCCGCGCGGCCGAAAGGTGCGATCCGTCGCTGGGCTTACCGACGCGGTGGGTGGTCGATGGCAGCCGGTCGTTGGTGATCCGCTGCATATAATCGCCGGTGTTGATGATGATCGATCCCGGCGGCGCGCTCAGCCGTACCCACTTGCCGCTTCGGTGGTTCCACACCTGCAGGCCGTCGACCTTGCTCGCCGGCAGGATCGTGAACAGATCCACGTCCTCGTGCCCGAGCAGCCGTCCCGCGCCGGAATCGTCCTGCGCCGCGCTCATCGGCGGATAATAGTTCAGCCGCAGCCCGAAGTTCGTCTCGGTCAGCTTGCGATCATAGAGGTGCGGGTCGCAGCCGAGCCCCTGGAACATCGCCTGGGCAATCGGCTTGAACAATTGCTCATGCCCCAGGACCAGGCGGCGGAAATTGGGCTCGTAAGTCGCATCAGGCCAATAATCCCGTGGATCGAAAGGAACCGAGCGCTGTTGCGGAATATCGAACGCGCGGCGGCACCAGACCCAGCCTTCGACCAGGTCAGGATGGATGTCGCTCGTTTCCTCGATCGGAAAGTAGCCCTGACTGACCGATCCGAAACGCCCGGCGCGGAATCGCATCTTCTCCTCGAGCGGAGTCGAGGTGAACAGGTCGAGCGTCGCGTCGTGCATGTCGTCGTAGAGCGCGGTGTCGACGCCATGGCCGACCAGCACCGCAAAGCCGATTTCCTCGAGCGCCGCCCCGAACGCGGCCGCAAATTTCGCTTTGTCGCCGGCGTTGCCCTTCAGGAACGGTTCGAAGTCCAAAGTCGCGATGCGGTAATCGTCGTCGAACTCGTCGCCCTGGCCCTCGGCGAGCCGGTACGTATGCGGCTTGCTGACCTGGTCATAGCGCTCGAACTGGCGATTGAGGGCGTCGAGGTCGTTCATGACACCGCCAGCGGCGCCGTCGCGCCCTGGGCGCGATGGTCGCGATATCCCCGGATTGCCGCACGCGCCATCACGGCGGCGGTATAGAAGACGACGACGGCAATCACATAGCGAAGCACATCGACGTCCATCTGCTTGACGATCAGGGCCGCGACCAGCACCGCGGGAATGCCGCCGAGCGTCAGCCCGACGACGATCCGAAGGTCGATGTCGGGCACCTTGACGAACCGGATGCTCGATCCCGCGCCCATCAGCGATGCGCCCGACGCCATGATCGGAAAGCAATAATGCGGGTCCATTCCCATCAGGCTCAGGATCGCCAAAGTCGGCGCGTAATTGCCGACCCCGAAATTGGCGAGCAGCCCGAGGACGAAGCTGAGCACTATCGCAATGATCGTAAGCCCCGTCGGCAGGCTCGACGCGGTACCGCCAACCGGCATTGCGCCTGCGATCGCGAGCACGAACGCGATCCCGGCGAGCAGCAGGCCGATCGCGACCGTCAGCTGAACGATCCACGCCCTGGCGCGGACAACCAGCGGCGCACCGACCACTCCGCCAACCCCGGTTGCAACCGCGCCGCCGAACAGCAGCACCGGATCGACGCGAACCCCGAGCAGGATCAGGAAGATGATGCTCTCGACCATGGCCGGCGGAGTCAGGCCGGCGATCATCGTCGGCGGGATCAACCGGTCGGGAACCATCTTGCGGAACTTCATCCACGCGGTCGTCTGCGCAAACGAGCCGATGCCGAACGTGTCGAAGAAATTGACCACTGCGCCGAGGATCAACGCTTCGCCCGTTGGCGCGGCCCGGCGCGCGATCGCGGCGCGCGCCAGCACGGTGGCGTAGACGAGGATCGCCAAAGCAAGAGGGATAAGAAGAGCGATCAACATGTTCAGGTGGCCTCGATGCCTCGGTTAGTTGGTTTGGCTGTGGCGCATCGTTCATTCATAGTGCAGCTTCGCCGCTCATCTGGATAGGGGGCAGCAATGAAGAAGATCGCCGCGCTTACGATTGCCATCGCTGGCTTGTTCGCAAGCTCCGCGGCGCCGCCGCCCGCAAGCTACAGCCTGATCATTAGGGGCGGCACGATCTACGATGGTTCAGGTGGTACCCCGTACGTTGGAGATCTGGCGCTGCGTGGCGACAAGATCGCCTATGTCGGACCGCATGCCCCCGGCCGTGCGGCGCGGACCGTCGATGCCACCGGCAAAGCCGTGTCTCCCGGCTTCATCAACATGCTGAGCCAATCCCAGGAAAGCCTGATCGCGGACGGCACGGGCCTCAGCGAGACGGTGCAGGGCGTGACCCTGGAGGTGATGGGCGAAGGCGATTCCATGGGTCCGTGGAACCCGGAGATGAAGCGCCTCGCTGTCCAGCGGCAGGGTGACATCAAATATCCGATCCGCTGGACCACGCTTGGCCAATATCTCGAATATCTCCAGCGCAAGGGCGTGACCCCGAACGTCGCATCATTCGTCGGCGCGACGACGGTCCGCCGGCACGAGGTGGGTGAGAAGGACCTCGACCCGACCCCAGCCCAACTCAACCGCATGCGCATGCTCGTACGGCAGGCGATGAAGGAAGGCGCGATGGGGGTCGGATCGTCGCTCATTTACGCGCCGGCAAGCTACGCCGAAACGCCTGAGCTGGTCGCGATCACCAAGGAAGCCGCGAAGTGCGGCGGCATGTACATCAGCCACATGCGGTCGGAGGGTAACAAGTTCTTGGAGGCGATCGACGAGCTGATCCAGATCAGCCGCGAGTCCGGCGCTGCCGCGGAAATCTATCACTTCAAACAGGGCGGCCAGGCCAACTGGAACAAGCTCGAGCCTGCCATCGCCAAGATCGAGGCGGCACGGGCCGGCGGCCAGCGGATCACCGCGAACATGTACACCTACCCCGCCGGCGCGACCGGCCTCGACGCGGCGATGCCGACCTGGGTCCAGTCGGGCGGCCTGGAAGACTGGATCAAGCGGCTGAAGGACCCCGCGACCCGAGCGAAGGTGGCGCAGGAGATGCGCACGCCGTCGAACGACTGGGAAAACCTGCTGCTGCTCGCCGGCAGCCCGGACCGGGTGCTGCTGATCGCCTTCAAGAATCCGAAGCTGAAGCCGCTTACCGGAAAGACGCTCGCCGAAGTCGCGAAGATGCGCGGCAAGAGCCCGGAAGAAACCGCGATGGACCTGGTGATCGAGGACGATAGCCGCGTCGGCACGGTCTATTTCCTGATGAGCGAGGACAATATCAAACACGAGGTCGCGCTGCCGTGGATGAGCTTCGGCTCCGACGAGCAGTCCGAGCGACCCGCGGGCGTATTCCTGAAGGCGAGCAGCCACCCGCGCGCCTATGGCAATTTCGTCCGCGTGCTGGCCGAATATGTGCGCAAGGATAAGGTCGCTGAGCTGCCCGACGCCATCCGGCGATTGAGTGCCCTCCCCGCAACTAACCTGGGCCTCAAGCAACGCGGCATGCTCAAGGCCGGCTATTTTGGCGACGTGGTCGTGTTCGATCCGGCCACGGTCCAGGACCATGCGACGTTCGAGAAGCCGAAGCAGCTCGCGACCGGCGTCGACGACGTCTTCGTCAACGGCGTCCAGGTGCTCAAGGACGGCAAGCATACCGGCGCGAAACCCGGGCGCGTGGTCCGTGGCCCCGGCTGGACCGGCTGGCCGGGCGGGGGTGCCTGCAAGTGAGGCCGCTCGCCGCAGCATTCGTGGTGCTCGCGGCGCTGGCCTGCCTCGGCGCCTCACCCGGGGCGCGAACGATCCCCCATCCCGGCGGTGGCCCCGCCCTGATCGTTCCGGCCGGAAGCCCGGTGCGCTTCGCCGGGTTCGACAAGAACGGCGTGGCGCACTTCAAGGGCCGCTTCCAGCTCAACGGCAATTACACCTACGGCTGCCGCATCGATTGCGAGGAGCCGCCGATCCCCGGCGACAATCTTGAGCTCAACCTGCTCCCTGATCCGTCGCTGACGAAGCGAATGCCGCACTGGCAGGATCGCGGCGATGACATGGTCATCGAATTGACCGCGACCTCGAAGCAGTTGGCCGCCCTCGCGACCCGCGCTCAGGTCGCGGCGCTCCGCTCCGGCAAGCTCGACGAGGTGCGCGGCCACATCGTGGTCACCGCCGACGATTTCGTGGCCGACTTCGGTTGCGACTACAGCCCTTACTATGCGGCGCGGGTTGTCGCGCTGTCCAAGCCGCCGACCCTGGCCAAACTCGACATCAAAGGCGATTTCGGCTGCGCCTGAACTAGCCAAGCCGCGGCGCGCCCAATAGGGCGCTCGGATGATTGATTCTCCGGTTTTCTTCAGCGGTATCGGCGGCAGCGGGATGCTTCCGCTCGCCTCGATCGTGCGCGCGTCCGGCGCCCGGGTCGCAGGCTCCGATCGATCGCTCGACGCGGGGCGGACGCCGCACAAGTTCGACTATCTCCGCTCGCTCGGCATCCAGCTTTTCCCGCAGGACGGGTCGGGCCTCCAGGAAGGCATGACGCTTGTGACCTCGGCGGCCGTCGAACCGACGGTGCCGGATGTCGTGCGCGCCAAAGAGCTGCGGTTGACCCACCTCACCCGTCCGCAATTTCTCGCGAATCTTTTGAACGACGCGCAGCGCAGCGTCGCGGTCGGCGGTACCAGCGGCAAATCAACCGTGACCGGCATGATCGGCTGGATCCTTCACGCCTGCCATCGCCGGCCGACGGTGATGAATGGCGCAGTGATGAAGAACTTCGTGACGCCATCGGCTCCGTTCGCAAGCGCCCTTGTCGGCGATCCCGAACTGTTCGTCAGCGAGGTCGACGAGAGTGACGGCTCGATCGCACTCTATCGGCCGGAGATCGCGGTTCTCACTAACATCAGCCTAGACCACAAGGAGATGGACGAGCTTCGACAGCTGTTCGCGCATTTCCTTAACGTCTCGCGGCGCGCGGTACTCAATCTCGACGATCCGGAGACGCGTGCGCTGTCGGAAGCGATCCCGGCGGACAAGGTGATCGGTTACGGGTTCGACGCGCCCGGCGCCGATTTCATGGGCAAGGACCTGCAGCACCAGCCGGGCGGGGTGACGTTCGCCATCGAAGCCGAGGGTGAGCGTCACGACGTGAGCCTCCGGGTGCCCGGCCGCCACAATGCGTCGAATGCGCTTGCGGCGATCGCCGCCACGCGCTCACTGGGCATCAGAATCGAGGATGCAGCCAACGCGCTTGCTCGCTTCGAGGGGCTCAAGCGCCGCCTGGAAACGGTCGGCGAGACGGCTGGCGTCATCGTCATCGACGACTTCGCCCACAACCCCGACAAGATCGACGCTTCGCTGGCGACGCTTCGCGCGCAGCCGGGGCGGTTGCTGATCATGTTCCAGCCGCATGGCTATGGCCCGCTGGCCAAGATGGGTGAGCAGCTCGCCGACAGCATCGCGAAAGGCGTGGCGCCGGGCGACCGGCTGTACCTCCCGGACCCCGTCTACCAGGGTGGAACGACGGAACGCGTGCGGGGGAGCGATTGGCTCGCCGCCGAGGTGAACGAGCGTGGTGGCACCGCCGAGCATATTCCGGAACGCGCCAAGATCGGCGACGCGCTTATCGCTGAAGCGAAAGCAGGCGATCGGATCGTGATCATGGGTGCGCGCGACGACACGCTGATCGATTTCGCGCTCAGCTTGGTCGAGCGCCTCGCAACTAGAGCTTAGGCGGCAGCCTTCAGGTCGACCTTCTCGACCCACTCCGGCCAGAACACCGGCTCGCGGCTCGACCAGCCGGGCGCTGTTGCCGCGCTCTCGCTGATCGACTGGAGCAGGATCCGGCGCCGGTCCGGGTGAAGATGCGGAAGCGCGGCGGCCGAGCAGAATGCCGCCGGCAGCCACGGCCGCGCCGCGGCGCCGATAAGGCGCTCGTAAAGGAAGCGGTAGGCGGCAAAGTTCAGCAGCCGGTCCTGGCCGAGGTCGAACGCCGACAGGGTAATCAGCATGCCGATGAACGGCTCGATCATATCGAGGCCGCTATCGTCCGGCACCTGCAGGCGCAGGTGGTCAAGCTGCTTGTAAAGGCGGGCCTGAGCGCGGATCGAGGCGGCTTCGCCTTCATCGCGGGCCCAGCATTCCATCGCATCGCGGCGACCATAAGCCACATCGAGCGACCGGCGGATGTAACGCTGCGTAGCCTTCGGAAAGCTCGCAAACTCTTTCATCTCCGAGATCAGCATCGCGCCGCTTGCCGGCTGGCTGGTCCGCGTAATCATGTCCCGACTCCTCTTGCCCTAGGCGGGATCATGCGGCTGGTTTGGTTTCCAAGGACTTAACCACAATCCCACCCCCCATTCAGATTGAATCAGAGGGGAGTCACCGCGTCTAGGCCAGAAATTGACCTGAGCAGGGAAAACTGTGGATTGTTGATTTATTGCAACGGCGTCGCGTTTTTGTGACGGTTACGTAACCTAGTCCGGAAATCCGGACGACGGGACTGGGTCGTCATTTTGCCCCGGCTGTGCTGCCGCCGGCGGATCGGACGCATCCATCGATTCATCGCTACCGACATCGACCTTGGCGTCCTGATCTTCGGGGTTCTTCTTCAGCTTCTGCTCGAGCTCGCGCTCTGGACCCCGCGGCAGGGTCGGTGGCGGCGCGTTTGTAGCTTTTCCATCATTCACAGCGCGATCTCCATCGCCTACCATTGCCGCGGTGTAACGAGGGGGGACCGCCTGCGTTCCGCGTGCCAGGGTTTCGACCGGATGCGGCGAAGCTTCTGCCAATGGGCAAGTGGCGGTTTTCGCGGGGGGAAATTTGGGACAAGACACACCTACGATGTTCATGATTGCACCACCCGCGGCGCGGACTCGGTTCGCCGACTGGCCGTTCGCGGTAAAATCCATTCTCGGCTTCTGGTTCTTTTACGTGCTGACGGTCGTCGCCCGAGCGTCGCTCGGGACGGATCCGTGGACCACGCTCGAGAACAAGCTCGCGGTGATCGGGATCGGCATCCTGCTCACCGGCCTCATCTATCTGGCGATCACGACGCTTGGCGCGCGGGCCAACATCCGGCGCAAGGCGATCATCGCCGCAGCGACGTCGACCGTTGCGTCGATCGCGATGGGCGGCACTTTGATCTTGATCGACGATCTATTCCGCGAGAGTCGTGAGGAATTCCGCTTCCAGGCGCGCGAGGGCTTCACGGTCATCGAGAAGGGCCAGACGGTGCGGATCGAGCGCACCTCGCAAGAGCCTTTGGTCCTGACCATGCCCAAGATGGGCGAACTCGATCCGATGAAGCGCATTCGCTACGGCGCCGACGCTGCCGTCGTGTGGCTTTTCTTCTTCCTCGCGTGGAGCGCCTTCTACCTTGCCAATCAAGCGCAGGCGGAGGCCTTGGGTGCGCAGCGGCGGTTAGCGGATGCCGAGAGCGCCGCCCAGGCTGCGCAGGTCAGGGCGCTCCGCTACCAGGTCAACCCGCACTTCCTGTTCAACACGCTAAACTCACTGTCGTCGCTGGTGATGACCGGGCGTACCGACCGTGCCGAGAACATGCTGCTGGCGCTTTCGACCTTCTTCCGCACGAGCCTTTCCCTCGATCCCAGTGCCGACGTAACCCTGGCGGAAGAAATCGACCTGCAGCGGCTGTATCTCGACATCGAGAAGGCGCGCTTCCCGGACCGGCTTCACGTCGAGATCGACGTGCCCGATGCGCTCCAGCAGGCAAGGCTCCCCGCCCTCCTGCTGCAGCCGATCGTCGAGAATGCGATCAAGTACGGCGTGTCGAAGAGCCGCAAGGCCGTCGTCATTCGCATTGCAGCGCAGCCCACCGCGGACGGCCGGATGAACCTGGAGATCAGCAACAAGCTGAAGCATGGCGGCAAGGACGAGCTTCCGGCCGCGACGCACGAAGGCACCGGCCTTGGCCTGACCAATGTCTGCCAGCGCCTCGAAGCGCGCTTTGGCGGCCGGTCCAGCTGCCGCTTCGGCCCGATGACAGGCGGCGGGTACAAGGTCGCCCTGACTTTGCCGATCGAGTCCGATGACTGAACCGCGCGCGCTCCGCGTTCTTATTGCAGACGATGAGCCGCTCGCAGCCGAGCGGCTGCAGCTTCTGCTCGCGAAGGCCGAGGGCGCGCAGCTTGTCGGGACGGCCAGCGACGGAGACAGCGCCATCAACCTGACTGAAGCGCTGTCCCCAGACGTCCTGCTGCTCGACATCGCCATGCCTGGCCTGGACGGAATAGGCGTCGCCCGCGCGCTCGCCGGGCTTGTCCCCTCGCCCGCTGTCGTGTTCGTTACCGCGTTCGACCAATTCGCCGTCGCCGCCTTTGAAGTCGAGGCGGTCGACTATCTGATGAAACCGGTCGATCCGGTCCGGCTCCAGCGGGCCCTCGATCGCGCCCACGGCTACCTCCAGAACCGCACGGGCGACCGCGCGCCGGGCAAGACGTCACAGTGGCTCGAGGAGTTTTGGGCATCGGATCTTTCAGGGTTGGTTCGCATCGCGTCTAAGGACGTCGACCGCGTCTCGGCCGAGCGCGATTACATGCGCCTGCACGTGGGCCGGCGCAGCTGGCTCATCCATCACTCGATGGCGGCGCTGGAGGAAGGGCTCGATCCCGAAATGTTCGTTCGCCTCCATCGCTCCGCGATTGTCCGCAAGGATTTCATCACTGGCTTCACCCGCAACCCTTCCGGCAGGTGGATCGCACGCCTGGCCGACGGCGAGGAACAGCCGGTCGGCCGCCTTTATTCGGACCGGGTGAGGGCCATCGCTGGTCGATAGAAGTGCGACGCGGGACTGGGGAATTGTGAGGGGACACAAACGGCCCCGCGTCGCGGAGGACCGTTTGAACGCCGAAAGAGCCCAAGTCGCGCGGTTATCGACCGCCGCTGTCCAAAAGTCGGCGCGCGGACGAAAGGCAGGAGCTAATCGTCCAACGGACGGGCTGCGCTAAGCCGCGGTTCAGGATGCGGGGGCCGTCCGCGTCCTTCGATCGACGATCATCGTCACGGTGATGTCGTGCCAGACGTTGCCGACGGTCCGGAAGATGTCAGGGATCATTTCAACCGCGACGAGCAGCGCGAGCGGCGCAATCGGTACCCCAAGCGCCAAGGCGATGGGTGCGATCGAGCTGATGAAACTGACTTCGCCCGGCAGGCTGACCGCGCCGTAGCTCATCACCGCGCCGACCGCGGTGGCGGCGATCATCTGGGCAATGCTCGGCTCGAACCCGATCCAGTGGGCGACGTAAAAGGCAACGGCCGTGTTCATCGCGGGCCCAGTCGCGCGGAACAACGCCACCGCGATCGGCAGGGTCACGTCGGCGACCTCGTCACGCGCGCCCATCGATTTGACCGAGGTCAGCATCGCAGGAAGCGAGGCGAGCGAAGAGCGGGTCGATATCGCAACGGCAGTTGGAGCGACTAGGCCACGCGAATATTGCGCAGGCCCGATCCGGGCCCAGATCATCGCCATTGGATAGCAGGCAAGCGTCACCACGATGCCGATGACCGAGATCACCACGACATAATGGCCAAGGCCGGCGAATGCCGATCCGCCGGCAGCCGATCCAACGGTGTAAGCCAGCGCCAGGACGCCGAGCGGCGCAACCCATAATACCCAGTTGATGATCACCAGCAGCGCGTCGGCAATCGCCTCGAACAGGCCAACGATCGACTTACGACCGGGCGCCGAAATGTAGCCGAGGGCAAGCGCGAACAGCACCGAGAAGACCACCAGCGGCAGGACGTCGCCATTGGCGGCCGACGCAAAGATGTTTTCAGGGATGACGCCTTTGAAGAAATCCGCGATTCCAGGCAGCGGCCCGGATGCCGTTTGCTCGACCCCGGCAAGCGCCGTCTGGAGCCCCTGCGCCGTTTCACGCGCGAGGGGGAACAGCTTCGTCAGCACCATCACCATGATCGCGCCGAAGATCGCGGAGGAAGTGCAAATGATCACCATCCACAGGACCGATCGCGCGGCAATCCGGCCGGCCGCGGCGGCCTCGCTGCTCTTGGCGATCCCGACAACGAGCAAGGTGACCACTAGCGGAATGACGGTCATCTTGAGCGCGTTCAGCCACAGAGCGCCGACGAAACTCGCCACGCTGACTACCTGTTGAGACCCGGCGATTGCGCCGAGCCCCAGGCCAACGAGCAGGGCGGCGAGCGCATAATAAGCCCTGAAGCTCGGCCCCTTTGAAGGGGGTCGCTTCGCCGCCCGCGCGCTCAACGCGGCTTCCTGAACTTGAAGATCGCCCGGTCGGTTTGTCCTTTGATCTTGGGGTCGAAGACCATCAACGTGTGATCGTCCGCAGGATTACGCAGGAAGTTGCGGGTCCCGACAACCTTGAATCCAGCCTTGGTAAAGTCGGCTTCGATCACGTCGGGATCGATCCGGTGATATTTCTCGACGGTGGCGCGCGTGTCGCCATTCGGGCTGGCGACATGGTCGATCACGCCGATCACCGCACCTGGCTTCATCGCGGCATAGACCGCCTTCAGGAATGCCTGCGGGTCCATCCGCGGAATGCCGTACTTGGCGCTTTCCCAATAGACGTCATGATAATTGAGATTGAGCATGACGAAGTCGGCCGAGTTCTTCGGCAGCGAGATGGCTTCGAACGGCGTGTTCACCATCGCCACATTGCGGTTCTTCGCCTTGAACGCGGCAAACGCCTTCTTCGACTCAGCGTCGGTGAACTGGGTCGGCTCCCACACCAGCACATGGCCCTTGGGACCAACGACCGGCGCCATGATCTCGGCCCAGTAGCGGTTGCCGCCGAACAGATCGATCGCGCTCATGCCCCGCTTAAGGCCGAGATAGTCGAGGACTTCAGTGGGCTTGCGCGATTCGTCCAGCTTGACGTTGTCAGCGGTTCGCGAAGAAGAAGCCACCGCTCCTGCAATGGTCGTCGGTGCGGCGGCAGCGCTGATCGATAGCGGCGCCGCGGTCAGTGCGAGAGCAAGTGCGAAATGGCGGAATCTAGGCATCTGAAAGTCCCCCTTTGGATTGCTTCGCCGCGGCTGCGCTTCGCGCAATCCGCCGAACAAGCCGCGTTTCGACCAACCGGCAACTTGGCGCGACCGGCGCTCTCGCGCTAGCCCCTCTATTCCGATTGTCATCGCAGGGCGGTTACACCCTTCCGAGCCGCTGTTCCGCGACAAAATCACTGAAAATTCGGTCAGGCTCGGCATCGGCTCGCCCCTTCGAGCGTTCCTCACCCGCATCAATTCAACATTTGCGGGAGTAATCGCATGACGGAACATTCAACCCAGATCAGCACGCTCAACACGCTGATCGCCACGACCATCGACAGCATCACCGGTTATGAGGACGCGGCTGCGAACAGCGAATCCGGCCGTTTCCAGGAGATGTTCCGTGACCGGGCGAGCGAGCGCCAGCGCGTTGTCGAACAGCTCCGCGGCGAAGTCACCCGCCTCGGCGGCAATCCAGAGGACGACGGCTCGTTCATGGGCAAGACCCATCAGCGCTTCCTCGACCTCAAAGCCGCGATCACCGGCCGCGACGAGAAGGCCATCATCAACGAGGTCGAGCGCGGCGAGGATTATCTCAAGGAGAAGTTCGAAACTGCGCTGAACGGCGACACGCTGAGCGGCGAATGCCGCGCGGCGGTAGAGCAAGCCTATCAGTCGGTCCGCGAAGGCCACGACCAGATGAGCCAGCTGAAGCACGGCATGGAGGCTTCGGCCTAACGAGACTCACCACCTCGACAGATCGGGGTGGGGCACGGGGCGGTTCTCAGGCCAGCAGGACCGCCCCGATTGCTGTCTGCGTCAAGCGCCGAACAGCAGCTTCACGTGATTGCGAAACAGCCGCGTTTGCTTGCCCATCAGCGCCCGGTCCTGGAGCGCTTTCGCATAGATGATCGCACCCTCGACGATGATCGTCAGATGGTCGGACAAGGCATCGAGGTCGACATCCGAGCGCGGCGGGTACCGTTCCGAGATGCCTTCGAACCAGGCGCGAAACCGCGCCCGCATGCCCTCGAGATAATCGACGTTCATCTGCTTCATCCGGGCATCGAACAACCGCTCCTGGTAAGTCACCGTCGCAACCATGCAGCCGGGATGGAGCGCTTCCATGTCGTCCATCATCTGCGCGTATAGGTTGAGGAAGATCAGCAGGCTCTGGAGCGGGTCGTCGCTGAGCTCCCGGGCGCGATGCTCGAGCGTGTCGATGATCGCCTCATCCTCAGCGAGGAAGCGCTCGAACAGCTGCCGCGCCATGTCGTTCTTGTCACTGAAATGGTAGAAAAAGCCGCTCTTGGTGATGCCCGCGGCCTCGACCAGCTCCTCGACTGAAGTCGCCGCAAACCCCTTCTGGACGATCGCATCGTAAGCAATGTTGAGGATTCGCTCGCGAGTCCGCTCACCCTTTGTCCTGGGCGCGGACGACAACTGTACCGCAGGTCCAGTTTTCTCGATCAGCTTGTCGACCATCGCGCTTCGACCCCCATCGGCGATCGGCGCAAGCTACACGAAAGTCAGGAGAAATCCCAAGCTTCGCGAAAACCGACCGCGCGTTCGCTAGAGCTGCTATGGTACGCCCTCTATTTGCAGCGCCGCATCCTCAAGGGGGAAAGAATGATCGGCCTGTACCACTATATCGCGCTCGGCATGTTTGCCGGCTTCACGCTACTCGAGATCGTCCTGCACGGCCGCGACTTCCCGCCGATCGTGCGGTGGCGGCTACAGGGCGCCGCGTTCACTTTGCTCTACTTCGCTGTCGCTACTTATGCGCCGCTGTTTTGGGACGGTTGGCTCGGCGAGCATCGGCTGTTCGCGGCCGACACTCTTCCGCTGTGGGCACAGATTCTCGGTGGGTTCCTGGTACTGGAGCTCGGCATCTATGCCTGGCACCGGACGATGCACAACGTCACCTTCCTGTGGCGCTGGTTCCACCAGATGCATCATAGCCCGGAGCGCGTGGACATCTGGGGCGCGCTCTATTTCCATCCGTTCGATTCCATCGGCTGGGCATTCCTCGGAAGCCTGGCGCTGGTGCTGGGCTTCGGCGTGAGCGCGGACGCGGCCATCGTCATCAACGTGATCGCGACCTTCTATGGAATGTTCCAGCATCTGAACGTCCACACGCCCCATTGGATGGGCTACATTATCCAGCGGCCGGAAAGCCACTCCTGCCACCACGAGCGCGGGGTGCACGCCCGCAATTATTCCGACCTCCCGCTGTGGGACATCCTCTTCGGGACGTTTCACAACCCCAAGACATTCGATGGCGAAGTCGGCTTCTACGAAGGTGGATCGAAGAAGGTCGCGCCCCTTCTGATTGGCAAGCTGATCGCCTGAGCTAGTAGCCCATCAGGGCCAGCACTTCGCGGCGGCTGCGCTCATCTTCACGGAACGTGCCCATCATCCGGCTGGTGGTCATCATCACGCCCGGCGTGCCCACGCCGCGCGCGGTCATGCAGGCATGGCTCGCCTCGATCACCACGGCGACGCCCTTCGGTTGGAGATGCTCCCAGATCGCGTCCGCGACCTGTGCAGTCAGGCGCTCCTGCACCTGCAGGCGTCGCGCGAAGCCGTGGAGCACACGGGCGAGCTTGCTGATCCCGACCACGCGGTTGCTCGGCAAATAAGCGATCGCTGCCTTGCCGATGATCGGCGCCATGTGGTGCTCGCAATGCGACTGGAACGGTATGTCCTTGAGCAGCACGATCTCGTCATAGCCGCCAACCTCCTCGAAGGTGCGGCTAAGGTGGTGGGAGGGGTCTTCCTCATAGCCCCGCGCATATTCCTTCCACGCGCGCGCGACGCGGCGCGGGGTGTCGAGCAGTCCTTCGCGCGCCGGGTCGTCCCCGGCCCAGCGGATGAGCGTGCGGATGGCCTCGCTCACGTCCGCCGGAATTTCGCAGTCAGGCGCGGACTCGACGAGGTCGCCGTCCTCAGGTTCGCCATGCTCGAATGGAGGGCTCATCGGCCAAGCTCCTGCTCTATGTCGTCCGCCACGGCCGCCGCTTGCTCCCGAATGTCGGGGACCGCAATGATCTCCCAATAGCGGCCCTTGGTCAGCGGCCCCAACGCCCAGGCGCGTTCAGTGGCCCGCGAATGATCATCGACGTCCAGCCCAATCCCGAGGTGGTCGGGGCGGATCTGGCCGGAATCGAACAAGCTCCGGAGCAGGGGGTCGCGCGTGCGCGCGATCGAATGAAGCGGACCGGTGCAGTTGAAAGCGAAAGCAACCTCGGCCGTCGTCGGCTGGCTCGCGGCCCGCCGGCGATAACTCACTTCCAGCGCATCACCAGTGTCGTGCGCGGAGATGATCCGCCCGGCGACGATCTCCAGCCGCCCCTCGCCGATCAGTTGCGCGAGCATCCGCCCGACGTCGGGCGCGATACGGTGGCGGTGCACGTCCCACCAAGGACGCGCATGGCGCAAGAAGCGACGCTGGGTCTCGCCGTCGAGCCCCTGCCATAACGCCTGCGTGTGGGGTCGCAGGCTGTCGATCGCGGCGCGCCAGCCCACCTCGCCGCTGCGCCTGCGTAGCCAGCGCCACTGGCCGAGCAAGTCGCCTTCCGGCAACGCCTCACGCTCAATCGGCGCAGGGTCGAAATCGGCGTGGCTGCGCGGGATCAGGCCGCGCCGCGAAAGCGCGATGATCTTGCCGCGATGACCCGCGGCCTCAAGCGAGAGGACGAGATCGACCATTGTCAGGCCCGTACCGACGAGCAGGGCCGTTCCCCCGCTTTCAACCAATTCGCTTACGGCCGCGCGCGCATCCGCGCCCCAGGGATTGCGGATGAACCTTGTCCCGGCGCTTCCGAAGGCGCTCAGCGGTTCCGGCTCCTGGTTGCCGACCGCGAGCGCCAGCGCATCCGCTTCGACGGTCTCCCCGCTGTCGAGTTCGACCCGCCAGCCATCGCCATTGCGGCTCGCGCGAACCGCGGATTGATGAAGCAGCTCGGTTTTGCCGCTCAAGACGGCTTCATCGAGAATGTCGCCGACATATTGGCCAAACTGCCGCCGCTGGGCGAAGCCGCGCTTGTCCCCGCCCTCGTCTTCGAACCGCTTTGCGAAATGGTCGGGTTCGCCGCTCCAGGCACTCATGCCCTCGGCGCGGACATTGAGCAGATGCGCTGGCTCGCTGGTCGAGTAAGCGACCCCGCGGCCCATCCGGCCGCTACCGTCGATCAGAAGCGACGCGATGCCGCGCCGCGCGAGCTGGGCCGCAAGGATCGTCCCGGAAAAACCACCGCCGATAATCGCCACCGGCACACGCCGGTCAGATGTCATAGTCCGACCAATTCTCCGGGCTGGACGACCCCGCCCTGATCTTCTGGATGTAATGGTAGGTCTCGGTTACCCTGCGGCCCGCAGTGTCGGTGCACCATCCGGGAACCATCGCGTGCACCAGCGCGGCGAATCCGGCGCCTATGAGCTGAAAGCCGATCCTGACCGCGCCGCCCGCGTGCTTCGCCCAGCTGATGCCGAGCGAGCGCGGATGTTCGAGGAACAGGCGATCAACAACGCCGCTTTTGTTCTCAACCTGGTTCGCTGCCATGTCCTCGCTCTCAATCTCGTTGGCGACCCCGACAGGATTCGAACCTGTGGCCCTCAGATTAGGAATCTGATGCTCTATCCTGCTGAGCTACGGGGTCGGCCGCGCCTACGAATAGGGGCTGCGAGCCAAGCGATCAATTGACCTGGCTGGGCGGAACGACCGGAAGCGGCAGCGAGGCGACTGGAATCCCGTCCTCAACCAGGCTCTTAGCCTGCTCCAGTGTCGCATTGCCGTGGACCTGCTCAGAAGGGACGTCGCCACTGTGCATTGCCCGCGCGGTATCGGTGAACTCGTCGCCAACCCATCGCGAGTCCTTGAGCATCTCCGCCTGCACCGCCGCCAACCGGGCGACCGGGTTTGTCGATCCCTTCGCGGGGAGATGCGGCGCCATCGGCGCCTTGGCCACGTTCGTCGAGCGGCAATAGGGGCATTCGACCAGCTGCTGCTCGCGCTGCGCCTCATAGTCCGAGCCCGACCTGAACCAAGCTTCGAACCTCTCGCCGTCATCGGCGCATTGAAGGTCGAAAACGATCAATTCGTCACCGCTTCGGGGATCGGCCGCCGGTGACTGAGCGCGGGGATGCGCGAACGCACCTCGGAAATCCGCGCAAGATCGACGTCGGCGAAACCAACGCCACCCTGCTCGCCCATGTCGAGCAGCAGCTCGCCCCACGGGTCGATGACCAGCGAATGGCCGAAGGTCTGGCGGCCGTCTTCGTGGCGGCCGACCTGCGCCGCCGCGACGACGAATAGCCCCGCCTCGATCGCGCGCGCGCGCAACAGCACGTGCCAATGCGCCTTGCCGGTCGGCACGGTGAACGCCGCCGGGACCGAGATCAGGTCCGCGTCCGCCTCGGCCAATCGCGCGAACAGCCCGGGAAAGCGGAGGTCGTAGCAAATGGTGAGCCCGATTTTCCCCACCGGTGTTCCGTTGACCAGGACAACGCCCTTCCCGGGCGCGTAAGTGTTGGATTCGCGCCAGCTCTCGCCGGTCGGGAGGTCGACGTCGAACAGATGGATCTTGTCGTATCGGGCGCGGATCCTGCCTTCACGGTCGATGACGAAGCCGCGATTGGCGACCTTGTCGTCCTCAGTTAGGATCGCGAGCGAGCCCAAGTGAAGCCAGATGCTGTGCTCACGCGCAGCATCGCGGCACGCCGCCAGGACCAGGTCTTCGTCTTCGCTGCGCAGATTCTTGCGCGCGCGTTGCTGGTCGCGGTCGAGCAGACCGGACATTTCCGGCGTGAACAGGATTTCCGCTCCCCCCAAAGCAGCCTCACGAATTGCTTGTGTTAGCGACCGTGCGTTCTCTTCGGGATCGATGCCGGCAGTCGACTGAAAAAGAGCGATCCGAGTCATGACTTGCTGATCAGTTCGTCGAGCTTTCCGGCCCGTTCAAGCGCGAACAGGTCATCGCAACCGCCCACGTGATGGTCCTTGATGAAGATCTGCGGGACCGTGGTGCGGCCATTGGCGCGTTCGATCATCAGCTGCTTGGCTTCTCCCCCGAAATCGACCGCGACCTCGTGATAATCGAGTCCCTTGCTGGCCAGCAGCTCCTTGGCGCGCCAGCAATAAGGGCAGAAGGTCTTGGTATAGATTTCAACGACCGGCACCCAAGCACTCCTTTCCCACCGACAATTTAGGCACAATCCTCAACGCATCAATTGGGAAGGTTTCACCACGCGTGCCCAACTGATCAGCTCGATTCTGGCTGCGCCCGCCCGTTTGAGAGCGCGCGCGCAAGCCTCCGCGGTGCTTCCGGTGGTGAGCACATCGTCGATCAGAATGACGTGCCGGCCCTCCACCGATTGAGCATCCGGCACTCGGAATGCGCCTGCGACTGTCTTGCGGCGCTGGGCCGCACTCATGCCCTTGAGCGGCGCTGTCCGCTTGGTCCGGCGGATCAGGAACGGGTCACTCGACAGGCTGAGGCGGCGCGCCATCTCGCGCGCGACCAGTGCCGACTGGTTGAAGCCGCGCTGCCACAGCCGGAAGCGATGGAGCGGAACGGGAACGAGGATGGGCTGGCCAGAGGCCTCAACCAAGGGCGCCATGTAGCGCGCCATGGTCCGCGCGATCGCAACCTTGCGCCCATATTTCAGCCGGATGGCGAGGCCCCGCGAAAGGTCGTCATAAGCGACCGCGGCGCGCGTGCGAGCGATCGGGGGCGGCTGCGCCAGGCAAGCACCACAAGTCGTTATTTCGGTCGACTGAAGCGGAATTCCGCACGTCGAGCAGCCGGAATCGCCGAGGAAGTCGATCTGCTTCCAGCAATCGGGGCAGAAGCTGTGGACCTCTCCGACGATCGTTCCACATCCGGCGCAGCGCGGCGGAAGCGCGAAATCGAGGGCCCAATGCGCGGCCGTGCGCAACGCCGTGACCAGCATGGCCACCTTGTCGCTTGGCGACGACCATCGCACAAGCATCTCGATGTCTTCCCAAGCGCGGCCCGACCTGTTCGACATGAGCCTGAGAGCAATGCGACGCGACCGGGCCGGGAGGCGCGGCGCTGAGTTGTTCCTGCTCGGGCGCGCATTCGAGGACTGTCTGGAACGCATCGCGCTTATCGAACGGCGGTTCGAGCGCGCCTTGTTGCTAGGCTGCCCCGATCCGTCGTGGCCTGATCGCGTGCCGGCGACGCACGTCGATGTCGTGGATCCCGGACCTCAATTTGCCGCCAGCGCCGGCGGCACCACCATCATTGAAGATGCTTGGGCGCCCGACGCGACGGCCTACGACCTTATCCTTGCGGTCGGGACCCTCGATACGGTCAATAACCTACCACTCGCGCTTCGCATCCTCCGCGCCGCGACACGCCCGGATGGGCTCCTGATCGGCGCGATGTCAGGCGGCGATACGCTTCCCCAGCTCCGGGCGGCAATGCGCGCGGCAGATGGGGTCATAGGTGCAGCCGCCCCACACGTTCACCCCCGAATTGAACCGTCCATGGTGGCGCCGTTGCTCGATAACGCCGGTTTCGCGAAGGCCGTGATCGACGTTGACCGAGTGCAGGTTTCCTATCCCAACCTGGGCTCGCTGGTTGCGGACCTCAGAGCGATGGGGGCCACGAATATTCTCGCCGAGCGTGCGCGCCATGCCGTCGGCAAATCAGCGCGCGCCGCGGCCGATCAAGCATTTATTACCGCCGGTAACGGCGATCGGACCGTGGAAACCTTTGAAATCATTCATTTCGCTGCGTGGGCGTCGGCGGAATAATGCGCTTCCGTTAACTGTAACCGCGGTAACAGTTGTTAACCCCATAACGGATAAACCGGGCACGTGGACGTGGACCAGAGGAGGGTGGCGTGATCGCTATCCGCAAGACCTTGCGCATGCTCGGCGCCGACCAGCGTGGAGCTACCGCTATTGAATACGGGCTAATTGCTTCGCTCATCATCGTTGCGATGTTGGGCGGCCTTTCCATGCTTGGCGGAAGCGCCAGCGGGATGTGGGGCAAGCTTCAGGCAACTGTCGAGTGCGGCTGCGTGGTCCCCTGATCAGGCGCGTCGCGTCCCCAGCACGACCAATTTGACCTTCTGCCCGGGGGTCAGCGCGCTATTGGCTGAAAGGCCATTGAGCGACAGGAACCGGTCCAGCTTGAAATCTCGATAGGCCATCCGGGCAGCCAGCGACTGAACTGTGTCGCCCGGCCCAACGGTCACGACGTGGATGACTCGCGGACGAATTGCGGACGCCTGTTCGGCGCTGATCCGGCGCAGTGAGTTCACCATCGGAGCGAAAGGCCCGACCCCCGATCCGCCAGGCGTGAGCATGACGAAATGATAGATGCGGGTGGCGTCCCACTGATAGGCGACGACGCTCGCATCGACCGTGCCCGACCTTGTGTTGACGCGCGCGGTTGTCACAGCTGCGGGCATGCCATTGATGCTGATGCGCTGAGGCTGCGGCACGGGGAACTGGGTTTGTCCGCGGGTGAGCTCCTGGTAGACGCGCAGGATATATTGGTCGAGCGAGCCATTGAACTGGCCGCCGCCGAACTGGGCCTTGCCGGCCGAGCCTGAGATCGTGACTGCGGTGGCGCCATTGGACATGAGGTAGCCCTGCGGCACAGTGAACTGGATGCGCAGGTCGGGGTGGGTAAAGGTCGCGCCCTCGATCACGCCTTGCGCGGGATCGTCGTCAACGAACATTCCTTCGAGCTCACCCAGGAACAGGTTGCGATTGCGCACGCCGGTACCGAGACGGCCCGTCGCCCGCGCCTCTTGCATAGCGCGCTGGAGGCGATTCTGAATGTACGGGTGCGTGCTCGCCCATTCCGGCGTCTGCCGGTTGGTGCGCCCTTCGACGCGCGCCTGGAGCGCCGTATTGCGGCCGAGTGCAGCGAGGATGCCCGAAGCTCCTGCCGGGTCGTAGCCCGCCGAGATCATGTAGCGCATGCCGAGCGTGTCGGCCTGATACTCCTGCTCGCGCGAGAAGCTGAGCGTATCCAGCTTGGCCCGGTTCTGGAGCATGTTGCTCATGACTCCGGGGCCCAGGATCGCGCCGACGATCTGGCCGAACACGCCGAGCGGACTGCGGCGCGCATAGGCCTCCCGAGCATGAGCGTGATTCGCCGCGATGTGGCCGACTTCGTGGCCAAGCGCGAAGGCAAGCTCCGACTCGTCGTCCATCAGGCTCATCAACTGGCGGGTGACGTAAACGTAGCCGCCGGGGACCGAGAAAGCATTCTCGACCGCAGAATTGAGGGTCGTGAAGTGAAGCGCCTGACCGGGCTGGGCGATGCCCGAATAAGCGCCGACGCGCCGTCCAATCGATTCGACATATTGTGCGCGCGGGCCGGTTTCCGCGCCGCCCAGCTCCTGGACGACCGCCGCATGCTCGCGCTGGGCATCGGTCACATCCTGCGGATTGAGATAGCGGAGCCGCTGCTGGGCCGCGACCGGAGTCATCGCGATCGCCGCCGTGGCGAGCAAGAGCATGGACCTACGCATCAACACCTCTTCCGTTCGTTCGCCTAATTAAGCGGCGTGAATTTGAACGGAAAATGACTGGTGGCGGTTCCTGCCTTGGTCAGCCGATGGCGAGGAACTTGGCCCGACGTTGCTCGCGAAGCTTGTTGGGGCTGAGCTTTCCGAAGCCGTCCAGCTCCTCAATGATCGCGCCCTTGAGCGCGCCGATCGCCGCTTCGGGGTCACGGTGCGCACCACCCACCGGCTCGGTAACGATCCGATCGACAACGCCAAGCGCCTGAAGGTCCGCCGCGGTGATCTTCATCGCCTCGGCTGCCTCGGCAGCCTTGTCCGCCGTGCGCCACAGAATCGAGGCGCAGCCTTCCGGCGAAATGACCGAATAGACCGCATGTTCGAACATCAGCACCCGGTTGGCGGACGCAATCGCGACCGCGCCGCCCGATCCGCCCTCGCCTACGATAACCGCAACGATCGGGACCTTGAGATTGAGGCATTCCTCGGTGGACCTGGCGATGGCTTCAGCCTGCCCACGTTCCTCGGCCTGCACGCCCGGGAAAGCGCCCGGCGTGTCGACCAGGGTTACGACAGGGATACCGAACCGGTCGGCCAGCTGCATCAGGCGAATGGCTTTGCGATAGCCCTCGGGCTTGGCCATGCCGAAATTATGCTTGAGGCGGCTGGCGGTGTCGTCGCCCTTCTCGTGCCCGATCAGCATGACCCGCCTACCGTCGATCCGGCCGAAACCACCGATGATGGCGGGGTCGTCGGCGAATGCCCGATCTCCGGCCAGCGGTACGAAGTCGTCCGCGATGCCACCAAGGTAATCCTTGAAATGCGGCCGGTCGGGATGCCGGGCGACCTGCGCCTTCTGCCACGGCGTCAGCTTCGAATAAGTGTCCTTGAGCAACTTGGACGACTTGGCCTCGAGACGCGCGAGCTCGGCCTCGATATCGATATCGTCGGAACTGTTCGCGGTTTCCTTGAGCTCGGCCACTCGAGTCTCAAGCTCGGCGATCGGCTTTTCAAAGTCGAGGTACGTCAACATCTGGCGGCGGCGGGTAAGGCGCGGTCGCTACCGCGTCAACGATCCCGGGTCGCCAGCGGATGGCGAGCATTGACCAATTCGACGAGCCGGGCGCTGTCGACATGGGTGTAAATCTGCGTCGTCGCGATGTCGGCATGACCGAGAAGCGACTGGAGCACGCGAAGGTCTGCACCCCCCGACAGCAGATGTGTGGCGAAGGCATGGCGGAGGACATGCGGACTGACCCGCTCGGGCGCGATCCCGCCGTCCGCGGCCATTGTCCGTACGATCTGGAACAGCCGGACGCGGCTCAAATGCTTTTTTCCGCTCGGGAACAGCCAAAGGGAATCGCTCGGGACATGCTCGATCCAGGCGCGAACCGCCGCGTCGGCACGGGTCGAAATTGGCACGAGCCTTTCCTTGTCGCCCTTCCCTCGGACCATGACGAATGGCTGCCCCGCGCGGATCGCGCCGCGCGGCAGGCTGACCAGCTCACTCGCCCTTAGCCCCGACCCGTAAAGCAATTCGAGCAGCGCAAGGTTGCGCACGGCGGCTGCTTCGTCGCTCGAGGCCCTATCCTCGGCAGCCTCGAACATCCGCTGAATGTCGGTCTCGTCGAGGATTCGCGGCAGGGGACGCTCGAACCTCGGACGCGGTAGCGCCGCCGACGGATCATCATTTCGCAAGCCATCGTCCACCAGGAAGCCGAAGAACCGCCGCAACGCCGCCGATCGCCGCGCGACCGTTGACGGCGCGAGACTCGCCCAGTCCGTCCCGAGCCGCGCCAGATCGTCCGCCGAGGCGCTACCCAACGGCCCCACGCTCTCGGACGCCCGCTCAAGGTCGTTGCGATAGGCGGCTAGCGTGTGTTTCGACGCCCCTGCCTCGGCCGCCAGCATGTCGAGGAAGCGGTCGACCAGGGCTTGGTCGTCCGGACTCACGTGCGTGACAGGGCTTCCGCGGCGATCATCCGGGCGGAGAAGTCCTGCCCGGTCCGCTTCAGGCCGGAGATCGCATGGTACATGTGCGCAGAGGGTAGCTGATCAAACGTCGCCGTCTGGAAGCCCGTCCCGGTCAGCAGGAGCACGGTTGCCGCCTGCCCGCGCCCTGCCGCGCTGTCGATCATCTTGGTCCAACTCGTGATGCGTCCAAGCCCCAGCCCGTAGCGGCGGTTGATCGAGTTCGCTGCGTCAGTGCTGATCCTGCCGAGCCCGGCCAGGCCCGCCACCAGCAGCGCGCTCCGCATCTTGTCCTTGCTCTGGTCGCGCCGGATGAATGCCTGGATCCGGCCTGCCGAGACATCGACATTGCCCGGAGTCGCCAGCGCCAGCATCGCCCAGCAGCGGTCGGCGGGCTCGTCGTCCATTCGCGCGCAGGCGCGTTCCCATCGCGCCGCTGCCCGGTCGTATCCCGCCGCCAGCATCGCCGAGATGAGGTCGGGCGCATCCTTCTGGAGGTCCGCGTTGGGCTCGATCAGCGTTGCCGCGCGTGCGACTGCTGCCCGCGCCGCTTCCTTCCGATAGCCATCCTTGCCGGTCGCGAGCAGCTTGCGGATCGCGTCCAGCCGCGCGTCCTGGTCCTTCGCGACGAACGCCTGGCGCAGCTGCCACGCGTCAGTTGAAGGGAGGTCGCCCGGGTCGGTGGAGTCGTAGATCGACGAATAGAGGTCGACCATCGTCTGAGAGGAAAAGACGCCGAGGCCGAGCGCAACGAAGGCAGAATCGAGTCTTTGCTGCGCGGTGAGCAACGGCGCCCGCGCCTGGAATGCCCGCAACTGCGGCGACGCGGCTTTCATCAACCGGTCAGGCGGGACCATACCGGTCGCCGTAGCCAGCCCGAACCGCCACGAAGTCAGATTGTCGACCGGATCCCATTCGATCGTCGCGGCCTGGCCGGTATCCGCTCCTGCGCCGACGACTTTCTGCGCCAGCGCAAGATCGATCCCGCCGATGCGGCCAAAGCGCCGTGCATCGTCAATCTGGGACGATGCCGACTCAGGCTCTCCGGCGAGCGAGGAGCACATTGCCTGGACGAGCGCGCGCACGCGGCCGTCATATTTCCGGATGCCGTCCTGGATCGGACACAAAGCAGGCGGGTCGGCGCTGGCAAGCGCGCTCTGCACCGCGACCTGCGTCATCTTGGGCGTGAAGCGGTCGGTGTCGACGCCGGCGACCAGCATTCGCGCGGCATCGGCCTCACCCATTCGCAGCAGCAACCAAGCGCGCTCGGCGACCCAATCCACCGGATTGACGCCGCTCGGCGCATGATCCTTCGCAAGCAATGCGTCGCGTAAAGCGATATGCGCCCAGCGCGAGGCGAGCGGCGTGTCCATGCGCCGCATGAGTGTCGACAGAAACGCGCCATTGGCGTTGCCCCAAGGCGCACTGCCGAGACCCTCGCGGGCCGGATCGAGCACGCCGACCGTCCACGGGTCGCGGCGCGCCCAGCCCGGATATTCGATGGCTGGCGCAGGCTGGACCGGCATCAAATTGGCCTGATTGACGACCTCGATAGCGCTCTCGTCCCCGCCTCCGGACGACGGAGCAGGCTGGACTGCGGCGGGCGACTGCGCGCCGATGCCGCCGCCTGGATATTGGTTGGCAGGCGGCGTCGCAGGCTGCGGTTGAGGTTGTGCGGCCTGCTGGGCAAGCGCCGGCAGGGCGATCGCCGCTGCCGCCGCCGATGCGATCAGCCAGGGCTTAATGCGCATTACCCTGCGCGACGCTGGTTTCGATGGTTCGGGTCGGCTGCTCCTTGGCCAGGGTCGACAGGAAGAAGAGCGCCCCGACAAGGAGGACCAGCACGATCACGAGAACGACGATTTTTGGCATGGGAGGCGCTTTTGCCGAGACGGAAAGCCGCTGTATAGCCCTTGTTGTGATTGAATGGGGCAAGCACCTCGACCGGCCGATCGTGCTGGTCGGATTGATGGGCGTCGGCAAGTCCACGGTTGGGCGCCGCCTGGCCAAACGCCTTGGCTTGCCCTTCGTCGATAGCGATTCCGAAATCGAGGAAGCGGTCGGCTTGCCCTGGGGCGAGTTGTTCGAACGCTATGGCGAGGAAGATTATCGCGATGGCGAGCGACGGCTCGTCGCGCGACTCATCGACGGTCAGGTGCGAGTGATCGCCACGGGTGGCGGGGTGTTCGTCGACCCGCGCACGCGGACGCTCCTAAAGGAGCAAGCGATCACCGTCTGGCTTGACGCCCCGGTCGACGTCCTCGCTGAGCGTACCGCCCGGCGCGACACGCGCCCCCTCCTCAAGAACGGCGATCCAAAGGCGACCCTCGAGAAGCTCGCGAAGCTCGAACGGGACGCGTATGCCGAAGCGCATATCCACGTGAAGAGCGGAGTGGGCGGGCATGATGGCGTCGTCAGCGCAATCTTGCGCGGCCTCGAAAACCACGTGTCACCGCCGCAATAGCTTAGGCGGGCGAAGTCTTCTCGTCAGGAAGCGCTCGATCCGCGCCAAACGACAGGCCAAGCCCCGCATGAAGATCGCCGGTGGCCGTTTGTCGCTCGAGCCGTTCACAATCGCGCATCCGATACTCTCGGTCGACGCGCTCAATCTCTTCCCGGGCGATGCCGCTCGCCCGAAGGGCCGCGCGCCCCATCGCCACCGCGCCCTCGAACAATTCGCGCTCGGCGAAGTCTATGTCGAGCCCGTCGAGCTCGATCATGTGGCGTCGGTCGAAGGCGCGCACCATCACCGCGGCCTGCGGGAACGCGTCGAGCACTGCCTGCACCGCGCTTCGGCTGAGCTCGCCACCCTCATTGTCGTTGCAGAAAGCGATGACCTTGGCCGTGTCGGCTCCGGCGGTGCGCAGCAAGTCGATCCGCAGGCCATCGCCGTAGTAAACCTTCGTCCCGAACTCTTCGGCGGTCTCGATCATCGCCGGCTTTTTGTCGATCATCGTCACGCCGATGCCCTTGGCCTGCATCATCTGCGCGACAGTCTGGCCGAAGCGGCCGTAACCGACGACGATCGCGCTGGTCTCCGGCGACTTTTCCGGTCCGTCAAGATCGTCACGATGGCTGACCTCGCGGCGCTCCAGGAAATCGATGAAGCGCATCAGGAACGGGGTGGTCGCCATCGACAGGGTCACTACTGCACCGAACAGCGATGCGGCTTCGGGCGTGATCAGCAAGGCCGAGGTCGCCAGGCCGAACAGAACGAAGCCGAACTCACCAGCCTGGCTCAGTAGCAGGCCGAGCCTCGCGGCCAACGGCCAGGAGCATCCAAAGGTGCGGCTGAGCCCGCTGATCAGCAACGCCTTGATGCTAATGACGCCGAGCGCCAGCCCGATCACGGTCAGCGGGTTCGCGGCGATGACGCTGAGGTCGAGCAGCATGCCGACTGACAGGAAAAACAGGCCGAGCAGAATCGAACGGAACGGCTCGACGTCCGCTTCCAGCTCATGCCGATAGGGGGATTCCGCGAGCACCACGCCGGCGACGAATGCGCCGAGGGCAACGGACAAGTGGAGCATGTGCATGACCGCTGCCGCGCCGACGACGGTGAACAGGCCCGCCACGACGAACAGCTCGCGCTCGCGAAACCGGCCGATCAGCCGGAACAAGGGATTGAGGATCAGGCGACCGGCGAGGACGAGGCCGATGATCGCGAGCACAGTGTAGAGCGCGAGCATGAGGCCGCTTGGCGCGCCCGGGTCGGGGGGCACCCGCGCCATCGCGCCGATGATGGTAATCAGCGGGATGATCGACAGGTCCTGGAACAGCAGGACCGAGAATGCCCGCTCGCCCTGCGGCGTGTTCAGTTCATTGTCCGAGCGAAGCTGTGGCAGCACCTGCGCGGTCGAGGACAGAGCAAGGGGCAAGCCGATCGCCAGCGACGCCTCCCACGAAACGTCGAGCACGAGCTGGACGAACAGGCTGATCGCGAGCCCGCACAATGCGACCTGGGCAAAGCCGAGGCCGAAGATGTCCTTGCGCAGGCGCCACAGTCTGCTCGGCTGAAGCTCGAGGCCGACGATGAACAGCAGCAGCGCGATCCCGATTTCGGTGACGCTGGTGAGCTGCTGGGGGTCCTTGATTAGCCCCAGTATCTCGGGACCGATGAGGGCGCCCGCGACGATATAGCCAAGGGTCGCGCCGAGCTTGAGGCGGCGGAAAAGCGTCACGAAGACCAGGGCCGCGCCGAGCATGATCGCGCCGCTTTCAAGGATCGCGGTGGTCGCTTGCGCGGTCTCGGCGGGACTGGTTGTCATCCAGCAGTCTCGATCGCCGCCAGCAATGCCCTGAACGGAAGCAGAATCGCGCCGTGGCGGCCCTTGCGCACCCGCGCTGGCTCGAGCGCGTCAAGCCCCGGCCAGGCGCCAGTTTCGTCCTGCTCGCTGGCCAGCCAGCGGCTGAGCGCGATCAGCGCGTCGGACACTTCGGCATGCGTGCGGCCGATTGCGTGGCGCTCGACCAGAGCTGCCGAGGCCTGGCCAAACGCGCAGGTATGGACCTGTTGCGAGATGAGCTCGACCCGGCGCTCGTCGTCCAGCTGAACCGCGATTGCGACGCGGCTGCCGCAGGTCGGGGAACGAAGCTCGGCCTTCCCATCCTCCCGCTGGAGCTCGCGCGGATCACTCAGCGAGGCCGCGAGGCGCAGGATTTCGGTGGTGTAGGCCGGGGCGCTCATTCCCGCCGCCACGTAGTCCCGCCGGGTCCGTCCTCCAAGACGATGCCCTCGGCCTTGAGCTCATCACGAATCCGGTCGGCGGCAGCGAAGTCGCGGTTTTTCTTGGCTTCGGCGCGCTGGGTGATGCGGGCTTCGATATCCTCGCCGCCTTCGCCGCCCTGGAACCAGTGCTCGGCCGACCCCTGCAGCAGGCCTAGCAGCGCGGCGCTCGCCTTTACGGTTGCCGGATCGTCGAGCGCCATCAGCCGGCTCAGCGCCAGCGGCGTATTGAGGTCGTCGGACAAGGCTTCGACCACGCCCGCGTCCACCTCTCCGGGCTCGGCATCGGCCCCGGTTCGGTACAAGCGGTCGAGATTCGTCTTGGCCTGCGCGATCACTTCCTCGGTCCAGCTCAGCGGCTGGCGGTAATGCGCCGACAGCAACGCGACCCGCAGCGTCTCGCCCTTGTGGCCCTGCGCCAGCAGCTCGTTCGGGGTAATGATATTGCCGAGGCTCTTCGACATCTTCTCCGAGCCCATGTCGACAAAGCCATTGTGCACCCAGAAGCGCGCGAGCGGCGCCCCGGCATGCGCGCAGCGACTCTGCGCGATTTCATTCTCATGGTGCGGAAAGATGAGGTCCAATCCGCCGCCGTGGATGTCGATCGTCTCGCCCAGATGGTTGGCGATCATTGCCGAGCATTCGACGTGCCAGCCCGGGCGGCCCCTGCCCCACGGACTGTCCCAGCCGACCACATCGTCCGCGCTCGGCTTCCACAGCACGAAGTCGGCGGGGTCGCGCTTGTAGGGCGCGATCTCGACGCGGGCGCCGGCGATCATCGCGTCACGGTCCCGCCGAGAAAGCTCGCCATAATCGTCCCACGAACCGACCGCGAAGAGCACATGGCCTTCAGCCTCATAGGCGTGGCCCAAGCCGATCAGCCGCTCGATCATCGCGACCATGGCTGCGATTTCCTCCGTCGCATGCGGCGCGATGTCGGGCGGCTGGACACCGAGCGCGCCCATGTCCTCAAGATAGAAGCGCTCGAACCGCTCGGTGATCACCGACGGGTCGATACCCTCGGCTGCGGCGGAGGCGATGATCTTGTCGTCCACGTCGGTGACATTGCGCGCATAGACCAGGCTCTTCCCGCCAAATTCGTGGCGGATGAGCCGAGCTAGCGTATCGAACACGACCGCCGGGCGGGCATTGCCGATGTGGGCTCGGCCGTAGACCGTGGGGCCGCACACATACATGGTGATGCGCTCAGGATCGGCGGGCGCAAACTCGCGCTTCTCCCGCGTCATGGTGTCGTGGAGCCGGATCATTCCTCGCCGACCTTGTTGACGTGCAGCCGCCGGGCCTCGACCCAGTCGACGATCGCGCGGCCGCTGGCGTTGAGCAGCGGGTAGGTGCGCGAGCGAGTCATCCACTCCGGCCGGTCGGCCTGCGGGCCGTAGACCATATCGGTCGCGAGGTTGGCGAGAAGGAAGAACAAGGTCGCTCCGAGCAGGCCCTTCAACGCCCCGAAGCCGCCGCCAAGCACGCGGTCGAACGGGCCTAGCACGGGCGAGCGGCGCGTCCGCCCGCCGATCTGGCGAGCGAGCAGCTTCACGCCGACGAAGCTCGGCACGAACAGGATAGCGAAGGCGAGCACGGCGGCCGTCGCCGAGCCCCAGCCGAAGCTGTTCATGAGACCCGTCCACAGCTGGCCGTGGAACAGCTTCAGCATCGCGATCCCCACAATCCAGGCGGACAGCGATATGACTTCGTGCACGAACCCCCGCACGAAGCCTACGGCGCCGCCGCCGATCAGGAGCAAGAATACGAAGACGTCGAGCGCGGTCACAAGCGTTCGGCTAGCGGCCTCGCCAGCGCTTCGCCAGCCCTAACGGCCGAGGATCTGGTCGACGAGCTGGCGAAGGTTGGCGAATTCAGCGGTCCGGAGCCCTTCGGCGCCCTTGATGCCTTTGGGCACCCAGCCGCACTCGAAGCCGAGCTTAGCTGATTCCTTGAGCCTCAGGCCGGCATGGGCGACGGGACGGATCTCGCCCGACAGCGCGATCTCGCCGAGCACAACGCATTCGCTAGGCACCGGTCGCTCAGAGAGCGCTGAGACGAGCGCCGCGGCGACGGCCATATCGGCGGCAGGGTCGCTCAAACGGTATCCGCCGGCCACATTCAAATACACTTCCGCGGTCGAAAAGCTGATCCCGCAGCGCGCTTCGAGCACCGCCAGGATCATCGCCAGCCGCCCGCTGTCCCAGCCCACCGCTGCTCTTCGCGGAGTCGCGCCGGTTGCAAGCCGGACCACCAGCGCCTGGATCTCGACCAGCACAGGGCGCGAACCCTCGATCGCCGGGAACACGCTAGTGCCGCTTACCGGCTCACCGCGATGCGTGAGGAACAACGCCGACGGGTTGGGCACCTCGGTCAGCCCGGCGCCCTCCATCGCGAACACGCCGATCTCGTCGGTGCCGCCGAAGCGGTTCTTCATCGCGCGCAGGATGCGATACTGGTGGCTGCGCTCGCCTTCGAAGCTCAGCACCGTGTCGACCATATGCTCGAGCACGCGCGGGCCGGCGATCGTGCCGTCCTTGGTGACATGGCCGACCAGCACCACGGCCGTCCCATGCTCCTTGGCGAAGCGAACCAGCTCCTGCGCCGAGGCGCGGACCTGGCTGACGGTGCCCGGCGCGCCCTCGATCAGGTCGCTGTGCATCGTCTGGATCGAATCGATGATCAGCAGCGCCGGCGCCTCGTTACCAACCGTCGTCAGAATGTCGCGGACCGAGGTCGCGGCGGCCAGGCGCACGGGCGCTCCGCCGAGCCCGAGCCGAACCGCGCGCAGCCGCACCTGCTCGGCCGACTCCTCACCCGACACATAGATAACGCTCTTGCCCTCATTCGCGAGCCGCGCCGCCACCTGGAGCAACAAGGTCGACTTGCCGATGCCGGGATCCCCGCCGACGAGCATCGCCGAGCCGGCGACGATCCCGCCGCCGATCGCCCGGTCGAATTCCGCAAGGCCGCTCGGCAGACGCGCCGGAAGAGCCGCCGGCGTCTCAAGGCCGACCAAGGGGATAACTCGCCCGCCGCCTTGCAAATTATGCTTGGCCGCGAAAATACTGGAGATTTCCGCGGATTCCTGAACGAGTGTATTCCAGTCCGCGCAGTCAGGACATTGCCCCTGCCAGCGGTGCTGGACCGACCCGCAGGCCTGGCAGACATAGCGCGACTTTGGTTTCGCCATGCCGCCAGCCTACAAGAACAAAGGCGGAACGAAAAGCGCTAAAAAACCGCTTCGGCCTTGCCGCCCATCATCTGCTGCCGGACCAGTGGGATCGGCGGCCCGCCATAGCTCAGGAATTGGTCGTGGAACGCCTTCCACGCCTTCTGACCGCCGCGGCTCGCGGCCCAGTCGTCGCGCAGCTTGCGGATCATGAGCTTGCCCATCGTGTAATTGAGATAGGCTGGGTCATAAGTGCCGCGCGCGGACTGCTGTCGGGCGTTGCCCGCGTCCTGGTAGCATTGGTTGACGAACAGGTCGTAGCTCTGCGCCTGGGTCATCGAGCCGGTGTGCATCCCGATCGCGGACAGGAAACGGCAATCGCGCAGAAGTGCGTTTGACAGCTGCCCGATCAGGGTTTCGTCGGTGCCTCCACCGACTCCTTCGACCCGCATCATCTCTTCGGTGTAGTGAGCCCACCCTTCCGCGAAGGCGTAACCGACGAAGATCCGCCCGAAGATGTCCTTCGACCGGTTGGCGTGGAGGAAGTTGAGGAAGTGGCCGGGCCACACTTCGTGGACCGAGGTGAACAACAGGTCGGCCTGGCCCGGCACAAACGCGTCCTGCTCGGCCTTGGGCCAGCTCGGGTCCGCCGGGGCGATATAATAGACCGACGGCAGGTTCTTCTCATACGGTCCCGGGATGTTGATGTAGGCGAAGTTCTGCCGCTGGTAGGGAGGCGCTTCCTCGACCTTCGCTTCCTCCGGCCCCGGGATCGTCACGATGTCGTGGTCGATGATGAATTGTTTCAGGCCCGCGAGCTGCGCACGGGCGCCGGCGACTGCACCGCCCTGCGGCTTGTTGGCCGACATCTTCTCCATGCATGCTTGCAAGCTCTGCCCCGGCGCGTAGCGGCCGCAGGCGTCGCCGAGAAGTTTCTGGTTGGCCGCCAGGTCCGCACGGCCGATCTGCTCGAGCTGCTCAACCGGCGTGGTCACCATCTCCGTATCGGCGAGCATCCGCTGGAACTTGTCCTTGCCGAGAGCGAAATTTGGCTTGGACGCGGCGCGCTGGCTTTCAACCCAGGCAACCGTGTCCTGCATCGCCTTGACCGCGTTATCAGTCGCGGCCTTCAGCGCCTGTTGGTCTTGCGAACTCCCGACGCCCTTCCAGGCAGCCATGCCGTCGCCCGGATAATATTCGGCGAATCCGCCAAACGCCGACTTCGAATAATCGACAAAGCTGGTCGCCATTGGCGTCTGGATATTGCCCCGCATCTGTTCCACCGTGCGCGGCACGTTCTGCAGGAACTTGATGTACGCCTTCAGCCGCACATCCTTCGACGCATAGGGGACAGTCACATAAACCGACGGATCGAGCGCACCGAGATAGGACGCCGGATTGTGATGGCGCTGATCGGCCCCGGTCGGATCGATCCAGAACAGCCGTCCCTTCGCAACCGCGACAAGATAATCCCGCTGATAGCGCTGTTCCGGAGTCAGCTTGTCGTCGGTGAAGCCCTGCGCGTCCGTGATTGCTTTCTTCAGGCGATCCACTTCTGCAGTGGTTCCGGCCGGAGAGAAATCGACGATCTGACCATCAAACTCATGCCGTCCTTGCTGAACCGCGAAGCCCGGGTCCGCCTTGAAGGTCGCTTCGATGAAATTGTTGACGAACCCTGCCCAGTCGCCCGTTTGCGCCGAAGATTGGGCGGTGCCACCTTCGGGCGCGTTTGAAGCACGGCAGCCAGCAGTCGCCAGCGCAATGGCCATTGCCGACGCAATCAAAAGTGGGCGCATAGGTCTCTCCTCCTCCTCCGGAACGGTCGGGGCGTAGAAGCCCAGTAGGGTAGCGGCAAGGAGGGTTTCGGCGAACGGCGGTAGTTGCTCGCCCTGTCCGTCCTAGCTAGGCGCGCAAAGTGAGTTTCCTCCCCGAGCCACTGAAGATCCCGGCGTTCCGCTATTTCTGGCTCGCGAGGCTTGCCTCGACCATCGGCCAGATGGCGATGGTCATCGTCATCGGCTGGCAGGTCTATGACATTGCGCGCGAGACGATGGGTCTCAAGGAAGCCGCCCTTCGCCTTGGCATCATCGGGCTCGTCCAGTTCATCCCCTTGTTCCTGCTCACCCTAGTCACCGGATGGGCCGCAGACCGGGTCGATCGGCGTTGGATTGCGCGCGCATCGGTCGCGCTTGAATTGGGATGCGCAGCCGCGCTCGCGGGCTTCGCCTGGACCGATACGACGACCTTGGAGGCGCTGTACGCCGTCGCGGCTTTGCTAGGTGTGGCCCGCGCGTTCGCCGGCCCGGCACTCGGCGCGCTCGCGCCCAATCTCGTGCCGCGCAAGATCCTGCCGCGCGCTATCGCTCTGTCGTCAATCGCCTGGCAGACCGGTTCCATCCTCGGCCCGGCAATAGGCGGTTACCTTTACGCCGCTGCGCCGTTCGCGCCCTATGCGGCAAGCGCCCTGCTATTCGCGGTTTCGCTCGCCGGGCTGTTCGCGATCGGCCCGGTGCAGCGGAGCGAAATCGCGCGCGGCGTAAACCCATGGGCACAGATGGTCGAGGGGCTTCGCTACGTACGCCGCAACCGGCTTGTGCTCGGCGCGATCAGCCTCGACCTGTTCGCCGTGCTGCTTGGCGGCGCCACGGCAATGCTCCCGGTGTTCGCCCGCGATGTGCTCCACGCGGGGCCTGAAGGGCTTGGCCACTTGCGCGCCGCGCCGGCTGTCGGCGCAACCTTGACGGCCGCCTTTTTCGCTTTCCGGCCATTGAAGTACAATGTCGGGGCGAAGATGCTGGCTGCGGTCGGCGTGTTCGGCGCCGCCACCATCATCTTCGGTTTCTCACGATCGATGCCGTTGTCGCTCGGTTGCCTCGCCCTGCTTGGCGCCGCGGACATGTTCTCGGTCTACGTTCGCCAGTCGCTCATCCAGCTTTACACCCCGGACCAGATGCGCGGCCGTGTCGGCGCGGTTTCGTCACTGTTCATCTCGGCGTCCAACGAGCTCGGCGAAGCGGAATCGGGCTTTTTGGGTGCGCTGATCGGACCCGTTCCCGCTGTGATCGCTGGCGGCGTCGGTGCACTCGGCGTCGTATTTCTATGGTCGTGGTGGTTCCCCGAACTTCGGCTTGCAAAAACCTTCGACCCACCCGATTTGCGCCATTCCCCCAATGAGGAGAGCTAGGGCATGAAAGCCGCCAATATCCTCGAGACCATCGGTAACACTCCGCACGTCCGCATCAATCGGCTGTTCGGCGATCGCGCGGAAGTCTGGATCAAGCAGGAGCGGGCGAACCCGGGTGGCTCGATCAAGGACCGTATCGCCATGGCCATGATCGAGGACGCCGAGCGCAGCGGCAAGCTGAAGCCGGGCGGCACGATCGTCGAGCCGACGTCCGGCAATACCGGCATCGGCCTTGCGATGACCGCAGCTGTCAAAGGCTATCGGCTGATCCTGGTCATGCCCGAAAGCATGAGCGTCGAGCGGCGGCGCCTGATGCTCTCTTATGGGGCGGAGTTCGAACTAACTCCGCGCGAAAAAGGCATGAAGGGCTCGATCGCCCGCGCCGAGGAAATCCGCTCGTCGATCGAGGGCGCATGGACTCCGCAGCAGTTCGAAAATCCGGCAAACCTCGAAATCCATCGGAAGACCACGGCGCAGGAAATCCTCAAGGACTTCGCCGACGGGCCGCCGGATGCGATTATCACCGGCGTCGGGACCGGCGGTCATATCACTGGCGCCGCTGAGGTCCTGAAGAGGGAATGGCCCGGGCTAAAGGTATTCGCGGTCGAGCCAACCCTTTCGCCGGTACTGTCAGGCGGCGAGCCCGGCCCGCACCCGATCCAAGGCATTGGCGCCGGCTTCATTCCGGCGATCATGGATGTGAGCCTGCTCGACGGCGTGATCCAGGTGACTCCCGACGACGCCAAAGAGATGGCCCGGCGCGCCGCGCGCGAAGAGGGCATGCTGGTTGGCATCTCATCGGGCGCCACGCTCGCGGCGATCGATCAGAAGATCGGCGAGCTCGGCGACCACCCGCGCATCCTCGGGTTCAACTACGATACCGGCGAGCGCTATCTGTCGGTTCCGGACTTTCTGCCCGAACAAGGATAACCGTCCGCTAACCCTGCTCCTTGACCGCGTAGTTAACTCCCGCGCGGTTAAGACTCGTGCGTTGCGCGTGATCCCAGCCTGTCGCCGGGACAGCCAGTGGGGATCGAAACATGCGCCGTTCGCGCTTCGCGAAACCGCCAGAACCGATTGAAGCGCGCGAGGCGGTATCGATCGCCGACGCCTGGTGGTTCGACGTCTCGCGGCCGGAGACCAGCGACGAAGATTCCTTGTCGGAATGGCGCATCACGGCGCTGAAGCACGCGCCATTCCTGCTTGGCGCCACGCACCTGCTGATCACGGTAACTTTGGCGGTGCTTGCAGCAGATCGCCAGTACTGCCTGTGTTTTGATAACCCACTGATCCCCTCGGCGCTGGTCATGCTGTTGGACGCTGCTGCGATTGGCGTCCTGCTCACTCGCAACCGGTTTAAGTTCGCCCCGCACACGCTGATCCGGTCGCTTGGGGTCTACCTGGTTCTCGTCGGCCTGTTGTGGACATGGTTCGGCGAAACCGTCGCGGACGACCGCTTCGTAACGCCGATCGCCGCCGCCCCGATTGCGATGGCCGCCGGCATCGCGATGGGCACGATCGTATCGATGAGTTCGCCACCATTGGCGATGATCAACATGATCGTGTCCGTTGCCGCCGCCATGCTCCTCGCCGGATCGCCGCTCCTGCCGGCCTGCGTGGCGATCCTATCGCTGCTCCTGTTCTTCTACAGCATCGCCAGCGCGCGCAGCTTCCTCGCGGCCGGGCGAAAGCGCCTCCGGCTCGAGCTCCAGGCGCGCAAAGCGCAGCATTTTGTCGACGAGTTCGAATCGACGGGGCGCGGATGGTTCTGGGAAACCGATTATCTCGGCACCTTGTCCTACGTTTCCCAGCAGCTTGCCGACGATTTCGAGTTGCAGCCCGAAGATCTGCTGGGACGGCAGTTCACCGACCTGTTGTCAGTCGACACCGAGGCCTCGGACACGATCGAGGAGCGAAAGACGCTCGGCTTTCACCTGTCGGCTCGCTTTCCGTTTTCCGACGTCGTCGTTCGCCCGGCGAGCGACCAAGATGTCCACTGGTCCCTTTCAGGTAACCCGATATTCGACGACCGCGGCCGCTTCCTGGGCTTCCGGGGTATCGGCACGGACCTAACCGAGCAGCGCCGCTCGGAACGCGAGATCACGCGCCTCGCCCGCTTTGATTCGCTGACCGGCCTGCCCAATCGCGCGATGATGCGCCAGACGCTTGAGGAAGCGCAGCGCAACGCGGCTCACCGGCAAAAAGGCTGCGCGCTGTTCATGATCGACCTCGACCGGTTCAAGAACGTGAACGACACGCTTGGCCATCCAATCGGCGACGCGCTGCTTCGCCAGGTCGCCGATCGGCTCAAGTCGGTGATGGGCAACCACGGCCAGGTCGGACGGCTCGGGGGAGATGAGTTCCAGGCGGTACTTCCTGGAACGGTCGACATGGGCCTGCTCGAGTCCCTCGCGAGGACGCTGATCGACCAGGTCTCCCGCCCTTACCTGATCGAGGGCCATAAGGTGATGATCGGGGCGTCGGTCGGGATCGCGATCGGTGACCCGGGAAAAATCAGCGCTGATGCGATGGTCCGCAACGCCGACCTTGCGCTTTACGCCGCAAAAGGGGCGGGGCGCGGCAAGCACTGCTTCTATCAACCGTCGATGCACAGCGAAGCGGCCGAACGGCAGCTCCTCGAGAACGACCTTCGCCAGGCAATCGACCGGGGCGAGCTCAGCGTCGCTTACCAGCCCATAGTCCATGCCGCCGGCGAGGACATTTCCGGGTTCGAGGCGCTGGTCCGCTGGCAGCACCCGACCCGCGGGCCGATTTCGCCGACGGTCTTCGTTCCCCTGGCCGAGGAAGCGGGCCTCATCGGAAAGATCGGCGAATGGGTCCTGCGCACCGCGCTCGAAGAGGCGGCGAACTGGCCGAACCATGTGCGCATCTCGGTCAACCTTTCGCCACTACAGTTCAACGACCCCAATGTCGTCGCGATCGTCGCCAAGCATCTCAGGGGCACCAAGGTGCAGGCCGAACGGCTCGAGCTAGAGATCACGGAAGGAGTCTTCCTTGCGGAAGGCGACACCACCGATGAGACATTCGCCAAGCTGAAGGGCCTCGGGGTCCGGCTCGCACTCGACGATTTCGGGACCGGCTATTCGTCGCTTGGTTATTTGAAGAAAGCGCCATTCGATAAAATCAAGATCGACCAGAGCTTCGTCCGCGGCGCGGCATCAACCAGCGCAACCAACCGCAACGCAGCGATCATCCGCGCCATTGTTACCCTCGCCGAGACGCTGGGCATGGACACCTGCGCCGAGGGTGTCGAGACCCACGACGACCTCCAGCTGATCCGCGAGCTCGGAGTCAGCATGGTCCAAGGCTACATCTTCGGACGGCCCAGCCCCGCAGACGCCGCGCGCGAGCTTGCGAACAGCGTCACCGTCGAAGCGGATGGGTTCCAGTGCAGCCGCGAGCAGCGCCATCGCCTGATGCGCCGCGCGATCACCAGCATCGACGGCCAGAGCGTGGAAGTCAGGCTTCGCAACATCTCGTCGATGGGCGCGCTGGTCGAGTGCGACCTGTCGGTCTCACCCGGTACCGAACTCGCGATCGATATCGTCGGCGTCGGACCGGTGCGCGGCATTGTACGCTGGGCCCAGCCAGGCAAGTTCGGCGTGCAGTTCGGCAATGAGTTCGACCTCGCGCGGCTGGCGCCTAAACGCGAGAAATCGAATCCGGTCCAGATGCTTCGCCCGGCCTATTTCGACCAGCAGCGAGGCGCGGGTTAGCGGCTCGCGATCTGGCGCGTGGCGGCGCGATCCTTGCCGTAGAAATCGTCGAAATAAACGATCGAGGTCCCGCTCGGCACTGCCGTCAGATAGGTGATGTAGAGCGGTATCGGCGTCGGCAGGTTGACATTCTGCTCCGGCTTTGCACCCTGCGTCTTCGGCGGACGTCCGTTGAACAGCCAGCGGGCAAAGCGCGGCGCGTCTTCCAGGCGGACGCAGCCGTTGCTCTGGAGCCGCGCGGCCTCGTCGATCTTTTCCTTTTCGGGCGTGTCGTGCAGCCAGATGCCCTGCGGATTGGGGAACATGAACTTCATCTTCCCCATCGAATTCGCCGGACCGGGCTTCTGGCGCATGCGCACCTTCTGCCCCGCGGCGACCGCTTTCCAGTCGATCGACATCGGATCGATCACGCGCGCGTGGTCGGACCAATCCGAAAGGACCTCATAACCCCGGTTCTTGAAGTAGGCGCGCCCTTCCTTGAGGATGGTCGGCGCGAGCTTCCGCGACGTGATGTCCGACGGCGAGTTCCAATAGGGGTTCAGCGCCTCATAGCGGATGAACGCGTTCATCATCGGCGTCTGGGCGATCGGATCGGGACGGCCCGCGACCACCCGCATCGAATCCACGACCTGGCCGTTTTCGTACATGTACAAGCGGGCGGCCGGCGGATTCACGATCACATAGCGACCGTTTCCAGCCGGAAGCGCCCGAGCGCGCTCCAGATTGGCCCTGAGCAATCGGCGCTCGGCATCATTGCGATACACGTGCGCCGCGAGCGCGGTGCGAAGCTGGCCGTAGATCGGGTTCATCCAGGCCATCTTGGACACGTAGTCAGAAAGCGACGGCGCCGCCGCGGCCTGCGACAGCAGTTCACGCTCCGACGGAGGCGCCGGACGTAGCTCTCGATCGATGTAGATGATGCCGATGTTGGGGTCGCGCCGAGTATCGCGGGCATAGGCATAAAGTGCCGAGTTCAGCATCGCCGATGCCTGCTGCACGGCGGCCGGATTCCCACTTTGGGCGGCCGCGACCGCGCGGCTTAGCCCCTTAACGTTATAGCGCTTGGGGTTCAGGCCGTCGGCCTGGGCAGTTGCAAGCAACTGAACCAGTTGCTGCGCAGCGCCCCCCGATTCCGGCCCGAACCAGCGCGGCCCGTACGCCTGTAAGCCTGGCGCCGCGACCGTGGCAGCGCCAGCCGTACCGGTGGCGAATGTCGCCGGAAGGGTCGCGCCAGCGGCCAAGGCGGCCGCCCCGAAAGCAAAAAGACTTTTCATCGAATCCACTTCTTCCCTGAAGCGCGCAAGCGCCCGCTCGAGGGCTGTAACGCACAAATGGCCTGCGGGTTTAGTCGGAACGCCTGACCCCCGCCTGAACTGCTCACAAAAAGAGCGCCGACCCGAAGGCCGGCGCTCCCATTTGACCGCTCGTCAACCGCGATTAACGGCGGTTGATGTCGACGTCGCGGACATAACCGCGATAGTCGACGTCGCATTTAAACGACAGGTCGGCTGCCTGGTTATAACCATAGCCGAGCGCGCCGTAAGCGCCGACACCATAGGGGCTATAGTTATTGTAGGCATAGCGGCCGCTGCTCGCGATACCGCGGACACGCGTGTAACCGTTGTTCTGGGTCACTCGAGTGACACCGAGCACCCGCGACTGGTTCATAGTGTTTGCGCCGAGAAGAGCGCCGATGATCCCGCCGATCGAGGTCCGGTTATAAAGCCGGTTCTGGACGGCAGCGGTGCACTGTTGAGCAGCGACGCTGCCATTCGCCGCACCGTAGGCATTGTAGCCGTAAGGGTTGGCGTAGCCATACTGGCTGTAGCCGTACTGACTGCCATAGGCATAAGGATATTGCGCCGAGGCAGGAGCCGCGGCCGCAACGGCCGTAACGCCGGCGATGCCGGCAAGCATTTTGGTCATCATGGTCATGGCTCGTTCCTCCTTCCGTGTGGTTGGAGCCGTTCGGGATTCAAACGAGCGGGCGGTATTAGAGGTGCAAGTTTCGTCGCGCCGAGGGTTCGGCTCGTCGTCGTACCGTGAACGCGTTGTGAATGGGTCTAATCGGTGGCAGGCGGCGGCTGGCGCGCCTCAAGCCGATCGGCGGCCACCTCGAAATCGAGCGCCATTTGCGTCAACTTCGCGCGGGCTTCAGCACCTTCCGCCACCCGCGCAAGTCGGCGACAGCGCTGCGCATGCTCGCGCAGGTCGGCGATCTCCTCCCTCATGATATTACCCTATCGAAAGTTAAGGGTCGTTGCCAACAGGGCGATTTGGGCGTTCGGGCCATCCGTTCGTCGAACTGGGGTATCGACGAAGGGATTTTCGCGTGGCTTCGTCGAACCGCCGCCGCCGCCCAACGAAAGTTAATGGGCGACGGTGATCCGGCCGCGAATCTCGGTCCGTGCAATGCTCGGTAGCCATCCTGCGTTGGCCCTTCCCCCAGCTCCGCAACTGGATCTGGGCCGGGTGTGCGCACAGCGATAGCGCGGACGGCCTATGACAAAGGCGTTTCCTGCTGCCACCTTGGCGGGGTCGAACGATGCCGAGTTCGAACTTAATCCGTCTCTGGACATAGGCCGCCTTGCAAGCAGCTTCGCGTCGCGCAGCCGGTTGCAGATTATGGAATTCCTCACCCCAGCCTCCGCGAACATGCTTCGTGCCGACCTCGAGGCGAGCAGCCGCTGGCGGCACGTCTTCAATGCAGCGGATCGTACCTACGAGGTCCCTGGCGAGGATTGGGACCAAACGCCGGCTGCCAATCGTGAGCCCGTGCTCAAGGTGATCAATGAGGCGGCCGCATTCGATTTCCAATATCAATATGACAATATCCGGGTGCCGGATCGGAGAGAGGAGCGGCTTCGGTCGGACGCTGTCGTCGACCGCTTCGCATATTTCCTGTCGTCGCCATCCGTACTCGAAACGCTCATGCAGATAACGGGGAGTACGCATCTCAAGTTCGCGGACTGCCAGGCAACGCGCTACCGGACGGGCGACTTCCTGACCCCGCATGACGACACGCTCGAAGGCATGCATCGTTGTTTCGCTTATGTCCTGAGCTTGACGCCGGACTGGTTACCGCGGTGGGGCGGCCTGCTCCATTTCGTCGATCGCGACGGTAGCGTCGATGAGACGATCACGCCGCGCTTCAATGCGCTGTCGTTGTTCGCAATCGGGCAAAGCCATTACGTGTCGCAGGTCGCGACCTACGCGCCGACGCCGCGGATTTCAGTGACGGGCTGGCTGCGCAGCAAGGCCCCCCGCTAAAAAGCTTCAGCCGGGATTTTCATCAGGGTTTCGGCGCCTGCCTCGACCTTCCGACGGAATGCGGTCGACATCGGCAGTTCGCGCTGGGCGTAAAAAGCGGCGGTGGCGCGCTTGGCCTCGTGAAAGGCCCGATCGTCCGTTCCGTCATCGAGCGCGCGCTGGGCTGCAGCTGCCATCTTGAGCCACATCCAGCCCAAACTGACGAGGCCCATCAATTCCATATAGGCGTAGGCCCCCGCTCCGGCATTGTCGGGATCGGCCATGCCGTTCTGGGCCAGCCACATGGTCGCGGCCTGGAGGTCGCCGAGCGCAGGCTCGAGGGCAGAGCCGAGACCCGCCGGATCGCCAGCGCCCTTTGCATCGACGATGTCCTTGCCGATCAGCTCGAAGAAAGCGCGGATTGCCCGTCCCCCTTCGCGCGGCAGCTTGCGGCCGACGAGGTCCATCGCCTGGATGCCGTTGGTGCCCTCGTAAATCTGGGTGATCCGCGCATCGCGAACGAACTGCTCGATGCCATGCTCGCGGATGTAACCATGGCCGCCGAGCACCTGCTGCGCATGCACCGCCGCGGCGAAGCCCTTGTCGGTGAGGTAACCCTTGATCACGGGGGTGAGCAGCCCGAGCAGGTCGTCGGCATTCCGGCGCTCCGCCTCGTCTGGCGAGCGGCGCACGAGATCGACCAGCAGCGCACCCCACAGCACCAGCGCGCGGCCACCCTCGTTCCAGGCGCGCGCCTCCATCAGCATCCGGCGAACGTCCGGGTGGACGATGATCGGATCGGCCTTGGCGCCAGCCTCGCGCTCGCTTTCCTTGAGCGCGCGGCTCTGGCGGCGGTCCCGGGCGTAGGCGGCGGCATTCTGATACGCGACTTCGCCTTGCGCCAGGCCTTGCAACCCGACGCCGAGCCGCGCCGCATTCATCATGATGAACATGGCCTGGAGGCCCTTCTCCGGCTCGCCGACCAGCCAGCCCTTGGCCCCGTCGTAATTCATCACGCAAGTCGCGTTGCCGTGGATCCCCATCTTCTTTTCGAGGGCTCCGCAGCCGAGCGAATTGCGCTCGCCGAGACTGCCATCCTCGTTCACCAGGAACTTCGGGACCACGAACAGCGAGATGCCCTTCACATTGTCCGGCGCGCCGGTGATTTTTGCGAGCACCAGGTGGATGATGTTCTCGCTGAGATCATGCTCGCCCGACGAGATGAATATCTTTGTTCCGGTAATCGAATAGCTGCCATCCTGATTGGGATCAGCGCGGGTCTTCAACAGGCCAAGGTCGGTGCCGCAATGCGGCTCGGTCAGGTTCATTGTTCCGGTCCATTTGCCGGTCACCATGTTGGGGACGTAGGTCTGCTTGAGCTCGTCGGACGCCTTGACCAAGAGCGAGGCAATCGCGCCCGAAGTCAGACCCTGGTACATTTCGAAGCTGTGGTTGGCGGAAAGCACATATTCGCCGATCGCCGTGCCGATGATCTGGGGCATGCCCTGACCGCCATATTCCTCCGGCGCGGTCAAGGTCGGCCAGCCGGCCTCGCAGAACTGCTTGTAAGCGTCCTTGAAGCCCGGCGGCGTCGTGACCGAACCATCGTCGTTGCGCTTGCACCCGACCTCGTCGCCGACCTTGTTCAGGGGCTGGAGGACCTGTTCGCAGAACTTGGCCGCCTCCTCGAGGATGGCATCGACCAGGTCGGGCGTCGCGTTGGAGAATCCCGGCAGGTTCGAATAGCGGCTGAGCCCGAGGACGTCGTTGAGGACGAAACGCGTGTCCTTCACTGGCGCGTTGTATATGGGCATCCCGCTTACCTCCGTGTCAGCACGGTAAGGCGCGACGGCAGTAGCGACAAGCCGGTCTAGGGGCCAAGTGCAACCTTGGTTCAGGCTGTTCCGTATAAGGGTGGTAAAGGAGATTGATCATGAAGCTCGCGCTCACCCTTGTTCCGTTATTTGTCGCGAGTGCAGCAAGCGCTGCCCCGCACACCGAAACCGCCGTTCTCGCCGGCGGCTGCTTCTGGGGCATGGAAAGCGTCTACGAACATGTGAAGGGCGTGAAGGACGTCGTTTCTGGGTTTGCCGGCGGCTCGGCGCGCGACGCAAATTACGACAGTGTCAGCACGGAAACGACCGGCCACGCCGAAGCGGTCAAGATCACTTACGATCCGAGCCAGGTCAGCTACGCGCAGCTGTTGCAGGTGTTCTTCACGGTGGCGCACGACCCGACTCAGGTGAACCGCCAGGGCCCGGATAGCGGGCCGAGCTACCGCAGCGCCATTTTCCCGCAGAACGCCGGCCAGACCGCGGCGGCGAAGGCGTTCATCGCGCGCCTTCAAGCCTCTCACGCATACAAAGCGCCGATCGCCACGAAGATCGAGCGTGGCGGCTTCTATCCGGCCGAGTCCTATCATCAGGACTTCGCCCGGCTTCATCCCTTCTATCCGTACATCGTCATCAACGATCGGCCGAAAGTGATCGCACTGCAGCGAAAATTCCCCGCCCTTTACAAAGGCTAACGCGCCTAAGCGGTTAAAATTTCACGCTTTATTCAGCCTGGGGGCGACAAAGCCACCCCATCACACTATATGGCGCTCGAAACGGCCGCCGCTGGCGCTTGGGGACCTGACCAACCATGCTGACGACCAATCCCTTCGACGACGACAAGCTGCGCGAGGAATGCGGGATCTTCGGTATTTGGGGTGCCGACAACGCCGCGAGCTTCGTCGCGCTGGGGCTTCACGCACTTCAGCACCGCGGACAGGAAGCCGCCGGCATCACCAGCTATGATGGCAAGCATTTCCATTCGCACCGCGCGATGGGACACGTCGCCGGCAACTTCGACCGCGACGACATCATCCGGAAGCTGGCCGGCCGTTCGGCGATCGGCCACGTGCGCTATTCGACGACGGGCGAGACGGCGCTGCGCAATGTCCAACCCCTGTTCGCAGAGTTGAACGAGGGCGGCTTCGCCGTGGCCCACAACGGCAATCTGTCGAACGCGATGAAGCTCCGCCGCACGCTCAACCGCCGCGGCTCCATCTTCCAGTCGACCGGCGACACCGAGGTGATCATCCACCTGGTCGCGACGTCGGACCTGACCAACAATCTCGATCGCCTGACCGATGCGCTTAAGCAGGTCGAAGGCGCTTATTCGCTCGTCGTGCTGACCGACGAAGGTCTCGTCGCATGCCGCGACCCGCTCGGCATTCGTCCCCTGGTCATGGGCAAGCTCGGCGAAGCGACGATTTTCGCGTCCGAAACCGTGGCGCTTGACGTGGTTGGCGCGAGCTTCGTCCGCGACGTCGAACCCGGCGAGCTGATCCTGGTCAACGACAGCGGCATCCGGTCCTTCCGCCCGTTCGGGAAGGTCGCAGCGCGGCCATGCATCTTCGAGCATGTCTATTTCTCGCGGCCCGACAGCATAGCCGAGGGCAAGTCGGTTTATGAGGTTCGCAAGAACATCGGCGCCGAGCTCTCGCGCGAAGCGCCCGTCGAGGCCGATTATGTCGTACCCGTCCCCGACAGCGGTGTCCCTGCGGCCCTCGGCTTCAGCCAGGCGAGCGGCATCCCGTTCGAGCTTGGCATCATCCGCTCCCACTATGTCGGGCGCACCTTCATCCAGCCAAGCCAGGAAGTGCGTCACCTCGGCGTCAAGCTGAAGCACAACGCGAACAGCGCCTTGGTCGACGGCAAGAGCATCGTCCTCGTCGACGATTCGATCGTTCGCGGGACGACCTCGGTGAAGCTGGTGCAAATGATGCGCGACGCGGGTGCGCGCGAAGTGCACATGCGGATCGCCTCGCCCCCGACCCGGCACAGCTGCTTCTACGGCGTCGACACGCCCGAGCGGGCCAAGTTGCTCGCCGCGCAGATGAGCGTCGAGCAGATGCGCGACTATATCAACGCCGACAGCCTCGCCTTCATCTCGATCGAAGGCCTGTACCGCGCGCTGGGCGAAGAGCGCGACAACGGCGTGCCGCAACGCTGCGACGCCTGCTTCACGGGCGATTACCCGACGACGCTCACCGACCTTACCGACAAGGAAGGCCCGGCGGCGCTGTCTTTGGTCGCGAGCCGCTAAGCGGCTAGAGGCCGCTCGATGACCGATTCGAAGCCATTCTCGGGCAAGCTCGCCCTCGTGACTGGGGCCAGCCGAGGCATCGGCGCTGCGACTGCCGAAGCCCTTGCGGCTAAAGGCGCCCACGTGATCCTCGTCGCGCGCACCTCCACAGCGCTCGAGGAAGTGGAAGAGCGGATCCATAACGCCGGGGGGAGCGCGACGATCGCACCGCTCGACCTCACGCAGGGCGAAGCGATCGGCAAGCTCGCCGGAGCCGTCGCCGAGCGCTGGCAGAAGCTCGACGTGCTCGTCCTTAATGCGGCAATGCTCGGCTCGCTGACGCCGGTGCAGGACATCGATCCAAAGGAATATTCGCGCATCCTTAGCATCAACCTGCTCGCCAACCAGGCGCTGATCGCGGCCTTCGATCCGCTGCTGAAGAAGGCTGACAAGGCAGACATCGTCGGGCTGACGTCCTCGGTCGGGAGCGATCCGCGCGCCTTCTGGGGGGCGTATGGATCTTCCAAGGCCGCGCTCGAAGGCCTGCTCGGCGCCTACGCCGATGAGAGCGCGTATCTCGAGCGGATCAAAGTTCACATCGTCGACCCGGGCGCGACGCGCACGCGGATGCGCGCCAATGCGTTCCCCGGGGAGGAGCCCGAAAGCGTGAAGCCTCCCGAAGTGGTAGCGGAGGCGATCATCCAACGCCTGCTGGCGGACGCGCCGACGGGGCAGAGGGTTCGGGTCGAAGCTTAAAAGACGAAGGTCGCGCCAGCGATCAGGGCACGGCGGCGATGCACGCCATCGTCATAATAATCCCGGCCGGGGCCACCGTCGCTTAGCGCAACATGGAGCGAGACCGGGCCGATCTCCCGGCTCGCGCCAATGCGCCAATCATATTGGATCCGCGATCCGAAGCCCGGGTGAAATCGTACTTGGCTGCCGATGTGCGCAGTCAGCCGCAGCTTCCGCGCCGGCCTGAAACCGGCATCCACTTCTCCGTAAGCGGCCCAATGGCCCCAGTGATAATGGTTCGGCGCCAAGTAGATATGCGAGGAAAATATCCGCCCAATCAAACCCGCATAGATCTCCGTATAGCCGTTCGATGGCTGGTAAGCGCTGTATCGCGAGTAATGGGAATTGATGATCCCGACGTCGATGGTGGGGCCATTTTCCAGCCGCTTCGCGTAACCGACGTTTTCCTGCAGGGCGAGCGGGCGAATGCCATACTCAGAGCTCCGCAGGAGGCTTCCGGACAGGCTTCCGTAAAATCCGCTTGGGTCATCGTAGGAAAGGTCGAGCTGGCCGACGGGATCACCGCCGCTCAATGAAATCCCGCGAAAGCGCGCTTCGGTGAATAGGGATGCTGTCGCGCCGACGCCCGCCGCGGCGGGCACGCTCAAGCCAACCAAGATGAAAGCGGCGGCGGCCCTAACGGCGAAGCATGGCCCGCGCCGCGCCAGGGGCGCAGGAGCAATCACATCTCAGCCCCGCATAAGCCAGCGTCGCACAGGCATCGACAATTCCCCCCTGGGCAACGAGCGTTGGACTGAGCTTCGACTGGCGCTGGCGAACCAACGCAAACAGGCCGCTGACATTGGCGGCCGCAAACGAGCTTCCGTTGACCAGGAACCATCGTCCGCCGGGCTGCGTGGTAGGCACATCATGGCCAGGTGCAATGTACACGTGCGGATGTCTGACTGCCAACGAAGAGTCCGTCACCGCCACAACGCCTGGAACCGAAGCCGGGAAGCCACCATCGCGCTGGCTGCTGTCGAAGGCGGCGACCACGGTCTCGCCATTCGAGACCGCGAGCCGGATGAGCTGCCGGAGCAGCCGGTCGTCCGGGCCGCTGAGGCTCATGTTGATGATGGGCGCCTTCTGATTGATTGCAAAATAGAGAGCCTTGGCGAGGCTGAAACTGTCGCACAGCGTATTGCCCGGCGCCTGCCAGCATGCCCGGAGGCCGAGCAACTTTGCGGCGGGCGCAACGCCGGCGAGGCCGACACCGTTGCCGGCCTTGGCCGCGATAATCCCGGCGACGCCAGTACCATGCTGTTCTGCCGCCATCGAACGGCCGGATACGAAGTTGCGATTGACGATCACTTGGCCGGCGAGATCCGGGTGGGCGGCATCAATCCCGCTGTCAATTACCGCGACGCGCACGCCGTTACCGGTCGACAGGTGCTGGAGCTTCGCCAGTTGCCACTGCCGTGCGGTCGGCTGCGCCGGGAATAACGGGTCGTTGGGGGCCGCCTCGCTCTGCGCCTTGAAAACCTGAACCGGCTCGGTCCATGCGACGCGGGAATCCCGGGCCACATCGTTGGCGGCTTGTTCGACGGATCGGTCAGCGGGCACTGCCATGATCAAGCAATCGACCCCGAGCATCGGCATCGGCCAATCCTCGACGAAGGTGAGACCGAACTGCTTCGCAATGCGGCGCGCAAGCCGCTCGCGCGCACTTCGCGACAGGTCGTCGCCGTAGCTTCCCGCATAAGCCGCTCCGGGACGGAAATGGTCCGCCGGATGCGGGACCATCACCATGATCTGGCGGTCGGGTCGCGGCGCCTGCTGCTGCGCGAATGCAGGGATCATCCACGCAGCAGCGGCCGCGGCCAATGCGATCGCAACGATCTTGATGGCCTTGTTCGGTGTCATGACGCCTGTCCGTCGATCGGCTCTGCCATCACCACTTCGGGCCGCTTGCGCAGCGTAGCGATCGCGGCAGTGCGGCTCTGATCGGGAATATGGAGAACGTAAGCATCGGCATCGGTCGGGCCGCCGACAAGCTCCGCGCCCGTGTCATTGAGCAATCGCCGAAGCTGGTCTTCCCGCGTCTGCGGTTGGAAAATTACGATCGCATTGGCGCTGGCGACGACCGGAGCCGAACCAAGCGCGCGATAAGCGGCGGTCGGCTGGTTGAGGTAGCTCACCGTAACGGCAGTCACAGCCACCACAGCCAATTGCGCAGCCATCAGCCCGGCCATTCCAGGCCGGCTTATCGGATGCCACCAGTTGGAATTGGCGGCGACCGGGGACGCTGCTGCGGGACCGAGACGTTCGCGAAGGCTCGACCAGCTCGCTTCCACTTCAGGTGAATAGTCGCGATATTCCGCGGCCAGGGCGCGCTCGGCACGAAGCTCAGCCTGGCAGTCGGCGCATTCGGTCAAATGCTTCTCGACGCGCTCGCGGTCGGCAGCGTCAAGCTTACCGGTTACGTACCACGGAAGCAGTTCTTCGGCTTCATCATGCGGGTTGGCGGATGGGTCGTTCATCTTGAGCCTCTACAACCAATCGCGGGCATCGCCCGGAATAACGGTCTTCAGCTTGCGGCGAGCGTGAAACATGCGCGTCTTCACCGTGTCGATCGGGCAATCCATGATTTCCGCGATCTCGCGATATCCCAGGCCGTGGAAATAGGTGAGGTCGACCACCGCGCGATGATCGGCCGAAAGAGACCCCATCGCCTCGACGAGCGCGCTGTGGCTGCGGCGGTTATGAAGCTCTTCGTCCGGTGCGATGTCCGAGCTTTCCTGGTCGTTATCGGGCAGGTCTGGCAGCGGCTCGTCCCAGCGCATGCGGGCCTTCACCCCCTGGCGGTAGGCAATCGCAAAAATCCAGGTCGAGACCTTGCTCGCTCCCCTGAAATTTCCTGCCGTGGACCAAACTGCCATCATTGTGTCGTTCAAAACCTCTTCGACCAGCTGCGGCCGCTTCACGATGTTCACCAGAAAGCGCGAGAGCCGCGGCTGGTACTGCCGGTACAGCTGCTCGAACGCTTTCGGATCGCGCGCAGCGATACGCTCCAGCAACTGCGTGTCCCTGGGTGCTTCCTGTCTTTCAAAAGCCGTTTTCGGCCGAGCCCCCATCAATCGCACGATCACGCCTTCGATCTTGTTCATCGCGTGGGTGCCTCAGATGCGGAAAAAAGTTCAACGCCGACCCGTTTCCCGATTTTAAAGCAAAGCGAGACGCTTCACCAATCGACTTTTTATCCCCAGCAAAGTGCTGACTTCGTTAGATTTTCACCCGCCCGGAATTTGGGTGGAGACGCCGATCATGGTATAGACCGAGCCGCGAGCATTCCTGTTCGCGGGAAGGGCGCCGGATGCTCGCGCGTTTGAAACGCGGGAGGAGTATCCAGTCATGGAACGCACTTTCGGAGAGAATTGGCGCAACGCTGTGTTCGGGCTCGCGCTTACTGCCGCCGTGATCGGCGGCGGACTGGCAGCCGCCTTCTGGTGATCACGATCGCGGCGGTCAGTTCCTGACCATCGTGACCTGCGCGACATCGATCGCGCCGCCGCGAAAGCCGCCCTCGCAATACATCAGATAATAGCGCCACAAATTGTGGAACGCTTCGCCGAACTCGGCGAGATCGCCGCGTGCAACGGCGAGATTGTAGCGATTGCGCCAGCGCTTCAGCGTTTCGGCATAGTCAAGGCCGAAGCCATCGCGGTCTTCCCATGACAGTCCGTGCTCGCGAGCGAGGGTTTCGAACTGCAGCTCGTCGAGCAGCATTCCGCCCGGAAAGATGTAGGTCTGGATGAAGTCGGCGTTGCGCGCATAGCGGTCAAACAGTTCGTCACGCATGCTAATGAATTGAAGCGCCGCGCGACCGCCGGGCCTCAGGTTGCGCGCGATACAATCGACATAGGCCGGCCACCAGCGCTGGCCGACCGCCTCGACCATCTCGACCGAAGCGACCGCATCGAACTCATCAGCGGTGTCGCGATAGTCCTGAAGGCGGATCTCGATCCGGTCCGACAATCCTGCCTCGGCGATCTTCCGGTCCGCCCACGCCTTCTGTTCTTTTGACAGGGTGAGTCCGACGACGGAAACACCGCGCCTGGCGGCGGCAATGGCCAGGCTGCCCCAGCCGCAGCCGATCTCGAGCAGCCGCTGGCCGGGCTTGAGATCGAGCCGATCGAGCAGCAGCGCGACCTTGCGCCGCTGCGCGCCCTCGAGGCCCATTTGCCGATTGGCGAAGCGCGCCGAGCTGTAGGTCATCGTCTCGTCGAGCCACGACGAGTAGAAATCGTTGCCGAGATCGTAGTGCGCCGCGATGTTCTTGCGTGCCTTTCGCGGGGCATTGTCGCGCAGCCGGTGCGCGAGCGCGTTCACCAGCCGGAACGGCCCCTTGGCCCGCCCGACATCGCCAAGGGCGACGGCGTTGGCCGAAAACAGCTCGAAGATCGCGACCGGGTCGGGGCTTGACCATTCGCCAAGCGTCCAGGCCTTGTACCAACCGACCGAGCCAGAGGTTGCGAGCCGAACTAGCGAGAGCCAGCTCGACAGGTTGACCACAGCAGCGGGTCCCGCCGAGCGATATCCAATGCGGCGCATTGTTCCGTCGGGCAGGATCGCGTCGAACCCGCCGCACGCCATGCGCTCGTCGATCTGGTCGAGGACCATGGTGAAGGCAGGGGAGACTAAGCGGGCAAGAATCCCTCCGCCCGTCGAAAAGCGGCGGTCGGCGTGCACCAGATGTTCGCCCCGGGTGCTCATGATGGCCGAGTTATGAACTGGGAGGCGGATTGTCGAGCGGAACGAGGAAACTCGAATGCTGGAAGAAGCTGCGTACGCGCTTCGGCACGACCCGCGACCGCAGCGACGTGTAGAAGCGCTGGTCGGTCAAATAGGTCTTGCCGTCGAGGTGCAGCACGATCGGCATTCGCGACCAGACGAGAAAGGCGCGCACGTGGCGCTCACTCGCCTTGGCCTTCGCGAGCGCCGGATCATCGAGGCCGAGCGGCTGCACAGTCGGATCGAGCTTTACGCCATTGCGAAAATCGAACGACCCGCTGCCGAACGATTCCTTAGTCCTCCATTCGATCGAGCGCCGCCAAAAGGCGAACGGCGGCGGGCTGGAAACCACGAGCGTCGGCTCGAAGCCGCGATGGCGCAGTTGATCGGCCGCGGCATGCTCGACCCTCGCGCTCTCGCCGAGGTTGAAGGCGATGTAGCCCAGCATGAGCAAGCCTGCGATTTGAGCCGGCCGGCCGGGGTGCGGCTGGCGGAGGTCCCACCGGCGGGCTGACCAGCAGATACCGACGATCATCAGCAGCCAGTAAACCCAGTCGACGATGAAGATCGCGTCGCCGGAGCTCCAGCGCCAGCTGACCGGCGCGAGGAGAGCGATGGCGTAGGTCGTGAGCCAGTCGAGGAACGGGTGAGTGAGGACCGCGATGAAGGCGACAAGATACAATGGGGCGGGCCTGAATGCCAAAGCGTCCGGCCCGCCCGGTCGAAGGCGGTTGAGCAACCACAGGAAGCCGACGATCGCTGCGGCGAGAAACGGCCACGCGAACACCGCATGCAGGGGCCCGCGGTGGAATTCGATGCCGTCGACCGGGAAGGCGAGCGGCGCGAAGACATCGATGTCGGGCGCGTTGGCGCCGAGCAGACAGGCGGCCATGGCAAAGCGCGAACGACGACGAAGCCCCATCTCGCCGAGCAACGCGCCGGCCAATGTGTGGGTGATGTTGTCCAATCAGGCCGCGCGGATCACTCGGGTCGCGGCTCCTTTTCGACCTGCCAGGTCTGGCCCTTGGACACGAGCGCCTGGAGGTCCGGCGTCTTGCCTGATGCGGCTGCCGCATTCTGTTCGACCACCGCGGATTCAAACGTCGGCGCCGGGTCCTCATAGATGACCCCCAATGCAACCGGGAAGCTCGGCGGCATTTCGATCAGCATGGCCGCGACGCCGCGGTTCTTGGGGTCGTGCACGATCACCGACGGATCGTCGCCCTCGACCACCTTGAGGCACAGCCGCTCGGTGTCGAGCGCGAGACCCTTGGCGCCGCCCGCGAACAGCATCTTCTCCCCCGCCTGCAGCCACAACTGCTTGTCCTGCGCGACCGAGCGCTCGGTGAAGCTCGCAAAGACGTCGTCATTATAGACGACGCAATTCTGGTAGATTTCGACGAAGCTCGCGCCGCGGTGGGCGTGCGCTGCCTTGAGTACATCGGGCAAATTCTTGTGGACGTCGATGCCCCGCGCAATGAAGCGCGCGCCCGAGCCAAGAGCAAAAGCGCACGGCGTGACGGGCCGGTCGACCGAGCCGAACGGGGTCGACGGCGAGCGCGTGCCGACGCGAGACGTGGGCGAGTATTGGCCCTTGGTCAGCCCGTAGATCTCATTATTGAACAGCAGGATCTGGCAGTCGAGGTTGCGGCGAAGCACGTGCATCGTGTGGTTGCCGCCGATCGAGAGCGCGTCGCCGTCGCCGGTGATGATCCACACGTCGAGCTCGGGATTGGCGAGCTTCACGCCGGTCGCGACCGCGGCGGCGCGGCCGTGGATCGTGTGGAAGCCGTAGGTCGACATGTAATAGGGAAAGCGGCTTGAGCAGCCGATGCCGCTGATGAAGACGGTATTTTCGCGCGCGACGCCAAGGTCAGGCATCGTCCGCTGCACGGCCTTCAGCACCGCGTAATCGCCGCAGCCCGGGCACCAGCGGACCTCCTGGTCCGATGCCCAGTCCTTGGCGGTGGTGACGGGAGTCATGTCGTTCATGGGGCCAGCCAGTAAATGATGAGGACGATCGCGATCAGCATGATCACCATCGGGAAGACGTTCATGGGTTTCACGTCAGTGCCCGATCTATCGCCGCCTCGATTTCGGCGATGCGGAAGGGGTGGCCGGATACCTTCGTCAGCGGCTGCGCGTCGACCAGGTACTGGTCGCGGAGCAGCGTCTTGAGCTGTCCCATGTTCATTTCAGGCACGAGGATATGTTTGAAGCCCTTCAATAGGACAGACATGTTTTTGGGCATCGGCCAGATATGGCGAATGTGGACGTGGGCGACGTCCCTGCCCTCGGCGATCTTGCGGCGCACCGCCTGGTGGATCGGGCCGAAGGTCGAGCCCCAGCCGACCACCGCAAGCTCCGCGCCCTCGCGGCCGATGCATACGTCCTGGTCGGGGATCGAGTTGGCGACGCCGAGCACCTTGGCGGCGCGGGTGTCGGTCATCTCCTGGTGGGCCTGCGGCGAATAATCGATGTTGCCGGTACCGGGCTGTTTCTCGATCCCGCCGATGCGATGCTCGAGCCCCGGCGTGCCGGGCTTGATCCAGGGCCGCGCGAGGCCGTCGCCGCGGGCATAGGGCATGACCCCCTGCCCTTCGGCCGGCGGCGTGTCGAAGAATTTGACCGGGAAGGGCGCGTAGCCGCTCATGTCCGGCACGCGCCACGGCTCGGCGGCGTTGGCGATATAGCCGTCGGTCAGCAGGATCACCGGTGTCATGTAATGCGCCGCCACACGGCACGCCTCGATTGCGCAGCCGAACGCGTCGGCGGGCGAGCGCGCGGCGATCACCGGAATCGGGGAATCGCCGTTGCGGCCATAGACCGCCTGATAGAGATCGGATTGCTCGGTCTTTGTCGGCAAGCCGGTCGACGGGCCGCCGCGCTGCGAATTGACGATCACCAGCGGCATTTCCGTCATCACCGCGAGGCCCATGGCTTCGGTCTTCAGAGCGATGCCCGGACCCGACGACGAAGTGATCCCAAGCTGCCCCGCGTAGCTTGCGCCGATCGCCGCGCAGATCGCCGCGATCTCATCCTCCGCCTGGAAGGTGGTGATGCCATATTCCTTGAGGCGCGAGAGATGGTGGAGCAGCGCGGAGGCCGGCGTGATCGGATAGCCGCCAAAGAACATCTTCAGGCCTGCGAGCTGGCACCCTGCGACAAGGCCCAGCGCCAGCGCTTCGGCACCGGTGACGGTGCGATAGAGGCCCGGCTCGGCGGGCGCCGCGGCGATATGGTGCTGCTTGAACGGAGCGCCCATCTCCACCGTCTCGCCGTACGCGTGCCCAGCGTTGAGCGCCGCGATATTGGCTTCGGCGAGCTCGGGCGCCTTGGCGAACTTCGCCTTCAGCCAGTCGACGATCGGCTGGCGGTCGCGGTCGAACATCCACAGCGCAAGGCCGAGGGTCCACATGTTCTTGCAGCGCAGCGCTTCCTTGTTGCCGAGGCCGAACGGCTTCACCGCATCGAGGGTCAGCTGCGAGATGTTGAAGTGGACGACCTGCCACTTGGACAGGCTGCCGTCCTCGAGCGGGCTCTGCTCGTAACCGGCCTTGGCGAGGTTGCGCGCGGTGAACTCGCCTTCGTCGGCGATGATCAGGCCGCCTTCGCGCAGCGCCTCGGCATTCACCTTCAGCGCCGCGGGGTTCATAGCGATCAGCACGTCGGGCTGGTCGCCGGCGGTCTCGATCGCCTTCGAACCGAAATTGATTTGGAAGGCGGACACGCCGAACGTCGTGCCCTGGGGCGCGCGGATCTCGGCAGGAAAGTCCGGGAAAGTCGCAAGGTCGTTACCAGCGAGCGCGGTCGACAGGGTGAACTGGCCGCCGGTCAGCTGCATGCCGTCGCCGCTGTCGCCGGCGAAGCGGACCACGACGGCCTCAAGCGCCGGACGGGCCGTCGCTTCCTTTTCGGTGAGAAGATGGGTGGCTGTCGCCACTGACGAGTCCTTCACAAACGCGAGTGCTTGGGGTCGTCCTCTTTAGGACTGTGAGTGCGGATTCGCCACCGTCTTGTCGATCAGCGGTCAATCACCCGCGCGCGCCACACCGAGATGAAGTCGATGACGCCCCGGCACTCGCCCATCGTCTCGATCGCGACGAGGCGGAACTGCATCCCATCCCACACATAATGCTCGCGTCCGCCGCAATCGCCGATGCCGCGGCCTTTCATCCCTCCGTCGAGCCGTCGCGTCTTCGCGTTCCATGACAAGTTGTAGTGGAGATCGCCGTCGTCCTGCGTCTTGTCGTCGTCGAATTTGGCCGGCTGCGGCGGGCGCCCATCGACGATCACGAAATTGTCCGAGATGTAATTGTAGGCGCCGCTCTGACAGATGAGCGTGACCATCGCCAGGCTGTGCGTCGCATCGAGCCGATCCGCGCTGACGAGGTCGGGGTCCTTTTCATCGGGGCAGTCATTGTCCTTTCGGACCTTGGCGACGAACGCCGGCGACAATTTTGCCGCCGGCTTGGCGGAGCCTTCAACACTGTAGCGGATCGGGAGTGCCGGCGGCGGCGGCACGCTGCTGTCCGGCTTGTCGCCGCGACGGACCAACGCGCTGCGGGTCCCTAGCCGATGCTGCTGCTCATCCATGTACAGCAGCGCGGCCGTCGCGCCATTGACAAGCACGTCACCGGCAGACTTACCGGAAGTGTCGAAGGCTTCGACCGATTTGGCCGACCGTAGGATGTCGAGAAGGCGGACCGCATCGCGCGGTGCAACGACGAAGGCGTCGTCGTCATTCTTCTTGAGGCGCAGGCCAATCGCCTCGCCATCCGCGCGAAGGTCGGCAGGGCCTTCGTCGAAGCCGCGCAGCCACACCTGCGGCACGGCATTGGGCTCGGGACCGCGCCTCACCGTCACCGTCACGCCGACGTCGGCTTCCGGCATCATCGCCGAAGCCTGGCACAGCCGGCCGTTATCGCAGCCGACGATCCAGTCCTTGAACGTCTTGAGCACGCCCATCTGTGGCCCGATCGCGGCGGCAAGCAGGAAAACCCCCAACATGAGCCCAGTCTAGTCCGCCGGAGCTTCACCGGCTAGGCGAGCTTTATGTCTGATAGCGATCAATATCGACGTGGGGTCGGCGTCATGCTCCTCAATCAGGAGGGCAAGGTGTGGGTCGGGGCGCGCATCGATAATGACGCGGACGCCTGGCAAATGCCGCAGGGCGGGATCGATGAGGGCGAAGAGCCGTGGGCGACCGCGCTGCGCGAGGTTGAAGAAGAGACCGGCATTGCCCCGCACTTGGTCGAGCGCATCGCGGAATGCCCCGAGCGCCTCAGGTACCGGCTGCCTGACGAGCTCATCGGCGTGGTGTGGAGAGAGCACTGGGTCGGCCAGGACCAGGACTGGTTTCTGTGCCGTTTCCTCGGCCGCGACGAGGACGTGAACATCGCGACGCCGCACCCCGAGTTTCGCGCCTGGGAATGGGTGGAGCCCGCGCGGCTGCCGGAACGGATCGTCCCCTTCAAGCGCGACCTCTATCGCCGCTTACTAAGCGAGTTCGCGCAGTACCTCTAGGTGCCGGGGTGGCGTCCCTCATTCGGCGCGGCTAGGAGCCAGCCATGGGGGAATTGTCGACCACCGAGCGCGACACGATCGATCGCGCCGCCGCTTCACCGATGCTTGACCAGGTTCTTTCCTGGGCGGCGGTCAACAGCGGCTCGCGCAACCTCGCTGGCCTGGAGACGATGGCCGGCATCCTCGCCGACGCTTTCGCGGCGCTTCCCGGCGCGCTTCGGCTCGAAGCGCCGGGCAAGGTTGACACCGTCGACAGCGCCGGGCGCACGGTCGCAATCGAGCATGGCCGCCATCTTCATCTCAGCGTCCGTCCGTCCGCGCCGATCCAGCTCCTTTTCACCGGCCACATGGACACGGTGTTCGCCATCGATCATGCATTCCAGACGACCGATTGGCTCGAAGACGGCGTGCTTGGCGGCCCCGGCGTCGCCGACATGAAGGGCGGAATCGCAGTCATGCTGGCGGCGCTGAACGCGGTCGAAAATAGCCCGCTGGCCGACCGCTTCGGTTACGAAGTCGTGATCAACAGTGACGAGGAAGTCGGCTCGCTATCGTCGGCGCCGCTGCTCGCGCGTTCGGCGAACGGCAAGCGCGCCGCACTTACGTACGAGCCCGCGGCGCTGCCCGATGGAACGCTCGCCGGTGCTCGCCCGGGAAGCGGCAATTTCGGTATCGTGGTGCGAGGCAAGTCCGCGCACGCGGGCCGCAATCCTGAAGACGGGCGCAATGCGCTGCTTGCTGCTGCCGACCTCGCGCTGCGGCTGGCCAACCTCAAGCGCGATGGCCTCAGCGTCAATCCATCGCGGATCGAAGGCGGAAGCCCGAGCAATGTCGTGCCTGACCTCGCCGTGTTGCGCGTCAACTTGCGTCCGCGCACACCGGAGATTGAGGCCGAGGCCAAGCGCGCAATCGATGAGATCCTCGCCGCAATCGCCGCCGAGCATGACGTGCAGGTCGAGGCCAAGGGCGAATTCGGCCGGCCTCCAAAGCCGCTGACTGCCGACGCCGAAGCCTTGTTCAACCTGGTCAAGAGGGCTGGCCACGACCTCGGTCAGAAGATCGGCTGGCAACCGTCGGGCGGCGTCTGCGACGGCAACAATATCGCCGCTTGCGGCGTCCCCGTCGTCGATACGATGGGCGTGCGCGGCGGCAAGATTCACAGCATGGAGGAATATCTGATCGTCGAGAGTTTGGCGGAACGCGCCGCCTTGTCCGCGCTCACTATCATGCGCCTCGCCAACGGTGGCCGATGACCTATCGCCTTCGCGCCGCGCGCGCCGATGACGTCGATTCCTTACTGTCGCTGGCTGAGCTCACCGGCGGCGGTTTCACCAATCTCCCCCCCGACCGCCCGACGCTATCTGCGAAGATCGAGCGCGCCGGGGCGGGCTTCGGGCGTGCCGACGATACGCCCGGCACCGATCTTTACGTGTTCATGCTCGAGCACGTGCCGACAGGTGCGGTTCACGGCACCTGCCAGATCTTCGGCGCGGTCGGGATCGAACGGCCGTTCTATTCATACCTGATCTCGACGCTCACCCAGAAGAGTGAGGAGCTAGGCCAGATTTTCCGCAACCAGACGCTCAACCTCACCACCGATCTCGAGGGGTCGAGCGAGGTCGGCGGCCTGTTCCTGCATCCCGATGCGCGCTCGGGCGGCCTCGGCCTGCTCCTTGCGCGGTCGCGCTACCTGTTCATCAGGGCGCATCGCCAGCGCTTCGGGGACATGGTGCTGGCCGAACTTCGCGGGGTGCTCGACGAGCATGGCAATTCGCCGTTCTGGGATGCGCTCGGCGGCCGCTTTTTCGGCATGGCCTTCCCCGAGGCCGACGAGTTCAACGCTACCCATGGCACGCAATTCATCGCCGACCTTTTTCCCAAAGCGCCAATCTATGTCGCGATGCTCCCGGAATCCGCGCAAGCCGTGATCGGCAAACCGCACCCGACCGGCCAGGGCGCGCTCAAGATGCTCGAGAGCGAGGGCTTCGTGTGGGACGGCTATGTCGATATTTTCGACGGCGGTCCGACGGTTACGTCTCGCGTCGACCAGGTGAAAACCGTCCGTGAGGCCGCCGAATTTCTCGTCGCGGATAAACCGGCGACGGACGGCACCTCGATGCTCATCTCGACTGGAAGGCTCGACGAGTTCCGCGCTTGCTTCGGAACGGCCGCGGACCTGGGCAACGGAAGCCTCGCCATCGATGACGAAGCCCGCCGCCTGCTCGACGTGACCGCGGGCGACCCAATCGCGGTGGTCGCGCGCTGATGCCGCTCCGCGAGATCAACTTCGACGGGATTGTCGGGCCGAGCCACAATTATGCTGGGCTCAGCATTGGCAACCTCGCGTCGACCAAGAACGCGGGCCATGTGTCGGAGCCGAGGGCTGCGGCGCTCCAGGGCCTCGACAAGATGCGCGCCAATCTAGCGCTCGGTCTGTCGCAAGGGATCTTGCTCCCTCACCCGCGACCCAACCGGGCGTGGCTGGGCGAACTTGGCGCGACGATCGAGGATGCCGATGCGGTGCTTGCCGCAAACGCGATGTCAGCCTCGGCGATGTGGGCCGCCAATGCGGCAACCGTGTCGCCCGCGCCCGATACCGCCGATGGCAAATGCCACCTGACGGTCGCCAATTTGAAGACCATGCCGCACCGCAGCCACGAATGGCCCGCGACACTCGCCCAGTTGCGCGTGGCATTCGCCAGCGATGCGTTCGCGGTGCATGCCGCGGTGCCGCCGGCATTCGGGGACGAGGGCGCGGCGAACCACATGCGGCTGACATCCGCGCACGGCGAGCCCGGCGCCGAAGTATTCGTGTACGGCGTGTCGGGCGGCGCGTTTCCAGCCCGCCAGCACCTCGAAGCCTCCAGGGCCATCGCCCGGTTGCATCGACTGGATCCCGATCGCGTCGTGTTTGCCCAGCAGTCCGACGAAGCGATCGCGGCGGGCGCCTTTCACAACGACGTCGTCGCGGTCGCGAACGAGCGCGTGCTGTTCGCGCATGAGCTGGCGTTTGCCGACAAGGCTCCGCTGATCGCGGCTTGCGAGCGGCTCGTGCCGGGCTTGGATTATGTCGAAGTGCCGGTCGCCGAAGTGCCCCTTGGCGATGCGATTCGTTCGTACCTGTTCAACGCGCAGCTGGTGACCCTGCCAACTGGCGAGAACACATTGATCGTGCCGACCGAGGCGCAAGACACGCCCTCGGTGTGGACTTGGATCCAGAAGCATATCGCGGGCAACGGGCCGATCCGCCGCGTCGAAGTGGTCGACGTCCGACAGTCGATGGCCAACGGCGGCGGCCCTGCCTGCTTGCGCCTTCGTGTCGTTGCTGACCCAACGACCGTCGACTCCCGTTTCATGGTCGATGATGCGAAGCTGGATTGGCTTGCCGATGTGATCCGCCGCCACTGGCCCGAGCAAATCCATCACGACGACCTGCAGGCGCCCGCGCTGGTCGCGGATATCGAGCGCGCTCGCGGCGCCCTGCTCGAGGCTCTCGATTTGGGACAGCTGCTGTAAGGTTAATTGACGATTAGGAGTTTTCCTTAGCAGGGGAATGGCTCAAATCCGGCGTTGGCACGTTGCGTGCTTAACTATTGGAATGAGGTCCATGCTCCGCAAAATCGGCCGCCTGTTCACGATCAAGACCCGTCTCGAGGCGTTCCTCGTGATTTACGCCATCGCTGTCGGCGCGATCGAACGCGGCCAGCATTATATGGCCGTCTATCCGGGCTGGGGCGGATGGATGCTGGCGCTGGCCTGCACCGGCGTCGTGTTCCTCGCCGGGGGAAAACTCCTCGATGCCGTTCGTCCGGCGGAGCCCGCCGTGGTTCGCGGACCTTATGCGGCGCCGGCCCGGCGCCACGCGCTTATTGGTCGTAGTCGACCCATGCCCCTGCAGACGCGTCGCGGTTCAGAGTCACGGATTTCACGTCACATAGATTGACGCCGGCCCAGGTCACCGGGTTTCCGCCGACCGTCGCCTTGATATCGAACGCGCAATCCGGATCGTTGAAGCTAACTGATCCACGGGCACCGGCCGCCGGTGCCGTGCCCAGCGGCTTCCATTCCTGAGTCCCGGCGCGCCTGATCGACAGGCCGGCGAGGCCGCCGTCCGTGCCATTAACAAGCGTGAAGTTGGAGGCACCGGCCAAAGCCGGAGCCGACAGGCCGAGCGCGGCCAACGCCAGGACGAGCTTCTTCATGCGGCGGGCATACACCCGCGCGCATGAAGCATGAAACAAAATTTCGCTTAGATTAAGCGGCGTTGAGCTCGGCGTAGCTCGGCCGGCGGCCGCTCCAGAACAGCGGCGCCGCGGCCGGGCCGTGGTTCGACGCTTCCTTCAACGGCAGGGCCGTCGAGCAGAACGCGCATTCGGCCGACAGGCGGCCGATCAGCCAATGCGTGCGGCCGCAGCCGGGGCAGTGGTTGACTTCGCCATCATGGTACACGGCGTGATAGCCGCGGGCATTGGGATTGAACTGCCCCGCGCGGCGGGACTCAATCGAACTCAGCATGGTGCTTTCCTTCGAAACCATTTTGAAGGCTCAACGAGCGTCGAGTCGTTAGGTTTCAAAGACGATTCGTGAACTTTGCTTCAGTGTCGCTCGAGGGCCACTTGCTGTTCCATCGCGGGACAACAGTCGTTATGGATGCGAATCCATCGGCAGTTGGTTCCACCCTGCTGTGGATATTAACCATCTCTTAGCTATTCGGGGTGATGGTCTGGGGGTTCTCTAGCGGAGGGGGAGCCGGTGGAATCGAATGAGCGTTATTACCGCCGACGCGCGGTAGAGGAACGGATTGCGGCGCAACGGGCGGTCACCGAGGCCGCGCGAACCTGGCATGCCAAGCTCGCCGAGGACTTCGCCGCACGCGCCAGCGAATATACCACCGCCGCCGTTTGCACCCAGACTGCTATCGCTGGTTAGTATTGCCTTCCAGGCCCGGACTTCGCAGTGACGGGCGCATGGAGGACTGGGAACAGTTTTTCGAGGAAAAGAGCCGCAGGCGCGCCGATGTTGAGCGGCGCCGCGCGCGTGACCGTTTTGTCAGGACGGCGCTAGCAGCGGTGCTGATCGCAGGCCTGATTGTGGCGGCAGTTTACATCTCAAGCTGAAAAAGAGGCCCGCTCCCGCGCCAGCGAAGAGCGGACCCCCTGCTTGCCGGTCGCAGGGCAATCCGTCGGCCGGCCGACATTCCCTACGCTTAATCGCATTTGCGCTCACCTTATCGAAAGTTGTGTTTCCGATCCGAGGTGTCCCGACTCTCTCTCGGTCGAGGCAAACCGGGACAACAACATGGATTGTCCTAAACCCGGACAGGCGATCACCGGTTAACTTTCGATAACCTTTTTCGTTATCCGCGACTTGTTTAACAAGAAGTTAGCGGAGTCGAGTCGCCTCTACTCCACTGGGCAGTGCGTCCAAACAAACTGAGGCGAAGGGGCAATATACCAATGAAACGCGCAATTATCGCAGCGGCGGCGCTTCTGTCGTCGACCATCATGTCCACGCCGGGCTACGCTACGGTGAGCGGCGTGACCACGCCGTCGCCCGATCCTGCCGGGCTGGATGCAACCAACCTCGCCGCCGCGCAGCTGGTGTGCGACGGTGCCGCTACGCTCGCAGACGCCGATGGCCCGGCTGAGCTCAGCGACCACTATGCTGGTGCCGTCAACGAAGGCACGGTCACGCTTAAGAGCGGCCCGACCGAAGTCGGCACCGAGACAGATCGCACGCTGACCAGCGACAAGACGCCCGGCACGAGTGCGACCTACACTCCTGCGCATCGGGAGATTCTTGGCGATCCGTACCGCAACGGCGGAAGCGTCAATATGTTCGGCATTCAGCAGTCGGTTGGCGGCTATTACAGCACGAGCCAATACGACTTCGACGCGCAGTTCACGACGACCTTCACGCACCCCTATACGTGCGACATTTCGAAGGAAGTGTATCATGCTGCGGTGCACATCGAAGGTGAGCATCATGACGCCGTGCACCACAACCGCACCGGTCACTGGGTCCTTAATCCGGACTTCCACGGCAACGAAGAGGCCGCGACGCAGAACTGTATCGCGTTCAATTCGTCGCTGCCGGCGGGACCGCCGCAAGGCGGCCTGACCCAGGCCAACTGCCTCTATATTGTTGAGACGGAGGCGTACGACGATCCAGCCTATGACGATCCCGACACGGACATTCCCGCTTATTGGGATGAGCCGGTTGCGGTCGGAAACGTCCCTGGCGGTTCGTTCGACCAGACGCAGACTGATACGCTGAGCGGTCATGAGGACAATGGCGCGGGCTATTTCGACGCGGCAACGGTCATCATCGGCCAGGTCGTGGTTTGCATCTCGCCGACCACCGGTACGGCCAAGAAGCCGGGCGCGTGGGTGCTCAAGAACGGCTACACGGGCAGCAAGTGCACGACCGCATGGTATAGCGGAACGTCGCCGTACAGCCTGAGCAACTATGCCGGCACCAACATTCCGAACCTGAACACCGGCAGCCACAACTGGGTTACCGTTCCGGTCAACTAAGTTCGGCTAGCCTTGTACGAGTTGAAAAGCCCCGCCGGCCTTCACCGGCGGGGCTTTTTCATTCACCATTCTATAGTAAAAAGTACGCCAGGAGGGCAGCCGACGTGAGTATTCACGGGCTTGGAGCGGGGGGGCTTCGACTTCATTACCGGCAACTGAAGCGAGGCGCTTTAGCGGTGCTGCTCGCCGGTGCTGCAATTCCTGCCGAAATGGCCGTGGCTGCCGCAGCCCAAACACCGAACGATGACCAAAACCGCGAACCGATCATCATTACCGCGCCCTTGTTTCGCGACATTCAGCCGGAACGAAACCTCGATCCCGACGCAATCGAAAGCTACGGCGTCAGCACGATCGACGAGCTCATAGGCGAGGTTCAGGTCGAGCTTGGCGCGGAATCCGACGAGCCGCTGATCCTCGTCAACGGCCAGCGGATCAACGATTTGTCGGAGATCGGCGCGTTCCCGGTCGAAGTGCTCAATAACCTACAGGTGTTGCCGAGAGGGTCTGCGGTCGCGGTTGGCGGACGCGCTGGCCAAAGGGTCATCAGCCTGACGCTGAAGAAGCAGGCGAGGACGGTGACAGCGACGGCCGCCCACAAAGTCTCCACCGACGGTAACTGGAATGGCGAACGCGGCGAAGGCATCCTGACCTGGATCAAGGGTAACAAGCGAGCCAATCTGACCTTGCGCGCCCGCGATGAAAGCTCCCTGCTCGAGAGTCAGCGCGGCATCCTCCAGCCCGCGCCGCGCCTGCCCTACGCGCTGACAGGCAATGTGGTCGGCTACCCAAACTCCACCGGCGAGATTGATCCGGCGCTCAGTATACTCGCGGGCCACATCGTTACCGTTACGCCCGTGCCGTCCGGCAGCGCCCCGACGCTCGAGGACTTCCTCGCCCATGCGAACCAGCCGACGGCCACCGACCTAGGCCTGTACCGGACGCTGCGGCCGAGCACGCGCAATTACGACCTCAACGGCACATTCGCGACGCCGCTGGCCCCATGGCTGACCGTGAACGCCACGGCGCGGCTCAATCGCAGCAGCAGCCATGGCAAGCGCGGCTTGCCGGCGGCGCTTTTCATCGTCTCGGACACCAATGCGTACACGCCCTTTGGGAACGATGTCGGACTTGCCTTTTACGGGCCGACGCCGCTTCGAAGCACGGGCCACCGCAACGGCGGCGACGGGAACGTGACGTTCAACGCCAATTGGGGGCGTTGGAACGCGACCTGGAACTCCAGTTACCAGCAATCGAAAACCGTCAGTCGGACGGAAAGGGTCAGCTCGTCCAGCATCCACGTCGACGACGATGTGAATCCCTTCGCCACGAACCTCACCGACTTGCTCACGTTATCGAGCAGCCGGTTCACATCGCGGGCGAAGACAACCTCCTCGGTACTGACCGCCAACGGACCGCTGACCAACCTACCCGCCGGGCCGATCATTGCGACGGTCGAGGGCAAGGTCGTCTGGGATCGTATCCGCTCCGACAGCTTCTTTGGAAGCAGCGACACGCGCAGCGATTTCCGCCGTAATGAGCAATCCGTTCGCGGGGCCGTCGACATTCCGCTCACAAGCCGTGACAGCAACGTTCTCGGCGGCGTCGGCGACCTCGATGCCAACCTCGAATATGGCGTGAGCCATTTCTCTAACGTCGGTACACTCAATCATTATGCTGCAGAGTTGAACTGGCAGCCCGTCGAGGCGCTTCGGATCACGGGATCTTTCGAGCGGAACGACGACCCGGCGGCCGCCCAGACTCTGGGCGATGCCGTCACAATCACACCCGACGTGCGCACTTTCGATCCGCTGACCGGTCAAACCGTCGACGTGACCCAGATCACGGGCGGCAATCCGGACCTGAAGCCGCAAAAAACCGAAATCCGTCGCCTGAACGCGCTCTACAAGCTCGTGCCGAAGCTCAATCTGCAGTTGAACGCCGAGTATACCGACACCAACCGCAAGGATTTCGTGTCAGGCCTGCCCGAGGCCAGCGCCGCGGTCACTCTCGCCTTCCCCGACCGTTATGTTCGCGACGTGAACGGAGTGCTGACAACGGTCGATCTGCGGCCGGTCAACTTCGACTCCGAACGTGAAAAGAGGCTCCGCTGGGGCTTCAGCATGAACACCAAGATTGGTGGCGATCCAGTCTCGGCCGGTCCGCCAATTAAAGGCGCCAAGCGCGCGCCGCGCAGGCCAAGCACCTTCCTCCAACTCACTGCCAACCACACGATGGTGTTTTCCGACGAAATCGTGATCCGGAAAGGACTCGATCCCGTCGACGTACTCGGCGGCGGCGCCATCGGCATCGGCGGTGGACGCCTGCGCCACCAGATCGATGCTTCCGCCGCGCTAACCGCGGGCGGGACTGGCGCCCGCATTGGCATCAGCTGGCGCGGGAAGAGCGAGCTTCAAACGCGGGTCGGCGGGGTCACGGACACGCTGCGCTTCTCGCCGGTCATGCTGATCAACGTCCGCGCCTTCACCGACATGAGGCGATTTTTCCCCCATTCCGACTGGGCGAGGAGCCTTCGCTTATCCGTGGACGTCCTGAACATTTCCAATGACCGGCAGGAAGTCTACGATTCCCACCGCAATACGCCGCTGCCTTACCAGCCCGGCTATCGCGACCCGCTAGGCAGGACGATTGAGTTCGAGATTCGCAAGGTCTTCTAAGAGCCGTAAGCCAGGGTTGCGTGAGGCGGCGGACGCCCCTATGTCGCGCCCCTGCCGTTTCCCGGCATCCGCGCGCCCGTAGCTCAGCTGGATAGAGCACCAGACTACGAATCTGGGGGTCAGAGGTTCGAATCCTTTCGGGCGCGCCATTTTCCTCTTAGAGCGTCGGCAATGCGCCGCCTCTCGGTCCTTCTCATCCTGACGATCAGCGCCTGCGCGTCGCCGGGCGGGCCTTACCCGTCGCTGCAACCGCGCGCGGCCGAGGCGATCGACCCGCGCGTCCCGGTCGAGCGGCCGCTCAACGACCGTCCGGTGACTGCGGGCCTCGCCGCCCAGTTGGCCCAGCTCGTCGTCCAAGCGCGCAGCGGGGACGCGGCTTTCGCGCCCGCAGTGGCCGAGGCCGAACGCCTCGCGTCGGCGGCCGGTGCGCCGCAGAGCGAGGGCTGGACCGTTGCCCAGGAAGCCGTATCGGCCGCAATCTCGGCGCGGGAGCCAACCGTGAAGGCATTGTCGGATGTCGATTCGCTCGCGGCGAATGCCCTGCAGACGCAGGGCGGGATCGCTCCCAACGACCTTGCGGCGATTCAAGGGGCGGCTTCAGCAATTGCCGCCATCGAAAGCGCGCAGGCAGCACGCATCAAGGCGCTGCAGGGGCGCTTGGGCAGCTAGGCCAGCGCGGCTGCCCTCGCGGCAGGCCAATCGGCTGCATCAAGCGTGTAAACGATCTGCGGGTTGGTCTCCGGTCCGAAGCGGGTGTCGATGAAATCGAGTTGCTCGGCGCGGGTCATGCCGAGCCGCTTCATCAAGCCCTGGCTCGTCTCGTTGGCCGGGATGGTCATGGCGATCACGCGTGGGTAGCCGAAGGGTCCGAACGCGAGCTCCAGGCTCGCAATCGCGGCCTCCTTCGCGATACCCTGCCCCCACGCGCTCTCGCGCAGCCGCCAACCGATCTCAGGCACGCCCGCGAGTTCTTGCGGCGCTCCGGGCGTATTCACGCGCTTCAGCCCGCAAAAGCCGAGAATCTCGCCCCCGGCCTTGTCCTCGACGATCCAGAAGGTGTGGCCGTAGTCCCGCTGGTACAGCCGCAACCGCTCGAAGCCCTGGTTCCACTCCTCGAAGGTCTGGACCCCGCCCAAGTGACGCATCACCGGCTCACTATTCATCACATCGTAGAAGGCGCGGGCGTCGGGCTCGCCCCACTCGCGCAGGATCAGCCGCTCGGTTTCGGCGACGACCTTAGCCATTGATCAGGCGGGCGGCGTCCACGGCGTGATAGGTGAGGACGCCGGTCGCTCCGGCGCGCTTGAAGCCGAGCAACGTCTCGAGGATCAGCGCGTTGCGGTCGCCGGCCCCGGCGGCCGCCGCATGCTCGATCATCGCATATTCGCCGCTCACCTGGTACGCGAAGGTCGGAACGCCGAACGCGTCCTTCACCCGCGCAATGACGTCGAGATAAGGCAAGCCGGGCTTCACCATCACGAAATCCGCGCCCTCCGCGAGATCGAGCTCGACCTCGCGCAGCGCCTCCTCGATGTTGGCAGGATCCATCTGGTATCCGCGCTTGTCGCCCTTGAGGCGCCCCTGGCTGCCGACCGCCTCGCGGAACGGGCCGTAGAAGGCCGATGCATATTTGGCGGCGTAGGCCATGATCGCGACATTCTGGTGTCCGGCGTCCTCGAGCGCCTCGCGGATCGCGGCAACGCGGCCGTCCATCATGTCCGACGGTGCGACGATATCGGCCCCCGCCGCCGCCTGCACGAGGGCCTGGTCGCGAAGCACGTGCACAGTATCGTCGTTGATGACATTGCCGGCCTCGTCGGTGAAGCCGTCGTGGCCGTGGGCGGTGTAAGGGTCGAGCGCGACGTCGGTGAGGACCAGGATCTCGGGCACCGCATCCTTGATCGCCTTGATCGCCCGGCAAATGAGGTTGTCGGCGTTGAACGCCTCGCGCGCATCCTCGGTGCGGAGTTCGTTGGGCGTGTTGGGGAACAGGGCGATGCACGGAATGCCGAGGTCGGCGGCCTCGCGCGCCTTGCCGGGAAGCCGGTCCACGCTCCAACGCGACACGCCCGGAAGGGAGCCGATCGGCTCCTCGCAATCGTAGCCGTCGCAAATGAACAAAGGCCAGATGAAGTCGCTCGGATGCAGGCGGTGCTCGGCCAGCATCGCACGCATTGCCGGCGACGAACGGCCGCGGCGCATGCGCAAGGCGGGGAAAGACGTCATGGGCAAGCGCCTATAGCGCTAGCCCGCCGGATTCAAAGCGCCGCCGGGCTCGCGGGTCGCCAGTGCTTCTTCGGTCGTTTCTTCCTCGTCGCACGGTTCGGCGGCCATGCGGGCCTTCCGCCAGCCGCCCTGCAGGTAGTAGCCAACCGCCAGTGCGAGGTTGATGCATGAGGTCACCGGGAAGCTGGTCCAGATCGCGTCCGCGCCGAGCCAGCCGTAAGTCGCGTAGATGTAGCCGAACCGGATCGGCACCAGCCCGATCGCAAGAATGATTAACGGCGCCCACACCGCGCCATTGGCGCGGACCGTCGCGAACAGCACCATCATCACGCCGAAGAGGAGGAAGTTCCAAGTCGCGACCAGGTGGATATGGCGTGCAATCGGAAGCCCCGGGCTCTGCGGCCCCATGAACAGGCTCAGCACGGCGCGGTCGGTGACCGTCATCAGCACAATGAGCGCGCCGGTGATTAGCACCGACTGGATGACGCCGACCCGCGTAATCTGTCCGACACGGTCCCACCTGCCGGCGCCGATGTTCTGCGCGGCCATCGCGCTGACCGCGGCGCCCAACGCCATCGCCGGCATCTGGACATAGGTCCACAACTGCAGCGCGACGCCGAACGCCGCCGCTGTGTCGACGCCTTCGTGATTGACGAGGCCGACGAGAGCCAGCGCCGACAATGAGATGACGACCATCTGAATGCCCATCGGCATTCCTTTGACGATGATCGTTTTGAAGATCGAAAGGTCGCACCAGAGGTAGCGCAGCTCATTGCCGCGCAGCCGCAGCGGCAAGTCCTTGATGTAGATGTAGGCAACCAGCCCGAACAGCGCGACGTAGTTGGCGATCAGGGTCGAAAAGGCCGCGCCGGCGATCCCCATCTTCGGAGCTGGACCCAGGCCCAGGATGAAGACAGGGTTGAGGCCGCTGTCGAGCACGACCGACAGGATCATGAACCAAAGCGGGGTCATGCTGTCGCCCGCGCCGCGCAACGCCATCATCGCCAGGGTCAACAGCAGGATCGGCGGCATCGCGAGGAAGATCACGCTCAAATAAGCATGCGCGAGCTCCGTTGCTTCGGCCGGCGTGCCGAGCAGGGCGAGGATGGAATGCGACAGAAAGTATCCAGCCGCGGCGATGATAATCGTCACCACCAGGAACGACCCGGCCGCGGTTCCGAACACCTTCCGCGCACCGTCGACATCCTTCCGGCCCCATGCCTGGCCGATGAGGATGGTCGAGGCCATGCCGAAACCGAAAACAAACGCGGTCAGCAGGAACATCACCATGTTGGCGTTCGACGTTGCCGCGAGCGCGTCCTCGCCGATGAAGCGGCCGACGCAGATCGCGTTCACCGTGCCGTTCAGCGACTGGATGATCGAGCTGGCGAGCGTCGGCAGCGCGAACTTGAGCAGTGTCGGCGAAATGCTGCCCTGCGTCAGGTCGCCGCGCGCGCTCGGTCGAGTTGCTGCGTCTACCATTCGTGTCCTTTAGCCGAGCCGCTCCAACGCGGCGCGAAGCCGTTCGGCCTCAGCCGACTTCGCTTCATGGTCCGTGCGCGCTTTCTCGACCGCCTCGGGCTTGGCGCGCTCGGTGAAGTTCGGGTTGCCGAGACGCGCCGCGAGGCTGTCGCGCTCTTTCTCCGCGGCCTCGGCGCCCTTCGACAGGCGCGCCTTTTCAGCGTCCAGATCGATCGCATCGCCGATCGGAAAGGCGATGGTCGTGCCGTTGACAACGATCTGCGCAGAGCTCGGCGGGGCAGTATCGGCCTCAACCGGCGCTTCGAGCTTGCCCATGCGCGTCAGGGTCGTGGCATTATGGCCGAGCCGCTCTACGAGGCTCGGGTTACCAAGCACATGCGGCGTCAGGGCAGCGCTCCAGGGGATGTTAAGCTCGGCACGCATCGTCCGAACCTCGGCGATCACCGCGATCAGTGAGTCGACCTCACGCGTCGCCTGCGGATCGACCTGCGCCTCCGGCGCGGGCCATTTGGCGACGATCAGCTCGTAAGGCCTCTCGCCCATCGCGTTCCACAGCTCTTCGGTGATGAAGGGCATCAGCGGATGGAGCATCACCAGGATCTGGTCGAACGCCCAGGCGGCGACGCGCTTGGTCTCCTCGTCGAACGCGCCTTTGATCAGTTCGACATACCAGTCGCAGAAGGTGCCCCAGACGAAGTGATAGATGGCGTCGGCCATCTCGTCGTAGCGGAGCTCGTCGAACGCGCGATCGAGCTTGGCCAACGTCCCGACAACCTCGCCAATGATCCAACAGTTGACCGGAAGCTCGGCCGCGGGCGCGGCAATGCTCTCGCTCGCACCAACGCCGTTCATCTGCAGGAAGCGCGCGGCGTTCCAAATCTTCGTCGCGAAGTTGCGGTAGCCCTCGACCCTCTTCTCATCGAGCTTGATGTCGCGGCCCTGGCTTTCCATCGCCGCCAGGGTGAAGCGCAGCGCGTCGGCGCCATATTTGTCGATCAGGCCGAGCGGATCGACCGTGTTGCCCTTGGACTTGGACATTTTCTGGCCGTGCGCGTCGCGGACAAGCCCGTGGAGATAGAGCGTCTTCCACGGCGGCTGTTTCATGAACTCGATGCCCTGCATCGCCATGCGCGCGTCCCAGAAGAACAGGATGTCGAAGCCCGAGATGAGCACGTCATTGGGATAGTGGCGCTTGAGGTCTTCGGTTTGCTCAGGCCAACCGAGGGTCGCGAAGGGCCAAAGCGCCGACGAGAACCAGGTGTCGAGCACGTCCTCATCCTGGCGCAGCGTTTGGTCGCCCGCTTCCTTGCGCGCTTCCTCCTCGCTCTCCGCGACGAAGATCGTGCCGTCATCGGCATACCAGGCCGGGATGCGGTGACCCCACCACAGCTGGCGCGACACGCACCACGGCTGGATATTCTCGAGCCAATTGTACCAGGTCTTCTTCCACGTCTCCGGCACGACCCGGATCTCACCGCTGCGCGTCGCCTCGATTGCCGGCTTCGCGAGCGTTGCCGCATCGACATACCATTGGTCGGTCAACATCGGCTCGATCACCACGTTCGACCGGTCACCGAACGGCTGCATAATCTTCTTGTCCTCTTGCCTGATCATCAGCCCTTCGGAATCGATGTCGGCGACGACGCGCTTGCGCGCTTCGTAGCGGTCGAGCCCGCGATACACTTCAGGCACGAGGTTCAGCGCGTCGACTTCGTTGGCGCTGGCGGCTTCGCCATGCGCGATCGCCTTCGCCCGGTTTGAGGATTCCTCATAGGACGGGCCGTCGGTGCGCATGTGCGCGGTCTCATCCATCAGCCGGTACATCGGCAAATTGTTGCGCTGGGCGACGCCATAATCGTTGAGGTCGTGCCCGCCGGTGATCTTCACCGCGCCCGAACCGAAGTCCGGATCGGGATAGGTATCGGTGATGATCGGGATCAGGCGGCGATGTTCCTTCGGCCCGACCGGAATCTCGCAGTAGAGGCCGACAATCGGCCGGTAGCGCTCGTCATCCGGATGAACCGCGACCGCGCCGTCGCCGAGCATGGTTTCGGGCCGCGTGGTGGCGATCGAGATATAGTCGCGTTCTTCCTCGAACAGGATTTTCCCGTCCTCGTCGCGCTCGACATATTTGTAGGTGGCCCCGCCCTCGAGCGGATATTTGAAGTGCCACATGTGGCCGTCAACTTCGCGGTTATCGACTTCGAGGTCGCTGATCGCCGTCTGGAACTTCGGGTCCCAGTTCACCAAGCGCTTGTCGCGGTAGATGAGGCCGCGCCTGTGCAGCTCGACGAACGTGTGGATGACCGCCTGTTGGTAGCGCTCGTCCATGGTGAAGCGCTCGTGCGCCCAGTCGCATGACGCGCCGAGACGGCGAAGCTGGCGCGTGATCGCCCCGCCCGACTGAGCCTTCCACTCCCACACATGCTCAAGGAAGGCGTCTCGGCCGATATCGGCGCGCTTGACGCCTTGCGTCTCGAGGTTGCGCTCGACCACCATCTGCGTCGCGATGCCGGCATGGTCGGTGCCGACCACCCACAAAGCATCCTTGCCGAGCATCCGCTCGCGCCGGGTCAGGACGTCCTGAAGCGTATTGTCCAGCGCATGGCCGATGTGCAGCGAGCCGGTGACGTTGGGCGGCGGCATGACGATTGTCCACGGGGTCGCGTCGGGCCGGTCGGGTCGGAACAGGCCTCTGTCTTCCCAGTGCGCGTACCAGCGATCCTCGATCGCGCGGGGTTCGAAGGTCTTGGGAAGCTCTGACATGGTTCGGCGGTTAGCGATGCCGCGCTGCAGCATCAACCTTGGCAGCTTGCGGCCGCCACGGATCGCCCGCAGAAGGCCGCGATAACGTTATCAGACGGAGGCGTTGATGCAGCGGCTGTTGCTGGGACTGGCGGCTTTGGCGACGGCGACAGCAGGTGCGGCGGCGCCCGCGCCCGGCTTTCTCAGCACCAGGGGCACGGAAATCGTCGACGGCACCGGCCAGCCGGTGATCCTGCGCGGCATGGGCCTTGGCGGCTGGATGTTGCAGGAAGGCTATATGCTGAAGCTCGGCGACCTCGGGCAGCAGCATGTGATCCATCGCCGCCTGGCCGAACTGGTCGGGCAACAATCGGTCGACGAGTTCGAGCAAGCCTGGCTCGACCATCATATGACCAAGGCCGACATGGACGCGCTTGGCCGCTGGGGCTTCAACTCGGTCCGCCTGCCGATGCATTACAACCTATTCCTCGACCCCTCTGCACCCGCCGGGACCGACCGCTGGAACGAGGACGGCTTTCGCCGCATCGACAGGCTGCTCGACTGGGCGGCGGCGAACCGCATGTGGGTGATCCTCGACCTCCATGCCGCGCCCGGCGGCCAGGGCACCGACCTCGCCATTTCCGACCGCGACCCGACCAAGCCGTCGCTGTGGGAGAGCGCCGAGAACCAGCGCCGGACGGTGGCGCTGTGGCGGGAGATCGCGCGGCGCTACGCCGACAATCCGTGGGTCGGCGGCTACGACATATTGAACGAGCCCAATTGGGACTTCGACGGGCCCAACGGCGGCCATGGCTGCGAGGACACCCACAACCGGCCGATCAGCGCGCTCTACAAGGAGATCACCGTCGCAATCCGCGAGCATGACCGCAACCACCTGATCGTGATTGAGGGCAATTGCTGGGGCAACAATTACCGCGGCATCACTCCTGACTGGGACGACAAGCTCGTCCTCAGCTTCCACAAATATTGGAACAAGAATGATGCCGCTTCGATCGCGGCGATCTCTAAGCTGCGCAGCGACACTGGACGGCCGATTTGGCTCGGGGAGAGCGGCGAGAATTCGAACGCCTGGTTCCGCGATGCGATCAAGCTGGTCGAGCATAATGGGATTGGCTGGTCATGGTGGCCACTGAAGAAGCTCGGCTTCAACAATCCGCTGGAAGTGGTGCCCAACCCCGGCTGGCAAAAGGTGGTCGACTGGCTGACCCACAAGGGTCCCCGTCCCGATCCGGCGAAAGCGCGGGCAGCGATGATGACGCTTGCGACTCACGACGTCGATTTCGCCGACAACGCGATCCATCCCGACGTGGTTGATGCGATGATCCGCCAGCCGCATTCCGACCGCGCCTTGCCCTTCCATGACCGCCGGCTGGGGAGCGCGCCTATGGAGATCCAGGCAGTCGATTATGACCTTGGCCCGCCCGGAATCGCTTATGCCGACCGCGTCGATGCCAACTATCACGTCGATACGGGCAAGGAGCGGACCGAGTGGAACGACGGGCGCACCTACCGCAACGACGGCGTCGACATCGCGCGGGACCCGGACGGGATGCCCTACGTGACCGCGTTCGAGGCGGGCGAGTGGATGCAGTATACGCTGGACGTCGCCGAAGCAGGATCGCGAGGAGTCACGCTGACGATTGCCTCCGATGCGGCCGCCAGGCTCGCCATCTCAGTCAATGACGGTCCCGCAGTCTCAGGGGAAATTCAGGCTGGCAGCGGTTGGCGGACGATTTCCGCGCCGCCGCTTGTCCTCCAGCGGGGCACGAACAGAGTGAGGGTGGCGGTAATCAGCGGGACCGTGAAGTTGAAGACTATCCGCGTGCTCTAAAGCGGTTTGCCGGTAATCCGGGTGATTTCGCGCTTCACATGCTCGTCGACCATCTGCGGCAGGTGCTCGTCGAGCCATTGCTTGAGGATCGGGCGGAGCATCTCGCGAACCATGTCCTCGAGCGGATTGACCGGCGGTGCGGCCGGAATGGTCGCCGCGACCGTCTGCAGCTGCTCGAGCGCTTCGCGGCTGTGGCCGGCGACGCCTTCATCCAGAAGCGGCGGGCCGAGGTCGGCCGGAGGCGCAAGCGGCTCATCAAGCTCGAGGACATCGTCCTCGGCAGCCGATGCTTCTTCCGGAAGCGGCTCCTCCTGGTCGTCGCCAACGATGCTGGGCGCCGCGCCGGTGCGCAGTTCCTTCTCCTCCGCGATCACCTTTTTGATCGAGGCGAGAATGTCTTCCATCGAGGGCTCACGAGACGCCATGGCCGGCGATATCGCTTATTGAGGCTGCGGAGTCACCCCTACGGGCACTACAACCGGCCGTGCATCCGCGGCGCGTGGCGAAATGCCGGTCTGGGATGCGGGCGGCGGCGTCTGCGGCGAATAGAGCAGCGGTGGGGTGACCACTGGGGTCGCCGGCATTTCCTGCGGGTCGACTGTGCGCGTCGCAACCGGCTTGTGCCGAATATCTGACGCCCAGTCGCTCCAGTTGTTGGCGACGTGGCGATAATTGCCGAGCGGGTCATACAGCGGCCCGCCGTCGAGGCCGAGGTCCTGCGCCTGCGCCTGCCCCATCGCGTTCAGCAGTTGGAAGCCGGCAACATAGGCATCGCGCTTGGCCGTGACCAAGGCGACCTGCGAGTTCAGCAGTTCCTGCTCCGCGTTCAGCACATCAAGCACGGTACGGGTCCCAACGCTCTGCTCGGCGCGCGCACCTTCGAGGGCGAGTTCGTTGGCCTGGACCGCGACGGTGTTCGACTGGATCGCCTTCTGTGCCGCGTCGTAGGTGGCGAAGGCCGAGCGAGTGGTCGCAACGACTGCGCGCTCAGTGCCAACGACCCGTTCCAGCGTCTCACCTTCGACAGCTTGCGCACGCCGAGTGTTGGCGGCGGGCAGTCCACCCTGAAACAAAGGAATTCCGAGGTTCAGCCCGACCGTCGTCTGCGTGCCAGTCCGGGGGTTGGGCTGACCAAGGAAATCGTCGCCGTTGCTGCCGAGGCTTCGGACGTATGTGCCGCTTCCGACTGCGGACAGGGTCGGCAGGCGCCCGGCCTGCGCAACACGGACGTCATAGCCCGCGGCAACAGCTTGGCGGCTGATCGCGACCAGGTCCGGGTTATTGGCCAGCGCGATCTGCACCGCCTGGTCGGCGTTCGCCGGAAGGGGCGGCAGCGGCGGCGGCGGGGCGAGCGTCCCGGGCTGGTGGCCGATCACCTGGCGGTACGTGGCCTCGCTTGCGGTTTCCTGGCCCTGCGAGGTCGCCAGCTGCGACCGGCCGAGCTGAAGCCGCGCTTCCGACTGGGCGACGTCGGTCTTGGTCAGGTCGCCGATCTCAAATCGATCCTTGGTGGCTTCGAGGTTGGTCTGGAGGACCTTCACGTTATTGGCGTTGAGCTCGACGATCGCGCGGTCGCGGATCACGTCCATGTAGGCCGCGACCGCTTGGGTGAAGACATCGCCTTCAACCGCGCTCAGCGTGGCCCGGCCAGCGTCAACACGGGTCTTGGCGGCGTTGACCGAGTTCCTGACGCGGCCGCCGTTGAATAAAGGGTAGCTGATGTCCGCCCCGACCGAGACGTTGTTCTTCGAGCCGCCCGTATCGAGGATGCCGGTGCGGCTGATATCGCGGTTGAGGCCGACGCTCGCGGTGAGCTGCGGGCGACCCGCAGCCTTGGCGATCGCGACATTGGCATCCGTCGCTTTGAGGTCCTCGCGCTGACCTGTCAGCGTCGGATTGGTCTGGTAGGCCGAAACCAGAGCATCGCGCAGCGTGTCCGCGCTTGCCGTGCCGGCGAGCAGGCCAGCAATGATCGAACCGGTAATGAGCTTGCGGATCACGCCAGCGGTCCTTCTTAGAAAGTGAACGCCCGCGGGCGCGCGAAACCGGGCAACGCGGGCACGCCAGCATCGCCGATGGAGAGGTAACCGAAGGCGCCCCCGGCCTTGCGACCGATGATCAGCCGGGCGACGCCCCGATCGATGAGCGCTGCGCCAAGCCGACCGCCCTCGGCCAGTTGGTCGATGATCGCGTCAGGCAGAAATTCGACCGCGCCGTCGAGCAGGATGAGATCGTAAGGCGCGCCGTCGGGGTGGCCAGCTTCAAGCGGACCTTCGACGACCTTGACCTTGTTAGAGCCAGCCGCCTTGGCGAGCTCGGCCGAACTTTCCAGCGCGGTGACCTTGAGGCCGATGGCCGTCAGGACGGCGGCGGAATAACCGGTGCCGACGCCGATCACGAGCGCGCGCTCGCCGCGCTTCGGCGCCATCTGGGTCAACAGCTGCCCAAGCACGCTCGGCGCGGCCATGAAGCGGCCGTCACCGATGGCCACGCCGCGGTCCACATAGGCCAGCGGGCGCGTGTGCGCCGGAAGAAAGCGCTCGCGCTCGATCGACCCCATCGCCTCGAGGACGCCGGCGTCGGTCACGCCCTGCGGACGAAGCTGGCTTTCGACCATCGCTTCGCGCGCGGCGGCGAAATCGGGAATCGGGGACTGGACCGTCATGGCTGTTATATGCCGCTAATACACCTAGAGTTCAAGCTATCCCCGCGAGCGGGCGCTGAGCGCTGCTCCATATCGGCAGCAGCTGGCATCGCCAACCGCCGTTGATCGAAAGATGGGCAGTCAACGCTGCTTCTTCAATCCATGGGTCGAGCGGTGGTCGGGCTTGACGGCCACGCCAAGCTCGCAGAAAGGCAGCGCTCCCTCCGAGGCCCGATGGCGGAGTGGTTACGCAGAGGACTGCAAATCCTTGCACGCCGGTTCGATTCCGGCTCGGGCCTCCACGCACATTTTCCCAATCAAGGTCAGTCGAGGATTCGGTTAGCGTGCCTCTATTGCGCGTATTTGCTGTCGCGCCTGTGGCCGACCATTAATCGCGCTTCGAGATGGCCACAGAGGGCCGCGTAGTAATCGGACAGGAAGCCATAGTCGTCGCCGTCGTCAGGAAGGCTCGCCTTTCCGCGAATAGTTCGAGCTACGGTAGCGACGGCATCGGGGTTTTCGTTTCGAAGGACATCCTCGAGGGTTTGCAGCTCGAAGACCCCGTAGAGTTCGAGCGCCGCGTGAGGGAATGTGCGTCGCGGCCGGTGCGCGCTCCCGACCAGATCCGCGGAGAGGCCGGACTTCTCGGTGTGAACCACCCACGTCCCGGCGACGAGGTCGCCAATCCGTAACCTGTCGCGATTAAACAGCGGAAAGAATAGAAAAATCCCGCTCCACAATAAGGCGAAGATGACAAGGAACGTGTCGGCAATACCCTGGGCGAACTGGGCGCCGAGAAACGAGAGCGGAAGGAAGACCTCGATCTCCCGCATTGCGTTGCGGGCAACGACGGCCGCGCCGGTGAGCCGCGCCCCGTCCCGCGCGACAACGCGGAGGCCAAGCATGCGTTTGCCTGGCGTGGCGCCGCGGCTACCCATCTCGAACAGCGAGAACCAGCCGTTGCGCAGGATGAAGAAACCGACCAGCCACAAAACAGCCAGGACTTGCCTCGCGCTCTGTGCGCCTTGAATTTTCGAAAAAAGGTAAAGCAGCCCGATGGTCAGCGCCAGAAGTGCGAAGGCCATCAGCATGAAGTCGATGATGAAAGCCGCCGCACGGCTTCCGGCGGAGCCGAGCTCGAGACGCAGGTCGACTCCTTCGGGCGTGATGAAGGTCCGCTTAAGGCTGCGAACCTTGAGGGCGCTACTCGCCACGCGCCCTCTTTCTCGCGGGTAGCGCATAAAAATAGGCCAGCCAGCCAATCAGCATCGAAGATCCGATCAGCATCCTGAGGCCGTCGTTGTTCACCGTTTGCCGCCCCACCCCTTCGAGCAGCCCGGCGACCGCGAGCATGACCACGCACCCGCCCATTGCCGTCGCCGCAACCCGGCCGGCATCGACCGCCGCATCCATGCGCGCAGATCGACCGGGGAAAGCGATGGTGATTCCAATGCGCATCCCCGCGGCGCCCGCGATGCAGATCGCAAATATTTCCGTGGTCCCGTGGATCATCAGCCACGCAATCACATTCGTGCTCAGCCCCTTGGCCGCGAACACGGCGTAGAAAGCCCCGAGCATGAGCCCATTGTAGAGGATAAGCAGTATCGTCGGGACCGCGAACGCAAAGCCCAGGGCAAAGGCGAATATCGCAATCTGGCTGTTGTGGGTGAACAGGAAGGTGGCAAAGGCGCCCAGCCAGCCCTGCTCCTTGGTATAGAGCGTGGATCGCAGGAATTCGGCCGACGCGGATGGATCACGGCCATCGCTCAGGCCTTCCGGGATGAAGCTGTAATACCAGCTCGGGTCGCTCCGGATCAGCAAATAGGCGAGCAGCGCGGCGCTGAACGTGATCGCGACACAAAACAGTGTCTCGCGCCACAAGCTCTGCACCGCATTGGGCCAGCTCTGGCCGAAGAATCGCACTATCTGACGCCACGCGGGCGTCTGCACTCCGTAAATCTGGAAATAGGCACGGGTGCAGAGCCGCTCAAGATAACTGATCAGCCCCCGATCGAGCGAGGTGTCCCGGGCAACCGAAAGCGAGGATAGCGTGGTCCGATAAAGACCCGGAAGCGCGAGGAGATCGTCATCGCGGAGCGTCCGGATGGACCGTTTCTCCATGCGCGCGACAATGTCCTCAAGCCGCGCCCAATCCGCTTCATGCGCCTGGCGGAAGCGTGTCGCGTTGACCAGCGGCGCCTCGCCCCGTCCGACTAACGGCGCATTCACAGCAAGTTTCTCTTCTTGAGGTCCAGATAACCTTGGACGAGCCGCTCGCTCACTTTGTCATACTCGCTCTCGATCACGTGAACGCCAAGGTGTTGCAGGCGGGAAATCGCCACGCGCCGATCCTTCAGCAGATCAGCAGCCGTAATCGCCCGGGTGACGTCGTCCGCGGTCTGCGGGTCGTCAGTCGCGATTGTCTCCAATTCTTCGTCGCGAAGGACGACGGTCAGGACCAGATGCGTCTCGACGAGCCGGCGTAAGGCACGGAGCATGAAATCCGCGGATACCGTGTCGGTGAACTCGGTAAATAGAATGACCATCGATCGCCGGGTGAGCCGCGCGCCGAGGGTGTTCAGGGCGAAGGCATAATTTGTCTCATCGCCGCTATAATCGATCTCCGCCGCAAGGCGCTCGAGCTCGGTGAATGCACCCCCGCCGGACACGAAACCGCTGGCCAGGCGAGGTCTTGAATCGAAGGCGTTGATGGCCACTCGATCACCGAGCTTAAGGGCAATCCATGCCGTCAGAAGCATCGCGGAAACGCAGCGGTCCACGCGCGCTATTCCCGCGACGGGCTCGCACATTTGCCTGCCGGTATCGACGGCAAAGACGATCTGGTTGTTACGCTCGGTACGATATTGCTTCGCCAGCAAGGTCATGTGCCGCGCCGACTGCTTCCAGTCGATCGAGCGGCGATCCATACCGGTTCTGAAGTCCACCAGCGTATCGAAGTCGGCACCCTCGCCGCTGGCGAGTTGGGCAATGAGGCCCTCGAGCGCATAGCGCTGAAACACTTTGGCGCCCTGATCATGGACAGGGCGAATGTCGGGCAAAACCGGAAAGGCGCCCTCGATATCTATCACCCCCTGATGCCAGGTCAGGCCAAGCGGGCCGGTCCAGCGCAGCCACAAGCGCTCAAAGCGCGCGACACCGCGCCGCAACATTTCGAGCGGCAACAAAACGGCCCCTCGCCCGCCCTCGAGCGGAACCCTCGTCCGTCCATCATCCTCTGCCGCGACCAGGGGGGAATTTTGCAGCGCCACCCACGCATTTCGCGCTCCCTTGCGAACAGTCACCGTAACCGCGCAATCGCGGGATTCTCCGACATAAGCGTGCGCTGGAAAGTCCACTTGTGCACCGGCGGGCGACATGCCCCGAAAAGCGTCGAATGCGGTCAGCAGGAACATCGCCAGCGGCCATGTAAGCGCGAGAAACCACCGCCCCGGCTCCATCGCCGCGAACAGCAGCGCAAGCGGTGCGCCACTTGCGGTGGCGATGACCGCGGTTCGGGTCGGATAGATCAACGCGGTGCCTCGATCGCCTCGATTATCAGGCCGACGATCTCCTCGACCTTGCGCCCGTTGATCTCCGCCGCGGGCGACAGAATGACCCGGTGGCGCAGCAGCGCGGGCGCGAGCATCTTGACGTCATCGGGAATGACAAAGTCACGCCCGTCGAGCGCGGCACGCGCTCGTGCGGCCCCGGCGAGCATCGCGCCAGCACGCGGGCTCGCGCCCGTTTCCAGTTCCGCATTCTCGCGCGTGCCCCTGACCAGCGCCGTAATATAGTCGATGATCTCGTCGACCAGCCGTACCTCGCTAACCGTCTTGATTGCGGCCGCAATGACCTTCGGATTGCCGCAGCGCTTCACCCCCCACGCCGACGGATTCATGGCTTCCTTTTCGGCGCCATGCGTAGCGACGATCCTCCGCTCCTCCTCAAGCGACGGATAATCGACGGTCTGCTTGAACAGGAAGCGGTCCAGCTGCGCCTCGGGAAGAGGATAAACGCCCTGCTGCTCAATCGGGTTTTGAGTGGCAACGACCATGAATCGGTCGCTCAGCGGATGACTTTCGCCATCGACCGTGACCTGGCCCTCCTGCATGGCTTCGAGCAGAGCCGCCTGGGTCTTGGGAGGAGTGCGGTTGATTTCGTCGGCCAGCAGCAACTCGGTAAAGATCGGGCCGCGCGTCAGGGAGAAACTCGACGTCTGGAAGTTGAACAGGTTGGCGCCGATGATGTCTGCCGGCATCAAGTCCGGCGTGAACTGGATCCGGCCGAAATCGAGGCCGACCGCATGGGCGAAGCTGTGCGCGAGCAGGGTTTTTGCAGTCCCGGGAGGACCCTCCAGCAAAATGTGTCCGCCGGCGAGGAGCGCGACGAGCATCAACTCGACGCTCGTGTCCTGGCCGACGACCGCTTTGGCGATCTCCCCCCTGATGGCCCCGGCCAGCTCCTGGACTTGTTCGATCTTCACCCTTGAATCTCCTTGAGCCATTGATTGAGCGACCGAGCAGCGCCGACGAGCTCTTCCCTGTTGCGGGCACGGGCAGTGGCATCCGCTGCCGCTGAAAAGCTGCGATTGGGATTGAGCGCATCGAGCCGCGCCCGCATCGAGGCAGTGTCGAGCGCCGTGGGCAGGCTGAACAATGCGATCGCCCGCTCGCGGATGAGATCGACGTAACGGCTGCCGAGATGTGCCTCCCGCCCGGCCTTGCGGATCAGCGCCGCGCTATTGTCGACCAGCGCGGCCTTTCCGAACGCGATCGCGCGCTCGCGCCTCCGCACCGGACCAAAGCGAATGAGCGCTTGCCAGCCTGCGAGCAGCATGGCGGCGAACACTGTCAGTGTGACAGCAAGAAACGGAGCGTCGAAAGCGAGCTTCAGCGGACTACGCGACCTGCCGAGCCCGTTGGCAGTGACGTCGAACAATACCGAGGTGGCACCGGTGCTGTTGAGATCGTCCAGCAGCGCCAGCCCCGAGCGCGCTTGCCGTTCATCGCCCATGCCATGGTTGTTGATCAAGTCGGGGTCGCTCAGCACATAGATGTTGCGCGTGCCGACGCGGGCCAGGACGATGGCGCCGGTCGACGTCGTCAGCAGCGGCTCGATGCCGGGCCCGCTGATCGACTGCACGACGGCGGGAGCGAGGAACTGCATTGCCGGCGGGGCTGCAGGATCGACGTTGACGAGCGGCTCGCCATGCCCCTTCGACCGAGCGACCTTGAGCTTGAGATCCGGCGCCAGCACGCTTTCCGGATTGAACGTCGGGGTGAGCCCTGAAACCCGAACCCAGCCCGGATGGGCGGGATCGGGCTCAGTCGACCATTTGGGGAACACGATGAGCGTCGTCCGGGGACCACGGGCATTAAGGATGTCACTCAGGTCAACGGCCCCCGCTTCCGGGGTGATTACAGCAAGATCTTCGCTGGACAGGTCATTCACGGAACGCACGATAACCGGATGACGTCCAGTCGCTTCGGCGAGCCGAACAAGTCCGCTGAAACCGGTTGCCGCTGGCGACAAAGCGTGAGCGCCCCCATTGCGTCCTGAGCGAAGATCCGGCGCGTAGGCCCCGAGGACGAGCATCGCGATGAACGCCAGCACGCCGATCCCGGTCATGATGAGCATCGTCGACGCGTTGAATGTGCGGTCGCCCGTTTCCAGCGGATGCATGCCGACGTCGCTCATGACCGCCACGCAGCCGGGAGCGCAAAATCCGAATAGGCTTTGCGTGCCTCGGACCAATCCTGCTGGCTCACCGCTCGGCCACCGAACAGGCTTCGCTCAACCATCAGCGCAATGTGGGAGAAGAGCGCCCGCGCCCTGGCCGGAATGACGTCGGACGCGGCGAGCTCGCGGCTGGTCAACGCCGGCCGGGCAAGCGCCGGCCGCCTCCCGAAAATGTGCTCGATGGAGCGGAACAGCAGGTGGTGAATTGCTTCTGCAAAATGCCCGTCACGCGCCAGCGCGTCGGCCTCGTCCCGCCACGAGCGGGCACCCTTCTCGTCCGGGCGCCATTCCTCGTCCGTTTCGAATTCCGCTTGTGATGCTGGCTGCGCTCGGCGCAGGCGCCACTGTCCGTGACGGATCCGATTGTACAACGCCCAAAGCAGCGCGGCGCTTCCCAGCGCGATCACGGTCCATAACAAGACTCGTGCGTAAGGTGCGTCGGGCAAGAAGCTCGCGAGCCAGTTGAAGAATCGGCCGACGGGTTTCAGGACCTCGCCGAGCCACTGAAGAAGGGCCTGCAGCCAGGCCGGCGGTTTTGGCGGCGGCGGCGTAGCCACAAGGTTGAATTGGTACGCGGAGTCGTGGCGCATCGCTTGATAGGCTTGCGCGAAACGAACGGCTTCGTCGGCCGTGCCCTGACTTGCGCCGCTGATCCCCGTCTCCTTCCCAAAGTTAGGGATAGTCCTGGCAGGGCTTCGTGCAAGCGTGGAAATCTCTGGACAGGCGTTCGCGGTTCGCGCAGCAACCCCGCGTCAGCAATGGGGGATTGCAATGGCTACGGCACCTGTTTTCGAAGAACGAAAAATTTCCGTAGGGCGGGTTTTTCAGCGCGCCTTCTCGGCCATTGGCAACAATCCAGTAGTGGTGTTGGGCTTGGCCGTGCTCGTCGGTGCGTTGCCGAGCCTGCTCATGACCTATTTGTTCGTCCAGCTCGGGCTGACTTCTCCGGAAGCAATCCAAAGTGGAGCAGTCTCTCCAACCGGCTTCGGCGCCGCGATCTTCATTTCGTCCGTCATCGGCATGGTCGTCGCCGCCTTGGTGCAAGCGTCGCTCACGCGGGCGGTGGTGTCGGCAAATGAAGGCCGCCGGGTGACGTTCGGAGAGAGTCTTTCCGCCGGTTTCCGCATGATCCTGCCCTTGATCGCCTTGAGCATCCTGTTCGCGATCGGCGTCGGCATTGGGTTCATGCTTTTGCTAATCCCGGGCATCATCCTTCTGTTGATGTGGGCCGTTGCCATTCCGGTGCTGGTCATCGAACGGCCCGGCGTCATCGCGTCTTTCGGTCGCAGCGCCGAGCTTACGAAGGGATCGCGCTGGAAGATCCTCGGGCTCTTCCTCGTATTGTTCATCAGCTACTGGCTACTGACGGTAGTCGTCGGCCTGGTCGGCCTCGGAATGTACGGAGCGACGAGCGGCGCGGGCGGGCTCACCGTCGCGAACCTTCTCGGCAGCGTCATCGCGGGCACGGTCTTCAACATTCTTTGGGGGACCATCCAGCCGTCGCTGTACGTCGAACTCAGGCAAGCGAAGGAAGGCCTCGCCGTAGAAGACTTGCAGGATGTATTCGCCTGAGCGAGCGTAGGTCGCGCGGACCAACGCCCAGCCCGCGCCTGATCAACCCTCGCAGCGTGGATGGGTCCGCATAGCCGACTCGGAAGGCGATCTGCTCGAACGGCAGGTGCGTCGATTCAATCAGCTCGATTGCGCGCTCGACCCGCAATTGCTGGAGGAACTGGATCGGCGACAGACCCGTCGCCGCGGCCACCCGGCGCGAGAACGTGCGGGGCGAATGGCCCGCCGCGCTGGCCAGGTCGTTGACGCTGATCGGCTCGTCCAGCCGCGGCCGTGCCCAGGCCGCCGCCTTGGCGATGCTTTCGCTCGACGCCGCAAGCAGGCCGATCGCCATATAAGGCGTCTGCGAACGACGCTCGTCGAGGACCATTTTTCGCGCGCAGACTTCAGCGACTTCCGCGCCGGCATGGCGCGCGACGAGGCCGACCATCAGGTCCATCTGCGCCATCGCCGCGCCGGCCGTGGTGAACAATCCGTCCGTGACGATGAGCTCGGCGCTGTCGAGGCGCACTTGCGGGAACATTTCGCTGAACACCGGCGCCAGCCACCAGGCGGTCGTCGCGCGGCGGCCATCGAGCAGGCGGCTGCTCGCCAGCAACAAGGTGCCGGTGCAGGAGCTTGCGACATGCGCTTCATTCTCGGCGGCGCGGCGGATGATTCGGCGCGCATGTTCAGCGTCACTCGCCGTTAGCCGATCGGCGTAGCTCGCCGCCTTGGACAGGCCCTGCGCGGGGACGATCAGCAGCTCGGGCGTCGCGTGCGCTGCCTCCGGGAAGGCCAGGAACGGCCGGAACAGCTTCGCGCCCGAGCCCTCGAGCCGAATGTCGAATGCCGGCGGCCTGCCGGCATTGATGCAGGCATGATTGGCCATCGCCAGCACGTCCAGCGTGACCGTGACGCTCGATGCCATGGCTCCATCGAGCGCGAGAACGGTGACCGGCAGCATCACGACATTTTCCTACTATTCAAGCGCTCGCACTAGTGGCCTATTCGACCATGATCGAGGATTTTTCGCCAAACGGCATTTTGGCAAATCCTCCCCGATCTTTGGCTATTCTCTCACTGGCCGCGACCGTGTTGCCGGCCATTTTGGCGCGCGGAGGTGGAACATGATTGACCGCACGCAACCGCTTAAAATCAACCTCGCCGAGAGCTTCGCGACATTCGACGAGACATGGTCGCCCAAGATCGTCGCCCGGTACAACGACAATGAGGTTCGGCTTTGCAAAACCGAGGGCGAATGGGTGTGGCACAAGCATGACGAGACCGACGAGCTGTTCGTAATCCTGGAAGGCGAGTTCGAAATGGCCTTCCGCGACAAGGTCGTGACTGTCGGGCCGGGCGAATTGCTGCTCGTGCCACGGGGCGTCGAGCATCGGCCGGCCGCGCGCAAAGGGGTCGTTAAGCTGATCCTGATCGACCCGGACGGGACGCCGAACACCGGGGACGTGAAGACCGCGACCCACGCGGTGGAGCTTTGATGCCGTTTCTTCTCGCGGCGCTCGCGGCCGCCGTCACCGCGCCAGCGCTGCCCGCTTCGACGCGAGTGGAAGTTGCGCCCGGCCGCTCACTGGCAATGACCTGTGTTGGCAACGGCCCGCAAACGGTCCTGTTCGATGCCGGGGGGAGCGACTGGTCGCTGGTATGGGCCACGATCCTGCCCCGGCTTGCGGATCGAGCCCGCGCCTGCGCCTACGACCGCGCCGGTTTGGGAAAAAGCGATCCAGCGCCCGTGGCGCGAACGCCATTTGCTATCGTCGAGGACCTGCACGCGCTCATCAAAGCGCGGTTCACCACACCGGTGGTGCTCGTCGGCCACTCGCTCGGCGGGTTCAACGTGAAGCTCTATACCGCGCTCCACCCCAAGGATGTCGCCGGGCTTGTCCTGGTCGACCCGTCCGAGGAGCGGGACTGGGACCGGACACGGGCGTGGGCGATTGAGAAATACGGTGCGAACACCGCTACCAAGGCCGAGCTCTCCGACAGGAGCTTCATCGCCGGGCTGATGGAGCGCTATCGCCGTTGCGCGACCATCGCGCAGCCAAATGGGCTCGACCCCTCGTCGCTCGACTATCGCCGCTGCTCCGATCCTCCGCGTCCGGCGCTCGGCGATCAGATCAATACCGAGCGGCAAAAGGTGCAGGCGACCGCTGGCTTCCAGGCCGCCCAAGCGTCGGAAGTCCTCAACAGCGTTTATGGCTCCGACGAATCGGACAAAGCCTACGCACAGTTGTTCCGCCCCGGCATGTTTGGCTCGAAGCCCCTCGTCGTCCTCACTCACCTCGAAGAGCCATCGACCGATCCGGTCGACCAGCTCGGCGCCGACCAGGGCCTGAAGCTCCACGAAGAGACCGCACGATTGTCGCTTCGCGGGCGTCATCTGCCGGTGAGCAGCTCGGGCCATTATATCCAGTTGGACCAGCCGGACGTTTTGCTGCAGGCGATCGACGGGGTTCTGGAGCAACTGAAGAAGGGCTGATGCGCAAATACGATTATGCGACCGTCGACGTGTTCACGACGACACGTTTCGGCGGCAACCCGCTCGCGGTCTTCACCAATGCAAAAGGCCTGACCGACGCCGACATGCAATCGCTCGCAGCAGAGATGAATTATTCGGAGACGACCTTCGTCCTGCCGCCGAAGGACCCAGCCAACAGCGCGCAGGTCCGCATTTTCAACCGAACCGCCGAAATGCCCTTCGCCGGACACCCGAACGTCGGCACCGCCTTCGTCCTCGCCCGGCTTCGCCCGGAGCTCGGCGACACGCTTCAATTTGAGGAAATGGCGGGCCTGGTCAGCGTCAGACTGGCTGGCTCAAACGCAGAGGCTAATGGAGCCGAGATCGACGCACCGCAACCGCTGCAGCTGCTCGGCGAAATCGATCCCGCCGCTCTCGCCCCGTGTATCGGGCTCTCGCCCGACGACGTGGTAATCGACACGCACCGGCCGGTTCGCGCGACCGTCGGCGTCGAGTTTGTGCTGGTCGAGGTGGCGGCGGACAAGCTCTCCAGCGCGGCGCCGGATCTCGCCGCCTTTCGCGCGCTCGCCGCGAAGCAGGAACCTGGCCGCCGCCTGTCGGTGTTCCTTTACGCGCGGGACGCCGCCGCGGTGCGCGCACGCATGTTCGCGCCGCTCGCGGGCACTTGGGAGGATCCGGCGACCGGAAGCGCCAGCGCGACCCTCGGCGCGCTGCTATTGCATCATTCGGGTGCCGACGATGTTTCGATCGACATCATACAGGGCGTCGAAATGGGCCGGCCGAGCGCGCTCAAGGTGAATGCGCATCGCGCTTCCGACGGTATTCGCGCGAGCGTGGGCGGCACCTGCGTCCCGATCTTCCACGGCTCGATCGAGATGTGACCGGCCCGTAAAACTGGACTGGACATCGCAGGCGAACATGGCGACTCCGATTGCCGCTCAGGCTCAGGGGTTTCGGATGAACAGGATCGCGTTGATCGCCGCTTCGCTCGCCATGCTGGTTGGGTCATCGGCGCAGGCCGCAGGGGCGGACCAGCCATGGCTCGATCCGAAGCTTTCGCCCGAATCCCGTGCGCAGGCAGCGGTCGCCGCGATGACGCTTGATGAAAAGCTGCGGCTCATCTTCGGCTATTCCGACCAGGCCATGACGGAGCTGTCCAAGGTGCCGGACGACATCGTCTCGCCCGAGCTCAAGACCTATGTCGTGACCCACCAGGTCAAGGGTTCGGCGGGCTTCGTGCCCGGCGTTCCGAGGCTCGGCATCCCCGACCAGACCCAGACCGACGCGTCGATCGGCGTCCGCAACAGCTTCATTCCCAGCACCGCTTTGCCGTCGTCGCTCGCGACTGCCGCGAGCTTCGATCCGGCGGTGGTCCGCGCGGGCGGGGTGATGATCGGCGCGGAGGCGCGCGCGACCGGCCACAACACGATGCTCTCGGGCGGCGTGAACCTGGCGCGCGAGCCGAGGAACGGCCGCAACTTCGAATATGTCGGTGAGGATCCTTTGCTTGCGGGCACGATGGCCGGAGCGCTGATCGACGGCATCCAGTCCAACCGCATCATCTCGACCATCAAACATTATGCCGTGAACGACCAGGAGACGCTGCGCACCTCGCTTGACGTGACCATTTCCGCCGCGGCGATGCGCCAGTCAGACCTGCTCGCGTTCGAGCTGGCGATCGAGAAGAGCTCGCCGGGTTCGGTGATGTGCTCCTACAACCTCATCAACGGACGCTGGGGCTGCGAGAACGATTACCTCCTCAACACCGTCCTCAAGGGCGACTGGGGCTATAAGGGTTTCGTGATGAGTGACTGGGGCGCGGTTCACTCGACCGTCGGCGCAGCCAACAATGGCCTCGATCAGTTCACCGGCTTTTGCTGCAAGGAAGACAAGGGCTGGTTCTCGCCGCCGGCAATGAAGGCCGCTCTCGCATCCGGTGCGATCTCGCAGGCGCGGCTCGACGACATGGTGACCCGTATCCTGTGGGCACTATTCGCGAAAGGGCCGGTCGACGACCCGATCAAGGTCACGCCCGTCGATTACGCGGCGCACGCTTTCGTCTCCCAAAAGGCGGCGGAAGAGTCGCTGGTGCTGCTGAAGAACGAGGGCAATTTGCTGCCCCTGCGGGGGGTCAGGTCGATCGCGGTGATTGGCGGCCATGCCGACAAGGGCGTGCTCGCCGGCGCGGGCTCGTCGGATGTGACGCCGCTCGGCGGCGACCAGAAGATCGGTGGGCATAGCTACTTGCCCTCACCGCCGCTCGACGCGCTTCGCAAGGAGCTCCCAAGGGCCAAGATCGCGTTCGACGCGGGTACGGACCACGCTGCGGCCGCAGCGCTTGCCGGCCAAGCCGACGTCGCGATCGTGTTCGTGACCCGCCACAACAGCGAAGGCTCCGAAGCCAGCCTGACCATGGTCGACAATCAGGACGACCTCGTCGCCTCAGTCGTCCGCGCCAACGCCAGGACCATCGTCGTCGCCGAGACCGGTGCCGCGATCTACATGCCGTGGGTCGATGACGTGCCGGCGATCCTCGAAGCCTTCTATCCGGGCATTCGTGGCGGTCCGGCGATCGCTCGCATCCTCACCGGCAAGGTCAATCCTTCGGGCCATCTCCCGATCAGCTTCCCGGCCTCGGCCGACCAGCTCGCGCGGCCGGATATTGCGGGCCTTGGCGAGCCTGACGGGACGCCGGCCGAAGTGCTCTACGACGAGGGAGCGGCAATTGGGTACAAGTGGTACGACGTGAAGGGCTACAAGCCGCTCTTCTGGTTCGGCCACGGTCTCAGCTACACCAGCTTCGCGGTGTCCGACCTCGCCGCAGCGCCCGACGGCAAGGCGATCAAGGCTAGCTTCGCAATCCGCAACACTGGAAAACGCGCGGGCAAGGGCGTCGGCCAGGTCTATGTAGCGCCCGCCGACTGGAAAAAGGCCGGCTGGGAAGCGCCCAAGCGTCTCGGCGGCTTCGCCAAGGCCGACCTCAAGCCGGGCAAGTCGCAGCGCATCGAGCTGAGCGTCGACCCGCGCCTGCTCGCCACTTATGAGGCCGCCAACAACAATTGGCACATCAAGGCCGGGGAATATCGCCTGCTGCTCGGACAGGCGGCGGACGACACGATGCAAAGCGTGACCGTGACCTTGCCCGACAGCCTGTGGAGCGCCGCACACCAATGAAGCGCCTTCGTTTGATCCTTTGGGCGCTCGTCGCCGTGGTTGCGGTCGCAGCCGGGGTTATGCTGCTTACGCACAGGAGCTCGACCGGCTCTTCCGGCTCGACCACCGCGAAGACCAATTTTGGGGGCGCATTCACGCTCACCGGCGGCGACGGCAAGCTGTTCTCGAGTCAGTCGCTCGAGGGCAAGCCCTACGCCATCTACTTCGGGTTCACGCGCTGCGGCGACGTCTGCCCGACGACCCTGTCGCGGCTGGTGAAGCTGCGGCGCGCGGCCGGGCCGGAGAAAGCGCTCAATATCGTCTTCGTGACCATCGATCCGGCCAACGACCGGCCAAAGGAAGTCGGCCAATATGCCGAGCTGTTCGGCTCGCCGATCATCGGCCTTACCGGCAGCCAGGCGCAGATCGACCAGGTGAAGAAGCAGTACGGCATCTTCGCCCAGCCCATGCCCCACGCGGCAATGGGCAAGCAGTTCGAGCATACGGCGACCGTCCTGCTGTTCGACCGCGGCGGCGAGTTCGTCGGCACGATTACGCCGACGGAGCCTGACGACAGCGCGATCGCATCGTTGAAGGCGCTGATCGGTTAGGGAGGGATGAGTTCTTACCGACCCGATCCGAAGATCCTCGACCTCGGTCCCGATTTTTACGATCCGGTCGAGCCGGCGAAATTCCCGAAAGCGATCCCCCGCTTCCTCAACCAGCGATGGGCAGAACGGGTTGGCCTCAATTTCGATGCTGCCGGCTGGGAGGCGCATTTCTGCCGCTTTGAACCAATGCCCGACAACGTGCCGCAGCCGCTCGCGCTGCGTTACCACGGCCATCAGTTCCGCGTGTACAATCCGCAGATCGGCGATGGCCGCGGCTTCACCTTTGCCCAGCTTCGCGACGACAGGGGTCGTCTGCTCGACCTTGGCACCAAGGGATCCGGCCAGACGCCCTACAGCCGCCACGCCGACGGCCGCCTGACCCTCAAAGGCGGTGTGCGCGAGGTCCTCGCGACCGAGATGCTCGAAGCGCTCGGCGTCAACACATCGAAGAGCTTTGCGCTGTTCGAGACGGGCGAAGAATTGGAACGCGAGGACGAGCCCTCGCCTACCCGCTCCGCGGTGCTCACGCGCCTCAGCCACGGGCACATCCGCATCGGCACGTTCCAGCGGCTCGCCTTCTTCGGGGAGGTGGACAACCTCAAGAAGCTCACTGCCTATTGTCTCGCCAATCTCTACAGCGAGCCAGGGGACGATCCGCTGCACCTGTTCGACCTCGTCAGCGAGGCGACTGCGAAGCTTGCGGCCTCTTATCTCGCGGCCGGTTTCGTCCATGGCGTCGTCAACAGCGACAACATCAACGTCACCGGCGAAAGCTTCGATTACGGCCCGTGGCGGTTCACGCCAGACTGGGACGCTGACTTCACCGCGGCTTACTTCGACCATTACGGGCTCTACAGCTTCGGCCGGCAGCCGGAGGCGATTCACTGGGACGTCGCGCAACTCGCCGGCTGCCTGTCATTGATCGCCGAAGCGCAAAAGCTAAGCGACATGCTCGGCGACTGGAGCAGGAGATTCGAAACCGCGCTGGTCGACGCCATGTGCCGGCGGCTCGGCGTAGCTAGCGATCGCGATGTGGCAGCCGCGCTCATCACCGCGCTGGCTTCCCGCGAAGTCCCAATTGACCGCGTCTTCTTCGACTGGCGCGGCGGGCGCGAACCAGGTGCGGCCGCCTACGCGTCCGAGCCCTTCCGGGCGCTGGCCAAGGCGCTGGAGGGTCGCACTCGAGTTCCCAAGCACCCATATTGGTCGGACGAGGGCCCTTGTTCGATGCATATCGAGGAGGTGGAAGCGATCTGGGCGGCGATTTCCGACGCCGACGACTGGCAGCCCTTCGAGGACAAGGTTAGAGCGATCCGCCGCATGGGCGAGGCAATGGAGCAGGATGCAGCAGGTTAAGGAAAAAGAGCGGAGCCACGCTGCCGCAAAGACCCTCACGTCGACCAACCCCGCCACCGGCGAGCAGGTCTGGTCGGGCGAGATCGGCGATGCCGCGGCCGAGGTCGCCGCAGCGCGCGAAGCCGCACCTGAATGGGCGGCGCGAAGCACCTCTTATCGCATCGAGGCCGTGCGCCGCTTTGCCAATGTCGTGCGCAAAGCCGCGGACGAGTTTGCCGAGCTGATTTCGAAGGAAACGGGCAAGCCTTACTGGGAGGCAAAGACCGAGGTCAGCGCGGTCGTCAACAAGGTCGACATCTCGATCGAGGCCTATGCCGAGCGCACGCCGCAGCGGAAGCTCGAGGCAGCGATGGGCAACAAGATTGCAATCCGCCACAAGCCGCATGGCGTGCTCGCGGTGCTGGGTCCGTACAATTTCCCCGCGCACCTGCCCAACGGTCACATCATCCCGGCACTGATCGCCGGTAACGCGGTGGTGTTCAAACCATCCGAAAAGACGCCTGGAGTCGGCGCCTTCCTGGTCGATTGCCTGCACAAGGCGAAGATTCCGCAGGGCGTGGTTCGGCTGCTGATCGGCGGTCCGGAGCAGGGCAAGGCACTCGCGTCGGAGCCGGGCATCGATGGCCTGCTTTTCACCGGCTCGGCCCGCGCGGGCCAGTCGCTCCATCGACAATTCGCCGACATGCCGCACAAAATCCTCGCGCTCGAATTGGGCGGCAACAATCCGCTGGTCGTGTGGAATCCCAAGGACATTCCGTCGGCTGCGGCGATCGCAGTCCAGTCCGCCTATCTGACCGCGGGCCAGCGGTGCACGGCCGCGCGCCGGCTGATTGTCGAGGAGGGCAAGGCAGACAAGCTGATCGCCGAGATCCAGTCGGTGCTCGACCGGCTCATCGTCGACCAACCATTCGCCGACCCGCAGCCGTTCATGGGGCCGGTCATCGACAATGGCGCCGCCGACCATGTCCAGGAGCAATGGCTCAACCTGATGATGAAGGGCGGCAAGCCGCTTCGTCGCCTCGATCGCCCCTTTGAGGAGCGGCCCTACCTGACGCCCGGCTTGATCGACGTGACCGACATGAAGGATCGTCCGGACGAAGAGATTTTCGGGCCGGTGCTCCAAATCATCCGGGTCGAGGATTTCGATGCGGCGATCGCCGAGGCAAACAACACGCGCTTCGGGCTTGCCGCGAGCCTCGTTGGCGGCACGCCCGAAATGTACAACAAGTTCTGGGCCAGCGTCCGCGCCGGTGTCATCAACTGGAACAAGCCGACCAACGGTGCGCCATCGAGTGCGCCGTTCGGCGGCGTAGGGCTCAGCGGCAATCACCGTCCGAGCGCCTTTTACGCGGCCGACTATTGCGCCTATCCGGTGACGAGCAGCGAAGCTGACCGGGCGCGCGCAACGCTGGGCGAAGGCATCCGCGATCCGGACATGCTCGAGGACTAACGAACCTTTTTCGTTTCCCGCCGCGTTCATCCGCCGTGAAAAAGCAATCGTGGCCCGGCAAAGCCCTGATATTTGCCCTGTCCAGCGTTTCCCTCATTGCCTGCTCGCAGGCGGGAAGCGGATCCAACCAAGCAAGCGCCAATGCGTCTGGCGAGAGCATTTCCCTGAACGACAAGGCCGAGAAGGACCTGCGCGAGGCAATCGCGCAAGCGCCCATGCACGGCTTGAAGACGGAGCTCTTCCTGAAAGGCAGCGAAGACGGGCCGGCGCTGGTCCAGGCCGGTCTGAAATATGCTTCGGCGCTGGCCAACGGCTACACCGACCCTAACAAGCTGCACGAGGTCTACACGATCCCCCGGCCCAAGACCGACGTTCGCGCCGGCCTCCAGCAGGCGATCCAGAACGGCAACGTCGGGGAGTGGCTGAATTCGCTCGCGCCCCAGACCGACGAATATAAGGCACTGAGCCAGGCCTTCGTCCACTATGCGAAGCTCGCGGGGCAAGGCGGTCAACAGCAGATACCGTCCGACACCGCGATCAAGCCGGGTGCGCGCGATACCCGTATCCCGGCCATCGTCGCGGTGCTTCGCTCGGGCGGATACATCCCCGAACAAGCGCAAGGCACTCCCGATCCCACTGTCTATACGCCGGCGTTGGTTGCCGCGGTGAAGCAGTATCAGTCGGACATGGGCACCAAGCCCGACGGCGTTCTAGGCAAGGAGACCATCGGGGCGCTGAGCTGGGGACCCGTTCAGCGCGCGCGCCAGCTAGCCGTCGCCATGGAGCGGCTTCGCTGGCTCAAGCGCGACCCGCCCAAAACGCGGATCGACGTGAACACCGCCGCCTCCTTCCTCGATTTTTGGCGCGACGGCCAGCACGTCGACCATCGCAAGGTGATCAATGGCGAGAGCGACAAGCCGACGCCCCAGCTGCAGGCCCCAATCGTCAACCTGGTCGCCAAGCCGGTCTGGAACATCCCCGAAGGAATCGCCGCGAAAGAGCTGGTGACCAAGAGCGGGAGCTGGCTCGCCAGTAACGGCTACGTCCAGAAGAACGGCAAGTGGATCCAGAAGTCGGGCCCGAAGAACTCACTAGGCCTGGTCAAGTTCGACATGGACGATGATGAGGCGATCTACCTCCACGACACCCCGGCCAAGGCCGTCTTCGCGGAAACCGACCGCCATCGCAGCCATGGCTGCGTCCGGGTCGAAAATGCGGTCCAGTTCGCGACCAGCCTGGCGCAGCAGGAAGGCATCCTCGATAAATTCTCCGCTGCGATGCAGAAGGATGACGAGGCCTTCATCAAGCTGCCGAACCCACTTCTCGTCCGCCTGCTCTACCAGACCGCGTTCTGGGACGGCTCGCGCGTCCAGTTCCGACCTGACGTCTATGGCTGGGACGACAATATCGCGAAGGCGCTCGAGCTCGCGCCCGGCGAGCCGCAGAAGATCGAACAGCCCGAAAGCAGCGACGATATCGGGCCGTAAATTCGACAGAGGGCGCCGGACACGAAGTCCGACGCCCTCGTCCCCCTCCCCCGGAACTGCCGACTAGTTCCGCATCTCGGGCAAATAGCGTTCGTCGACTGCGTCGCTGAACTTGGTTGTCCGACCGTCGAACCTGACCCTGACGATCCCGGTTGAACCGTGGCGCTGCTTGGCGACGATGATCTCCGCCTTCCCCGCAGCGGCATCGTATTTCTGCTTCCACTCTTCGTACTTGGTAACCTTGTCGAGGCTGGCGGAGGCTTCCTCCGGCGTCGGCATCTCGATCTCCGTCCCCTTGAGGTAATAATCCTCGCGATAGATGAAGAGCACGATGTCGGCGTCCTGCTCGATCGAGCCGGATTCGCGAAGGTCAGACAGTTGGGGCCGCTTGTCCTCGCGCTGTTCGACCGCGCGGCTCAGCTGCGACAGGCCGATCACGGGTACGTCCAGTTCCTTGGCGAGCTGTTTCAGGCCGCGGCTGATTTCCGAGATTTCCTGCACGCGGTTGTCGTTACCGCTCCGGCCGCTGCCCTGGAGCAGCTGGAGATAGTCGACCACGACCACGCCGATATTTTTCTGGCGCTTAAGCCGGCGCGCCCGCGTGCGCAGCGCGGCGATCGTCAAGCCCGGCGTGTCGTCGATATAAAGAGGAAGGCTCTGGAGCTCGGCGGCGGCGCGCGCTAGCTCGCGAAATTCCTGCTGGGTGATGCGCCCCGTGCGCAGGTTCTCGGACGTAATGCCCGACTGCTCCGACAGGATACGCGTGGCTAGCTGGTCGGCCGACATTTCCAGGCTGAACAGCAAGGCAGCGGCGCCGGCCGATTTCTCCGCCTCAACCCCTTCTGAGACGTCGCGAAGGAAGCGCTGCGCCGCGGCGAAGGCCATGTTCGTGCCGAGCGCACTCTTGCCCATGCCGGGGCGACCCGCGACGATGATCAAGTCCGATTTGTGGAGGCCGCCGATCTTGGAATTGAGCGCATCGAGGCCGGTAGTGAAGCCTGAAAGATGGCCGCCGCTGTTTAGCGCGCGTTCGGCCATCTCCAGAGCTTCCTTGGTAGCTTCGGAGAAGGACTTGGCCTTGCCCTCGGCTCCCCCCTCCTCGGCTACCTTGTATAACTCGGTCTCGGCGCGCTCGATTTGAGCGAGGGGGGCAACGTCCTCACTCGTGTCGAGCGCGCCTTCGACCAGGTCGCGACCCACGCCGATCAGGGCTCGAAGCAACGCCAGATCGTAGATCTGTTGAGCGAAGTCCCTTGCCCCGATCACGGCCGCGCCCGATCCCGTCAATTGCGCTAAATATTGGACGCCGCCAACTTCTTTTATCGATTCGTCGCCCTCGAAAAGCGGGCGCAATGTCACCGGATTCGCGACCCGGTTTGAATCCGTAAGTTTTAGAATGGCTTCGTAGATGCGGGCATGCAGCGGCTCGAAGAAATGATGCGGCCGCAATTTTAGCTGAACGTCCTCGATCAGCCGGTTATCGATCATCAACGCGCCCAAAAGCGCCGCTTCTGCTTCGATATTCTGAGGGAGGGCCTGAGTCGCCTGATCGGACGCGGACTCGGCGATACGGATGATTTCGGCCATGGCTTGCTCCTACGCCGCCAAGGCCCCGCGGCAACGAGAACAAATTAGCACAGGCACGCTCCCCTGTGGATAGATTGTGCACGAATCGTAACGCCGTGCGGCGGAAGCCCGAAAAAGCCGGCGTGAGCTCCATCCACAGAAATCATGCGGCTCAATTGATGGGGGCCGCATGGCTCGTTAGGCGTGCTCACATGGCGATTTTATCCGACCGCTGGATTCGCGAGCAGGCGCAAGCAAACGCTATGATCGAGCCGTTCGTCGAGGCCCAGAAGCGCGATGGCTGCATCAGCTTCGGCCTCTCGTCATACGGCTATGACGCGCGCGTTTCCGACGAGTTCAAGATCTTCACCAACGTCGACAATGCGATCGTCGACCCGAAGGATTTCGCCGCGAACAGCTTCGTCGACCGCAAGACTGACGTGTGCATCATCCCGCCGAACAGCTTCGCCCTTGCGCGAACGGTCGAATATTTCCGGGTGCCCCGCGACGTTCTCGTCATTTGCCTCGGCAAATCGACCTACGCGCGGTGCGGGATCATCGTAAACGTGACCCCGCTCGAGCCGGGCTGGGAAGGCCATGTGACGCTCGAATTCTCGAACACCACGCCGCTCCCCGCCAAAGTCTACGCCAACGAAGGCGCGTGCCAGTTCCTGTTCCTACAGGGTAATGAGCCGTGCGAAGTGAGCTACGCCGACCGAGCCGGCAAATATATGGGGCAGAAGGGCGTCACGCTGCCCAAGCTGTGACAGTCGACGACGCCCACCAGCTCGACGCAGCCGATCCGCTGGCCTCTGCCCGCGAACGTTTTTCGCTGCCGGATGGCCTGATTTACCTCGACGGCAACAGCCTGGGCGCACTGCCCAGGTCCGCACCGGCCGCGCTCGCGAAGACCGCCGAGGAGCAGTGGGGCGCCGACCTGATCGCCAGCTGGAACAAGCATGGCTGGATCGACTGGCCGACGAGGGTCGCCGCGCGCCTCGCGCCGCTGATTGGCGCCAGGCCAAGCGAGCTGCTGATTGCGGATTCGACCAGCATCTGCCTGTTCAAGCTGCTTGCGGCGGCTGCGCGCACGCGGCCCGGGCGCAGGACCATCCTTTCGCAGAAGGCGAATTTCCCAACTGACCTCTATGCCGCGCAAGGCGTCGCGAACATGCTCGGTCTCGAGCTTCTGGCAGTGTCGCCGGAAGAGGTGCTCGGGTCGATCAACGCAAATACCGCCGTCGTCACCCTGACCCATGTCGACTACCGGAGCGCGAGCATCCACAACATGGCCGCGATCAATGGCGCCGCGGAAGCCGCCGGGGCGCTAGTCGTGTGGGACCTGTCGCACAGCGCCGGCGCTATCGAGCTAGATCTACACGCAGAGGGCGCGTCGCTCGCGGTCGGCTGCGGGTACAAGTATCTGAACGGCGGTCCCGGGGCACCCGCCTATGTCTATGTCGCCGAGGCGCTGCAGGACGAGTTAGCCAATCCGCTACAGGGCTGGATGGGCCATGCCGCGCCCTTCGCGTTCGTCGACGATTACCGGCCAGCCGACGGGATCCTGAAATTCCTCACCGGCACGCCGTCGATCCTCGCACTTGCAGCGCTGGACGCCGGGCTCGCCACCTTCGACGGCATCGCGATGCGCGACCTTGCGGCCAAGTCGCGCGCATTGTCGCAGCTGTTCGTCGACGAGGTCGAAGCGCGCTGCGGCGGAGAAGTGCATCTAGCCAGCCCCCGCGACGCAATGGACCGCGGGAGCCACGTCGTCTTCGCCCACCCAGAAGGCTATGCCGTCATGCAGGCGCTGATAGCGCGCGGCGTGGTCGGCGACTTCCGCGCACCGGACCTGATGCGATTTGGCTTCGCGCCGCTCTACAACGGCTTCAGCGAGATGGTCCGCGCGGCCGAGATCCTCGCCGAGCTGCTCAGCTCACGCGAATGGGATCAGCCGCGCTTCCACGCTCGATCGAAAGTTACCTGATCGGCGCGTTCCGGCTGCGCGTCCCATCCACGCTCCATGCACCCGGTCCAGCCGAGGCAATATAGAGAAAGGCGAAGCAGAACAGGATCGCGGCTTCGCCGTTGTTTAGCGCCGGCCAGAAGCTCTTCGGTCCGTGAAACATCCAATAACCAATTGCGATCTCGCCTGACGCGATGAAGGCCGCCGGTCGCGTGAAGAGGCCAAGGAAAACGAGTGCACCGGTGATGATCTCGATGACGCCGGCGACCCACAGGAGCGTTCCGACCGGTTGCAGGCCCGGAGCGCCGCCGGGCGGAAATCCGAACAATTTGATCGTCGCGTGCTCGATGAACAACAGGGCAACGATGACGCGCAAGACCGCGAGAAGCTGCGGCTGATATCTTTCAAGAAAGCGGAATTCCATGCCGTTCCTCCCGTGAGCGATTGGGGGACGATATCGCCGGTCGGCCTGGCTCGCCAGAAGGATCAGGCGTGTTACTTGCGCTGGGACGCGTGGGCCGAGTCCTCGGCGAGCAACCGGCGCGAACGATGGATCATCTCCACCCAGTCGTGGAATGCGTGGGCGAGAACGCTGATCAAGTCCTTTAACGGCCCTTCCTTCAAGCATCCGCTGTCGTCGAAGGCATCGTCGCTGACATGGCCGAGGTATGCTTCGGGCTGCTGCATCACTGGCATGTTGAGGAACACGCAGGCCTGCCGGATCTGATGATTGGCGCCGAACCCACCGATCGACCCGGGAGACGCGGTGACGATCGCCGCCGGCTTCTTGTCGAACACGCTTTGGCCGTAGGGTCGCGAGCCGACATCGATGGCATTTTTGAGCACCCCGGGAATGCCGCGATTGTATTCGGGGCTGCAGAACAAGACGCCGTCCGCCTGGCCGACCTGTTCGCGAAACCTCACCCATTGTTCGGGCGGGTTGGAGTCGATGTCCTGGTTGTAGAGCGGCAGGTCGCCAATCTCGATCATCGAGCAATCGAGATTGTCGTTGCGAAGACCGCAGATTGATCGCGCTACCTTGCGGTTGATGCTGCCTTCGCGAAGGCTGCCGACGATGATTGCGATCTTATAAGGCATGGCGCTTCTCCTGAGAATGAAGCGCCAATACCCGCTGCGACCAAAGGTTGCGATGGCACGGACACGCCGGCGGCCGAGGGGACCGCCGGCGCCCGGGAAACTTAGCGATTTTCTTCTTCGACCTGCTTCCATTGCTTCGCGGTAAGGCACGCCTTCCGCGGAAGCCGGCTGCCGGAGAGATCGAGCTGCTTACAAATCTTTTTCTCGACCGGAGCGGCCTTGGCGTCCTGCGCGGCAGCGTCTGCGGTCGCAGCCGGGGCTTGGACGGTCGATTCTGCGGCGAGCGCGACATTTGAGGTAGCGAGCAGCGAAGCGGCAGCCAATAGGCCGGAAACGGTGATGCGGTTCATGATCCAAACTCCCTTTTAGGCAGTCATGAATCTACATTTGTAGCGTGTGAAAACGCCACCCGCCCGTTGTCCAATCGCCGACCAATGAGGTGTGTTAGTCGAACGACACATCGACGAACGGCGTTTGTCGATGAACCCCAAATTAATGATGCGTGATCAGTGGCTTCGGGCCACCGAATAGCTAGCCGACTCGATCACCGGCGACGCGATTGGTGCCGGATGTTAGGCGGACGGCCGCGCTTGCCGGTGCTTCGCACGCGGTCGCGGCGTGCTGTGGCCGGTCCACCGTAGCTTCCTTCCGGAAGCTCGAACCGCAGCGATCCGCTGACCGGGTTCGCCTCCGCCAGCCGCAGCGTCAGCCGCTGGCCGACCTTGTAAGTCTCCCCCGTTTCGTCGCCGACCAGTTGCCTCGCGCCTTCGTCGTAACGGAAATATTCCTGGCCCAGGTCCTTGGCGAGGACGAGGCCGTCGCCGCCGAGGTCCTCGACCGTCGCGAAGAAGCCGAAGGGCTGGACGCCGGTGATCCGGCACTCGACCAACTGACCGACCTGATCTGATAGGTAAGCGGCGACATAGCGGTCGACGGTGTCGCGCTCGGCCTCCATCGCGCGTCGCTCGAGCATCGAGATTTGCTCGCCGATCTGCTCGAATCGCTCCTCGTCGCCCTGCGGCAGGCCGCCCTCGCCCAGTCCATAGGCCTTCACCAGCCCGCGGTGGACGAGGAGGTCGGCGTAGCGCCGGATCGGCGAAGTGAAATGGGCGTAGGTTGCGAGCGCCAGCCCGAAATGGCCGAGCCGCTCGGGCCCGTAGCGCGCCTGCATCTGGGTGCGGAGCAGCTGCTCCATGATTTCCTCGCGCCCGTCACCGTCGCCGACCCGCTCGATGATGCGGTTGAAGGTGCCGGGCTTCACAACCTGTCCGAGCGAGAACTCCACGCCGAAGGTTTTCAAATAATCCTTGAGCGCGACCAGTTTCTCACGGCTCGGCGGCTCGTGGACGCGATACATGACGGGCGCCTTCTTGGCCTCGAGCGCGCGCGCCGCGGCGACATTGGCCGCGATCATGAAATCCTCGACCAGCCGGTGCGCGTCGAGCCGGTCGCGCGGCGCGATCGACATGATTCGCCCCTTCTCATCGAGCACCACCCGGCGCTCGGGCAGGTCGAGCTCGAGCGGGTCGCGCTTCTTGCGCGCCGCGAACAAAGCTCGCCAGCACGCCCACAGCGGTTTTAGGGCCCTGTCGACCAGCTCCTGCGGAACGCGGCCTTCCACGGGGGGCATTGCACAGGTCGGGGAGCTGACCTCGACCCGCTCCTCGCCCTCGGCATCGATGGCGGCCTGCGCATCTTCATAGGCGATGTTCGCCGCAATGCGGACCTTGGCGCGGGTGAAGCGCCAGCTCTTGAGCTCCCCGTCCTTCGCGATCTTCAGGTGGCAGACCATCGCCGCGCGGTCCTCACCCTGTTTCAGCGAACAGATGTCGGCCGACAGCTCCTCGGGCAGCATCGGGACGACGCGGTCCGGGAAATAGACGCTGTTGCCGCGCGCCCCGGCTTCCTTGTCGAGCTCGGAGCCGGGGCGGACGTAGAAGCTGACGTCGGCAATCGCGACCACCGCGTTCCAGCCGCCCTCCCCATCCGCCTCGGCCCAGATAGCGTCGTCATGGTCGCGCGCGTCCTCCGGGTCGATCGCGACGATGGGCAAATGCGTCAGGTCCTCGCGCTCGCCCAGCGGCAGCTTTGAGACGCGATGCGCCTCGTCAATCGCGGCCTGCGCGAACTCGTGCCGAAGGCCGTGCTTGTGGATCGCGATCAGCGAGAAACTGCGCGGCGCGAACGGATCGCCGAGCACCGCATCGACCCGCGCATTCACACGCGGCGGCCGACCGCTGACCTCGCACAGCACTAGGTCGCCGGGCTCGGCGTCCTTCAAGTCGCTGATGAACAGCTCTCGCCGTTCCTTCTTGTCGACCGGCGATAGCCAGAAGCGATCGCCCTCGCGCCGCACCACGCCCAGTGCCAGCTCGGCCGAGCGCTCGAGCTTCTTCATCGGGTGCCCGATGTAACCGTCGCCTCTTTCCTCGGTGCGGCAGAGAACCCGGTCGCCGATGCCGAGCGCACTGCGGCGGTCGCGCTCGACCAGCCGGATCCGCGGCGGCGGCGTTTCCGCATGCCATTGCTCGGGCACCCCCCACACCGCGCCGCTGTCGTCGGCCGACTGGACCCGCAGCACCGTGACCCTGGGGACGCCGCCCATTTGGTGAAACGCACGGCCCGGCGAGCTGTCGATCAGGCCTTCATCCGCCATGTCCCTGAGCAGAGCCTTGAGCGCGATTTTGTCATTGCCCTTGAGACCGAACGCGCGCGCGATCTCGCGCTTGCCCGCCGGCTGGTCGGACGAGGCAATGAAGTCGAGGACCTGCTTGCGGGTCGGAAGGCCGGAAGGCCAGCCGCCGGGCTGATTGCGTGGAGGTCGGGATGGCCTTGCGTCGCGCGCCGGCCGGGGGGTTCTCGGTGTTCGGGGCGGTCGGGCCATGTCTCGCCCTAAACGCGCCTAGCGCAGCTGGCTATCCTTGCTGCCGCGCCGATTGATGGTCGAGTGGACCACCGCCTTGTCGCGTGTCGTCTGGCACGCGATACAGGTGCGGACGCCGGGCACCGCATCGCGACGCTTCTTCGGGATCGGCTCGCCGCAATCGTCGCATTCCTCCGCGCTCTCGCCCTGCGGCGTGAGCGCGCGGGCGCGCAACACCGCGTCCTTCACCGTATCCTCGATCTGCTGCTCGACCGCGCCATCGCGGGTCCATCCGCCGGCCATCGAAAGCTCCTATTTCGTTTCAGGCGCAATATAGGGCTTGAACGCCCCGCCCGGTACCGCGGATGCAACCGGGCTTTCGAACCCGTCCTCGCTAACCGAAGAAACGCCGAACACCCAGTCGTCGACGCGGATGTGGGGCAAGACAACTTTGCATTTTGGTACCCAGCCCGGAATGCGCGTCCCGGTGAGAATAAGCGGATCGCAGCCTGCCAGATTGAGCGGACGCGAGGCTTCCCAATTGCTCGCGTCGGTCCGGCGCCACCGGACGACATAATGATCTGCACCATCATATGGCCACGTCACCGTCGTGTCGGTCGCGACGCCGCCCTCGACCTTGGGCTCAGGCGGGGGCGGGGCGCTGGCGATGGCGGCCAGCGCGGCGACGTTCAGTTTCGTCATCTTGGCGAGATAGGCGAAATCGACATGGTCGATCGTGTCGCCGTAGCGAATGCCGTTCTCCGTCCTCAGGTCCTGGTGCTGCCAGTTATAGTTCTCGACCGCGACGCTGATCCGCGCCGCCGGAAAGCCCAGACCGAGGAACGGGATATGGTCGCCGCCGCGGCTGAACCGGTCGGTGCGCCAGATCTGCCGCACGTCGAGCCCGATCTTCAGCCGGTCGGCAAGGCTGTCGAGATAGCGCGAGATGTTGCGCGACGGGCTGTCATTCTCGCCCCCCAAGCTGTGGGTCGCCGCAGCCAGCTCCGCCTGCCCCTGTGAGCGCGGACCTTCCGACAGCACCCGGGCATGCGTGCTGTCGCATACGCCATCGGATGAGCAGCTATTGCCGATGATGTCGTTGTTGAGGACAGTGACGACGTTCCAGCCCTGCGCCTTGGCGTAATTGGCAAGGGTCTTTCCGCCGTACAGCCCCTGCTCTTCGCCCATCAGCGCGGCGTAGACGATAGTGCCCGGGAACCTGTGCTTCGACAGCACTCGCGCCGCTTCCATCACCGCCGCGACGCCCGACCCATCGTCGTTGGCGCCCGGTGCATCGGCGGTAGCGTTCATCGGATCGGTCACGCGGCTGTCGATATGACCCTGGATGATGACCACGTCGTTGGGCCGTTCCGTGCCGCGCTGGATCGCGAACACGTCGGTGATCTTGGTCGGTGCCGGGAGGCGATCCCCACTGAAGGTCTCGCTCGTGCGCTGAACCGTCAGGCAATTGCCGCACGCGGCGGAATAGCGACTGAACTCGGCGTCGGCCCAGTTGAGCGCGGCGCCGATGCCGCGCTTGGGATCCGTCTGCGACGACAAGGTGTGGCGAGTGCCGTAGCTCACCAGGCTCTCGATCGTATGCCGCAGCTGCGCCTGGCTTACCGGGGCGATGATCGCGCGTAGCTTCGCGTCGACGGAAGGCGGCGGCGCGGCGCCGATCAGCAGCACACTTAATCCGGCAATCAGCTTACGCATCGCGACTCTCCCTTTGCAGGCTCGCTTAGCGGCATTTGCGCATCCCTTCACCTTCGCTAGGGTCGCGGCCGACCGAGGGGAGAGTCGCCATGCGTAAATCCGTGATCCTGTTGTCCTGCTGCACCGCGCTGATGAGCACGAATGCCTTTGCAGCGGCCGCGCCCGCGATCCCGCCGATCCTGATCGGCACGCCAACCGCCGCGCGGATCAACCAGCGCTGCACCATGTTGGTCGCGCGCAGCACGGCGCTTCGCACAGCGCTCGAAAAGTCGAAGGGCGCGGCGACTGCCGGCACCACCCTCACCGACTTTGATAAGATCGTCGAAGTGATCAGCGACGGCTCGGGCGAAGCCGGCTTCTACCGCCAGGTATCGCCCAGCGCCGCCAGCCGCGAAGCCGCCGAGAAATGCGAAGTGCGCATGGCGAGCGAGGGCACCAAGCTGTCGCTGTCGCGCCCGATCTACGAGCGCCTGAAGGCGATCAAGGCGCCGACGGACGCGGCGACCAACCTCTATCTCGACCGCAACCTCAAGGCATTCGAGCGCGCCGGCATCGCGCTCGACGCGGCAGGCCGCGCCAAGGCGCAAAAGCTTGGCGACGAGATTGCCAACCTTGGCACCACCTTCGAATCCAATATCCCCAAGGGCCAGCGGACGATCACCGTGACCGCGGCCGAGCTCGATGGCGTGCCGCAGGACTTCATCGACGCCCATAAGCCTGGCGCTGATGGCAAGATCACGCTTCGCACCGACAGCACCGACTATGTGCCAGTCATGACCTACGCGAAGAGCCGCGACCTCAGGCAGCGCTTCTATCGCGAATATCAGCTCCGCGCTTACCCGGCGAACGACACGCCGCTGCGCGGCCTTATCGACAAGCGCGACGAGCTGGCGAAGCTCGTCGGACGGCCCAATTACGCGACGCTAAACTTCGAAGACCGGATGCTGAACACGCCGGACAAGGTGCAGGCCCTGATCGACGACATGGCGTCGGCGGCAAAACCCGCTGCCGATCGCGATTATGCGAAGAAGCTCGCGGTCCTGCAGCAGCTTCAGCCGGGCGCGACCAAGCTCGAACCGTGGGACAACGGCTATGTCAGCCAACTCGTCCAGAAGCAGTCATACGGCTACGACCGACAGGAGGCGCGGAAGTATTTCTCCTACGACAAGGTCCGCGACGGCATCCTCCAGCTGACCGAGGACATGTTCGGCGTCGATATCCGCCCGTGGAAGACAGCGAAGTGGCATAAGTCCGCCGAATCCTATGAGGTCGTCGATCACGGCAAGGTGATCGGTCGCTTCTATTTCGACGCCCACCCGCGCCCCGGTAAGTACGAGCACGCGAATGCGGTGCCGCTGCGCTACGGCGCGCGCGGCCAGGTGCCGGTCGGCGCCTTGGTCTTCAACGTGCCGGAAGGCGTGATGGAGCATGGTGACGTGGAAACCTTCCTCCACGAATATGGCCACCTCCTGCACTTCATCTTCGGCGGCCAGGATCAGCGCTGGGCAGGGATGAGCGGCTTCCAGACGGAGTGGGACTTCGTCGAGGCGCCGTCGCAGATGCTCGAAAACTGGGTCTACGATTACGACACGCTGGCCAAGTTCGCGGTCGACGCGCAGGGCAACGTTATCCCGCGCGACCTCGTCGATAAGATGAACAAGGCCCGCTATTTCTCGATCGGCATGGACGACATGCGGCAGCTCGGGCTGACCAACGTCTCGCTGCAATATTATCTGGGAAGTGCGCCTGCCGATCTCGGCGCGACAGCCCGCGCCAATGATGCGAAATACGACATGCTTCCGCCGGCGCCCTTCTCACAGTTCCAGGACGGGTTCAGTCACCTCGCCGGCTATGGCGCGGCCTACTACACCTACCGCTGGTCGATCGTGATCGCGGACGATTTGTTCACGCAATTCGAAAAGAATGGGCTTCGCGACCGGGCAACGGCGGAGCGCTATCGCAAGTTGGTGCTGGCGCCGGGCGGATCGAAGCCAGCGGCAGACCTCGTCGCCGATTTCCTCGGCCGCCCGATCAGCATCGACGCCTACAAGGCGAAGATGGCGAAGGACCAGTAGCTATTCGTTGACCTCCGGCACGGCGGCGACGGCGTTCTTGAGCAAGCGCAGGCGCTGCTCGCGCCACAGGATGACCAGGCCTGCGCCAATCACGATCGGTGCACCGACCCAGGTCCAGCGCGACGGGACCTGGTCGAATAGCAGCCAGCCGAACAGGCTCGCCCACAGCAGCGACGAATAATCCATCGGCAGCACCACTGCGACCGGAGCCAACCTCAGTGCGCCGGTGAGCGCCAGCTGGGCAATGCCGCCCGAGACGGCAACGCCGGCGATGGCCGCGAAGGTCACGGGATCGTGAGCTTTCGCGACGAACAGCATGACGATCCCGAGCGGAATGAGTGAGCTCGCCCCAAACCAGAAGACGGTCGTGCCCGCTGCCTCGGTCTGCCCAAGCCGGCGGATCGCGATGGTCGCGCAGGCGGTGCTTAAGGCCGCGCCGACCGCGACCAGCCCGCTATAGCCGTCGATATGCGTGCCGCCCGGCTGGACGATCACTAGCACGCCGAGGAAGCCGACCAGCACCGCGCCCCAGCGCCACTTGCCCGTGGGTTCGCCGAGCAAGAGTGCCGCCAGCATCGTCGAGAAGATCGGCGCGGAAAAGCCGATCGAGGTCGCTTCGGCGAGCGGCAGGATGATCATTGCGAGGAAGTTGAGGCCCATGGCAACGACGCCGATGCTCATCCGAGCGACATGTGCGCCGACCCGCTTCGTCCGAAGCGTGGCGATGCCCGGCCCGAGCGCGACCCAGGTCGCCGCGCAGGCGGCGGTGCCGATCTGACGGTAGAACAGGCTTTCGACGAAGCTGACACCGCGCTGGCTTACCCATTTGACGCCAGCGAACATGATTGCGAGGCTCAGCGCCGCAAGCAGGCGGAGCCCAATCGCCAGGGCGACATGCGGCTCGGCTGGCCGATCGGTGGATTTGGCGCCCCCCATGGCTTTGCGCTGCCTAGCCATGGCTGGAGCGAAGGACTAGTGCAGCCCGCGATTCCAGTCTCAGCAAATCAGGACGCGTATCCAATGCTTCGCAGCATCGACCATTTCATCGGCGGTTCCAGCTTCGCTTCGGGCGAGCGCCAGGGCGACGTTTTCGACCCCAACCAGGGCCAGGTCCAGGCGCAGGTCCGGCTCGGCACCTCGGCCGACCTGCAAAAGGCAATCGACGCCGCCAAGGCTGCGCAGCCGGCCTGGGCAGCGACCAATCCGCAGCGCCGGGCGCGCGTGATGTTCAAGTTCAAGGAGCTGGTTGAAGCGAACATGGAAGACCTAGCCCGCACGCTGTCGAGCGAGCACGGCAAGGTGATCGCGGACGCCAAGGGCGACGTTCAGCGCGGGCTCGAAGTGATTGAATTCTGTTGCGGCATCCCGCAGGCGCTGAAGGGCGAATATACGGTCGGCGCGGGTCCAGGGATCGACGTTTACTCGATGCGCCAGCCGCTCGGCATCGGCGCGGGCATCACCCCGTTCAACTTCCCGGCGATGATCCCGATGTGGATGTTCGGCATGGCGATCGCCTGCGGCAACGCCTTCGTGCTGAAGCCATCCGAGCGCGACCCGAGCGTTCCCGTCCGTCTCGCCGAACTAATGAAGGAAGCGGGCCTTCCCGATGGCATCCTGAACGTCGTCCATGGCGACAAGGAAATGGTCGACGCGATCCTGGACCATCCGGACATCGCGGCGGTCAGCTTCGTCGGCTCATCCGACATCGCCCAGTATATTTATTCGCGCGGGACCGCGAACAACAAGCGCGTCCAGGCCTTCGGCGGAGCCAAGAATCACGGGATCGTTATGCCCGACGCGGACCTCGACCAGGTCGTCAACGACCTTGCCGGCGCGGCGTTCGGCTCAGCCGGCGAGCGCTGCATGGCTCTTCCGGTGGTTGTCCCGGTCGGCGAGGAGACCGCCGAGGCTCTGCGCGAGAAATTGATCCCCGCGATCGCAAGTCTTCGCGTCGGCGTTTCGACCGATCCCGAGGCGCATTACGGCCCGGTGGTGAGCAAGGCGCACAAGGCGCGCATCGAGAATTACATCCAGATGGGGATCGACGAAGGCGCCGAGCTGGTCGTCGACGGCCGCGGCTTCTCGCTTCAGGGACATGAGGAAGGCTTCTTCATCGGCCCGACCCTGTTCGACCATGTGAAGCCGAGCATGAAGAGCTACCAGGACGAGATCTTCGGCCCGGTGCTGCAGATCGTCCGCGCCGCCAACTTCGAGGAAGCGGTGAAGCTTCCGTCCGAGCATGACTATGGCAACGGCGTCGCGATCTTCACCCGCAACGGCCATGCCGCGCGTGAATTCACCGCCCGCGTCAATGTCGGGATGGTCGGCATTAACGTGCCGATTCCCGTCCCCGTCAGCTACCACAGCTTCGGCGGGTGGAAGCGTTCGGGCTTCGGCGACATCGGCCAATACGGTCAGGAAGGGATGCGCTTCTGGACCAAGAACAAGGTCGTGACGCAGCGCTGGCCGGACGGCGGCGGCCACGGCGAAAGCGCGTTCATCATCCCGACCTTCGCCTGACCATGCGGTGGCTGATCGCGGCGCTGCTGCTTCTGTTCGCGGCGGCGCCGGCGGCTGCCGACAAGCGCATCGCGCTCACCTTCGACGACGTCCCGCGCGGTCGTGGCGCTTTCTTCACGCCGGACCAGCGCACGATCCGGCTGATCGCGGGGCTGCACAAGGCGGGGGTCAAGCAGGCGGCTTTCTACCTGGTCCCCGGCCAGATCGGTCATGACGACGGCATCGGCGGCGAGGAGCGGATCCAGGCCTACGTCGCGGCCGGCCACGTCATCGCCGACCATAGCTTCACCCACCCGCATTTGAGCGAGCTCAGCGTCGCCGATTACATGGCGAACGTCGACAAGGCCGAGGCCTACCTAAAGGGCCGCGAGGGCCGGCGCCCGTGGTTCCGCTATCCGTTCCTCGACGAAGGCCAGGAGGACAAGGCCAAGGTTGCCGCTGTCCGCGCTGCGCTCAAGGCGCGCGGGCTTCACAACGGCTATGCGACCGTCGACGGGTCCGACTGGTATATCGAAGCGATGACCGCGGACGCGATCGCGGCCGGCAAGAAAATCGACATGGACGGGCTTCGGTCGCTCTATGTGACGACGATGGTCGGCGCGGCGGACTTCGCCGACAGCTTGGCGCTGAAGACCTGGCACCGCCGGCCCGCGCAGGTCATCGTACTCCACGAAACCGATATCGCGGCGCTGTTCATCCCTGACCTCGTCGCGGCGCTGCGCAAGGACGGGTGGAAGATCGTGACCGCCGACGAAGCCTATGCCGACCCCATTTCCAAGCTTGCGCCGAACGTCCCGTCAGCGAACGGCACCCTGCTGGAGCTTGCGGCGTGGGAGAAGGGCATTCCCAAGCCACGCTGGTACGAGCGCAACGACATGGCGCTCGCGAAGCGGCTGTTCGACGAGCAGGTGCTTCACGAGGCGCCCGCACCCGCGAAGTGACGGATACGCCCGTCGCCTGACGCGTTTGATCTGGATCAGGAAGGATGCGGGAGGATCGCGATGCGCGTTGTGACCAAATTGCTCGTTTTGGCGGGAGCGGCAGCTGCGATGGGCGCGTGCCAGAAGCAGTCGGCCGAGAACATCGCGATCGACAACGTCGCTGCCAACGCCGACATCGAAACCTTGCCGGCGGATGAGAGCAGCACCACGCCGTCCGACCAGCTCGCAAACGGCCAGGACGGCGTCGACGTCAACGACCTCAACGCCTCGTCCAACGCGTTCTAGGAAAGCATCCGGCCATGAAGCTCTATTATTCGCCGGGCGCATGCAGCCAGGCACCGCACATCCTTCTTCACGATATCGGCCTTAGCCACGACGCGGTGCGGGTCGACCTCAAAGAGAAGCGCGTCGAAGACGGCAGCGATTTTTTAGCAATCAATCCAAAGGGTTCGGTGCCGGCGCTGGAACTCGACAGTGGCGATGTGCTCACCGAAAACGCGGTGATCCTGCAATATCTCGGCGATCGGTCGAGCGTCGGCGAAGTGCTTCCCCCGCTTGGGAATTTTCGGCGTTACCGAGTGCTCGAGCTGGTCAATTTCATCACCACCGAGCTCCACAAGAGGTTCGGCTTCCTGTTCAACCGTGACGCTACTGACGAAATGAAGCAACTCGTCATTCGCGATCTCGGGAAGAAGCTCGACTATATCGACGGCGAGCTCGGCGAAGGGCCGTTCCTGATGGGCGAGGAGTTGACCCTGCCCGACCCTTATCTGTTTGTGATCACCGGCTGGGCCGAGAAGTTTCTCGGGCTCGACCGCTGGCCCAACCTCAAGGCGTTCCGCGAGCGGATGATGGAACGTCCCTCGGTCCGCCACGTGCTTCGGTTTGAAGGATTGCTTCAAGAGGAACCGGCGGGCTAGAGCGCCCGCGCAATGACGCAATTCGACCTCACCGACGACCAGCTCCAGATCCAGGAGATGGCGCGCAAGTTCACGGCCGACGCCATCACCCCGTTCGCTGCCGAGTGGGACGAGAAGCACATCTTCCCGCGCGACACGATCCGCGAAGCCGCAGAGCTCGGTTTCGGGGCGATTTACGTGAGCGAGGAGAGCGGCGGCATCGGTCTCGGCCGGCTCGAGGCGGCGCTCATTATGGAGGCGATGGCCTACGGCTGCCCCTCGACCAGCGCCTTCATCTCGATCCACAACATGGCGAGCTGGATGATCGACCGCTTCGGCTCAGCCGAGGTGAAGCAGAAATACCTGCCCTCGATGATCACGATGGAGCGGATCGGCAGCTACTGCCTGACTGAGCCGTCCTCTGGCTCCGACGCGGCCGCGCTCAAGACCAAGGCAGTGCTGGACGGCGACCATTATGTCGTCTCCGGGTCCAAGGCGTTCATCTCCGGCGGCGGCGAGAACGAGGTCTATGTGACCATGGTCCGCACCGGCGAGGAAGGACCCAAGGGCATCAGCTGCCTGGTCATCGAAAAGGACATGAAGGGCGTCAGCTTCGGCGCCCAGGAAAAGAAGCTCGGCTGGCATTCGCAACCGACCGCGCAGGTCAATTTCGACGAAGTCCGAGTGCCCGTCGCCAACCGCGTCGGGGGCGAGGGCGAAGGTTTCCGCATTGCGATGATGGGACTCGACGGCGGCCGTCTCAACATCGGCGCCTGTTCGCTTGGCGGGGCGCAGCGTTGCCTCGACGAGGCCGTCAAATATACGAAGGACCGCAAGCAGTTCGGAACGCCGATCGCAGACTTCCAGGCGACGCAATTCACGTTGGCCGACATGGAGACCGAGCTACAGGCCGCACGCTACCTGCTTTACGTTGCCGCGGCCAAGGTCACCGCCAATGCGCCCGACAAGACCCGGTTCGCGGCCATGGCCAAGCGCCTCGCCACCGATAGCGGCTCATCGATCGTCGATCGCGCGCTGCAGTTGCATGGCGGCTACGGCTATCTTCAGGATTATCCGATCGAGCGCTTCTGGCGCGACCTTCGAGTCCACTCGATCCTCGAGGGCACCAACCAGATTATGCGCGTGATCGTCAGCCGCGACCTGCTGCGTCAGTAGCTGATGAAGAAAGCGCCGCATCCCTTCGATCCGTTCGCGCTCGCCCAGGCCGCGACCGAAGCCGCGATCGGCTTTGCCGCGCGGCCGGCAGAATTGCTCAACGTCCAGCTCGAAGCGGCGCGGCAGTGGAGCGACTTCTGGTCTGACGCGCTTGCAGGCAAGCAGACCGACAAGCCGCGCGACCGTCGTTTCTCGTCGTCCGAGTGGCAGGACGATCCTTATTATCGGGCGATCCGGGATTCCTATCTTCTCGCCTCGCGCCAGCTTCGTGACACGGTCGAACGGACAGCCGGCGATGGCTCGAGCGGCGCGATGGCGAAGTTCCTGCTCGACCAATATCTGAACGCAGTCGCGCCAACCAACTTCGCAACCACCAATCCTGACGTGGTCAAAAGGGTCAAGGAAACCGGCGGCGCGAACCTCGTCCAAGGTTTCATGAACCTCCTCGAGGATGTCGGCAGCGGCAAGGGTATCGTCCAGCGCCGGACCGACCCCAGTGCGTTCGTGAAGGGCAAGACGATTGCCGCGACTCCCGGAGCCGTGGTGTTCGAGAACGAGCTGTTCCAGCTGATCCAGTACATGCCCGCGACTGACAAGGTTGCGGCCGAGCCTTTGCTCTACGTGCCGCCGCTGGTGAACCGCTATTACATGATCGACCTCGTGCCTCGGCAGAGCCTGGTCAAATGGCTGGTCGACGAGGGCCGGACGGTGTTCGTGATCAGCTGGGTCAACCCGACCGAGTCTCATCGCGACAAGGACGTCGGCGACTATGTCCGCGACGGCATCATCACCGCGATCGAGCAAGTGGCCAAACGGACCGGCACCGCGCCCGACCTCTTCTCTTTCTGCCTCGGCGGGACGCTGACCGCGATCGCGCTCGCCTGGCTCGCCGCCAAGGGCCGCGCTGACGAGGTCATTTCCGCGACCCTGATTGGCGCGCTGGTCGACTTTTCGGATATGCGCGACTGGTCGGCGTTCGTTCACGAAGCCCATATCGGCGCGCTCGAAGGTCATCTCGAAGCGCAGGGCTTTGCGGACAGCCTGGAGCTTCAACGGCTGTTCGCCGCGATGCGCGCCAACGACCTTATCTGGTCGTCGGTCGTGAACCATTACCTGCTCGACAAGCCAGCGCCGCCGTCGGACCTGCTCTATTGGTTCGAGGATGGAGCACGCATCCCTGCGGCGTTCCTCAAGAGCTACAACCGCGAGCTCCTGCTCGAAAACAGGCTGAAAGAGCCGGCCGGCTTCAAGGTCGGTGATGTCGCCATCGATCTTGCCGCGATCACCACCCCGACCCTGGTCATCGCGCTGAAGGACGACCACGTATCGGCCTGGGAAGCGGTCTATGGCGGCGCCAGGCACCTCGGCGCGGACTTCGTGCTCGGCGGGTCCGGCCACAATGCCGGGATCGTCAACCCGCCCGCGGCCAACAAACATGGCTATTGGACCAACGAAAAGCAGCCCGAGAGCGCCAGCAGCTGGCTCGAAACCGCGACCCGCCACGAAGGCAGCTGGTGGCCGTGGTGGACGAAGTGGCTCGAGCGGCATGGAAGCCGGAAGAGTGTCGCGGCCCGTGAGCCCGAGAAGGTGATCGAGCCCGCGCCGGGCCGATACGCGATGATGCCCTGATGGATGCGATGACCGGGGCGAAGGACGTCATCACCGAAAAGCAGGGGCCGGCGGGGCGATTGCGGCTCAACCGGCCGAAGGCGCTGCACAGCCTCAATCGCCAGATGGTTCGCGACATGGCGAGCGCGCTCATCGAATGGCGCGACGATCCGGAAGTGCGGATCATTCTCATCGACCATGCCGAGGGCCGCGGTTTCTGCGCGGGCGGCGACGTCGTCGGGATTAGCCAGGATGTCGAGGGTCACGAGGCCGCGGCGCGCGCCTTCTTCTTCGACGAATATCGCCTCAACCACCTCGAATATACCTACCCGAAGCCGGGCGTCGCCTTCATGGACGGGATCACAATGGGCGGCGGGGTCGGCATCGCCTGCCCGTGCCGCTTCCGCGTCGCCACCGAGCGCACGGTCTTCGCCATGCCGGAAACGACCATCGGCATTTTCCCGGATGTCGGCGGTGGCCGTTATTTGTCGCGCCTCCGCGGCCGCCTTGCCCAATATCTCGCGCTGACCGGCGATCGCCTCACCGGCTCGGAATGTCTCGGGCTGAGGCTCGCGACGCATTACCTGCCGTCCGAGCGGCTGGAGGAAGCGAAGGAGCGGATCATCTCCCAGCCCTTCCGCACCGAGGCGATCCTAGACGAGCTCAGCGCCGAAGAGGTGCCCGAAGCGCCGATCCTCGGCCGGTTGAAGCAGATCGACAGGCTGTTCGCGTCGGACCGGGTCGAAGACATCCTCCAAGCGCTCGATGATGAAAGCGAAATCGGTGACGGATGGGCGGCCCGCGAAGCCGAGATCATCCGCAAGAAATCGCCCATGGCCTGCAAGGTCAGCCTCAAGATGCTGGTCGAAAGCCCGTACCAGCTTCACTTCGTCGACGAGATGCGGATGGAATATGGGATCATGGTGCGGATGATCCGCCATCCCGATTTCAAGGAAGGCGTTCGCGCCCTCCTGATCGACAAGGACAACAAACCCAACTGGCACCCGACCAACCCGGCCGTCATCGGCGACGCGGACGTGGACAAGTTCTTCGAGCCCCTTCCGCCCGAAGAGCAATGGATGCCGTTCGATTTCTAAAGGACGAGCGATGAGAGACTACAACACGATCCTGGTCGAGAAGCGCGGAGCGGTGACGCTCGTGACCCTCAACCGCCCGCAGGCGCTGAATGCGCTCAACAGCGAGGTGCTGAAGGAGTTGATCGACGCGTTCGCCGCCTATGATGCGGACGACAGCCAGCGCTGCCTGGTCCTGACCGGATCGGAGAAGGCGTTCGCGGCCGGCGCCGACATCAAGGAAATGCAGGGCCAAGGCTTCGCCGACATGTATTCGTCGGACTTCTTCGCCGGCTGGGAAAAGGTTACCGCAACCCGCAAACCGTGGCTCGCCGCGGTGTCGGGATACGCGCTCGGCGGCGGCTGCGAGGTCGCGATGATGGCCGACTTCATCATCGCCGCGGACAGCGCCAAGTTTGGCCAGCCCGAGATCAAGCTCGGCGTCTCGCCGGGCATGGGCGGGTCGCAGCGGCTGACCTGGGCGGTCGGCAAGGCCAAGGCGATGGAAATGTGCCTGACCGGGCGGATGATGGACGCGGCAGAAGCCGAGCGGTCCGGCCTCGTCGCCAAGGTCGTCCCTGCGGCCGACCTGCTCGACGACGCGATGAAAACTGCGGAGGCGATCGCGAGCATGCCGCCGCTGGCAGCGATCGCGGTCAAGGAAATGGTCAACGCCGCCTTCGAAATTCCCCTCGGACAGGGCATCCGGTTCGAGCGTCGGTTGTTCCACGGCCTGTTCGGAACCGAGGACCAGAAAGAGGGCATGAGCGCCTTCGTCGACAAGCGGCCCGGCAATTGGAAGGGACGGTAACATGGCCCGTATCGCGTTCATCGGCTTGGGCCACATGGGCGGCGGCATGGCGCCGAACCTCGCCAAGGCGGGGCACGACGTTCAGGCCTTCGATCTCGTCCCCGAAGCCGTACAGCACGCGACCGACGGCGGCTGCTCAGCCGCGGGCTCTGCCGCCGAAGCGGTCAAGGACGCCGACGTCGTCATCACCATGCTTCCGGCCGCGCAGCACGTCCGCGCGGTCTATGAGAAAGACGTCGCGCCCAACGCAAAGGCCGGCGCGCTGTTTATCGACTGTTCGACGATCGACGTGACTTCGGCGCGCGAGGTCGGCGAAGCGATGAAGGCCGCCGGCTTCGATTTCGTCGATGCGCCGGTATCGGGCGGCATTGCCGCGGCAGCGGCGGGCACGCTGGCCCTGATGGTCGGCGGCACCGACACCCAGTTCGAGCGGGCCAAGCCCTTTCTCGAACCGATGGCCAAGGCGGTGATTCACGCCGGCCAGTTGGGCGCCGGGCAGGCGGCCAAGATCTGCAATAACATGATCCTCGGCGCGACCATGGTTGCGACCTGCGAAGCATTCGTGATGGCAAAGAAGCTGGGTCTCGACCTCCAGACCTTTTTCGACATTTCATCAAAGGCGTCGGGGCAGAGTTGGTCGATGACTACTTATTGCCCGGTCCCCGGAGTCGGCCCCGAAACGCCCGCCGACCATGATTATGAAGGCGGCTTCGCGGCGGCGTTGATGCTGAAGGATTTGAAGCTCGCGGCCGATGCGGCGAAGAGCGTCGATGCTTACACGCCGATGGGCGCCGAAGCCGAAGAGTTGTTCCAGCGCTTCGTCGATCGCGGCGGTGGCGGCAAAGATTTCTCCGGTATCATCAAGATGATCGATGACAGTTGGAAGGCCCCTGAATGAAGATGCGAGCAGCGTTAATTGCGATCCCGCTGATGTTTCTGAGCGGCTGTGGGGGATCCGACACGAGCCAGGCCAACAATGCCGCGCCGGAGACCGCGAAGGGCAATGACATGGCGATGCTTGCCGTCGCCGCGCCGAGCAAGGAGCGGGCGCTCCAGATCATGCATGACCGGCACGAGGCGATGGAGAAGCTGGGCGACTCCATGAAGACGCTGCACCGGGCGCTCGATGCGAGCCCGGCCGACCTCAATGCGGTCCGGGCTCAGACCGCCCTGATGGCGAAGGCCGCGGCGCAAATCCCCGGCATGTTCCCGGTGGGAACCGGTCCGGACGTCGGCAAGACCCGGGCCAAGCCCGAGATCTGGACCCAGCAAGCCAACTTCATTGGGAAATCGAAGGAGTTTCTCGCCGCGACACGGGCGATCGACGCCGCAGCAAGGGCGGGCGACCTGAACAAGGTCATGGCGCTCCACGAGCGGGTCGACCAGGCATGCAAGGCCTGTCACGACCCATTCCGCGCCCCGAAAAGCTGATCTGCCGTCAGTGGCGGCCGTGAAGCAGCCGGTCTGGGACCTGCCCGTCCGGGCTGTGCACTGGCTGCTTGCCGCGCTGATCCTGTTCAGCTGGTGGTCGGTGAAGAACCACCATACCGACTGGCATATCTGGTCGGGCTGCGGGATCCTGACTTTGCTCATCTTCCGCTTGTTGTGGGGCTTCGTCGGAAGCTCGACCGCGCGCTGGTCGAGCTTCATCCGAGGGCCTCGCGCGGTTCGTGAGTATCTGCGAGGCCGATGGACGGGCATCGGTCACACGCCGCTTGGCGCTCTTAGCGTGCTCGCCCTGTTCGGTGCGCTGACGGTCCAGGTCGGCCTGGGGCTGATCGCGGAAGACGAAGACGGGCTTTATACCGGGCCGCTGTCCCGGCTCGTCAGCATCGACACGTCGGACAAGGCGCGCGATCTCCACGAACTTTGGTTCAATGTCATCCTTGGCCTCATCGTCCTGCACATTGCGGCGATCATTTTCTATCGGCTGCGAGGCCGGCACCTGACCAAGCCCATGATCACCGGGAAGGCCGCGGTCGATCCATCGGCCGCGCCGATGAAGCCGGGCAAATGGTGGGTTGCACTGCTTTGCCTCGTTGTCGGCATCGGTATCACGCGCTGGATCATCGCCGGCGCGCCGCCCTTTGCGCCTTGATTGAAGCGGGTCGGAAGACCACATGGCGGCCATGCTGATCCGCACCGAACAGACGCCCAATCCCGCGACGCGCAAGTTCCTGCCCGACCAGACGGTCATGGAAGCCGGAACGCGCGATTTCGCGGACGCGGAGAGCGCCGAAGCGTCGCCCCTTGCGAAGGCGCTGTTCGACAGCGGCCTGGTGGAAGGCGTCTTCTACGGTCGTGATTTTGTCTCGGTGACAGCGGCGCCCGGGGTTTCCTGGAGTGACCTCGAGGCATTGGTGGTTGAGACTCTGCTCGATCATTTCGTAAGCGGCGCTCCGCTATTTGCCCCCGGAAGCGCCGCGGGAATCCACGTCGCCGCTGATGAGGATTTCGATGACGATCCAGCCGACGCAGAGATCATCGACCAGATCAAGGAACTGATCGAAACGCGCGTCCGGCCTGCGGTTGCGCAGGACGGGGGCGATATCGCTTATCGTGGCTACAAGGAGGGCCGGCTCTATTTGTCGATGCATGGCGCCTGTGCCGGCTGTCCGTCATCGACCATCACCTTGAAGCGCGGGATCGAGAGCTTGATCCGCCACTACGTCCCCGAAGTCGAGACGGTCGAAGCGGTATAGGCTTGATCCCTTGGGGGGTTGCGGCGTTGGGCCGCATGTGACCACTATTCAGCCCATGCTTTTGGCGTTCGACACGTCCAGCGCAGCCTGCACTGCGGCCCTCTTCGACGGGGACCGGTGCATCGCGCGCAAGGATGAGCTGATCGGCCGCGGCCACAGCGAGCGGCTGGTGCCGATGATCGCCGAGCTGCTCGACGGCCGAAGCGCGACATCGATCCTGGTGGGCGTGGGTCCGGGCAGCTTCACCGGGATCCGGGTCGCCATCGCCGCTGCGCATGGCCTGGCCATCGGCTGGGGAGCCAAGATCGAGGGCATGTCCTCGCTCGCTCTGCTTGCAGCTGGCGCCGGAGGGGGAGGGGACGGCGAAGTCGCCGCCTGCGTGCTCGGCGGTCATGGTGAGCTGTTCGTCCAGCAATATGATAGCTCGACGGTTGAGCCGACTTCAGAACTCTACAACCTGGTCCCCGCAGAGGCCGCGCAGCGTATCAACGCCCCGATCGTCGTCGGATCAGGCGCCGCGCGGCTGGTTGAAGCTCGCGGATCGGGCGAGGCCCGCGACGCCTGGCCGACAGCAGCCGACGCGCTGCGCTTGCCGGCAGCCTTGCGTTCTCTCGCCCCTAAGCCCGTCTATGCCCGTGCTCCCGACGCGAAAGTCAGGGAGGCCGCGTGATGGCGACGCCCGCCTTCGCCGACTCGATCCGGATTGAGCGCGGTTCGTCCGAGGATCTCGACCAGGTCATGGACGTGATGACCCGGGCATTCGGCAGCCGTTTCGGCGAAGCCTGGACGCGCTCGCAACTCGCCGGAATTCTGCCGATGGCCGGAGTTGTGCTCAGCGTCGCGTCTGAGTCGAAGACCGGGGACACGATCGGGTTTTCGCTGCTCCGGTCGGTGGCTGACGAAGCCGAGCTGCTTCTGCTTGCGGTCCTGCCTGACCGGCATCGTCAGGGAATCGGGCGGCAATTGCTCGATCACTTCATCAATCAGGCCGGGCGCGACGATGTGAATCGCATTCACCTGGAAGTGCGCGACGGCAATCCCGCTGTCCAAATGTACCTGAATGCCGGCTTCGAACCGGTTGGGCGCCGCCGCAATTATTACCAGGCATCGGACGGCAGCCGTTACGACGCAATCACCCTCGCCAAGAATCTCTGAATTCTTTTTTCTTTGTATCGCGGGTGACGATGTTGCGCGCACCCTATTCGCCCCCTAATGCCCTAGTTGCAGCCGATGCTGCATGGGTCTCTGCTTTTAATGGGGAATTGCAAAGATGGCCGATAATGATGGCGCCGAGGACACTTTACTTACGTTAACTGCGGATATTGTCGCGGCTCACGTGAGTAACAACAGTGTTGCAGTGAATGACTTGCCGAACCTGATACAGAATGTTCACCAGGCGCTTTCCACCATTTCGCATAGTTCGTCCGGCGCAGAGCCGCGGCCCGAACCCAAAGTATCGATCCGGTCTTCGGTGAAGCCCGATTACATCGTGTGCCTTGAGGATGGGAAGAAACTGAAGATGCTGAAGCGGCATCTCATGACCCACTACAACCTGACGCCCGACCAGTACCGCCAGAAATGGGGCCTCGCTGCCGATTATCCGATGGTCGCGCCCAACTATGCCGAACAACGGCGGACATTGGCGAAGTCGATCGGCCTCGGCACCAAGCGGCGGCGCAACCGAAAATAAGCGGCACGCTTTGACCGGCACTTCGCCGATGCTTACGTTGGATTCATGACGCGTAAGATCGATATCGAGGCGCTGTGCGCCGACAAGGGACTGAGGATCACCGAGCAGCGCAAGACGATTGCGCGCGCGCTCGGCGATAGCGAGGATCACCCAGACGTCGAAACGCTTCACGCTCGCGCGGCGGCGATCGATCCGAACATCTCGATCGCGACCGTCTACCGGACCGTTCGCCTGTTCGAGGAAGCCGGAATTCTCGAGCGTCACGAGTTTGGCGACGGGCGGTCGCGGTACGAAGCTGCGTCCGAGACGCACCACGACCATTTGATCGACGTCGAGACCGGCAATGTGATCGAGTTCGTCGACGATGAGCTGGAGGCGCTCCAGAAGCGGATCGCCGAGAAGCTCGGCTTCCGCCTCGTCGACCATAGGATGGAGCTGTACGGCGTCTCCCGCGATCGCGACCGCTAAGCCCTCGGCATTCCGCATCGCCATCCGGCTCGCCGGGCTGGTCGGCCTGTTCGTCGTCTGCGCGCCGATCCACCTTGCGACGAAGGCTCTAACTGGGCGCTCGCCATGGCCGCCGCGTTTCCTTGGCGCTGCTGCCTGGATCATCGGCGCGCGTGTGCGGGTCGACGGCGACCCGATCCGCCCCCACACCCTGCTCATCTCCAACCATGTCAGCTGGCTCGATATTTTGGTGATGGGAGGCGCGACGGGATGCGCGTTCGTGTCCAAGGACACGCTTGGCCACCCGTTCATCCACTGGCTCGCCGACCAGAATCACACGGTCTACGTGAAGCGCAGCCACCGGAAGGGTGCCAAGGACCAGGCCTTGGCCATCGCCAAGGCGCTGGAAGGCGACCAACCCGTCGTGCTGTTCCCCGAGGGCACGACCGGCCCCGGAACGCACATGCTGCCGTTCCGTTCGACCCTTCTCGAAGCGGCCAATTATGCCGCGAAGGACGTGGCGATTCGCCCGGTCGCGCTCGATTATGGTGCTGCCGCTTCCGAGATCGGGTGGTGGGAGGAGCCGGGCAAGGACAACATCATGCGCAATCTCGGCCGCCGCGGCACGCTACCAGTCACCGTGCGGCTGCTGGCCCCGCTTGATCGGTCCGGCGACCGCAAGGAATTGGCCGAACGGGCGCGCGACGCAATTGCTGCCAAGCTTCGCTTCAAGTCCGCTTCGCAACCGCCTATAGCCTTGAGCGAATGACTCCCAAGACCTTCAAAATCAAAAGCTTCGGCTGCCAGATGAACGTCTACGACGGCGACCGGATGGCGGAGCTGCTCAGCGAGCAAGGGATGAGCGCGGCTGCCGATGGCACCGACGCGGACCTGGTCGTGCTCAACACCTGCCATATCCGCGAAAAGGCCGCCGAGAAGGCTTATTCCGACGTTGGCCGCCTGCGCCGCGAAGACGGTTCGAAGCCGCTGATCGCGCTCGCTGGTTGTGTCGCGCAGGCCGAAGGCGCCGAGGCGATGCGCCGTTCGCCGATGATCGACCTGGTGGTCGGCCCGCAAGCCTATCACAGGCTCCCCGACATGGTTGCGCAAGTCGGCCGCGGCGCTCGGCCTGTCGACACCGACATGCCGGCGATCTCGAAATTCGACGCCATGCCTTCGCGTCGGCGGGCCGGTCCCGCCGCCTTCCTGACGATCCAGGAAGGTTGCGACAAATTCTGCACCTACTGCGTCGTGCCCTACACCCGCGGCGCGGAGATTTCGCGGCCGCAGGGGGACATCGTCACGGAGGCGCATGCGCTGGTCGACGCCGGCGCTCGGGAAATCACCCTGCTCGGGCAGAATGTGAACGCGTGGGATGACGGTGAGACCAACTTTGCCGACCTCATCCGCACGCTGGCGAAGATCGATGGCCTCGAGCGGATTCGCTACACCACCTCCCACCCGGTCAACATGAGCGACGCGCTGATCGCTGCGCACGGCGAGATCGACAAGCTGATGCCGTACCTGCACCTACCGGTGCAGTCGGGCAGCAACCGAGTGCTGAAGGCGATGAACCGCAGCCACACTGTCGAAAGCTATTTGCGCACGATCGAAAAAATGCGCGCAACGCGGAGCGACATCGCGCTTTCGGGCGATTTCATCGTCGGCTTCCCCGGCGAAAGCGATGCAGAGTTCGAAGACACGCTGAACATCGTCGATGCAGTCGGCTACGCTTCGGCCTATTCGTTCAAATATAGCGCGCGCCCGGGGACCCCGGCCGCCACGATGGAGGACCAAATCGCCCGCGAGATCATGGACGAGCGCCTGCAACGGCTGCAGGAGCGCATCACAGCCCACAGCCTGGCTTTCAACCGCAGCAAGGTTGGCGTGGACACGCAGATCCTGATCGAACGGAAGGGGCGCTATGCCGGTCAGATGATCGGCAAGAGCCCGTGGCTTCAGTCCGTCCATCTCGATACCGATGCACAGGCGGGCGACATCATCGACGTCACCCTGGTCGCCGCGGGGCCCAACAGCATGACCGGCGCCGCGCGCGAACTGGTGGCTGCCTGATGTCCAAGCGCGAGCTTCATGCCGTCCCTGACCGCGCCCGCCTCGAGCTTGAATTCGAGCAGCCGTACCTGCTCGGGCCGTTGTTTGGCGACTATGACCGGCACCTGATCACCATCGAGAACCGGCTTGCCGTGCACATCGCAGCGCGCGGCAACAAGGTACAGATCGAGGGCGATCCGGACGCGGCCGCGCGTGCCCGCGATGTCCTCATTGGACTCTATAACCGGCTCGACAGCGGTCACGACGTAGACGCCGAAGCCGTCGAAGCCGTGCTCGGCATGGCTGCCCAACCCAATCTCGATGGGATCATCCAGGAAGAGGTGACCTCGGCACCCAAGGTCATGATCCGGACGCGCAAGAAGACCATCGTCCCGCGTTCGGCGATGCAGACGCCCTACATGGAAGCGCTTGCCCGAGACGACATGATCTTCGGGCTTGGCCCGGCGGGCACGGGCAAGACCTATCTGGCGGTCGCGCAGGCTGTGTCGCAGCTCATCACCGGAAGCGTCGATCGGCTGATCCTGTCGCGCCCAGCGGTCGAGGCCGGCGAGCGTCTCGGTTTCCTTCCGGGCGACATGAAGGAGAAGGTCGATCCCTATCTTCGTCCGCTTTACGACGCTCTCTACGACATGTTGCCGACCGAACAGGTCGAGCGCCGCATTGCCTCCGGCGAGATCGAGATCGCGCCGCTGGCCTTCATGCGCGGGCGCACGCTCAACGACGCCTTCATCATCCTTGACGAGGCGCAGAACACGACGCCGTTGCAGATGAAGATGTTCCTGACCCGCTTCGGCATGCGCAGCCGGATGGTGATCTGCGGCGACCCCCACCAGGTCGACCTTCCCGATCCGACCAAGTCGGGCCTCGCGGACGCCGTCGGACGCCTGGAGAATGTGAATGGGATTTCGGTCGTGCGCTTCACCTCCGCCGACGTGGTCCGCCATCCGCTGGTCGGGCGCATCGTCGAGGCCTATGAGGGCCCGAGGAACTAAGCGCCGATGATGCTCGAAATCGCCCTCGAAGCCGACGAGGAATGGGACAGTAGCAGCTCGTGGGAGCCGCTCGTTCGCAAAGCGGCGACCGCGGCCATTGCCGAAAGCGCGTTTCCCCAGCTCAACGAAAGCGCGCGCCACATTGAGCTGTCCGTGCGGTTGGCCGGGGACGAAGAAGTACGCGGTCTGAATGCCCACTGGCGCGGCAAGGACAAGCCGACCAACGTCCTCTCCTTCCCCATGGCCGAAGCCTATGAACTGGAGGCGGCCGACGAGGACGGGCCGGCGCTCATGCTCGGAGACATCATCCTTGCGCGCGGCGTGTGTGAGCGTGAAGCGGCCGAAAAGGGCGTCACCATAGACGAGCATGCGACCCACCTGGTTGTCCACGGCACGCTTCACCTGCTCGGTTACGATCACCAGGCCGACGCCGATGCGACGGACATGGAAAGGCGCGAAGCCGATGCGCTGGCGCGGCTGGGAATCGCCAACCCTTATGAGATCGTCGACTGATGGCCACACGTCAGGATGACGAAGGCGGGTCGCGCATCTGGCGCGGGATCCAGCACCTGATCTTCGGGGACGATGCCGAGCCGACGCTCCGCGAGGAGATCGAAGACGCGATCGACGAAGCGGAGGATTCGCATCCCGTTGCCGGAGACCTGTCGCCGACCGAGCGACAGATGTTGCGCAACCTGCTGCATTTCGGCGAGCAGACCGCAGGCGATATCTGCGTGACGCGCGGCGACATCATCGCCGTCCAGGCGGGTGTCAGCTTCGAGGATTTGGTGCGCGCCTTTGCCGATGCCGGTCACAGCCGCCTCCCGGTCTACGGCGAGAGCCTCGACCAGGTCGTTGGCATGGTCCACATCAAGGACGTGTTCGTCGCGTCCGACGACGAAAGCCGGGACCGTTCATTGCCGGCGTTGATGCGCGATCCCTTGTTCGTCCCCGAATCCATGGGCGTGATCGAGTTGCTGGCCCGGATGCGGGCGCAGCGCACGCACCTTGCAATCGTCGTCGATGAGTTCGGCGGGACGGAAGGCCTCGTCACCATCGAAGACGTCGTCGAGGAGATCGTCGGCGACATCGAGGACGAGCACGACGAGGACGTCGCGGGCATGCTCACTTTGCTCGAGGATGGGCTGTGGGAGGCCGATGCACGGCTGGAGCTGGAAGAGCTGCAGCAAGCCGTGGACGCGCGCCTCACTGCCGAAGACGACGAAGTCGATACCGTCGGCGGCCTCACCTTCCTGCTTGCGGGACGGATCCTGCGGCCGGGCGAGTCGGTCATTCACCCGTCAGGCTGGCGGCTCGAATCGACCGATGCCGACAGCCGGCGGATCAAGCGAGTCCGCCTGCATGCACCCGACGGGATGCCGCAGCCCGACTAATTCTTGGCGAAAAGCTTGGCCGGGTCCGCCATCGCCTTGAACTCAAGCGCATTGCCGGCCGGATCGAGCAGGAACATCGTCGCCTGCTCGCCCGGCTGCCCGGCGAAGCGCACCGTGGGCTCGATCACGAACTGCGTGCCGGCCGCCTGCAACCGTTCCGCCAACGCCTTCCACGCATCCATCGCCAGCACCAGCCCGAAGTGCGGAACCGGCACGTCTTCGCCATCGACCGGATTGGTGATGCGGCCGCGGGGAGCGTCAGCGGAAAGATGCGCGACGATCTGGTGTCCGTGGAGATCGAAGTCGATCCAATGGTCCGCGCTGCGGCCCTCGGGGCAGCCGAGAAGCTCACCGTAGAAGCGGCGCGCGGCGGCGAGATCGTCGACCGGAAAAGCGAGGTGGAAGGGAGGCAAGCTCATGGCCAGCGTCCTTACATGCTGTCGAGGCTTTCGTTAACCGCGGTTAATCGCTAGCCATCGCATTTGATGCTGTACGTCCTCTACGCCTTCATCGCCGGTGCAGTCTCTGCCTTCGCGTTCGAGCCGGTCGGCTTGTGGCCGCTGATGCTGGTGGCAATCGCCGTGCTGTGCGAGCTGCTGGACCGCGAGAAGACGCTTTGGCGCAGCCTGTTCATCGGCTGGGCCTTCGGCATCGGCCAATTCGTGGTCGGTCTGAACTGGATCGCGACCGCCTTCACCTTCCAAAGCAACATGCCTGCCTGGCTCGGCTGGATCGCGGTTGTGCTGCTCTCGCTCTACCTCGCGATCTACCCCGCAATCGCTGTCGGCCTCGCCTGGCGCTTCGGCCGCGACGACCGGGTCGTCCTGATCACCGTCCTTGGCGGAGCTTGGGCGATCACCGAGTTTTTGCGGGGGACAATGTTCACGGGCTTCCCGTGGAACCCGGTCGCCGCAGTTCTGGCCCCAACGCCGCTGATTACGATCACGCCGCTGATCGGCACCTATGGCCTGTCGGCGATCGTGATCCTGCTCGGCGGCGCGATCTGGCTGGAATATTACAGGAAATGGCTGCCGCTGGTCGTCATCATCGGCATCACCTTACTCCTGTGGCTGCTGCCCTCGTCGCCCGTTCCGGAGGACCCGCTGACGGTCAAGAACGTGCGGATCGTGCAGCCGAACATCGGACAAGAGGACAAGTGGCGCCCGGGATTTGATGAAGAGGCGGCAAGGCGCCTCGCAACGCTGTCAGGCGGCCCGAGCAGCGAGCCGCGATTGATCCTTTGGCCGGAAGCCGCGGTTACCGACCCGCTCGAGGACGCCCGCACCGGCGATCATCAGGCGATGGCGATGTTCCAGCGCACGCGCGCAGCATCGCTGCTCGGCCCGAACGACCGGCTGCTGACCGGCGGGATTGCAGTCGCGTCGAAGGACGGAGTCCACGTCGACGGCGCGGCGAACAGCATCTTCGTGCTGGCACCCGGCGGCAGGGTCGCCGGAAGATACGACAAGGCCCATTTGGTGCCTTATGGTGAGTATTTGCCGATGCGCCCGTTCCTGTCGGCGCTTGGCCTGTCGAGGCTCGCGCCGGGCGACATGGATTTCACCTCCGGACCCGGGCCGCGGACCATCGATCTCGGCGATCAATGGGGCAAGGTCGGCTTCCAGCTGTGCTACGAAATCATCTTCTCGGGCCATGTGGTCGACTGGGAGAACCGCCCTTCATTCATCTTCAATCCGTCGAACGACGCCTGGTTCGGCAAGTGGGGCCCTCCCCAGCATCTCGCGCAAGCGCGTCTTCGCGCTGCCGAGGAAGGCATTCCGGTGCTGCGCGCGACGCCGACCGGGATCAGCGCCGTGATCGACGCGCACGGCAACGTTGTCCGCTCGCTCCCGTGGCGCAAAGCGGGCGTCGTCGACGCCGTGCTTCCGCCCCCCGCAAATTCGGCGCCGATGTTCGGCCGGTTCGGCAACAGCATCCCGCTGACGCTCGGCTTCCTGCTCATCTTCGGCGGCATTGTGCTAGGGCGGCGGCGTCGCTAGAGGCGCGCATATAAAGACTTCTTTATATCCCTAATTCCGAGGCCGCTCCTCTCCATGCGCAGCTCTTACCTGTTCACCTCCGAATCCGTTTCCGAAGGCCACCCCGACAAGGTCGCCGACCAGATTTCCGACGCGATCGTCGACCTCTTCCTGTCCAAGGACCCTGAGGCTCGCGTCGCCTGCGAAACCATGACCACGACCAACCGCGTCGTCCTTGCTGGCGAGATCCGTGGCAAGGGCATCATGGACCAGGACGGCAATTGGGCGCCGGGGGTTCGCGAAGAGATTGAGGAAGCGGTGCGCGGGGTGGTGAAGCGTATCGGCTACGAACAGAACGGCTTCCACTGGGACCGCTTCGATTTCGCCAACCATCTTCACCCGCAATCGGCGCACATCGCGCAGGGAGTGGATGCCGGCACCGACAAGGACGAAGGCGCAGGCGACCAGGGCATCATGTTTGGCTTTGCCTGCGATGAGACGCCCGACCTGATGCCGGCGACGCTGGATTACAGCCACAAGATCCTGATGGAGATGGCTGCCGACCGCCACAGCGGCAAGGCCCCGTTCCTGGAGCCCGACGCCAAGAGCCAGGTCACGCTGCGCTTCGAGGACGGCAAGCCGGCCAAGGCGACCGCCATCGTGGTCTCGACGCAGCACAAGCCCGGCTATGACCGCGGCGAAAAGCAGGCCGAGCTCCATGCTTATGTGAAGTCGGTCGTCGCTCGGGTGATGCCGTCAGAGCTTCTCGGCAACGAGACCGTCTATCACATCAACCCGACCGGCAGCTTTGAGATCGGCGGCCCCGACGGCGACGCCGGTGTGACTGGCCGCAAGATCATCGTCGACACCTATGGTGGCGCGGCTCCGCACGGCGGCGGCGCTTTCTCGGGCAAGGACCCGACCAAGGTCGACCGCTCGGCAGCTTATGCCGCGCGCTACCTTGCCAAGAACATCGTTGCCGCGGGCCTTGCGCGCCGCTGCACGATCCAGCTCGCTTATGCGATCGGCGTTAGCGAGCCGCTGTCGATTTACGTCGACACGCACGGCACCGGAAAAGTCGGTGACGATCAGATCGAGTCCGCGATCAACCGCATCGCCAAGCTGGGCCGCCTGACCCCGCGCGGCATCCGCACCCACCTTGGGCTCAACAAGCCGATCTACGAGGCGACCGCGGCTTACGGCCACTTCGGGCGCACGGCCGAAGGCGACCGCTTCCCGTGGGAGCGGCTCGACCTGGTCGAGGATTTGAAGGCCGCCGTCGGCGCGGAGGCGCAGACGGTCGACGCCTGACGCGCGGTCGATGACGGCGCACAAAACCGGCGATCCGCTGACGCTCAACCGGCTGTACGGCCGGTCGAGCGGGCACAAGTTACGCAAGAGCCAGCAGGAGCTGGTCGAAAAGCTGCTGCCGCAGATCGAGGTGCCGGCGGAAGGCGAGATCACGGCAGTGCGGTTGTTCGGGGAGGATCGCCCGCTGCATTTCGAGATCGGCTTCGGATCGGGCGAGCATCTCGCCGAACGGGCCGACATGTTGCCCGACCATGGCTTCATCGCCGCCGAGCCGTTCCTGAACGGCGTCGCGACGGCGCTCGGCCACATCCGCGACAAGCATCTCGCCAATGTCCGTATTTGGCGCGGTGACGCGCTCGAGGTGCTGCAGCGCATCCCCGACGGTGCGCTCAGCTTCCTTTACCTCCTTCACCCGGACCCTTGGCCCAAGGCGCGGCATGCCAAACGCCGCATGGCGAACGACGGCCCGCTCGCGCTGTTCGCGTCAAAGCTTCGGTCCGGTGGGGAATTCCGCCTTGCGACGGACGATCCGACCTATCTCACCTGGGCGCTGATGGTGATGCAGCGGCATCAGCATCAGTTCGAATGGCTGGCCGAAAAGCCGGATGACTTTCTCGAACCTCCGGGCGGCTGGATCGAGACGCGCTACGGCGCGAAGTCCCGTCGCGAGGGCCGGCGACCTTATTATTTGCGCTACCGGCGCGCCTGACCCACAAACGGCGCATGGAGATCGATCGCAGGACCATGCTTGGCGCCGCCGCCCTTCCCTTCGCTGCCCCTGCCATTGCGGCCGCCGCGAAGGCCGACGATTGGGAACGCATCGCGCGCGAATATGACGTGACCCACGAGGTCATCCAGCTCGAGCACGGCAATTGGGGCATGATGGCACGGCCGGTAGCCGAGGCGTATCGCGCCCATGTCGCGCGGGTGAACCGCGACACCAGCTATTACGCGCGCCGCACGATGGTCGCCGATCTAGAGGCCGTAAGGGCGCGGCTCGCGCAATGGATGGGCGTGTCGTTCGAGGAAATCGCGCTCACTCGCAATGCTACTGAGGCGATGAAAGCACTGATCCTCCAATACAACGGGCTCAAGCCGGGCGATGCGGTGCTCTACGCCGACCTCGACTATTACAGCATGCAGGCGTGCATGGATTCGCTCGCGCACACGCGCGGGGTGCGGATCATCAAAATCGCTCTCCCCGAACCCGCCACGCGGCAGTCGTTGATCAATGCCTATGCCGACGCGTTTGCGGCTAATCCGACGGTTAGAATGGCCTTGCTCACGCACATCAGCCATCGGACCGGTTTAGTGTTGCCTGTCGCCGATATTGCGATGCTTGCAAGAGCGCGCGGGATCGATGTTATCGTGGATGCCGCACACAGCGTCGGCCAGCTCGACTTCAAGCTGCCCGATATTCGCTCCGACTTCATTGGGATGAACGTGCATAAGTGGCTTGGTGCGCCGCTTGGGGTTGGCGCCGTCTATGTCAGGCGCGACCGGCAAGGCAGCATCGACATCGACCCGGCCGAGAACGTGCTGCCGCCGAGCGATATCGCGTCCCGGGTGCATGTGGGCACCCCCGATTTTGCCGCGCACCTAACCGTGCCGGATGCGCTTGCTTTCCAGGATGCGATCGGTGCGCCGCGCCGCGCGGCCCGCTTGAGGGCGCTGCGCGACCGTTGGGTTCATGCCGTCAGCGACCTGCCCAATATCCAAATCCTTGCACCCGATGGCTTGCATGGCGCGATCACGTCGTTCCGCATTCGCGGACGCACATCGAAAGAAGAGAATGTCGCACTCGCCAAGACCCTGCTCGACAAATATCGGATCTTCACCGTCTATCGCGATGACCTGGCCTCCGGATGTTGCGTTCGAGTAACGCCCGCATTGGCGAGTCGGATGAGCGACCTCGATGCGCTTGCGGCGGCGATCCGCTCGATCGCTACTTCTTAGGCTCCAGCCGGAGCAGCCGCGCCGGCCCGCTCCGCCCATCTTCGAGCAGATAGACTTCGCCGCGCGGCCCCTGCTCGACCTCGCGAATGCGCTGGCCCATGACCCATTGGTCGGCCTTGGACGCCTGGTCGCCCCGGATCCGGACGTGGATCAGCGCCTCGCCCGACAAAGCGCCAAGTAGCGCGTCGCCCTTCCATTGCGGGAAGAGATCTCCCGTATAGATGATCATTCCCGACGGGCTGACCGACGGAGTCCACCACACCTTGGGAGGTTCGAAGCCGTCACCGGGTCGGTGATCGGCAATGGCAACGTCGTCGTAATTGCTGCCATTGGACGCATTGGGCCAGCCATAGTTGCGGCCCGGGAGGATCAGGTTGACCTCGTCGCCGCCGCGCGGGCCCATCTCATTTTCCCACAGGCGCTCGTCAGGCGCGAACGCGAGGCCGTAGGGATTGCGATGGCCCGTGCTCCAGGTTTCCGCTGGCGTGAGGTTGGGGCCGGGCCAGGCAAAGTGGCGGCCCTGTTCGCTTTTTGCAGCGACGCTGTCCTCGGGCGGGTCGATGACGGTGACCGAAGCAGCGCCCATTTGACCGGCCATCGGATTTCCCGGCGCGGGCTTCCCGTCGAGCGTCAGGTGCAGGATCTTGCCGAGCGGCTGGTTCGGATCCTGCGCTGGGGTGAAACGCTGGCGTTCGCCGCTGCTCAGGAATAGCGATTGCCCATCGGGCGCGAAGGCGACGCGCGCGCCGAATTGCCCGCCTTCACCGCCCGCCGGATCGTGCCACAAGACGGTCAGGCCATCGAGCCGCGGCGAGGAGCCAATGTCGACCAGCCGTGCTCGCGCAAGCGCCAGCCCGCTTCCACCATTCGCCGACGGTTCCGAATAGGTCAGGTAGATCTGCTGGTTTCCGGCAAAGTCAGGCGACGCGACGACATCGAGCAGGCCGCCCTGGCTCGATACGATCACGCGCGGCACGCCCGCGACTTCGCGCTTCGCGCCAGTCGCCACGTTCACTAGCCACAACTTCCCGCTCTTCTCGGTGATCAGCGCGGCGTTCGTCAGCGGCAGCCCCGACCCCGGCAGAAAGGCCATCGCCCATGGCGATCCGAAACGCGCTACTTCGCTAACGGTGAATGGCCGTTCGCTCGACGCGGGGCCGACGCTCGCCGATGGCGAGGCCCCGCACCCTCCTAGCGAGAGGAGCAACAGGGCCTGGATCGACCGTCGGGCCATTCAGCACATTCCTTCGTTAGGAAACCATATGGAGCGACCAACGCACTCACTGGGCATGACGATGCAGCCCTGCAGCCTGCTTTCGCTTGCGACGGCGGTACCGCCGCATGTTATCGACCAGGCTTACGCCAAGGAGGTCGGCCGCCGCGCGTTCGGCCGGAAGAACCTGTTCGACAAGCTGTCGACGGTGTTCGACAACGCCGGGATCGCGAAGCGCCACCTGGTCGCGCCTGCTGACTGGTATGAGCGGCCGCACGGATGGCGCGAGCGCAATGCTGTTTATCTTGAGGCGGCCGAGAATCTGTTCGTCGAAGCCGCGACCTCGGCCATCGAGAAGGCTGGTCTTCTGCCCGGCGAGATCGACGGGATCGTCGCGGTATCGACGACGGGCATTGCGACGCCCAGCCTCGAAGCGCGCGCTTTCAGCCGGGTCGGGTTTCGCACCGATGTGCGCCGAGTGCCGGTATTCGGCCTTGGCTGCGCGGGCGGGGTCAACGGCCTGTCGATCGCGACGCGGATGGCGGCGGCCGAGCCCGGCAGCCACTGGTTGTTCGTGACCGTCGAGACCTGCTCGATCTCGATCCGGCTCGACAGCGACGATCCGGCCGCGGTGGTTGCCACCGCATTGTTCGGTGACGGGGCGGCCGCCGCTGTGGTCACGAGCGGCGAGCATAGCGAGGTCCGCATCCGCGGGTCGGCAGAGAAATTGTGGCCGGACACCCTGCGGATCATGGGCTGGGACGTCGAGGACCCGGGACTGGCGGTCGTGTTCGATCGCGCGATCCCGCCATTCGTCGAGGCCGAGCTCGCCGAGGCGGTGAACCAGCTGGGCGCCTCGATGGGTGTGCAGCGCGGCGACGTCGACCGGTTCTGCTGTCACCCAGGCGGCGTGAAGGTGATCGACGCGATCGAGACCGCGCTCCACCTCAACCAGGGCGAACTCAACCTCGAGCGCGAGGTGCTCAACGACTACGGCAACATGAGCGCGCCGACGGTCATGTTCGTGCTCGACCGGTTGATGAAGCAGGGCCTCCCCAACAAGGTGATGATGACGGCGTTCGGCCCCGGCTTCACCTGCGCCGGCATGATGCTCGAGGCTGCTTGACCCTCAACATCCTCATCCTTGCGCTAGTCACCCTGCAGCGGCTCGGCGAGCTGTGGCTTTCGCAGCGCAATACGCGCCGATTGCTGGCGAAGGGCGCCCGGGAGCATTCGCCCGGCCATTATCCGCTGATCGTCGCGGTCCACGCAGGATGGCTGATCGCGCTGTGGCTGCTCGCCCTGCCCCGGCCGGTCGACGGATTCTGGCTGGCGATGTTTGTGCTTATCGAGCTTGCGCGCATCTGGGTGCTGGCCTCGCTTGGCGAGCGCTGGACGACTCGAATCATCGTGCTGCCCAAGACGCGGCTGGTGCGCCGTGGGCCTTACCGCTTCGTCGATCACCCGAATTACATGGTGGTCGTGGCCGAGATCGCCGTCCTGCCGCTGGTTTTCGGCTTGTGGCAGGTCGCCTTGATCTTCAGCTTGTTGAACGCCGCAATCCTGATGATCCGAATCACTGCCGAGAACGCCGCGCTCCGCCGCTGAAGCTTTGCTTGCGGACTGGAGTTGCCGAGCCTATATCGCGGCTCTCTCCTCGACATCGTTAGATGCCTGAGGCTGGGGCCCCTCGGCTCCGGTCCGAGAGACTTTTGGACTTCAAGCGGAGTGAGTGTGACCGATATCGCGACCATCGCAAAGCAAATCGAGCCCGAGGTACAGAGCCTCGGCTACGAGCTCGTGCGCGTGGCGATGATCGGCGGCGCCACCGACCCGACCCTTCAGGTCATGGCCGAGCGTCCGGACACGCGGCAGCTCGACCTCAGCGATTGCGAGACCATCTCGCGCCGCCTGTCCGATTGGCTCGACGCCAACGACCCGATCGAGGGCGGCTTCCGGCTCGAGGTCAGTTCGCCGGGCATCGACCGGCCGCTGACTAGGCTCAAGGATTATCACGACTGGACCGGCCAGGAAGCGCGGATCACGCTCGCTGACCCAAGCGCCGGCCGCAAGCAGCTGTCGGGTACGTTGCACGGGATCGAAGGCGAGAAGGTCAAGCTGCTGGGCAAGGACGGGCAGCATTATTCGATCGATTTTTCGGACATCGCGTCGGCCAAGCTGCTCTTGACCGACAAGCTCATCAACGCCACCGCGCCGCTCAGCACCGAGGGCGCCGACTCAATTCAGACGATAGAGGAATAATTCCAATGGCAACCGCACCCGCTGCCGTGAGCGCCAACAGGGCGGAGCTGCTTGCGATCGCCGACGCCGTCGCGCGCGAGAAGCTGATCGACAAGGGCATCGTCATCGAGGCGATGGAGGACGCGATCCAGCGCGCGGCCCGCGCCCGCTACGGTGCAGAAAACGACATTCGCGCCAAGCTCGACCAGGAAACCGGCGATCTGCGCCTGTGGCGGGTTCTCGAAGTCGTCGAGGAGCCCGAAGATCATTTCAAGCAGGTCGATGTCAAAGGCGCGCAGAAGCTCCAGAAGGACGCCAAGCTCGGCGACTTCATCGTCGACCCGCTACCGCCGATCGAGTTCGGCCGCATCGCCGCTCAGGCCGCCAAACAGGTCATCTTCCAGAAGGTCCGCGATGCCGAGCGCGAGCGCCAGTTTGAAGAGTTCAAGGACCGCACCAGCGAGATCATCACCGGCGTCGTCAAGCGCGTCGAGTTCGGCCACGTCGTCGTCGACTTGGGCCGCGCCGAAGGCGTGATCCGCCGCGACCAGCAGATCCCGCGCGAAATGGTCCGCGTCGGTGATCGCATCCGCAGCCTGATCATGTCGGTCCGCCGCGAAGCCCGCGGCCCGCAAATCTTCCTGTCGCGGGCCCATCCCGACTTTATGAAGAAGCTGTTCGCGCAGGAAGTGCCCGAAATTTACGACGGCATCATCGAGATCAAGGCCGCCGCTCGCGACCCTGGCAGCCGCGCCAAGATCGGCGTCATCAGCCACGACGGCTCGATCGACCCGGTCGGTGCCTGCGTCGGCATGAAGGGCAGCCGCGTCCAGGCCGTCGTCCAGGAGCTCCAGGGCGAGAAGATCGACATCATCCCGTGGAGCGAGGACCTTGCGACCTTCGTCGTCAACGCGCTTCAGCCGGCGACAGTCAGCCGGGTCGTCATCGACGAGGAAGAGAGCCGCATCGAGGTTGTCGTCCCCGATGACCAGCTCAGCCTGGCGATCGGCCGCCGTGGCCAGAACGTGCGCCTCGCCTCGCAGCTAACGATCAGCCAGATCGACATCCTGACCGAAGCCGACGCGAGCGAGAAGCGCCAGCGCGAGTTCGTCGAGCGCTCTGCCTTGTTCCAGAACGAGCTGGACGTCGACGAAACGCTGTCGCAACTGCTCGTCGCGGAAGGCTTCACCAGCCTCGAGGAAGTGGCGTACGTCCCGGTCGACGAAATCGCCTCGATCGAGGGCCTGGACGACGACATCGCGTCAGAGCTTCAGAACCGCGCCACCGAAGCGCTTGAGCGCCGCGAAGCAGCGTCGCGCGAAGAGCGGCGCAAGCTCGGCGTCGAGGATGCGCTTGCCGAGCTGCCGCACCTCACCGAGGCAATGCTCGTGACCTTGGGCAAGGCCAACATCCGCACCCTGGACGATCTCGCCGATCTCGCGACCGACGAGCTCATCCAGAAGAAGCGGCCCGAGCAGCGCCGCCAGCGCGAGCCGAGCAACCGTCCCGAAGACAAGGGTGGCATCCTCGCCGAATATGCCCTGAGCGAAGAGCAGGGCAACGAGATCATCATGGCCGCCCGCGCCCATTGGTTCGAGGACGAAGAGCCGGCCAAATCCGAGGAGGCCGCCAATGCGGACTCCCCGGAATGAGACCCTAAGCTCGGACAATCAGGCCGACGACGCGGGTCCCGAACGGACCTGCGTCCTCACCCGTCGCAAAGGCTCGCGCGATGAGCTGATCCGGCTCGCGCTGGGGCCGGATGGCGAAGTCGCGCCCGACGTGCGCGCCCGCGCTCCGGGTCGTGGCGCGTGGATCGGCGTTGGCCGCGATGCGGTCGATCAGGCCGTCGAGACGGGCAAGCTCCAGCCTGCGCTGCAGCGGGCGTTCAAGACCAGCACCGTCCGCGTACCCTCGAACCTTGGCGAGCGGACCGAGCATGCGCTGCGCAAGACGGCGCTCGACAGGCTTGGGATGGAAGCGCGCGCCGGCAACCTCATCAACGGTGCGGACAAGGTCGAAAATGCTGCGCGTGCCGGCAAAGTCCACCTGCTGCTCCATGCGCTCGATGCGAGCGAAGATGGGCGCAGGCGCATGGACCAGGCCTGGCGCGTCGGCGGAGGCGAGCGCACCGGTCTCTCTCGGGGGATGATATTCCCAGAGGGGCGCACTATCTTGTCCATGGCACTTGGTCGCGAGAATGTGGTACATGTCGCGCTGACTGAACCCGCCGCCGCTTCGCGTGTCCGACACGCGCTTGCCAGGTGGCGAGCTTTCACTGGCCCCGATCGTGGTCTGGAAGGTGGAGAATCCGCCTTGAGGACCGGCTCGGCTGAAGAAGATTTGACGAAGGGATAGAATGGCAGACCAGACCGATAAACCGAAGCTTGGCACCCGGCCCCCGCTGGGCCTCAAGCGCACGGTCGAGACCGGCAAGGTCAAACAGAGCTTCAGCCACGGCCGATCGAACACGGTCGTCGTCGAGGTCAAGAAGCGGCGCATCCTCGGTCGCCCGGGCGAAGCCCCGCCGGCGCCCGTCGAGGCGCCGAAGCCCGAACCCGTCGCCGAAGCGCCCAAGCCTGCCCCGAAGCCAGCCGCACCGGCTCCGCGTAAGCCTTCCGCGCAGGACGAGATTACGAATCGCAAGGAGCTTCAGGCCAAGCTGCTGCGCGAAGCCGAGGAAGCGCGCCTGACGAGCCTTGAGGAGGCGCGCCGGCGTGAGGATCGCGCCAAGGTTGCGCAGTCGGAAGATGAGCGCCGCCGGGCCGAAGAGAATCGCAAGGCGGAAGAAGCCGCGGTCGAACAGGCTCGCCTCGCAGCCGAAGAAGCCAAGCGCGCTGCCGAAGCACCGACGGAGCTCGAAGCTGCGGCTCCTGCTCAGGAGCAGGAAGAGCGCAGCTTCCGCCGCCCCGGTGGTCATGCGCCCGCACCGAAGCGGCCAGAACCCGCGCGCCCGAGCCGAGGCCGCGACGAACATCGCCAGCGCGGCAAGCTGACCGTTACTCGCGCCCTTTCCGACGAAGACGAGAGCCGCGCCCGTTCTCTCGCCGCGCTACGTCGCGCCCGCGAGAAGGAAAAGCGCCACCACATGGAAACCGGCCCTGCGCAAAAGCAGGTTCGCGACGTCGTAGTTCCGGAAACGATCACAGTGCAGGAGCTCGCCAACCGCATGGCCGAGCGTGGCGCCGACCTGGTCAAAGCCCTGTTCAAGATGGGCATGCCGGTAACGCTCACCCAGACGATCGACCAGGACACCGCCGAGCTGCTGGTGACCGAGTTCGGCCATCGCGTGAACCGCGTCAGCGAAAGCGACGTCGACATCGATACGTCGACCGACGTCGATGCTCCGGAAACGCTGAAGGCGCGCCCGCCGGTGGTTACGATCATGGGCCACGTTGACCACGGCAAGACTTCGCTGCTCGATGCGATCCGCGGCGCGGACGTGGTCGCGCACGAAGCCGGCGGCATCACCCAGCATATCGGCGCCTATCAGGTGACCCTGCCGGATAAGTCCAAGGTCACCTTCCTTGATACGCCGGGCCACGAAGCCTTTTCTGAAATGCGTGCTCGCGGCGCCAACGTCACGGACATCGTGATCTTGGTGGTAGCCGCCGACGATGGGCTTCGCCCGCAGACAATCGAAGCGATCAATCACACCAAGGCTGCCGGCGTTCCGATGATCATCGCGATCAACAAGATCGATAAACCGGAAGCGAAGCCGCAGAAGGTCCGCGAGGAGCTCCTCCAGCACGAGGTGATCGTCGAAGACATGGGCGGCGACGTCCAGGACGTCGAAGTTTCGGCCAAGAACAAGACCAACCTCGACAAGCTGCTGGAAGCGATCAACCTCCAGGCCGAAATCCTCGAGCTGAAGGCCAATCCGGATCGCGCCGCCGAAGGCACGGTGATCGAGGCCAAGCTCGACAAGGGCCGTGGGCCGCTTGCGACCGTGCTGGTCGAACGCGGTACGTTGCGGGTCGGCGACGTGTTCGTCGCCGGCGCCTCGAGCGGCAAGGTCCGCGCATTGGTCGACGACCATGGCCGCCAGGTGAAGGAAGCCGGTCCTTCGGTTCCGGTTGAGGTCCTCGGCCTATCGGTAGTGCCGGCCGCCGGCGATCCGTTCACGGTGGTCGAGAACGAGGCTCGCGCCCGCGAGGTCGCGTCCTATCGCCAGGGCGTGCTCGACAAGAAGCGTACGACCTCCGCGCCAGTCAGCCTTGAGAACATGTTCGCCAGCCACGCCTCGACGACCAAGGAACTGCCGCTGGTCGTTAAGGCCGACGTGCAGGGCTCGGTCGAAGCGATCGTGCAGGCGCTCAACCGCCTGTCGACCGACGAGATCAAGGTCCGCGTGCTTCACTCGGGCGTTGGCGCGATCACCGAAAGCGACGTCACGCTTGCCTCGGCGAGCGGCGCTCCGATCATTGGCTTCAACGTCCGGCCCAACGCCAAGGCGCGCGAAGTCGCCGACCGCAACAAGGTCGAGTTCCGCTATTACGACGTCATCTATCACCTGACCGATTGGGCGAAGGGCGCGATGGCCGGCGAACTCGGCCCGGAGATCATCGAGACGGTGGTCGGCCGCGCCAAGGTCCAGGAAGTCTTCCCGGCGGGCAAGCGGGACAAGGCTGCCGGCCTGCTCGTTCTCGAAGGTGTCATTCGCAAGGGCCTCAACGCGCGCCTCACCCGCGACGATGTCATCGTCTCGAAGACGACGATCAGTTCGCTGCGGCGCTTCAAGGACGACGTGGCGGAAGTCACCTCGGGCCTCGAATGCGGCGTACTGCTGGCGGATACCAATGACATCAAGCCGGGCGACAGCCTCGAAGTGTTCGAGGTCGAGGAACGCGCGCGGACGCTGTAAATGCGCCGCGTCGAAACTCCCGAAGGCCGGTCCGTCCGCCTGCTGCGCATCGGCGAGCAGGTGCGCCATGTGCTGAGCGAGATCCTGATGCGCGGCGACGTGCATGACGAGGTGCTGCAAAGCCATCTCGTCAGCGTCACCGAGGTGCGCATGTCGCCCGACCTTCGCCACGCGACGGTGTTCGTGAAGCCGCTCCTTGGGCAGGACGAGGAAGCAGTCCTCAAGGCCATGCGCACGCACACCGCTTACCTGCAGCGCGAAGTCGCCCGCCGCGTCCGCATGAAATATGCGTCGAAGCTCAAGTTCATCGCCGACGAGAGCTTCGACGAGGGCACGCACATCGAGCGCATCCTGCGCTCGGAGAAGGTCGCGCAAGACCTCGGTGCGGAAGATCGGGGCGAATGATCGACCTCGACCGGCTCGCCGAGCCGATGAGCGGCGATGGCTGCCGCGCCGAGCTTTATTCCGACAAGCATCACGACGCGCTTAAGGCCGCCTGTGCCGAGGACGGTGAAATCTGGCAGATTTACGCCAATAATTTCGGCCCGGACGGGTTCGACCAGAGCATCGCCTTCTACACATCGAGTCCGCGCAACCGGACTTTCGTGCTGTTCGACGGCGATGAGCTTGCGGGCATGTCATCCTATCTCGGCATCGACGAAGCGCGGCAGGTGCTGGAGATCGGCGGCACCTACTACCGCCCGCACCTGCGCGGCAGCGGGATCAACCGGCGCATCAAGGACATGATGATCGGCCGCGCGTTCGATTGCGGGATCCGCCGGGTCGAGTTCCGCGTCGATATCCGCAACGGCCGAAGCCAGGCCGCGATGAAGAAATTGGGTGCGGTCCGCGAAGGCGTCATCCGCGCCGACCGCATCACCTGGACCGGCCACGTCCGCGACACGGTGCTGTTCGCCATTTTGAAGGACGAGTGGCCGGTCTAAAGCCGGCGCGTCATGCTTCACGGCTGGATCATCATCGACAAGCCGGTCGGGCTCGGCTCGACCACGGCAGTAAGCGCGGTCAAGCGCATCCTGCGCGAAGCGGACGAGCCCAAGACCAAGGTCGGCCATGGCGGAACGCTCGACCCGCTGGCGAGCGGCGTGCTGCCAATCGCGCTCGGCGAAGCGACCAAGCTCGCCGGGCGGATGCTCGACGCGACCAAGGCCTATGATTTCACGATTTCCTTCGGCGAGGAGACCGACACGCTCGATGCTGAGGGAGAGGCGATCGAGACGAGCGATGCCCGCCCGGCGGTTGAGGCAGTTGCCGCGGCGCTCCCTCAGTTCACCGGAACGATCGAGCAGGTCCCGCCGGCCTATTCGGCGCTGAAGGTCGACGGCAAGCCCGCCTACAAGCGCGCGCGGGCCGGCGAGCCGGTCGAATTGAAGCCGCGGCGCGTCACCATCGAAGACCTTCGTGTCCTGAAGAGCGGCCCCGACGAGGTGACCCTTTCGGCCACGGTTTCCAAGGGCACCTACATCCGCTCGCTGGCCCGCGACATCGCCCGCGCGGTTGGAACCGTCGGACATGTTTCCTATCTTAGGCGTACGCGCGCCGGCCCGTTTGGCCTCGAACAGGCCGTTTCACTGGACTTTCTGGAAGAAACGGCTAAGGCGCGCGCACTGACGAGGATGGTTATGCCGCTCATCGCGGCGCTGGACGACATCCCGGCCCTCCCCGTCACTAGCCGCCAAGCCGAGTTGCTCCGTCATGGGCAGAGGCTTGTCGGTTTCCCCGCAAAGCCGGGGCTTCAACTGGCGACCCACGAGGAAACTCCGGTCGCGCTGGTGGAAGCTTCGGCCGACGGCCTGAAGGTCGTCAGGGGGTTCAACCTTTAAGAATAGGAGTGCTGACGATGTCGATTACTGCCGAGCGCAAAGCGCAGGTTATCAAGGAACATGCCCGCGAGAAGGGCGACACGGGTTCTCCCGAGGTCCAGATCGCGATCCTGACCAGCCGCATCCAGACGCTGACCGAGCATTTCAAGAGCCACGCGAAGGACAACCATAGTCGTCGCGGCCTCCTGATGATGGTCAACAAGCGCCGTTCGCTGCTGGACTATCTCCGCAAGGAAGACGCGCAGCGTTACACCGATCTGATCGCGAAGCTCGGCCTTCGCAAATAACGGGAAACGGCCCCTTTCGAGCCGTTTCGCTTATCTGGAGTCCCGCAATTCGGCGGGGCGCAGTGGGGCTTTTGAAGCGCCCCGAACCGCTGACGGGCCGGACAGTCCGTCATGATGTCCCGCCGGCATCCGGCCCGCGGGTGAAGGAAAACAAATGTTCGACATTAAAACTGTAGAAATCGAGCTCGGCGACAAGACCCTGAAGCTCGAAACGGGCCGCGTTGCCCGCCAGGCCGATGGCGCGGTTCTCGCGACCATGGGTGAAACCGTGGTGCTGTGCGCAGTCACTGCCGCCAAGTCGGTCAAGCCGGGGCAGGATTTCTTCCCCCTGACCGTCCATTATCAGGAGAAATTCTCGGCCGCCGGGCGCATCCCGGGCGGCTTCTTCAAGCGTGAGCGCGGCGCGACCGAAAAGGAAACGCTGACCAGCCGCCTGATCGATCGCCCGATCCGCCCGCTCTTCCCCGAAGGCTTCTACAATGAAGTCCTCGTGATCGCGCAGGTCCTGTCCTACGATGGCGAGAACGAGCCCGATATCGTCGCCATGTGTGCCGCTTCGGCTGCTCTTTGCCTCAGCGGCGTTCCGTTCATGGGCCCGATCGGCGCTGCCCGCGTCGGTTACAAGGACGGCGAATACATCCTCAACCCGACCAATACTGAAGTTGCCGAAGGTGATCTCGACCTGGTCGTCGCCGGTACGCCGAACGCCGTGATGATGGTCGAATCGGAGGCCAAGGAGCTTTCGGAAGACGTCATGCTCGGCGCCGTGATGTTCGCTCATGCGGCCTCGAAGAAGGTCTGCGAGGGGATCATCAAGCTCGCGGAGAAAGCCGCCAAGGAGCCTTGGGACCTCGCCACGAGCGACGCCAAGGACCAGGCGAAGAAAAAGCTTAAGGACCTCGTCGGCAAGGATATCGAGGCGGCGTACAAGCTCACCGACAAGTCGGCGCGCTCATCCGCCCTCAACGAGATCCGCGAAAAGGCCAAAGAGGCGTTCGCCGAGGCCGATCCGCAGGAGCAGATGGCTGCGTCCAAGGCCGTCAAGAGCCTGGAAGCGGATATCGTCCGCACGGCGATCCTGAAGGAAGGCCGCCGCATTGACGGCCGCGACACCAAGACGGTCCGCCCGATCGAGGCGATCGTTGGCTTCCTGCCCCGCACCCACGGTTCGTCGCTGTTCACCCGCGGCGAAACGCAGGCAATCGTCACCACAACGCTTGGCACCAAGGACGCCGAGCAGATGATCGACGGGCTTGAGGGTCTCTCCTACTCGCGCTTCATGGTGCACTATAACTTCCCGCCCTACTCGGTCGGTGAAGTCGGCCGCTTCGGTGCCCCTTCGCGCCGCGACACCGGCCACGGAAAGCTCGCCTGGCGCGCGCTTCACCCGATGCTGCCGAGCGCGGAAGAGTTTCCGTATACGATCCGCGTCCTCAGCGACATCACGGAGAGCAACGGCTCGTCGTCGATGGCCACGGTCTGCGGCGGAAGCCTTGCGATGATGGATGCCGGCGTTCCGCTGGCGCGCCCGGTAGCGGGCATCGCCATGGGCCTGATCCTTGAAGGCAAGGACTTTGCCGTGCTCTCCGACATCCTCGGCGACGAGGATCACCTCGGCGACATGGACTTCAAGGTCGCCGGCACGTCGGAAGGCGTCACCTCGCTTCAGATGGACATCAAGGTCGCGGGAATCACCGAGGAAGTGATGAAGGTCGCCCTGGCGCAAGCCAAAGAGGGCCGCGCCCACATCCTCGGCGAAATGGCCAAGGCACTCGACCACACGCGTGAAGAGCTGTCGGCCCACGCACCGCGCATCGAGACCATGTCGATCCCGAAGGACAAGATCCGCGAAGTCATCGGCACCGGCGGCAAGGTCATTCGCGAGATCGTCGCGACGACCGGCGCCAAGGTCGATATCGACGACGAGGGCGTGATCAAGATCAGCTCGTCCGACCTGAGCCAGATCGAAGCTGCCCGCCAGTGGATCCGCGGCATCGTCGCCGAGCCGGAGCCCGGCACCATTTATACCGGCAAGGTTGCGAGCATCGTCGATTTCGGCGCGTTCGTGACGTTCATGCCGGGCAAGGATGGCCTGGTTCACGTCTCGGAGATCAAGAACGAGCGCGTCGAGAACGTCCGCGACGTCCTCAGCGAAGGCCAGGAGGTCAAGGTCAAGCTGATCGAGGTCGACCAGCGCGGCAAGGTCCGCCTGTCGATGCGCCTCGTCGACCAGGAAACCGGCGAAGAGCTGCCGGACACCCGTCCTCCGCGCGAGCCGCGCGAGGGTGGCGACCGCGGCCCGCGCGGCGATCGTGGCGACCGCCATCGTGGCGGTGGCCGGGATCGCGATCGCGGTCCGCGACGCGAAGGCGGTGACCGGGGCCCACGCCGTGAAGGCGGCGATCGTGGACCGCGCGGTGACCGGGGCGATCGTGGCCCGCGCCGTGAGCGCGAGGGTGGTGACGAAGGCGGGCGCGAGCCTGAATTCTCGCCCGCGTTTTTGACCGGCGACAAGGAAGACTAAGCGCTTAGAACTGCGAAACAAGAAGGGCTCCGCAAGCGATTGCGGGGCCCTTTTTCGTTGGCGGCTGTGCCCGCTCTCCCTAACAAGAACGCCTAAGGGGAGAGTTTGATGAAGCCGCTGCGCCTGTACCTGTTTGCGCTCCTAGTGTTGCTGGTTCCCGACGTTGCCTTTGCGGCTCCCGCGCTGATCCCGATGCCGGTGTCGGTCCAGTGGCACAGCGGCACCCTCCCCATCTCGGCTTCGACAATGGTTCAGGGCGATGGCGCCGCCGCGCCAACGGCAACCTATCTCGCACGCACGCTGGGCGTGAGGACCGGCGCGAAGGGCAGCATCAAGCTCAGGCTCGTCTCCGCGGCGGACATCCCAAACCCGGAAGGCTATCGACTGAGCGTCACGCCCAAGGGCGCAACGATCAGCGCTTCCGATGCTGCAGGCCTGTTCTATGGGTCGCAGACGCTGCTGCAGCTGGTCGCCGACGACCATGGGAAACGGTCGATCGCTGCCGCCGAGATTGCCGACGCGCCGCGTTTCCAATGGCGCGCTCTACTGATCGACGTATCACGCCACTTCTTCGGCAAGCCGACGATGATCAAGTTCATTGACGAGATGGCGCGGTACAAGCTGAACGTCCTCCAGCTCCACCTGACGGACGATCCGGGTTGGCGGCTGGAAATCCCGGCCTATCCGAAGCTCACCGAGGTCGGCGCGCTCAATTCGGCGACCGGCAAGCGGGAGTATTTTACGCAAGCGGACATCCGCGAGATCGTTGCTTATGCGGCCGAGCGCCACATCATGGTCGTTCCCGAGATCGAGATGCCCGGACACTCGGGCTCCGAAGCCCGCGCTTATCCCGAATTTTTCGACGGCCAGGGCCGGTGGAATCCGGGGAAGCCGGAGACCTACAAGTTCATCCAATCACTGCTGGGCGAAGTCGCGGCGCTGTTCCCCGCGCCTTACCTCCACTTCGGCGGTGACGAAGTCGGCGAGGGCGCCTGGGCCGGCCTGCCCGAAGTCGAGCGGCTGAAGGCCGAGCAGGGCCTGAAATCGAGCGGCGACGTCGAGAAATATTTCGGACGCCGCGTCGCCGACATCATCTCCGGGCTTGGCAAGCGGCCGATGGCGTGGGACGAGCAGGCCGAGGCCGGCGCCGATCGCAAGGTGGTCATCATGTGGTGGCGCAAGGGCCGCCCGGACGTGCTCAGCGCCGCCGCCAAGTCTGGCTACGACCTGATCATGGCACCGGTCGATTATACCTATTTTGACTACACACAGGCGCGCGGCGAGCCGGGCGCGCCATGGGAGGGCAATGACAATGGCCCGGTGTCAGTCGGCAAGGTGCTGAACTGGGAGCCCGTGCCCGCCAGCTTCACGCCCGCCGAAGAAGGCCGCGTCATGGGCGTCGAAGCCGCGCTGTGGACTGAATTCATTTCGACCGAGCGCTACCTCGAGTTCATGGCCTTCCCACGCCTGCTCGCATTGTCCGAAGTCGCCTGGTCGCCAAAGGGGAAGCGCGACGAGGCCGAGTTCAACGTGCGCCTCGTGCCGCACATCGCTGGCCTTCGCGAACGCGGCCTCAACGTCCGGCGCGACGAGGGCGACGGGTACGAGTTCATCACGAATTGAGCTATAATGCCCCCATGAGGGGCACTGGAATCATCTTCGCCAGCGCGTTTCTCGCGCTCAACTTCCCGACGTCGGCGATCGCTCAGGGCGCGGCGACGTCCGCGCAGCTCCAGCTCGCCAAGCAGGCTGACAAGCTGAAGCCGGGCGAATGGGTGTGGAAGCCCGATATCGCCAAGACCGGCCCGGTGCTCGTCTACGTCGATATCGGCCGGCAGCGCGCGACGGTCTATCGCAACGGCGTGCGCATCGGCGTGTCGACCATCTCGTCGGGCAAAGACGGATACGAGACCCCGACTGGCGTCTTTACCATCCTCGAAAAGGACAAGGACCACCGCAGCCGCACGTACGACAATGCGCCAATGCCCTATCAGCAACGGCTGACCTGGAAGGGTGTCGCGCTTCATGCCGGCAACCTGCCCGGTTTCCCCGCAAGCCATGGCTGCGTCCGGCTGCCGATGGAGTTCGCCAAGAAACTATTCACGGTGACGCCGATGGGCGGGACCGTGGTGATTGCCGGCGGACACCAGGATCCGGTCAAACGCCCGGCCGCGGGCGTACTTGCCCCGACACTGGCCGGCGTGACGTCCGCTCCTTCGGCGCAGCTTAGCCCCGAAGGCCAGTTCACCTGGACCCCGGAGGTCAGCGCGTCAGGCCCTGTGTCAATCATCATTTCGACCGGCGACCAACAGGTCGTGATCCTGCGCAATGGCAAGGAAATCGGCCGTGCGCACGCCCTGGTGCAGCAGCAGAGCAGCGAAACTCAGGTGCTGACTTATGCCGGGGGCAAGGCCAAGCAGTGGATCCAGGTCGGTGTCGCGGATCTGACCGGCCAGCCGGCCGAAATCATTTCGACCGAGCGGGTCGAGCAGATGCATTTGCCGCCCGCATTTGTGACCGCGATGCGCTCGGTGATTACGCCGGGAACGACGGTTCTGGTCACGCAAGCGAGCGTCAGCACCGGCTCGACCGGGCAGCAGGCGACGATGCTCGACGCGGACGACGCGAAGAATTGAACGGGGCTGGCTGAAGGTCCGGTTGCGCGCTCCCAAAGGCACCGCTAAGGAGCCGCTTCGCCGGTGCGGGGCTGTAGCTCAGATGGGAGAGCGCTGCAATCGCACTGCAGAGGTCAGGGGTTCGATTCCCCTCAGCTCCACCAACCGCCCGGCGCCATTTTCCGCCCTCCGCCAGCGCCTGTCCCGCAGAGCCTTCGCCCTGCCGATTTGAGGCCGGTCCGCGCCGTTCATAGAGGAACGGCGTTTCCCGACTGATCGTTTTCTCCCTGGTTTCCGGCCGGCCCCCACCGGCCTTGTCAGCATGGAGGAAATAACATGGCGTATGATCGCTACGACACCCGCGACGAACGTCCGCGATGGTACAACGACCGCTATTCGCGCTCACGCGACCAAGAACGCGACTGGGATAACCGCGAACGCGGCCATTCGGGTCGGGAGGAGCGCGGCTTCTTCGAGCGCGCTGGCGACGAGATTGCCTCCTGGTTCGGCGATGACGATGCCGACCGCCGCGGCGAACGCCACGACCGCATGGAGGGCCGTTCGAGCCGCGATCAGCGGGGCGACTACCATAGCGAGCGCAGCTTCGGCGGCAACGACCTGAGCTTCCGCCGGAGCCGCGATCAGGACCGCAGCTATCGCCCGATTACAGGTGACTATGGCCGCGGACACCATGAATCCGACCAGTTCTTCGCAGCCAGTGGCTATGGCCGCGGTGAGCAATTTGCCGGGGATCGGGAGCGTTCGCGCTTTTCATCGCGCAACCGCGATCCACATTACCAGTCCTGGCGCCAGCAGCACTTGGATGAGCTCGACCGCGACTATGATGACTACCGTCGCGAGAACCAGTCGCGCTTCGAAAACCACTTCGGCGACTGGCGAGATCGCCGGATGCAGAAGCGCGGCCTGCTCGGTCAGATCCGAGAGCATATGGAAGTGGTGGGCAGCGACGACCAGCATGTCGGCACGGTCGACAAGATCGGACGCGACCGGCTGATCCTGGCCAAGTCCGATCCGGACAGCGGCGGCGCGCACCATTCGCTTAGCTGTTCGGACATCGACCGCATCGAAGGCGATCGTGTCATCCTCGACTGCTCGGCCGACCAGGCACGCGAACGCTGGCGCGACGAAAGCCGCAGCCGCGCTTTGTTCGAGCGTGACGACCAAAGCGAAATGGGGCCGCGCGTGCTCGATCGAAGCTTCCAAGGCACCTACCGCGACTGAGCGGTAGAAAGCCAGCCTCCTCCCCTTGGAGGCTATCTGAGGCCCGGTGGCGCCGTCCCCTTCGCCACCGGGCCTTTTGCGCTTATGCGCGGGCCCGCAACCGGAGACATCAACATGGCACGCGCCTGGCACCTGAAAAGTCGCCCCGAAGGGCTCCCGACCGCAGAAAACTTCGAGCTCAAGCAGCTGAAACTGGCGCCGCTCGACGAGGGGATGATCCGCGTTCGCAACCGCTGGCTGTCAGTCGACCCGTACATGCGCGGCCGGATGAACGACGTGAAGAGCTACGTTCTGCCATTCCAATTGGGCGAGCCGATGGAAGGCGGCGCGGTCGGCGAGGTAGTCGAGAGCAAAGCCGAAGGCTTTGCACTGGGCGACCTCGTCCAGCACATGGCGGGATGGCGCGACGAAGCGGTCGTCGCGGCGCGCACGGCGACCAAACTCCCCGACCTCGGCGCCGAGCCTCAGAAATTCCTCGGCGTGCTCGGAGTTACCGGGGCGACGGCCTATTTCGGACTGCTTGATGCGGCATCGGCCAAGGGGGGCGATGTCGTTTTCGTCTCCGCCGCCGCGGGCGCCGTTGGCTCGGCGGTCGTCCAGATCGCGAAGGCTAAAGGCATGACCGTGATCGGCTCAGCGGGCGGCAAGACGAAATGCGACTACGTACGTTCGCTCGGTGCGGACCAGGTCATCGACTATCGCGCGGAGCCGATCCTCAAAAGCCTGGCCAAGGCCGCGCCAAATGGGATTGACGTCTACTTTGACAATGTTGGCGGCGACCATCTGGATGCGGCGCTGGCGCTCGCGCGAAACAATGCGCGCTTTGCGATCTGCGGGATGATCGGGGGCTACAACAAGGCGGAGCCGGCCAAGCTTCGCTTCCTCATGCGTGTGATCGCTGCCCGCATCCGCCTGCAGGGCTTCATTATCTTCGACTATTTCCCGCGCCTGTCCGAATTCTACGCAGAGATGGGCCCGTGGGTCGCCAACGGCACGGTCAAGTCAACCGAAACGGTCGTCGAAGGGCTCGACAAGATGCCCGACGCTTTCCAGGGCCTGTTCAAGGGCGCCAACACCGGGAAGATGCTGGTCAAGCTCTAGAATCGGCAGGTCGCCGGATCGCCGCTGGCAAGGCCGGCGCGAAGAGCGGCCATGCGCTGTTCGGACGAACCGTGCGTAAAGCTGTCCGGCACGACGGTGCCCTGCGTTTCCTTTTGCAGCGTGTCGTCGCCGATCGCCTCAGCCGCCCGCATGCCCTCTTCAAGGTCACCGGCTTCCATGCCGCCCGAGCGCTTGGCCCAGACGCCGGCATAACAATCGGCTTGAAGCTCGACGCGGACCTGGACCGCGTTCCCCGCCGTCTCGCTCGACCGCGCCTGGAGGTTGTGCGCCTGATCGAGCGTGCCTTCCAGGTCCTGGACGTGGTGGCCGACCTCGTGCGCGATCACATAAGCGATCGGGAAGTCGCCGGGCGCGTTGAAGCGCGTTGAAAGCTCATTGAAGAATTCGGGGTCGACGTAGATCCGCCGGTCGGTCGGGCAGTAAAAGGGTCCCATCGCCGACTGGGCCGCGCCGCAGCCCGACTGGTAGCCCCTGCTGTAAGCGACAAGCGTCGTCGGCGAGTAGCGCGCGCCGGCCTTCTGAAACACGTCGCCCCACACCTGCTCCGTCGACCCCAGCACCTGGAGCATGAAATGCTTCGTTTGCGGATCGATCGTCGACTGACCTGCAGGTGCGTTGCTGCTCGTGCTGGTGCCGGGAATCAGCCCGCCGCCACCGCCAAGCTGGGTCAGCGCGCAATAGCCGAGCAACAGGATGAGGACACCGACGATGCCGAAGCGGCTCGCGACCATCGGCAACAAGCAGCCGAGCATATTGCCGCCGCCACCGCCGAAACCCATGCCCGATCGGCCAGTATTGTCCTCGAAATTACCGCTCTCGGGTCCATCAAGCCGCATCGCCGCTCTCCCTGTTCCGCCGTTCCAATGCACTGAGCACCCTCACGGTTGCAATTGCCCGCGCAAACGCCTTTTGCAGGCGACATGAGTCTCGAAGGCAAAGTAGCGCTCGTCACCGGATCGACGTCGGGTATCGGGCTGGCGATCGCGACTGCGCTCGCTCGAGAGGGCGCGAAGCTGATGATCAACGGCTTCGGGCCGCTTGAAGAGATCGAGCGTATCTGTGCCGAACTGGGCGCCATCCATGACAGCGCCGACATGGCCCATGGCGGCGCAATCGAGCGGATGATTGACCGCTGCTCGGCCGAGCTCGGCCCGCCGGACATCCTGGTCAATAATGCCGGCATCCAGCATGTCGCGCCGGTGGAGGATTTCCCGCCCGAGAAATGGGACGCAATTATCGCGATCAACTTGAGCGCGGCGTTTCACACCACCCGCCTCGTCCTGCCGGCGATGAAGTCGAAGGGTTGGGGCAGAATCATCAACACCGCTTCTGCGCACAGCCTCGTCGCCTCCCCCAACAAGTCGGCTTATGTCGCGGCCAAGCACGGCATCGCCGGCTTCACCAAGACGGTCGCGCTGGAAACGGCGCGCGATGGCATCACCGTGAACTGCATCTCGCCCGGTTATGTCTGGACGCCTCTGGTCGAGCGTCAAATACCCGACACGATGGCGACCCGCGGCCTGACGCGCGAGCAGGTGATGGAAGACGTGCTGCTCGCCGCCCAGCCCACCAAAAGGTTCGTCACGCCCGAAGAAGTGGCGGCGCTCGCCCTATTTCTATGCCGCGGCGAAGCTGCCTCGATCACCGGGGCCAACCTCAGCGTCGACGGCGGTTGGACGGCTGCCTGATCGATGCGCGCGTTTCTCGTCCTTGCACTCGCCCTGACCTGCACGGCCTGTGAGACGGTCATGCAGCCGGCCGGCATGGTGGACCATTGGACGACGGCCTGGCGCGATGTCGCCACGCCCCGCGACCGTGAGCGCCTGCGCGACTGGCGCAAGACCTTTGTCGATGCGCTGGCGGCCGCCCGAAAGTCCGGTCACGTGGCGGACATCACCAGGGAAGGACAGCTGCTCGATCCGGATGCGGCGCTCGCCGGCCAGGGCCTTCCCAATGGGATGTATCGGTGCCGGGTGTTCAAGATCGGCGCCAAGACGGAGGGCATGCTCGACTATGTCGCCTATCCCGCTTTTTCCTGCCGGGTCCGCGTTGAACGCGACCTCCAGCGCCTGGAAAAGCTAACTGGCTCGCAACGCTACGTCGGCCTGATCTTCCCCAACGATGCGATGCGGCAGATCTTCCTGGGCACGCTTGTGCTCGGCGACGAAACTCGAGCGATGCAATATGGCGAGGACCCCGACCGCAACGTCGCCGGCTATGTCGAGCGGATCGGGGACAAACGCTGGCGGCTGTTGATGCCCAAGCCGCAGTTCGAATCGCAGATCGACGTGATGGAGTTGGTTCCGGCGACCTAGGCCGGAAGCGCTTCGGAACTCGCTTCGCTCAGCCGATCGAGCTGGGAGGCCGATAGCTTCAATTCCATCGCCGCGGTCAGCTCATTGAGCTGCTCGACCGATGTGGCGCTCGCGATCGGCGCAACGATCGACGGCTGCGCCATCAGCCATGCTAGCGAAATCGTCGCAAGCGCTGCGCCGGTCTCCTCTGCAACCTCGTCCAGTGCCTTGAGCACGTCAGCGCCCTTGCCCCGGAGGAATGCACGCGACCGCTCGCCGCGAACGCTCTTCGCGAGGTCTGCTTCGCTCCGATATTTCCCGCTGAGGAAGCCGTTGGCGAGGCTGTAGAAAGGAAAGACGCCGAGATTGTTGCGGATCGCGGCGTCGCGCGGATCGGGCTCGAAGCGCTCGCGCTCCATCAAGTTATACCACGGCTGGAGGGCGGCTGGGGGAGCGAAGCCTTCTGCCCGCGATGTCGCAACCGCCTCGTTAATCCGGTCGCCGGTGAAGTTCGAAAGGCCGATTGCGTTGATCTTGCCGGCGCGGCGGAGCTCCTCGAACGCGCCGAGGCTGTCGGCCAGGGGCACGGTCGGGCTGTCGCGATGCTGATAATAAAGGTCGATGCGGTCGGTTCCGAGCCGGCGCAGCGAAGCATCGCAGGCGCGGCTTACGACCTCAGGTTCAAGGTTCGGCACATATTCACCGTCGACGATTTCGCCGTCGAGAAAGCCGACCTTGGTCGCGATCACGACCTTGCCGCGCTTGGACGGGTCGCGCTTCAGCCAGCGTCCGACCAGCCGTTCGCTTTCCCCGCCCTCGTGCCCGGGCACCCATGCCGAATAGACGTCCGCGGTGTCGATCATCGTCCCGCCGGCATCCACGAATGCGTCGAGGACCGCGAAACTCGTCTTTTCGTCGGCGGTCCAGTCGAACACATTGCCGCCGAGTGCCAGCGGCGCGACCTCGAGGTCGCTAGTGCCGACGCGCCGTTTTTCGATGGTCATGCGCGCTCTCTAGCGCGTTCGTTCACCACTTATTTGTAAAATTTAGCGACACCTGTGCCTATGTCGGTGAAATTGACAGCATCAGGCGCATGAGCGCGCTGATTTCCTTCTGGAGCCACGCGCTTGCCGCGGTGCTGTTTCTCGCCCTGATGATCTGGCGCCTTGGCGAAGCATCGCGCCAGCCGGGCCAGCGCCTGCTTGTCGGCTCCTTCGCGATGACCGCTTTCTGGGCGTGGCTCAGCGCGGTGATGCCAGGCGAGCCGCTTGCGGCTTACGCCGAAAGCGCCCGCAACCTCGTCTGGATCAGCCTGCTTTACAGCCTGTCCAGCGCCGGCGACGATCGGCAGCACGGCGTCCGCCTCGTCTATGGAGCCGTTGCAGCGTCGATCGGAATGCAGCTGGTAACGACCAGCCTCGGCTTGCTGGCCCCGGGCGGAGCGATTGCCCAGACCAGCCTGCTCCTCCGGATTACGACCGCTGCCGGTGCCCTCGTATTGGTGCACAATCTCTATGGACAGGCCGCGCCGGCCAGCCGCTCGCACATTCGTCTGGCCATGATCGGGCTCGCATGGATGTGGGTCTACGACCTCAACCTCTACACCATGGCTTATCTCGGCGCGCCGAATGCCAAGTGGCTGATGGAAGGGCGCGGGCTGGCCGTCGCCCTGACCGCCCCCCTGCTGGCGTTGGGCGCGCGCAACGAAAGCGGGTGGCGCGTGCGCCTGTCCCGCGCCGCCACCTTCCAATCCCTCTCACTCCTCGCGATTTGCGCCTATTTCGCCTTAATGGCGATCGTCGCGACCGCGCTTCGCGGCTCGGGCCTCGATTGGTCGTCGACGGTGATGGTGGCCCTGCTGGCGGTGATGACGGTCGGCGCCATGGCCGTCATCCCGAGCGCGCGCGCTCGCGGGTGGCTCAAGGTCAAGGTCGCCAAGCATCTGTTCGAGCATCGCTACGACTATCGTAGCGAGTGGCTTCGCTTCACCGAAACTCTCGGAAGGTCGGATACGGACAGCGGGCCCTTGTCGGAACGTATCGTCAAAGCCTTTGCGGACGTGGTCGATGCGCCGGGCGGGCTGCTCCTGGTTAGCGATGGCCGTCGCGGCGCCGAAGTTGCGGCGACGTGGAACTGGCCGTCGGTCAATCCGCCCGTCGACCAGCTCGAAGATATCCAGCAGTTCTGGGACGGCCTTGAGGCAAGCGGCCGGATCCTTGAGTTCGAGGCGTTGCGAGGCGGTTGGGCGCATGGGTTGGAACGACAGTTGCCGGTGCCGCCGTGGATGATCGCGGACCCGGCCGTGTGGGCCGGAATTCCGCTGGTCCATCACGATCGCCTGGTCGGTATCGTGGTGCTGGCCGTGCCGGAATTCCAGCGCCCGCTCGACTGGGAGGACTTCGACCTTTTGCGGACGGCCGGCCGCCAGGCGGCTAGCTCGTTGGCCGAAGCCCTCGGTCAGGAGGCGCTCGCTAATGCCCAGCGCTTTGAAGAGTTCAATCGCCGCTTCGCCTTCATCCTTCACGATATCAAGAATCTGGTCAGCCAGCTGTCACTGCTCGCCCGAAATGCGGAGCGCCACGCCGACAACCCCGAATTTCGCACCGACATGGTCGCGACCCTCCGCTCCTCCGTGGGCAAGATGAACGACTTGTTGGCGAGGCTCACCCCGCATGCATCGGCGCGCCTGCACCGGACCGAAGCGCAGCCGCTGCGCGCCATCCTGAGCTCGGCCATCGCCGCCAAGCGCGGCGACCACGAGGTGAAGATGCTGGGTGACGCGAGCCTGTGGGCGATGGTCGATCCGGGCGCGCTCGAGCAGGCGCTCGGCCACCTTCTCCAGAATGCGGTCGAAGCCAGCCCAGGCGGCCAGCCCGTCACGGTAAAGGTTTCGGGCACCGAAGGGACCGTATCCATCGCGATCAGTGACCGCGGCCCCGGCATGGACGGCGATTTCGTCCGCGGCCAGCTGTTCCAGCCGTTCGCGTCAACCAAGGCAGGCGGCTTCGGCATCGGCGCGTTCGAGGCCCGGTCCCTGATCACCGCGATGGGCGGGCGGATCAGTGTCGACAGCCGCCCCAACCACGGCACCACCTTCACGATCAACCTTCCGGCCGCCGATCCGGCCGAACAACCGCAACGGAAAAGCGCATGACCGACACGACCAATCCCAAAGTCCTGCTCGTCGTCGAGGACGACGAAGGCCTGCAGCGCCAGCTCAAATGGGCCTACGAAGGCTATCAGGTCGTCTGCGCCGGGGACCGCGCCCAGGCGATCGAAGTGCTGCGCGCGCATGAGCCCGCGGTCGTCACGCTCGACCTTGGCCTTCCGCCCGATCCCGACGGCACCGACGAGGGCTTCGCGGTGCTGGAGGAGATCCTCCGTCTCAAGCCCGACACCAAGGTCATCGTCGCGACCGGCCATGGCGCGCGGGAAAGCGCACTCAAGGCGATCGGGATGGGTGCGTACGATTTCTACAAGAAACCAGTCGACATTGACGAGCTCGGGATGATCGTCGCCCGCGCCTTCCACCTGCACGCAATCGAGGACGAGAATCGCCGCCTCGAGACCGGCGGTAGCGCAACTGTGCTGGGATCGATCATCAGCGCCGCACCCGAGATGCTCAAGGTCGCCAAGACCATCGAGCGGGTCGCGTCGGCCGACGTGTCGGTGATGCTGCTCGGTGCCAGCGGCACCGGCAAGGAGCTGCTCGCGCGTGCAGTGCATGAGAAAAGCACCCGCAAGGGTGAGTTCGTCGCGATCAATTGCGCGGCGATCCCCGAAAACCTGCTCGAGGCCGAGTTGTTCGGTTACGAGCGCGGATCCTTCACCGGCGCGGTCAAATCGAACGTCGGCAAGATCGAGCTCGCGCAAGGCGGCACCCTGTTCCTCGACGAAGTCGGCGACATCCCGCTGCCGCTGCAGGTGAAGCTTCTGCGCTTCCTCCAGGAGCGGGTGATCGAGCGCATTGGTGGCCGCCAGCCGATCGCCGTCGACACGCGCATCGTCTGCGCAACCCACCAGGACCTTGAAGCGATGATTGCGGACGGCCGCTTCCGCGACGACCTGTATTACCGCCTCGCCGAGATCGTAGTGAAGATTCCCTCGCTCGCCGAGCGGTCGGGCGACGCTGTTCTGCTTGCTCGCCATTTCATCCAGCGCTTCGGAAGTGAATTAAAGCGCGGCGGCATGGCCCTGTCGCCGGACGCCATCACCGCCATCGATTCCTGCGCCTGGCCTGGCAACGTTCGCGAACTCGAGAACCGCATCAAGCGCGCAGTTATCATGGCCGACGGCAAGAGCGTCACCGCCGCCGATCTCGACCTGGGACCGCAGCGGGATGAGGATGGCGTCGCGATTAACCTGCGCGCCGTTCGCGAGGTCGCCGATCGCCGGGCGATCCGCCAGGCGATGAGCCGCACCGACAACAATATCTCGGGCGCCGCAAAGCTGCTCGGAATCAGCCGGCCAACGCTCTATGACCTGCTGAAGCAGTACCGCCTGCAGGCCTGAGCCTTCAGAACATCAGCGGGATATTGGCCTTGGTCGACGAGGCCGCCGTCGGGAATTTAAGGCTTTTGATGCGCTCGACGGCGTCCGATCGGATGGCGTCGATGTCGACTTCTTCACCGCTCGCCAGCCGGTCAAAGATCGGTCGGACGCTCTCGACCTCGCCAGAAGTGCCGACCTCGATCGACAGCACTAACGGCCCGTTGACCGCGGTGCCGGCGCGTTCGCGCAAGGTCTTCAACACCTCGACCACCGGTTCCTGAATCGCGTTGGGCGGCAATGCGCCCTGGACGACGACACCGCCCTCGCGGATATGGCCATGCAGCACGAAGCGGCCCTCGAGTGGGTCCATCGACCCGTCGACACGCTGCACTGCGTGCGGAATGCGATCGTCGAACAAGGTGAGGCGGTTGAAGCGCGGTTCGACCAGGTCGAACATCGCCCTGCCTGCCGCGGCGGTTCGGAGCGAACTGCGGAACAGATCGCGGTCATGGACGACCATCGTCTCTCCGCCGATCGTCTGCCGGTCGTTTCGGGTCAGCGAATAGACGTAGCCGAGCTGGCCGTTGGTCGCGTCATTGTGCAAATTTTGTGAGCAGCCCGGGACATATAGCCCGAAAAAGGGCCAAGTGACCTCGGCGAAGCCGAATTTGACCGCCGACAATGACCTCAGCGCCTCGACGAACCGCTCGACCTTGTCCCGCCCGATGACCTTTTCTGGTGTCGTGCGCAGGTAATTATACTGGCCCGGCACGTGCCAGTAATTCCACACGTCGTGGGTCTCGTGCTTGTGCTGGTACGGGTTGGAGAAATGCGCGTCGATGTCGCCGCGCATTCCGGCGCTCGCCTCCGCGGGGAGGAAATCGTCGAAGATATAGAGCCGCTCGGTCAGGCAGTCGGCCATCTAATCCCCCGCATCACGTTGTGGTGTGTAGCTCACCCATTGACGGCTGTCAGGCTTTCAGCGCCTCGGCCGTCTCAGCGACCTCGAGCCAGCGAAGCTCGGCAGCTTCAACCTCGGCGCGGTTGCGCGCGATTTTCTCGGTCAGCTCGGCGAAGCGCTTCGGGTCGCGCGCGTACAAATCAGGGTCGTGCAGCGCTTCTTCCGCTGAAGCGATTTCCGCCTGGAGCTTCTCGATCTCGCCCGGCAACCGGTCATAGTCGCGCTGATCCTTGTAGGAGAGCTTGGTCGTCGCCGACGGGCGCGGCGTCGCCACCGGCGAAGCCTTAGTTGGCGTTTTGGTGGGCGCACGCGCGGCCTCATAGCGCTTCCTGATCCAGTCTTCGTACCCACCGGCGACAACGTCGACCTTACCGCTGCCGTCGAGACCCAAGGTGATGGTCACGGTGCGGTCGAGGAAGTCGCGGTCGTGGCTGACGATCAGCACCGTGCCCTCGTAGTCGGCGATCACTTCCTGCAGCAGGTCGAGCGTCTCGAGGTCGAGATCGTTGGTCGGCTCGTCGAGCACCAGCAGGTTCGCTTCGCGCGCGAACTCGCGCGCGAGCAGCAGTCGCGACCGCTCACCGCCGGACAGCGACCCGATCGGCGCTTCCGCGAGCGCCGGGTCGAACAGGAATTCTTTGAGGTAGCCCTTGATGTGCTTCTTGTGCCCGCGCACCTCGATCCAGTCGCCGCCGTTGGCAAGCACGTCCTTCACCCGCTTGGCCGGGTCCATCAGCTTACGCTGCTGGTCGATCACTATTCCGCTCAGGGTCTTGGCGAGGGTGACCGTCCCGCTGTCCGGCTGAAGCTCACCGGTGAGCAGCTTCAGCAGTGTCGTCTTCCCCGCGCCGTTGGGCCCGACCAGGCCGATGCGGTCGCCGCGCTGCACGCGCAGGCTGAAGTCGCGGATGATGACGCGGTCGCCAAAACTCTTCGACACCTGGTCGGCGTCGATCACCGTCTTCGATTTCACATCGTCCTTGGCGAGCGCGAGCTTGGCCGCCCCAGTCGCGCCAAGCATCGCCGCGCGCTGGGCACGCATCTCGTTGAGCTTGGCGAGCCGCCCCTGGTTGCGACGCCGGCGCGCCGTCACGCCGCGCTGAAGCCAGTGAAGCTCGATCTTCAGCTTGGCGTCGAGCTTCTCGGCGGCGCGCGCCTCCTCCTCGTAAACGCGCTCGGTCCACGCTTCGAACCCGCCAAAGCCAATCTCGGCGCGCTTGAGGTCGCCGCGGTCAAGCCAGATGCAGCTCCGCGTCAGCCGGGCCAGGAAGGTCCGGTCGTGGCTGATAACGATGAACGCGCCCTTGAACCGCTTCAGCCATTCCTCGAGCCATTCGATCGCGCCCAGGTCGAGGTGGTTGGTCGGCTCGTCGAGCAGCAGGATGTCGGGACCCTGCGCGAGCGCGCGCGTGATCGCGGCCCTCCGCCGCTCGCCGCCGCTGGCGGTCGACGTCGGGCGATTAAGGTCGATGCCGAGCTGGTGAGCAATCGCGTCAGCCTCATGCGCCTCCGGGGCCTCGGCGCCGTGAAGCACCCATTCCCGCAATGTCGCGAACCCGTCCATCTTCGGGTCCTGCTCCAGCAAGACGACATTGGTGCCGGGGACGATCGTGCGCTTGCCTTCGTCGGTGTCGATCAACTCAGCGAGACATTTCAGGAGCGTTGTCTTGCCCGCGCCGTTGCGGCCGATCAGCGCCAGCCGGTCTCGCTCCCCGATGTACAGGTCGAGGCCGCGGAACAGCCAGCCTTCGCCCTGGATCAGTCCAAGGTCTTCGTAAGAGAGGATCGGCGCCGCCATGATCCGCGCCTGTTAGAGCCTGAACAGCCACGTTCAACGGCATTCATAGCCTATTCAATGCGCCGTGATACAAAGCGGACGTGAAAAGAGTCGCGTAATGACCTTGTTTCGAACTTTCCTTCTCGCCGTCGCGGTTGCGACCGGCCTCACCAGCGCTCCGGCGCTGGCCGATCCGCCGCGCGAGACGCAGCGGGCGTTCGAGGCGACGCGCGAGGGCCGTTCGATGCCGCTCCCCCAGCTTGAGCGCCGCGTCCTCCCCTTCATGGGCGGGGCCGACTATCTGGGCCCTGAACTCAACGGCGGCACCTATCGCCTAAAGTTCATTCAGAACGGCCAGGTGATCTGGGTCGACGTCGACGCCCAAAGCGGCAAGATCATCCGCCGTTCCCGCCCGAAGTGATCGTTTCGGGCGCAGATTGACTTTTGCGCACTTGTTCCCAGTTGTTCCGGACAAGCAACCGATCGCCGCAACGCGGGTTGACGGCGGGAATATGAACAGCTCCGGGGAGCTTTGAATGCGCGTTTTGATCGTCGAAGACGAACCCAACCTTGGGCGCCAGCTGCGCTCCACCCTCGAAGGGGCTGGCTACGCCGTCGACCTCGCGACCGACGGCGAGGACGGGCATTACCTGGGCTCCACGGAAAATTACGATGCCGTGATCCTCGATCTCGGCCTGCCCGAGGTCGATGGGCTGACGGTCCTTGACCGGTGGCGCAAGGAAGCGCGCAAGATGCCGGTGCTGGTCCTGACCGCACGCGACAGCTGGTCCGACAAAGTTGCCGGCCTCGATGCCGGTGCTGATGATTATCTCGCCAAGCCGTTTCAGACCGAAGAGCTGATCGCGCGCCTGCGCGCGCTCATTCGCCGCTCCTCCGGCAATGCCTCATCGGAGCTGGTCGCGGGCGACATCCGCCTCGATACGCGCTCGGGCAAGGTAACCAAGGGCGGCGAGCCGGTGAAGCTCACGGCACAGGAGTACAAGCTGCTGAGCTACCTCATGCACCATAAGGGCAAGGTCGTGAGCCGGACCGAGCTTATCGAGCATATCTACGACCAGGATTTCGACCGCGATTCGAACACGATCGAAGTGTTCGTGACGCGCATCCGCAAGAAGCTTGGCGCTGACGTGATCACCACCATCCGGGGCCTCGGGTATAGCCTGGAAGACCCCGGCAGTTGAACGACCAGGCCGCCTCGGTAACGGCGGCGGCCGACGACAAGCGAGCCGCCGGTGCGAAGGGACCGCGCATCGGTTCGCTGACACGGCGCATGATCGGCGTCGCAGCGATCTGGATCTTCGCGCTTCTGCTGATGGGCGGATTCGCGCTCGACCGCGTGCTCAGCCGATCCATCGTCGACAGCTTCGACAACCAGCTCGTCTTCATTTTGAATTCGATGATCGCCTCGTCGGAAATTGGCCCTGACGGCGAGGTGCGTTTCAACCGTCCGCCCGCCGACCAGCGGTTCGTCGAGCCATATTCAGGCCTCTACTTCCAGATTAGCGGGCTGGGCGCGGAAACCTTCCCGTCGCGCTCATTGTGGGACCGGCGCTTAAAGGTGCTCGAAGCGCACAATGACGTGAAGCCGCATCTTTACGACAGCGGCGAATTCTCGGTGGCGGAGCACCCCGAGCCGCTGCGCATCGCCGAGCGGGACGCCGTGCTCCCGGGATCGAAGATCCGCTGGCGCTTCCAGGTCGCGCAATCGCGCGAAACGATCGACGAGCAGATCCACCGCCTCCGCCAAACTCTGATCTGGAGCTTCACCGCGCTTGGCGTGGGCTTACTCATCCTCGCGGCTCTGCAGACCTTCTACGGCTTGTGGCCGCTAAGAAGGGTGCGGCGCGAAGTGTCGTCGATCAGATCCGGCGAGAAAACCCGGATCGAGCAGGATTTCCCGACCGAGATTCGCCCGCTGACTGAAGAGATCAACCAGCTCCTGGCCCATAGCGAAGCCCAGGCGGAGGAAGCGCGACGTCATGCCGGCAACCTTGCCCACGCGCTGAAGACACCCCTAACCGTCATCACCAACGCTGCGACCGCGCGTTCGCCCGATCTTGCCGACACCGTGTGCCGGGAAGCTCTGGTGATGCGGCGCCAGGTCGACCACCATCTCGCGCGGGCCCGAGCCATCGGCCGTCGCGCTTCAGCGCAGGCGCGGGCCACGGTGTGGGAGAGCCTCGAAGCCGTGCAGCGCGCCGTCGATCGCATGCACGAAGGCGTCACCGTCGATATCGCCGGCGACAAAGAAGCACAGGTGCGGGTGGAACGACAGGACCTCGACGAGATGCTCGGCAACCTCGTCGAGAATGCAGCGAAATATGGCGGCGGACGTGTGTTCGTCACGGTCGAGCGCAAGCGGTCCAAGGTCGATATCCTGATCGAGGATGACGGCCCCGGCATCCCAAAGGAAAAGCGCGGGCATTTGTTCACGCGCGGGGCGCGGCTCGACACCACGGGCAAACCCGGAACGGGCCTGGGGCTGGCCATCGTTCGCGACGTTGCGGAGATTTACGGTGGATCAGTCCATCTTGAGGAAAGCGAAGACCTGGGTGGTCTGCTCGCGCGCCTAACCCTCCCCGCGGGCTAGACAAGCCGGCCTTTCGTCGAAAAGCTGTTTGCCGACTGCTCGGCCTGGGCGAACCAGCGCCGAATTTCCCGCCGGAAGGACTTGAAATGAATCTGAAAACGTTTGCGCTCGCCGGATGTGCGCTGCTCTCGATTGCCGCAGCATCGCCGGCCGCAGCGGCTGATCCCAAGTTCCTACCCTGGGGCGTGGATCTTACCGCCGCTGATTCCTCGGTGAAGCCCGGGGATGATTTCTGGGCCTTCGTCAACGGCGGCTGGGACAAGCGCACGGAGATCGATCCGCAACGCACCTTCGCAGGCATCGATTCCGTGCTCAACGATCAGATCGACGCGGACGTTCGCTCGATCATCGAAGATATGGCGAAGGACCCGACCGCCAACGGCCAAATCGGGCAGCAGATCGGCGACTTCTACGCGAGCTGGATGGACCAGCCGACGATCGAGAGCCGCGGCGTCAGCCCGGTTCTTCCCTACCTCGACCAGATTGACGCAGCGAAGACCCGCGGCGACCTTATCGACCTATTCGCAAGCACCGGCTTTTCATCGCCCGTCGGCGTGGGCATCGGCGCCGACCTCAAGGACCCGACGCGCTACACCGTGAACATCGACCAGTCGGGGTTGGGCCTGCCGACGCGCGATTATTACCTGCTCCCCGACGCGAAGTTCAAAGCCTATCGCGACGCCTACCGTGCCTACGTGGCGAAGATGCTGGGCATGGCCGGCTACCGCAATGCGGAGGCTCGCGCCGATCGAGTGCTCGCGCTCGAAACCGCGCTTGCCAAGGTCTACTGGCCCATCGAGCGGCTACGCGACGTCGATCAGACCTATCACCCGATGACTCGGGCCAAGCTTCGCGCTTTCGCGCCCCAATTCCAGTGGGACCGCCTGCTCGCGAAGCAGGGACTGGCCAAGGCGGGCGATGTCATCGTCGGAGAGCCAAGCGCGATCACCGCCGCCGGCAAGCTTTTCGCGGCAACGCCGCTGACGACTTGGAAGGACTATCTCGCCTTTCATTTCATCAGCGATCACGCGTCGTTCCTGCCCAAGGCGTTTGATGACTCGGCGTTCGATTTCTACTCGAAGACCCTTCGCGGCGTGCCGGTCCAGCGCGACCGCTGGAAACGCGGTGTCGACCTGGTCAATGGCGCGCTCGGCGAAGGCGTTGGCCAGATCTACGTGCAGCGGCGCTATCCGCCCGAAAGCGACCGCCAGATGGGCGAGCTCATTGCCAACATTCGCGCGGCGCTCGCCGAGAAGATCGCCGGCGCAAGCTGGATGGACGCGGCCACCAGAAAGGCCGCAGATGTCAAGCTCGGGCAGTTCGATCCGCGGATCGGCCACCCGGCAAAATACATCGATTACTCGACCCTGAAGGTCGATCGCGGCGACCTGTTCGGCAACGTGATGCGTTCCGAGCAGTTCGATTGGGACTTGCAGCTGTCGCGCTATCCCAAGCCGGTGGACCGCTCGCTGTGGGACATGCTGCCCCAGACCAACAACGCTTATTACAACCCGTCGACCAACCAGATCACGTTCCCGGCGGCGATCCTCCAGCCGCCCTATTTCGATCCCAATGCCGATCCCGCTGCCAACTATGGCAGCATCGGCGCGACCATCGGTCACGAGATCGGCCACGGGTTCGACGACCAGGGCCGCAAGTTCGATGGCATGGGACGCCTTCGCGACTGGTGGACCAAGTCGACCGCCGCGAAATACGACGCACATGCGCAAGCGCTGGTGAAGCAGTACGACCAGTTCGAGCCCCTTCCGGGCCTTCACATCAAGGGCCAGCAGACCTTGGGCGAAAATCTCGGTGACCTCGGCGGGCTTGAAGTCGCCTACGCCGCCTACCGCAAATATGTCGCCGAACATGGCGAGCCGCCGGTGATCGGCGGCCTCACCGGCGACCAGCGCTTCTTCATCGCTTACGGCTACAGCTGGGAGAGCAAATATCGCGAGGACAGCATGCGCTCGCGGCTGCTCGCCGACGTGCATTCCCCGTCCAAGTACCGGGTCAACGGCATCGTCCGGAACATGGACGAATGGTACAAGGCCTTCAACGTGCAGCCCGGCGACAAGCTTTATCTTCCGCCCGATCAGCGGGTCCACGTCTGGTAGGACGCTAGGAAAAGCCGCGCCCACCCGCTAGGGCGGCGCCGTGACCGGAACGCTTCATTCGCTGACCGCGCAGCGCGAGCCATCGCTCGACGCGATGATGGCGCTCGTCGCTGCTGACATGAACGGCGTCAACGCCGTCATCCTCGAGCGGATGCAAAGCAATGTCGCGCTAATTCCGGAGCTTGCGGGGCACCTGATTGCGGGTGGCGGCAAGCGCATGCGCCCGATGCTTACCCTCGCAAGTGCGGCGCTGCTCGGTTACCCCGGAACGCGGCACCACAAGCTCGCCGCCGCGGTCGAGTTCATCCACACCGCGACCCTGCTTCATGACGATGTCGTCGATGGCTCCGGCATGCGTCGCGGCAAGCGCACTGCCAACCTCATTTGGGGCAACCCGGCGAGCGTCCTGGTCGGCGATTTCCTGTTCAGCCGGGCGTTCGAGCTGATGGTCGAGGACGGCAGCCTCAAAGTCCTTCGCATACTTAGCCATGCGTCGGCTGTGATCGCGGAAGGCGAGGTCGATCAGCTGACCGCCCAGCGGCAAATTGAAACCGACGAAGACCAATATCTGAACATCATCAGCGCCAAGACTGCGGCCCTGTTCGCCGCCGCCTGCCGCGTCGCGCCGGTCGTTGCCGAAGCGAGCGAGGACGATGAAGTCGCGCTCGAATGCTACGGCCGCAACCTGGGCATCGCGTTCCAGCTCACCGACGACGCGATCGACTATTCTTCCGACGCGGCGACCATGGGCAAGGGTGTCGGTGATGACTTCCGCGACGGCAAGATGACTCTTCCGGTCATTCTCGCTTATGCGCGTGGCAGCGATGAGGGCCGCGCCTTCTGGCGCTCCGCAATCAGCGGTGACCGTATCTCCGACGAGGATCTCGCCCATGCCATCCGGCTACTTCGCTCGAGCGACGCGATTGCGGACACGATTGAGCGCGCGCGCCAATATGCGCGACGCGCGATCGATGCTCTCGCCCGTTTCCCGGCAAGCAAGGCCCGGGCGGCGCTGGTCGAGGCTGCCGAATTCGCGGTCGCCCGCGCCTACTAGTCCCTATTTAATCGGGATCATCATGTGCGCGTAAGGCGTACCGCCGAACATCACATATGGCTTGGTGGTGTCGGGATCCGCGGTGGCCGGGTACAGCTTGTTGAGCGAGTCCGCGCCGACGACCATCACATGTGGGCCCGTATCGACCCACTTTCCGTTCGCTGGTTTGTCTCCGAACGGATCCAAGTTGCTGGCATCGCTTCCGCCTTGAAGCATGTACATGAGCCCGACGTTGTCGGCTGGCGGGGCCTTGTGAGCCATCCAGGCCTGCGCCCACTTCATTGCATTGGCGTCCATGCACATGGGGTCTTTGCCCGGTGTCTGCGGATTGTCCGGCATGCAGGTCCAGCCGTTCGTGCCTTTTCGCAACTCCTTCACGGATCCGTCAGCGGCAACCTGGATCACCGCGGCGTCGGCAGAGATGGACGCCGGCGCGGCCGATTGAGCACTCGCCGTCGGATCTGAATCATCCGCCGGGACCGTGCTGCTGTTGGTAGCCGCCGCATTGTCCGCAGCCGCTTTCTTGGCGTTCGGATCTTTCATGCAGCCTCCGAGCGCGATCAACGCGCTGGTGACGCACAACGCTTTTAGCATCGTCGATTTCATGGAACCCCTCCTCTCCAAAGGAAGGACGGGACCTGTAGCACAGCGTCCGGCTTTCGGCACGTGACCTTGATTTGAACCGGCCACTTTGCCACCAGCGGACACATGACCATTGCCCGCATCTCCGAAGCCGAGCGCAAGACAACTCAGTCGGGCAAAGCCAATACCGGCCGCTGGTTGCTGGAATTCGAGCGGCAACAGGCGCAGCGACCCGACCCGCTGACGGGCTGGAACGGCTCCGGCGACACCAACACACAGGTTCGGCTGACCTTTCCGACCAAGGAAGCGGCGATCGCTTATTGCGCCCGGCACGGGCTTCAGCATCACATCGTCGCGGCCCCGCCGGTACGGCTCAAGATCCAGGCTTACGCCGACAATTTCCGCTAGATTCTGACGCGGCTCGGGGCTGTGTAGACCTCGTCCTCGATATTGCCGCTGTTTCGCGTCCCAATGGGCTCAAGCAGGAAAATCTCTGCCTCTTCCTCGGCAACCGGCCGATGCTCGACGCCTGCTGGAACAACGATCAGCTGGCCGGGCTTCATTTCGATCGCGTGATTCTCAAACTCGAGGCGAAAGCTTCCCCGCCAGGCGAAAAACATCTCGTCCACCTCATGGTGGTGCCACGGATATTCGCCTTTGATCTTCGCCAGCTTCAGCTCCTGGCCGTTGAGCTCAGCGATCGTCTTCGGCCGCCAATGCTCAGAAAACAGCGCGAACTTCTCAGCGACGTCGACAACCTCGGTCATCACGCGCCCTCCACGATGAACAGCCGCCCGTCCGACGCGCGCGTCCGGAACGGGATCACTTGCTGATATTCGGGGCAATCGTAGAAGCCCCGTGCTGCTTCGAGGCTCGGAAACTCGATGATCACCAGCCGGTGGATCTCCGGATTGCCTTCGAGCAGGTGAACCTTGCCGCCGCGCACGATGAATTTCCCACCATGCTTGGCGACGATGGCGCCCGTCCGGCTTCGATAGTCCTCGTACTTCTCGGGGTCCTGCACATCGACATTGGCGATCAGGTAAGCATTCATCGTCTCGGTCTCCTTCGACCACCAGCCGATTTGGCCGTTAGAACAACGGTGCTTGCGCTTCCACCATGTCGGAGGCATTTTGCTCCGGCCGAAGCTAGGGGGAAGGCTGCGTTTCGCCGACATCCGGCTGGTTATCGGCACCAGGCCCGAAGCAATCAAAATCGCCCCGCTCGCGCGCGCCCTTGTCGCGCGCGGAGCTGAACCGACGCTCACCTTCACTGGCCAGCATGCGCTGCGATCGGAGGAATTCGGGCTCAATGATCTCGCAACCCACGATCTCGATTGCCCCGGACGAGAGGATCCGCACGAGCATGTTCGCGCGGTCACCGACGCGCTGATCCCGCATCTCATCGATCGACCTGATTTGCTCGTTGTTCAAGGCGATACTTCGAGCGCGCTTGGTGCCGCGCTGGCCGGGTTCACAGCGGCGGTTCCGGTCGCGCACGTCGAAGCAGGGTTGAGGACCTTCGACCCGGCGCTCCCGTGGCCCGAGGAGGAATATCGAACCGCCATCGACGCGCACGCCTCGCTGCTATTCGCACCGACGGACCGAGCGGCCGCGAACCTCCGCGCTGAAGGCGTGCCGGGCGCAATCTTCGTCACCGGTAACACGGCGATCGACGCGCTGCTCGACGTCGAGGCCCGGCTGCCGACCGTTGGATTGAGCGAGAGCAACGGCAAGCGTCTGCTCGTCACGTGCCACCGCCGCGAAAGTTGGGGCGATGGCGTCGCATTCATTGCCTCGGCGCTGCGGGCGATTGCCCGGCAAGGCCTCGAGGTTGATGTCGTCCTTCACCCAAATGAACATCTCGCAGCTTCCATGAGAGCCTCGCTCGCCGGTGTGCCCAGTATCAACTTGCTCGACCCTTGCGGCCACGATGAGCTCGTTGGCAGGATGAGGTTGGCCACGCTGATCCTCAGCGATTCCGGCGGCATCCAGGAGGAGGCGCCTGCGCTCGGCGTCCCGCTGCTCGTGCTTCGCGACAAGACCGAGCGGCCAGAAGGGGTGGAATGCGGCAATGCGCGCCTTGTCGGCACCGACCGGAACAGGATCGTCGAGGAAGTGACGCGCCTGCTCGACCAGCCGGCAGCGTTATGGGCGATGAGCCGCCGCGCTCTTCCTTATGGCGATGGCCGGGCCGCGCCGCGCATCGCGGCAATTGTCGAGCGATGGCTTGAGGAGCGTAACCTGGGGGAAAGCCGCGGCGTATCAGTCGCGTGATACTCGCCGCCCCAGCGTGTATCACCGGCGATGCCATGCCGCCCCCGCTGCCCGGCATCGCCGCATTTTCGCCCGTCAGAGCCGAGTGCTGGCGTTGATCAGCCACAACGGGGCGTGCGTCACGAATGCCGTCTCGATCATGCGATCGACGCCGGTCAGTATGGCGACACCGACAGCGAGCAAAATGCCCCCCAGGATATATTTGCCCTGCCGCCCACGCGTGGTGAGATCGCCGCGCAGCCGATTGAACAACTGGCGTCCGAGGATCGAAATCACGACGAGAACCGTCGCGATACCGGCGCCGAACGCGGCCATGGTCAGCGCGACTTGTCCGAGGCCTTTTCCCTGCGCGGCGAGCGCGACGGCAGCGCCGAGCGTTGGACCGACGCAGGGACTCCACACGATGCCGAGCAACGCGCCGATCGCGGCCTGCCCGGCAAGACCGCCGCCATCCAGGTTCTGCTGCTTGTCGCCGGCCCAGGCGATCAGTGGAGCGAACAGGCGCGCGAATGAATCCTGCAGCTTCGAACTAATCAGAAAAACGCCCGCAATGGCGAGGATCGCGGCTCCGACCAGCCGCACTTGCTCCGCGTCGACGCCGAGGCGCGACCCGAACACGGCCAAGACGAACCCCACTGCGGTGAAGCTCACGACCAACCCGCCTGCCAATGCGAGCGGGCCGAGGCGGTGGCGCTGGGCAGACGAGCCCAACGCCACCGGGACCAGCGGGAGGACGCATGGGGACAGGATGGTCAGCCCGCCGGCCGCAAAGGCCAGCAGCGGATTGAGGAATTCGGCCGCCATCGATTCAGCGGAGCGTTGAAGCTAGGACGGCTTCGACCTTCGCCGGGTCGGTCTGATATTCGAGCCGACCGGTTTCGCGGCGGCCATGATAGCCGATGAGTGTTGACTGGCGCGTGACTCCGAACTTGCTCCACACCGCCTTTTCGGAGTCGAAGTCGATCCGCAGCACCTGCACATTTTTGTACTTCGGCGTCTTCAGCAGCGACTGGATCGTTTGTTCCTGCGCGCGGCAAATTGGGCACCACGGCGCATGGACGAACACCACGACTGACTTGTTGTGCGCCTGCTCGGCCTGAAACGAAGAAGCAGTGAACGGCCGAATGTCGACGGCTTGGGCCGGGGAAGCAAATGCCGCAGCGGCGGCAAAAAGTAGGACAGGGGTGCGCATTGGGGGTTCGCCTTTGTGAGGAATTGGATCGCGATGCAGCGTCGTGCCCCCAGTTCGGCAATGCTCGGCGATTGGTTACCGCAGCTCGTGCGCCTTTCGTAATCGGGACGGCGGGGCAGACAGTGCTAGAAGCGTGGAGCGAAGTTCCGGTACTGCAAAGTCCAGGAAGCTTCGGATCTTGGCCGGTATGGCTCTGCCGGCCGAATGGAGGAAACTCACCGGCCTCGGCTCTAATTCATATTGCTGGAGGACCAGGCGAAGATCGCCCCGGTTCAGGGCGTCCGCCACTTGATAACTAAATAGCCGCGCGAAACCGGCGCCACTCGTGGCCGCTTCCACCGTCCCCTCCGCCGTCGATACCGACAGACGCGGGTTCACGACGATGCGACGCTCCCCCTTGCCGCCAGCCCGCGCGAAGCTCCAGCTCGTCGCGTGGACTTGGAAGTCGTGCGCGACGCAGGGTAAGTCGATGAGGTCCTCGGGTACCTTCGGCTCTCCGTACCTTTCGATCGCGGCCGGGCTTGCGCAGATAATTCGACGGGTCTCGCCAAGCCGTACTGCAAGCATCGTGCTATCAGCTAGCACGCCTACGCGAACTGCTAGGTCGAACCCTTCTTCAACGATCTGCGCGTTTCGATCAGATAATGCGAGGTCAACTCGAATGTCGGAATAACGATCGAGGAATTTCCCGATCACAGGAAGCAAGAATCGTTGCCCGAACATTACCGGCGAAGTGATCGCCAATATGCCTTTGGGTGACGAAAATTCGCCGGCCGCGGTCCGCTCGGCGGTTTCGACTTGCTCGAGTATTTCACGGCTAGCCTCAACATAGTGCCTCCCCGCTTCGGTTAGCGCGAGCTTGCGTGTGGTGCGGGTCAGAAATTGGGTGCCAACATGGCGCTCCAAGTCGGTTATCCGGCGGCTAAGTGTCGAGAGCGGGACGTTCAGCCGTTGCGCCGCGCGCGAAAAGCTGCCGCAGTCGCTCACCTCGACGAGAAGGCGCATTGCTTGAAGTCGATCCATTATTCCATAATTCGGAAGATAATTCGCAACTTTCGCTACATTATCACGACAAACAGAAATATTAAATCTGCTCCTTCGGCGTCCAGCCCAGGAGAATTGCAATGTCTAGAATCAGCGTTCCGACGCGGGACGAAGCCCCCGCCGCGTCAATTCCGATCCTCGACGAGATCGATCGCAAGTTCGGTGTCATTCCCAACCTGTTCCGGCTGCTGGGAATCAGTTCGAAGGCGCTCAAGGCTTATGCCGATCTCAACGCGACGCTGGCCGGCACCTTCACGGTCAAAACGCGCGAACAGGTTGCAATCACCGTCGCCCAGATCAACAGCTGCGATTATTGCCTGTCGGCGCATAGCTATCTCGGCACCAACCTCGCCGGCCTCAGCGAGGATGACGTGAAGCTCGCCCGCAACCGCACCGCGGCCGATGCCGGGACCGCGGCGATCGTGCAGTTTGCTGCCAGCGTTGCCGACAAGCGCGGGCACCTGTCGAACGACGAGCTCGCGGCGGCCCGGCGTGCCGGCCTTAGCGACGCCGAGCTTGTGGAGATCGTCGCCCTCGTCGCGGAGAATGTCTTCTCCAACTTCGTCAACAGCGTCGCCCAGACCGACATCGATTTCCCCGTCGTCCTGGCGGCGAAGGCCGCCTGACGGTGGTCCCGCTGGTGCCGCCGTTCGAACTCGACAGCGCCACGCGCAAGGTTCGAGCGGCGGAAGACCTGTGGAACAGCCGCGACCCGGCCAAGGTCATCCAGGCCTACACGCCAGACTCCCATTGGCGGAACCGCGGGCATGAGCTGAACGGCCGCCACGCCATTCGCGCGTTCCTGACGCGCAAATGGTCGGCCGAGTTGGACTACCGGCTGGTAAAGGAGCTGTGGGGCTTTCGGCTTAACCGCATGGCGGTGCGCTTCTGTTACGAATCCAGGAACGCTCAAGGCCAGTGGATGCGGTCCTTTGGTAACGAATTATGGGAGTTCGACGAACAGGGGCTGATGCTCTGCCGGTACGCCAGCGTGAACGATGTCCCGATTGACGAAGTCGATCGCAAATTCCGCTGGTCGCTGGGCCCCCGCCCCCTAACCCATCCGGGGCTGAGCGAGCTGGGACTCTAGCCGGAGGTGAGGGCAGGTCCTCCGCTCACTCGGCGTCAGCTGGTCAACAGCCTCGCAGGCTTAGGCGCGGCTGCGAGCGTGCGCGGTCGGGCGATAGGCGCCACGCACTCACCAATTCGCGCGATCGCGTTCGATGCGTTTCCGATCTTCAACCCGGCGCGCCTGGCCGAGACGGCAACCTCCTTCTTCGGCGACGCCGGCAAAACTCTCGCCGCCGCCTGGTCGATGCGCCTGTTCAGCTTGACCTGGCTGGTCACCGCAGCGGACCGCTACCAGCCGTTCGAAACACTCGCCGGCCTCGCGCTCGATTCCGCCGCGCGCGACGCTGGCATCGACCTGCCGTCGGCGATGCGCCGCGACCTCGTTGATGCTTACGGCGATTTGAAAGTCTGGCCCGATGTGCCGGAGGCGCTCGAGCGATTGCGTTCGCGCGGTATCCGATTGCGATTTCTGTCGAACCTCGGCGAGGTCACCCTGGAGCGCAACATGCGCACCAACCGGATCAGGGACTATTTCGACCCGCCACTCAGCACCGACCAGGTCCGGCGTTTCAAACCCTCACCCGCCGCTTACGCAATGGCGACCCGCGCGTTCGGGTTACCGAGGGAAGAGATCGGCTTCGCAGCCTTCGCCAATTGGGACGCCGCCGGCGCAGCGCATTTCGGCTTTCCGACTGCATGGGTGAACCGCAGCGCCGCTGCGCCTGACTCATTCGGTCCGGAGCCCGCGCGATCAGGCAAGACTATCGAAGCCTTGCTCCACCTAGTAGGCGGGTCAGGAGCTGACTCGTAACCTTTTCGGCGTCCGTCGCGAATGCTGGGGATTGAATGCGGGCCGACGAAGACCAATTGCGAGAATGGATGATCGGTGGCCTCGATGGCAACGCCGCTGATCACACGCGGCTGCTCGCCGCGATCGTCCCCATTCTCACGGCCTTCTTTCGGCGCCGCATGAACGAAGGCGCGGACGTTGAGGATATGGTTCAGGACACACTGATTGCAGTTCACACGCGGCGCGAGACCTATGATCGCGACCGCGCGTTCACGCCGTGGCTCTTCTCGATCGCGCGTTACAAGATGATCGACAATTTCCGCCGGAACCGGCGGACCGTCCCGATCGAGGGGCTGGAAGAAATCCTCGTTTCCGAAGGCTTCGAAGATGCAGTCAGCGCACGCGTCGACATAGAGTCGCTACTGTCCCAAATTCCTGAAAAGCAGGCGCGCCTGATCCGCGCTACGCGGCTTGGTGGATCGTCGATCGCCGACGTGTCGGCCGCGGAATCGCTCGGCATCTCAGACGTGAAGGTGTCCGTGCACCGCGGCATCAAGGCGCTCGCCGCGAAAGTGGGAAAAGCGCGGTGAACACGCAGGATCTCATCGACACCCTGGGCCGCGACGTTCGGCCCGTTCCGCGCCATGCGGTTGAGCGGAAGATCGCGCTCGCGCTGATCCTCGGAATCATTGGATCGACGGTGCTGATCGTCGCCACCCTCGGCATTCGGAGAGATCTCGGTGCAGCCATGGGTGAAGCCGATTTCTGGATAAAATGGCTCTACACCGCGTCGCTGGCCATCGTCGCGGCCGGACTTACGTTCCGGTTGGCACGGCCCGAACCTGCCAGGTTCGCGCGCTGGTGGCTGGCCGTTCCAGTCGTCGTCCTGGCGTTGATCGGAATCGCCGAACTGGCCGCAGCACCGCCGTCGCATTGGCTCGCCATGTGGCTTGGCCGCACCGCGTCGAAATGCCCGTTCCTTGTCCTCGGCCTGTCGATCCCGATCCTCGGCGCACTGTTGTGGTCAATGCGCCGGCTCGCGCCCACGCGCCTCGCTGCTGCCGGCGCCGCGGCCGGCCTTACCGCCGGCGCATTCGCTGCGACGGTCTATTGCCTGCACTGCCCGGAAAGCTCGGCGGTGTTCGTGCTGACCTGGTATTCGCTCGGTATCGCCTTCGCGACCGGCGTCGGTGCGCTGCTCGGTCCGCGCTTTCTCCGCTGGTAGCTTTGCTGGTGACCCCTACGGGACTCGAACCCGTGTTTTCGCCGTGAGAGGGCGACGTCCTAGACCGCTAGACGAAGGGGCCAGCGCTGCAAGCGAGGCGGCCATATGTGGGCTGAAGCCGCGCTAGTCAATCAACGCGCTGACGACCAATGGACGTGGATGATCCGCCAGCCATCGGGCGTCCGCCGGAGCAACATCGTCTCGGTCGTCGCGCTGTCGATCGGCTTGCCCTTGTAGCTTCCCTTGGTCCTGCCTTCCGTCGCGACCCAGGCCAGATTGCCTTCACCCCCGCCGAAGCGATGGGCGGTGGTTGAGCTTACGGCTGTCGAGAAGGCGGCGTCGGCGGCGAGGTGATGCGCGGCATATTCCGCCTTGGACCGCTCAGCTTCGCCGGATTCGAACACCACTGCATCGTCTGCAACCAGCGCCGCAGCGCCGACGGTGTCGCCCCGGCGGAGCGCGGCGTGAAAGGCATCGACGGTCGCAGCCGCTTCCAATGCAACGCCTTCCAAGGGGGCGGCCGGGGCAACGCTCGACCAAGCCAAAGCCAATGCCGTGATGATCAATCGCATGGTCATTCCCCTCAATTCAGCTTGAGCCGGACGAAGCCCATCGTCCCGACCGGATTCTTGCCGCCATAGAGCGGTGCGAGGCTATCCGGCACGAAGTTCAGTGCAACCAGCCCGCCGGCGCCGATCGACCAGTGATCGGCGATCCGGAAGTCGCGTACCGCGCCAAGCGAAACCTTGCCGACCCGATAGGCGGGCCCGTGCTCGTCGGGATCTTCAACAAGCTCGCGATTCTCGGTCATTTCGCCGCGGCCGAAAATCGTCCAGCCGCCGTGCTTTAGGGACGCTTCGGCGGCGAACGCATCGTCATTATGATGCTCGACGGTCTTGCGGCCCCACGCCAGCGTGCCAGCCAGCTTCCAGCCAGCCGCAATCTCGTCCGCGTAGAGCAGGCTCGCCGATAGCCGCTTCTGATCGACGCCCGGCTCTAGTTGCTCGGGGTCCTTGAAGTATCCCCAGCTTCCCTGCAGCGAGAGCGCGCGCGTCGGGTTCCACGAGACCCGGACCGCGGTCGAATCCAGCGCCCCTGTTTCGATGTTCCAGCGATGCTCATCCGGCTCGCGCCCGTTGAATCGGCTGACCTCTACCTTGACCCGGTCGAGGACAATCCCGGCGGTTACCACGCCGAAGCTAATGTGCGTGGAATCGAGCCAGTGGTGGCTGATCGGCGCCTCGGGCGAATCCAGGATCGCCTCGCGGTGCATGAACGCGGGCGGCCCGAACGCCGGCTCGCCGGGCAGGCCGCCATACAGAAACACGCTGCTCTTCTCGCCGATATTCTGAGACACGGACGCGGACAGCTCCATGAACAAATCGTGCGGATGCTGGCGGTCGATCAGCCGGTCGGTGCCGTTCGCTGTCTCTCCGCTCGCAAGGAGCAAGGGATAGCCGCTCTTCCCCATCAGCGGATCCGGGCTCAGCATCGCCTTGAACTGCAAGGTGCCGTTCCCGAGTGGACGGCGGGCCATGCCCATCAGCATGCCACTGGCGGAGAATTTATCGTCGCCGCGCGGGCCCGATTGATGGTCGTAGACCAGGTTGACGACGCCGTGCGCCATCAACGTCCAGTCGCCGCTCATCACGTGCAGGCCGGCGTGCTCGCTATTGTCGGGCTGCCACGCCGTGCCCGATGACTCGCGCGTCATCGGATACGGTCCGAACGCGCCTGTCACGGCCATATTGTGGCCAGCGTGCTCGCCGCCCTGTGTGTCGCCCGCCGGCATCGCACCCATTTGCGAATGATCCATCTGGCCATGGTCCATAGGCTCGGGTGTGGCCTGGGCCGGCGGCATGGGCATGTCGCCCATTTGCGAATGGTCCATTTGGCTGTGGTCCATAGGAGGCGGAGCAGCGTCAGGGGCCTTGCGTTCCGCAGGCGCATGATCGGCATGAGCGTGCGCCGGTGCTTGTGACGCCTTCTTCATAGGCGCCTTCTTCGCAGCCACTCTATTTTTCGCCGCCTTTTTCACGGCCTTCTTGGCCGCGGGCTTGGCCGGCGCAGGCATATGCATGCCGGGCATGTGCATCTGCGCTTGGGCGGGCGCGGACAGGCTCGCCAGCGCGAGCGCGCTGGCAGTCAGGAATCGATAAGTCACAAAGATATCTCCGGTCAGGAAGCGCGGCCGGTTACAGCCGCGCCTCCCTTCATTCACTCAGGCGATTGCTACTGGCCGCGCTCGGCATGGTGGCCTTCCATCTTGGCCTCCATGTCTTTGCAGCATTCCTTGCAGCAATCCTTGTGGTCCGCATGCTCGCCCATCTTCATGTGCATGTCGTGGGCACTTGGAGCGGCGGGAGCCGGCGCAGCCGGCTGAGCGGCCAAAACCGCCGCGGCAATCAACGTCATCATTTTGAGTCTCCTGAAATTCGAATGTGGTTCGAGGTTTCAGGATGCGCGCGGAGGGGGTGTTGCCGTTTCCGGATGAAGTCCGTGCAGTTGGTGGGCGGCGGCCAACCGAGGTACCTCGGTCGCGATTGCCAGCGCCGGTGCGCCGGGCGCTTCCACGGCGGGCAGCGCGGCCGCGCACGCCATCGTGCATTCGGCAAAGCCTGCTTTATGGTCCTGCGTCGGTGCCTGGTCAGGGCAATGGCCCATGACCATGCCCGCCATGTCGTGATGCGCCGGCACGGCCGCTGTCACGGGGCTCATGCCAAGCGGCATCAGCAGCACTGCGACAAGCAGCATCAGGCGGGCAAGCACGCGAGCCATGGTCGTCACGATAGGGCTAGCCCCGTCCGCGCGCAATCAGTGGCAGGCTTTTAGCTCGCGCTTCAGCAGCCAGTAATTGACCGGCCACGCCGCGAGGAATCCAGCCGGAACTGCGAACAACAGGCCGCGCCAGAACATCCATGCGAAGACGGATTTCGCACCCATCCCGCCCATTTGGTAATCGACGAAGTTCATAACGATCTCCATCACCCCGATGGAGATCACCTCGCCGATCCAGATGATCTTCAAGGCGGCGAGCAGGCCGACCTTTTGATCGCGCATCACTGGGAGCAGGCCGAGCGTGATGCCCGACAAGTAAGAAAGCGCGGTCGCCAGCGCGATCATCGGCCATGGCGAAAGCCCGAGCAGCGTGCCGGTCAAAAGGCCGGCAACTTCCCCGACGATGCATCCGGTGAGGCAGTGCAGCGTAGCGTGCGCGGAGGTTTTGAAAGCACCTCCGCCATGGCCCCCATGAGCGTGGCCATGGCCGTGGTGGGTGGAATGAGCATTGGAAGTCATCATTGTTTCCTGAAATTCGCCCCCGCCAGCACGCGCGGGGGCTTACGACTAACGTTTGTAATTTTAGCAGACGCAGTTCTTGCAGGTGCACGGATTGCAGCGGCACGTGCCGCGAACCGCACAGCCACAATTGTCGTCCTTCTTCACTTCCTTGCGATCGGTCATTTCCAGTCTCCTTTTTGACGTTGCTCATGTCGAGCGAATCGCCATATAGCCGCCGTACCATGGTACGGAGTCAAGCAATGCAATCGCTGACCATCGGAAAGCTCGCCGCCTCGGGTGACGTCGGAGTGGAGACCATCCGCTTCTACCAGCGCCGCGGCCTGCTCGGGACGCCCGCGCGGGCCGATGGCGTCCGCCGCTACGGCTCCGAGGACGTCCGCCGCCTGCGGTTCATCCGCCAGGCACAGGCCGCTGGCTTCACGCTCGAGGAGATCAAGCAGCTGCTCGATCTGGACGCGAGCGAAGACCGCGCCCGGGCGCGTGAGCTCGCCAACGCCCGGGTGAAGGCGCTCGACCAGCGCATCGCCGAGCTCAAGGGTGCGCGTAACGCCCTTCGCAGATTGGCTAGTGAATGTGGGTCGGGAAGTTCGGGACCGTGCCCGATCCTCGCGTCATTCGAGCAGCACTAGTCGCTCACTCGTCGCGTTCGCGCTCGCTCAAATACCGCATCAACTCCGCGAGCGTCGATTCCATCTGGTCCTGCATCTGGCTGACCAGCTCGTTCTCGCGCATGCCGACATGGTCGAGCGGTTTTGAATAGCTATCGGAAAAGGCCTGCAGGTCGGAGCGGTCGAACACGCCCTTTGATACAAGCTTGGCGAGGATCACCAGCAGGCCGTTGGTGTTGGCGATCGTGCCGGCGACCAGCGCCTCGTCGACCATCGACAATTGCTTGTCGGTTTCGATCTCGATTTCGTCTTCGTCGGGAATCATCTTCACCACTTCTGATGGGGCGGCACGAATTGGGCAAGCCTTGACCACGCGGCAGCCTTTTCGGCGAACGGCCTCGTATTGGCCGCGCTCGATGAGGGGAGATCGACCAGACTGAGGCCGGGTGGCGGATCGCCGACCAATCCACGCCCGACACGGGCAGCCGTCCCTCCGTTGAATGCAATTGCAACAAGGTCTGGGAAATCGCGGAGCAGATGCTCGATCTGGTTATGCTCGGCTTCGCGGATCGCCTGGTCGAGGCTGCCTGACCGGCTTGCCGAGGCAATCACGTCCCACAGGCCGATACGCCGCTCCGCGAGGCGCGCCAGCCGGTCCTCGTAATCCAGCGCCTGCAGCTCCTCGCCGATCGCTGCGCCAAGAAGCCGCCAGAACTGGTTGGTCGGATGCGCATAATAGCGCTGCGCCGCGAGCGAGGCGTCGCCGGGCAGACTGCCCAGCACGAATAGCCGCGCGTCGGGACTGGCAATCGGCGGCAGTCCGTATTTGACGCCCACAAATTAACCCCTACAGCCCCGATCCGTGAAGCCGACCGACCTCCGCGTCGCCCTCTTTTCGGGCAACTACAATTATGTGCGCGACGGGGCCAACCAGGCATTGAATCGCCTGGTCGGCTATCTGCTGCGGCAGGGCGTCCAGGTGCGCGTTTACTCGCCGACCGTGAAGAACCCAGCCTTTCCGGCAACTGGTGATCTCGTCAGCGTGCCCTCGATCGCGATCCCGGGCCGCGAGGAATATCGGCTGCCGATCGCCCTACCCGCCCGGGTCAAGCGCGACCTTGCCGAGTTCAATCCCAACGTCGTCCACGTTTCGAGCCCCGACATCGTCGGGCATCGCGCGGTGACCTGGGCGCGCAAGAACAAGATCGCAGCCGTGGCCTCGGTGCACACGCGGTTCGAGACCTATCTCGCTTATTATCATCTTCAGTTCCTTGAACCCGACGTGCGCGCGATCCTGCGCCGCTTCTACAGCCGCTGCGAAGTCGTGATGGCGCCGGCGGAATCGACCGCCGCGATCCTTCGCGCGCAGCGCATGAACCGCGACATCGCGATCTGGGCTCGCGGGATCGACCGCGACCAGTTCAAACCCGCACGCCGCGACATGGAATGGCGACGCAGCCACGGCATCGGCGACGATGAGATGGTCGTCGCCTACCTCGGCCGGATCGTGATGGAGAAGGGGCTCGACGTTTTTTCAGACGCGATCCACGCCTTTGCCGCTCACAAGGTCCCGCACCGCGTGCTCGTCATCGGCGAAGGGCCCGCGCGCCCATGGTTCGAAGAACAATTGCCCGACGCGATCTTCGTCGGCCAGCAAACCGGCGCCGATCTCGCCCGCGCGCTCGCGAGCTCGGACGTGCTGCTCAACCCCTCGATCACCGAGGCGTTCGGCAACGTCACCCTTGAAGCCATGGCCTGCGCGCTGCCGGTTGTCGCCGCCGATGCTTCCGGCGCGACCAATCTCGTGCGGAACGGGATTACCGGAACGCTGGCCGACCCCGATGAGCTCGAGGAGTTCGCCGACGCACTTGAGGCCTATGCTCGCGATCCCGAGCTTCGCCGCCGCCACGGCGAAGCCGGGCTTGCCGTGGCGGAGACGATGGATTGGGACACGATCAACGCGCAGGTCATCCGTGTCTACAAGCACGCGATCGTCAAGCGGGCGCGGCTCGAGCGGATGACCGGCCGCTAGGTTACTTAACCCGCTCGATCCGCTGCGCTGCCTCGTCGAGGATCGCTGCAATTTCGTGAAGCAGATCCTCGTCCAGGCCGTCGCGGCCGACGCGGTGGCTGAGCGCGGTCATCAGATTTTTGACCGCCCGGCCGATCGCGGGCCCCGCATTTTCAGCCTCGCGCGGCTTGAGGTCGCTCAGTCGCTCGAGCAGCGCGTCGACCTCCTCTTTGCGCCCCTCGAGATGGGCGCGTCCCTCGTCGGTCGCCTGGAATGGCTTGCGCGCGCCCTCGCCGGGCGCTTCCTCGATATGGCCCATGTCCTGTAGCAAGGTCAGCGTCGGATAGATGATGCCCGGGCTCGGCGCATATTCGCCGCCGGTCAGCTCCTCGATTGCGCGGATCAAATCATAGCCGTGACGCGGCTCGTCGGCGATCAGCTTCAGGAGCACGAGCCTGAGCTCGCCGCCTTCAAACATGCGGCGGCTGCGGCGGCCGTGCCGGCCGCGTCCGCGGCCTTCAGGCCCGTCCCCGAGGTCGAAGTGAATCGGCCCCCAGTTCCAGCCGCGGCCGCCGCGCATTGCGAACAGCCCTTCCGGAATTTCGATTTCGATATGGCTCTTGGGCCCGCAACCATGATGACTATGTCGCATAATATCTCCTTTGATGTGTCGCAGATATATCTTAGCTGCATCACGGACAAGGCCGCTCGTGCAATTTTTGTCATTCGCCTTATGTCTCAAGGCGATGGCCGACCTTTTCCAGGACGAGCAGATTTCGACCCGCCCGCCGGAGGCACCGCCGGCCAATGCACCGCTTGCGGATCGCCTGCGGCCCGCTTCACTAAGCGACGTCGTCGGCCAGGAGCATCTGACCGGTCCCGACGGCGCGATCGGACGGATGGTCGCGGCCGGGCGCCTCGCCTCGATGATCCTGTGGGGCCCGCCGGGCACCGGCAAGACCAGCATAGCGCGCCTGCTGGCCGATGCCGTCGGCCTTCGCTTCGTCGCCATCTCGGCGGTCTTCTCGGGCGTTGCGGACTTAAAGAAGATCTTCGCCGAGGCGCGCACCGCCGCGAAGGCCGGCCAGCAGACCCTGCTGTTCGTGGACGAGATCCACCGCTTCAACCGCTCGCAGCAGGACGGCTTCCTGCCCTATGTCGAGGACGGCACCGTCATCCTCGTCGGCGCAACGACCGAGAACCCCAGCTTCGAGCTCAACGCCGCGCTTTTGTCGCGCTGCCAGGTTTTGATCCTGCGCCGGCTGGATCACCAGGCGCTGGGCGAACTGATCCGCCGCGCCGAAGCGATCGAGGAGCGCGCCCTCCCCGTCACCACCGAAGCCCGCGACGCGCTGATCGCATCGGCCGACGGCGACGGCCGCTTCCTGTTGAACCAGGCAGAGACCTTGTTCTCGATCGACATCGGCGAGCCGCTGGATGCCGCCCAATTATCGGAGCTCCTGCACCGCCGCGTGCCCGTCTACGACAAGGATCGGGAGGGCCATTACAACCTCATCTCCGCGCTCCACAAAAGCATCCGCGGCTCCGATCCGCAGGCCGCGCTTTATTATCTCGCGCGCATGCTCGTTGCCGGCGAGGAGCCGCTGTACGTGCTTCGGCGCCTCACCCGCGCCGCCGTCGAGGACATCGGCATGGCCGATCCCAACGCGCTACTTCAGTGCCTCGCGGCGAAGGAGATGTACGATTTCCTTGGGTCTCCAGAAGGCGAGATCGGCATCGTCCAGGCCTGCCTCTATCTGGCGACCGCGCCCAAATCGAACGCCGCCTACATGGCCCAGAAAGCGGCGTGGCGAAGCGCGAAAGAAACGGGAAGCCTGATGCCGCCGATGCATATCCTCAACGCGCCAACGAAGCTGATGAAGAATGTCGGCTACGGCAAAGGCTATGCTTACGACCACAGCAGCGACGAGGGCTTCTCCGGCCAGGACTATTGGCCGGAAGGCATGGACCGGCAGGCCTTTTACGAACCTACCGATCGCGGCTTCGAAGCCAAGGTGCGCGAGCGGCTGGAATATTGGGACGAACGGCGCAAAGAGCTGCAACAAAAGGCGGACGAGTCGGGTTAACCGACAACCAGCAAAACGGAGGGATCGCGGGCATGTATCAGGTCGACCAAAGCGCTTACTGGCAGGCTCAGACGGTGTACTGGGGGCCCAAGATCCTCATCGCCATCCTCATCCTGATCGCTACATGGGTCGTCGCCCGGGCGGTCAAGTGGGTCCTGCAGCGCGCGATCGACCGCACCCCTGCGCTGAAGAAGCATGTGACAGGGACGCCGGAAGAGACGGTCGGCCACCAGCTCGGCACCATCGCCAAGCTGATCATCTGGCTGGTCGGCATTATGGCCGCGCTTAGATTCCTCGGCGTTGGACAGATCCTCGCTCCGATCAATGAGCTGGTCACCGAGATCTTCGCTTTCTTGCCCCGGCTGATCGGCGCCGGCCTGATCTTCTTCGTCGGCCTGATCGTCGCCCGGATCGTGCGGCGGCTGGTCGAGACCGTGCTCATCGCAGCCAATATCGACGGCCTGCTGGCGCGCATCGGTATCGGTGAGACGGCGGGCACGCGCCGCACCGACCCGAAGGACGTCCCGCCGGGAACTGTGCCCGGCATGACTCGCGCCAGCCTGGCCAAGGCGCTTGGCGTGCTCGTCTTTGCCCTTATCATCATCCCGGTCGCCATTGCGGCGCTTCAGGTCCTCGGCATCGAAGCCATCTCGGGTCCTGCGACCGCGATGCTGAACGAAATTCTAGCCGCGATTCCGAACGTGCTTTACGCGGCCTTGTGGATCGGCATTGCGTTCATCGCCGCCCGCTTCCTCAAAACCTTTATCGAGGCGATCCTGCCGCCGACAGGCTTCGACGACGCGATCCGTTCGATGGGTGTGCTGCCGGCTAACGCCAGTGCTTCACGCATCGTCGCCAACATCGCCATGATTGCGATTATCCTCGGCGCGTCGATCGAGGCGCTGCGGCAGATTGGCGGCGGTGACATCGCGATCTTCCTCGCGCAGGTGACGGCGCTTGGCAGCAAGGTGATCTTCGGAACGCTGATCATCGTTGCGGGCATCTTTTTGTCCAACGTCATCGCCAAGCTAGTCGGTAGCGGCACCGGCGAAGGAAGCTTCGCCCAGACCATCGTTCGCTACGCGATCATCGCCCTGTTCACGGCGATCGGCCTCACCTTCATGGGCCTGGCCGACCAGATCGTGATGATGGCGTTCGGCCTGATCCTCGGCTCCGCCGCGGTGGCGACTGCCTTGGCGTTCGGGCTCGGCGGGCGTGACGCTGCGGGACGCATTGCCGATTATTGGGCCTCGCGCATCACGGGGCGGTCGGCTCCGCCTCCGCCGCCCAAGCGGCTGCGCAGCACGCCCGGCGACGACAGTCAGCCGCCGCTCGTGTGACATCCCGCTTCGCGGCCTACGTCGCGATCGACTGGTCGGGCGCGAAGGGCAAGCAGCACAAGGGCATCGCCATTGCCGAAGCGCGCGGCGGCGCCGCCCCTCGGCTGGTCCGGTCCGGCCACGCCTGGTCGCGCGAGGAGGTCGCCGATTGGCTCCTCGCGCAGGCGGCGAAGGAGCCGACCCTGTTCGGCTTCGACTTCAGCTTCGCCCCGCCGCTGATGGAACGCGGCGAGTATCTTCCCGGCGAAGCTGGCGTGCCGAAGACTGCACGCGCGTTCTGGGCCTACGTCGATTCCCTCTGCGACGATGAGGATCTGGGCGCCGCGAGCTTCCTCGAGCTCGCGCACCGCAAGCATTTTTATTTCGGCATCGCCGACGGGGTGAAGGCCGATTTCGTCCGCTTCCGCCAGTGCGATGCGAGGCTCAATGCGCAAGGCGGGCGTAAAACCGCGTCCGCTTACGACGCAATCGGGGCCGCGCAGGTCGCCAAGGCAAGCTTCGCCGGCATGCGCTTCCTCCATCGCCTCGACGGCAAGGTCGCGATCTGGCCGATGGACACCCTCCCCGACCATGGCAGCGCGGTGGTCGAAATCTACACCCGCATCTACCTCCGCCGGGCGGGGCTATCGGGAACTAAAGTGAGGACTCGCGCAGACCTCAATCGCGCGCTGCTCGGTCTCAACAGCCCGCCCGCCCGGCTTCGCTTCGAGCCCAACGACCATCAAACCGACGCGCTGATCACGGCTGCCGGGATGCGCCAGCTCACGCTGACCGAGCCGCGCGCCTTTAAGCCCGAAGGCCTGACGCCCGAGATCGCCCAAGCGGAAGGCTGGACCTTCGGCGTGCTATGAAGCAGAGCGACCGGCGGGCCGGATTAGCTCAGTTGGTAGAGCAGCGGTTTTGTAAACCGAAGGTCGCGGGTTCAAATCCTGCATCCGGCACCACTCGCAGCCTTCATCGGCGAATGCAGGAGGGATAATGCTCGGTCTTCTGATTGCCTCGCAGCTCGTTGGGGCCCGTCCGCTTCCCAATGAAATGTGGTTCGCGAATATTGATCCGCCGAGCTCCGTGAGAGAGTCCGACGATGTCGTCCAGACCGTCACTCAGACGCTGGTCGACAAGAATGGCAACGTGGTGGGCTGCAGGGTCGAAGAGAAATCAAAACAGCCAAAGGCCGACGCTTTCGCCTGCGCCGCAATCATCAAGCTTGGGAAGTTCAGGCCCGGGCACTGGTCGGATGGCACGCCGGTGCCTTCGATCTTTCGTTATACCTTCACCTTCAACGCCGACGAGGACGCGAAGCCGACCGGCGACCTTGAATTGTCAGTCGATCGCCTTCCAGACGGCGCCCGCTCTTCGGTCCTCCTGACACTGGATTATGCCGCGGACGCGGACGGCAAGATCAGCGACTGCGCCGACGCTCCGCAACCGGGCCTCGCCAATACGAAGGCCGACGATCCGGGATTAGTGACGCTCGCATGCACCCAGCTCGTCAAGAACTGGCAGCCTTTCACCGTGTTGGATGAGGCCGGGAAACCGACGCGATCGGTGCAGAACGCCTACGTCGTCATCAACAAATCGCGATAACGAGTCCGCCCATTCTCTAAGCCTCGACCTCAACCCACATTGGCGCATGGTCGCTGGTCTTTTCCCAGCCGCGCGGAGTTCGGTCGACGCCTGCGGCCTTCAGCTTCTTCGCGAGGCTCGGGCTTAGTAGCGCATGGTCGATGCGGATGCCGGCGTCGCGCTCGAATGAGTTTCGCCAGTAATGCCAGAAGGTGTAGATTCGCTCCTTCGGGTGAAGCTTGCGGATCGCGTCGGTCCAGCCCTGCCCGACCAGCTCCTTGTACTTCTCCTTCGCTCGCGGCGCGAACAGCGCATCCTTTGCCCAGCGCTCGGGCTTGTACACGTCCATGTCGGTCGGAATGATATTGTAATCGCCAATCAGGATGGCCGGCAGGCCGCTGTCGAGAAGCTCCTGCGCATGGTCGTATAGCCGGTCGAGCCAGGCGAGCTTGTAGTCGAACTTGGGCCCCGGCCACGGGTTACCGTTCGGCGCATACATGTTGCCGACCAGGATGCCGCATACAGCCGCCTCGATGTACCGGCTCTGGTCGAGGTTGGGATCATCGGGCAGCGCGCGGCGCGTTTCCACCGGCTCGCCGACGCGGCTCAGCAGAGCAACGCCGTTCCAGCTTTTCTGGCCGTGCCAGATGGCCGAATAGCCGAGCGCCTCGATGGCCTCGGCCGGAAAGGCTTCATCCGTGCATTTGAGCTCCTGAAGGCCGACGATGTCGGGCTTAAATTCCTCGAGCCAGCGAATCAGCACGGCCAGCCTCGAGTTGATTCCGTTGATGTTGTAGCTCGCGATTCGCAGCCGTTTTTTCATGACTTTCCGAACCCGCGCGGGGCGAATCCGTTGCCTGTTCCGAGTCCCACAGGTTTATCCACAGATTCGCCCCCTGTTTTCTCGTTCGGCACCTCATTTAGGGCTGGAACATTCGGCCGGCCCAGCTATTGTCTACCTGTGTTTCGGAGACTTCGGTCGAAGAAACATGGAACCCCGGCAACTTCGGTTGCCGGGGTTTACTCGTTTCTGGGCCCGAGCATTTATTTGGGCCTCCCAAAATCACAGCGCGGCCGGGTCCGCTTCTTTCAGCGCCAACGGCTTCGACCGGTCCGGCAAGGGATATTTGCTGCCGTTCGCGCAATTGAACAGCAGGACTCGCTCCTCCTCGCCAACCAGCCCGCGCTCTCGCGCCAGCCTCCACGCCGCAAGCACCGCGCCGCCCTCCGGACAGAACAGGAAGCCGTCGTCGCGCGCCGCATCCTCGACGGCCTTAAGGATAGCTTCTTCCGGCACCGCGAGGGCAGCACCGCCACTTTCGCGGACCGCCCGGAGAATCAGGAAATCGCCGACCGCCTTCGGCACGCGGATACCCGTCGCGACCGTCGCCGCATTCTCCCACCGCTCGGCGAACTCATCGCCATTGTCGAACGCGCGAACCATCGGCGCGCAGCCCTCGGCCTGGACCGCATACATGCGCGGGCGCTTGGGCCCGATCAGGCCGACCGCTTCCAGCTCGTCAAATGCCTTCCACATGCCGATGAGGCCGGTGCCGCCGCCCGTCGGGTAGAAGATCGCGTCGGGCAGCTCCCAGTCGAGTTGCTCGGCAAGCTCGAAGCCCATCACCTTTTTCCCCTCGAGGCGATAGGGCTCCTTCAGGGTCGAGCAGTCGAACCACAGCCCCTCGGCGGCGCCCTTGCCCACGAGCGCGCCGCACTCGTCGATCTGACCGTCGGCGACATAGACCCGCGCGCCATAGGCGACCGTCTCAGTCACGTTGATTTGCGGCGTTTCGGCGGGGCAGATGACGACGGTCTCGATCCCCGCCCGCGCCCCGTAAGCCGCCAGCGCCGCGCCGGCATTGCCGTTGGTCGGCATCGCGATCCGCCCGATCCCGAACTGCTTCGCCATGGTCACCGCCATGGCGAGGCCACGCGCCTTGAAGGAGCCCGTCGGGAGCCGCCCTTCGTCCTTGACCAGCAGGTTCGCACTGCCGGTCCTGGTCAGCGTGACGATCGGTGTCTCGGGCTCGCCCAGGCTAACCGGCTCCCCGTCGAACGGCAGCAGTTCACGCCATTTCCACATGCCCGGCTCGCGTTCGGCCAGGTTCTCGCGCGTCAAGCTCCGGCGCGCCGCCTCCATGTCGTAGCGCACCAGCAAAGGCTTGCCGGCGCGGCTGAGGTTATGGACCTGCCCCGCTTCATAGCGCTCGCCCGTCAGCGAGCATTCGAGGTGAGTGACGAGGCTCATCAGCAATTGTGATGGTCGGACGCGTGCTCGCGTTCAACCTGGATGGTGCAATGCTCGATGTGAAACCGGTCGTGGAGCATCTCGCGCGCGGCGGCCAAAAGCGCATCAGGATAATCGGCACGCGCCGTGACGATGTGCGCGGTCAGCGCCGTTTCCGAGGTGCTGAGCGGCCAGACGTGAAGATCGTGCACCGCCTCGACGCCCTCGATTTCAGCGAGTGAAGCCTCGACTTGGTCAACGTTGATTCCAGCGGGCACGCCGGCGAGCGACATCCAAACCGATTCCTTGAGCAGACCGACGCTACTCCACAGGATTACCCCGGCGACGGCCAGGCTCATAACCGGATCGACCCAACGCTGGCCGGTCCACAGAATGACCAGCCCCGCGAAAACCACCGCCGCCGAAACCGCAGCGTCCGCGGCCATGTGCAGGAAGGCGCCGCGGGTGTTGAGATCGTGCTGTCCGCGTATGAACAGCAAAGCCGTCGCGCCGTTCACCGCGATCCCGATCGCCGCGACGACCATGACCACGCCACCTTCGGTCGGCGCCGGATGGAACAGGCGGCGAATGGCTTCGGCCCCGATCGCGCCAACGGCGATCAGCAGGAACAAGGCGTTGACGAGCGCCGCCAGGATCGACGCTTTCTTCAGCCCGTAGGTAAAGCGCGGCGAGGATCCGGTCTTCGCCATCAGCCCGCCTGCCCAGGCCACCAGCAGCCCCAGGACGTCGGACAAATTATGACCCGCGTCAGACAGCAGGGCCATCGAATTAGCGGTGAAGCCAAAGGCCGCCTCGACGACCACGAATGCTACATTGAGGCCGATGCCGAGCGCGAACGCCCGGTTCATGTCCGCATGATGGTGATGTGCGTGGCCGGCCATGCACCCGTCCTAGCTGACGACTTTAGCGACGCAAATCGTCGCCTTCGCCAACCTGACGTTGATGTAATCCAGCGCTCACCTTGCCTAAAGATGATGGGGTGTAGGCAGCACGGCATTTCGGCAGGGGGAATCCGATGTTTCCCACATGGCTCGCCGCCGCGCTGATCGTAATTGCCGGTGCTTCTTCCAACCGTGCCCGGCCGCCTTCCGCACTAGAGCAACCGAGCGCCCAATCTGCACGCGCCGCGGGGGCGCCGGACATGAATGACACCAAGCGTCCGTCGAGCCCTGTCGTCAGCTATCGGCTAAACGAAGGTAGGGTGTCGAACGGGCACGATTGGTCGCCCGACATCGACCCATCCTGGCTCTCCCAAAGTCTAGTCCGCTACGAACCTCGTGAGGGAGTAACGCTCCGCCTTCACTCGAAGAAACTGTATGATAAATTCGACGTGGTCGGCGGCGGGTCGGGTGTCGGTCCGTCGCAATATGCGGGTCGCAAGCGCCTCATGCTAAGCATTCTGAAAAGCTTCTGAGCGTCCGATCCGATTTGGCGCGGGGCGGAGGCTTCCCATTTCTTCCATCGGTCGAAGGTGAACGGCGTTTCACCGATTAGCCACCTTGCGATAATATATCATTAGCTCTAGCGGGCAGCGAACCCCCTCGCAGTTTGAGTCCCCGTGAAACAGCCAATGATCCCGATCGCAGCGATCGCTGCCGCATTTCCGCTTTCGCCCGCGCTGGGCCAGCAGGCCGCCATTGACCCTGCGCAGCCCACCGTTACCAGTGAGGCCGCTGCCGCCGGTTCGGACACTGCCACTCCGCCTACTCCTGGCGACGCGGCCAAAGCGCACCCCGACCAGGATCAGGCGATCGTCATCACCGGCGTGAAGCGTAAGGCCGAAGACGTGCTCGGCGGCGTCTCGGTGGTCGACGAGGCGGAGCTCAACCGATCGATCAAGCCCAGCATCGGCGAGACGCTCGCCAAGCTTCCCGGCGTGTCCGCGACAAGCTTCGGGCCGAAGGCCTCCGCGCCTGTCCTGCGCGGCCTCCAGGGCGAACGCGTTCGAGTCCTGACCGATGGCATTGGCACGCTCGACATGTCCGCGGTCGGTCCCGACCACGAGGTCGCGATCAACCCGATCACTGCGGAGCGCATCGAGGTCCTTCGCGGCCCCGCAGCGTTGCTGTTCGGGTCGTCCGCGATCGGCGGCGTCGTCAACGTCATCGACACCCGCATCCCCCGCAAAGTCCCCGAAAATGCGGTCGGCGTTAACGCTATCGTCCAATATGGCAGCGCAGCCAACGAACGCTCGGCCAACGTTTCGCTCGACGTCCCCGTCGCCGGCCATTTCGTCGTCCACGCCGACGGCAATTATTCAAAGACGGACGATCTCGACATCGGCGGTTACGTGCTGTCGAAGGATCTTCGCGAGCAGGCGCTGGCCAGCCCCGATCCTGACATTCGTGCACTCGCCCACCTCAAGGATAAGCTCCCCAATTCCGCATCACGCACGAAAGAAGGCTCGCTGGGCGTCGCTTATGTCGACGGCGGTTTGAACGTCGGCATTTCGGTAACGAGGCACGACGCGCGGTACCAGGTGCCGATCCGCTATTCGCTCGACCCTGCAATCGAGGCTGAGGCGCCCACGCTCGACCCGAAGCAGACGCGCTACGACTTCCGCGCCGAGGTCCCGGTATCGAGCGGCTTTCTGAGCCAGATCCGTGCTCGCGCCGGCTATTCGAAATATCATCACGACGAGCTCAATCCCGAGGGCGGTGTTGATTCCAGCTTCTTCAGCAACGGTGGCGAGGGCCGGCTCGAGCTGGTCCAGCACGATCGTTCCGGCTGGGGCGGGACCAGCGGGGTCCAGTATCTCAACCGTGACGTCCGCATCCGCGGCGACGAGAAGTTCTTGCCCGACGCTCGCCAGAAGGAAACCGGTCTTTTCACGTTGCAGACCTTCGTCAGCGGGCCCCTGCGGCTTGAGGGCGGCGCGCGCGTCGAGTTCAGCAAGCTCGCCGCGCAGCCAGACGGCCAGATCGGAACGCCCGGCCAGTCGTCCGACTTCACGACCGTCTCGGGCTCACTCGGCGCGCAGTATGAATTCGCGCATGACTGGCGCGCTGGCCTGTCGCTGTCGCATAGCGAACGCGCGCCCGCAGTCGATGAGTTGTTCGCTCACGGCCCGCACGGAGGCACGCAGGCTTTTGAAATCGGCGACCCGAATATCGGCGCGGAAAAAAGCAATTCGGTCGAGTTCAGCCTGCACCACACGACTGGGCCGGTGCACCTTAGCGGCAGCCTCTATTACAGTCGCTTTTCGAACTTCATCTACCAGGCGCCGACCGGCGCAACCGAAGATGATCTTCCGGTGCTTCAGTTCAGCGAGGGCAAGGCCAATTATTACGGCTTTGAGTTCCAGGCCGATGCCAAGCTCGGCACTTTTGCAGGCATTGACTGGGGGGCCGAGTTCCAGGGCGACGCGGTAAAGGCGACGATCAGGAATTTCGGGCCGGCACCGCTCATCCCGCCGCTCCGCCTGCTTGGGGCGGTTACCGGCTCCATCGGACAGCTCGACGGTCGCGTCGAAGTGGAGCGCGACTTCGCCCATGACCGCACCGCGCCCAACGAGACCGACACAGCGGGCTTCACGATGGTCAATGCATCGCTCGATTATCACCCGTTCGCGGCGAACCCGGAGCTGACCTTGAGCCTGGTCGCGAACAACCTGTTCGACGTGGACGCCCGCAGGAGTACGTCGCTGCTCAAGGACTTTGCACCACTCGCTGGCCGCGACATCCGCTTGAGCGCGCGAGTCAACTTCTAGCTCGTAACCGGACGACGCCGTCTGCCGAACTAAGCCAGGTCAGATGGAGATGGTCATGAAAGCCAGGTTGTTGATCGGTGCAGTTCTGTTGATGAGCGCGTCGTCCGCGCTCGCTGCGTCCGGCGCGGCAAGAAATGCGTGCTGCGCGCTCGCTGCATGTTGTGGCTTACCCTGCTGCTAGCCCGCTAAAGAAAGAGGCGGTCCGGGAAGGGTACCGAACCGCCTCTTCTGGCAGCGCACCTGGGGAGAAAGTGCGCGGGAAATGTCGTCCCTACATGTCGATCCCGGCGGCGATCGCTTCGAGCTTGCGGATCCGCTCCTTGAGGTCCGCCATCTCGATCCGGCCCGAAGCAGCCGGAAGCGTCCGGTCAGCGCAATCATGGGTTAGTTCGAACCGCTTCAGCTCCAGCCAGCCGCTCCAGGCCTTAAGCCCCGCCCAGCTGGCGGCACCGAGGCCGCCGAGGACTGCCGTGCTCAGCATTCCAATCGTCACCGGGTCCATCACTTTTCCTCCTCGGCCTGGCGCAGCGATTCTATCTCGCGCGCCAGCTCGTCGTTCTGGCTGTTGATGTGATGATCGATCGCCATCAGCCGGCGGTCGGTCGGGTCGAGCTCGGTGCGCATCGCGTGCACCGTCGGCTTGCGCCGGGCGACCTCGTCCATCCGGTCGAAGTCGCTCATCCGGCTGCGACCGGTCATCGACTTCTTCTTCTGCACGGCGAGGTAAAGCCCGATCGCTGCGTAGGCGACGACCGTCCAGACGAAGCTGGTGAAGACGGCAGCGGCCACAAAGCCGATGCGGACAAAGGTCGGGTCGATCCCGGCGATCTCACCGATCGTCGAGCAGACACCGGCGATTTTCGCGTCCTTGCGGTCCAGCGAATAAGGATAAATCTTGCGGGCCATCATTCCCCTTCCTCCTGTTCGCCGCGTGCGGTCAGTGCGGCCTTCATGACATTCAGCTCTGCCTCGATCTTCTCGTCGACCTTGAGCTGTTCGATCTCGTCTTCGAGGCTACCAATGCCGAGCGCTTCCGCGCGGCCTTCGGCGAGGTCGGCGCGGCGCTCGAGCAGCTCGAACTTCGAAAATGCATCCTGCGTGCGGCCGCCGTTCATGATCTCATTCGCCCGGGCGCGGGTCAGTGCGCTCTCGAACCTGGCGGCGATCGCATTTTGGCGGGCGCGGGCTTCGCGCAGCTTCGCCTGCAGCTTGGCGATGTCGGCTTCATAGCCGCGCAGCACCGCTTCGATCTGGTCGACCTCGGCGCGCAGGCTGTCCGCCATGTCGCCGGCCTTTTGCCGCTCGATCAGCGCCGCCTTGGCAAGGTCCTCGCGGTCCTTGGACAGCGCCAATTCGGCCTTCTGAGTCCAGTCGGACTGAAGCTCGTCGAGCCGGTCGAGGGCGCGCCGCATCTCCTTGATGTCGGCGATGGAGCGAGCCGCGGTGGCCCGAACCTCGACTAGTGTCTCTTCCATCTCGAGGATCACCATCCGGATCATCTTCGCCGGGTCTTCCGACCGGTCGAGGATTTCGGTGATGTTCGCCGCGAAGATATCGCGGGCCCGGCTGAATACCGGACCGCTGAACCAGGCGGCGGCAGGGGCTAACCGCACGGTGGCGGTCTCGGTTTCCCTCACCAGAACCGGCGTGCGAACCGGAACCTTGGCCTCGAGAATTTCGAGTTCAGGCATAGACCGGAGCCTGGAACGGGCTGGCAACGGCCTGGGCCGGGCCAACCGCTGCGCCAACCGCGACAGTGCTCATGGCGAGCGCCGCGGCAATGGCAACCAGGGTACGGCTGAGTTGCGACTTCATAAGCATTTCAAAACTCCCTTTTCTCGATCCGTCCGTTGTGGCGAACCGATGCCCATTCCTAATCAAGGACCGTGCCAATCCCGGAAAACCGCCAAAAATATAGCTTGAGCTGGCCGATTGGGAGATTTTCCCAACCAAGAGTTGGTGGGAAATCCCACGGGTCGGTTGGGAACATTCCCCAAGCCCGGCGCGTCGAACCGGCGAGACATTTGAGCAGGAGTATTGAGTATGTTGGGCAAGCTTGCGGGCGCGTGGCTGGGCGAGAAGATCGCCGGTCGCAATAGTGGCACCAAGGGCGCGATCCTGGGGTACGGGGCCGCCGCAGTCGCACGCCGGAGCGTTCCGGCGCTGGCCGCGATCACCCTGGGCGGTTGGGCGTTTCGCAAATGGCGCGACAAGCGCCGCGCGCGTGCGTCCTATCCTTCGGAAGCGACGCCTTCTTCGCCGTCGGCCTGAGCAGGATTCTCGAAATAGGGCTCGACTTTGCCGTTGAGCTTGATGGTCATAGGTTGGCCGTAGCGGTCCAGGCTGCGGCCGGCCGCGACGCGGATCCAGCCTTCCGAGACGCTATATTCGATGACGTTGGTCTTCTCGTTCCCGTTGAACTTGATGCCAACGCCGCGGCTGAGCAGCGCTTCATCGAAATACTGGCTTCGCGGGTCGAGCGAGAGACGGTCGGGCGGGGAATCTGATGCTTTGTCGGCCATGCCGCCGCCCTAGCGGGCGAGCGCTTCGACCGTCAACGCAGAGGAGATGTAAAGGTCGCTTGACTACGACAGTTGCCGCAACGCCGACTCCGGATTAAGCGGCTCACCCAGCATGAGCGACAAGGACCCCAAGGTAACGCGCGCGAACGCGCCCAAGCTGGCGTTGCATGTGCCCGAGCCGGCTTTCCGCCCGGGTGACACGCCCGATTTTTCTTCGCTGAAGATTCCACCCGCCGGCGCGGCGCCGCGCCCCGACACCAACGCCACGCCTGCGGAAACTCATCCGCTGACTACCGACCTGGTCCGCGTGCTTGGCGATGACCATCAGGCGGTAGGCCCATGGAACCCGAAGCTGGACCCGGACACGCTCCGCAAGATCCTCCGCGACATGGTCACGGTCCGGATCTTCGATGACCGCATGTACCGCGCCCAGCGCCAGGGGAAGACCAGCTTCTACATGAAGTGCACCGGCGAGGAGGCTATCGCCACCACCACCGCCGCCGCGCTCGCCAGCGACGACATGCACTTCCCGACCTACCGCCAGCAGGGGCTGCTCGTCGCCCGCGGCTATCCGCTGACGGAGATGATGAACCAGATTTATTCGAACAAGGGCGACAAGCTCAAAGGCCGTCAGCTGCCGATCATGTATTCGGACAAACAGCACGGCTTCTTTTCGATCTCGGGCAATCTCGGCACCCAATTCCCGCAAGCGGTGGGCTGGGCGATGGCCGCCGCGATCAAGGGCGACAGCCGGATCTGCATGGGTTGGATCGGCGATGGCGCGACCGCAGAAGGCGACTTCCACAGCGCGATGACCTTCGCCGCGGTCTACAACGCGCCCGTCATCCTCGCGACGGTCAACAACCAATGGGCGATTTCTAGCTTCTCCGGGATCGCCGGCGCGGAGCGCGCGACCTTTGCCCAGCGCGCGGTCGGCTATGGCGTCGCCGGCCTCCGCGTCGACGGCAACGATGCGCTGGCGGTCTATGCCGCCGTGCAGTGGGCAGCGGAGCGTGCGCGCTCGAACGCCGGTCCGACCCTGATCGAGTTTTTTACATATCGCGCCGAAGGCCATTCGACGTCGGACGATCCGTCCGGCTACCGCCCAAGCAACGAAGGCAAGGCCTGGCCGCTTGGCGACCCGATCGATCGGCTCAAGGCGCACTTGGTCGCGCTTGGCGAATGGGACGAGGAACGGCACGCGGCGATGACTGCCGAATGCGACACCGAGGTTCGCGCCGCACAGAAGGAATCAGAGAAGCTCGGCATCCTTCCGCAGCAGGGCAAGGACAATGTCGAGAGCATGTTCGACGACGTCTATGCCGACGTCCCGTGGCATCTCGCCGAGCAGCGCGAAATCGCGTTGTCGGAGGGCCGCGACTGATGCCGACCATGAATATGATCCAGGCGCTCAACGATGCCCACAAGGTGATGATGCGCGCCGACGAGGACATCGTCGTGTTCGGCGAGGACATCGGCTATTTCGGCGGCGTTTTCCGGGTGACGGAAGGGCTGCAAAAGGAATTCGGCAAAACCCGCGCGTTCGATGCGCCGATCAGCGAAGGTGGGATCATCGCAACGGCCGTCGGCATGGCGGCCTATGGCATCAAGCCGGTCGTCGAGATTCAGTTCGCCGACTACATCTATCCCGGCTACGACCAGATTGTCAGCGAAGTCGCCAAGATGCGCTACCGCACCGGCGGCGAATGGACGATGCCGATGGTCATCCGCTCGCCCTATGGCGGCGGCATTTTCGGCGGCCAGACGCACAGCCAAAGCCCCGAAAGCCTGTTTACGCACATTGCGGGCCTCAAGGTGGTGATCCCGTCGACGCCCCATGACGCGAAGGGTTTGTTGATCGCCGCGATCGAGGATCCCGATCCGGTGATCTTCTTCGAGCCCAAGCGCATCTACAACGGCCCGTTCGACGGTCACCACGACAAGCCCGTGAAGCCCTGGTCGAAGCACCCTGCAAGCGAAGTGCCCGAAGGTCACTATACCGTCTCGCTGGGCAAGGCCGCGGTGGTTCGCGAAGGCGCCGACCTGACGGTCCTTGCGTACGGCACGATGGTCCATGTCGCGCTGGCATCGGTCGAGGAGCAGGGCCTCGACGCTGAAGTCATCGACCTTCGCACATTGGTACCGCTCGACATCGACACGATCGAGACGTCAGTAAAAAAGACCGGCCGCTGCCTCGTCGTGCAGGAAGCGCCGCGCACCTCGGGCTTCGCGTCGGAGTTGGTGACCCTGGTGCAGGAGCGCTGCTTCTATCATCTCGAAGCGCCGGTCGAACGCGTGACCGGGTGGGACACGCCTTATCCGCACTCCTACGAATGGGCTTATTTCCCCGGCCCCAAGCGCTTCAAGCGCGCGCTAGAAAAAGTGATGGCTGACTGATGGCTAGATACGAATTCAAGCTGCCGGACATCGGCGAAGGCATCGCCGAGGCGGAGATCGTCGCGTGGCACGTGAAAATCGGCGACACGATCGGCGAGGACCAGCAGATCGCCGACATGATGACCGACAAGGCGACGGTCGAAATGGAAAGCCCCGTCGCGGGCAAGGTGATTGAGCTCGCCGGCGAAGTGGGCGATCAGATTCCGATCGGGTCGGTGCTCGCCGTGATCGAGACCGAAGGCGCCGATCGAGCCGCCGAGCCCGTCTCGGACAGCGAGGAGGAGCGTCCGCTCGCCGATGGCGCGGTCCAGGCCACGCCGGAGCTCGCCGAAGAAATCCCGGTCACCAAGGTGGTCGAGGATGCAAAGCCAAAGACGGCGCCAGAGATCAGGCCCGAACCGAAGCCCGAGCCGGAAGTCGCCGAACATGCGACGGGCAAGGGCCAGGTCCTCGCCTCTCCCGCGGTTCGGCAGCGCGCGCGCGATCTCGGTGTCGACCTTGGCCAGGTGAAAACGGCGAGCGACCGCATCCGCCACGCGGATCTCGACGCCTACCTGCTCTACAACGGCGGCAATGTTTCGGTCCGCGGATCAGCCGCGCCGCGCCGCGACGAAGCGATCAAGGTTGTCGGCCTCAGGCGCAAGATCGCCGAGAACATGGCCGAGGCGAACCGCCGCATCCAGCACTTCACCCTGGTCGAAGAATATGACGTCACCGCTCTCGAAGAGACGCGGCAGATGATGAATCGCGACCGCGGCTCGAACCCCAAGCTCACCCTCCTGCCGTTCCTCATCACGGCGCTGTCACGCGGGCTCGCCGAATGGCCGATGCTCAACGCGACCTTCGATGATGAGGCGATGGTCGTCACCCGCCACGGCTCGGTGCAGATGGGCGTCGCGACCCAAACCCAGAACGGGCTGATGGTCGCCACCATCCGCGATGCCCAGGCCCGCTCGGTGTGGGAACTCGCGGCCGAGATCGTGCGCCTGTCCGAAGCGGCGCGCACCGGCAAGGCAAGCCGCGAGGAGCTGACCGGCGCCACCTTCACCATCTCCAGCCTCGGCCCGATGGGCGGCATCACCTCGACCCCGGTGGTCAATCCGCCTCAGGTCGCGATCGTCGCGGTAAACAAAATCGAGGACAAGCTCGTTCCCGTCGACGACGAGATCGAGGTGCGGAAGCGGATGAACCTGTCGCTGTCGTGCGATCACCGCGTGGTCGACGGTTGGGATGCGGCGAGCTTCATGCAGACGCTGAAGGGCTACATCGAGAACCCGCTGCGACTGCTCTCGGCTTAAACCCGCTATTTCTTTCCGAGTTCTCGCCAGCTCTTTTCGCTGACCTCGACGCCATGCTTGTCGGCGGCCTTCTTGATCCGCCGCCAGGCGGAATCGCGCTCGTCGTCGGAAACGCCTTCGACCTGGTTGAAGCGCGAAATCGCGTTCCTCACGTGCGCCGCGTCGTGGATCGGTTCCTTTCGCTCCTTGGGAAAGGCGAACTTGTCGCTGTCGATATGGTCGCGCTGTGCTTCCTTGAGTTCGGCCATCACTCATTCTCCTCGAAATGGAGAAAGTAAAACGCGCGCACTCTTCGCTTGCTTCATGAATTGAGCCCCGGCGCTCCGTGGAGGGGATAAGACGAAGCGCCGGGGCTGCGAACGGCGGAAATGCGCGCGTAAACAGGGGCAAAACGCGCGCGCCCGCCAAGCTCTCAGGCCGCGAGGCGGAGACTCTCGCCGACTGCCTGTTCGATCGCGGCTGTGCGATGTTCGGGGCTGATGTTGATGCCCTCGGCGATCACGAACTCCGGTTCGATTCCCATGAAGTTGAACACGCCGCGAAGGTAGGTTTCGAGATGCTCGAGCGCTGCGGCCGGCGCACCATGGCTGTAGATGCCGCCGCGAGCGATCGCGAAGATGACCCGCCGCCCGCCAGCCAGGCCCTCTGGGCCGTTTTCGCCGTAGCGGAACGTCTTGCCCGCCACCATCAGGCGGTCGATCCACGACTTGAGCTGGGTTGGCAGCGTGAAGTTGTACATTGGCGCGCCAACGACGATCGTATCGGCGGCGAGGAATTCGTCGAGCACCGAGGAATCCGCGAATGCGTCCAAAGTCAGGTGCGGAAGGGGATCAGCGGCAAGGTCGCGATAGACCACTTCCTCCCCCCACAGGGCGCCCTTGAGCTGCTCGACGATCGAGCGGCTAACCTCTCGGCTGGCGCTGTTCTCGCCATTGATGCTGCTGTCGATGTGAAGGATGGTCACTAATGCCTCCTAAGTATTGATTTGTTACTGAGGCACGCTAGATAACCACCATCAAAGCACCCACAAGAACGCACTTTTTTGTGGTGGACGAACAAATTTGTGGGCCGCGAACACGGCTGTGACGCAGGAACAGGGACGATACCGATGAAGGATCCAGCGAACCCGGTATGCCGCACGATCAGCACGTTGCTGGCGCGCATTGGCGACAAGTGGAGCGTGCTCGTCGTGACCACGCTCGGTGATGGATCGCGTCGCTTCAATGAGCTTCGGCGCGAAATCCCGAGCGTCTCGCAGCGCATGTTGACCCTGACCTTGAGGAACCTCGAGCGCGACGGCCTCGTCAGCCGGACGGTCACCCCGACCATCCCGCCGCGGGTCGATTATGCGCTGACGGACCTTGGCTGCTCATTGCTCAAGCCGGTGAATGCGCTGTCGCAATGGGCGCTGGATAATGTCGAAGCGATCCATGCGGCCCATGCGCGGTTCGACGCCGAGAACGACAAGGCCGAAGCAGCCTAGCATTTTCGCGGGGCCCGCGACCCGCTAGGGCGGGCGAATGTTGAAGCCCGTCACCACCGACATCGATGCGCTGAAGATACTCGACGATCGCCTGAAATGGCTGTCGGCGTGGACGATCCACCACGCCAATCACATCCGCGACAATGACGACGGGCTAAAGGTCGGCGGTCACCAGGCGAGCTGCGCCTCGATGACCGCGATCATGGCCGCCCTCTATTTCCATGCGCTTGGCGAGAATGACCGCGTCGCGGTCAAGCCGCATGCCGGCCCGGTTCTGCACGCGATTCATTATCTGCTCGGTTCGCAGTCGCTGGATAAGCTCGAAAACTTCCGCGGTTTCGGCGGCGCGCAGAGCTACCCCAGCCGGACCAAGGACAAGATCCCGGTAGACTTTTCGACCGGCTCGGTCGGGCTTGGCGTCGCCATCACGCTCTTCGCCTCGCTCGTGCAGGATTATTTGACCGCTCACGGTTGGCTCGACGACAAGGACCGCGGCCGGTTCGTAGCGCTGATCGGCGACGCCGAGCTCGACGAAGGCAATATCTACGAAGCGATCATCGAGGGCGCGAAGCACGACGTCCGCAACCTGTGGTGGATCATCGATTACAATCGCCAGAGCCTCGACGCGACCAGCGCCGACCGCATGTTCGAGCGCTTCGACGAGATTTTCAAAAGCTGCGGCTGGCGCGTCGTCGAGCTTCGCTACGGCAAGCAGCTGCAGGCGACGCTCGACGCGAATCCGAAGCTGAAAAGTTGGTTCGAAACGCTCTCCAACGCGGATCTGTCAGTGCTTCATTATCAGGGTGGAGCGGCGTGGCGCGCGCGCATTCAGGCAGAGCTTGGAAAGAGCGCCGCGCCGTTCCTGAAGGCCCATGATGATGAGGCGCTCGCGTCCTTGTTCACCGATCTTGGCGGCCATTGCATGGAGACGCTGGTCGCGGCCTTCGAAGCCGCCGACGATGATGTCCCGACCCTGTTCATCGCCTGGACCATCAAGGGCCACGGCCTGCCCTTTGCCGGCCACAAGGACAATCACGCGGGCCTGATGAACCCGACGCAGATGACGGCGTGGCGCGAAGCGATGGGCGTTCGCGAAGGCCAGGAATGGGAACCGCTCGAATCCGTCGGTGACAACGCTCGCTCAGGCGTCGAGGCTCTGCTCGAACGGACGCGAATCCGGCGCGACAAGCGCGGCCGCGACTTCGGCAGTGTGGAGATTCCAAACCTGCTTGCGCCAGCCGGCGAGGAACAGTCGACGCAAGCCGCGTTCGGCCGCATCCTGCTGGAACTAAGCAAGGCAGGCGGCGCGCTCGCCGACCGCATCGTTACCACCTCGCCCGATGTGACCGTCTCGACCAATTTGGGCGCCTGGGTGAATCAGCGTGGCCTGTTCCGCCGCAGCGACACGCCCGACGTGTTCGCTAAGGCGAAGATTCCATCAGCGCAGAAATGGGGCGCGACCAACCAGGGCCAGCATATCGAGCTCGGCATCGCGGAATCGAATCTGTTCCTGATGCTCGCGGCGGCGGGCCTCTCAGGCGATCTATGGGATCAGCGCCTGTTCCCGATCGGAACACTCTACGACCCGTTCATCGCGCGGGGATTGGATAGCCTGAATTACGCCTGTTACCAGGACGCGCGCTTCCTGCTGGTGGCGACGCCGAGCGGCATCACGCTTGGGCCCGAAGGCGGTGCGCACCAGTCGATCAACCCGCCGCTCATCGCGCTCGGTCAGCCGGGCCTCCGCCATTACGAGCCAGCCTATGCCGACGAGCTCGCGGCGATGATGCAGGAGGCGTTCCGCCTGATCGACGATCCGAATGGGGAAAGCACCTATCTCCGCCTGTCGACGCGTAGCATCACGCAAGTGGAGCGAGGTGGCGATAGCTGGCGCGAGGGCGCGCTCGCCGGCGGTTACTGGCTGCGGGAGCCTGGCGACCAGGCAGAGGCGGCAATCGTGGCGATGGGTGCGGTCATGCCCGAAGCGCTCGCCGCCTGGGAAGAACTAAAGGAAGACCTGCCGGGCCTCGGATTGCTGGCGGTCACTTCGCCCGACCTGCTGCACCGTGGATGGACCGCAGCCCAAGCCGCGCGGTGGAAAGGCGAGCGCAAGCCGAGCCATATCGAGCAGCTCCTGTCCGGCCTGTCGCCCAGCGCCGGCCTGGTCACCATCGCCGATGCCGCGCCCGCGTCTCTGTCATGGCTTGGTGGCGTACTCGGCCAGCGCGTCGCGCCGCTCGGAGTCGAGAAGTTCGGACAGACGGGCAACCTTGCCGACCTTTACGCGGCCTATCGCCTCGACGGGTCGGCGATCACCGAAGGCGTTGCCGAGCTACTCCTCGGCCAATAGGAAGGGCGCATGGCAGGGCGCTATTTCGATGAGTGGCAGGTCGGGGACAAGGTCGCGCACGCGCTGACGCGCACCGTAACCGAAACCGACAACGTCCTGTTCTCGACGCTGACCCACAATCCCCAGCCGCTGCACCTCGACCTTGAGGCGTCGAAGGCGAGCGAGTTCGGGCAGATCCTCGTGAACAGCTGCTTCACTTTCAGCCTAGTGGTCGGCGTATCGGTCGCGGACACCACGCTCGGCACCTTGATTGCCAACCTTGGCTTCGACGAAGTCAAATTCCCAAAGCCAGTGTTCTACGGCGACACCTTGCGCTTCGAGAGCGAGTGCGTCGCGGTGCGCGAGAGCAGTTCGCGGCCGACAGCCGGGATCGTCACCTGGGAGCATCGCGCCACCAACCAGCGCGACGAAATCGTGTGCGTGATGAAACGCACCGCGCTTTTGCAGAAGAAGCCGTGAGCGCCAAGCCGCGCAGCTGGCTGTTCGTCCCCGCGGACAGCGAGAAGAAGATCATGAAGGCGCTCGACAGCGACGCCGACGCAATCATCTTTGACCTGGAAGACAGCGTCGCCCCGGCGATGAAGCCGATCGCGCGCGAACTGCTGAAGAACATCCCGAAACGCTCGGGCGGGCCCTTATGGTGGGTTCGGGTCAATCCGCTTGGGTCGGAGTTTCACAAGGACGACATGGATGTGCTCGGCATCGCCGACATCCACGGCATCGTCCTGCCCAAGGCCGAGAGCGGCGCGGACATCGCCGAGCTTGCCTTCCGCACCGGCAACATCCCGATCCACGCGATCGTGACGGAAACTGCCGCAAGCCTGTTCGGGCTCCTGTCCTACCGTCAGCCGGGATCGCCGCTCGCGGCAATGAGCTGGGGCGCGGAGGATTTGTCTGCGGCGCTCGGCGCCTCGTCCAAATATGACGACAATGGCCAGCTTGCCTTCACCTACAAACTCGCGCGCTCATTGTGCCTTGCCGGCGCAGTCGCCGCCGGTGTCCAGCCGGTCGACGGGGTATTCGCGGATTTTCGCGACGAAGCTGGTCTCCGCGCCGAGGCCGAAGCGGCGCGAGCTGAAGGCTTCACCGGCAAGCTCGCGATTCATCCAGCACAGGTCGGAGTGATCAACGCGGCTTTCACGCCGTCCTCCGACGAGGTGAAGCATGCCGAGGCCGTCGTCGCCGCGTTCGAGGCACAGCCTGACGCCGGAGTGCTTTCGGTCGACGGAAAAATGGTCGATCGCCCACATCTCGTCCAGGCAAGGCGCATACTCGAACGATCACGATAGGAGGTTCCGATGGCCACGACTGCAGACCCGCACGCTGCGAATACTCAGCAGGCCACGAACGGACCGACCAAGGCCAAGGGCTGGGGCAGCGATGCGGCCGATCAGCCGCTCCGCCCGATGGAATTCGAACGCCGCGCGCTTCGCCCGGACGACGTCGCGATCAAGATCACCTATGCCGGCATCTGCCATTCGGACCTTCACACGGTTCGCGGCGACTGGGGCGAGCCCGCCCGCCCGTCCATCCCCGGCCACGAGATCGTCGGCCGCGTGACGGCGATCGGGAGCGAAGTCACGCGTCACCGCGTCGGCGACACGGTCGCGGTCGGCTGCATGGTCGACAGTTGCATGGCATGCGACCAGTGCCTAGCCGGCTGGGAAGTCTTCTGCCGCGAAGGTTGCACGCAAACCTACAACAGCCCCGACCGGCACACCGGCGAGAACACGAAGGGCGGCTACACCGACCATATCGTGGTTCGCGACCATTTCGTGCTGAAGGTCCCGCAAGGGATGGACGAGGCGCGCGTCGCGCCTTTGCTATGCGCGGGCATCACGACCTACTCGCCGCTCCGCCAATATAATGTCGGCACTGGCACGAAGATGGCCATCGTCGGCCTCGGCGGGCTTGGCCATATGGGCGTGAAGCTCGGCGCAGCGCTTGGCGCGCACGTCACCATGGTCACCACCACGCCCAGCAAGGGCGACGACGCACGTGAGCTTGGCGCGCATGACGTGATCATCTCGACCGACGCCAAGCAAATGGACGAAGCGGCGACGCGCTTCGACTTCATTCTCAACACCATCCCGGTAAGTCACGACCTGACCCCGTACCTTCATCTGCTCGGGCGATCGGGGCGAATGGTGATCGTCGGCGCGCTCAACGAGCTGCCGCCTTTTGCTGGCCGCGACGTGGTGTGGTGGAACCGCGCAGTCGGGGGGTCGGCGATCGGTGGCATTCCGGAAACGCAGGAGATGCTCGATTTCTGCGCCGAGAAAGGGATCTACCCCGACGTCGAATTCATCGAGATGCGCGAGATAAACGAAGCCTATGAGCGCTTACTGAGGAATGACGTCCGCTATCGGTTCGTGGTCGACATGAGCAAGGGATTGTGAGCGAAGCGATCTATCCAATCCCCGAAGGGTTTGGCGGGCGCATCGGTCCTGTCGAGCTGGCGAAGCTCCATGAGTCCGCGCAGAGTGATCGCGACCGCTTCTGGCTCGACCAGGCGCGCCGGCTGACGTGGAACAAGGATCCGACCAAGGCCGGCGACTGGTCGTATGACGAGGCCGATTTCCACATCAACTGGTACGCCGATGGCGAACTGAACCTGTCGGTCAATTGCCTCGACCGCCACCTTGCGGAGCATGGTGACCGAACCGCAATCATCTTCGAGGCGGACGAGCCGGGCGACGGCTATTCGCTCACTTACAAGGAGATGTTCGAAGAAACCTGTCGCTTCGCCAATTTGCTCAAGTCGCGTGGGGTGAAGCGCGGCGACCGGGTGATGATCTACATGCCGATGATCCCCGAAGCGGCGGCGGCAATGCTCGCGTGCGCGCGCATCGGCGCGGTTCATTCGGTCGTGTTCGGCGGTTTCTCACCCGAGAGTCTCCACGGGCGCATCGTCGACTGCGACGCGGTGTGCGTGATCACCGCCGACGAGGGCGTGCGCGGCGGCAAGCCCATCCCGTTGAAACGCAACGTCGACCAGGCGCTCGAGCAGCGCGATGTCGACACTGTCATCGTCGTCACGCGCACCGGTTCTGATGTGCCGATGAAGGACGGGCGCGACATTAGCTATTCAGCAGTTCGCGACAGCCTCTCGACCGAATGCGAGCCGGAAATGATGAATGCGGAGGACCCGCTGTTCATCCTTTACACCTCGGGATCGACCGGAAAGCCGAAAGGCGTCGTGCACACGACCGGCGGCTATTCGGTGTGGGCCGCGACAACCTTCGATTGGATCTTCGATTACCGGCCGGACGACATCTTCTGGTGCACCGCCGACGTCGGCTGGATTACCGGCCATAGCTACGTCGTCTACGGCCCGCTCGCCAATTGCGCGACGAGCGTCATGTTCGACGGCGTTCCGAATTATCCTGACTTCGGCCGCTTTTGGGAAACCATCGACCGCCTCGGCGTCACCCTCTTCTACACCGCGCCGACCGCGATCCGGGCGCTCGAGCGCGAGGGCGACGAGTGGGTGACGCGTCATTCGCGCAAATCCCTGCGCCTGCTCGGCACGGTGGGCGAGCCAATCAATCCGAACGCATGGGAATGGTATTGGCGCATCGTTGGCGACGGGCGCTGCCCGATCGTCGACACCTGGTGGCAGACTGAAACTGGCGCCGCACTCATCTCACCGGTCCCGGGCGCGGTTCCCGCCAAACCGGGTTCGGCGACAAAACCGCTTCCCGGAATCCAGGTCGAGCTGGTCGATAGCGAGGGCCGAACCCTTGACGGCGCGGTCAGCGGCAACCTCTGCCTAACCGCCTCATGGCCCGGCCAAATGCGTACTGTTTGGGGCGACCATAAGCGCTTCTTCGAGACCTACTTCACCACTTATCGCGGGAAATATTTCACCGGCGACGGCTGTCGCCGCGACGATGACGGCTATTATTGGATCACCGGCCGTGTCGACGACGTGATCAACGTATCCGGCCACCGCGTCGGCTCCGCCGAGGTCGAAAGCTCGCTCGTGTCGCATCCGAAGGTTGCCGAGGCCGCGGTCGTCGGTTTCCCCCACGATATCAAGGGTCAGGGAATTTATGCCTTTGTCACATTGAACGCAGGTGAGGAAGGGGATGACTCACTTCGCAAGGAACTGAACCAGGAAGTCCGCAATGACATCGGCGCGCTCGCCGCGCCGGAGAAAATCCAGTTCACGCCCGCGTTACCAAAGACGAGGTCAGGAAAAATCATGCGCCGCATTTTGAGAAAGATTGCCGAAGGGGCGACTGAAGGCTTCGGGGACACCTCGACACTTGCTGATCCCAGCGTCGTGGCTGCCTTGCTTGCGGGGCGGCAATGAGGATCACCGCAGCATCTGCAATCTTGCTGCTGTGCGCTGCAACCTCGGCGTCGGCGGACAAGCCGCGGCTCGACATGCTCGCCTTCTTCACCGGCAAGACCCACGCCGACAATGTGATGAAGGTCGTGCTGAAGAAGCCTGTGTCCCTGATCGTGGACAGCGTCGGCGGCAAGGGCGACCGCGGCGACTTCGTGCTGATCGACACGGTGCGCGAAGGCGACAAGCCCGTTCGCCAGCGCAAGTGGATCATGCGGCAGGCCGGCCCCAACCATTTCACCGGAACGCTGACCGACGCGACCGGGCCGGTCGACATCCAGATCGACGGCGACACGGCGATGATCCGCTATGTGATGAAAGGTGGCCTCAACATCCAGCAACAGCTGAAGCTGTCAGCCGACGGCAAGAGCCTCAGCAATCAGGTCGTTGCGAAGAAGGTCGGCCTGAAGTTCGCGCGCGTCGAAGGCACGGTGCGCAAAGTCGACTAGCCGGACGCGGCGATGAACTGCTTCTGGAAGTTCTTGAGATCGGCGACCGGAATGTCGGACACGGCCGAATAACGTAAGCCGTCCTTGTTCCATTCCTCGATCGCAAAACCGTCCTTCTGGAACGATCGTGGCGCGCCTTTGTCACCGGGCCAAACGTACAGGTTCACGACGTGAAGTCGGCGATGATAGACGATCGCCGCAACCGTTTTGCCATCGATGGAATCTAGTCGTCCACCGGCAAGCGGATAGCCGACGCTGGCGAGTTCGGGGACCGGCGGCGCGAAGTCGATCCGCCCGTTGAACCACGGCTTCACGATATGCTGGTTGGTCGTCTGGACGTCGGTCAAATGGCCCGGCTGGAGCGAGCGTACGTGGCTCGACACCAGCTCCTGCTCCACCACCGACTGCGAGCCGTTGGGAAGAATCGCGACCATCGCCAGCGACGCCGCCAGCGCGCCAGCAAGGCCCGGTCCAAGCCAGCCCGCGACGCTGTTTTGGTTGGCCGGCTTGAAGTTAAGTTCGGGTAGTGCCGAAATGCGCGAGCGTAGCGCCTTCGGCGCCTCATGGCGGACGCCTTCGCCGCGCGCGAGGCTGCGCACGGCATGGAGCCGCTCAAGCTCCTCGCGGCAGCCCTCGCAACGCAACACATGCGCCTCGGTCATCGCGGTGTTCGCGGCGTCGAGCTCGCCGTCGACAAGCCCGCCCAGCAGCAATTCCTGGTCCGCGCAGGCCTTCGTCATTTAGCACTCCTTGTCTGCTCGGCGTGCCTTGCCGCCGGCAGTAATTCCTTGGCCAGCATGGCCCGGCCCCGCGCGAGGCGGGACATCACAGTACCGATCGGAACGCCGGTCACTTCGGCGATTTCGGCGTAGCTAAGATCTTCGAGGTCCCGAAGCACAACGGCTTCCCGGAATGGCTCCGGGATGGCTTCGATCGCGGAGCGGACGAGCAAAGCCTCGTCCGCCTGGATCGCGCTGTCCTCCGGGTTTGCGGCCCCGTCCGGATGCTCGTTCAGCTGCCTCACGCTCTCTTCGTCGAGACTGCTTTCGTGCACGACCAGCGCGAGCGAGCCGCGCTGGCCGGACAGGGCCGTGCTCGCGCAATTGCGGACGATCATGAACAGCCAGGCGCGCGGCGAGCCGCCGCGAAACTGGTCGAACGCCCGATAGGCGCGAAGCACCGCATCCTGCACGACATCCTCAGCGAGCGTCGCATCGCGCGTCAGGTAGCGCGCGAGATTGTAGGCGCCGTCGAGGTGCGGCAGCACCAGCTGCCGGAATTGCGGCGCATGGTCACCGCCGGGCGCGGGATTGCCCGTGGCGGCCATGCGTCGCCGCGTGGAGAGGGAGGGGGCAAATTTCTTCACGTGGTGGGTTGCGAGCCTGCCTTACGCCTTGACGACGATCTTGCCCGTCATGTGCGGGTGCAGCGAACAGAAATAGCTGAATTGGCCTGGCTTGGCGAAAGTGAATGAAAAGCGGTCATCGGTGTCCAATACCTTCGATTTGAAGGCGCCATTGGTTGCAACCACCGTGTGCGGAATATCGTCGCCGTTGACCCAGGTCACGGTCGTCCCCGCCTTTATGGTCACTAGCGGGGTGTTGAACGAGAAATTGTCGATCCGGACCACGGTCGCAGCGGGAGCGACGGCCGCGTGCGTGGCGACCGAAACCGTGGTCATCATCAGCCCGCCGGTGACCAGTGCGGCCGCCTGGAGGGACAGGATCTTGAAAGCGCGGTTCATGACTTCTCCTTGGAAAATTACGCGAGCGTGGAATCGATCAGCGCGATCCGCTCGCTGCCGCGAACGAAGACTGCGTCGGTGATTCCAAGCATCGAATGAAGCTGCTCGGTCGAGACCTTGAGCGGCCCCGGCGAAGGCGCCGTGCCCGGCGCCGGTTGCGGGAAAGCGGTCGAGCGCGCGGTGTGGAAGGCCACTTTGCCTTCGACCTTCTGCGTGATCTGGTGGATGTGGCCGTTGAGTACGGTCACCGATCCGAAGCGGGCGAGAAGCTTCATCGCCTCGGTCGCATCGTCGGTGCCCCAGCCCCAGTCGGCATAGACGGTCCACAGCGGAATATGCGCGAACACGACAATCGGCGTCGACGAATGCCGGCCGGCGAGGTCGGCCTTCAGCCACTTCAGCTGCTCTGCGCCGAGATTTCCCATGCCGCCCGGCTTCAAGTCGGCGACGTTGACCAGCGCGATGAAATGAACGCCGCGATGGTCGAAGCTGTACCAGCCGTCGCCCTTCGCGCCCTTGCCAAAGCGATTGAGGAACGCCTTGCCGCCGTCCGGATCGAGCATGTCGTGTTCGCCCGGCACGAAAAACACCGGAAGGCCGGCTTCCTTCAGTATCTGGTCCGCGTCGTCGAACTCGTCGTCGCGCGAAAGTTGCGAAACGTCGCCGGTGTGGATGATGAAATCGGGCTGTTGGGGCAGCGCTTTGACCTTGGCAACGGCTTCGCGAAAGGTCGCGCGGGCGTCGGCGTTTGGCGGCTTGTTGAAGCCGATGTGGCTGTCGCTCAGCTGGACGAAGGTAAAGGGCTGCGTTGGCGCCGTCTTGAGCGGCGCGGCCAGCGCACTGTCCAGCCCGACTGAAGTCGCAACCCCGCCGCCCAGTGCAAACAAGGCACCCGTTCCGGCCCAGGCCATGCATTTGAGAAAACCGCGGCGGTCGTCATCCACATCGTCGAGCATCGATCGTCCTTTTCGCTAGGGCTCGATGCGGAGACTAGGCGGCGGCGGGCTTTATTCCCGGCCACGAAGATTAATTTGAAAAGGGTGGCGCTTGCACTGCGCGAGGGCGGGGCTATCCCTCCCACCAAGGGGGGAAACATGGCGACTGCGCAGGATCAGAAAAAATCTTGGTCGATGGCTCGGGTCGTCATCGCCTCTTCCGCCGGTACCGCTTTCGAATGGTACGATTTCTTCATCTTCGGAAGCCTGGCGCCGGTCATCTCCAAGGTCTTCTTCGCCGGGCTTGACCCAACGCCCGCGCTGATCGCCGCGCTGGCCTTGTTCGCGGTCGGCTTCGCATTTCGTCCGCTCGGTGCCCTGATCTTCGGCGTCGTCGGCGACCGCTTGGGTCGCAAGGGCGCGTTTCTGATCACGGTGACCATGATGGGCGCCGCAACTTTCCTGATCGGTCTGTTGCCAACCTATGCCCAATCGGGATCGCTAGGTCCGATCCTGCTCATCTTCCTCCGCATCCTTCAGGGCATCGCGCTGGGCGGAGAATATGGCGGCGCGGCGATCTACGTCGCCGAGCACGCACCCAACAACAAGCGCGGCGCAGCGACCGGCTGGATTCAGTCATCGGCCTCGTTCGGCCTGCTCGCCGCCTTGTTGGTGATTGTCGCGACGCGCACCTCCGTCGGGGAGGACGTATTCCTGGACTGGGGCTGGCGCATTCCGTTCCTCGTCTCCGCGGTGCTGCTCGCGATTTCCGTTTGGATGCGCGCCAAACTTGCCGAGAGCCCGCACTTCGCAAAGCTCAAGGAAGAAGACGATTTATCGCGCAAGCCGCTGCGCGAGGCATTCGGGACGAAAAAGAACATCCGCCGCGTGCTGGTCGCATTCTTCGGAATCATGTGCGCGCAGGGTGCCGTCTGGTATTTCACCTTCTTCTACATCCAAGTCTTCTTGGAGCGCTCGCTCGGCTTGCCGAGCCAGACCAAGGACTTGCTGCTGATCGTTATGACGGTCGTGAGTGCGCCACTGTATGTTTACTTTGGCTGGCTCAGCGATCGCGTTGGCAGGAAGCCCGTCATGGTCGGCGGAATGCTGCTTGCGCTGGTCATGTATTTCCCTGCATCCCACTGGATCGCGGGCGCAGCCAACCCGGCCCTGGTCTATGCGCAGACCTCGACGCCCGTATTCGTCGCGACCGATCCGAACACCTGCTCGGTGCAGTTCGACCCTGTCGGCACAGCCAAGTTCGTCAGCGCGTGCGACATCGCCAAGAGCATCCTCGTCACGCGCGGTATCTCGTTCCAGACGCGCACGTCGACCAGCGGCAACACGGGCGTGGTGATCGGGACCGAGACCGTGCCGATCAAGGGCGGCGAAGGCCTGAACAGCGCCGACCTGAAAGCGCTCAAAGCCAAGGCCGCCGACGCAATCAATGCCGAGCTCCAGCTCGCCGGCTATCCCAAGAGCGCCGACCCGGCTCACTCGAGCATGACGATATTAATCATCCTGCTGCTGATGTTCGTCGTCGCCGCCACCGCCGTTTACGGCCCGCAGGCTGCGGCGCTGGTCGAGATGTTCCCGACGCGCGTGCGCTACACCGCCATGTCCTTCCCCTATCATGTCGGCACGGGGTGGGTTGGCGGCTTCCTGCCGGTCACCAGCTTCGCGCTCGTCGCGATCACCGGGAATATCTACGAAGGGCTGTGGTACTCGGTCGTCTTCACTGGCATCTCGGTCGTCGTCTCGGTGCTGTTCCTCAAGGAAACCGCGGGCCGCCGCCTCGAAGAGGTCTAGAGCCTCACGGGCACCAGTGAATATCGATCGGCTGCTCGGCTTCGGCGAGCACGCGGCCGATCGGCAACTTCGAGCTGTGCCCGTCGGCGATCGCGCTCTCTAATATGTCGCGCTTTTCCTGGCCGGTGATGGTGATCAGGAGCGTGCGCGCCGACAGGATCGCGGCACGAGTCAGCGTAACACGCGCGACCGGCGCTTCCGCCGGAAGCGGGTCCGGCATGACCCCGATCGCGCGGCGCGCCTTGGGTGCGTCGAGGGCGGCCTCGAGGTCGGGTCCGCTGAAGATCGAAGCGGTGTGGCCGTCGGCGCCCATGCCCAGCCACACGAGGTCTGGCGGCCACGACAAGTCCTGAAGACGCGCGTCGGCCGAACCGCCGGCGAGCTTGTAGTCGGCAATCTCGGTCGCAATCGGGATCACGCGAGCTCCTGCCGGTAGGAAAGCGCGCGCGATCTCGCGTACGTTAGAAAGCTCGCTATCCATCGGGGCGAGCCGATCATCGGTTGGGATGATCGTGACCTTCTTCCATGGCAGCTGCTGCTTGGCGAGCTTGGCATAGATCGCCGGGCCGGTCTTGCCGCCGGGTATTGCAATCAGTGAGGCGTTGCGCGCGTCGACCGCGCTGTCGACGATGAAGCCGACGTCGCCGGCCACTGCGTCTGCCAGCTCATCCAGCGAATCATATTCCCACCATTCGACTTCGATCATGCTTGTTCTTCTTGTCCTCTTATCGCGGCGCCGGTTGCGCATAGCCGAACCAGCCGGCGACCGGATGGCCTGCACGATTCAGCGCTGGCCGGAAGCGCAGGCGGTCGTGCGCGACGTTGCACATCGTCGTATCGATCGCGGCGACGCCGGTGCCGCGGTCGACGGTGCATTCGCTGACATAACCGCGCGCGTCCACCCGTAATCTTAGGAATATGGTCGCACCACGCGGCCAGCGATCAAGCATGTCGCGCGGGAAGTCGCGGCCGCGCAGCACCGGCGTCGCGAGATGGGGCGGGTTGGCGACACCATTGTCTCCGCCTCCCCCCGTACCGCTGCCGCCGGCGCCGCTGCCAGTACCCGTGCCAGCGCCGCCCGTACCCGTACCGGGCCCGCGCACGTCGGATGCGCCCTGCGTCGGCGCTGTGCCTTGCCGCGGCGTTTCGGCCGCGGGGATCTTCTGCACCGGCGGCGTGACGATCTTCGGCTTGGGAGCGACCACCGGTGTCGCCTCGCTTTTGATGTTCTTGGGCGCCGATCCGCCCTCCTTCTCCTTAGACTTGGGCTGCTGCTTCTGCTGCTGCGGCGGTGGTGGCGGAGGCGGAGGCGGCGTTCCAATGTCGAACACGCGCAGCACCTCTTCCGGCTCTGGCAAGGGCAGCGCACCGGAAATGTTGAGCAGCGCGAACAGCAGCGCGACATGCACGGCAATCACCGCGGCGGTGGCGGCGCCCTTGTCGCGATTATTGAGGTCGGTCCGGTAGGCCACGACCGGTCAACGCCGCTGCCGACGAGCCGGTTGCGAAACGATCAGGTGGCGGCGCTCTTTGGATGTTCACCGGGCCGCTGCGGCAACAGCAGGATCAGCGCGATGATTGCAACCGCCAGCGCGCCCGTGGCAAGTGGCCGGCTAAGCTCCAACCCACCCTTCGCGACGGGCTTGTCGAGGAAGTCGCCGACCGTCGCGCCCAATGGTCGGGTCAGGATGAAGGCGGCCCAGAACAGCAGCACGTGACTGACGCGGCTGGTGAAATAGAGCGCCGCGAGGACCGCCAGCGCCGCGCCGAACAACAGCGCGCCGCCACTGTAGCCGAGTCCAGCATCGGCGACCCAGTCGCCGAGCGCGGTGCCCAGTGTTTGCGAGAAGGTGATCGTCAGCCAGTAAAAGGCCTCCGCTTTGGGCGTCACGATCGTGTTGACGTCGACCGTGCCCAAGGTCCGGTACCATGCGAACAGCGATCCGAGCACGCAGGCTAGCAGGAGCAGCGACCCGCCCGGGTAGCCGATGCCAAGCGAGCGCGTGCAGAAGTCGGCAAGCGTCGTGCCGCAAGTCGTCGAGGCAACGATCGTCGCCCAATATAGCCACGGGCTAAAGCGCCTCGCCTTGATCTGTGCCCACACGAGCACGATCAGGGCGACGCCGAACAGGGCGGTGCCGACCAGATAGCCGTTGAGCCCGCCGGCGCCCGCATTGGGCGTGGTCTCGCCGAGCCAAGTCATGCTGACCGTGTCGCCGCCGGTTTCGCCGAGCGTCGTCGCGAGGATTTTGATGATCCAGAAGCCAAGCGTGATCGCCGGCACCTTGCTCAACGCATGCTCTTCTTCGGTCACCTGAGCCTCAATCCGATCCATAATGTGCGCGGTGTCGCGCGCTCGACTGATCCATCCCCACCTATCCCGGCCATGACAAGCGCATTGGTGAGGTTTTCCCCCCGCGCAACCAGCTGCAGCCGGTTCGAGAGCGGCCATGAGGCGAAGGCGTCGAGAGTCGTTGCGCCCTTCAGCACGTCGCTGTTGAGGTCATCGTCAAATTGCGCGGTCACTCGCCGCAGGACGAGCACCGCACCCTTCCCGCCCGATTGCCAGCTGGTCGACAAGGTGCCGGCGAACCTCGGCGTCTGCGCCGGCCGCAGCCCGTTCAGGAACGACGCGGCGCCGCTGCCTTCCATGCGCGCGTGGGTGAGGCTTGCGCCGGCCGCGAGGGTCCACGGCCCGCGGGTCCACTCGGCCGATGCTTCAACCCCGCGCACCTTCAGCGCGCCGACATTCTGCCGCTGGCTGTAAGCGCCGCCTGCCGCGACAAAGCCAACGCCGGGAAACACCCCCGGGCCATGCCCGAGTGTGACGTTGGCGATTGCATCCTTGAGCCGGTTGGCGAAGGCCGTCGCCGATAGCTTGAGCGGCCCGCGCGCATAATTCACTCCGGCCTCGACTCCCGCGAGCCCCTCGGGCTTCAATGCCGGGTTGGCAGCAGTCGCATCCGCCCCCGCCCGGAACGGCCGAAAGAGCTCGTTCAAGGTCGGCATGCGCCAGCCCAGATAGGCCGCCGAGCGCAGTTCAAAGCCGTCGCCGAGCCGCGCTGACACCCCGCCGCGCGCAGTCGGCAGCCACCCGTCGCGCGGCCCGTCCTGCTCGTCGCGAAGCACCGCTCCGGTCGCGATCTGCCGCTCGAACAAATGCCCGTCGCTGATCCGCCAATGGTCGAGCCGCGCACCGCCCGTCAGCGTAATCGCGCCGAGCTCGCCGGTCGCCTCGGCGAAGGCGCCGCTGGTGATGGTTCGTCCGCCCGCAACGCGCCGCCGGGTCGGCTCCCCCGCCACATATGTGAACAGCTCGCGCGATTCCCCGTCGGTGCGCCGCGCGTCGGCGCCCAGCCGAAGTTCGATCCCGGCGGGCATCGGCGGCCGCAGCTCGACGCTTCCGCCGAGCCCGTGCGACGGGACCGAATCTTGCAGCGACACGCGACTTGCGCCCGCCCGCCCGGCGCTGACGCTGGCGAAACTGCTCATCAAATTGCGCCATTGCCAGTAGCCGAGCGCGCTCCATTTCCAATCGCCCCGCCCGACCAACCGGAGCGAGGCGTCGGCGCCGTTGGTCCGGTTGGCGCTGAAATCGGTGCCGCGGGTGCGCCAGTCGCGGAAGCCGTCCACGCTGGCCTGAGCCTCAAGATCGTTGCCGATCGGCGCGACCCAGCGGGCGCGGCCGCTCCATTCGCGATAAGGCGCGCGCCGGTCGGCTGACCCGCGCGTATCGCTCGTGATGGGGACGAACCCGTCGCTGCGCTCGAACCGGCCGGAGACGCTCAGCACGCCGCCCGCCGCTTTCAGCGCTAAGCGGCCGCGAGCTTCGATCGAATCCCTGCTTCCGGCGTCGAACTCGCCCGATGTCCCCGCATCCGCGCGGCTCGTCATGTCGATCGTCCCGGCAAGCGCGCCCGGACCATTACCAACGCTTCCACCGCCGCGCACTACCCGCACCTGCTCGAGGTCGGCGGGATCGTAGGCCGGCCAATTTACCCAGCCGCCGAACGGATCGCTTTGCGGGACGCCGTCGAGCACCAGCGGCGCGCGGCTGGAGGCATTTCCACCGAGCGCACGCAACGTGACGCCCTGGCTGGTCGGGTGCCCGCTCCGCGCATCGGACCGGCGGAACAGTTGCAGGCCCGCGACGCCTTTCAGCAACTGGTCGAGCTCGTGGCTGGGTGATTGCTCGATCTGCCGGCGGCCGATGCGTTCCACCTTGTAGACGCGCTCGGCCCTCGTCTCGGGCAGTGCGGTTCCCGTGATTATGATCGCCGCTTCTGGCGGCGCTGTGGGAGGCGCGTCGATCACCGGGACGGACCTATGAGTAGGCTCTCCTAATCGTCGAGTTAAAATCCCGTTTCAGGACAAATGTGCCATGTCGAAAATATAAACGGGGTTAAAATTAGGTTGCTGATCTCCCGTTAAATTGCTCTAAATTGGTCATTCTTCGAGTCCGACTCGATTCACTCCAACCGGGAAGGGGGCGCCCGGGTGAAGGTTGTTGGTTGTTCAAGGGGGGGGCGTTTCAACTGCCTGGGGGGGCGGTTCGCTTCCCGATTCCTATTCAGCGCCGCCGCGGTCCTGACGCCTACGACGGTCGCCGCTCAAGCGGCGAGCGACATCCTTCCGCCGACCCGCGAAGAAGTCACTCGTCCAGTTGAGCCCCCGCCCCAGCCGGGGCCTCCCCGTCTTGAAGTCGAGGGCGGTGTCGAGCGGGCCCCGTGCGCCCTCGACGGGCCCGATTATCAGTCAATTCACCTGACGCTTCGCGACGTGCAGTTCGACGGCCTCAAGGGCCTGACGCGCGAGCAGCTTTCGTCGGCTTACTCGCCCTTTATCGGACGCGATGTTCCGATCGCAGTTGTGTGCGAAATCCGCGACCGCGCGGCGACGATCCTGCGCAATGCCGGTTATATCGCCGCCGTCCAGGTGCCCGAGCAGCGCATTGCCGACGGCAATGTCCGCTTCCAGGTACTGATGGCGCATCTAACGTCGGTGCGTGTGCGCGGCGATGCGACCGGCGCCGAATCCGTCATCGCGGGCTACCTAAACCAGCTCACCAAGCAGCCGGTGTTCAACCGCTATGATGCCGAGCGCTATCTACTGCTCGCGAGCGACCTTCCAGGCTACAACGTCCGCCTGACCCTGCGGCCCGCGGGCACCGTTCCCGGCGACGTGATCGGCGACGTCACCGTGCAGCGCACGCCGGCTTACGCCGACTTCAATGTCCAGAATGGCGGATCCAAGGCGCTCGGGCGTTGGGGCGGCCTGGTTCGCGGCCAGATCTACGGCCTTACCGGGCTCGGCGACCGCACGATGCTGTCCGTATTCAGCACCTCCGATTTTCACGAGCAGCAAACGGTACAGGTCGGCCACGACTTCCATGTCGGCCCCAGCGGGCTCAGCATTTCCGACAGTTTCACATACGCCTGGGCCAAGCCGACAGTCCCCAACGCAAGCGTTCTTGCACGCACGCTCCTGAACACGTTCGAGGTTGGCTATCCGTTCATGCGCCGCCAGGCTTTGTCCCTGCGCGGCTCGGTCGGCATGGACTATGTCAATCAGGACGTCCGGCTGAACCATACGCTCGATCTGTCACGCGATCGGTTGCGTGTCGGCTTTCTTCGCCTCGGCTTCGACACGCAGAAGACCGACTTCACCACCGCCGGCTACTCGCAAGCAGAGCCGCCGTGGCGCGCGACCGCCCTGTTTGAGCTTCGCCAGGGACTGAATATTTTCGGGGCGACCGATTGCGGACCCGGCTTCGCCGATTGCACGGGCGTTGGCAACGTGGGACCGAGCCGGCTTGAGGGCCGATTCAATGCAACGGTCTTTCGCTACACGATGTACGGCGAAGCGCGCCCCATACCGAAGCTGACGCTGGCGCTTGGCATCCGCGCCCAATATGCGTGGAAGCCGCTGCCGAGCTTCGAGGAATTTTCGGCGGGCAACTACACCGCGGGCCGCGGCTACGATCCCGGCGCACTGCTCGGCGACATGGGCTTCGGCAGCCAGGCGGAAATCCGCTACGGCAGCAAAATCCCGGCCAGCGCCCGTCGCCCGGCGATCGAGGGCTATGCATTCTGGGACCACGCGCTGGTCCGCAACCGCGACGTCCTGACCGTCGTCGCCGGCTCAGAACATCTCAATTCCGTCGGCGGCGGCGCGCGCGTCAACTTCGACCGCTTCGCGCTCGATGCGTCGGTTGCCGTTCCGCTCACCCGGGTCGGTATCGACGACAAGCGCCCCGACCCGCGCTTCCTCCTCTCGCTTACCACTCGGCTTTGGCCATGGAGTTATCGATGAAACCGACCGTTCGCCGCGCGCATCGCGTGAACAGCAAGTTGCTCATCTCGTGCGCATCGCTCGCCATCGCCGCCGTCACCATGGCGCCACAAAAGGCGCGCGCGGACGCGTTCAACGGCAGCTTCACGCCCACGCCTGACGCAACGCGGTCGAACACGGGCACGGGTACGGAAACAATCACCGTCAACAGCTCGGCGACGACGCTCAACTGGACCGCGACCGACAATAACTTCCTGCCCAATGGGAACACCGCGACCTTCACCAGCAACGTCGGCGTCACCGACTACACCGTGCTGAACAAGGTCACGCCGGCCGACGGCTCAAACCCGATCCAGCTCAACGGCCATGTGATCTCGACGCTTGAGGGCAACTCCTCCGCAATTGGCGGTAACGTCTGGTTCTACGCGCCGAGCGGAATAGTCGTCGGCTCGGGCGCGGTGTTCGATGTCGGCGGACTGCTGCTGACTTCGCTAACGCCCAACCTCATCAGCAATAGCGCCAACGGGTTTAACGCTTCCTTCTCCAAGCAGACCGGTGACGGCGGCCCGATCACCATGGGCGGCCAGGTCAACGCGCTTCAGCAGAACAGTTATGTCGCGCTGGTTGCGCCGCGCGTCGTTCAGAGCGGTACCGTTAAGGTGGACGGGTCTGCGGCTTATGTCGCTGCCGAAAGCCTGACGATGACGATGAATCAGGGATTGTTCGACATCCAGGTCGATCTCGGCGGTGGCACGGACGATGATCAGGGTGTGGTGCACAGCGGGTCCACAACCGGTGGCGACGACGCAAGCCTCAGCGACAATCACAAGATCTACATGGTCGCAGTACCCAAGAACCAGGCGCTGACGATGTTGCTCGGTGGGACCGCCGGGTTCGACGCAGGCGTCGCGGGCTATGAGAACGGCCAGATCGTCCTCACGACCGGCTACAATCTTCACGACCTCGAAGGCGACCTCAATTACAGCTATAATTCGAGCGTCGACGATGCGGGATCGATGCAGATCGATCCTGGCACCTACCTGTCCGACCTCGTCGCCATTTCCAACGGCTCGATCTACGTCGGTGCCGACGATGGCGGCATCGATTTCAAGGGCGATGTCACGCTTAACAGCATCGATCCGTGGGATGGCGGAAGCATCACCCTCAATGCCAGCAACGGCAACACGCTGAACGTCGACGGCGATGTCACGATGTACAGCCAAAACACCTGGTATCAGCCTGACGTTCAGCTGAAGGTCGCAACCGATGTCGGCGCGTCGATCACGATCGGCGGCAACCTCGACATGAAAGCGCAATTCTATCCTGGTTACGGCGGCAGTGCGCAGATCGACGCTTACGGCGGCACGATTTCCGTCGGCGGCGACACCATCGTCAACATGGACGGCATCGACGATCCCGAAAACGGCTACGGTGACGAACGGCGCGGCGGCACGATCAACATCAGCGCGTCCGACGCAGACGGGAACCAAGGGTCCTTCACGACCGGAGACCTGACGCTTTCGGCCAATGCGGTCGCGCACGACAACAGCGGATCGGAAGATTGGCAGCTGGTCGACGCGCTTGGCGGCGTAATCGACATGAACCCGAGCCAGGGCGGTGAGATCACCGTCAACGGCAATCTCGACGCCAGCGCGAACGCGACTGGCGGCCAGCAACTGGCGCTGGAGCAGGGACCCGGCGGCGAAGGCCGTGCCGGCGAGATTCACATCGGCGCCCCCGGAGGGACACTGACGATCGATGGCACTGTGACCGCCAACGCGAATGGCACCGGCGGCGCAGCCACGGCCGGTGTCGACGGCGGCGCGGGTTACGGCGGAATCGTTGACGTCTATTCGGCCGGAAGCGGCGTCGTCAGCATCGGCGGCAATATATTGCTCTCGGCCAACGGTGTCGGCGGAACCGGCCAGAATGGCGGCGCCGGCGCCGGCGGACACGCGGGCGTCGGCTCGACCGGCGGATCGGTTACGCTGGGCGGCGACACCTATGCCGGAGCCGAAGGAACCGGCGGAAACGCGACTGCCGGCTTCGGTGGCGCAGGCGGCGCAGGCATCGGCGGCGTCGCCTATATCGAGGCCGATTCCAGCGAGGGTGGAACAGCGGGCTCGATCACCGGATCGACCGCAACCATCAGCAGCAATGCCCATGGCGGCAGCGGCGGCCAAGGCGATGGCGATACGATCGGCGCCGGCTCCGGCGGATCGGCGACCGGCGGCCAGTTTGAAGGTTTCGACACCGGCGGCTCGTTCGCTCTTGCGGATATCAACGGCGGTTATCTTTCGCTGACCGTGGTCAACCTTACGTCGACCGCCCTCGGCGGCGTCGGGGGCGTTGGCGGCACGGGCCAAGTTGGCGGCAACGGCGGCGATGCGCTCGGCGGACACGTCGAGGCCGGGACCTGGAACTCCCTTGCCCCTGGCGCCCCGATCGACACTTCCGGTTCGGCGCAATTCACCGACGTTTCGGCCAACGCGAGCGCGACCGGCGGCGATGGCGGCGCGGGCGACGGTGCTAGCGAAGGCAATGGCGGCAACGGCACCGGCGGTGCCGCGCTATTCGTCGCGGAAGGCGATACCCAAGCGACCACCGTGACGCTCAACGCCGACGGTAGCGGCGGCGACGGAGCGACCGGCGGGGACGGCTTCGGTGGCAGCGGCGACGCGGGCGGCACCCTTCTGCTGGTTGATGACAATGCGAACATGACCGTCACCGGCGACATCAACCTGAGCTCGGTCGGGTACGGTGGGGACAGCACCACCGATGACGCCGGTGACGGCTACGGCGGCGATTCCGCCATCGTTGTGAACGCGGGCGGTCGTCTCGACGGCGGGATGGATCTCGACGACGAGATCATCCCCTCGGGCGAAATCTTCATCGACAATCGCGGCAAGGGCGGGGCCGGTTGGAACGGCACGCTGGCGGGCAGCGGCGGGGACGGCGAGGGCGGCAACAGCACCGTCATCGTCGATGGCTCGCTCGCAGCCGGCAACTTCACAGTGCTTAGCCGCGGCGTCGGGGGCGGAGGCGGGACCGCGAGCGCTGGCACCGGCGGCTCGGGCGGCTCAGGTCACGGCGGCAACAACGTCATCACTGTCGGCGATAATGGCTTGATGGACGTGTTCGCGTTCACCGCTTTCGCCAATGCTCAAGGCGGCAATGGCGGCTCGGGAACCGCGGGCAGTGGAATTGGCGGATTCGCCGAGGGCGGCACTAACATCGTTACGATCGATGGAACGGCCAACGCTGTCGGCTGCGACGACTGCGGCCCTGACGACGCAATCTTGGGCTTCGTGGCCACGGCTTATGCCCAGGGCGGCAATGGCCAGGATGGCGGTTCTGCTCAAGGCGGCAGCTCGTCGATCACCGTGAATGGATCGCTCACCAGCGGCACACTTCTTCAGGCGAGCGGCCGCGGCACGGGCGGCACCGGAGCGGATTACGGCGGCGGAGCCAATGGCGGCACCGCCTCGATCACGATCAACGGCGACGTTTCCGCAGGATCTGTCGTGGTCGCAACGGATGCTACTGGCGGCAATGCGACTAACTATGACGGCGGCACGGCTCACAGCGGAGCCGCGACCCTTGCGCTTCAGTCTGGTTCGTTGACCGCCGACAACGTCAGCGTCCAAACCATGGCAACCGGAGGCAATTCGACCACCGGCAATGGCGGCGACGCGTACGGATCTCGCCCGTCCGAACTGGAGGGCTTCGTCCCGGGCGGCGCCACCTTTAATACGATCGCCGGGATCGCCACCCTCGGAGGCACCCTCACCTTGGATGCCCACGCCCAGGGCGGAACGGGTTCCACGGGCGGTTACGGGGAGGGCGGCGCGGTCAGTCTCTCCGTCGGCGCCGGCTCGACCTTGAGCGTGACGGGTGAATCGGACCTCTTCGCAACTGGTGGCGGCGGACAGGGTTCCTTTAATGAGTCAGGAACCGGCGGCGTTGGCGGAGATGGCCAGGGCGGGTCGGTAAACGTCGATATCCATGGCGATGCGACGACGGGTGATTTCACCATGCGGTCCAGCGGATTTGGCGGCAACGGCGGCGATGGCGTCGATGGCGGCTCCGGCGGCACTGGCGCCGCGGGAAGTTCGACCGTCACCATCTATTCGGGCGGCACGCTCGATTCGGCCAATATTCTCATCCGCGCCCTGGGATTCGGGGGTAATGGCGGCGACGGAACCACCGGCGTTGGCGGAGATGGCGGCGATGCGTTCGGAGGTGAAACCCACCTTAACGTGAATGCCGGAGGTTCGCTTACGGCTACGAGCTATACGGGGGTGGCGCACGCCCTCAACGGCTTTGATACGCTGAACGACGAAGAGTTCGGCGGCAATGGCGGCTCCGGGGAGGCTGGATCCGGCGCCGGTGGCAACGCCGAGTCGGGCATGACGACTGGGGCAATCGATGGCACGGTAACGGTCGACGACTTTTTCCACATTTCGGCTTTCGCCCAGGGCGGCGATGGCAGCAGCGGCGGCGACGCCACCGCGGGCTCCGCTTCGCTCACCGTCAATGGAAGCCTGACCGCGGGCGGCCGAGTACAATCCTCGGCCCAGGCACTCGGAGGAATTGGCGAGAATTACGGCGGCAACGGTCTCGCCGGCACGGCCTCGATCACGGTCAACGGCACGCTTCATTCAGGCATGATGTACGTCGGCACCAACGCCACCGGCGGCAATGCCACCAATTATGACGGCGGCACCGCGTTCTCCGGCTTGTCGACCGTGACGCTGAACAGCGGCGGGTCAATCCAGGTCGACGACTGGACGACCATCTCGGCCAACGCGACCGGCGGCAATTCGACGAACGGGACCGGTGGCACGGGCTACGGCTTCGTCTTCTGCGACTGCGAATTTGCGGGAGACACGGGCGCGGTCTTCACCGCGACCGGCGGTACCGCCATGATCGGCGGCGAATTCGAGGTCCTCTCGACGGCGACGGGCGGCAATGGCGGCGACGGCGGTTATGCGCTTGGCGGCTATGCAGAGCTCAGCGCGTTTGGCCCAAGCTCGATCGCCGCGAACGGCACCACGACGGTCAGCACTGACGCGACTGGCGGCAACGGCGCCGTGAACGGCGCCGGTGGCGACGCCTATGGCGGTCAATCGAATATCTTCGTGGGCGGAGGAGCGATCGATATGACCGGCACCGTGTCCGCCAACGCCACGGGCGGGACCGGCGGCAACGGCGGCAATGCCAACGGCGGCGACGTGCTCGTGACCATGGGCGATGCCGGCGGATCGCTGACCTTCGGCGGCGCCACCACCCTCACGGCCGATGGCCAGGGTGGCAACGCTCTCGATCAGGACGGCGAAATCGCTGGCGGAATCGGTGGCGACGGCTGGGGCGGAACGGTTCAGCTCTCGACCAACGACACGCTCCTCGAGGCCAGCACGGCAAATCTTAGCCTCGGCAACCTCACCATGGAGGTCTTTGGGGTCGGCGGCGACGGTGGCGACGGAACGACGGGTGGCAATGCCGGCGACGGCCACGGCGGCGATTCCTATCTGAGCATCGGTGCAGTCGAGGCCTCGGGCGGCTCGGTGTTCAATTATGCGAGTGGCCACAGCGGAAGCGGCGGCGCGGGATCGAGCGGCGTTGGCGGCAATGGCGGCTACGCTGAAGGTGGAAACACAGGCCTCACCGTTAGCGGTGCCGGCTCATTCACCGCGACCGCCTATAGCGGAGTCGCAAGTGCGACCGGCGGCGCCGGTGGCAATGGTACCGCGGGGAATGGCAACGGCGGATCCGCGCAGGGCGGCAACAGCAGCGCGACCATCGACGGCGACGCGAGCTTCGGCGGAACGCCGGCGGGTCCGACCGGGCTCGTAATTACGGCATTCGCGCAAAGCGGCGCGGGCACCTCGGCCGGGGATGCGACCGGCGGCAACTCGTCGATTAACGTAAACGGATCGCTCACGGTCAGCGGCCTCGTCCAGGCTACCGGCCGCGCGCAGGGCGGTAACGGTGTCGATTACGGCGGTGACGCCGCAGGCGGCAACGGATCGCTCACCATCAACGGCAGCATGTCGGCCGGTCGGATCCTGATCTCCACGGTCGCAACGAGCGGCTCCGGCGGGATCGACGGCGGCTCGGCTGAAGGCGGCACCAGCAGCTTCCTGGTCGATGGCGGCTCCGCAAGCTTCACCAACAACGCGCAGGTTTTGGCCGACGCCTTGGCGAACGACGGCGGCACCGGCACCGGCGGCAACGCGAGCGCGGGCGAGGCTTCCGTTGAAGTCCGCGCGGGCGGAAGCCTGACCGGCGGCGACCTTACCCTTACGGCCGACGCGGTTGGCGGTGATGGCACCTACGCCGGCAGCGGCTACGCCGGCGACGTCAGCTTGATCGCCGATTCCTACGATTCCGGGCTGGCGACGACGATGTCCCTCGGCACAGCAATTCTCCGCGCTTCCGGAAATGTCGGGTCGGGTCTTGGCGGCGAGGGTCCTCCGGTCGGTGCCGGAAACTCGATCACCGTACGCGCCAGTGGCGCATCCATGTCGGCCGACATCATGTCGCTATATGCCGGCGGCGCGACCGACGGCGGCGATATTGCGCTCATCGCTGCTTACGGCTCGGACAGCCAGGCGGCCTCGTTCGATTTCGGCGGAACCTATGGGTCAGCCGACGGCGGCACCAACGGCGGCACCTTGAGCGTCAGCGTTGGATACGGGATGACCGCGGATCTCGGCGAAGCCGAATTGACCGCAACCGGCGCCGACGGTTTCGTCAGCATCAACGCCGGCGATTGCGATTGCGCAGGAACCATTTCCGCGGACTCGCTCAGCGTGGTCTCGGGCGGCGACTTTGCGATCGGAAGCGTGTCGGTTGATGGCGAAGCGTCCTTCACTGCCGCGGAAGGCGCCAATTTCTACGGAACGGTATCTGCACCGACGATCACCGTAACCTCTCGCGACATCAACATTTTCGACGGGGCTCGCGTGGGCGTCTGGGGCGTCACGGACGACCTAACCTTCAACGCCATCAGCGACGGCGATCCGGTGCTGATTGGTGGGTTCGAAGGCGAAGTCCCGAGCGGCTATCACTTCGACGAAGACGGCGACATCAGCGCGACGAACATCACGTTCAACGCGGTCGCCGGCGATTGCGAGTGCACGCCCGATTTCATCATCGGGAATGTGAACATCGACGGCTCGGGAAGCGAAGATCCGGGCGTCAGTCATGTGACGCTGAACACCGACGGATCGATCTACGTCGCGGGCATTGTCGACTTTCAAGATGCCGGCGCAACCGACAGCCTGACGCTTACCGCGGGCGATTCGATCCAGGTCAACACTGACTTCGGCGGCATTTCGATCACCGATTCCTCGGAAGCCTATGCTGGAACGCTCGAAATGACCGCCCACGACATCTGGGTCGCCGACCAGTCAATCCTCGACCAGCTCGCTGAAGATCCGAACTTCGACGGGCTCGCCGATGCGCTGGCGACCAACAACGGCACGTCGCTGCCCGAAGGTTACATTCGCGCGGGCGAAGTCGATGTGACGATGTTGGGCAGCAGCTTCCTGGTGCAGAACAGCGGCACCGAGAGTAACACCGGAGGCATCAGCGTCGGCAGCGGCGGCCTCTCCATCACCAACCTCGGTGAGGACGATGCCAACGTTATCGCCTACGGCCGCCAGGTGAAGGCCAACGGGACGGTCGTCTCGGGCGACGATTTCGCGGAAAATTCGGTCGAAGTATCGGGCAGCTTCACGACCAGCTCGACGATCAACGGCTGCCCGGTCGGTACCTGCACGACCCCGCCGCCTCCGCCTCCGCCTCCGCCGCCGCCTCCGCCGCCTCCGCCGCCTCCGCCGCCGCCGCCACCGCCGCCGCCGCCGCCACCACCACCGCCGCCGGACGTTCCGCCGGCCGTGGGCGGGGTCGAAAGCATCCTCGGGCCGATCGGCGACATGACGAGCCCGCTCGACCTTGGCGTGAGCGATCCGGCCGAGCCGAACATGGATCAGGGAAGCAGCGACGACAGCGACAGCGACGACAGCGACTCTGACGACAAGGGTGACGAAAAGACCAACGTCGATGCCACGCTGGGCATCATCAACACCGGCCCTGTGAACATCGAAGCGCCGGTCGATGAGCCGATCACCAGCGGCGGCGACGGTGGGCCCGGGTTCTGATGGGCCCGAATTGATGGGAGAGTGACATGGCCAAATCAGTCCTGACTCTCGCGGCAGCAGCCTGCTGCATCGCGGTCACGGCTTCGGCCCCTGCGGCGCCCCTAAGCGTCCGCGACAGTTTCCGCATCGGGAACAGCGGCACCAGCTTCTGCTCCGCGCAAAGCGTGGCCACCGACAAGGCGCTGAACGACATGTTCGACGCCGGCTATTCGATCACCTGCCGCGACGCGTCGCTGCCCGTGGGCAGGATGTACAAGCTGCGCGACGTTGCGAGCGCGCCCGGCCGGCTGGCAGCTGCACGCGCTGACCAGGTCACCTGCTCTGCCCCGTCGTCAGCCAACATTCCCGACCTCGGCCAAGTCGAAGCGATCGACTGCAAGATGAAGGACGCGGACGTCGCCTATCGGGTCTACCAGTTCCGCAAGGGCAAGTTGTTCTACGCGTCAGAAGGCCTCGCGGGTTACGACAGCGCTCTTCAGCTCGGGCTGCGCAGCATCGTCGCCGATCAGCCCGCAAAGGGTGAAATCTCGATCGCGACGACTGGCGCCGGTGACCCGGCGGCTTTTGCCCGCGTGCAGGCTGGCACACTCGATCCGGCCAAAGCGCTCGCGGAGGCCTATCGCCGCAACAATGCGGGAAGCTACGCCGAGGCTGCGGAGTTCTTCGCGGCTGTCAGCAACGCCGGTGATGTCGCGACCCTGAGCCGGGCGGAAGGCTTGGCCAACGAAGCGCTGCAGAAGTCGAATCTCGGCCGCTATGCGGAGGCCGATTCGCTTTTCGCTCGTGCCTCCGAACAGGTTGGCGCCGACCCGATCGTCGCCCGCCGGCTGCGCAATTACCGCGCTATTCATGAGCTGAACCAGGGCGATTCAAAGGGTGCCCTCGCCGAGCTCGACAGGCCGCTTCCCAAAGCCGTTCGCGATGCCGAGCGCGGGAACGGTACTGGGGGGCTTCAGATCGACGCATCGACCGCCAAGCGCCTCAACGCCGACTCCAAGATCGGCCAACAGCTCGGCCAACAGTCGGACGAGTTGCTTCCGGCCGAGAAAGCCGAAATCCTCGACGGCCAGGCGCTCCAGTTGCGCGGCACGTCGCTGCGCCTGAACGGCGATCTCGCAGGGGCAACGGACGCGCTTCGCCGCGCCGACGCCAAGCTCGAGGCGGTTCGCGGCGGCAAGGTCGCGTCGATCTTGTGGATGCGCGCCCAAATCATGGGCGACCTCGCGGCCATCGCCGAAGACCAGAAGAATATGGCCGAGGCGGACCGCCTCTATCGCCAGGGCGTCGCACTCCTCGACGTGAACTATCCAGGTTCCGCCGCGCTGCTGAACGCCAAGGCGCGCCTCGCGGGCTATCTCGCGCGGACCGGCCAGCTTGCCACCGCGGAAGCGATGTTCCGCGATATCGTCCATTCGCAGCCCGACACGAGCAATTTGCCTCCGAGCTTCGCGCACGTTTTGCGGCCCTACGTCGACCTGCTTCTGAAGAAGACCGGCGACGCCGCTGCTACGGAAGAGATCTTTGCCGCGTCCCAGCTGATGGTGCGGCCAGGCCTTGCCCAGACCCAGGCGGTGCTCGCCCGTGAATTGACCGGCGGCACCGACGAAGCCGCGCGACTGTTCCGCCAGTCAGTCACCCTAACCCGGCAGATCGAGCGCGCTCGCATCGAGCTTGCCCGCTATGACGATCTGGCCAAGCCAACGCCGGAGGAAATGGTTCGCGCCCGGACGCTTCGCGCTTCGCTAAGCCAGACCCAAAAGGAGCAGCTTGCGACCCAATCGGCGCTCGGAAGTTTCCCGCGATATCGGGCCGTTTCGAGCGAAGTCATCACGCTTCCCGAACTTCAGAAATCACTGCGCTCGGGTGAAGCTTATTACCGCATGACGATGGTCGGCGATCACATGTACGCGATGATGATCACGCCGACGAGCGCCCGTGCGGCGAAGCTCGACATGACCTCGGCCCAACTTGGTGAACAGGTCGATGCGCTTCGCGAGACCATCTCCACGGTCGAGAACGGCCAGCGCACAACTTACCCGTTCGACGTCGCTCTGTCGCACCAGATCTATGGGGAACTGTTCGCGCCCTTTGCCGCGGATCTGCCGTCAGTGACGCACCTGATCTTCGAGCCGGACGGCGCGATGCTTCGCCTGCCCGCGAACCTGTTGGTGGCGGACCAAGCATCGGTCGACACCTACACGAAGCGCGCGGCGGCCGGCGGCGACGCCGAGTTCGACTTCCGCGGGATCAGCTGGTTCGGCCGTGATCGCGACATTTCGACCGCAGTTTCGCCGCGCTCGTTTGCCCAGCTGCGCAGCGCGCCGCCGTCAGCCGGCCGCAAGGAATATCTCGGCCTTGGCGAGAACACCCCGCCAACTGCGGCCGCCCAGGTCGTTCCCGCGGCGGCCGACCGCGATTGCATGCTTCCGATGTCATCCTGGGCCAATCCGATCTCGCCCAAGGAACTGCAGGTCGCGAGCAGCATCCTGGCAGCTTACGATCCCAACGGCGTCCAGATCCTGACCAAGGATAATTTCACCGACACGGGCCTCGAGGCACGCACCGATCTTAGCGATTATCGCATCATCCATTTCGCCACGCACGGGGTTGTGACGGCTCGCGCTCCGAAATGCGCCGCGCAGCCGGCGCTGCTAACCAGCTTCGGCGGCGAGGGGTCCGATGGGTTGCTGACCTTCCGCGAGATTTTCGATCTCCACCTCGATGCTGATCTGGTGATCCTGTCGGCCTGCGACACCGCCGGAAAGGCGAGTGCTGCAGCGACCCAGCAAGCAGGCCTCGCGACCGGCGGCGATGTTGCGCTCGACGGCTTGGTTCGCGCTTTCGTGGGGGCGGGCGGACGATTGGTGCTCGCCAGCCATTGGCCGGTCCCGGACGATTTTAACGCGACTCAGCGGCTAATGACGGGGTTGTTCTCCGCGCCGCCTGGAACGCCGACCGTGACGGCGCTCAGGCTATCGCAGCGCCAATTGATGGACGATCCGAATACATCGCACCCATTCTACTGGTCGGCTTTTGCGGCCGTGGGTGACGGAGAGATTCCAGTGATCCGCACGAAGCAGGTGATTGCCGCCGCTCACTAGAGCCGCAGCGGATTCGTTATTCCTGGTCTTGCGCCTGCTGTCCGCCGCAGCGGCAGGTGGTGACGCGAGCGGTGCGTGGGCGCTTCACCGGCGCAGTCGGCTGGTCGGCCGAGGGCGGCGAAGCGGCAATGGTCTCGGCTGAAGCGAGAACGACAGCCGCTGGAGGCGTTGCAGGCTGAGCGTGAGGCTGCGGGTCGCGACTCTTCGCGGGCTCCGCGAGCAGCGGATTTCCCATCACCATCGTCAGTGCAGCAATTACCGTCAACCGGGCGTACATGACCGTCTCCATCACGAACGGCCCGGAATAGTCGCGACGCGGTTTCGGTCTTCTTACGGTAAATAGTTAAAACAGTTGAAAGAATCTGGCTTCCGGCACGGTCTTATCAATCATCGTCCGAAACTTTACGCTGTTATTTCAATGATTTAAGATGGCAGTCGACAAGCCGACTTTCATTGACTTTGGATTAACTCAGGCGCACAACCGACTCCTTGACTCAGTCAAGGGGGCACAAAAATGGCATCGAATCTTTCCAACAATCGCAAGATGATTCTGTCTGGCGTCGGCGTTCTGGCGTTCGGGCTCGCAGCATATGGTCTCGGCCGCGTTTATCCGCCGTTGGGTCCGAGTGAAGGGACCGTCGGCCCAGCCGACCGCTATGTTTCAAGCCAGGTTTCCGAAGCGGACGTGACGCTCGGCGATACCGCAGTACCTGAACTGATGCAGACCGACGCGTTCGAGCTGATGGTTCATGACGCGAACTTCCGCGCATTCGCGGCAAGCCCGGCCTTCGCCGCGCTCGCTTCGCAGCCGCAGGCAATGGCCGCAGTGATGCGCAATCCGCAGGCTTTCTCCGCGCTCGCCAAAGATCGCAATGCGTTCGCCGGCGTGGCGCAGGCCGCGCAGAGTTCTGCGGCGCTGCAGGGGCAGTCGCACCAGGCCAGCGCGGCTCTGATGAATGCGGTGGCCGGACATGCGGACGCAATGCAGGCATTGGCCGGGCATCCCCAAGCGCTGGCCGCCATCGCTCGCAATCCCGCAGGCTTCGCCAATTTCGCATCCAACGCCAACGCTTTCCGTGATGCCGCTTCACGCGCGGCCGCAGATGCGCGCATGGCAAGCAGCGCTGCCGCTTTCCAAAAGCTCGCCAGCGACAACAATGCGATGAACGCGATCGGCAAGGATCCGGGCGTGTTCAATGCGATTGCTGCGAGCGCGGCCTCCTGGAAGGCGTTCGCCGGACAGCCGCAGGCTCTGGCCGCCGCGGTCAACAGCGCCGCCTCGGCCGCTCATCAATTGCAGTCGGCAGGCGTGTCGAACGCAGCCATCGCCGCAATCGCTGGCAACAGCGGCGCCTTCAACGCGCTTCAATCGCAGCCGCAAGCTATGGCCGCGATCGCTTCGCATTCGAAGGCCTTTGCAGCGCTGGCCGGCCATCCGCAGGCCTTCGCTGCGATCATGGCGAACCCTTCTGCATTCAGCAGCTTCGCAAACAACGCCAACGCGTTCCGCAATGCTGCTTCCAAGGCGGCGGCCGACGCGCGCATGGCAAGCAATGCTGCTGCCTTCGCGCGCCTCGCCAGCGACAACAATGCAATGAACGCGATTGGCAACGATCCGAAGGTGTTCTCGTCCATGGCCGCCAACGCAGCGGCTTTCGCCAGCTTGGCGAGCAACGCGCGCGCCATGAGCCCGCAGTTGATCGCCGCGGTGGGCAACAACGCCCGCGCTTTCTCGAACATGGCGACTAACGCCGCCCAAATCAGCGCTGCGGCGAAGGCCCTGCAGGCAATGGACGCTCACTCGCTGGTCGCGTCAGCGGCCGCCGCGGGGCGGATCAATGCCAGTGCTGCGCAGGTTGCTCAGCAGAACCCGCAAGCGTTCGCGGCGATGCTGGCGAGTCCGCAGGCGTTCGCAGCGTTTGCCGGCCGACCGCAAGCGGTTGCCGCTCTTGCCGCTAACCAAAAGGCGTTGGCAGCTCTCGCGGCTCAGCCGAGCATGGCCGCGGTCATGGCCAACCCGAACCTGCATGCAGCACTCAACCAGGCTGGCGTGTCACAGTCGCACGCCGACTGATATCCCGGTCTGGGGGGACCGGTTGATGTGCGTTGAACGGTCCGGCGGGCGCCTTGCTCATGTAGCATTGATGCTCGCCGGATGCGTTTTTGCAACGGCTGCCGCCGCTCAGGCGCCCACCGACCAGCCGCCCCCTCCTCCCCCGGCGGACAGCACGACTGTAGTTGAAAAGCCGGAGGCGGTTCCGCCGCCTCCGACCGACGAGCCGGTCGCTGAACCCGTTCAGCCGGAGCCGACCAAGCCGACCGCGCCCGAGCCCAAGACCGAACATGTCCCGCAGGATGCGTCGGGCTTCCACCTGTCGACGCTCGAGACCAAGAACCTGTCGCTGCTCTACATCGACCCGGTTCAAACCTATCTGACGCCGTATCTCGGCCGCGCATTCGAGAACGCGCTCGCGTTCCACGAGAAGAAGTTCAACTGGAAGCCCTGGGACCGGACAACGATCTTGCTCAAGGACTTCGGGGACTACGGCAACGCCGCGGCGTTGGGCAGCCCAAGCAACATGGTGCTGCTCGACGTCGCGCCCTTGTCGCTCTCGATGGAGACCTTCTCGCCGGGCGAGCGCTTCTTCACGCTAAACAATCACGAGCTCGCGCACGTCGCGGCAATCGACGTGTGGAATTCGAAGGACGCCTTCTGGCGCCACTTCCTCGGCGGCAAGCCGGCGCCGCTGCAGAAGCACCCGGAATCGATCCTGTGGAATTTCCTGACCAGCCCGCGGAACCTGACCCCCCGCTGGTACATGGAAGGAAGCGCGGTCTTCTTCGAAACCTGGATGGCAGGCGGCCTCGGACGCGCGCAGGGCGGCTATGACGAAATGGTCTTCCGCGCCAAGGTGCGCGACAATCTGCGCTTCTTCTCGCCGCTTGGGCTAGAGAGCGAAGGCACGCAGATCGACTTCCAGGTCGGTGCTAATAGTTACCTCTACGGCACCCGTTTCTTCTCCTATCTCGCCTTAACCTACGGGGTCGACAAGACAGTCGAATGGCTCCGGCGCTCGGAAGATTCAAAGGCCTTCTACTCGAGCCAGTTCGAGCATGTGTTCGGGCGCCCGCTCGACGATGTGTGGAGCGACTGGATCACGTTCGAACATAAGTTCCAGCAAGAAAACCTAGCGGCACTCGCGCAATATCCGATCACCGAGCCTCGCCACTTAAGCCCGCACGGACTCGGCTCGATGTCGCGTGGCTTCGTCGACGACAGGACCAACAGCCTGATCGCGGCTTTCCGCTATCCCGGCCGCATCGGTTTCCTGGGGCGCATGGATCTTTCGACCGGCAAGCTCACGCATCTCACCGACCTGAACGGGATGATGCTGTACAAGGTGACCAGCGTCGCCTTCGATCCGGACAGCCGGACCGCTTTCTACACCGACGAGAATTACGCCTATCGCGATTTGAACGCGATCGACGTTGATACCGGCAAGAAGCGCCGGCTGTTGACCGACGCGCGCATCGGCGACCTCGCCTTCAATAGGGCCGACAAGAGCCTATGGGGCATCCGCCACCAGAACGGCTACGTCACCCTGGTCCGGATCCCGGCGCCCTACACCAGCTTCAACCAGATCAAGACGTTCCGGTACGGCGAGATCATCTTCGATCTCGACATCTCGCCTGACGGCACGCTGATCTCGGCGTCGCGCAGCACGATCGACGCCAAGCAGTCGGTTGAAGTTTGGAAGGTGGACGACGTTCTCGCCGGCGACACCGACGACCCCGTCGCGACGCTTTCCCTGCAGCCCTCGGTGCCAGAGATGTTCACCTTCACGCCGGACGGCAAGGCGCTGCTCGGCAACTCCTATTACACTGGCGTTTCGAACGTGTTCCGGCTCGACATTGCGAGCGGCAAATATGACGTGCTGACCAACGCTTCGACCGGCTTCTTCCGTCCCCAGCAGCGGCCCGACGGCTCGTTATTGGTCTATGACTATGCGGGCGACGGCTTCAATCCGTCGATCATCCAGCCTGAAGTCCGCCAGGACCTCGCCAACGTCCGCTTCCTCGGAACGGAGGTCGTGAAGACCCGCCCCGAGCTTAAGGAATGGGGCGTCGGCTCGCCGTCCAAGGTCCCGCTCGATGACCTGATTACCCAGCGCGGCACCTACGAACCGCTGAAGCGGATGCGGTTCGACGCCCATTACCCGATCGTTTCAGGCTACGATCGCAAGGCGGCCCTCGGCTATTATGTTCACCTTGCCGACCCGCTTCAGTTCCGCCAGTTGAGCGCGAGCTTGGCGGTGTCCCCTTACGGCGTTCACGGCTCGGAACGCCTCCACGCCAACGTCGAATATCAGACGCCGAACTGGAAGTTTACCTACTGGCACAATCTCGCCGATGTTTACGACCTCGCCGGCCCGGTGCTGCGCAGCCGCAAGGGCGACGCGGTGATCGCTGAATATACCAAGCCCTTGATCTACGATCCGCCGCGCCAGCTCGACCTGTTCGGGTCCGCAGCGGCTTATTTCGGGCTGAAGGAACTGCCGGGCGCGCAGAACATCGCAAGCCCGAGCAACATCCGATCGGGCGAGATCGGCCTTAAGTACACAAATACAACGTCGTCCCAAGGTGGCGTGGATCATGAAAAGGGCATCGCCGGGCGCATCGTGGCGGCGGCCGACCAGGCGCAGGGCGACTTCTTTCCAAAGGTCTATGGTGGCCTCGACATCGGCACGTCCCTGCCGTGGCACAACAGCTCGGTGTGGCTGTACGCGCAGGCCGGCATCGCCGGCGGCAAGCGGCTGAGCCCGCTGGCCGCTTATTATTTCGGTTCCTTCCGCAACAACTATGTCGATGACCGGGCGGTGAAACGCTACCGCGAGATGGAAAGCATGCCCGGCTTCGACATCGACGAGATTGCTGCGCGCAAGTTCGGCAAGGTCACCGGCGAGCTTAACCTTCCCCCGATCCGCTTCGCCGAAGTCGGCGTGCCCGCCTTCTACCTAAGCTACGTTCGTCCTGCGGCGTTCGCCGGGATCATGGCGACCGAAGCGCCCGACGGCAGCCATCACCGCTATCAGAACGTCGGCGGACAGCTCGACTTCAACTTCACGGTCGCGCTCCGCCTGCCGATGGTCCTGTCAGTCGGCGCGGCAGCCGGTTTCGAGGAAGGCCATTATCGCAAGACCGAATGGCTCGCTTCGCTTAAGATCATGTAGCCATGGCTTATTTCCTCGCCGAAGCCGCCCATTGGGGCCTTGCCCTGGTTCCGGTGCTCCTGCTGCTCGGGATATTCACCTGGCTCGACGCTTTCGCGCTGATGCGCTTTCGCGAAATCCTCCTCCTACTGCTTCTGGGCGCGCTCGCGGCTGGCTGCGCATGGCCGATTTCCGGCCGGATGCTTGACACCTTGCCGATCGGCTTTTCCAACTACAGCCGCTTCATCGCACCGTGGATCGAAGAGGCGCTAAAGGGGGTCGTGATGATCGGCCTCTTCCGGTTCAACCGGATCGGCTACAAGCTCGACGCGGTAGTCTCAGGCTTCGCCATCGGCGCCGGCTTTTCGGTCGTCGAGAACATCCTCTACCTGACCCTCTTCCCCAATTACGGGATAGGCACGTGGCTCGTGCGCGGGCTCGGTACCGCCGTCATGCATGGCACGACGCTCGCGCTAATGGCCGCGATCGCGCATGAGTTCGCGGAGCGCGAAAACCGCGAGGCAGCAAGCGATTTCAACTTCAACCTGTTGTGGTTCCTGCCCGGCTATCTCGTTGCAGTCGCGATCCACACCGCCTTCAACCAATTCCCCGAGCGGCCGCTTATCGCGATGATGGGTGCGGCGATCTTCGCCCCGCTGTCGATCATGGCCATCTTCCACTTCGGCACCGCAGAAGCGCAGGATTGGCTCGAAAAGGAGGCCGCCGAGCATCGCTCGCAGCTCGACGCCTTGCGCGCCGGCCAATGGCCGGACAGCGCCAGCGGCCGAAAGATCGCGGCGCTCGCCGAACGCCTCGACCCCGAGGCGGCCAAGCGCATCCGCCGCTACTGGGAGCTTCAGGCGTGGCTGGTGCTGGAGGCCGAGGAGACGATGATGGAGGAGGCCGCGGGCGACGCGACCGTAGATACGACCCAGGTCCGCGCCTCGCTGGCTGAGCTCGACGGGCTAAAGCGCGCGCTTGGCAAAGGCACGTTCACGGCGTTGCGCGCGCTGCTTCCGTTCAGCCGGAACGACCATTGGGAAGTAGCCGAACTTCGCCAGCGGATCGCCCGACTTTAGGGTGTATTACTAATATATAGCACTTTTTGCGGCGGGCAAGATTCGCCTAAGCCATTGTAATTTTACGACCATCCCGATTGGCATGAACCTTGAACTGGCTCCCCCGCAGCAGTGACGCTGCGAAAAAGGGAGTTTGAGTATGATTATGAGTGCTGTGCTGGCCGTGGCGTTGAACGCGGTCCCCGTGATGCATCAACCGCAGAGCCTGACCGCGCGAGGACAGCAGCTTTGCAGCCTGGTTCGCGACGTCCACCAAACCGTGGACCGCCGCGGGGACGTCCACCTGGTCGGTCACGACAAGGCCAATCGTGCCTTCGACCTGAAGATTTACGGCAATGGCGACGTCGAAGGCTCGGTCGGTGCGTGGGACGTCAGCTTCCACGCGGTCGACGCCAGCTGAGGCGGCTAGTGGGTGGGTCGGTCGAAAGTGAATGGCGGAGAGGGTGGGATTCGAACCCACGGTACGGTTGCCCGTACGCCGCATTTCGAGTGCGGTGCTTTCGACCACTCAGCCACCTCTCCGCTAGAGATTTTGGGGTGCTGACCGCTGAATGCGGCTGGTCGCGGCGGCGCTCTAGCAGCGAGGCCGATGCTTGCCTAGATATAGAAGCATGACACCTTTCGAACCGTCCGAGCGTTCCCGCCCCATGGGCCAGAAGATCGACATGCCTAAAGCCAACTTCGCGATCGGCGACGTCGTGCGGCATCGGCTGTTCGATTTTCGCGGGGTGATCTTCGACGTCGATCCGGTCTTCGCCAACAGCGAGGAATGGTATGAATCGATCCCGGAAGATGTCCGGCCGTCGAAGGACCAGCCCTTCTATCATCTGCTCGCCGAGAATGCGGAGTCGAGCTACGTCGCCTATGTCAGCCAGCAGAACCTAGTGCCGGATGACAGTGACGAGCCGGTCGACCATCCCGCGATCGCGACCATGTTCGACGGCCTCGAAGGCGGCCGTTACCAGCTGAGGTTCGGCCAGGTTCAATAGCCGCCACGGTTGACACCCGCGCCCCCCTGCCATAGGCGGCGCGCTTCCCACGAGCCGAGCGTTTTTGAAGCGCGCGCCCGCGCGGGACCGAAATTCTGTCTGGAAGAGAAGAGCCAATGTTCGCAGTCGTGCGCACGGGCGGCAAGCAATATCGCGTCGCCCCCGGAGACAAGATCGTAGTCGAGAAGCTCGACGGCAACGCCGGTGACAAGATCACGCTGGGCGACGTCCTGCTCGCCGGTGACGGCGGCAGCCTGAAGTCGACCAACGGCCTGACCGTCGCGGCGGAAATCGTCGCCCAGGCCAAGGGCGACAAGGTCACGGTGTTCAAGAAGCGTCGCCGGCACAATTATCGCCGCAAGCAGGGTCACCGTCAGCTTCACACCATCCTGAAGATCGTCGCCATCGGCGATCACAAGGAAGAGAAGAAGGCGGCTCCGAAGGCAGAGGCCGCGCCCAAGGCTGAGAAGCCGGCCAAGGAAGCGGCACCTGCGGCCGCGAAGCCCGCCGCCGTCGCGGACGCGCAGAAGTCCAGCGACGTTGCCGGCAAGCCGACCAAAAACCCGGCGCCGAGCGATGCCAAGGCCGCCGGCGCCGAAAAGCCCGCCGCCAAGAAAGCCGCTCCGGCCAAAAAGGCACAAACGGCGTCGACAAAAAATGCTGCACCTGCTAAGGGCGCGGCCAAGAAGTCACCAAAGAAGTAATTCGACATGGCACATAAGAAAGCAGGCGGCTCGTCCCGCAACGGCCGCGACAGCGAGAGCAAGCGCCTTGGCGTGAAGAAGTTCGGCAGCGAAACCGTTCGCGCCGGCAACATCATCGTGCGTCAGCGCGGCACCAAGTGGCACCCGGGCGACAACGTCGGCCTGGGCAAGGATCATACCCTTTTTGCGCTTACCGACGGCCAAGTCTCGTTCCGAGACGGCAAGCTTGGTCGCAAGTACGTGCACGTCATGCCGGCGATTACGGAAAGCGCGAAATAGGAGCGGTTATAAAGGGACCGCTTCCACAAGGGGGCGGCCCGGACGAGATCTAGAAGACCAGATCGAGACCAAAAGGGAGAAGAGGGAAGCCCCCTCTCCTCCCTTCTTTCGTTTTGGAAGGGCCCCAATCTTCTCCCGAAACTGTCACCGGACACCGCTAGGCGCCCGGCTCGAGGAGAAGATGAGATGTTCGCGAGAACGCCAAGATTGCTGCTGAGGCCGGGTTTCCCGGAGGATGCGCCGGCGCTTGCCAGCGCGATTGCCGACAAGGCGATCGTGATGAACATGGCCGGCCCGCCATGGCCGTTTCGCGTCCGCGATGCCGATGCCTATCTCGCGCGCAGCCGCGATCCTCTCCTTCCCTGCTTGATGATCATGCTCCGGACCAATGGCGCGCCCGAGCTGATCGGCGAATGCGGTTTGGCGCGGCGCCCGTCGGGCTCGGTCGAGCTCGGCTACTGGATTGCTCGCGACCACTGGGGCCAGGGCTATGCGACCGAAGCCTGCCTGGCGCTCGTGGACATCGCGCGGACGCTAGGGCTTCCGGCGATCGAAGGCTCGCACTTCCTTGATAATCCGGCTTCGGCGCGCGTGCTCGAGAAGCTCGGCTTCACCCCGCGCGGCGTGATCGCGCCACGGATGAGCTGCGCGCGTGGCGAGGAAGTGCCGGCGCGGCTGATGCAGCTCCGGCTCGACGGGTCCGGTGCCGGCGAAGATGCCGACGAGGCGCTCGCGGCCTAGGCAGCGTCGTGCATAATCACGCCGAGCGTATGGCGGCTGCCCGAGCACAGCTCGCTCACGCCGTGGCGCATCGCGACGCGGTAGGCGCCGCGCGTCCCTTGGACTGGGCGGTGATTGACGGCGAAGATCACCGCCTCGCCGGCCTTCAGTGGCACGACCGCGACGCGTGACTGCATGCGCGGACGCTGCTCGGTCAGCACGAACTCGCCGCCGGTGAAATCGCGCCCCGGTTCGGACAGCAGGAACGCCGCCTGGAGTGGGAACACCCACTCGCCGTAAAGGTCCTGGTGGAGGCAATTATAGTCGCCGGGTCCGTAGCGCAGCAGGAGCGGCGTCGGGCGCTTTTGCCCAGCCGAATGACAACCTTCGAGGAACTCACGATAGGTCGCGGGAAAGGGCTCGCCTTGGCCCATCATCTCTCGCCACCGGTTGGCGATCGGCAGCAGCGCGCGATACAGCCGCTCGCGCAGCCCGCCGATCATTTCGGGCAGCGGGTAGGCGAAATAGCGATATTCGCCGCGCCCATAGCCGTGCCGCGCCATCACGACCGTGCTGCGAAAGCGCACGTCCTGGTCGTAAGCGGCGATCAGTTCGCGCCGTTCATCCTCGGTCAGGAGCGGGCCAATGGTCGCCCAGCCGCGCTTATCGAGTGACGCGGAGACAGCGTTCCAGTCGACAGCGTCAATTTGTGAATCGATCGTCATCGGCTTGGTGTAGCGGTGCACGAGGCATCGCGCCTCCCGCCGCTTGCGCCCGAACTTCAGGCCGCGCGGCGCACCTTCCGCTTGGTCCCGGTGTCTGCCGGCGCGTGCGCGTCATAAGCGGCGAGCAACGCGCGATCGTCCTCATCCCATGGGTGGAAGCCGGGCAGGAAATAGCGCAGCCACGCCCCCGCGATCTTGCGGAACATGCCGGGCCGGACCCAGGCGTACCACAGCAGCCGCCGCCATGCCTCGAAGCCGGTTACGCCGTCCTGACGCATCAGCTCAAGCGCGCCCGCGGTCCGGTCGAGCAGGAAATTGCGGGTGACGTATAGCATCACCTTGGCCTTGACCTTCCAGCGCTTGAAGCGCGGCCAGCCACGGGTGGCGTGCAGCCAGGTGTCATAGGCGACGCCCTTGTGCTCGATCTCCTCGACCGCGTGCCAGCGCCACAGGTCGGCGGCGGCCTTGTCTGCGCCAGCAAGATGACGCGGGTCGGCGAGCAATTGGTGTGCCAGGATCGCGGTGAAATGCTCAAGCGCCATGGTCGCGGCCAGGCTCACGATGGGCAGCTTTCCGCGCGTGACCGCCAGCCTTTTTTCGACCTGCGCCTCGAGCTTCGAGAGGTCGTAGCCGCCAGCCGCTGCGCGCTTGTTGAACGCATCATGTTCGCGGCTGTGGATGGCCTCCTGCGTGGTGAAGGCCTTGATCTCTTCGGCCAGCCGAGCTGGCGTCCCTTCGCGGAACTTCCGCACGCTTTCGACGAAGAAGGCCTCGCCCACCGGGAAGGTCGTGGATAACGCATTGTAAATTGCAGTCGCTTCCACGCGCCCGCCGTGCCAAAGTCGCCGATGCGACACGTCGCGCCCGAAGCGGCGGTCGCGGGGGGTAATGCTAAGGTCCGACGGTGTTGGCAGAATCGTCACGGTCATGAAGCCTAGGTAGATTAACTTACACAAGTGTCAATAAGACGTACACGACTGACCCCTGAGGAAAGCCGGTCCGCCGCGCTCAAGGCGGCGCGCGAGCTGTTGCTCGCCGAAGGACCGTCGGCCGTGACCCTCAAGGCCGTGTCGGCGAAGATCGGCCGCACCCACGCCAACCTTCTCCACCACTTCGGCTCGGCCGCGGGCCTCCAGGGCGAGCTTGCGCGCTCGATCGCGGATTCGGTCAGTTCCAGCATCGCGGAATCGGTCCAGCGGGCCCGCGCTGGCGAAAGCGATGCGCGCGACATCATCGACCGCACCTTCGACGCCTTCGGCAAGGAGGGAGCTGGTGCGCTCGCCGCGTGGATGATCCTCACCGGCAACCGCGATGCGCTGAACCCGATTCTCGATTCGATTCGTCGCCTCGTCTCTGAGCTTACCGTGGGGCATGAGGAGCATCACGTCGCAGAGAGCACGCTTGCCCTGGTGCTGAACGCACTCGGCGATTCGCTGCTCGGTACGCCGATTGCCGACGCGCTGGGCCTGCCGCGCGATTCCGCCCGCGCGCTCGCCGCCGACCGCCTCCGCCAGCGTCTCCATATCGACCATCCCCATGGCTAGGAGGGAGGCGCACGCGGGGCCCAAGGGTCTTCGCGCGCGGTTCCATCATGCTGCCCGCCAATGGAGTTCGGGGCTCGGGCCTGGGATCGTCACCGGCGCCGCCGACGACGATCCCAGCGGTATCGCCACTTACTCTCAGGCGGGCGCGCAGTTCGGGTACGGCCTGCTGTGGACGATGCTGCTCACCTACCCGCTAATGTCAGCGGTGCAGCTGGTGAGCGCGCATATTGGCCGCGTCACGGGCACCGGCCTCGCCAGCAATCTGGGGCGCGCCTTCCCCAAGAAGATCGTTGGCCTGCTGATCGGCATCCTGCTCGTCGCCAACATCATCAACATCGGCGCCGACCTGTCGGCGATGGCAGCCGCGACCCAGCTCGTCATCGGCGGCGGCGACCACCTGTTCGTGTCTTTGTTTGCGATCCTTTGCGTCGTGCTGCAGCTGTTCGTGCCCTATCGCCGCTACACCGAGATACTGAAGTGGCTAACCTTGAGCCTGTTCGCTTATGTCGGCGTCGTCTTGCTGGTGGACATCCGCTGGGATGAAGCTGTGATCGGCATGATCTGGCCGCACGATCTGGGCAAAGCAGCGATGCTGACCATCGTCGCCGTCTTCGGCACGACGATCAGCCCATACCTGTTCTTCTGGCAAAGTTCGCAGGAAGCGGAGGAAGTGGCGGTCTCGCCCAAGGCCAGGCCCCTGAAGCAAACGCCGCGCGCTGCCCCGAGGGAGTTCAAGCGGATCCGCGCCGACACGCTGCTCGGCATGGCCTTCTCCAACCTCATCGCGCTCGCGATCATGCTCGCGACCGCGGCCACACTTCATAACCAGGGGGTCACCCAGATCGAGAGCGCGGCGCAGGCTGCCGAGGCGCTGCGGCCGGTTGCTGGCCAATTCGCCTTCGCCTTGTTCGCGATAGGCATCATCGGCACCGGCCTCCTTGCCGTACCGGTGCTAGCGGGCTCTGCGGCCTTCGCCGTCGCCGAGATTTTTGGGTGGAAAGAAGGGCTCGAATATCAGCCGCAACAGGCCGCGGGTTTCTATTCGATTATCGTCGCCGCGACCTTCATGGGCATATTGATCGACTGGTCCCAGCTCGATCCTATCCGCGCATTGTTTTGGAGCGCGGTCTTAAACGGCATTTCTGCTGTACCGATCATGGTCGCGATGATGATCGTCGCCTCGCGCCCCGAGATCATGGGGCGGTTCACCGAGCGACCCGCTTTAATAATCTTCGGCTGGGCCGCGACTGCGGTCATGGCCGCGGCCTCGGTCATCACGCTTGTGCAGATGGCCGTCGGCTAGCCGACACTGGCACCTTCTCGTTCCGCGCTCGTTACGGACGCATGCGCAAGTTCTTTTCAAACGTCGCAGGCAAGACCGCGGTATGGATGGGTCAGCCCGGCGCCTTCATCGGCGCGACCTTGGCGTGCATCATCTGGGCAGTATCTGGTCCGATATTCCATTATTCGGACACGTGGCAGCTGGTCATCAACACGGCGACTACAGTGCTGACCTTCCTTGCCGTGTTCCTGATCCAGAACAGCCAGAACCGCGATGGCGCTGCGATCCAGGCCAAGCTCGACGAGCTCCTGCGCGCGGTCGACAAGGCGCGCGAGCAGTTCATCGGGATCGAGCATCTGACGGACCAGCAGATCGAGCTCGTCCGTGCGGCGCTCGAACGCAAGGCCAAGCAGATGAAGGAAGAAGGCAAGCAACAGACCGCCGACGACACCGTCGACCGGCTTCTGGACCGTTTCTAATTTTCTCTCTCTAGCCGCGGGGCAGCACGCTTGAGTTCCGCGTCGGCTTCATCGATCGCACGCAACAATTCATTGAAGCTCGGCGCTTCCTCGACCGGCCAGATACGGTCGAACGTTGGTCCCAGCACCGTCAGATCGCGCTGGGTCAGCAGTCCCACGGCTACGATGCGCTCTTGCATAAACTGAGCCTCCGTAAGCCTGATTTGAGTTACTAACGCCCTCCGACGGCTGTGGTGCCTAGCGTTTCGCTAGAGAATCGGTTTCAATGGGAAGCCCCATGCCGACGATCCTCCCGCAATGGCAGCAACTGGCGCTCTACGCGATCGCGGCCGCGATCCTGATCATGCTCCTTCAGCGCATTCCGGTCATTGGCCGCTTCATCCGCCTGGCTTTCTCGCTCGGCCTGCTCGCTTTCTTCATCTTCATCCTGCTTCAGCAAGCGCCCTACCAACCCGAGCTCGCGCGCTTTACCCAGAAGCTCGGCCTCGACGATCAGCGCGTGGTCGGCAAGGAACTGCGCGTGAGCATGGCCCGCGACGGCCATTTCTGGGTGCTTGCGTCAATCAATGGCGTGAAGACGCGGATGCTCATCGACAGCGGGGCCACCGTCACTGCAATCTCTGAAGACACGGCGCGCGCGGCGCGAATCGACACGGGCCGCGGGCTGACGCCGATCGTGCTGCGCACCGCGAACGGCATGACACCAGCCGAGACCGGCAGCATCGACGAGCTTCGCGCCGGCAACATCGTCGCCCGCAACCTCCGGGTCGTAACCGCGCCCGGCATGGGCGGGCTCGACGTGCTTGGGATGAATTTCCTGTCGCAGCTTCAATCGTGGCGGGTCGAAGGCAAGACCCTGATCCTGGTCCCGCACCACCCGCAAATTAATTCCGCTTAAGTAACTTGCGTCTACCCCGTGGGCGTGCGAGCCTTTGACCTTCGGTCGCGGAGTATCGCGAACCGATGCGTACAGCTCGGGGGACGCTGTGCATGATCGACGGGGCTGACGGGCGCATGGGGCGCGCCCGATGATCTTCAATTCGCTCACATTCGTGGTGTTTTTCGCCATCGTCATGGCGCTTCACCACGCACGGTTCTTCTCGTGGCATCAGAAGAAGATCAATCTGCTCATCGCCTCCTACCTGTTCTACGCGGCGTGGAATCCGCCGTTCGTGGTGCTGCTGTGGATCTCGACGGTCGTCGACTGGTGGGCGGCGCAATGGATGGTCCGCGCCAAGGCCGAGCGCACCCGCAAGCTGTGGATGGTGACCAGCGTTGTCGTGAACATCGGCATGCTCGCCTACTTCAAATATGGCGGCTTCCTGCTCGACAATTTCGTCTCGCTCGCCGCTTCTGTGGGCGTTCAGTATCAGCCGCCGAAGTGGGATATCGTCCTCCCCGTCGGCATCAGCTTCTACACGTTCGCGACCCTCTCCTACACGCTCGACGTCTATCTCCGCCGCGCGAAGCCGGCAGCGCACTTCCTCGACTATGCCCTGTTCGTCACCTTCTTTCCGCACCTCGTCGCCGGTCCGATCATGCGCCCCACCGAACTGGTGCCGCAGTTCGCCGAGCCGCGCCGGGCAACCGCGCACCAGATTCACTTCGGGCTCGCGCTGATCATCCTTGGGCTGTTCCAGAAGGTGGTGCTCGCCGACGGCTTCCTCTCGCCGGTGGTCGAGAAAGTCTACGACGCGCACGAGGGCGTCCCGCAGATGCTCGACGCGTGGGTGGCGACGCTCGCCTTCAGCGGCCAGATCTTCTGCGATTTCGCCGGCTATTCCTCGACCGCGATCGGGGTCGCGATGTGCCTCGGCTTCGCGATGCCCGACAATTTCCGCTTCCCCTATGCCGCGGTCGGCTTCTCGGACTTCTGGCGACGGTGGCACATCACCCTGTCGAGCTGGCTTCGCGACTATCTCTACATTCCGCTCGGCGGTAATCGCCACGGTCCCGCGCGAACCTACACCGCGCTGATGGGCACGATGCTGCTCGGCGGCCTCTGGCACGGCGCCGCCTGGACGTTCGTCGTGTGGGGCGGGCTTCACGGCACTTATCTCGCGGTCGAACGCTGGCTGCGGGCGCGGTTTGCCGGCTGGACGCCAGGGCCGGCCGCGATCGTCGGCCTCGGCCTCCTGACCTACTTCCTGGTCAACATCACCTGGGTTTTCTTCCGCGCCAAGACATTCACCGGCGCGGCGACGATGCTGAAGTCGATGGCCGGGGTCGCGGTTAATCCAGTGCCGATGCTGGCGCTGCTGCCGATGCTCTTCGCGATCGTGATCGTCGGCGGAATCGTCGGCACCCACTGGGCGATGCGCAAGCAGACGCTCGAGATCGCGGTCGAGCGCACGCCTGCCTGGCTGGTCGGTGGAATCCTCGCGCTCATGTCGGTCGCGATCGTCGCGGAACAGGGGAAAGGCAGTGCCTTCATCTACTTCCAGTTCTAAGCGGCGCCGCGCGCCGGCCCCCAAGGGCATCGTCACGCGCGAGGGCGCACTTCCCGCGGGGCTGAGGCTGACCGCGTCGGATCGCCCTGGCCAGGCGCAGCCGGTGCCGACGCGCGACATCCCGAAGCAACCTTGGGGCAAGATCATGATCGCCGTCGCGGCGACATTGCTGGCCGGCGTCGCGGCGCTTGAAGTGAACGCGCGCACGCGCCTCGGACTTCACGCGGGCGATCTCGACAATAGCGAGGTCGCCTGGGTCGAAGAGCGCGCCCGGTCAGAAAATGCGCCCGCCGCCATCGTCGGCGATTCCCGCATCCTGTTCGACACCAATCTCGACCGCTTCCAGGCGCTGACCGGCGTGCGCCCCGTCCAGCTCGCTATCCACGGCACCAGCGCACTGACCTTGCTTGAGGATGTCGCCAACAACGAGCATTTCAACGGCCTGCTGATCGTGGGGCTCGCCGACACGATGTTCTTCCAGCCGTTCGACGGATACGGCGGCTATGTTAAGCGCAGGAACGACTTCACGACGCCGTCGGGCCGCATTGGCATAGAGATCGACCACATGTTGCAGCGGCGCCTCGCCTTCCTCGATTCGAACTACCGGCTGAGCGTCCTCGCCCACCGCCTCGACGACGATTACCGGCCCGGCGTCGAGGGGCCGAAGGACGATATCTGGAAGGTCCAGGAAGTCGGCGAGCAGCGCCAGACCTGGCTTTGGGATCGGGTCGAATATGATCCCTGGATCCAGGCGCGGTCGCGCTGGGCGTGGAAGGGCTTCAAGGAGAAGTTTCCGTTCACGCCGCAACTGATCGCCAAGGGCCAGGCGCGGGCCAAGGCAGCGGTCGACAAGATCCGCGCTCGGGGCGGCGATGTGGTCTTCGTTCGCCCCCCCTCGGCGCCGCAACTCCGCGTCAATGAGGAAGCGCAGGTGCCCAAGGCGAAGGGCTGGGACGTGCTGCTCAGGAACACCCACAGTGCAGGGGTGCACTTCGACGATTTGCCCGCCTCGGTGCAGAACCTGACCCTGCCCGAATATTCGCACCTCAACCGCCGCTGCGCGATCGTCTTCACCGACGCCTATGTGCGCCGGCTTACCGAGCTCACGCCGCGCCTGAAGCTGCGGGCGGACGCTCCGCCACCGCTTAGCCGGGCTGATTGCGTGCCGGGCGCACGCCTCGCCTCGGCTCAGTAGGTCCCAATCTCCTCAAGCGGGCTGAGCTCGCGAGGCCGCGCCGATTGCTCCTCGAGCTCCTGCCACAGGAGGTCGATCAGCCCCGCCAATTCGCGGATGTGCGGTACCTGGTGCCGCTGCACGTAGCGATACTTCTCGGTAAGCAACGATACTTCGGCCAGGATCAGGCGGACGATCTCGCCATGCTCGTCGAGGGATCCGATACCTTCGAGCGCCTCAAGCTCTTTGGCCCGCAGCAGGCCGTCGCTGTCGCCAATCATTGGATCGCACCAAGCAAGGCCGGGCCGGCCGACCAATATACCGCGGCGGCCGCCGCCGCGAACAGGACGAACAGCGCCGCCACCCACCAGATGGCGCGGCGCGGGCGTTCCTCTTCTTCAAAAACGAAATCGTCCCAGGCCTGCTCTGCGACCGGCGCGATCGCTTCCGGCTCGGGTGGCTTGGGCAGCAGTCGGGGTTCGGGGCGGATGACTTCGGCGGCAAGGGTCAGCTTCTCGCGATTAAGGGCGGCTCGCTCCATTTCAAGTTCGGGCGAAGACACGTCGACCAGATAATCCTGCAGGCGCCGGTCGAGCGCGACCAGTTCGTCGACCGCTTCGAGCGCCACGCGGCGATCTTTCCGCTCCATCGCCAGCTGCAGACGGATTACCTTAAGCGTGCTGGCGCGAACGAGCATCAGCCCTTCGGCAAGCGCATCGCTGTCGATGACGGCCGGCGCATCGCCGCTGCGTTTCAACTGGCTTTCTGCGTTCATCTCCCCCGCCCGACTCGTCTCCAACTCGGAGCGTAAGCCGTGAAGCGGGCCAAATGATCCGCAAAGTGAACGATTTACGGCTGGCCGTTACGGCAGCGCGACAATGCGCAGCGGTTATCGCGAGTTAGGCGCGACGGCTGAACGTCGGCGGCCGCTGCCGCCACTCCGGGCGCTCTGCGACGACCAGCTCGACGATCCGGCGCGCCGTGTCGCCCTCATCGACGCGTTGCAGCTCGTAAAGGTGGTCCGCGCGAAGGCCGCTCGCGGGCCGGCCGCGCACCACAGTCGGGGTGATGCGCACGACGTCGATCGATGTCCCCTTGGCCTGCACCGCGAGGGCGTCCGACAACCGGTCGAACGCGGGGACGGAGCTTGCATAGGGAAACATGTTGTCCGCTTCACGAAAACCGCCGCACGCGGCGATGTTGATCACCAGCCGCCGGCCGTTGCCGCGCCGAAGCAACGGCATCATCGCCTTCGTCATCCGGGTCATGGCCAACGCCCTGACGTAACCGCGGCCGGCCGCGTTGATCAGCACATCGAGACCCGCATAGCGCTCGGCGATCTCGGCCGCGAACACGGCGACGCTAGTGTCGGCGATGGCGTCGCAGTAGCGCGAGAAAGCATTGAATTGCAGCGCTGCATGCGTCAGCGCATTGCCGTCATGATCGCACAAGATCAGCTCGGCCCCACGCGCGGCAAAGGCTTCGGCGCAGGCCAGCCCGACGCCGCTTCCGGCCCCCACCACCAGCACTCGAAGATTCGAGTCGCCCCCCGCGCCGGTCACCGAATCGGGTCCCACGCGAAAGCCAGCAATATCAGTGGCTTTCGCGGCCCGCCGACGGCGAACCGCACATTGGTTATAGACATTCGGAAATGCACTCTGTTAATGCAACACATGTTGCGTTAGAGGGGGAGTGTCGTGGAGTCAACAGTTCGTAACCGTCCTGTCACAAAACGCCCCGGCGGCCGCACCGCCGAGGTCACCGCGCGCGTTCACAAGGCGATCATGGACTTGGTCGTGGAAGGCGGCGTCCAAGCCTGCACATTTTCCGCTGTCGCCGAACGCGCGGGTGTCGAGCGCTCGACGCTCTACCGCCGTTTTCCCGACCGCTGGGATGCGATCATCGATACCTGGATGGATCTCGGCGCGGCCGAAGTCATGCCCGATCTGGGCGGGACTTTCGCCGGCGACCTGCTGTCGATTCTGAAAAAGCTCAGGGACACGCTGCAAACGCCGCTTGGCCCCGCCCTGCTCAGCGTTGCGGCCGAGCTCAGCACCCGCGACCCGAGCGAGTTCACGCATGCCTTCTTCGACCGCCGGATGGCGCAGCTCGCGCCGATGTTCGACGCCGCCATCGCACGCGGAGAGCTGGAGCCGGACGTGGATCGCGAAGTCCTATTCACCCTCGCAGCCGGGCCGATTTATTTCCGCATGTTTATCGCGGTCCGTGCCGTAGAGGACGACTTCCTCGAAACCGTCGTCGATGGCGTCTGCCGACTGCACTGCCGATCCCAAAAGACGCCAAAGGTTTCATCACGCGAGCGCTTGGCCTAACCGGCGCACACCATGCATTTTCTCGACCAGGCCAAGATCTATGTGAAGTCCGGCGCGGGCGGCCCCGGCGCGGTGTCGTTCCGGCGCGAGAAGTTCGTCGAGTTCGGGGGCCCCGATGGCGGCGACGGCGGCAAGGGCGGCGATGTCGTGTTCGAGGCGGTGGCAGGCCTCAATACTTTGATCGACTTTCGCTATACCCAGCATTTCCGCGCCCCGCGCGGCAAGGGCGGCGCTGGCTCCAATCGCACGGGCGCGGGCGGCGGCGATCTCGTGATCCAGGTCCCGGTCGGCACCCAGATCCTGGCCGATGACGACGATCGCACCCTGATTGCCGACCTGACCAAGGTCGGGGAACGCGTGGCGCTTCTGAAGGGCGGGCTCGGCGGGCGCGGCAACGCCAGCTACAAAAGCTCGACCAACCGCGCCCCGCGCCAGCACCAGACCGGCGAGGATGGCGAGGAAATGTGGCTGTGGCTGCGCCTAAAGCTCCTCGCTGACGTCGGGCTCGTCGGCCTGCCGAATGCCGGTAAGTCGACCTTCCTCAATTCCGTTAGTAACGCTGCGGCCAAGGTCGGTGACTATCCTTTCACCACGCTTCGTCCGCAGCTTGGCGTGGTCCGCCATAAAGGCCGCGAATTCGTGCTCGCCGATATTCCTGGCCTGATCGAGGGCGCTGCCGAAGGCGCGGGCATCGGTGACCGTTTTCTCGGCCATGTCGAACGCACCCGCGCCCTCCTCCACCTGATCGACGGGTCGGTAGACGATCCGGTCGACAGCTGGCGCATCGTCCGTGGTGAGCTCGACAGCTACGGCGCCGGGCTCGACGGCAAGGTCGAGCTGATCGCGCTGACCAAGGCCGACCTGCTCGATGACAAGAAGCGCGCGAAGATCGTCAAAGCGCTCGAAAAGGCCACCGGCGCCAGGGTCTTCCCGATCTCCGCCCCGCTCGAGGAGGGCATGGAGCCGCTGCTGGATGCAGTGATTGAGCGTCTGGGCGATGCCGCGCGCGAAGCGCCTGAGGCCGAGTCCGAACGGAGTTGGTCTCCTCTATGAGGCTCGCCATCACCGGCGGTACGGGTTTCGTCGGCGTGCATCTCATCGATGTCGCGATCGCCGCCGGCCACCAGGTGAAGGCGCTGACCCGGCGTGAGCAAGCCCCGCGCGATGGCGTGGAATGGATTTCCGGCGACCTCCATGATCGCGATGCGCTGGAACGGCTGGTCGGCGACGCCGACGCCGTGATCCACGTCGCCGGTGTCATCACCGCCGCCAGTGCAGCCGCATTTGAGCTCGGCAATGTCGCCGGCACCTTGGCGATGCTTGCGGCGGCGACCGCGGGCGGGGTGCATCGTTTCGTCCATGTCTCCTCGCTTGCGGCGCGCGAGCCCAAGCTGTCGCTCTATGGCGCGTCCAAGCACAAGGCCGAGGCGCTGGTGCACGGCTCCGGCCTCGATTGGGTCATCGTCCGCCCGCCGGCGGTGTACGGGCCGGGCGACAAGGAGACCCTGGAGCTGTTCCGCATGGCCAAACTCGGGTTGATGCTGATGCCGCCCAAAGGCCGCGTCTCGGTGATCCATGTCGACGACCTCGCTCGGCTGCTGCTCGCGTTCGCCGCGCCGACCGCTCCCTCGAACCTCTTGATTGAGGAGGACGACGGAAGACCCAACGGCTGGACTCACCGCGAGTTCGCGACTGCATTGGGCAAGGCGGTTGGCACCAAACCTGCGATCGTTTCTTCGCCGGGGATCGTGCTTCGCCTCGCCGCCCGCGCGGACCAGCTCGTGCGAGGGCCGCGCGCCAAGCTTACCGTCGATCGGGCCGCTTATTTCTCCCATCGCAATTGGGTAATCGAGCCCAAACGCGCCTGCCCCGCCGATCTTTGGCAGCCTCAAATCGCGACCGACGAGGGCCTTGCTCAAACCGCCGACTGGTACCGCGCCCAAGGCTGGCTCTAAACCGCCGCATTCGCGCCCCATTGCGTTGCTTAAGACCGGGCTCAGCACTAACGGAAAAGTCATGTCCGACCGCACCCAGACCTATGCCAAAGTCATCGAGATGATCGAGCCATTCAACAAGAAGGGCGTCGCCGTCACGGAAGGCACGCGCTTCGCGCAGGACCTCGAGTGGGACAGCCTGACCGTCCTCGATTTCGTGGCCAACGTCGAAGACGAGTTCGACGTCATCATCACCATGAACATGCAGGCGGAAATCGAGACCGTCGGCCAGCTGGTCGATGCGCTTGAAGGGCTTACCGCAAGCCGTGGCTGACCTCTTCTCCAAGTTCGACGACGTCATCGCGCTCCGCCAGGGCCTGCTCGATAGCGGCCGGACCGACCCGTTCGGGCTGGTCATGGAAAAGGTCGAAAGCCCGACCGTCGCCATCTGTAACGGCAAGCGCACCATCTTGCTCGGCACCTACAACTATATGGGAATGACGTTTGACCCCGACGTCGTTGCCGCGGGTAAGAAGGCCCTCGACGAATTCGGGTCAGGCACGACCGGAAGCCGCGTGCTCAACGGCACTTATGTTGGCCATCGCGCAGTCGAGGATGCGCTCAAGGACTTTTACGGGATGGACCATGCGATGGTCTTCTCGACCGGATACCAGGCCAATCTCGGCGTCATCTCGACCATCGCCGGCAAGGATGACTACATCATCCTCGACATCGACAGCCACGCGTCAATCTACGACGGTTGTGCGCTCGGCAACGCCCAGATCGTGCCGTTCCGCCACAATGACGTCGAAGCACTCGATAAGCGCCTGAAGCGCCTGCCGCCCGAGGCCGGCAAGCTGGTCGTGCTCGAGGGCGTCTATTCGATGCTCGGGGATCTCGCCCCGCTCAAGGAAATGGTCGCGGTGTCGAAGGCGGCCGGTGCGATGGTGCTGGTCGACGAGGCCCATTCGATGGGCTTCATCGGCGAGCATGGGCGCGGCGTTGCCGAGGCGCAGGGCGTGATGGACGATGTCGACTTCATCATCGGCACCTTTTCGAAGTCGGTCGGCACCGTCGGCGGATTCTGCGTCTCGAACCATCCAAAGTTCGAGATTCTGCGTCTCGTCTGCCGCCCCTATGTGTTCACGGCTTCGCTTCCGCCCTCGGTGGTGGCCACTGCCACGACCTCGATCCGCAAGCTGATGAATTCGGCCGACAAGCGCGTCCACTTGTGGGAAAATTCGAAGCGCCTTCATGCAGGCCTTCGTCAGCTCGGCTTCCAGCTTGGCACCGATGAGCCGCAATCGGCGATCATCGCGGTGATCATGCCCGACCTCGAAACCGGCGCCGCGATGTGGGAAGCGCTCCTGAACGAGGGCCTTTACGTAAATCTTGCCCGGCCCCCAGCCACTCCGGCCAACATGACCCTGCTCAGGTGCTCGCTCTGTGCGCTGCACAGCGAGGACCAGGTAGGTGAGATTCTGGGCATGTTTGCGGCTGCTGGACGTGCCACAGGGTGCATCAATTAGGATAAGCTGCGGGAACCTTTGGCTTTCGCCAATTGGTTAACGCGTCTAAACTGACCGGATGATGCGGGAAGGGGACGAAGTACGCTTCGACTGGCGTCGTGGCGGCGCCGCGGCTGCGGGTCTCATTGCGGCCCTGGTCCTCGTCGTCATGGTCTTTCTCGTCGCGTTCGCCAACGGTGCGCGGGAACGGGCGCTGTCGGCAGAGCGCCACAGCTATGACGTCGCGCTCGTGGTCCGCAACGTCAGCTCCAACATGTCGAAAGCGGAAGCCGCGCTCGCCCGCTTCGTCCTCGACGAGGACCAGAAGACCAGCGGCGCGATCTATTCGAGCGACTGGGATCTCGCCGGCTACCAGATCCAGCAGCTGAAGAAGCTAATGCGCGGCAACGACGAGCAATTGCGCCGGGTCGCCGAGCTCGAGCAGCTCTACCGGAAGCGCGATGGTGAGCTTGCGCTGGCCGCCCGCGCCGCGATCGCCCGCCAGGACCAGAGCGGGATCAGCTATTTCTACCAGGCCGGTCAGTCGGGCACCGGCACCAAGCTCGACTATAAGCTGAACGAGATCATCGTGAGCGAACGCCAGTCGCTCCGCGCCAAGATCGAGCAGAGCCAGCTCTTCTCGGCCCAGGCCGACCGCTTCACCGATTATCTGAGCTGGCTCGGGGTGCTGGTCGGGGTCGGCGCGATCTTCCTCGGCGTGGTCGCGGTCCAGGCGCTTCGCCAGAACGCGGCCTCGCGGCGCCAGGCGGAGAATGAGTCCGAGCGCGCCGAAGTGCTCGAGCTTGCGGTGCGCGACCGCACGCAGGAGCTGTGGGAGGCCAACCAGGCGCTGAAGGCCGAAGCGGCCGAGCGCGAGGCGGCGGAAGCCCAGCTCCGCCAGGTCCAGAAGATGGAGGCGGTCGGCCAGCTCACGGGCGGCATAGCGCACGACTTCAACAACATGCTTGCGGTGGTGGTCGGCGGCATCGATCTCGCGCTGCGCCGCCTCAACGGCCCCCGCCGCGAGGTCATGACCCACCTCAACAACGCGATGGAAGGCGCGACCCGCGCCGCCGCGCTGACCCGTCGCTTGCTATCGTTCGCCCGCTCCGAACCGCTGATGCCCGAAGCAGTCGACAGCAATGAGCTGATCGGCGGCATGTCGGATCTGCTCGACCGCACGCTCGGCGAGCGGATCCGGGTCGAGATTGATCTCGCGGGCGACACCTGGCCCGCTTACGTCGATCCGCACCAGCTCGAGAATGCAATCGTGAACCTCGCCGTCAACGCGCGCGATGCGATGGAAGGCGAAGGCCTGATGCGCATCTCTACCGAGAATGTACATCTGACCGCCAACCAGGTCGGCGATGTCCGCCCCGGCGATTATGTGAAGGTCAGCGTGACCGACACCGGCTGCGGCATGACGCAGGAAGTCCTCGACCGCGCCTTCGAGCCGTTCTTCACGACCAAGCCCGTCGGCAAGGGCACCGGCCTTGGGCTTTCGCAGATCTTCGGCTTCGCTCACCAATCGGGCGGCGAGGTCGGGATCGAAAGCCAGCTCGGGCGCGGCACCACCGTATCCATTTACCTGCCGCGCACCGATGCCGCGGCGAACGTGCGCATGCACCCGACCGTTCAGCGCAGCGAGACCGCCGACGTTCATGTCGCGGGCGCGCGCATCCTGCTCGTCGAGGATGACCCGCGCGTGCGCACCGCGACTGTCGGCGCGCTCGAGGATCTCGATTACGAGCCCGTGGCCTGCGGCAGCGGCGCCGAAGCGATCGAGCAGTTCAAGGCGCAGGAATTCGATCTCGTCATCAGCGATGTGATTATGCCTGAGATGACCGGCCCAGAACTCATTCGTCACCTCAAGACCAGCCAGGACCGCGAGTTCGCCGTGCTGTTCGTCACCGGCTATGTCGGCGAAGACGAAAGCGATGCGCTTCGCAGTCACGAACTGTTGCGCAAGCCGTTCACCGTAGGCGCGCTTGCCAGCGCGGTCGCCGCGGCCCTGTCGCGCTCCGCTAGCGAACCGCCCCGCTCTTCAGCAGGCGGGGCAAGAGGGTAATCGCCGCAAGCAGCGGGTGCCGCTGCTGCCAGGGCTTCAGCTCGATGTTGGTGCCGGCGTGGCGGTTGATCTTCCACGCGATGTAATCCGCGCCGCCGGCAAACGTCGCGCTGGCCTTGGCCAGCCGAAGCACCGACAGTCCCTTCCCTTCAACGCGGCGCCACGCCCAGCTGCCCTTCGGCTTTAGTGCGTGGGCTGCCTTCAGTGCGGGACCCGCGAAGCGCTCGTAACGCTCTTGCTCCACGTCCAAGACCGATGATGCACGACCTTTTCGCTCGGCGCGCAGCTCCGCTGAGTAGGTCAGCGCGAACGCCCGCCGCCACAGGTCGAGCGGTGCTTCTTCCAGCCTCGGCCCAGCCGCCGCGAGCAAGGTCGGGGCGGCGCGGCTGACGGCCGCAATTGCCCGGTCGCGCGCAACCTTGCTTGCCGACCAAACGAGGCGCGAGGGCTGCGCGAACCGCGCCCACACCGATACGCTGCTCGTCTCGGGCCCGTTTAACCGGTCGAAATCCGCTTCACTCAGCACGGCATATTTGGCGGCGAGCCCGTCATGCTCGAAGTAAAAGACGTTGGGCGGGATGAGCCGGTTCGCGACCGCGAGCCAGCGCTTCTCATAGGCAGCGCGATAGTCGGACACGATCAGGTAGAAATCGAGCATCAGCCCGTCGAGCTGCTTCTGCCTGAGGCATGATCCATAAAACAGCACTGCCCTGCTTGCGTTGCCATGCTTGTTTGCGATCGCTTCCGCCATCGCGCTCACGTGCGGATCGACCGGCAGCGCCAACTCTTTGGCGACGAGCTTTTTGAGCTCGGACATGGGAATGCTTTTAGGCCGCCAGCTTGACGAACGACAGCGGCTGCGCGGGATGAAGATGAATCGGCCGCCCCCGCTCGGCGTAGAAGGTCTCGCCGTCCAGGATGATGTTCGAGCTGTCGCTCTCGATCGTAATTCCCTCGGCCTCTTCGAAATGGACACCGCTCACATTCGACTGACCGAGCTTGCCGCCAAGGTGAGCCCAAATCGCGCCAATCATCGACGACGGGCGCTGCTCGATCGCGAGCAGCTTGAGCAAGCCCGGGCGATGTTCGTCGAACGGGTTGGCGATCAGCAGTTTTTCGAGCGTGGTCACCGCCAGCAGCGAGAAGTGGCCGGTGAATGTACCGCCGTTTTCATGCACCGAGACCTGCAGCGGTTTTGGATCCGGCGGCAGGAAGCCGGCTTTGATGCCGAGGAACACCTTCATCAGGAAGGCAATTGCGGTGAGGACGTGGGCGAAGCCGTTCGGTAGGCCCAGCGGATAAATCTTGTCCCGGCAGTAAAGCATCGTGTCCGCCAGGCCGGCGCCGCCCAAGAACATCCCGATCACCGGCCTCTGTTGCCCATCGCCATGGCGGAGCGCGATCAGCTCGCGAGCCACGGTGTAGGGCTTGAGGTCGGTCCGGGCGAGTTCGATCAAGCGCTCGAGAGTCTCGATGGGATCGCTGCGAGCGCCAAGGTCGAGCGCGATGAGGTTGGTCTTGCCGCTCGGGAGAACCGCGACCGGCGGCGGCGCGTCGCCGAAGTGCCCACCATTGTGAAGCTCGGTCAGTGCCGCCTGGACGGTGCCGTCGCCGCCGTTGATCGCCAGCACCTTGGGCCGCACGCGAGCAATGACCTTCATCGCTTCGCCGATCTGGCTCGCATGCTCGACTTCGTAATGGAAGACGTCCGGATGCTCGGCGCAATATTCGCGGATGCGCGGCAGCTGCGCGATGTTGCCGGTCGACTTGGGGTTTGACAGCAAAGCGATGCGCGGCCGAAGCTGGTGCGGCCCGAACGGCTCGGCCGAGATCGGGCATACCTGCCCTTCCGGCACAGGCGGCTCGTTCGGATTGAGCAGTTTCGACATGAATCTATCGGGCGCTTCGCTATAGGGGCTTCGGGCGAACGGTCGCTCCCGGGCCCGGGTGCAATCGTCCGCTATGGGATTTCCGCTGCCTTTGCGGCCAAATGATGGTGCTCGGACGACCAAATTGATCACCAAGCTGACGCATCCCGGCCTGATTGACCGCTATCTCGCGAAGACGATCGCGGTGCCGTTGATCGGCAGCCTCGTCCTCGCCGCCATGCTGCTCGTCCTCGATAAGATGCTTCGCCTGTTTCAATATGTGGTCGATGCCGGGGGTCCGGTCAGCGTGGTGTGGCGGATGCTCGCCAACCTGCTGCCCGAATATCTCAGCCTCGGAATCCCGATTGGCCTGATGCTCGGCATCCTGCTCGCGTTCCGCAAACTCGCTTTGTCCTCGGAGCTCGACGCGCTTCGCGGCATCGGCATGAGTTACGGGCGCATGCTTCGCGTGCCGTTCGCTTATGCAATCCCGCTCGCGATCATCAATCTCGGCATCGTGGGCTACCTCGAGCCCTACACCCACTACCGCTACGAGGGATTGCGGTTCGACCTTAAGTCCGGTGCACTCGGCGCGGCGATCAAGGTCGGCGAGTTCAACAAGCTCGGCAAGCATCTGACGCTGCGCATCGACCGCAGCGAAAACAAGGGCACGATGCTTCACGGGATCTTCGTCCAGAACGAGGATAGCAAGGGAATGAATGTGGCGGCGACCGCGCAGCAGGGCCGCTTCCTCTCAACCGACGACCCCGACACCATACTTTTCCGGCTCGAAAAGGGCCGGCTGGTTCAGGATTCACCCAAGTTTCCGACGCCCCGGACCCTCGCCTTCGACGTTTATGACCTGCCGATCAGCCTGCCGGTGATCGACCAGTTCCGCAGCCGCGCGGTCAATGAGACTGACGAGCTCTACATGCATGAGCTGTGGAACCTCGGTTACGGCGGGCAAGCCCCCACGCACGCCCAGCGCATGGCGGCCGAAGCGCATTTCAACTTCCGCCTGGTCGAGGTGATGATGATGTTCATGCTGCCGTTCTTGGCGATCTCGCTGGCGGTCCCGCCCAAGCGAAGCTCATCGGCGCTCGGCATCTTCCTCGCGATCCTGATCGTGGTGGCCTATCACAAGGTCAATCAATATGCCGAGCAGGCGGGCGCGCGCGGCTCGATCGATCCGACCTTGGCCTTGTGGGTGCCATTGATCCTGCTCTCGGCGGCGGTGCTGTGGATGTATCACGTGCTGGCGCACAAGCCCGGCGGGCAGCCGATCGGAGCGCTTGAGCGCTTTGCGGCGAAGACCGCCAAGGCGGTTCGGTCGGCCATGCCCAAGCGCAATGAGCTGCCGGCATGATCAATCTCAAATTCTTCCCGTCGCGAAACCTCGCATTTTACATGGTGCGGCTGTTCCTGACGCGCAGCTTTGCGGTGCTTATCGCGCTGGTCCTGGTCCTGATGACGCTCGATCTTCTGGGCGAGTCCGGCAAAATTCTCGCGGTCCAAGGCAATGGGGATGCGGAACTGTGGCGCTACGTCGGGCTTCGCCTGCCTCTGCTCATCTCGCGCTTTCTGCCTTTCTCGGTGCTGCTCGGCACCTTGATCGCCTTCGTTGGGCTCAACCAGCACAGCGAGGTGGTGGCGATGAAGGCTGCTGGCCTGTCGGCCCACCAGATCCTTGCGCCGCTGATCCTCGCAAGCATCGGCATCGCCGCCGCATTGTTCGCCTTCAATGAAGGCGTCGTCGTAAAGTCAGCGCGCGTGGTGAATGCGTGGAGCGACAATGACTACAAGCCGATCCCGCCGCAAAGCGGGATCCTCGGCAACGTATGGATCCTCAACGGCGACGACGACCTTATCCGCGTCGGTATCGTTGCCGGCCAGGGGGCCCGGCTGACCGCGCAGGGCCTTACCATCTACGACCGCGCTGGCGGCGTGCTCCAGCGGGTGATCCAGGCCGACCGCGCCGTCCAGGACCCTGCGGGTCATGACTGGCTGCTGTCCAATGTGCGCATTTACAGCGCCGACATGAACGCGGTCCGGAACGTGCCGCAAATGCGCGGTTTGGCCGGGGTGACGCCTGCGCAGTTGACGCTCGCCAAGGTGAGCCCCGACGAGCTCGATTATTGGACATTGAAGAAGCGCATCGCCGAGCTCGAGGCCGCGGGGCGTCCGGCCGATGAAGCGCGCGCGGGCCTCGCGCACAAGATTTCGGGGCCGCTCTCGACCCTCCTCATGCCCTTGCTTGCGGCGATCGCGGCGTTCGGGCTTGCCCGTTCCGGACAGGTCTTGTTTCGCGCGGTCAGCGGCATGGCGCTGGGCTTCGCTTATTTCGTCGCCGATAATTTCAGCCTCGCAATGGGCAATGCCGGAGCCTACCCGCCGATGGTCGCCGCATGGGCGCCGTTCATCCTGTTCCTGCTGATCGGCGAAACCGTGCTCATCCGCACGGAGGAATAGAAAAGGGGCACCGCACCATGGCGCGGCGCCCCTCCTTATCTTGAGCGCTAGCCTACTCCGCGATCATCTCGTTTGATCCGCCGAACGCTTCGGGGAAGTCCTTGAACTTCGGTAACCCGTCGCGAACCGGCAGCACCTTTTCCTGATAATTCACGTGCAGTCCCGGCTGGAAGTCGAAACCGCGCAGCGTTTCGGAGTGGACGTCGACCATGTCGATCGTCGGATGGTTGATCAGCACCTGCCCGCCGCAGCTCGCGCAGTGCCGGCGATCCGAAAAGTCCGTTTTGCTATAGCCCTTCAGCTGGTCCTCGCCCTTCGTCACCTTGACGGCGTCCTTCGGCCATACGGTAAAGCCGCGGACCGGGGCGCCGGCCATGCTCCGGCATGACTCGCAGTGGCAATAGCCCTGCGCCGCCGGCTCGCCGGTAACCTCGACCTCAACGGCCCCACAAAAACACTGACCTTTCGCCATTTCATTACCTCCTTGCGTCGGGGACCGTTCTACGACGGCCTTGATACCCTGGTTTTAGGTGCGCGAGGAAGCGGTCGAAATGACCGTTCGGCCGGATTCGTTGACTGGAACGCCGCCCCACGTCCCCATTTGGGGGCTGCGGGGCGGCATCGGTTCAAAACAGAGGGGTAATCTCGACCCTCACACCTGTCCCGCAAGCGCTTCGGTCACGGCCTCGCGCGATTGCGCGTGCAACGCCCAGAAGTTCTTGACCCCGCGCCCAGCGAGCCGCTCCGCGAGCACGGTCAGATGCGAGTTCCAGCCGCTGCCGAAGTCCTGCGCGCCGGTGCCGCTGATGATCCCGCGATGGGTGATGACGAGCCGGCTCTTCTCGCCCAGCGGCGTCAGCTCATAGGTGACCGTTCCGTTCTTGCCCGACTGAAAGGTCGTTTCGAGGAGGCGCGGCGGATCGAACCGGATGACCTTCTCGGTCCACACCGTGCCTTTGAACTGGGCATAGCCCTCCGGATAATCGACGTCCTTGTCCTCGGAGAGGTTGTCGTGGTCGACCTTGAGGTCGAACTCACCGCCGGGCGTCGCATCGCTGCCGCCCATGAACCAGTCGCGCCGCAGGTTCGCTTCGGTCAGATAGCGCCACACGGTTTCGACCGGTGCATCGAGCGTCCGCTCGAGGCGAATGGTGTCGGGCGCGATCCGCTTCACGGGCACGAAGATTTCTGCTGCTGCTTCAGTCATTCTTCTTCTCCTTATCTCGTTGGATTGCCGCCTCGAGGCGATCGAGCCGGACGTTCCAGAATTTCTCCCATTGCCGGAGCCACCGCTCGGCTTCCTCGAGCGGCTTGGCTTCGAGCCGGCAGTAATGGATGCGGCCTTGCTTGCGCCGCGCGACGAGGCCCGCGCTCTCCAGCACCTTCACGTGCTTCGACGCGCCCGCCAGGCTCATGCTGTAGGGTTCGGCCAGCTCGCCCACCGAAGTCTCGCCAAGCGCGAGTTGCGCCAGCATGCCGCGCCGCGTTGGATCGGCCAGCGCGTGAAATACCGTATCGAGTCGATTATCAACCATGTGGTTTAATATCGACCGGTGCGCACTGATTGTCAACCGATCGGTTGAATTATTTTCTTGCCGCCTCGATCAGCATCAGCGGGTTGGGCTTGGGCTCGGCGATCCGCACCAGCCGGTTGACGTCCTTGTGGGTGAACGGCCCCTGCCCGCGCACCTCGAGCGTGGTTTCGGACACGTAGCTCCAGCTCCCGTCGGGATGGAACGTCACCGTCAGCTGGTAGCGATCGGTACGGAAAGCATGCTCGAGGAAGCCGGTCGAGCAAATGCCATATTCGGTCGATCCCCGCTCCGCGGTCACCACCAGCACATCATCGTCTGGCTTCGCCTTCCCGCCGGCGATCGCGACCTGGCCACGGGGGATCGACAGGGTCTGGATGATAAGGCCGGTCGCCGGCTCCCACAGCCAGTAACCGGTCTGGTCGTGGAAGGTGATTTCCTCTTCCGGCGTGTTGATATGGATGTGGTAGCGAAGCCCATAGAACAGCTGCGGCCCGTTGGGCTGCGGGTCGATCGGCTCCATCAGGATATGCTCGATATATTCGCGGCGCTCGGGGCCATCGGCCTTGGGGTTCAGGTCGACGCCGTCCGCCGACCGCCATCCGCCGGCGAGCCGCCGGAGCGGGCCGAGGTTCGCCAGCGTGTCGGGATCGACCTCGGCCGGCTCCGTAAAAATGTCTTCGGGATATGTCGCCATGCCGACCATGTAGGCGGCGGCGCTTCGGCTCGCTAGCGCAGCTTTACGATCTTCAGCCGGTCGGCCTTGGCGCGGTCCTTGATCGATTCCTCGCTGCGCACCAGCGCCTTGGAGATCGCTTTCAGCGACATGCCCTTCCCCGCCAGCTGGTGAAGCCGCTGGATCTCGTCCTGCCGCCACGGCTGGCGATGCCGTTCGAACCGTTCGCTCATGTCGTGCCCCCCTCACTCCGGCGTCATAGCACAGGTCACGAAATAGGGCCGCCCGGGGGCGATTGGGCGGCCCTTCCCTCAAACTGGCGATTGGATGACCGACCGGCTCAAAGCGTATTACTCAGAAGCCGAACACGGTTCCGTTGATAACGAGCTGGTCGAGATTGGCCTCGAATCCGGTGACGTGAATCACCGCGCCCGCGGCATCCGTGATCGACAAATCACCGTTGCCGTTGTTGACGACAGACACGCCGACATCGTTGATGTTGATCGTGTCGGCGGCGCCATCGCCGACTCCGTTCACGCCAAGATGGACCTCGAAGGTGGTAAGCCCGCTACCGGTCGGATTATTGACGTTGATCACGTCCGCGCCGCCGAGCGCGTTGAGCGTGACTTTCTCGACGCCGGTCATGTCCATGACGATATTTCCTTGGACGCGGGTGAACAGCAGGCCGTCGCCGCCCGCAGACAACGTGAAGCTCTCCGCTCCGGCCGTACCGTTGAACAGCATCTCGTCCGATCCCGCGCCGCCATCGACGTTGTCGCTGCCGTCGCCCGGATCCCAGATGAACACGTCGTTGCCGGCGCCGAGGAAAGCCGTGTCGAGCCCGCCATTGCCGTCGATCACGTCATTGCCGTCGCCGCCGAACAGAATGTCGGCGCCATTGCCGCCGTTGATCGTGTCGTTGCCCGCGCCGCCGTCGACAGTTAGCGAGATCAGACTGCCAAGGTCGCCGCTGGCGCTGAACGTATCGTTCCCGCCGGCCAGGTTGACGACCAGCTTCTCGCTTGTGCCGATGTCGATCGAGAATGGCCCGGGGCTTGTCCGCTCGAGGTCGACGCGCCCGTTGACTGCGGCGACCGTGTAGACTTCGTCGACTCCGCCGCCGTTGACGACTGCGGTGTCGATGCCATCGCCGCCTTCGAACACGTCGGACCCATCGCCGGGGTTCCAGATCAAAGTGTCGTCGCCGGCTTCACCGAAGAAGTGGTCGACGCCAGCGCCGCCGGTGATCGTGTCGTTCCCGTCTCCGCCAAACAGCGAGTCATCGCCCGTACCGCCGAACAAGCTGTCGTCGCCGTTGGAGCCGTGGATCGTGTCGTTGCCGGCCCCGCCGTCGACGGTCAGCCTGACGAGGTTTGCAAGGTCGCCGCTGGCCGAGAAGTTGTCGTTGCCGTCGCCGAGGTTGGCGACGAGCTTCTCGGTCGTGCCGATGTCGATCGAGAACGGGCTTGCGCCAAGACGCTCGAAGTCGAGGCGGCCGTTGTTGGCGGCAAGCGTGAAACTCTCGTCGACCGCGCCGCCGTTGACGATCGCGGTGTCCAGACCCGCGCCACCTTCGAACACATCAGAACCGTCGCCCGGATTCCAGATCAGCTGGTCGTCGCCCGCGCCCCCGAGCAACTGGTCGGTGCCGGCGCCGCCGATCAGCACGTCGTTGCCGTTGCCGCCGGTCAGCAGGTTCGCGCCCGCGCCGCCGGTCAACGTATCGTTGCCATTATCGCCGGACAGCGTGTCGTTGCCGCTGCCGCCGGTCAGGATATCGTCGCCGTTGCCGCCGAACAAATGCGCCGCCGGGAGTGGCCCGTTGGTTTCGTCGAGCCTGATCGTGTCGTTGCCGTTGCCGCCATGCGCTTCGATCAGCGAGGTGTTGTCGAGGGCCGGGGTGCCGCCGCGAATGATGGTCGCGCCGCCGTCGGCGAGAATATGACCGTCCGTATCGCGGCCGATGACGAGGCTCTCGTTACCCACGCCTCCGCTGAACGAAAGCAATTTGGCACGCGCGAGAAATTTCGCACTGAAGCTCATTTTTCAAATCTCCGTGTTCCGGCCCCGAGGGGGGTAGTGCACGGGCGATGGAAATGAGTTCAGTTTAAAAACTCATCCGGCTTTCGGATTTGCTGAAATCTACTGGCTGCTCAAACGCTTGAAGCGATAGCGTCCGTTGACCGGCGACGCGCGATAGCTGTCGCCCGAGGTGCAGGTGACCTTGAACATCTTGCCCAGAATCTGGCTGGTCGAAGCGACCGATCCGCAGCGGTAGCCGATCCGGGCAATGGTTCGCGCAATCGCCGCGTGCGACAGCGGCATGCTGGCCTGCGTCGTTTCTGCCGGCGCGTCGGTCAGCGCAGGCGCAGCTTCCACCGCCTGCGCCGCAGCGATTTCTTCGAACGGGCCGGTCGGCGCTTGGCGATGGACTGCAACCTGCTCAGCGACTCTGGGTTCGGTGGGTGCCGTCTTCCGAGCGACCGAGCGCGGTCTCGGTTGCGGCGTGAAAGCGATCGCCGGCGTGCTCGTCGGATCGGCCTCAGGATCCGATTGGGCGGCCGCAATTGGTTTCGCCTTTGCGCCCGGGACGGGCACGGTCACCGCCGTACCGGCGCCATCTTCAGCGTCATTGCCTGCCTGAACCCCGGCCCAGGCGCCGAACAGCGCGACAGCAGCGATGACAAGGCTCCCTGCGACCGCGGGTCGGCGCCAATCGAATCCCTGTTCCTCGATATCGGCTTCGGTGATTTCCGGCATGGGGCGGCGGAGCCGCACCGTGGGTGCAGGCTCCGCCAGGGGGGAAGGATCGGGTCGGCGCAGCGATGCAGCAATGAAGGACGCTGTCCGCACCTCGTCCTTGGGCTCTTCGCGCGGCGGCAGCGGGTCCGCCTTGGGCTCCGCCGGCGCGGTGACGAAATGGGCGGAGCTGCGGAAGCTTACCGCGGTCGGCGTGACGACCGGTGGCGGCGGCTGGTTGACGCCGATCGACTGGTCATACGCCTTGCGCCGCACGGGGTCGCGAAGCGCCTCATAGGCGATGCTGACTTCGGCGAGCGCACCGAACGCCCGCGTCCGCGATAGGAGAATCTCTCGGCCGAACGCGGCGCCGATCTCGGCCATGGTCGCGCTCGGGGTGAGCCCCAGAACGTCATAATGGTTGCGCCGCGCAGTGACTGCCGTGGCCATTCTCTTATCCCCCACGCCGCGTGCCCGCACACGCGACTCCTAAGCCACGGAGGCTCCACTTCTTTTCGTCCTAGTTCCAGCCGCTTCGCCGCAGGATTCAGCCGACTGGTCGGCAACGCGGAGCGGACAAATGCTTAGTTAACGGGCGGCGAAGGTTCAGCCGGCCCGATCGCTCGAAAATTGCAGGACGTTCGTGGCAGCGTCGCTATCGAGGAGCTTGGCGACCCGCTCGGCAAGGTCGGCCTGGCGGAACGGCTTGGCCAATCTCGGCAGCGCCGCTCCAGGCCCTTCGGCGATCGTCGAATAGCCAGTAATCAACAGCGCCTTCATGGCAGGCGCCAAGACTTTCGCCTGCTCGACGAGTTCGACTCCGTTCATGCCCGGCATCAAATAATCCGTAACCAGCAGGTCGGGGACATCGCCCGAGCGCAGGATCCTTAGCGCCTCAGCACCGGATGTTGCCTCAATCACTTCGTAGCCAAGGTCGGATAAGATCTCACACGTGCCGGTGCGGACCAATTCCTCATCGTCCACCAGCAGGATCGTCGCGTGCCGGCGGGCCACGATCAGGGCAGGCGGTTCAGTATCTTCTGCGGCAACCGCCTCGGTCGCTACCGGTAGCCATATCTCGGCCCTCGTTCCGGATCCGGGCGCACTGCTGATGTCGAGCATTCCGCCGAGCTGAGCGGCAAGGCCGTGAACCATCGACAGGCCCAGGCCGGTGCCCTTGCCAACGCCCTTGGTCGAAAAGAACGGTTCGACCGCCCGCTCTAGGGTTTGACGGTCCATCCCCGTACCGGTGTCCTCGACGACGATGCAGACATACTCGCCGGGCTCGATCCTTCCGCGCTCAGTGGTAGTGCACGGATGAGCCTTGATCTTCAGCTTGCCCCCGCGCGGCATTGCGTCGCGTGCGTTGATGGCGAGGTTGAGGATCGCGAGCTCTAGCTGGTTAGGATCGACCTTCGCCGCCGGGAGGTCGTCGGGATGCGAGATTTCGACGTCGATCGACGGATCGAGTGAACGACGAATGAGGTCGGTCATGCCGTCCAGCAGTGAGGAGATATTGACCGCTCGTGGCCGGAGGTCCTGGCGCCGGGCGAAGGCAAGGAGACGTTGCACCAGGGTTGAGGCACGGCTCGCTGCCTGCAGCGCGGCATCGATCAACCGGTGCGACTTGTCGTCGGGCGAAAGTCGCCTGCGGATCAGGTCCAGATTGCCGATCACCGGGGTCAGCAGATTATTGAAGTCGTGCGCAACTCCGCCCGTCAGTTGGCCCAGCGTTTCGAGCTTCTGCGCCTCGTGCAGCTTGGCCAGTGCAAGCTCATGCTCGCGGGTCCGCTCGTCAACGCGCGCCTCGAGCGTCTCGTTGGCTGTACGGAGCTGGTCTTCCCTTTCCTGTAGCTCCTTGAGCCGCGCCCGCGCGTCATATTGCCTCCGCCGGGCGCGAAGCGCCGCCCGCGCTAGGCTGACTAGGGTGGTGGGATGAAATGGCCGCTCAAGGAAAGTGACGTTGCCAAGCGCGTCGAGGAAACGCCCGGCCTCGGGATTGCGCTCGAGCCCGCCGCCGCGATGGGTCAGCAGCACGAACGGCAAATCCGACCATTCCGGCTGACCGTCGATCCAGCTCGCAACTGACCGCAGGTCGCGGCCGGCCAATGCTTCTTCGGTAACCAGCACGAAACCGACCTCGTGGGTCAGTTCCTCGGCCAGGCAATCGAGGTCGGGGCAGATGAGCGCCGAGATCGCCGATTCCTTGAGCATGCCGGCCGCAATGGCCGCATCTCTGCCAACCGGCGCCAGGATAAGCGCCATCTCGGACCCTTTAGGGGCCGTCACCTGCTTTTCGCCTCCATCAGCGCCTCGTCGATCCCGATCATCTCAGGAACGCCGCGAAGTACGCCCTGGAAGTTTGTAAGCGGTTCTCCGAGGGTGATTCCATTCTCCCCGATCCGATACTCGCGGATCGTGTCTTCGTGCGCGCTGGTCCGCTTCTTGATGACAGAAATCGCGCGGCGGACTCGGCCCATCGCTTCGAAGTAGCGGAGCAGGATCACGGTGTCGGCAAGATAGGTTACATCGACTGGAGCCTTCATGTCGCCGACCAGCCCATGCTGGGCGACGGTCAGGAAGGTGCTCGCGCCCTGCCGGTTCAGGAACTGCAGAAGCTCGTGCATGTGCAGGATCAGCTGCTTCTCCTCGGGCATCGCGGCCTGATAGCCGTTGAGGCTGTCGATGATGACGGTCCTCGCCTGATGATCCTCGACGCACTTGCGGACCCGTTGCGCGAATTCGCCCGGCGCGAGTTCCGCGGCATCGATTTGCTCAATGATCAGGTCGCCCCTTTCGGCGAGCCCGGCGAGATCGAAACCGAGGCCCTTCGCGCGCTCGAACAATAGGCCGAGATCTTCGTCGAACACGAACATTGCCGCCTTCTCGCCGCGTGAGATCGCTTGAATCGCGAACGACAGCGTGAGCAGCGACTTGCCGGTGCCGGCCGGGCCGAGCACCAACGTGCTCGATCCGCGCTCGACGCCGCCCCCAAGCAGGGTGTTGAGCTCGGCAGAGTGCGACTTAAGCGTTTCGCGCTCGAAGTCGGTCTTATGCTCGCCGGAAACCAGTCGCGGAAAAACCTCCACGCCGCCGGTCTTGATGATCATGTCGTGATAGCCGCCGCGGAAGTTCTGCCCACGATATTTGATTACGCGCATCCGCCGCCGGTCCGACCCGTAATCGGGCGCCAGTTCTTCCAGCCTGAGCACGCCGTGAGCGACGCTGTGCACAGTCTTGTCGTGGCTGTCGCTGGTCAGGTCGTCGAGCATGATGACCGTAGCGCCGTTGCGCGCGAAGTAATGCTTAAGTGCGAGAACCTGCCGCCGGTACCGCAACGAACTCTGCGCCAGCAGACGGATCTCGGACAGGCTATCGACGATGATGCGCTGCGGCTTGGCCTCTTCGATCGCCTCGAAGATCCGCTTGGTCGTTTCGCCCAGCTCCAGGTCGGAGGAATAGAGCAGGCTTTGCTGCTGATCTTCGTCGAGCAGGCTCTCTGGCGGCATCAGCTCGAACACCGAAATCGGCTTTTCCAATTCCCAGCCGTGCGACCGTGCGCTCTCGCGCAGCTCCTCCTCCGTCTCGGACAAGGTGATGTAGAGCCCGCGTTCACCGGCTTCTACGCCCGCCCGCAGGAATTGGGTCGCGATCGTCGTCTTGCCCGTGCCCGGGCTGCCTTCGATCAAATAGACGCGCCCGCGCTGCAGGCCGCCCGCTAATATGTCATCGAGGCCCGGGACGCCGGTCCCTGCCTTTTCGGGTTTGTCCATCGTTCCGTCCGTTTCATTCCGGGCGGCAGAACCGCCCTATTTCGGTTTGAGGATGGCAACGTTGAACTGTCGAAACGGTTGCAACTCGGAGCGCGGTCGCGCCTAACGTTCATGATGCTCGAATCGATCTTCAAGGCCGCGTTTCGCCTGCTCGTCCCGCTGGGCATTTTGATCAGCGTCCCGGCCGCCGCATCGCACCTCGTGACCGGCAACGGACACGGTTTTGCCGTCGTTGCACCCGAGCGCGGGATCGCCACCAGCTTCCTCTCCCATCCGCACAGTTACATGCGGCCCGACCCGGCCAATTCGCTTGGCGAGGGGATCGAGACTCCGAACTTCATCAAGGTGCTCGCTTTCGCGCCCGCCGGCCCGATCAGCGCCAACTATGTCGCGGACTCGCAGGTGATCCGAGCGCGCAGCGGCAAGACGACCGCGACCTTCTTCATGCCGTTCGGGCTCGAGCGTCCGGCGCTGATCATCGACACCAGTGCAAGCTGGCGCGTCGCGTGGACCAAGCCGATCCGGTCGCGCCGTTCAATCGGTGATGCGACGCTCCTGCGCTTCGCCGGCATCGACGAGCCTTTGCTGCTCGTGCCACTCTCTCCCGTTCGCAAAGGCTCAGCAGCGCAGCCGCTCGCCGGTAGCCGTGCCTGGGCGCTGATCGCGCTCGACCGCGCCGCCGATGCCCGCGCCGCGCTTCGCGATCTCGCGACGTGGCGCGCCGGTCTTTCGCCGGATGCGCTAACCGCCCGCGAACTCGCGCGGTTCGAGCGCTGGCGGGTCCCGCCGTCCGTCAAATTCGCCTCGCCGCAGGAACGCCACTTGTGGCGGCAGAGCGAAACCATGCTGCGCATCGCCCAGAGCCGCGAACCCAACCGTCCCGGGCGCTACGGAAATGGCCTGATCGTCGCCGCCCTGCCCGACGTCTACTCCACGCCGTGGGTACGGGACATGGCTTGGGCCACCGTCGCGCTCGCCCGCATGGGCCACCAGGCCGAGGCGCGCGCCGCGCTGCTCGCTTATTTCAACGCCCGCCCGACCGGCAAAATGCGGCGTGAGGTGAGGAACGTCGACTATCAGGTCTCGGTCGTCCGCTACTGGGGCGACGGGTCGGAGGAGCCCTTCTTCACCCAGGAGGGCGCGACCAACATCGAATATGACAATTGGGGCGAGGTCCTGTGGGCGGTCGGGCAATATCTGAAGCGCTACGACGACCCTGCTTTGCTTCGCGCCGCGACTTACCGTGGTCCCCTCTACGACAGTGCGCGCGACTTCATCGTCGCCCCCCTCCTAGCCAACAGCGAGCCTTATGGCGGCGGGCGGATCATGGCTGCCGACACCTCGATCTGGGAAGAGCATCAGCCCGACGCCAAGCATTTCGCATTCTCGACCGCGATGGCGATCATGGGCCTGCAAGCCTTCGCCGACTTCGCCGCCAAGGCCGGCGACCAACCCGCCCGCGCCGAAGCGCTCGCCGACGCCGCCGCCTTCCAAAAGGGCTTCGACGCCGCCTTCATCCGCGACGGCAAGCTGCGCGGCACGCTCGAACCGTTTGAAAAGAACGACATCGACGGCGCGCTGCTGCCGATCATCAATTTCGGGCTGGTTCGCGACCCCGCCGTGATCCGCGATACGGTCGAACGCATGGAAAAGCTAAAGGTCGTCTCGGGCGGCTACCGGCGCGTCACCAGCAACTACACCGACCCCAAGATCTTCGAATATTGGTACGAGCGGCAGGAATTCCTGTTCGTCGACTTCGCATTGTCGGAGCTCAACAGCCGCCTCGGCCGCACGGCTACCGCCGACGCGATGCTCGCCCGGATCGTCGCGAAGTCGGCAGCCGATCACAACATCATCCCGGAAATGTATGTCGCGCTGCCGTGCGAATTATTCCCCGGCGCGATCGGCGACCCGACCGGCGCCATCCCGATGGTCGGCTACGGCCCTAGTGCCTTCATCCTGACCCTGCTCGAGCGCTAGCGCTCTATTCGAGGAAACTCCTGACGAACGAGCTGGCCGGCGCCCGGCGGATTTCCTGCGGCGCGGCGAATTGTTCGATCTGCCCGCGGTTGAGGATCGCCACCCGGTCGGCCAGCGCGAACGCTTCTTCCTGGTCGTGAGTGACGAAGATCGAGGTCAGCCCAAGCTCGTCGTGGATGGCCCGAAGTGCGACGCGAAGCTCGCGGCGCACCTTCGCGTCGAGCGCCCCGAATGGCTCGTCGAGCAGCAACAGGCGCGGGTTGCGTGCGAGCGCGCGGGCAAGCGCGACGCGCTGGCGCTGGCCGCCTGATAACTGGCTCGGGTAGCGCGCCCCCAGCCCCGGCAACTGCACCAGCTCGAGCAGCTCATTCACGCGGGCGTCGATCGCTTGCCGTGCCGGCCGCGCACTGCCGCGCATGACCTCCAGCCCGAACGCGATGTTCTTCGCCACCGTCATGTGACCAAACAAGGCATAATGCTGGAATACGAACCCGATCCCGCGCGATGCCGGCTTGTCGCCGGTGACGTCGCGATTGCCGAACAGGATCTTGCCCCGTTCGGGCACTTCCAGCCCGGCGATGATCCGCAGCAGGGTGGTCTTGCCGGACCCCGAAGGTCCAAGCAGCGCGACGAACTCGCCATCGCGGATCGTCAGTGAAACGTCATTCAGCGCCGGATAGGCGGAGAAGCTTTTCGAAACGTGCTCGACCTTGACCGACATGTCAGTGCCGCGCCGCGAGCTCGCCTCGGTGTCGCCACTCGAGGAGGGTTTTGAGGATGAGGGTGACGATGGCGAGGAGGGTGAGGAGCGACGCAACGGCGAAGGCGGCGACAAAGTCGTAGTCATTGTAAAGTGCCTCAACTTGCAGCGGCATGGTGTTGGTCTCGCCGCGAATGTGACCGGAAACGACGCTGACCGCTCCAAACTCCCCCATGGCCCGGGCGTTGCACAGCAGGACGCCGTAGAGAAGCCCGAAGCGGATATTGGGCAGGGTAACGCGCCAGAAGGTCTGCCAGCCCGATGCGCCCAACGTTAGCGCGGCTTCTTCGTCGGCGCGCCCCTGGCTGGCCATCAATGGAACGAGCTGGCGGGCGACGAACGGGAAGGTGACGAATAGGGTCGCGAGGACCAAACCGGGCAGCGCGAAGATGATCCGGATGTCATGCTCCTGGAGCCATGGGCCGAACCAGCCCTGCGCGCCGAACAGCAGCACGAACACCAAGCCCGATACGACTGGCGACACCGAAAAGGGCAGCTCGATCAGCGCAATCAGCGCGGCCTTCCCGCGAAAGTCGAACTTGGCGATGGCCCATGCCGCGGCGATCCCGAAGATTGTATTCAGCGGTACCGAAATGGCGGCGACGATCAGGGTCAGCTTGATCGATTCGCGCGCGTCGGTGTCGGTGACCGCGGACCACCAGGCGTTCCAGCCGCCGCGCAAGGCTTCGAACAGCACGGCGCCGAGCGGCAGGAGGAGCATCAGCGCGACATAGGCCACCGCGATGACGATCAGCGCTGCGCGCGCTGCCAGGGGTTCACGAAGGCCTGCGGCGCTCATGTGCCCCTCTTTTGTTGCCAATGCTGCAGCAGGTTCAGGAGGAACAGCACCGCGAAGGAGATAAGCAGCATGACGCAGGCAATCGCCGCTGCGCCGGCATAATTATATTCCTCGAGCTGGGTGATGATCAGTAACGGCGCGATCTCCGATTTGAACGGCACGTTGCCGGCAATGAAGATGACGGACCCATATTCGCCAGCGCCGCGCGCGAAGGCGAGCGCGAAACCGGTCGCCAGCGCCGGCGCGATGCCGGGGAGGATGACCCGGCCGAACGTCTGCAGGCGCGTCGCGCCAAGCGTCAGCGCGGCCTCCTCGATCTCGCTCGACGCATTGACCAGCACCGGCTCGACCGTGCGCACCACGAACGGCAGGCCGATGAAGGTCAGCGCGACGATGATTCCCGCGGGACGATAGGCGATCGGGACGCCGGCCGGCTCGAGGAAGCGCCCGATGATCCCGGTGTCGGCATAAAGCGCGGTCAGCGCGATCCCGGCGACCGCAGTCGGGAGCGCGAACGGCAGGTCGATGAAGGCGCTCAGCAATCGCCGTCCCGGGAACCGGTATCGCACCAGCACCCAGGCAACTAGCAGGCCGAAGACACAGTTGATCGACGCGGCGATGGCCGCCGCGCCGAACGATATCTTGTAAGCGGCCAGCGCTCGCGGGGACGCCGCTGCGTCCCAAAAGCCGTGCCAACCCTGGCTGCCGCTCTTCACGAAGACGGCAGCGAGCGGAATAAGCACAATTAGGGAGAGCCACAGGATCGTGATGCCGAGCGAGAGCCCTAGCCCGGGAAGGGGCGAACGGCCGCGCGCTCCGCGCGCGCCGAGCATGGCGACGTCAGCCATTGGTGCTGAGGCTATGGCCCTCTCTCCTCTCCGGCGCCCGCGAAGCGGCCGTCGCTGAAAAATGTTCCGCGTCGGTCGGACGCCGCGGCGCCGCGCCTTTGCAGCTTTTGGTGCAGTTCGGCAATCGATCGGCTCGCCGACCGGGTACACAGGCTCGGCAGGATGGCATGCAGCGCGCAGCAGATGCTGGCCCGAGCCAGGGTCGCTGAAATGCCGAGGGCAGCGCCCAGATGCTCGAAGTAGTTTTCGCCGGCGGCCGACAGGTGGCGTTTGCTGTGCTCGATCATGGCAGGTCCCTTGGCGAAGGATGCAACTGGCTTCGTGATGCCCAGCGAAAGGCCGAACCCGGGCGGCGGGGAGTGGCGCTCGCGACGGGCAATAACGCTGGGCATCACGAACTCTAAAAGTCGAGGTGGAGGCGGGTCGCGAAAGCGTCGCCTTTGGTTTTGGATCCGACCGGGTCGAGCGGCGTATTGTCACCGTCGAACCGAACCCAGTTGAACATCAGCTTGGCGTACGGATTGAAATACCAGTTGAGGCCGGCGGTGATGCTCGATGCCTCATTCTCCGCGCGCGCCAGGACCGGCGTATTCGACAGGTCGATATGGTCGTAGCGAAGGGCGACTTCGAACGCTCCCAGGCCTCCGTTCCCGACGTCCTTGAATGGCCGCACGCGGTCGAAGTTGCCGCTCTTGAACGGGCGCGTTTCGCCGGTCAGGAAATAGGACGCATAGCCGTAATAGCCGGTGAAACGCTCGTTGCTGGCGTTGAAGCGGTCGAGCCACAGGCGCCCTGCTTCGCCGGCGATAGTCAGCGGCCCGAAGACCCCCGCCGCTTCGACCCCGGCATAGCGCAGCGAGTGCGTGTTGGTGATGACGCCGCTGTCGGCGATGTTGCCGCCGTCGATGCGGATGTTGGGCCGGTCATTGAGGCGCACCGCGTCTGGCGTATCGCCCGACTTCAGGCGGTCGCGATAATAGCCCGAAATGCCGAGGTGGATGATCTTGCCCGTGTCGAACACCGGCTCCCACGTCGCGCGGCCGTTGACGCCCCAGCTTTCGCCGGGCGCCGCACCGCTGCCGCGGCTGATGCTCTCATTGTCGCCGAAGATGCCGCCGGCAATGTTGACATTCTCCTTGGGGGCATAGGCCGCGGAAATGCCGATGCGTCGCTCCGCTCCGGCATTGCCGAACGCGTTGGTGAACATGCCGCGTTCCAGGAACGTGTTGTAATTGTCGCTATTGTTGGACTCGAGCCCGAACGGCGCCTTGTGCTGGCCGATCGTGATCACCGTCTTCGGGATCTTGGTATACTGAAGATAGAGGTCGGTGATGTTCACTGCATTGCCGGCGAAGTCGACTTCGGCGCGATAGTTGAACCATTTGAACGCCGTGCCTTCGAAGCCGAGGCGGGCGCGGCGCAGCTGCGTGCCGTCGCTGTATTTGTAACCGCCTTCGCGCTCGCTGAAGACGCCGGCATCGACCTCGATCACGCCGCGCGGCTTGAACGTGAAGTCGCCCGCGGGGTCGGAGATGGTCGGCGCCCAGCCGAACTGCGCGTTCTTCGCCGCGCGGGTCTCGACTGTCTCCAGCCGTCCCTCGTTGAGCTCGCCCTGCTGCCGGAGCTCGGCGTTCTCGGTCTCCAGCTGGCTGATCCGCGCTTCGAGCGCATTCAGGCGGTCGAGCACGGGATCGCCCGTCGGTTTTGCCGCCGCCTGGGCTGGCGCTTCATCCGCCGGGACGAGGGTGTCCAGTCCCGAATCTTCCGCCTGGTCAGTCGTCGGCGGGCTGTCGCTGGCCTGGGCGAATGCCGGGGTTGCGAGGGCGAGCGTCGAGGCGCCCGCGAGAAGCAGGATACGCATGTGCTTGTTCCTTTTGCTTTAGCTGCCGGCGCCGGTCAGCGCTTGGCCGCCTCGAATTCCTGGTCGAACAATCCGCCGTCGTTGAAGTGCAACGCCTGCGCCTTGGTCCAGCCGCCGAAGTTCCGGTCGATCGTGAACAGGGGCAGGTTGCGGAACTGGCGCTTGTACTTGGCCGCGACCGCGGCGTTGCGCGGGCGGAAGTAATTGCGCGCGATGATCTCCTGCGCCTCCGGCGTGTAGAGATACTTGAGGTAAGCCTCGGCGGCCGCCCGCGTGCCCTTCTTGTCGACCACCTTGTCGACCACCGCGACCGGCGGTTCGGCGAGGATCGAGACCGAGGGCACGACGATGTCGAACTTGCCGCGGCCAAGCTTGTTGGTCGCGAGCAGCGCCTCGTTCTCCCACGCGATTAGCACGTCGCCCTGGCCGCGCTCGACGAAGGTCGTCGTCGCGCCGCGTGCGCCGCTGTCGAGCACCGGCACGTTGCGGAACAGCTTGGCCATGAACAGCTTCGCCTGCTGCGGCGAACCGTATTTCTTCTGGGCGTAGCCCCACGCCGCGAGATAGTTCCAGCGCGCGCCGCCACTGGTCTTCGGGTTGGGGGTGATGACCTTCACGCCCGGCCGAATCAGGTCGTCCCAATCCTTGATGTTCTTCGGATTGCCGTGCCGGACCAGCAGTACGATCGTCGAATAATAAGGCGTGCTGTTGTTGGGCAGCCGCTTCTGCCAGCCCGGGCTGATCAGCCCCTTCTTCGCAATCGCATCGACGTCATATCCGAGCGCCAAGGTGACGACGTCGGCCGGCAGCCCGTCGATCACCGCGCGGGCCTGCTTGCCCGACCCGCCATGGCTCTGCTTGACCGTGACCGACTGCTTGGTGCTGGCCTGCCAGCGCTTGGCGAAGGCGGCATCGACCTGCTGGTAGAGCTCGCGCGTCGGATCGTAGGATACGTTGAGCAATTCGGTGGCCGCGCTCGCTGCCGACGCGGCGAGGATCGTGCTGCCTGCAAGCACGGCTGCGATCCCGATCTTCGTCACAAACTTCATCGTCCGACTCCCTGTTTCAGTCGGCCTACGGCTAATCCCTAGTTCTCTAGTAGGGAATAGGAGATTAGCTCAACTCGTCGCAAATTCATGGCGACTGGACGACGCTTCATCGGGCTGCCGGGTCCACGCCGATTCGCGCTTTTGCGCCTTTTAGCCTACTTTACGCGCTCAACGGGGGCAGCACCGATGAGCACGAACGCCATACAACGCCGCAAATATGCGATCGCGGCCGCCGCAAGCTTTGCGCTGGTCGCTGGCGCCTACACGCTCGCGCGCTTCTATCCCGCGCTCGGGCCGGTCGCCGGCAGCATCACGCCACAGCTTTACGTCGACACTTTGCCCAACGCGCAGATCCCGCTCCGCGGCCGCTACGTGCTGGTCGATGCAGCTTCCGCGCGACTGTACATGATGGAGGACGGCCGAGTCCTCGATTCGATGAAGGTCATCGTCGGCAAGCCTGAGACTCCGACGCCGGAGCTTAAGAGCGTCATCAACTACGAGACGCTGAATCCTTACTGGCACGTCACCGGCGACCTCACCCGCACCCTGATCGCCGCGCGCGTCCTCCAGGACGGCAACAGCTACCTCACGCAGCGCGGCTATGAAGTGGTGTCGAAGTTCGGCGCGGGCGGAGAGGTCATCCCGCCCGACGCGGTCGACTGGAAGGCGGTCGCCGCAGGCCAGCAGGAAATCCTTGTCCGCCAGCAGCCCGGCCCCGCCAATTCGCTCGGGCGCTTCAAGTTCGACCTGCCCGACGGCGACGGCATCTACCTCCACGACACGCCGAAGAAGGAGCTGTTCGCGCAGGACCAGCGCAACCTCAGCCACGGCTGCGTCCGGCTCGAGCACGCGGAGAAGCTGGCGAAATGGCTGCTCGGCAAGGAACCGCCCGCCGCCGCCGCGCCCGAAGCGCATGTGCTCCTGCCGCAGCCGGTGCCGATCACCATCAGCTACCTCGACGCGCACGACCAGATGAAGCTGGCGTCGCTGTTCTAGCGGGACTAGCGTTCCGAATGTCGCACAGGGAGGTTCCCATGCTTGTCGCATTCCTTTTCATGTCGGTCCTGGCCCCACCAGCTGCCGCGCCCGCCGCCGCGCCGATGCCCGGCGCCACCCAAACGCCCGCCGCGGCAATGGACTATCTCGTCCGCACCCTGCCGAACGTAAAGACGTTCGACGCCTGGCAGAACGGATGGCGTGAGGCGCCGCTCGACCGCGCTAAGTTCAAGGACATGTGCGAGCTGAGGACCGGCGCTCCGTTCGTGAAGGTCTATTCCGATTTCGGCGACCATCATGATGCGCCGGCTCGGCAGAACTTCGTGCTCGATTTCTCCGGCGTCTCGGCGATCGGGCAGAACGGGACCCGCGTCGGTTACAAGGTCGCCGGAGAGCCGAACATCATCATGGGCTTTACCGCCAGGGATGAGGAGACCGCGCGCGGCATCGCCGTGGCGCTGGATACGATGCGCAAGGCGTGCACCGCCTGAGCCCGCTGCCGTTCCGGCGCGCCGCCGCCGCTGTCATCTGTCTCGCCCTCGCCGCCGCGAGCGTTCCTGCCCGCGCCGACGATCCGGTGAAGCCGCCGCTTCGCGGGCTCATCTCGATGGGCGCGTACAAGTTCGTGGGACAGGGCGGCGACCCGGTGAACACGCTCGACCAGCTGAACGCGAAGCCCGGCATCTTCGGCGGCATCGTCATCGTCGCCACGTGGCAGCAGCTACAGCCCACGCCGACCTCGACGCTCGCGGACGGCAACCCGATCGACCAGGCTTTGGCCGAGGTGCGCGCCTACAACGCTCAGAATCCCGCCAAGCCGCTCGGGGTGAAGCTCCGCATCTGGGGCGGCTTCGAAGCGCCCGACTGGGCCAAGCAGCTAGGCGGCCCGGCGATCGAGACGGTCCACAACGGCAAGGCGCGAACGATCGGCCGCTTCTGGAGCCCCGAGTATCGCCGCGCCTGGGCCAAGCTGCAGGCGATGCTCGCCGCCAAATATGACGACCGGCCGCTCATCCGCGAGGTCGCGATGACGGGCTGCATGTCCTACACCGCGGAGCCGTTCTTTCTCCCGACCAACGACGCGTCGGTCATGGGCCCGCTGCAGGCCGCGGGCTACAGCGACGCGGCGAACCGGGGGTGCCTGCAACAGGGCGTCGCCGACTATGCGCCGTGGAAGCGGACGCGCATCGTGCTTGCGGTGAACCCTTTCTACGGAACCGGCGGCGCGCCGATGGGCGACGCGCAGTTCACGATCGGCGTCATGCGCGCGTGCCGCCAGGCGATCGGCGCGCGCTGCGTGCTCGACAACCACGATCTCGACGCGACGCCGCCGCGGGCGGTGCTGCCGCTCTATGCGGAGATGACGAACCTCGGTCCGGAAATCGAATTCCAGACATTCCGTGAAAACCCGGCCGACTTCGAAGGGACGATTGCAAAAGGCGTCGCGCTGGGCGCCAGCTCGATCGAGCTGTGGCAGGATTATAACGGCTTTCCCGAAGTGCCCGATGCGACGCTCCAGCGCTGGGCCGCGATGCTCGAGCGCAATACCGGGCAGCCCAACTAGGGGCGGCCCGATCGACGTTACGTCATTTGCCCCGCGTCACCTACTTCCGCTCATACCCTAACGCAGTTGAACCCTGGACACAGCTCTCCAATATCGCGCGCCCGAACAGGAGGCTTTATGAAGTTCGTCAAATACGTGGAAGAAGGTGGGCGCCGCGTGGCCGTGGCTTCAGATCCCGGCAAGCTCCCAAAGGTGGGAAGGGGCTGGAAAGAGTTCGGCCCGATCGAGATTGAGGCAACCGATGGTCCGCGTATCGGCGCTGATTCAGCCGAGATCATCGCCGCTGTCGAAAGTGACGGCTACTTCATGCTCCCCGAAGGCGAGAAACAATAAGCTAATTCCTCGGCGCGGGCGGCGACAGGACCGTCAGCTTCGCCTTTCGGTCCCCTCTCAGCGCTCATTCGGTCGTCTTACCGTCCCATTCCTCGTGAATTGCCATCGCGTCCGCGCGCGAATTCTCGATCAGTCCGTCGAGATGCTCAGGAGGCGCATAGAGGGTGTAAAGCCGGAGGGGGCCAGCCCCCGTGTTGCGGACATTATGCCGCGCACCGGCGGGCACGATCACTGCGAAATTGTCGCTGACCGCATTTTCCGCGCCGTTGATGAAGACTGCGCCTTCGCCGTCCTCGATGCGGAAGAACTGGTCTCGGTCCTGATGCACTTCCTCGCCGATTTCCTCGCCGGCCTGAAGTGTCATCAACACGAGCTGGATATTTTTGCCGGTGTATAAGACGCGGCGAAAGGCATCGTTTTTGATCGTACGATTCTCGATATCCTCGCAATAACCCTTCACGGTTGCTGTCGTGGCTTTGCCTTTCGTTGCGTTGTGCCCGGCTAAGGTCCACTCGTCCTTCTCTGTCCCGGCATCGACTACCGTCCCCTGCTCATCGATGATTAGTTGTTCACGGTGCCCAGGTCCCTGCGTGTAGTCGAGCATAGACACGTATTTGCACCTGGCGTGCATGAATGCCGCCTCGCCTGCATCGGGAATCTGGAAGCCGGCCAGATTGGCATGGCGCTCCATCAGGAGTCGCCAAGCATCCTCTCGGCCTTTCGGATCAGAGATCTCGCTAACGTGAGCGCCGGCGTAAATGGCCTGTAGTTCTCCGAGCTCCTTTGGTTCCTCCGCGATAGCGATCGAGATGCGGTCGTCCTTCTCGATATTCGCGAGCTTCTGGCTCGCGCGAAAGATCAGAAAGTAGATGTCAAAGCCGCGGTTCGCGTAGCCGACGACCGTGGTTTGGGGCCATCCATCAGGTCGAACCGTCGAGATGGCCATGATTCGCCGGGAACTGAGAATTCTGATCGCTGGGTGTTCCACGCTCGCCTCCCGTCCGACTAGCGCATTGCCGCGCGGATTGACGCTAGACCTGATATAGCGATTGGCGGTCATGCACGCCACGATCAGGACGATTGCGTTCCTCACCCTTCTCACAGGGAATCTTGCTGCTGGGCAGCAAGTTGAAATCGGCCGAGGCTCGATAGTTTCAACGGTCACGGGGCTGAAGCCCGGTCAGTATGTCTGGGCGCCGCAAGTCGCACCGCAAGGCCCCATGCTATTAATCGTCAACCTGTCGACTCAGCGCGCACTGCTCTTCCGCAATGGCGTTCCAATCGGGGCATCGACCGTCTCGACGGGCAAACCGGGCCACACTACGCCCACTGGCATTTTCACAGTGCTCCAGAAGCAGGTCGAGCATTATTCATCGAAGTACGACAGCGCACCGATGCCCTATATGCAGCGATTGACGTGGTACGGTGTCGCGCTTCACGCGGGCAATCTGCCCGGATACCCGGCATCTCACGGCTGCATTCGGCTGCCGAAGGGTTTCGCAAAGCTGCTCTACGGCGAAACAAGCGTTGGAATGACAGTCGTAATCAGCCAAGGCCGAGCAACGCCTCGCCTGGCTCCTACGCCGCAGATCGTCGCCGACACAGTGAACGATCGAGCCAGCATCGACGGTGGCTTTGTCTGGAATCCAGAGAAGGCCCCGCAAGGGCCACTGTCTATTGTCGTTAGCGGCGCGGATAAGAAGGCCGTTGTGTTGCGCAATGGCGTGGAGATTGGCTCCGCGCCGGTAGTTATTGACCGGGCTGTCGACGGGACTTGGGCTTACACGCTTCGCGACGTCGATTCTGCTGGTCAGCACTGGATCTGGGTGCCGCTTCTTTCAACCAATGCTGCTGGCGATCCGGTCTCACACGATGAATGGGGCCAGTTTCACGCGCCTGAGGCATTCAAGCAGGAGGTGGCTTCGATCGTCCGGCCGGGCACAACGATTGTCGTAACGTCCGATTCTTTAGTGAGTGGCGCCCTCGCAGTGCCCGTCACTGTGATCGATGGGGACAGCAAGGCAAGGAAATAAGGGCCGCCCGTTTCCGAGCGGCCCTTCCTTGTTCTGAACTCGCTCAAAGTACCACTTTGAGCGAAAGTCTTTAGCCCAGCATTTCCTGCTCAAGCTTCTTGGCCATTTCCTCGATATTCTCGGGCGGCCAGCCGGGGATGTCCATGCCGAGGCGAAGGCCCATGCTCGCAAGCACTTCCTTGATCTCGTTCAGGCTCTTCCGGCCGAAGTTCGGCGTGCGGAGCATCTCGGCCTCGGTCTTCTGGACGAGGTCGCCGATGTAGATGATGTTATCGTTCTTCAGGCAGTTGGCGCTGCGCACCGAAAGCTCCAGCTCGTCGACCTTCTTGAGGAGGTAACGGTTGAGCTGGTTGGTGTCGGTCGCGACCTGCTCGGCGGCCATCGGCATCGCCTGGCCGATCATCGGCGACGGCGCCATGCGCACCTGGCTGTCGTCGAAGTGGACGAACAGCTGCAGCTGGTCCTGGAGGATCCGCGCGGCATAAGCGAGCGCGTCTTCAGGGGCGACGGTGCCGTCGGTCTCGATCGTCAGCGTGAGCTTGTCGTAATCGAGCTCCTGTCCGACGCGGGTGTTCTCGACCTTGTAGGCGACCTGGCGGACGGGCGAGTAAAGCGCGTCGACCGGAATGAGGCCGATCGGCGCGTCGGCCGGCCGGTTGGCGGCGGCCGGCTGGTAGCCTTTGCCGACATCGACCATCAGCTCCATGTTGAGGTTCGCGCCCTCGTCGAGGTGGCAGATCAAAAGGTCGGGGTTGGTGACCTCGATGTCGCCCGCGGTGGCGATCATGCCGGCCGTGACGTCGGCCGGGCCGGTGGCCGAAAGGTGGAGCCGCTTGGGCCCTTCGCCTTCCATCTTGAGCGCGATCTGCTTCACGTTGAGCACGATGTCGGTCACGTCCTCGCGGACGCCCGCTAGCGAAGAGAACTCATGAAGCACGCCGTCGATCTTGATCGAGGTGACGGCGGCGCCCTGGAGCGAGCTCAGCAGCACCCGGCGGAGCGAGTTGCCGAGCGTCATTCCGAAACCGCGCTCGAGCGGTTCGGCGACGAAGACGGCGCGGCGGCGCGAGTCGCTTCCACCGACCTTCTTCTCGAGGCTGTTGGGCTTCTTGAGTTCCTGCCAGTTCTTTGCGTTGACGGCCATGTTCATCCCTTGGCAGTGCGGGGTCGGTTCAACCCCTTGTTAAAACCTGTTTTTTCTAGCCTCGGCTGAAGTACCACTTCGGCCGAAACTGTTAGACGCCCGGTTAGACCCTGCGCCGCTTCGACGGCCGGACCCCGTTGTGCGGGATCGGCGTCACGTCGCGGATCGAGGTGATCGTAAAGCCGACCGCCTGGAGGGCGCGGAGCGCGCTTTCGCGGCCCGAGCCGGGGCCCTTGACCTCGACCTCGAGGGTGCGGACGCCATGTTCCGCGGCCTTCTTGCCGGCATCCTCGGCGGCGACCTGGGCGGCATAAGGCGTCGACTTGCGGCTGCCCTTGAAGCCCATCATCCCGGCCGAGCTCCAGGCAATCGCATTGCCCTGCGCGTCGGTGATCGTGATCATCGTATTGTTGAAGCTGGCGTTCACATGGGCGACGCCGGCGGTGATGTTCTTGCGTTCGCGCCTGCGGAGGCGCTGCGGTGCTTGAGCCATTGGTTCGTCCTAAATCCTAAATCCGTATCTCCCGGCGGTGCCGGGCAGCTGGGCGAAGAAGCGGTTACTTCTTCTTGCCGGCGATCGGCTTGGCCTTGCCCTTGCGGGTGCGCGCATTGGTGTGCGTGCGCTGGCCGCGCACCGGCAGGCCCCGGCGGTGGCGGAGGCCACGATAGCAGGCGAGGTCCATCAGCCGCTTGATGTTCATCGACGTCTCGCGGCGAAGGTCGCCCTCGACCTGGTGGTCGCGGTCGATTTCCTCGCGGATGTGGAGAACTTCCTGGTCGGTCAGGTCCTGGACACGCTTTTCCGGCGCGATGCCGAGCTTCTGCGTGATCTGCTTGGCCGTGGTGCGGCCGATTCCGTGGATGTAGGTCAGCGCGATTTCCACGCGCTTGTTGGTGGGGATGTTGACCCCGGCGATACGAGCCATTCTTTACCCTTCTTCAGCTCCACAGGGCGAAATGCCCTATCTCGTCGCTAGCACCCCGGAAAAAACGAAAAACCGACGCGCGCACGGATGCGCCGCCGGAAACCGGTTGATCGGGATAGAATGCAGATAGGAATGCGGAGGCACTGAGTCAAGCGACCCTTGACCTTTGCTTTGCACCCGGGCGTTCACACGCGCGTGCAGGAAAAGCGGATACACCAGATCTTCGTCGTCAGCGTGCTTTTCAAGGGCATCCACGCGCTGATCGAAATCGCCGGCGGACTCGCGCTCTACCTCACCAGCACCGCGACCATCCTCGGCTGGATCAACACTTTCAGCCAGGGCGAGCTGACCGAGGACCCGAACGACTGGGTCGCGCTCCAGGTGCTGAAGTTCGGCCGCCACTTCTCGGTCGAGGAGCACCATTTCTACGCCTTCTACCTCCTCAGCCACGGCGTGATCAAAAGCGTGCTGGTGATCGGCCTGCTGCGCCAAAAGCTGTGGGCCTATCCGGCAAGCTTCGCGGTGTTCGGCGGCTTCATCGCCTACCAGCTCTACCGCTTCACCTTCACCCACGACGTCGGCCTCATCCTGCTGTCGATCTTCGACGCCTTCGTGATCTATCTCGCGGTCCACGAGTACCGGCTGTTGCGGAAACACCTGCCCACCCACTAAGCGCAAAGCCCATGCAGCGCCTGATCCTCGCCGACGGCATTCCCGACGACTTGAAGGGAAGCATCGTCGCGCTCGGCAATTTCGACGGCTTCCACCTCGGCCACCAGGCGGTGGTGAGCAGGGCCATCGCGCGCGGCTTCCATGAGCGGCGCCCCGTGATCGTGGCGACCTTCGACCCGCACCCGGTCACCCACTTCAAGCCCGACCTTCCGCCGTTCCGGCTGACCACGCTCGACCAGCGGCAGGCGCTGTTCGCGCATGCTGGCGCGGACGCAATGCTGGTGTTCGAATTCAACGCCAGCCTCGCCTCGATGGACGCCGACGTGTTTGTCGCCCAGGTCCTCGCGGGCGACATCGATGCGGCCGGCGTCGTCACCGGCGACGATTTCAGCTTCGGCAAGGGCCGCACCGGCGACGTCGCCTTGCTCAAGAGCCTCGGCGAGCGTCAGGGCGTCATCGCCGAAGCGGTGCCGCAGGTCCTGCTCGAGGGCGAGCGGATCTCCTCGGGCCGGATCCGCGACGCGCTCATCGCCGGCGACATCGCCACCGCGACCCACATGCTCTCCCGCGATTACGCGATTTCCGGCGTCGTCCAGCGCGGCGACGCACGTGGCCGCGACCTCGGCTATCCCACCGCCAACGTCGACCTCGCCGATTACCAGCGGCCCAAGTACGGCATCTACGCCGTGCGCGTGACCCTGGATGACGGCAGCGAGCATCCCGGCGTCGCCAGCCTCGGCGTCCGCCCGACCTTCTCGCCCCCGCAGGAGCTGCTCGAGGCCCATATCTTCGACTTCGACGGCAACCTTTACGGCCGGCAGGTGGAGATCGCGCTCCACGCTTACATCCGCGAAGAAAAGAAGTTCGACAGCCTCGACGCGCTTACCGCCGCCATGCGCGACGACGAAGCCAAGGCGCGCCAGATTCTCGCCTAGCGGTTTGCATCGCGCGAACCGACCGCTAGAGCCGCGGCGCAATGTCTGAAGCCGATACGCCTACCAAGCCCGATTACCGATCGACCGTGTTCCTGCCCAAGACCGACTTTCCGATGAAAGCCGGGCTTCCGCAGAAGGAGCCGGCGATCCTTGCCCGCTGGGTGGAACAGGACCTGTACGGCCAGGTCCGCAAGGCGCGTGCCGGGCGCGAGAAGTTCATCGCCCACGACGGCCCGCCCTACGCCAATGGCGACATCCACATCGGCCATGCGCTCAACAAGACGCTGAAGGACATGGTCGTCCGCAGCCAGACCCTGCTCGGCAAGGACGCGCCCTACGTGCCTGGCTGGGACTGCCATGGGCTCCCGATCGAGTGGAAGGTCGAGGAGCAGTATCGCAAGAAGAAGCTCAACAAGGACGAGGTCCCGATCAAGGAGTTTCGCGCCGAGTGCCGCGCTTATGCGCAGCATTGGGTCGGCGTTCAGCGCGAGCAGATGAAGCGCTTGGGCACGCTTGCCGACTGGGACAATCCGTACCTGACGATGGACTATTCGTCAGAGGCGACAATCGTCTCCGAATTGTTCAAGTTCGCCGAGAGCGGCCAGCTCTATCGCGGCGCCAAGCCGGTTATGTGGTCGCCGGTCGAGAAGACCGCGCTGGCCGAGGCCGAGATCGAATATGAAGACATCGTCTCAACCCAGATCGATGTCGCGTTCGAGATTGTCGAGAGCCCGATCCCGGAACTGGTCGGCGCTTATGCGGTGATCTGGACGACGACGCCGTGGACGATCCCGGTCAATCAAGGCGTCGCTTATGGGCCAGAGGTCGAATATGTTTTGGTTCATTACGGCGACCGCAGATATCTCGTCGCCGAAGACCTCTGTTACGCCCTTTCGCTCCGCACTGGAGTCAATGAAAGCGGCACTGCGGCACCAGCCAGTGGCGCGACAAAGGTAACGATCTACAAGGGCTCCGATCTCGCCGGCACGATCGCCCGCCACCCGATGCACAAGCTCGGCGGGTTCTTCGCCAAGCCGCGTCCGTTCCTGCCCGGCGATTTCGTCACCACCGACCAGGGCACGGGCCTCGTCCACATGGCGCCCGACCACGGCGAGGACGATTTCGAGCTTTGCCGCGCCAACGGGATCGACCCGGTGTTCGCGGTCGATGCAGGTGGATTCTACCGCGACGACTGGGCCTGGCTGCCGGGCGGCGGAAGCGTCATCAACGCCAAGTTCAACGCGCCCGATGGACCGATCTGCAATGACCTGCGCGACGTCGGCGCCTTGCTCGCCGCCTCCGCCGACTTCCAGCACAGCTACCCGCACAGCTGGCGCTCGAAAGCCAAGGTCATCTACCGCTGCACCCCGCAATGGTTCATCGCCATGGACCAGCCCCTGCCCGCCTGGCACTGCGAGAGCTTCGCCGAGCAGCGCTGGGACAATGAGGGCGGCGCGATCGAAGCGACGCCAACGCTTCGCCAGCTGGCGATGAGGGCCATCGCCGATACGCGCTTCGTCCCCGAGAAGAGCCGCAACCGCCTCGCCGCGATGGTCGAGGGCCGGCCTGACTGGGTCATCAGCCGCCAGCGTGCCTGGGGCGTGCCCATCGCGGTGTTCGTCGAAAAGAAGACGCAGAAGCTGCTGGTCGACCATGAGGTGAACCAGCGCATCGCCGATGCGATCAGGAGCGAGGGCGTCGACGCCTGGAGCGAGGAAAATGCCGGGCGCTTCCTCGGCAACCGCAATCCCGACGATTACGAGATGGTCACCGACATCCTGGATGTCTGGTTCGACAGTGGCTCAACCCACGCCTTCGTGCTCGAAAGCGGGCGCTGGCCGGAAGAGCATTGGCCGGCCGACATCTATGTCGAAGGGTCGGACCAGCACCGCGGCTGGTTCCAGTCCTCGCTGCTCGAAAGCTGCGGCACGCGCGGCCGCGCGCCGTTCAACGCACTGCTGACCCACGGCTTCTCGATGGACTCCAAGGGCATGAAGATGTCCAAGAGCCTCGGCAACACCGTCAACCCGCTGGACCTGATGCGCGATTACGGCGCGGACATCCTCCGGCTGTGGGCGCTGAGCGTCGACTTCACCGAGGATCACCGTATCGGGAAGGAGATCCTCGCCGGGGTCGCCGACCAGTATCGCAAGCTCCGCAACACCTTCCGCTACCTCTTGGGCGCGCTCGACGGATTCAGCGATGAGGAGCGGCTCGACGACGTCGCCCAATATCCCGAGCTCGACCGCTACATGCTCCATGTGACGTCGGAGCTCGACAAGACGCTCCGCCGCGCGCTCGATGAATTCGACTTCAACCATTACGTCCGCGCGTTGACCGACTTCGCCAACGAGGACCTTTCGGCCTTCTATTTCGATATCCGCAAGGACAGCCTCTATTGCGACGCGCCGGGCGCGCTGAAGCGCCGCGCCTACCGCACCGTGCTCGACACCCTGTTCCACGCATTGGTACGCTGGCTCGCGCCCGTCCTCGTCTTCACGACCGAGGAAGTGTGGGGAACGCGCTTCCCCGACGCCGGGTCGGTCCATCTCCTCGACTGGCCGGAGATCCCGCCGGTCGATGCCGACGACAGGAAGTGGGCCGAGCTTCGAGCGCTTCGCGCCCAGGTCACCGAGGCGATCGAGCCGCTTCGCCGCGACAAGGTCGTCGGGTCGAGCCTGGAAGCTGAGGTCTCGGTCCCGAGCAAGGAGGACCCCGCGCTCCTCGCCGAGTTGTTCATCACATCGACAGTTCATTCAGGCGAAGAGATCAAGGTGACAAAGACGGGGAACCACAAATGCGGCCGCTGCTGGCGTCACCTTCCGGACGTGAAGGCCGACGGTGAGCTCGACGCGCGCTGCGCCGAGGTGGTCAATGGCTGAGCGCCGCTTCGGCTTCCTCATCGCGTTGCTGGTGTTTGCGCTCGACCAGCTGTCGAAATGGTACGTGACCGGCCCGCTCAACATCAACCAGCTCGGCGACCAGCTTTACCTGCTGCCGATCTTCAACTTCACCTACACCGAGAACCAAGGGATTTCGCTGGGGCTGCTCAACGCGACCAACCCCATCGGCCGCTGGATGCTGGTCGCGCTGACCAGCGCCATCGCCGTCGGCGTTGCCGTGTGGCTGGGCAAGGAAAAGAACCGGATCGATCAGGTCGCGCTCGGGATGGTGCTCGGCGGCGCGCTAGGCAATATCCTCGATCGCGTCCGCCACGGCTTCGTGACCGATTTCCTGGACCTGCATTTCGGCGAGTTCCGCCCCTTTTTAATCTTCAATGTAGGCGATGCGGCGATTAGCATCGCGGTCGTGATCCTGTTGCTGCGTGCGTTCGTCACTCGTAAGGACGACGCGAAAGGCCCCGGGCCTGAGGAGACTATCGAACATGCGTAAGAGCCTTACCGCGCTGGTTCTCGTGGCGTTTGTCGCAACCAGCGGTTGTGCCGCGCTGCGTGGCCGCAAGAACCCCAATGCGGAATTCACCGTCGCGCGCAGCGCGCCGCTGGTCGTCCCGCCGGACTTCAACCTTGCCCCGCCGGTCACTGGCACGAACGGCCTGTCGCCCGCCGACGCGCAGCAGCAGGCGATCGACACCTTGTTCGGCGGCCCTGCCCCGCGCAGCCTCGGCGAAATGAGCCTGCTCGACCAGGCCAACCGCGACATGGCCGCCGTCGGCATTCGCTCGACCGTATGGGATCCGGATACGCGGATCGTCGACAAGGGTGCGACGACCTTGACCATCCTTTCCGCCCAGCCGACCAATACCAACGTCGCCTCCGCGCAAACCGGACAGTAAAAAGACAAACGGGGATACGAACTTTTAAAAATGGCCGAATCCAACCTTTCCGGACGCCTCGTCGAAATTGAATCGATGCTCGACCGGTCCCGCCGCCGGTTTGAAGAAGGAACGCGACTGGTCGAGGAGGCGCACAAGCTCCTCGGCGATATCCAGCAGGCGATCATCGGGTCGCCCCGCAGCGTTTCGCCCGAAGACAGCGAGGAAGCGGCGTCGAAGCTGCTCGCCAGCCTCAAGGCGACTGGCGGCGACATGCCGGAAACGCTTTGCGGCGGCCGCCTGTCAGTCGACCAGGTCCAGCGCCTGATCCGCATCGACGGCCATCCGATCGGCATTACCGAGATGGAATATCGCGTGCTCGAGCTGCTCGCCTTCGCGCGCAACAATGTCGTCACCCGGGCGATGCTGCTGAAGCACCTCTACCGGCGTTCGGACGACCAGCCGCAGCCCAAGATCATCGACGTGTTCATCTCGAAGCTCCGTAAGAAGCTTCGCAATGCGAGCGGCGGCGCGGAGTTCATCGAGACCATCCCGCAGCGCGGCTGGATCCTTCGCGACATCGACGCCAACCAGGGCGCCTGACGTTTACTAATCCTTAGCCGTACCCGGTTACGCCGGGTTCATGCTTCACTTGCTTCCCGAGTCTCAGCCGCAGTCTCGCCCCTTGGCCTATGCCGAGGCGGTGTCGCGGCTGGCCAGCGTCCGCCATGCGATGCGGCTGGTCGAGCCGTTCGGTTCAGGCCCCGCGTCCGACTTCAACCAGGACGGTGAGATCGCCAGCGCCTGGGATGACGCAGGTGAAGGCAAGCAGCGCCATTTCGACCGCCGTTCGGGCGCGCTTGTTGGCGCCGCCGCCGCCGGCCTCGAAGCCTTGGTGATCGAACGCCAGGAAGGCCGCGAACCCAACGCCGAAGCGACGCAGGCGATGGTCGACCAGATCCGCCGCGAGCTTCAGGACGTCGCCGGCATCATCCTCGCTTAAGCGGGGCCGACAGCTTTGGGCGTCGCCGGGTCGGCGCCCCACTCGCTCCAGCTGCCATCGTAAAGCTTGTGGCCGTCGCCGCCGATGAGGTGCGCGGCAAAGATCAATATCGCTGCAGTGACGCCCGACCCGCAGCTTGCGGCGAAGGGCTTGGACGGGTCGAGGCCCGCGGCCGCAAACTCAGCCCGGAGGTCTTCCGGCGACTTGAACGTCCCGTCCTCGCGATAAAGCTGCCCGAACGGCAGGTTGCGCGAACCCGGGATGTGGCCGCCGGCAAGGCCCAATCGGGGCTCCGGCTCGGTCGCTTCGAACCGGCCCCTGCCGCGAGCATCGGCAATCGCGCAGCCGACACCTTCGACAAGCTGCTCCTTGGTGACGACGTCCGCCCGCTCGGCCGCGGTGAACCCCGCGCCGCGAGGCGCAACGTTCCCGCTCTCGGTCGGCCGCCCTTCCGCCAGCCACTTCTGCATGCCACCGTCGAGCACCGCCACGTTGCGCGCGCCGAAGTGCCGCAAGGTGAACCAGCCGCGCGAAGCGGTCCGCGTCGGGCTATTGTCGTAAACGACGATGCGGTCGTCGCTGCCGATGCCTAATGCCTCCATGGCGGAGGCGAACTCGGCCGCGTTCGGCAGCATATGCGGTGCGGGGTTGGAGCGGTCGCTGACCTCGTCGATGTCGAGGAAGCGCGCGCCCGGAATATGCGCCTCCAAATATTCATCGCGGCCGCTGCGCCCGCTCGACGGCATGAACCAGGTGCAATCGACCACCGTGACCTCCTCAAGGTGGCGGGCCAGCCAGTCGGTCGAAACGAGCGATTCCATTCGGCGACGATAGGCTACAAAAGGACGCGATGATCAAGCTTCACGAAGGCTGGCTGGAGCGGCTCCGCGATGAGTTCGACCAGCCTTACATGGCCGATCTCAAAGCCTTCCTGCTGGCTGAAAAAGATCAGGGAAAACACATCTTCCCAAAGGGTTGCGACTGGTTCAAAGCCCTCGACCTGACGCCGCCCGACAAGGTCAAGGTCGTGATCCTGGGGCAAGACCCGTACCATGGCCCCGGCCAGGCGCACGGCCTCTGCTTCTCGGTGCCGAACGGAGTCGATCCGCCGCCGAGTCTCAGGAACATATATAAGGAACTAGAATCTGACCTTGGCATCGCGCGGCCGAGCCACGGCTTCCTCGAACATTGGTCGAAGCAGGGCGTGCTGCTCTTGAACAGCGTGCTGACGGTCGAGATGGGCCAGGCCGCCTCGCATCGGGAAAAAGGGTGGGAGCGCTTCACCGACACGATCATCCGCGAGGTGAACGCGCTCGATCATCCGGTAGTGTTCATGCTGTGGGGCAGCTACGCCCAGAAGAAGGCCGCCTTCGTTGATAGCTCCAAGCACCTCGTGCTGAAGGCCCCGCACCCCTCCCCATTGTCGGCGCACAGCGGCTTCTTCGGCTGCAAACATTTCTCCAAGGCCAACGCCTTCCTGCAGAGCGAGGGCATCGCCCCCATCGACTGGGCGCTTCCGGAACCCTAAGAGCCCGCGCGATGGACACGCAGCACCTCGGCAAGGCCAGCGCGCTTCCCGCATCGCCAGACGCGGCGACGCTCGACTATGTGCCGAACCCGCGAGCCGGGACGCTTTACCTTGTGCGCTTCGCCGCGCCCGAATTCACCTCGCTGTGCCCGGTCACCGGCCAGCCCGACTTCGCGCACCTCGTTATCGACTATGCGCCGGCCGAGACGATCGTCGAGAGCAAGAGCCTCAAGCTGTTTCTGGGGTCGTTCCGCAACCATTGCGGCTTTCACGAGGACGTGACGGTCGGCATCGGGCAGCGCCTTGCCGAGGAAATGAAGCCCAAATGGCTTCGCATCGGCGGCTATTGGTATCCGCGCGGCGGGATCCCGATTGACGTCTTCTGGCAGTCGTCATCGCCGCCCGAAGGATTGTGGCTGCCCGACCAGGGCGTCGCACCTTACCGTGGCCGGGGATAGAATCGCGGTCCTTGGCGCCGGCTCTGTCGGCTGCTTCATCGGCGGGGCTTGGGCCGCCGCCGGCCTTCCGGTCAGCTTCATCGGTCGCCCGAGGATCGCGCACGATGTGCGCGATCATGGGCTGACCCTTACCGACTATTCGGGCTGGCGTTTTGAGCTTCGCGACGTCGATTACGCCTGCGTCCCCGCCGCGCTTGCGGACGCCGACATCATTCTGGTTTGCGTGAAGAGCGGCGCAACCCGCGACGCAGCCCGGGAGATCGCCGAGCACGCGCGAGACGGGGCTCTCGTCATCAGCTTCCAGAACGGCATCAGCAATTACGACATTCTCGAAGCCGAGCTTGGCAGCCGCTTTCGCATCGTGCGCGGCATGGTCCGCTTCAACATCGCCTATCTTGGCGATGGCCATTTCCACAAAGGCGTGTCCGGCGATTTGTGGGTCGAGGATCGCCCAGAAACGCGGGCGTTGGCCGGACGCGTCAGGGGCACGCCGGCTTCCCTGAAACTGTCGCGCGACATGCTCGGCCTCGCCTGGGGCAAGCTGCTCATCAACCTCAACAATGCCGTCAGCGCCTTGTCGGGCCGGACGTTGGTCGAAGAGCTGAAGGTGCGCGATTATCGGCGCGTCGTTTCCGCCGCGCAGCGGGAGGCGTTAGGTCTTCTCCGTCGGGGCGGTATCCGGCCGGCGAAGGTCGGCCCGTCGCCGCCGCGCATGCTGCCATGGGTGATGAGGGCGCCCGACTGGCTGTTCAACCACCTGTTCCTGAAGGCCTGGCATATCGACGCCAAGGCCAGATCGTCGATGGCGGACGATCTCGCCGTCGGGCGAAAGACCGAGGTCGATTATATCAACGGCGAGCTCGTTCGGCTGGCCGAGCGGCTGGGCGGCGATGCGCCGGTCAACAGCGCGATCGTCCGCCTGATCCGTCTCGCCGAAGTTGACCCCAAGCCATGGCCACCGGCCCTGCTCCGGCGCGAGGTGCTCGGCCGCTAGAAGGACCCCATCAAAATACTACTTTGATGGGTACCCTAGCGGTAGGTCGCTTCGTCCGCGATCCCGGCGTCGCTTGGAGCGGGCGCATCCGAAGCCTTGCCCTTGGTCCAGAAATAGAGCGCGCCAATGGCTGCCGAAAATACGACGACGCTGACCAGCATCACTGCCGAATAGGGCTCGACCAGGCCGAAAACGTTGGCGCTGTCGGCGGACCCGGCCTTTTCCGCGCCGGCTACCGCGAAGGCATAAACCACGCCCATCAGGCTCTCGCCGACGATTAGGCCTGTCGCCATCAGCACGCCCATGCGCTCGGCGAACGCGGGGCTCTTCGATTGCATTGCCCAACGATTGTAGAACCAGCCGAGGACCGCGCCGAACGGGATAAGCAAGTCTGCTTCGAGCGGCAGGTAAATGCCCATTCCGATCGCGAGCGGCGGCAGGTGCAGGCGCTTGCCCGAGCTGCGCTTGAGCACCTCGTCGACAATTACGGCGACGACACCAATGATCGCCCCTTCGCGGATCATCGGCCAATCGAGGTTACCACCGAGCACGCCCTGGGCGATGGTCGAGATGATCGCCGCCTGCGGCGCCGCCAGCGCGCTTTCCTTGGCGCCGGGCGCACCCTGGAAGGTGAAAGCGGTATTCATGAGGTCGAGGATCGGCGGAATGACCAGCGCGCCGAACACCACGCCAAGAACCAGCGCGACCTGCTGGCGCCACGGCGTAGCTTCGACCAGCTGGCCGGTCTTCAGGTCCTGGAGATTGTTGTTCGAGATCGTCGCGACGCCGAAGATGATGGCGGTGACGAACAGGGCAAAGGCAACCAGCGCCTTGGTCGCGTCGCCGCTAGCATGCGGGAACAGCGCTGCGAGGATCAGCGCGATGCCAAGCACGGACAGAATGCCGACGCCCGAGATCGGGCTGTTCGACGCGCCGATGAGGCCCGCCATATATCCGCACACCGCGGCAATCACGACGCCGGCGATTAGCGTGTAGATGATGCTGAGAACGATCGTCACCGTCGGCTCGGAGGCGATCGGCGCGGTGTTGCCAAAAGCATAGAGCAGAAGTCCGATCGGGATCATCGACAGGAGGATGACCGCGGTGACGATGCCGATCGGAATGTCGCGCTCGGTCAGCGGCAACTCCGCGGCCCGCCCGGCCTTACGCTCGCGGCTGGCAATGAGCGCCGAGCGGATGCCCGCAACGATCGGCCCAATGATCTTGAGCAGCGTCCAGATCGCCGCGACACCGATCGTGCCCGCGCCGACCATGCGCGCTTTCTGGCGGAAGGCGGCACTGACCAAGGTTTCGAGGTCGGGCGCCGCGATCTGGGAAACGAAGGCGACATCCTGCGTCCAGTGGGGGACGATGAACACCCAGGTAATCAACATGCCGACGACCATTGCCATGCCGACGGCAACGCCGACGAGGTGGCCGACGCCGATCAGCGCCATCGACAAGCTTGCCGAAATCGCCGAGCCGCCGGTACCGACCTTGAATACCTTGCCTGCGGTGTCGGTCAGCAGTCGGGTCTTGGCGATGATGAAATAGGCCGCGGAAACGAGCGTGGAGCCCGCGATCAGCACCAGGCCACGCCGATTCTCTTCCGCGCCTCCTACTCCGCTTCCAACTTTCAGGACCTCAGCGGCAGCGACGCCTTCGGGGTATGGCAGGTCGGTCCCGGTAACCAGCGCGCGCCTCAGCGGCACCGAATACATGACGCCCAATATGCCGCCGATGCCGATCACCGCGACCGACAGCCAATAAGGGAAGCCGGTCCACCAGCCGACCATGATCAGGCCGGGAAGGACGAAGATGATCGCGGACAGCGTCCCTGCCGCCGATGCGATCGTCTGGACGATGTTGTTTTCCTGGATCGTCGCATCGCGGAACGCTTTCAGCACGGCCATGGAGATGACCGCGGCCGGAATTGAGGTCGCGAAGGTGATGCCGATCTTGAGCCCGAGATAGACGTTGGCGGCGGTGAACACGACGGTGATCAATGCGCCGAGGATGATCCCTCGGATCGTCAGTTCCTTGATCTCGCCACCGCTTCGCGCGACTTGGTCCCGAGCCATCTATTCCCCTTTCAAATTTGGACAATCACCGGGCGGTGCCGGCGTGGAGTGGCGGCGAACAGCCTGCCATCGGCCATCGTCCTTGACCCACACGTCGGTGAGCAGGACGCAATCTTCGATCACGCGGCCAAGATATTTCAGCCGCCAGCGGGCATGGACCGTGCCGATCATCACGTCGCCGACGGTCGTGGCGTCGCGGACTTCCAGCTGGATGTTGTCGACCTCGCGCCGCTGGATCGCGTCGAGCCAATCGTCGCGATGCATCTGGAACGGACCGCTCGAGCGCGTGCCGATGAGCACGAAATCTTCGTGCACCAGCGACCGAAGGCGCTCCATGTCCTTGCTGCACAGCGCATCGCGCCACTCGTGCTCAAGGCCCTCGATTACTGCACAGGATTTATCGGACACGCTTCCCCTCTGGCCCCTCTTTACGGCTCGGCGCGAAGAAAGCGAATCTCCGCGTCATATCGATCCAGCACCAGCACGTTGCCGTCCAATTTGAGCTGCTCCTCCCGGAATGCAGCATGGCCCAAGTCGTTGGGTTTGAAGCGTAGCGAGAGTTTGTGACCGGTCGTGCTTTTGACCTTCAGGGGCTCGCCGGGAATGTCGAACATCGGCACGATCGGAAACACCGAGGTCACCCCGCAATTGGGCAGGTGCACCTTCCCCTTCTCGTCGGCCTGGAGGAAGTGCAGCTCCTTGGGCGATCCCTCGTAGGTCACCAGAACGTCGGGCGGCGAGCTCCAGCTGAACCGGCCCCAGTCGACCGAGAGCGACAACGTGCATTTTGCAGCGGGCGTGTCGCGGATGACTTCGAACGTCGGTTCATTGGGCATCGGCTTGGTCGTTAGCCGCACGACCTTGCCGTCGAAGGTCCAGTCGCCCTCGCTCTCTTCATCGATGGCGCCATACGCGAGCTGGTAGCGGAAGTGCCCGTTCTTCTGCAGCTCGAGCGCCGCGCCCACTTCCATTTGCTGGCTTTGATAAAGCCCGGCGACGTCGGCCGCAGCCGGCGCACCAGCAAGCAAAACGGTCACGAATAGCATGGCACCGCGATCCCCCAACGACTCCGGCCCGCCTCATAACAACAATTCCTCTCGTGTCGGAGTCGCGCGTCGTTTAGGAAGGTCCCGTCCTGGAGCGTGTCGGTAAAGGGGATTGAACATGTCGGACGGTAAGCGGTCAGAAGAGGTCGACGTCACCAAGGAATGGCGTGCAACGCACGATCAGAAGGGCACCGCCACGCGCCTCCGCCTGTTTGCGGCCTTGGCCTGGGTCGTTGCGATCGGCGGCGAGATCGCCGGCATCGTCATGCTGCGCCAGCACAAGTTCGACCACGGAAACTTGCCGCTGCTGATCGGCATCCTGGTCGGAATCGCGATCTTCGCGATCGCCGGCAGCCTGATGTGGAAGGCCGCCAACAAGCAGGACCCGGCCCGTCAGTCCGATACCGCCCGCTTCTTTTTCCAGAACCAGCTGGGCGCGATCATCACCGTGATCGCATTCCTGCCGCTCATTGTCCTGATCTTCATGGACAAGGACATGGACCCCAAGAACAAGAAGATCGCCGGCGGCATTGGCCTCGTCTTAGCGGCCGCCGCGACCTTCATCGGGATCGACTTCAACCCGCCGTCGGTCGAGCAATACACGCAGGACATGAACAAGTGCGCGGCCGAGATCAAAGCTGGCCAACTGACGAAAGACTGCTCGCCGGAAGTGGCCGAGCAGGCCAAAGCCATCGCCGAGGATTCCGCGACGGTAGCCGAGGCGACGAAGAGCGCCGCCAATCCGAACGGCCTTGATGTCGTCTATTGGATCGCGCCTGAGAACGGTGCCAAGAAGTCAGCGACGCCGCACGTCTTCCACATCTGCCAGGGCGTGAGTCCGCTGCGCGGCAAGAGCGTGAATCAGGGCTCGGTGACGCAGGCTTATTCGGAGAATGCGACCCGGATCACCAAGCAGATCCCGATGGAACAGAAGCAGTGCGGCTTTGCCGGCGCCACGCCGGCCGAAGCCACGACTAACGCCGCCGGATAAGGCGGTCAGCGGCCGCGCGTTAACGGCCGCTGATGTCGATCCCGACGAACGCCTCTGGCGAATTTGCGCGCTTGACCAGCAGCAGGACCTTGCTGCGGCCTGCCTTGCGGGCTGCATCGACGCTCGCGATCACCTGGGCCGGGCTGGTGACCAGCTGGTTATTGACCGAAACCACGAGGTCGCCACGCTGAAGGCCTTGGTCGGCCGCGTCGCTGTTCGGATCGACCGAGGTGACGATCACACCGCGCGCCGTCGCCGGCAGGTTGCCCGCGCGGGCAAGCTCCGGAGTCAGCGGCGCGAGCGAGAGGCCGAGCGCGCGCTGCGGAGCAGTTGGCGATGCGCCGCCGTTGGTGTCGGGCGTGGTCGAGTTGTTGCCGCCGATCTTCGACAGTGCTTCCTCCGTCGGCCGTTCGCCGACGACCACATTCACCGTCTGGCGCTTGCCGCCGCGGATGATCACCAGCGGGACGCGCGAGCCCACCTGCGTATTCGCGATCAGGTAGGAAACGGTTTCCTCGGGCGTCACCGGCTTGCCGCCAACGCTGACGATCACGTCGCCCTGCTGGAGGCCGCCGCGCGCCGCCGGGCCATTGGGGACCAGCGACCGAACGATCTCGCCGCTATTCTTGGGCAGGCCGAGCGATGGTGCGAGATCCTCGTCGAGCGGCTGAAGGCCCACGCCGAGATAGCCGCGCTGCGGACGCTGGCCCTTGGCAAGGGCGTCGATGACCGGCTTGGCGAGCTCTGCCGGGATGGCGAGCCCGATGCCGACCGACGCACCCGTGGGTGAAATCAGCGCCGCATTGATGCCAATGACGTTGCCGTTGAGGTCGAACATCGGACCGCCGCTGTTGCCCATGTTAATGGCAGCGTCGGTCTGGATGTAGCGGTCGTAGGCGCCAGGGGTCGCGCCAGGAATGCCGCGGTGGATCGCGGAAACGATGCCCGCCGTGACTGTACCGCCGAGGCCGTAAGGGTTGCCGATCGCGATCACCCAATCGCCGACGCGGGCCTTGGTGCTGTCGCCCCACTGAACGAACGGCAGATTTTGGCCGTCGATTTTCAAAAGCGCGAGATCCGACGTGTCGTCGCGACCGACGATGCGAGCCGGATATTCCTTGCCGTTGGTGGTCGTGATGGTGACGCTGTCGACGGTGCCTGTGCCGGTCAGGCCCTGGATCAGGTGGTTGTTGGTGACGATGTAGCCGTCCGGCGAAATGATGAAGCCGGAGCCGAGCGAGCCCGCTTCCCGCGTCCGCGGCTGGGCTCCGCCGCCACCAGAGCTGTCGCCCTGTGGCTGACTCGGGTCGAAGCGCCGGAAGAATTCCTCGAAAGGATCCTGCTGGGCCCTGATCGGCACGCGCTGCTTGGTGGAAATATTGACGACCGCGGGGGCTAGCCGCGCGGTGAGGTCGGCAAACGACATCGGCGCACCCGGGCGCGGAGCCATTTGCGAAGGCGCGTTCTGGGCGACCTGGGCACCCGCCTGTCCTGTGGCGAGAGAAAACGCCGTTCCCCCGAGAAGCAGGGCCATTGCGACCCCGTAGGCATAGCGCACTTTTCCGGACTCCTTCGACCTCATCGATACTCCATCAATTAGCGTGGGACGCAAGGGGCGCTAATGTCCCCACCGCATTAACGACATTTGAACGCCGGAAGTTCAGCGCGAGCGTCCAGTGAATTCCTTCAGATAGTCGTTTTGCGGCGACAAAACGATGGTCGTTCCCGCGGGTTTGTCCTGCCCGTTGCCGATAAAGGTCACCTGGTAGCTCTGCATCGCCCGGTAAAAATCGTAGAAGTCCGGGTCCTTGCCGAAGCTCGCCGCGTAGATCTTGGCGGCATCCGCATCCGCTTGCGCACGGATGATCTGCGCCTGCTTCATGCCCTGGGCCTGGATCGACCGCGCTTCCTGCTCGCGCGCAGTGCGCATCCGGTCGAACGCTGCCGACAGCGGGGCACCGTCCGGGAGATCCGTGCGCTTGATCCGAACGTCGATGATCTCCACGCCATATTGGCGCGCGATGCGATTGAGCGAGGTCCGCACGTCATCCATTATTCCCTGGCGTTCAGGGGTCAGGAGCGAGGCGAATTCGATCCGCCCCAGTTCATTGCGCACCTCCGAGCCGAGGATCGGCCGCAGCTGTTCACGCAATTGCTCCTCGCTGCCCGCGCGGATGTACATCAGCAGCGGATTGACGATCCGATAGCGCGCAAAGGCATCGACCTCGAGGCGGCGCTGATCGGTCGACAGGACTTGCTGGCGCTGCATGTCGACATCCTGCACGCGCTTGTCGATCCACACGATTTGCTCGGCGAACGGCACTCGCCAGGAAATGCCCGCCCCAGCGGTGCCGATCGGCCGCCCGGCCTCATATTCGTTGAGGATTCGGACCGGCTTGCCAAAGCGGACGATCACCGCCTGTTTTGTCTCGGGAACGATTGGGAAGCTGCTCAGCAATATGGCGAGCAGAAGCACGCCGGCGATCGCGGACAGGATCGGGCGTTCGCGAAGGAACTCCGTCATTGCTGCCGCTCCTGCTGCTGCTTTTTTACTTCGGGAAGCGGAAGGTAGGGCGTCACGCCCGGAGCTTCGATGATCGTCTTGTCGACCTTGGACAGCACCTGTTCCATCGTCTCGTAATACATGCGCCGCCGGGTAACCTCGGGCGCCAGTCTGTACTGCTCATAGACCTTGTCGAACGCAGTCGCGTCGCCCTGTGCCCTTTGCCGCAGCTGCAGAGAATAGGAATTGGCGCTGTTGATGAAGGATTGCGCCTGTTGCTGGGCCGCGGTGACCTGCTTGAACGCATCGTTGACCGCGTCGGGCGGATCGGCCTGCTTAATGGCGATGCCCTGAACCTGGATGCCGGACCGGTAGGAATCGAGAATCCGCTGCATGTTCTGTGCAGCCTGAGCCTCGATCTCTGCGCGGCGATCTCCCATCGCGTCGTTCAGGGTAACCTGGCTGACGACAGCGCGCATCGCGCTCTCCGCAACCTCGCGGATGGTTTCGTCGGGCTGCGCCATCTGGAACAGATAAAGCTCCGGCGTCCGGATATTCCACCGCACCGAATAAGCGAGGTCGATCAGGTTCTGGTCGCCGGTCAGCATCAAGTCTTCGGCGCTATCCGAGCCAAGGTCGAAGCTGCGGATATTTTCGACATCGAGTTTCTTTACCCGGTCGATCGGGGACGGAAGCGTAAAGCTTACGCCGGGGCCCAGGGTCGAACTATAGCGCCCGAACCGCGTGACAACCCCGCGCTGGCCCGGCGAAATCGAATGCACGCTGGTGAACACGAGCCAAAGCAGGAAGAAACCCAGCACTGCCCAGGTGATCAGCGACCCATTCGGCCTTCCGGGCAAGCCACCCCCGCCGCCGAAGCGAGCGCGCCCGCGACGAAACAGTTCGTCGAGCGAAGACGCGTTGGAACCGGAGGTGATCGTCGTCCGTCGGCCACGCGGGGATTCCCCCCAGGGGCCGGCCTTGTCGTCCTCAGGCGGAGGATCGCCGGAATCGCCGGCGCCCCAAGGGCCCTTGGTGTCAGCAAACAAGCCGCGCGCGCGCTGGCCCCACCCCAAAAAAATACTCATCGATACATTTATAGGAGGGGCGCCTGACGAAAAACAGTGGCAAGCCTCAGCGCGCTTCCTATGTGCGAGCCATGGCGCATCCCGTCGACCCGCTGACTGGCCTCCCGCACGACGAGCGGATCCGATCTCGCAAACTCGAGCGCGGTGTGGCCACGATCATTGTCGACGCAACCGGCCTCAGCAAGAAAGACACGGAGGCACTCGAGCGGGACCTTCGCGAGGCCGCGCTGGCGACTGCTGGTATCAATGAAGCCCGCATCGCGATGACGGCCGCGCAAACCGCGCGGACCCTGATCGCGATTGGCAGCGGCAAGGGTGGCGTCGGGAAATCCACGGTGTCAGCCAATCTTGCTGTCGCGCTTGGGCGAATGGGCAAGAAGGTCGGGCTGATCGACGCCGACGTCTATGGCCCGTCCCAGCCCACCTTGCTCGGCAAAGCGACCAAGCCCGAAGCTGCCGACGACAAGCTGATCCCGGTCGAGGCGCATGGGATCAAGTTTCTGTCATTGGGCCAACTCGTGTCGCCCGGGCACGCGCTCGCTTGGCGCGGACCGATGGCGACTGGCGCTCTCGCTAACCTGATCGAAGCAGACTGGCGCGATACCGAGCTTTTGCTGGTCGACTTGCCGCCCGGCACGGGGGATGTGCAGCTTTCGCTGATCCAACGGTCACGGCCGGCGGGCGCAGTGATCGTCTCGACTCCGCAGGATCTGTCGCTGATCGACGCGCGCCGGGCCGTCGACCTGTTCAACAAGACCAGCGTGCCTGTCCTTGGCATCATCGAGAATATGGCGACCTACGCCTGCCCGCATTGCGGTGAGCAATCGCATCCCTTCGGAACAGGGGGCGCCGAAGCGGCGGCGACCGAATTGGGCTTGCCTTTCCTCGGTCGCCTTCCGCTATCGCTCGCGATCCGCGAGGGCTCGGACGCCGGCCGTCCGCTCGCGGCCGAAGGCGAGGTCTTTGCCGCGATCGCCGCGAAACTCTTGGAAGCGGTCAAACATTAAGCCACGCGAAGGAGAGCCGAATGCCGCTCACCCGCGACGAAGACATTGCCGAGCTACTGACCAGCGCGCGGACGATCGCCGTGATCGGCGCGTCTGACCGGCCCGACCGCCCGTCCTATGGGGTGATGCGGTTTCTGCAGGATCACGGCTACCGGGTCCTGCCGGTCAATCCGCAAATCACCGGCGAGCATGTTCACGGGGAGTTTGTGTGGCGCGAGCTCGCGCAGATCGGCGTGCCGATCGACATCGTCGACATCTTCCGCAGGCCCGACGCCGTCGACGAAGCCGTCGAGCAGGCAATCTTCGTCGGCGCCAAGGCCGTGTGGATGCAGATTGGCGTGATCAATGAAGCGGCTGCGGCCCGCGCCGAAGAAGCGGGCCTGAAAGTGGTCATGGACCGCTGCCCGAAGATCGAGATCCCGAGACTCGGGATCCCACCGGTCCCTGCCGAGGCTTAGGCCGCTCCGACGGTCATTTCCGGAACGAGAAGGGTCGGCGCATCGATTCCGCGCCGGAATTCGAGATCCGCGCCCGGTTCAAGGGTCGCAAACATGTCGATCAGGTTCGAGGCGACGGTGATCTCCGCGACCGGCTCCGCGATCACGCCGTTGCGGATCATGAACCCGACCGCGCCACGGCTGTAGTCGCCAGTCACGCTGTTCACGCCCTGGCCGATCAGCTCAATCACCAGCAGCGCCTCGGGAAAGGCTGCGAGCAATTCGTCGCGGCTGCGCATGCCCGCTTCCATGTAAAGGTTGCTGGGGCTGGCCGCCGGTGCGCCACCGGCGCCGCGCGCCGCATGCCCAGTGGGCGCGATACCCAATTGTCGCGCCGAAGCGCTCTCCGCGATCCAGCCGTTGAGCACGCCCTTTGACACGAGCTCCTGCCTCGAAACGCGCAAGCCTTCGGCATCGAACGGCCGCGAGCGCATGCCCCGCAGCCGCAGCGGATCGTCAACGATGGTGACGCCGTTGCCGAACACGGCTGCGCCGAGCTTGTCCTGCAGGAAGCTGGTCTTGCGCGCGATTGATGAGCCGGTGATTGCGCCTGCGAAATGGCCGAGCAGGGTCGAAGACACGCGCGGGTCGAACAGGACCGGGTAACGACTGGGCTTAGGCCTGGTAGCGCCGAGCCGTGCCACAGCGCGCTCGCCTGCCCGTTGGCCGATCTCGGCCGGCCCTTCGAGGTCTTCGAGATAGCGCGCGCTGTGCCAGGCATGGTCGCGCTGCATGGTCGCGCCTTCACCCGCAATCACGCTCGCCGAGCAGCTATGCCCAGTCGAGCTATAAGCCCCTGAAAAGCCACCGGACGTTGCCAGCGCTATGGTCGTGCCCGACGCACTCGCTCCCGCGCCGCTGGAGTTGGTGACCCCCGCGACCGCCAATGCCGCGCGCTCTGCCTCCAACGCCCGCTCTCGCAGCTCTTGTGGATCGGGATCTCGCCCGTCGCCACTCTCGAGCCGAGGCGCATCGCCCAGCTGCAGCAAGTCGTTTGGCGCGAGGCCGGCGTATGGGTCTTCCGGTGCTTCTGCCGCCATGGCCAGGCAGCGTTCGACCATTGTCGCGAGGCTTTCGTCCGCCAGGTCGGACGACGCGACACTGGCGGAGCGGTGGCCGAGGAACAGCCGCAGCCCGATCTCCTCGCCTTCGGAACGGCTCACGCTCTCCAACTCGCCGAGCCGAACCTGCACGCCGGCCGATCTCTGCTCGACGTAAAGCGCGTCGGCCGCGGTTGCCCCCGCGGCGATGCCGCGTTCGACCAATGATTCAGCGATTCGGCGGGCGTCTTCGGGGGAATGCATCGCTGCGCGCCCTAGCGGGCGGTGAGGCCGACGACCAGCATCGCAAGGAACACGAGCAGGCCGCAGGTCCGGTTCGACCGGAACAGGCGCAGCGCGAGTTCGCCATTGCGCAGATCAGCCCGGAGTGCCTGATTGGCGAGGTGGAGCGCGGCCGGCACCAAGGTTGCCAGCGCAAGCCAGTCAGGTCGGACCGTCCAGATTGCCGCCGCCCACAGGACAAGCGCCCCAAGATAAAAGATGCCGACGCCGAGGGCCGCCTTGTCGCCAAGCCGGCGCGCGGACGATTTCACCCCGACCAGCGCGTCATCCTCAATGTCCTGGATCGCATAGAGCGTGTCGTAGCCGACGACCCAGGCGATGCTTCCGAACCACAGCAGCAAAGCGCTCCAGCCCAGGCTCCCCGTCACTGCGGGCCAGCCGACCAGCGCACCCCATGAAAATACGAGTCCGAGCCACGCCTGGGGCCACCAGGTAATGCGTTTCATGAAAGGATAAGCGGCGACTGGTGCGATGCTCAGCAACGCGACAATCGCGGCGACGCGATTGAGCTGAAGGAGCACCAGCAGGCCGGCAAGGCACAGCGCCGCGATCAACATCACCGCCGACCGGCTCGATACGCGTCCGCTCGCCAGGGGGCGAAGGCGCGTGCGCTCGACCTTTCGATCAAGGTCGCGGTCGACGAGGTCGTTGTAGACGCAGCCGGCACTGCGCATCTCGAATGCGCCTAGGCCGAGCCACAGGAACAGGTCCCACCGGCCGCCTACACCCGCAAGCGCCACGCTCCACGCGCACGGCCAGTACAGCAACCAGGTGCCGATCGGCCGATCGAGCCGCATCAGGCTCGCGTAGGGCCGCAGCGGCGGAGCAAGCGCCCCGATGAAGCCGCGCCGCTCGCTGTCGGGGACGATGTCGGTGTTCGGGCTCACTACAGCCGCTTCTGGCAGCGGGTCGTCACGCCCTCAAGCGCGAGATCATTAGCTCCGTTATGGAAGTTATCCACAAAATGGGGAGCAGAAACCCAGGTTAAGCGTTTTGACCCTGTAACGACGACGACCGCGCGGCCGCCAAAAACATAAGAGGCGGCAATGTACGAGGCATATTTCACGAGGCGGCTGCTTGAAGCGCTGAACCTCGCAGAGCAGGCCACGAGCCCGAAGGAGCGCTCAATTCACCTTCGCGCCTCCCGCTACTATCGCGATATCCTGCAATCCCGCTGCAATCGCCGTGGCGCAGGAGCCGGCTCCAAAGTTCAATAGCCGGGGCCAAGCCGACCCGCTAAGCCGCCTGAATGCCCGCAACACCAGCCTGGCCACCAAAGAGTCTGCCGCGCCTATACGTCACGGCGCCGCTCAGCCAGGGCGCATCGGTCGAGCTCGACGTCGGCCAGGTGAATTACCTCGGCAATGTCATGCGCCTCGGCGAACGCGCTGAACTGCTGATCTTCGACGGACGATCGGGCGAATGGCTCGCTCGCATCGCCGAAACGGGAAAGAGGCACATGACCTTGAGCGTCGAGCGCCGCACGAGAGAGGCAGAAGCCGTCCCCGACGTCTGGCTGGCTTTCGCGCCGGTGAAGCGCGCGCAGACCGATTGGCTCGTCGAAAAGGCGACTGAGCTCGGCGCCGCGCGGCTGATCCCCGTGATGACGCAGCGCACGATCGCCGAGAGGGTGAAGCGCGAGCGGCTGGAGGCGATTGCGATCGAGGCGGCGGAGCAGTGCGGCCGAACGCGCCTGCCCGAGATCGCCGAGCCCGTGACGCTCAAGCAGCTGCTTTCCACTGAGCGCACGCTCTACTTCGCTGACGAGAATGGCGGCAAACCGGCGGCCACATCATTCAAGCCGGACGCAGCGCTGATCCTGGTCGGCCCTGAAGGCGGCTTCACGGAAGAGGAGCGCGTCACGATCCGGGCAGCGCCACACGCAGTCCCGATCTCGCTGGGACCGCGCATCCTTCGCGCCGAGACCGCCGCCCTGGCGGCGCTTGCCGCGTATATGACTGTTGCGGGCGACTGGGGTCTTATTGACTCATAAATCAGAAACGCTGGCGTCGGTCTAGCCGCGCCGCTAGTCGCGCACGACGATGACGCAACGGACCGACACCGGCGAAAGCCCGCTTATCGACAGTCGCGAAGATCTGATCTCCGTTTTCGCAGGCGGAGAGAAGCCGCGCGCGAATTGGCGGATCGGCACCGAGCACGAAAAGTTCGTCTATCGCACCGCTGACCACCGCGCGCCGAGCTATGATGAGCCGGGCGGCATCCGCGACCTGCTCGACGGGCTGACTGAGTTCGGCTGGAATCCGGTCATCGAAAACGGCAACGTGATCGCGCTGTCAGGTGATGACGGCACGATCAGCCTGGAACCGGCCGGTCAGTTCGAGCTGTCCGGCGCGCCGCTCGAAAACCTTCACGAAAGCTGCACCGAATCCGGCCGTCACCTGGAACAATGCAAGGCGATTGGGGAGCGCCTTGGCCTCGGATTCCTCGGCGTCGGCATGTGGCCCGACAAGACCCGCGCCGAGCTGCCCATCATGCCCAAGGGCCGCTACAAGATCATGCTCAACTACATGCCCAAGGTCGGCACGCTCGGCCTGGACATGATGCTGCGCACCTGTACCATTCAGACCAACCTCGATTATTCGAGCGAGGCCGACATGGTGAAGAAGTTTCGCGTTGGCCTGGCGCTCCAGCCGGTCGCCACGGCCCTCTTCGCCAACTCGCCGTTCACCGAAGGCAAGCCCAACGGCTTCAAGAGCTTCCGCAGTCATATCTGGGAAGACACCGATCCCGATCGGACGGGCATGCTGCCGTTCGTGTTCGAGGACGGGTTCGGCTACGAACGCTACTGCGACTATGCGCTCGATGTGCCGATGTACTTCGTCTACCGCGAAGGCAATTACATCGACGTCGCGGGCGAGAGCTTCCGCGCCTTCCTCGACGGCAAATTGCCGCAACTGCCCGGCGAGAAACCGATCCTCAGCGACTGGGTCGACCATTTGTCGACCGCCTTCCCCGAGGTGCGCCTGAAGAGCTTCCTCGAAATGCGCGGCGCGGACGGCGGCCGCTGGAGCCGGATTTGCGCGCTGCCCGCCTTGTGGGTGGGCTTGCTCTACGAGGATCAGGCGCTCGACGAGGCGTGGGCGCTGGTGAAGCATTGGGACATCGGCGCGCGCGAGAAGCTGCGCCACGATGTCCCTCGCCTCGCGCTCGACGCGGTGACACCAGATGGCGAAACGATGCGCGATTTCGCTGCCCGCGTGCTCGACATTGCGGCGGGCGGCCTGACCCGCCGCGGCAGGCTCAACAGCGCCGGCGACAATGAGGGTGGGTTCCTCGACCCGTTGCGGGACGTTGTATTGAGCGGCATGACGCCGGCCGACCGCCTGCTTGCGAAATATCATGGCGATTGGGACGGCGACCTGTCCCGCATCTATGAGGAGTTCAGCTTCTGATGGACATGCCCCTGAAAGCCCGCCGCACGCTCTATCCCGAGATCGAGCCCTATGAGACGGGGATGCTCGACGTCGGCGACGGCCACACGCTTTACTGGGAGCTTTCGGGCAATCCGGATGGCAAGCCGGTCGTCTTCCTCCATGGCGGGCCGGGCGGCGGATCGAGCCCCGACCATCGCCGGCAGTTCAACCCGGAGAAGTACAAGATCCTGGTGTTCGACCAGCGCGGCTGCGGCAAGTCGACACCCTATGCGAGCCTCGAAGCCAACACGACCTGGCACCTGGTCGACGATATCGAGAAGCTGCGCACCCAGGTCGCCAAGGTCGACAAATGGCAGGTGTTCGGCGGCAGCTGGGGCTCAACCCTGGCCATCGCTTACGCCGAAAAATACCCGGAGCGCGCGACCGAGCTGGTGCTGCGCGGCATCTTCCTGTTCGACCAGTATGAAATCGACTGGATGTACAAGGAAGGCGGCGCCTCGCAGGTCTATCCCGACAAATTCGACGAATTTCTCGTCGCCATCCCAGAGGCCGAGCGCGGCGACCTGGTCGAGGCTTATCGCAAGCGCCTGACTGGCGACGACAAGACCGAGCAGCTCGCGGCGGCCAAGGCGTGGAGCAAGTGGGAGGGCGACATCGTCACCTTGCTGCCGAGCCCGGAGACGATCGAGCATTTCACGTCCCCGGACGTGGCGGTCGCGGTCGCCCGGATCGAGAACCATTACATGGCGGCGCATGGCTGGATCGAGGAAGGCCAGCTGCTGCGCGATGCGGTGAAGCTGAAAGGCATTCCCGGCGTCATCGTCCAGGGCCGGCACGACACCTGCACACCGCCCGTTGCCGCATGGCGCCTCAAGCAGGCATGGCCGGAGGTCGAGCTCAACATCGTGCCCGACGGTGGACATCTGTTCAGCGAACCGGGCGTGACCGACGGCCTGGTCCGCGCAACCGACAAGTTCGCCGGACTTTAGGTCACTCGCCCGGGCGGTACGTCCGCTCGATATGACCCTTCAGCTGGTCGGGGTAGAAGTAGACTTCGCGTAAATTGCCCGACGCGTAACGTTGAGCCTGGTCCTTGAAGTGCGGGGACTTCGGATCCCCGCTTTCCCCGCCTGCCGTAATTGCGTGCGCACGGACTCGCGAACCAAATTCGACGACCGCGACGAACGAATTGCCGTAAGTGCCGTAGAGATGTTTCGTCGTTTTCGGCGACCGCATCACGAAAGACGCGAGCGAGCCATAATTCGCGTTTCCGAACGGCACCGGGATGCTCGGGCCCTCGTCGCTGAACTCCGGCTTGATTGACCGCGAGTTGCGCTGGAAGCGGTTCACTTCGCCCCACGGCACCTGCCAACGGCCGAAATCGTGCCGCAGCTTGCGCATGGCCGTATCGAGCGCATCGAGCTTCTGCGTATCAGTGGTGTCCCGCGCGAGCCGCGCCATGTACATGTTGCTGTCTTCCTCGGGCGGAGGATTAAGCGCCGCGATCAGTGCGTCGCCCCAAAAAATCCCAAGCGTTTGCGCGACCGAGTCAGCAGCCCAGCGGTAATTCCACGTGCGCAGGACTGCGATTGGTTGCTCGAGCGTCCGGCGTCGCGCGTCGGTTGCGGGCAGTGCGTCGTAAGCGCGGAGCAAGGCCGGGACGAGCAACGTGAAGCCCGGCTGATAGCTGTCGAACGCGGCGTCTTGCAGCTTCTCCAAGGTCCAACCGCGGCTTCCGCCAAGCAATTGGGTCGCATGGATACCGCGGAAGTTTTCCCCGACCGTGTCCATATATTTGGGGAAGCGCGTCTGATCGGGGCTGTTCGGGCCGGCTGCGCCATAAGGCCAGTCATTGGTGTTCATTACCCAGCCGTTCCCCGGGCGGATCACGCTCGGCAGCTCGCTCAGCGCATGCTCGCCGCGCCAATCTGTGCGCGGGTCGCTGCCGTCCACCGGGCGCTCGTAATCGAAGCGATTGTCGCGCCGCGGCACGAATTGTGGATGCAGATACGCGATTTCGCCTTTGTCATCGGCAAAGATTGTATCGTTCGAACTATTCGCTTTGAGACTCGCCACTTTCAGGAAGGATTCCAGGTCTTTGGTCCTGGTCCGCCCGAAGCTTTGCTGGAGCGCTTCGACCGGCTTGTTCATCATCGCGAACGCAATCCACCTGTTTCCATCGGCCCGCACGATCGGCCCATGATGCGTCCGCCAGGTGCGAAACGTCTTGGTCGCGAAATGGCCGTCGGCAGTGCGATACCGGATGATTACCGGCCGGACGCCAAGCGGCCGGCATTGTGCACCAAAGCGATAGCATGGCGCCGCGCCACGCTTGCGCTGGATATTCTCAGCGAACTCGTCGACGCTGTCGACGCCGCTCGACGTGTGCATCCAGCCGGCGTGTGCGTTGAACCCTTGGTAGACGAAAAACTGGCCCCAGGTGGACGCGCCGTAGACGTTCAGGCCCTCGTCGCTCGTAACCTGCGCTTCCGACCGGAAGTAATGGCTGGTGTGCGGATTGATCAGCAGCAGCGCATGCCCGTCGGCCGTGATCTTCGGGGCAATGGCGATACCGTTTGATCCCTGGCTCTCGAGCTTGGGCGGCAGGTAAGCGGCGATGCGCTTGCCAGAATAGAAAGCCTCGAGCTGGTCGAGGTCGATGCGCTCAATGTCGCCGCCGATGCTCCCCTCGGTGAAGCTCAGCACCATCCACGGCTCGAAGCGCTTGATCGCGCGCGGATGCACGTCGGGGTGCGTTGCCAGGTAATAGTTCAGCCCGTCGGCCCAGGCGTCCATCAGCCGCCGCATCGATTGTGGGCTTCGCCAATAGTCGGCCTGAAGTTCACCGTCGCTAACGTACAGGCGCGCACGCAAGTCCTGCCAGATCGCCTTCTCGCCATCGGCCTCGGCGGTTCGCCCAAGATTGGTCAGGTAATTGGCCTCGATGCGCGGAAAATCGTCTTCGGCCTGCGCGTAGATCATGCCGAACACGGCGTCGGCGTCGGTTCGACCGTGGACGTGGGCGATGCCCCAATCGTCGCGGGCGATCGTCACCCGCGCCGCCTGCGCTTTCCACTCGGCCGGGCTGTGGCGTGGAATCGGAAGTGTTGCGGCGGTGAGAGCGAAGCCGATCGGGATGAAAGCGATTGCTGTCCTACGCATCCGGCAATGCTTGCTTGGCTTTGCCCCAGCCTGCAAGCAGCTTCGACCCGGCGCGCTTCAGCAGCTCGTCCGCATCGCGGATGCTGAAGTGGTGGCCGCTGTCATATTTATCCAATTCTTCCCAGGCCACCGGCGCGGCCACCGGGGCGCCCTCGCGGCCGCGTGCGGAAAACGGCAGTACCGCGGTCGCGCCGCGCTGGTTGCGCAGCCAATCAAGAAAGATGCGCCCCTTGCGCTCTACCTTGCGGATGTTGGCGGTGAAGGTTTCGGGCTCCGCTTCCGAAATCGCGCGGCTGAAGCGGTCGGCGAAGCTCTTCACCGTCGGCCAATCCTTTGACGCGTCGAGCGGAACCACCACGTGAATACCCTTGCCGCCCGAGAGCAACGGGAAGCTCTTCAACCCGAGGTCCTCGAGCAACGCCTTCAGGCGCACCGCGGCCGCCTTCACCTTCGCGAAGTCGAGCCCGACATCGGGATCAAGGTCGAACACAAGGCGGTCAGGATATTCGACCTTGTCGACCTTGCTGCCCCATCCATGGAATTCGATCGTCCCCATCTGCACGCACGCAAGCAGGCCGCGAATATCGTCGAAGTAGAGATAATCCTCTTTGCTCCCGTCTTTCTCCTTGATCGGGATCTGCTTGACGTGCGGCCCGAACGTGCCCTTGTCGTGCTTCTGGAAGAAGCTTTCGCCCGTGCGGCCCGATGGGAAACGGATCAAAGTCATTGGCCGGTCGGCCGCGTCGACCATGATCAAGGGTTCGACGGCCGCATAATAGTCGGCAAGGTCCATCTTGGTGAGGCCAAGCTCCGGATAAATCACCCGGTCCGGACTGCTGATCTCGATCCCGAAATCCTCAGCGGTTGCGCCCGCGACTTTCTTCTTGTCGCGAGCGGCCGGCTTCTTTTCGGACTTGGTCAAATGCTTCGGCACCTCGCGCACCACATCCTTCGCGGGCTTGTCCTCGCGCAGCCCAACGAAGCTCGGGTGGCGCAATATCCCTTCGTCGGTGAATTCGGCGAAGGCGATCTCGGCCACTAGCTTGGGCTTGATCCAATGCGCGCCCTTGCGATCGGGACGCGGCACCTCGACTGGCGCCTTGTCGACCGCGAGCAGCTCCATCCGGTCCATCAGGTCCTGGATCAGCTGCCCGCTGAACCCCGTGCCGACCTTTCCGACATAGGTCAGCTTGCGCCCATCCTTGGCGGCGAGGAGCAGGGAGCGAAAGCCGATGCGCCGGTCGCTCTCGGACCAGCCGACGATCACGAACTCCTGCCGCTGGATGCATTTGATCTTGAGCCAGTCGCGCGTGCGCGCGCCGCGATAGGGCGCGCTCGCCCGCTTCGAGATGATCCCTTCGCCTTTCTGCTCGCAGACGGCCTCAAACATCTCCTCGCCGCGGCCGACGATATGGTCGCCGTAGAGGATCGGCGGAGGCACGCCCTCGAGCAGCGCCGCGAGCCGCTGCTTGCGCTCGATATTGGGAAGCTTGCGGATATCCTCGCCCCGGTCGACCAGCAGGTCGAAGGCGTAGAAAGCGAGGCTGGCGCTGCCGCCTTTGAGGGTCGACTGGAGCAGCTGGAAGCTGGGCCTGCCGTCATCGTCGATCGCCACGGCTTCGCCGTCGATCAGGCAACCCGCGGGCAGCTTCGCCGCGGCTTTCACCAGCGCCTTGAACTTGTCGCTCCAATCGAGGCCGTTGCGCGTGAACGCAGTGGCGACGCCGTCGCCAACCGAGATCAGCAATCGGTAGCCGTCATACTTGATTTCATGGATCCAGCTGTTTCCGGTCGGAACCTCATCGACCAGGGTCGCCAACTGCGGGTCCATGAACTTGGGCGGCGCCTTGGCCGTCTTGCGCTTGGCGCGACCGCCTTTCTGGCCGCCGCGGTTCGAGCGCCACTCATCCGACCCCGACGCGATCTCGGCCATCGTCCTGCCGGTGGTGACGCTGGTCACGCAATTGTCGACCAGCGCATTGCCGTCGTCGGGCTCGGCAAAATCGTCGGTCACCTTCTTCAGCATCCACGGCTCGGCCTTCTCGCCGGGCTTGGGCTTGAGGCGGAACATCACCCATTCCCCGCGCATCCGTTCGCCCTCGAGCGTGAAGTGGAGATGGCCCTCCTCGATGGTCTTCGACGGGTCCTTGCGCGGATCGGGGATCCAGCGCCCCTGGTCCCACAGCATGACCGTGCCGCCACCATATTCGCCTTTGGGGATGGTGCCCTCGAACGTTCCGTAGTCGAGCGGATGGTCTTCAGTCCGCATCGCCAGCCGGTTCTCGCCGGGGTCGAGGCTTGGGCCTTTCGGCACCGCCCAACTCTTCAGGACGCCGTCGAGCTCGAGCCGGAAGTCCCAGTGAAGCCGCGACGCCTGGTGCTTCTGGATGACGAAGCTGTCGCCCTTACCCTTGAGCTTGCGGCCCTTGGGTTCCTTCGTCTTCGAGAAATCGCGTTTCCGGTTGTAGGTCTCGATATCGAGCGGAACGCGCTTGGCCATGGCTACGCCCGTTTACGTTCGCGCGCCTTTGCCGGTTCCCTCTTGGCCGATGCCTTCTTGGCAGCCGGCTTCTTCGCGCCCTTCTTATCGTCGCCGAGACTCTTCTTGAGCGCGGCCATCAGGTCGATGACGTTGGAGCCCTTGGGCGGAGGCGCGTCCGCATCCGGATCCTCGATGATCCGCTGCCCCTTGGCCTTTTGCTTTTTTTCGATCAGCGCGTGGAGCGCATCGACGTAGCGATTGTGGAAGTCCTTGGGGTCGAACTCGCCCGCCTTCCGCTCGATCAGCATCGACGCCATGTCGAGCAGGTCCGGGTCGGGCTTGTGATCGCCGATATCGCGGAAGAAACCCGAACTTTTGTTGACCTCGTCGGCGTAGCGCAGCGTCTCGAGCACGAGCCCGCGGTCGAGCGGCTTCAGCGCAACGACATATTCCTGGCCGCGCATCGCAAGCTGTCCGATGCCGATCTTCTTGGCTGCCTTCAACGCGTCGCGCAGCACGACATAGGCCTCTTCGGCGAGATCGTCGGCGGGCACGACATAATAAGGCTTTTCGAAATACATCGGGTCGATGCCGTCGTCGTCGACGAACTGGACGAGATCGAGCGTCTTGCGGCTTTCGAGCTTCACGCTCTCGATCTCTTCCGGATCGAGCAGCACGTAATGGCCCTTCGAGACCTCATAGCCCTTGACGATCTCGTCGCGGTCGACCGGCCCGACGCCGGGCACGACCTTTTCATATTTGATCCGCTTCCCGGTCGGCTCATGGACCTGATGAAAGGCGATCTGGGCACCGCTCTTGGTCGCCGAGTAGAGCTCGATCGGAATCGAGACCAAGGCGAGGCGGATTTGCCCTCTCCAGATCGGACGCGCAGCCATTCACACTCTCCTGTTCGGCGGGATTCAATTCATTCCGTAGCCGAGTCGTTCCGTGTAAATGCTTTCATTGACTGCACAAAGTTGCCGACGTCCTCTCGTCTCGAAACGAAATCGACGATTGCGGACCCGCAAATGACGCCCTTGGCGCCAGCCCGAAGCGCCATTCGAACATGCTCCGGACGCGCGATTCCGAAGCCGAATATTGGCGGGGGCGCGCCCGCGGCCTCCACCCGCTTCACCAGCTCCGCGTCAAATTGCCCCGGCGCGTGAGTGCCGGTGATCCCGGCTCGACTGACGCAATAAGTGTAAGCTTTCGAGAGACTTGCGATCCGCGCGAGCGATTGGTCCGGCGCGTTGGCAGCGGCGATCAGCACCGGCTCGATCCCGGCTTGTTCCATCGATTGAACGAACGGTTCGGCTTCGAGCGCAGGCACATCGGCAATCAGCAGGCTGTCGGTCCCGGCCGCGGCCGCGTCGCGCATGAAACCCGGCCGAGCGACGACGATGTTGGCATAAGTCAGGATGCCGATCGGCACCTGACTGTTGCGCTCACGCAACGATGCGATGAGGTCGAGACAATCGCCGACTCGGACTCCGGACGCCAGCGCCCGCTGCGCTGCCGCCTGGATCACGGGCCCGTCGGCGACCGGGTCGGAGAAGGGGATTCCGACCTCGATCATGTCGGCGCCGGCGTCGATCACGCGTTGGAGCAATTGAGCGCTGGTCGTGAGGTCGGGATCGCCGAGCATCAGGAATGCCCCGAATGCGCCCTGGCGGCGCTCGGCCAGCCGCTGGAACATCGCCGCATAGCGGCTCATGCGAGCAGCGCCTGGGCCTGGGCGACATCCTTGTCGCCGCGGCCCGACAGCCCGACCAGGATTGCTCTGTCGGGCTCGTCTTCCGCGAGCGTCAGCGCATGTGCGAGCGCGTGGGCGGACTCGAAGGCGCACAAGATCCCTTCGCCCTCGGCCAACGCCTTGAATGCCGCGAGCGCGTCTTCGTCGCCGGCGCCGACATATTGGACCCGGCCAGTCTCCTTCAGATGGGCATGCTCGGGCCCGACCGCCGGGTAATCGAGGCCCGCCGACACCGACCAGGTATCGGCGATCTGGCCGTCGTCGTCCTGCAGGATGTAGGTTTCCGCGCCGTGCAGGATGCCGGGCCGGCCGCGCAGCAGGGTCGCGCCATGCTCCTCCCCGCTCAAGCCCTTCCCCGCCGCTTCGACCCCCATCAGGCGAACATCATCGTCGAGGAAGTCCGCGAACAGGCCGATCGCGTTCGAACCGCCGCCCACGCAGGCGACGACCGCGTCGGGAAGCCGGCCGAGCTGCTCGATCATCTGCGCGCGCGCTTCGCGACCGATGACCCGCTGGAACTCCCGCACCATGGTCGGGAAAGGGTGCGGCCCGGCCGCGGTGCCTAGCAGGTAATGCGTATTCTCGAAGCTCGCCGACCAGTCGCGCAATGCCTCGTTGATCGCGTCCTTCAGCGTCCGCCCGCCGCCCTCGACCGGCACGACCTCAGCACCCATCAGCTGCATGCGAAAGACGTTAAGCTTCTGCCGCTCGACGTCGTCGGCGCCCATGTAGATGACGGTTTCGAACCCCAGCAACGCACCGACGATCGCGGTGGCGACGCCGTGTTGACCCGCGCCGGTCTCGGCAATCAGTCGCGCCTTGCCCATTCGCTTGGCGAGCAGGCCCTGCGCGAGCACCTGATTGGTTTTGTGCGCGCCACCGTGGAGCAAGTCCTCGCGTTTTAGGTAGATGTTGCCGGGCAGGTTGCGGCAGCGGGTGAGCGGCGTCGGCCGGCCGGCATAGTTCGCCAGCAGGTCGTTAAGCTCGGTACCGAATGCCGGATCGTCCTGTGCATCGAGAAAGGCAGCCTCGAGCTGCTCGAGGGCCGGGACCAATATTTCCGGGACATAGCAGCCCCCGAACCGGCCGAAGCGTCCGCTCATGCGCATGCGCGCATCCTTTGCCGTGACGCCGGCCGCAAGGCCTCGAACAGCGCCGCGACCTTGTCCGCCGATTTGCGGCCGGGCCGCTCGTCGAGCGAGGAACCGACGTCGATCGCGTAGGCGCCGAGCCGCTGCGCCGACCTCGCGTTATGCGGGCCGATCCCGCCGGCGATCACCGCGTTCTCAAGCGCCTGACCGCGCAGCACCGTCCAGTCGAACGTTCGCCCCGTCCCGCCCGCGCCGCTGTCGAACAACAGCCGATCGGCCGCATCGAAGCGCTCGGGCCGGCGCTGTCCGACCTCGATCGCTTTCCAGATCTCGCAGCCCCTCGGCAGCTCGCGCGCGAGCGCGCGGACATAAGCCGCGTCTTCGTCGCCGTGGAGCTGAACAGTGGCCAGCCCAAGCAACAGCGCCGCTTCGCCGACGTGCGTGACCGGGGCATCGCGGAACACCCCGACCGGCGCTGGATGCAGCGGTGCGAGGCGCATCGCCTGCCCCAGGGTCAGCGCGCGCGGGCTTTCGGGCACCATCACCAGGCCGGCGAAAGTGGCGGCGCCGGCCGCCTCGAAATCCTCGGGACGATTGAGGCCGCACAATTTCACCCGGCCGAACACCAGCTCTCGGGCAGCCGCGGCCGGAATGGCGGCGCGCATCAACGACGTTCCGATCAGGAAACCGTCGACATGCGGGCCCACCCGCTCGACATCCGCTCGGGCGGCAATACCGGACTCCGACACCAACGTGCGATCGGGCGCCAGGCTGGCGAGGCGTTCGGTTGTCGCAAGATCGACCGAAAGGTCGCGCAAGTCGCGATTGTTGATCCCGATCAGGGGCGCGCCGAGCGCCAATGCCCGCCGCATCTCGACTTCGTCATGGACTTCGACCAGCGCATCCATGCCGAAGCGCTCGGCCTCGGCGATCATCGCTCGCGCATCTCCGTCGTCCAGAAGGGAGAGCATCACCAGAATCGCATCGGCGCCCGCGATCCGCGCCTCCGCCACCTGGCGGAGGTCGAGGAAGAAATCCTTGGCCAGGATCGGGCCGTCGAACTCGCGCCGGGCGGCAGCGAGGTCTCTGAGCGATCCTCCGAAATGTACGCCATCGCAAAGAACGCTCAGCGCATCGGCCACGCCGACATAGCCGCGCGCCAGCGCGCCAGCGTCAGCGCCCGGTCGGATCGACCCGTGCGACGGCGATGCCTTCTTGATCTCCAAAATGAAGCGCGCGCCGGGCTGGCCGATCACTAGGCCCAAACTTCGCCGCGTTGGAGCCGCCTTCGAGCGCAGCGCGTCGATCGATACGGCGTCGAGCCGCCCGGCGAGTTCCTGTCGCTTGGCTTCAGCGATACGGCCGAGAATGTCGTCAGCCATGACTCGCCTCGATGAAGCGATCGAGCACCCTGCCGGCCGCGCCACCGGCCAGCGCCTCGCGGGCCTGGTTGGCGCCCTCGCGCAAGCCGGGCGCCACGCCCGCCGTCATCAGCAGCGCAGCCGCGTTGAGGATCACGATGTCGTGGTCGGATCCGGTGGCTGAGCCGGCGAGCAAGGCCTTCAATCGTTCCGCATTCTCGGCCGCGTCGCCGCCCTTGACCGTCTGAAGCGGCGCACGCTCGATCCCGGCGTCCTCCGGGGCAATCTCCAATTCCTCGATCACCCCGTTCGACAGGCGCAGCGCGCGGGTTTCGCCATGAAGCGCAACTTCATCGAGGCCGGACCCGTGAACCACGAGCGCTTCCTCGACGCCCATTGCATCCAACGTTTGGGCGATGCGCCCAAGCATGTTCGGATCGGCGACCCCGAGCAGCTGGATCGGGGGCCGGGCCGGATTGATGCACGGACCCAGGAGATTCATGATGGTGCGCACGCCAAGCTGCCGGCGGACCAGCGCGGCATGCTTCATTCCAGGGTGATAGGACGGCGCGAACAGGAAGCAGAAATCGATCTCATCCAGGAGAGCCCGGGCGGTTTGGGGATCGACGTCAATCCTAGCGCCGAGCGCTTCCAAAACGTCCGCGGATCCGCAGCGTGAACTGACGCTCCGATTGCCGTGCTTTGCGATTGGCAGGCCGCACGCGGCTGCGACAAAGGCGGTCGCGGTCGAAACGTTGATCAGTCCCGAGCCATCGCCGCCGGTGCCGCAGCAATCGGCATAAACATAATCGGGGCGATCGAACTCTAGGGCAGCGCCGCTCAGCGCATGCGCCGCGCCGATCATCTCATCGGCGGTTTCACCCTTCATCCGGAGTGCGATGAGCATGCCGGCGATCTCCGCCGGCTCGAGCTTACCCAGCACAAGCCGCTCGAAGAGATGCTCCGAATCATCGATCGGCAGGTCTTTGCCGGAGAGAAGTTGGGGCAGCGGATTGGGAACAGGTTGCGAAGGATCCTGCTCTCGCGCGTGGGCAGGATTGAGAGCTGCTTGCCGAGGCAAAGCGGAAAGTTGATTCATTGATGTCACCTGGAAACAAAAAAGCCCGCCGATGACGGGCGGGCAGTTCGAATGATCGGAAAGAAGCTAGTCGATCAGTCGCGCCATCGCGCCGCAAGGGTGCAGCCGCGCCACCACAGGTGAGCGGTCGAGCTTGCAGCGATGGCAACCAGGTTCGTCATGCGAATCGCGTGGTAGGCCAGCGGCGCCGCCCCGGTCAACACTCGCGGTTGACGCGTTCAGCGCGCTAATGGCATTGGCGACGGCCAAGCGGGTGTAGCTCAATGGTAGAGCAGAAGCCTTCCAAGCTTACGACGAGGGTTCGATTCCCTTCACCCGCTCCAAAATGTGACCATCCGGGGGATGGTTGAATTTTGGAGCGCCCGCAGCGAAGCGAAGGGGCGACAATTCGCCCGCGACAACTCTTCGCGTTTCCCCGCGTTGACACGCAAAGGCAGTGCCGCCACATGGCCCGCCTGCCCACATGCGAACCCGCATGACCTCGTGGAGAGGTGGCCGAGTGGTTAAAGGCAGCAGACTGTAAATCTGCCCGCGCAAGCGTACGCTGGTTCGAATCCAGCCCTCTCCACCAATCCTGCTGACTGATCTAGGTTTGGGTAGACCGCCGGCAGCACTTCCGGGTGGCTCATAACTAATGACCGATTCATCAAGAATCGTCCAAAATCGTTGAAAATCTGGCGAAACTGCGCGGGATAACCTAGAAGCTGAACGGACTCGGTGCTCGGGGAGTAAGCGTTTGATGCTGCGCGCGGTGAGGATCAATTTGGACGAATCGGACGGCTTGCCTGACAATGACCAGGAGCCTCAGCCTCCCGCTGATGATCCGGTCGCGCAGCGCGTCGCGCGGCTAAGCGCCGGCCAGCTCGATTGCTTGCGCCTGGTCGACCAGCACCTTTCGTCCAAGGAAATTGCGACCGAGCTCAAGATTTCGCCGCACACCGTTGATCAGCGCGTCCGGCAGGCGCTCGCTATCCTCGGTGTGGAGCGCCGCTCGCAGGCTGCCCGCCTCGTGGCGCGGTACAGCGGGCCATATCAGCGTTTGATACATCAATCGCCGCACATTCCCGGCGCCTTCCAATCCGGTCACCCAGAGGCCGCGGTCAGTCATCAGATTCGGCACGCTGACCGCGCAGGGGGGACCGGGGGAGCAGGTTTCCTTACCGAGCAGAGGCCCGTTTCATTCCGGTCTTCCCTGCAATTGCCGTTCGCAACGAGGAGCAACCCCCGGAATGAGATGAGTGTCGGCCAGAGGTTGTTCTGGATTGCGGCGATCGCGATCGGAGCAGCGTTTTCGGCAGGCATGTACCTTGCCGGACTCGAAAGCCTCGCCAGGCTGCTCAAAAGCTAGCCAGACCCGACTCCATATCGGACCGATCATCACTCCGGCGCGGTGCGCTCCGGAGAAGGAGCAGTGATGCGCAAACAAATGATCGAAAACGCCGCTTTTGAGGTGGCAACTCAGGTTCGCACTGTCGAGGACGCGATCGATACCACGCTGGCGGAGGTGGCCGAGTTGCAGAGCCGTGTTATGCACGTGAATTCGGTTGCGCGCGTCGGACCCGCGCCGATCCACGCCGTGCTTCAGGAGCTTTCCGCGGCGCTTGGCAGCCTCATCTCCGCTCGCGGATCAATTGTCAGCTGCCACAGCGAGCTGGTCGTTGCGAAAGGCAAGGTGCCCGGCCTGCGCACCGTATCCTACGGTGACGAAGGGGATTGCCCCGACCCGAAGGGCGCGCGCGTCGATCTCCGTATCGTCGCCTAGCATGGGAGCTTGACCGGGCACCCTTGCCGGTGTCCGGTCCCCTTCGATGACCGCCCGCCTAATCATCTTTAACCTGCTGCTGCTAGGCTCGTGTGGCTACGCATTATTGCGTGGCACGCGTGACGCGCAGGTGATCGCGGTCGTGACCTTGATCGCGTCGTTCGCTTCTTATGCGCTCGTCTCTCGATACACCCACGTCGAGATGGGCGTCCTGATTGTGGATGTCCTCACCTTTTGCGCGTTCACCGCCGTGGCATTGAAATCCGATCGCTTCTGGCCCCTTTGGATAAGCGGGCTCCAACTCACGACCAGCTTTGGTCATCTCTTGAGGGCGTGGGAGGATCAGCTGGTCCCGATCGCCTATGCAGTCGCACTTCGATCATGGAGTTACCCCATCCAGATCATCCTCGCCGTCGCTGTCTGGCGAAGCCAGCAGCGGGCCCGCGGTTCCCATGAGGAAGCGACTGGTACCTAGACTCGCGCGGCCACGCGGCTAAGCGGTCGCTCATGGGCCGACGCAAAAAATCGCACCAAAGCCATGGCACGCCGATGCGCCCGCGACTGTGGGGCAAGCATGCGGTCGCTGCCGCGCTGGATAACCCCAGCCGGAAGGTCGTGAAGGCCTGGGCAACGCGCGATGCGGCATCGTTCATGCAATTTCCGAAGGACGTTGCGGTGACGCTCGCGGACGTCTCGGACCTCGGCCGCCTCGTCCCGAACGATGCTCCGCACCAAGGCGTCGTGATCGAGGTTGAGCCGCTTGACGATGCCTGGCTCGACGACATCCTTCACAACGCGCCCGATCGGGCCGTCTTGCTCGTTCTCGACCAAGTTACCGACCCTCATAATGTCGGGGCCATTCTCCGTTCAACTGCCGCCTTCGGAGCGATCGGCATCGTCACTCAGGATCGTCATTCTCCCCCGGAGAGCGGGGTGGTCGCCAAGGCCGCATCGGGTGCGCTCGAGCGCGTGCCGTGGGCCCGCGTCGTAAACCTGGCTCGAGCCCTCGAAGAGATCGGTAACGCTGGTTTCTGGCGCATCGGCCTCGCGGGCGATGCCGACACTGACCTTCGCGAGGCTCTCGGACCGGCCAGGGTCGCGTTGGTTCTAGGCGCGGAAGGAGCAGGGCTCAGGCCCAACACACGCGAGCATTGCGACGCGCTGGCGCGGTTGCCAATCACCGACTCGGTGGAAAGCCTCAACGTCTCCAACGCAGCCGCGGTCGCGCTTTACGCGGCGAGTATCGCCTGATGGTTCGAAGCAAGAGCAGCATCAAAACTCACGCCAAAGCGCTCGCCGAGCGCGAGCCTGCCTTTGCGCGCGTGATCGAGCAGCATGGCATTCCTGAACCGCGAAGCAGCGAACCCGGCGCGACGACGCTGCTTCGAACGATCGTCGGCCAGCAGGTCAGTGTGGCCGCGGCGCGATCGATGTGGAACAAGCTGGAAGCCGCCTTCGGCTCCCCTCCCGACCTCAATCTTCTGCTCGCCGCCAGCGACGAGGACATGCGCGCGGCCGGCATGTCACGCCAGAAGTCGGGCTATATCCGAAGCCTCGCTAGCCTCGTGCTGTCGGGTGAGCTCGATCTCGCCTCGCTACCCTCGGACAATGAGGAGGCGATCGCGCTCCTGACCAAGATCAAAGGCATCGGCCGCTGGTCAGCCGAGATCTATTTGCTGTTTGCGGAGGGGCGCGCAGATGTCTTTCCCGCGGGCGATTTGGCTGTGCAGATCGAGCTTGGCCGGCTGATGGGCCTCAAGGAGAAGCCGACCGAGAAGCAGCTTCGCGAACTCGCCGAATCGTGGAGCCCGTATCGCGGTGCGGCCGCCGTGCTCGCCTGGCACAGCTACAACAGCGCGGTTCTCTAAACCTACTTGCGAAGAGCAGTCGGCAGCAGGCGCGAGCCAAGGCCGCGGAAAATGCGCGGGCCAAGGTCGAGGCGGATCGGCGTCAGCTTGTCGCCCTGCGTGTCGCGGCCGATCAGGTAACTGACGGAGCTCTGGCCCTCCCCGCTCGGCCAACGATAAAGGGCGTTGAAGGCGATGACCGGGACGAACGCCTGTTTGCCGCCGACCTCGAACACCTGCACGAGCTCACGCGGGATCGACACCTTCGGACGAAGCGTCATCCGCTTCATCGGCTGGATCGCGTTGATCCGCTCCCCTTCACCGACCGGGCTGGCAAAGAACGCCCCGATCTCGGCTTCCTGATTGGGCCCGGCGTTGAACAAGGTCGCTTCGACCAGCACGGCCCGGGCGGGCGCGTTTCCGGAATTCATCAGCTCCAGTTCGAACTCGACGGTGATCTGGTGGTCCTCGACAATGCAGCGAAGCGGCTGGAAGCCAAAATCCACCCACGGGCGGAGACGGGTCGAGACCAGCCCGGGAATGGACGAGGGTGGACGCTCTCGCGCGGCCGGCTGAGGTTGCGGTGCAGGCGCGGGTGCAGGGGTTGGCGCAATCGGCTCCGGCGCGCGGAAGGCATCGATCTGCGGGCCCCCGGCGAAAGCCTCGCGGCCGTGCCTGCGGCGATAGAAGAGGAAGGCCGCCCCCGCGCCAAGCGCAATGGCCGCAGCCAGCCACGGAAGGAGCGACATCTTGCGTTCGGGCACGAGATTGACGCTGGCGGGTTCCGGATCGGCAAGGCCCGGCGCTGCAGCCGGTATCGCCGAAGCGCCACGAGGCGAATCGTCCTGCAGCTTCGGCAGGGGAACGGTGACCGGCGGTCTTGAGGCCGTTTCGCGGGTCGGTTCGGTGACGGGGCGGGCTGTCGATCGCGGTTCCGGCGCGGTTGCTCGCGGCTCGGCATCAGCCGCGCGGTGTGCGGGCGATGGCGTTTCGCGGGCGGATTGCTGGGTCGCCGCGGTCGAGGGGCGGCTCGGCGGTCGAGCGGCGGGTTGCGGGTCCGCGGGCCGGGTGACGGTTCCGTCGATGCTGAAATTCTGCAGCTCGCGCGGGCCGATCGAATCCGTCGCCGGAGTGTTGGTCGTTGCCTGGCTCGCATCCTGGGCAAGCGCGGGCACTTCAGCCAGCGCAAGCGCTGCCGCCAATAACCCGAATCCCAAGCGCAAACCCGCCCTCATTTGCTCCCGCTCATGCGTGAATCGCGCCAAAATTTGTGCGGCGCGCCAGGCACATGCCTATCAAGCAGCCGCTATTCAAGCACAGCTTGGATGAACGGGTCAGAAACCCGCGCGATTTGATCGATTTAGCGCGCGTCGACTAGGACGAGCTCCGAATCCTCGTCAGCTTCGATCGTCAGTCGATCCTCGCCGGTGATGGCGACGCCGTCCCGTGGGCCGGCTTCGACCCCGTTGACGCGAATCCGGCCGCTGGGGACGAGATAGAGGTGACGTTCGGGCTCGGCATCGACCGCGATCGACTCGCCGGCCTTCACCGTAGCGCCGAGAATCCGCGCGTCGGCGTTGATGGTGAGCGCGCCGTCATCCTCGTCGCCGCTCGCCAGCAACTGGAAGGCTCCAGCGCGCGAATCTTTCGGAAACGGCTTCGCACCCCAGCTCGGGCTGGCAGAGGGCTTGTCGGTCTCGATCCAAATCTGGAACAGGGTCGTCTGTTCATCCTCGAGGTTATACTCGGCGTGCGTGACGCCGGTCCCGGCGCTCATCACCTGCACGTCCCCGGCACCGGTCCGGCCCTGGTTGCCCATCGAATCCTTGTGCGTGATCGCGCCGGTGCGGACGTAGGTCACGATCTCCATGTCGCGATGGGGGTGCGGCGGGAAGCCACTCTTGGCCGCGATCTGATCGTCGTTCCACACGCGGATCCGGCCCCAGCCCATGCGGTCGGAGTCGTGATAGCTGGCGAACGAGAAATGATGGCGGGCGTTAAGCCAACCGTGGTCGGCATGGCCGAGGCTGTCGAATTTGCGGACGTCGATCATTGAAGAATTGCCCCGTCTAAAGTGGTCTTCGTGATGAAATGGCGCGCTCCAACAAGCGATCAAGTGTCATCGCTGTGACCAGCAAATCGCTTTTGCAGCGGCGCACGGTCGCCTCGTGACGCTGTCATAGTTTGGCGCTAACCGGCGGGCATGGCTGATCAACCGCGCCCGCCCAAGCGCATCTTTCCAACGTCCAAGGTCGATGCGCGGGCGGCCGAGCACGTCCCCTCGATCCCGCAAACCGAAAGCGCGGCTTACAAGCTCGCGTTCCAGGACAGTGAGTTCCTGCTCCGCGAGGACTTGCGCCCGGTCCGCTTCCAGCTCGAGCTCTTGAAGCCGGAGTTGTTCCTGAATGAAGCCAGCATCGGGTCGACCTTCGTTTTCTACGGGTCGGCACGCGTGCCTTCACCGGAAATGGCCGACGCATTGATCGCTGCTGCGACCAACGACCAGCAGCGAGCGATCGCCGAGCGACTGAAGGCGAAGGCGCCTTATTATGAGATCGCGCGGGAGCTGGCTCGCCTTGCCAGCAACTGCGGCTGCGACGAGGACGGGAAGCGCCAGTTCGTGGTTTGCTCGGGCGGCGGCCCGTCATTCATGGAGGCAGCCAATCGCGGCGCCGCCGACGTCGGCGCGGAATCGATCGGGCTCAACATTGTGCTCCCCCACGAGCAGCTGCCCAACCGTTACGTCACGCCGGATCTTAGCTTCCAGTTTCACTATTTCGCGCTGAGGAAGATGCACTTCCTGCTTCGGGCGCGCGCGGTCGCGGTATTTCCCGGCGGCTACGGCACGTTCGACGAGATGTTCGAGCTTCTGACTTTGATCCAGACCGGCAAGGTCAGGCCTTTGCCGATCCTGCTGTTCGGGCGCGATTATTGGAACCGCGTGGTCAATTTCGAGGCAATGGTCGACGAGGGCGTGATTTCACCGCACGACCTCGACCTCATCCACTGGAGCGAGGACGCCGCCGAGGCGTGGGATTTTGTGATGAATTACTACGCCGAGCATCCGGCGCCGCAGCCTGAACAGACCGGGCCGCCCGAATGAGCGCTTAAGCGCCCGGCTTCTTCGCTTCGGCTTCGGCGGCCTGGCCGGCTGGTCCGTTAGTCGCCGGTACCGGCTCCTTCTCTGCCTTCTGCGGACCGTTGCCCGGCCCCTCGCCTGGCTTGGCTTCCGCAGTTGCCGCCGCCGGCGCTGCCGGGAGCGGCTTGGGCGCATCGCTATGCGAATTCAGGAACGCAATGACGTCGGCGCGATCCTGCGGATTGCTAAGGCCTGCGAAGGTCATCTTTGTGCCCGGCGCAAACGTCTTCGGGCTGTTCAGCCACTGAGCGAGGTTGTCCCAGTTCCACGTCCCGCCATGCTTTGCCAGCGCATCGGAGAAAGCGAAGCCCTTGCCCTGCCCGATCGGCTCACCGATCACGTCCCACAGATTGGGACCGAGCTGGTTCGCGCCGCCCTTGTCGGCGTTGTGGCACGCCATGCACTTGTTGAAGACCTGCTGGCCCTTCGCTGCGTCGGCCTTGGCGAGATAGGCCTCGATGGGCTGCTCGGCCGCAGCACCGCCCTCGCCCTCCTGCGCCACGCCTTCGATCGGATAGCCCATCTTCTCCGGGCGCTCGCTGTGGAAAGCCTCGCTCGCGACGATCGACGAACCGAGGGCGATGATTCCAGCGAACAGCACCCAGCCGGCGATGGTATTAAAGCGATCGTCCATGAAGTTTCCCTGTTTTCTCGGAAGCGCGCGAGCAATGGATTTGCCGCGCTCTTAAGGGCGACTCGGCCCTTCTTCAAGCCGCCGCGCGGAGCGCTTTTCGACTCAATGCCAGTTCCGCCGCTCGCCGATAGAGGGTCGGCAATCCGGCTTGTTCGAGCGAGTCGATTGGCTGCCACCAACCCTCGCCAATCGGCTCAAGGCGCGGCTCGATGTGAAGGTCGAGCGAGAAATGCGTGAAGACGTGGCGGACGGCGCCATATTCTTCCGGTGCCATTGCCACAGCCTCGCTCCATTCGCCGCCGGGGAGCGCCGCCATCCCGCCGAGCAAGCCCTTGGCTGGCCGGCGCACCAGCCACACGCAGCCATCGCGCTCGATCCAATAAGCCGCGCCGTGGCGATGCGGACGCGCGCAGCGCTTGCGCGGTGCCGGGAAAGCATCGGGCGTGCCCGATGCATAAGCGCCGCATTCACCGCGGATCGGGCAGGCTTCGCAGCGCGGAACCTTCGGCCGGCAGATAGTCGCTCCAAGGTCCATCGTCGCCTGGACGAAGTCTCCCGGCCGATCGGCTGGCATCATCGCCAAAGTCAGCTGTTCGATCTGCATCCTCGATGGGTTCGCGATCGCATTCAGCCGCGCCACGACCCGCTCGATATTGGTGTCGACGGCAGCCGCCGTTTCACCGAAGGCGATCGCCGCAATGGCCGCGGCCGTGTAGGCGCCAATTCCTGGCAGCGCGCGAAGCTCGGTGGCCGTGGTCGGAAAGCCACCGCGGCGGGCCACTTCGCGAGCGCAGGCAATCAAGTTGCGCGCCCGCGCGTAGTAACCGAGGCCGGCCCATTCCTGCATGATCTGTTCGTCAGGCGCGGCCGCAAGCGCCTCGATCGTCGGCCAGCGCGCGACGAATCGCTCGTACCTTGGCACCACCGTTGCGACGGTGGTCTGCTGCAGCATGACCTCGCTCAGCCATACCCGGTAGGGATCGGTCGGTGGAAAACCCGGCGGCGAGCGCCACGGAAGCCGCCTGAAGTTATCCACATAATGTTCGGTCAGCAGTTTCGCGGCATTGGCGGTCACTAGGCCGCTATGGCATGCTCGCTGCACCATGGCGAAGCAAAAGGCTCATAACGACGATAGTCCGCGCAGCTGCCGGCCGCGCTCAGCCGGCGAGCTCGTCGGAGATGTCGGCGGCCAGTCGTTCAAACGCTTCGGCTTCATTCAGAGCTCGATCGTCAGCCGCTGGTCGGAAATCGTCGGTGAGCGCTACGCGCGCGTGTCCTCACCAGAATCGATCCGCTTCCCGGCGGGCAAGAGAGCCGGCGGCGCACTGACCTTGCTGGTCGATGGCGCGCATGCACCACTGATCCAGCACCTGACCCCGATGATTATGGAGCGCGTGAATCGCTTCTTCGGTTACGCGGCAATCAATCGGATCGTCTTTCGCCAGGGTAAGCAGCCGGCACAGGCGGCGCCGATCGAGCGTCCCCAGCTTCGCGCGGTGCCCAAGGAGATGGGCGAAGGCCTGCGCGAAATTGCCGATCCCGAGCTTCGCGCCTGTCTGGAGTCGCTTGCGGCGAAAATTGCCGCTAGCAGCGGCGCGCCATCCGTCGAGGACGGTATCGAACCCATCCCCGTGATCAAACGGAGTGAGTGACCCCCATGAAGCTTTCCGTGATTTTCGCCTGCGCCACCGCAAGCCTCGCGCTGGCCGCCTGCAACAAGAGTGCCGATCAAGGCAACGCGCCCGCCGTCAACGACACCGTCAAGATTACGCAAGCCAATCCGCCGCCAGGCGGGACCTGGGCCGATGTGGTCAATGAGACGGCCGCCGGCTTCATGATGGGCAACCCCAACGCAAAGGTGAAGCTCGTCGAGATCGGCTCGCTGTCTTGCCCCCACTGCAAAAAGTTCGACGACGATGGCGTTCCGACCCTGATCGAAAAATACGTGAAGTCCGGGAACGTCAGCTGGGAGTTCCGGCCCTACGTCATCCACGGACCGATCGACATGGCGACGAACCTCGTGCTTCGCTGTGCTGACCTCAAGAGCTTCTTCCCGCTGATGCAGGCGCGGTACAAGGACCAGGATGCCTGGATGGCGAAGGTCGAGGCGGCCCCGCAGGACCAGGTCAACCAGATCCAGAACCTCCCGCCGAACCAGGCGTTCGTCGGCATGGCGACGCTCATGGGGCTTCAGGATTGGGCTGCCGCTCGCGGACTGCCGCAGGCCAAGAGCAACCAGTGCCTCGCGAACGAGAAGATGATCGACCACGAAGTCGAATTGGTCAGCGACGTCAGCAATCAATACCCTGACTTCCAGGGCACTCCGTCGTTCATCATCAACGGCACCATGCAGAAAGACACGGCGAGCTGGGAGAAGCTTCAACCCGAGCTCGACGAGGCGCTGAAATAATGATGCGCCGCGCTGCCCTTTTGTTGGTTGCGGCAGCGCTGATGCCAAGCGCCGCGACCCCCGCCTTTTCGGCTGGGAAGGTCGCGGCGAAGCGCGACTGGTCGCGGACGGTAGCCCCCACGGTCGAGGGCGGCTTTCGCATGGGTAATCCGAATGCACGCGTGAAGCTGGTCGAATATGGTTCGCTCGCATGCCCGCATTGTCGCCATTTCGAACAGACGGGCTTCAAGCCGCTCGTCCAGAACTATGTCCGCAGCGGGCGGGTGAGCTATGAGTTCCGCAACCTGCTGATCGACGGCCCGGACATTTCGATCAGCATGCTCGCACATTGCGCGGGTGCGGCACGGTTCTTTCCCATGTCATCCTATGTCTTCGACACGCAGCCGCAGTGGCAAAAGAAGCTCCTCGACATGAGTGACGCCGACAAGGCGGCGCTCGAGAGCATGACCGACCAGCAGCGTGTTCAGCGCTACGCTGAGATCGCGGGCATGTCCGCTATCGCGTCCCGGTTCGGATTGACTCCGGCGCTGTCGAAGCAATGTCTCGCGGATCCGAAGGGCCTCAAGCGCCTGCTCGATATGACCCAGGCGGCCATCGGTGCCGGGGTTAACCACACCCCGACATTCATGATCAATGGCAAGACGATTGAAGGAGCAACTTGGGAAGAACTTGAGCGGCTCCTCCGCAAGGCCGGCGGCCGAAGCTAACGGTGACACGAGGAGGACCCAGGAGTTGAGGCTCAGGCGGCTCAAGCTCAGCGGCTTCAAGAGCTTCGTCGAGCCGGCCGAGCTTCGCATTGAGCCGGGCCTTACCGGCGTCGTCGGCCCCAACGGTTGCGGCAAGTCCAACCTGCTCGAAGCCATTCGCTGGGCCATGGGCGAATCCAGTCCGAAGTCGCTTCGTGGCGGAGGAATGGACGACGTCATTTTCGCCGGCACTGCGAGCCGGCCGCCGCGCGACTTCGCCGAAGTGTCAATCCTGCTCGAGCGCACTGCCGGCGACGAAGGCGGTCTTGGCGAAAGCGAAGTAACCCGCCGGATCGAGCGCGGTGCCGGTTCGGCCTATCGGATCGACGGCCGCGACGTTCGCGCCAAGGATGTTGCCCTGCTGTTTGCCGATGCAGCCACCGGCGCCCACTCGCCCGCCCTCGTCAGCCAAGGAAAGATCGGCGCGGTCATCGCCGCCAAGCCGGTCGAGCGCCGGATGCTGCTCGAGGAAGCCGCGGGCATCTCCGGCCTTCACGCCCGGCGCAAGGACGCCGAGCAGAAGCTGCGTGCTGCCGAAGCCAATCTTGCGCGGCTTGGTGAAATCCTCAGCGATCAGGAACAGCGCGCCGCGCAGCTTCGCCGGCAGGCCCGCGCGGCCGAGCGCTATCGCAAGCTCACGGACCAAATTCGCGGCGTTGAAGCGCGGCTGCTTCACGCTCGCTGGGTTGAAGCCGAGCGCGCTGCCGAAACGGCGACGGCCGAAGCGCGCGCCGCCGGCGAGGAAGTCGAGAAGATCCAGCAGGCGATCGCGGAGGCTCAAGCTGCCCATGATCGCGCCAGCGAGGCACTGACCGCGCGGCGCAACGCGCTGACTGAGATCCGCGAGGAAGGGCACGCTCTTGCACACCAGCTCGCCGGCGCCCGCGCCCGCCGCGACACGATCGCGCGCCGGCTGGCCGAACTCGACCGGCTCGACGCCTCGCTGAGGGGAGATGTCGCGCGCGAGGAAGCGCTCAAGGTCGATGCAGCCCGCGCCATTCGGCTGCTTGATGAAGAGCGCTCCGCAATCGCCGCCCGGCTCGAAGATTCCGAAAGCCATTCGGCGCGAATCGCGACCGAGCTGACTGCCGCTGAAGGCACGTCGCGGGAGGCAGAGGCTGGGCTCGCCGATTTGCTCGCGCGACAGGCTGCGATGCGGGCCGAACGCCGTGTTGCCGAAGCCGCGCTCGACGCCGCGCGCGCCCAACATGCTCGCGCCGAGAAGGAACGCGACAAGCTTGCCGACCAGCTCCGTGCACTCGGCGACGGCAGCGAACAGGATCAAGCGCGCGAAGAAGCCGAAGCGAAGGCGGGCGCTGCCGGTAAAGCGCTTGCTAAGGCTGAGGCTGCCCGGGTTGAGGCTGACGATGGGCGGGGCGCGGCAGCCGAGCGCCGCGACCAGGCCGAAAGCCAGCTTGCGACAGCTCGCGCCGCTTTCTCTGCCGCGAGGTCGGAGCATGACGCGCTCGCCCGGGCGCTTGAACATAGCGGCGGCGCCGCGATCGCCAGCCTCAAGGCGGAGCCGGGCTACGAGCGCGCCCTTGCTGCGGCGCTTGGCGAAGACGTCGACGCCGCGATCGGCGGCGATTCACCGCGGCGTTGGGATGGCTCCGACGCGCAAGCCTCCGACCCGGCCCTCCCCGCTGGAACCACCTGCCTCGCCGATCACGTGACGGGTCCGAAGGAGCTGCACCGCCGCCTGAAGCAGGTCGCGGTTGTTGAAGCGGACGGGGGCGAGCAGCTGGCGGTCGGCCAGCGACTCGTCACCATGGATGGGCGCCTGCGTCGCTGGGACGGATTCATTGCATCCGGCTCCGGCGCCGCCGCTGCGGAACGCTTGCTCCGGGCCAACCGCCTTGCCGAAATCGCGGCAGAGCTTCCGGCGCTTGAGGCTGCAGTCGCCGACGCGCTTGCCGAGCGGGATGCTGCGCTGGTCGCGATGGAGCAATGCCGGGCGGCGAGCGAAGCCGCGCGTCACGCGGCTTTGGCCGCCGAGCGCGACGCGCGCGATGCCGCTCGCGCGATCGATGTCGCGACTGCGGCGCTCGAGCGGATCGAAGCGCAACGCGAAGGTTATGCGCAGCGCCAGGCCGACCTCGAGCCAGTGTTGGCTGCTGCGGCCGATGCCGTCTCTACCGCCGAGCGTTCGCTGGCGGCATTGCCCGATCCGGCTGCGCTCGAGCATAAGGTCGAAGCCGCACGCGCGACCGCCGCGACCGCCGCGACCGTTGTGGCCGATAAGCGGGCCGAGGCCGCCACCAAGGCGCGCGAGACTGCTGCGGACCGTGAACGGTCAAGCGCGGCCGCCCGCGAGCAGGCAGACTGGTGCAAGCGCGAGGAAGAGGCCGACCAGCGTCTCGCCCAGGCGGTCGAACGCCAGGCCCAGCAATCTGCCGAGCGTGCCGAGCTGGAACTCGAACCGGCGGAGCTGGACGCCAAGATTACTGATCTCGAGCGCGCCAACGACGACAGCCAGGTGCGGATCGGTGAAGCCGCATCGGCGGAGCGCGAAGCCGAGGAGGCGGTCGTCGCCGCCGCGCATAAAGTATCGGCCGCCAACGAGCGGTCGGCCGACACCCGGGAGCGCCGCGCCGCCGCCGCCGCCCGCGCCGAGGCCCAGCAGGCCCGCAGCGCGGAGTTCGCCCGCGCCTCCGTCGAGAAGTTCGAATGCGTGCCGCAGCGTCTGCCCGAAAGACTTGAGTTCGACGCGGACGCGCCACGAAATGCCGATGAAGAACAAGCAAGCCTCGAGCGACTGACCGCGGAGCGCGAGCGTATTGGGCCAGTGAATCTTGTCGCCGAAACCGAGCTTGCCGAACTCGACGAGAACCGCACGCGCGGCGCCGAGGAAGCCGAGGAACTGACCCAGGCGATCAATCGACTGCGCGGATCGATCGGCAATCTCAACCGAGAGGGCCGTGTGCGGCTGCTCGACGCCTACGGGAAAGTCGATGCCCACTTCCGCCGGTTGTTCACTACCTTGTTCGAGGGCGGCCAGGCGCATCTCGAGCTGGTCGAAAGCGACGATCCGCTGGAGGCCGGGCTTGAGATCATGGCGCAGCCGCCGGGCAAGCGCCTGTCGACACTCACCCTGCTGTCGGGCGGCGAACAGGCACTAACTGCGATTGCGCTGATCTTTGCGATCTTCCTCACCAACCCGGCACCGATCTGCGTGCTCGACGAGGTCGACGCGCCGCTCGACGACGCCAATGTCGAGCGCTTCTGCGAGCTGCTCGAGAAGATGACGCAGGAGACTGACACCCGCTACCTGATCGTCACTCACAACGCGGTAACGATGAGCCGGATGCACCGCCTTTACGGCGTGACCATGATCGAGAAAGGCGTCAGCCGCCTCGTTTCAGTCGACCTTAGCGGCGCGGAGACTCTGCTCGCGGCGGAGTGATATTTCTGCTATTGCGAATGACTATCAATAACACTAGAGCCTCAGCCATCGTTCAAAGGGGAACGCATGGACCGCCTGATGCTCTACCCGCTCGCCGCCGTCGCGGCCTGCGGTTCTTCACCACTTTACGCCGCTGACGCCACCGCCAACGCAAGCGCCGCGGCCGCTGCTGCGGCAGCACCGGAGATCGTCGTCACCGGCCAGCGCGTCGAATATGGCGTCCGCGCGACGAGCACGACCACCAAGACCCCGACCGACATCAAGAACATCCCGCAGGCCCTTACCGTCGTTTCCGAAAGCCAGATCGAGGACCAGCAGCTTCGCTCGGTCGCCGACCTCCTGAACTTCGTCCCCGGCGCTTCATATGGCTCGGGCGAAGGCAACCGCGACCAGATCGTCCTGCGCGGAAATTCGAGCACGGCAGACTTCTTCGTCGATGGCGTTCGCGATGACGTCCAGTATTTCCGCGACTTCTACAACGTCGACCGGGTCGAGGTGCTGAAGGGTCCCAACGCGATGATCTTCGGCCGCGGCGGCGGCGGCGGGATCGTCAATCGGGTGCTCAAACGACCGAGCCTCAGCGCCTATCGCCAGCTCACTGCCTCGGTCGACGGTTTCGGCGGCTATCGCCTGACCGGGGATTTCGACCAGCCTTTGAGCGCCAGTGCCGGCGTTCGCCTCAATGCGATGTACGAGGACGGAGACAGCTTCCGCCACCACGTCGACCTTAAGCGCTACGGCATCAATCCCACCGCCGCGATCCTCGCCGGGCCGAACACCCGCATCGACTTGAGCTACGAATATTTCCACGATCGCCGAACCGCGGATCGCGGCGTTCCGGCCAATGGCGACGAACCGCTCAAAGGCTATCGCCGCACTTTCTTCGGCGATCCGGACGACAGCTGGTCGCGCGCCGACGTGCACTTGGCGACAGTCGCAGTCGAGCACGATTTCGGCGGCGGGCTTACCCTGCGCAACCGGACGATGTTCGGCGACTATGATAAATTCTACCAGAACATTTACCCGAGTGGCTTCAACCCGAGCACCGGGCTGGTCACACTTGGCGCCTACAATAATGCGAACGACCGCCAGAACCTCTTCAGCCAGACCGACCTCATCTGGGAAAACCGGCTTGCCGGCATCGACCAGACCCTGCTCGTCGGTTTTGAGCTTGGCCGCGAAAAGTCGCGTAACAAGCGCCTGACCGGTTCGATCGTCGGCGGAAACAGGGTTCCGGTCACCGACCCGACCGTCGACGTCGACGTGATCTGGACCCCGCTGCCGAGCGATGCCGACAACAAGGTCAAGGCAACCGTTGCTGCCGCTTACATCCAGGAGCAGCTGCGCCCCGCGGACTGGATCGAAATCGTCGCCGGGCTTCGTTTCGACAGCTTCAAGGTCGACGTCGACGACCTGCGCGCCGCTGGCGGGCGGTTCGACCGTCGCGACAACCTATGGTCGCCCCGCTTCGGCCTTATTCTGAAGCCGATGGACAAACTCTCGCTCTATACGAGCTTCAGCCGCTCCTACCTGCCGCAGTCGGGCGACCAGTTCAGCGGTTTGACCGACATCACCGCAGGCCTGAAGCCCGAGCGCTTCGACAATATCGAGGCCGGCGCCAAGTGGGAGGTCCTCGATGGCCTGCTGGCGACCGCCGCAATCTATCAGCTGACGCGGAGCAACACCCGGGCGACCGATCCGACCGATCCGGCAAAAACCGTGCTCACTGGCGAGCAGCGCAGCCGCGGGCTGGAGCTGGGCCTGGAAAGGAGCATCACCAGCCGCTGGATGGTCTCGGCAGGCTACAGCCTGCAGAAGGCCAAGATCACCGAGACGACCACGGCTGCGCCGGCCGGCCGGGAAGTGCCGCTGGTACCGCGCCATAGTTTCTCGCTGTGGAATCGCTACGATTTGACCAAGAGCATTGGTGTCGGTCTCGGCGTGATCGCGCGGTCCAAATCCTACGCGACGATCAGCAACGCGGTGAAGCTCCCGGGTTATGCCCGCGTGGACGCTGCTTTGTTCTACAAATTGCCCGGCGGAATCGAGGCGCAGGTCAATGTCGAGAATTTGTTCGGCGCGCATTATTTCTCGACTGCGAACAGCGATAACAACATCGCGCCCGGCGCTCCGCGCTCGGTCAAGGCAACGCTCGGTTACAGCTTCTAACGAACCAGTTCCTCCGCCCGCGCCTTGATCCGCTTGAGGTCGCGAAGGAACAGCCTCTTGCCTTCCTCGCGGGCGTCCTCGTCGGGCGCGCGCAGAATCGAGCTCGGGTGCGCCGTGACCCAGCACTCGCTGCCATCGCCGAGCGCGAGCGGCTCGCCGCGAACCTTGGAGATGGTCACGACCTTGCCGATCAGCGAACGCGCGGCGGTCGCACCGAGCGCCACCGTGACAGGCGGGCGGATGAGCTCGCGCTCGTGTTCCAACCACCATTTGCATGCACTGATTTCGCCGGCATCGGGCTTGTTGTGGATACGCCGCTTGCCGCGCTGGACGAACTTGAAATGCTTCACTGCATTGGTGACGTAAACGCCGGACCGGTCGATCCCGGCTTTCTCCAGCGCAGCGTCGAACAAGGCGCCGGCCGGACCGACGAATGGCCGCCCCGCAATATCTTCCTGGTCGCCCGGTTGTTCGCCAACGAACATAATTGCTGCATCGAGCGGGCCTTCGCCGAACACGGTCTGGGTCGCGCATTTGTAGAGGTCGCAACGCGTGCATTTGCGCGCATCCTTGAACAACGCCTCCCATGCCGCGCGCAGGTTGGAGCCGGGGACGATCTCCCGCTCCGCCTCGAGCGCGTGCTTCAACCCTTCCCTGGCGACGGAGCGATCGATCATCTCCAACTCCCGGTTGCGCGCAGTCGCTATCAACGGCTGAACGAGCGAGGTCTCGGGCATGTTTCGCCAATATTTCTTTGGCATCTCCTTGAGCATCGCACCGACCTTCAGCCGCGCCGGATTGAAGATGCTGGTATAGTAGGTCCGCCAGATCTCCTCGAGCGGATCGTCGGCCGGGGCGTCGGCGCGGGTCGCGCCGGGGCCTTCCTCCAGTCGCTCGCCATCCCAATGGATCGACAACTCGGGGGTCAGGATCGACCACCGCATATTGGTGAAGCGATTGACGAAGAAACTCGCGGCCCGCCGCACGATGTGGTGCTCGGGTTCGAAGAAGGCGACGAACCTTCCGTCGATTTCCCGGAAGCGGACGAACGCGTGCATCTTGTGCACGTCGCGGCGAACGGCCTTCGCCAGCTCGTGAAGCCGCCGCACCAACGGATCGGCTGCATCATCGATTGCGTGACGGTGGCTCTTGATCCGAAGCAGTATTGCGTAAAGCAGCGCGAACCGTTCCGGATCGGAATGGCAAATCGCGGCCTTGGCCAGGTCGACGAACGCGCGCGGCACCGGAAAGCTTGGAGCCGCGGGCTGATGCGCGTCAGACCCGAACAGGTCTGCCGGTTCGCCTTCGACGCGCCACACCACGGCCTCCGCTGGCACCCCGGCTTCGGCGAGGTCGCGCGCTGCATCTCGCCACCCGTCGAAATCGTCCGGCGCGGACAATGTGACGCGATGAGCGTCGACCATGAGACCTTCGCGAAGCACGTCAGCCTGCGAACAGCTCCAGTTGCTGTTTCTTCGGCGCGACTAGCGCCCGCAGATCAGCCCGGTCGGTCAGCAGGGTGGGCCGCCAGTCGGCAGCGCTGATGAACGGCCGAACCTTGGCGATCGAGAGCGTGAGCCGCGCAACATCGTCGAGGCGGAGCCGACGCCATTTGCGCGACGCAAGGATCCGCTCGACGGCCTTGGTGCCCAGCCCCGGCACCCGCCACAGCAGCTCCTTCGGGGCGCGGTTCACATCGACCGGGAATGTCTCTCGATGCTTGAGCGCCCAGGCGAGCTTGGGGTCGATATCGAGCGGCAGCATGCCTTGCGCGTCGGTCGCGCCCTGCACTTCCTGTTTCGCAAATCCATAGAAGCGCATCAGCCAATCAGCCTGGTAGATGCGGTGCTCACGCATCAGCGGAGGCCGCTTCAACGGCAGGACGGCGCTCGCGTCTGGGATCGGCGAGAAGGCGGAATAATAGACGCGGCGCAGCCCATATCGATCATAGAGACTGCTCGCCTTGGCGACGATGTCGGCATCGCTGGCAGCATCGGCCCCGACGATCATCTGGGTCGACTGGCCGGCAGGCGCGAAGCTCGGCGCGAACTTGAACCGCTTCGACTCATCGGTTGCTGCAACAATGGACGCTTTCATATCACCCATGGCGGACGCGATCTGGCCCGCGCTTTTTTCGGGCGCGAGTTCGGTCAGCCCACGTTCGGTCGGAAGCTCGACGTTGATCGAGACGCGGTCGGCATGGATACCGGCCAGCCGGACCAGCTCCGGATCCGCGTCAGGGATGGTCTTCAAATGGATGTAGCCGCGGAAATCATGATCCTCGCGCAGGCTTCGCGCGACCTCCACGATCTGCTCCATCGTGTAGTTGGACGAGCGGATAATGCCGGACGAGAGAAACAGCCCCTCGATATAATTGCGCTTGTAGAAGGCGAGGGTCAGCCGAACGACCTCATCCGCCGTGAACCGCGCCCGCCGCACGTTCGAGCTTTTGCGGTTGATGCAATAAGCGCAGTCAAAGATGCAGCTGTTCGTCAGCAGGATTTTTAGAAGCGAAATGCAACGGCCGTCAGGCGCGTAGGCATGGCAAATGCCCATGCCATCGGTCGACCCGATTCCCGCGCCGCCACGGCTGTTCCGCTTGGACGTTCCGGAAGAGGCGCAGGAAGCATCATATTTGGCCGCGTCGGCAAGAATCGCGAGCTTTGCCTGAAGGTCGAGCTGAGCCATATCGTTCTCAATATGTTCTCTCATGAGACCTTGCAATACAATAGCTTAGCCCCCGCGACGGGTTGACCTAGCCTAAAGCCCGTATGCCGGAACGGGCCGGCGCGCGGAACCGTTGGTTCGCCAGACCAGCAGGAGATTTGCGATGTCCGACGAACGCGAGATCGAACAGAAGTTCTGGAGCGAACTGAACAGCAGCCCTTTCCTAATGCTCGGCATCGAGGGCGCCCGTGATGGTGCGACCCAGCCGATGACCGCCCAGTTCGAGGACCTGGATTGCGAAGCCGGGATCGTGTGGATCTTCACCGCCAACGACCATGATTTCACCCGTGCGATGGGCCAGTCCAACCGCGCCATCGCGACTTATTCGGCGAAGGGCCACGACCTTTTCGCCAGCCTTCGCGGCACGCTCGAAATCGTCAACGATCGCGCAACGATAGACCGCCTGTGGAATCCGATCGTCGCCGAATGGTACGAGGGAAAGGACGATCCAAAACTTGCGCTGGTTCGCTTCCAGATCGAGGACGTGAAGATCTGGGAGAGCAACGTCACCGGTTTTCTGAAGCCCGTTTTCAACAAGCTCCTTGGCCGCAAGCCCGAGGCCGGCATGAAGGAGCATGTGACCGAGGTCAGCTACTAGCTGAGCGCTTCGGCCTGCTCGCGAACGCCAGTCCCGGCCATGCGCTTGCCGAGCACGGCCTTGAAGATCGCGAACGCGACCAGGCCGAACACCGCGCTGGCGATATGGATCAGCCAAAAAGTCGTAGTCGGCAGGCTCGAATATAGGCCGCCGACGTATCCCACGGCTTTGTTGGCCGCGAAGAACGCCAGGTAATACAGACCGATCACGGTCGCGGTGATCTGCTTGGGCGCAATCTTCGTGAACAGTGCAAGGCTGACCGGAAGGATGTGCGCGAAGCCGATGCTGTTCAGCAAGTGGAACATGAATGGCCAGAACAGGCCGATCTTACCGCCATCGGGCTGCGTCAGCGCGGCCATGAACAGGCACACGCCGCCGGCGATCGTGAAAGCGCTGCCGATAATGATCTTGGTGATCTCGTCGGGCTCTCGATGACGGACGCTCCACCACTTCCAGAAGACGGCGACGGCGACGAGCATCGAGAAACTGAGCGTCGCATCGAGAGTGATGAGCCAGCTCGACGGCATGGTACGGCCCATGAATTGCAGATTGAACTGCTGGTCGCCCCAGATCAGGTAGGCGTTGAAAATCTCCTGGTTGGTAAGGAGCGAGATCGCCAGCACCGGGATCAATATGCACAGGAGCATCACGCAAAAACGGTCGCCACGGCTTAGGTTTCTTGTCAGGAACCAGTAAAGCGCGCCCACCATCACGAGGCCGGACAAGGTTCCGGTGAGCCACGATGAGAAGAGGAAGCTGGAGACGAACAGCCAAGCGACCACCAGCGCCGCGATGCCGATTGCGCCGGCGCTGACCCGACCGATCAACTGCTTTTGGTCACGATTTGCGACTTCAAGGTCGGCCGGCAGCCAATTCTTCCCCCACAGGTAGATGATCAGGCCAAGGACCATGACGACGCCCGCGCAGCCGAAGCCATAGTGCCAGCCGACTTCCTGGCCCAACGTGCCCGACACCAATGGTGCCGCGATCACGCTGACGTTGATGAAGATGTAGAAGATCTGGAACGCCATGGCGCGCCGCAGGTCGCTTTCGGAATAGAGTTCTCCGACCTGCGTCGCGATGTTGCCCTTGAACAATCCGACGCCGACGATCAGCGCGAGCAGTGCAAACAGGAACGCGCCTTCGAACGCCATCAGGAAGTGGCCGAACGCCATAACTAGCGCGCCCGCGATCAGGGCAATTCGACGGCCGGTCAGCTTGTCCGCGATGATGCCGCCAAGGATCGGCATCAAATATACGAGCGAGGTATAGTCGCCGAATATCGCCGAAGAGAGCGGCTGGCCGTCCAGCCCGGGGTAGTGCCAAGTGCGCAGCCAGGCGAGGCCGTTAACGCCGCCGATATGTTCGGGCAGAAGTAAGTAATTGACCATGTACAGCGCGAGCAGCGTCTGCATGGAGTAATAAGAAAAGCGCTCACAGGCCTCCGTGAAGCCGAGAAAGCCAAGCCCCTTGGGATGTCCGAGGAAGGCGCGGTCGTTGCGGTCGACCTGCTCCAGGTCGGGCGTTGCTTCGGCAACACTCATGCGTGGCTCTCCCCTATTTGCTGCTACGGGGACCCCTCCCCGACGCACGGGCTACTGCGGCGGAATCGAATCCTCGTTGGACTGCTTGCGCTGCTCGCGCGCTTCCTTGATCACGCGCGTTAGGCACCCGGTGTAACCGCCCGGACCCACCGGAGAGCAGCTGTTAATCCCGGTCGATCCAACCGTCTCGAGCACTCTGGCCTTATTGGCCCACGAGTCTTTCTGCTGCGGCGTGCCGTTCGGGCGATAGGAATCCGGCAGCCTGTAACGATAGCTTTCCGGCACCCGGCGGCAGACCACGATCTGGTCGTCGGTCGAGCGCGGGCACGGATCGGTGCCGAAAACGATAATCTCGGCGATCGAATTCTGCGGGGACTGGGCCGAAGCCGGGGGACCCCAGATTGCTGCTGTCGCGGCGGCCGTTGCGGCTAGCGAAATCATCAGCCTGGTCATGGTGCTAACGCGTCCTTTCCAACGCTTCAGCGGGCGAGACCCGCGCGAAGTTCCTCATATGCGCTTTGAAAGCTCGATGGCTACCCTGCAACCGGCACGAATGGCCGCAGTCAAGACAGGATATCCGATCGCATCGGCTGCTCCGGCCTCACGCGCGCTGTCGCGGTGCTCGAGCTCGTCGGCACGAAACTCTTCGATGTCGCTTGCGAGCTCCGGATCGTCCTGCCCAAGTGCGTCCAGCTGCTCGCCATAATGGCGGTCGATCTCGGTTTCGACGGCGTCGGTGCAGGCAAGCGCCGCTTTCTCGGAAATCAGGGCGGTCACCGCACCAAGCGCGAAGCCGGCGACATTCCAGACGGGCTGGAGGGCAGTCGGGCGCACGCGGCGACCCGCCATCAACGCGTTAAAGCGTTTCAGATGGCGCTGCTCCTGCTCGGCCATGCGCGCGACGAGCTTTGCCTCTGGGCAATTGCGCCGAAGGACCGCCAGCTGGCCGGCGTAGATGCGGGTCGCGCCATATTCGCCGGCCTGGTCGACACGCAGCATTGAATCACTGTCGGCGCGCCGGTCGCCGGGGCGCCAACCGCTCATCCGCGGCGCCGCTTGATGCTCAGGAACAAGATCGCCGCGGCGCCGCCCAGGGACAGGATGGCATTCCACCCCGCGAGTGAAATACCGAGGAAGCGGTATTGCACCTCATCGCAGCGAACCAACGGCGCATGGGTGATCTGCTTGAGGAGATCAGCGGTGCTGCCGCCGGGCTTGAACTCCGCCGTACAGGTGGTGAAGCCCTCGAAGATCTTGGCTTCGACCCCGGCGTGATAGACGCCGATCACGCCCGACACCGCGATGGCGAAAGCGGCCAGCAGCACGAGATTGCGCGTGCGGGATGTATCGGCCGGCGCTGTGAAGGCGAGCACCGCGGGCACCAGCGCGGCGAAATGGGCGTAGCGCTGCCACCAGCACATCTCGCACGGGTAAAGCCCGCCGAGATATTGCGAACCGTAGGCTCCGGCGAGGAGCGAGAACGGAAGCAGGAAAGCGATCAGCCGCGCGGCTGATGCCGGAGAAAACGGAGCAGACGTCCGCGCCGGAACAGCCACTGCGTCGCTCATCCGGCCCTAGCGGGTCTTCTTCGGAAGATCGGCCGACGCTGTTGTGACTGGTCCGGTTAGACGCTTCAGGGTCTTCAGCGCGTAATCGAGCTGGAAGTCCTTGATGCCCTGCTTCTGGAGCTGGGCGGCCGTTTGCGTGAACCGCGGGTCGGTCATGTCGTCTTTCTCGAGGAGCTTGTCCTCGACGTTCGCCTGCGCGAGGAGGTGACGGCGAAGGTCGGCCTCACGGACAACGCGCCGATCTTTGTAATCCTCGTCGGACAGCTGCGGCACGGCGATGTCCGGATCGATTCCGCCCGCCTGCACCGACCGGCCCGAAGGCGTGTAATAGCGCGCGGTAGTCAACCGCAGCGCGCTCTCAGGGCCTGTCTGGACCACGGTTTGCACCGAGCCCTTGCCGAAGCTCTTCTCGCCCATGATCAGAGCACGGCGATGGTCCTGCAACGCACCGGCCACGATCTCGGAGGCTGAGGCCGTACCCGCGTCGACGAGCACGATCACCGGCAAGCCGTGGGCCATATCGCCGGGCCGCGCATAATAGCGCTCGATGTCGTCCTTCTCGCGTCCGCGCTGCGAGACGATCTCGCCGCTGTCGAGGAAGGCATCACTGACGTCGACGGCCTGGTCGAGCAGGCCGCCCGGGTTCGAGCGCAGGTCGACGATGTAGCCTAGCGGCTTGCCGCCCGTGGCCTTGTCGATGGACAGCAGCGCCGACTTGGTGGCGTCGGCAACGTTGCCGGAGAAGGTGTTGATGTTGATGATGCCGATCCCGTCCTTGATTTCCCACTTGACGGGGTGGAGTTCGATCCGCTCGCGCACCAGGCTGATATCCAGCGGCTTATCGCGGCCGGGCCTGATGATGGTGAGCTTCACGCTGGTTCCGGGATCGCCCTTCATCTTGGAGACGGCCTCATCCAGGGTGAGATCGTTGAGGAACTCGCCGTTGATGTGAGTGATGTAGTCGCCGGACTTGATGCCCGCGCGCCAGGCCGGCGTGTCCTCGGTCGGCGCGATGACCTTTACGATGCCGTCTTCCATTGAGACGGTGAGGCCAAGCCCGCCATAATTGCCGTCGGTAGTCGCCTTGAGCTGGTCGAAATCGCTCGATTCCGCATACGAGCTGTGCGGGTCCAGCGCCGACAGCATACCGTCGATCGCGCCCTTGATCAGCGTGTGGTCATCGACCTTGTCGACATAATTGGCCTTCACTCGCTCGTAGACGCTCATGAACTTCTCGAGCTCTTGGTAATTCGTCGTGTCGGCCGCCGCGAACGACGTCGCAGTGACAGGCACCAAAGCGAGCGCTCCGACGAGCGCGAGCGGCGGAAGAAGCTTGGGGGTGAATTTCATCGGGTCGCGTCCTAGTGGGTGCGGCTGACGCATCTAACCGCCTTTGCCATTCTTTGACAGGGTTGCAGATGAACCTGCGATGAGGGCAGGCGAAATTCGACGCCCGTTTTGGGACAATTCGACTAGCAGGGGTCCGAGCGCCCGCCCGACTTCATCGCCCAAGCGAACCCGGTCGCCCAGCCGAAGGTTGGACGACACATTGACCAACAAGCTGATCCAGCCGCCGCCATGGTCAATAATCAGCACCCCGTCATAATCGCGGAACGGCCCTGAGAAGCGCACGGTCCCGTCACCTGGCGCGGTGACAGTCGCGCCCCGCACCGTCGCCATCGTCAGGCCGCGTGACCGCACGCCGCTCGAGTTTACACTGCCGAGACCTTCGGTGATCGGAGCACTGGCCGGCAGCGCATAGGCGAATGGAGGCTTCGTGAGCGCCCCTTCCCCCGCAGCGGGCCGCGGCGGCGCAGCTTCCAATGTTGCTAACGCTCTCGCGAGAGCGGCTGCCGACCGCCTTGCCGATTGAGCGTCTTGCAGCATGGCCGCCTGCTCGCCGCTGGCCAGCGAAACGTCCCCGGCGGCCAATGCACGTCCTCCAGCCGCCAGCGATTGCTCGATCGCTTTCTGCTCGAGTCCCGCAAACTGCTGGCGGCGCAAGACAAGGTCCTTGCGGCTTCGCTCCATCTCAACACGGGCCTCGGCAAGCGTCCGCTGCAGCTGCTGACCCTCCTCAATCTGCGCCGAAAGGCGGGCCGAGCGCGCCCTGATAGTAGGCAAGGTGGAATCGAGCAGGATCCGGACCTTCACGAGCTCGTCGGTGCCGCCGCCATCGGCCAGCGCCAGCAGAGGAGGACGTCGCGCCATAACGGCGAGACCGGCCAGCAACAGCGAGGCTGGCCGCTGCTGCTCCACAAGGGCGTGACGACGGGCGGTGATATAAGCGGCGGCGAGGCGCGCTTGCGCGTCGGCGGCGGTGATCCGGGCTTCGGCCGCTTCTATTCCTTGAGCCGCGGCCGCCTGCTGCGCACGCAGGCGATCGGCTTCGCCTTGGGCCTTTGCGGCCAGCTTCTCGAGCTTTGCGGCTTCAGCGTTCGCCGCAGCTTGCTCCGCCCGTGCCGCCCTGACCTGTTCATCCAGTGGGGGTCCGGCGTCCTGAGCCAATGCGCTGCCCGCCAGGAGCAGCGGCAGAGCGATGATGACGAGTGTAAGCCTCACGACCCTATCCTTCCCGATGATAGGGATGGTTCGCAAGGATGGAGGTGGCGCGGAACAGTTGCTCGGCGAGCATTGCCCGAACCAGTAGGTGTGGCCAGGTTGCGGCCCCGAACGACAACAGCAGGTCAGCATCGCGTCGCAGTTGGTCGTCATGCCCGTCGGCCGCGCCGATCACGAAGCGCGCCTCGCGCTTTCCCGCGTCCCGCCAGGTTTCGAGATTTTTTGCGAGCTCGGACGACGGCAGGGCCTTCCCCCGCTCGTCGAGGGCGATGGTAACGCTGTTACTGGGAAGCTCGGGGATTCTGCCGCCGCGGTCGGGAAGCTCGGTCACCTTGGTCGGCCAGGCGATCCGCTTCAAATAGCGGTCGACCAGATCGGCCTCGGGAGAGCGGCCGATCTTTCCTCGCGCGACGATGTGAAGAAGCACTACCTCGAGAAAGCCGGTGCGCCGAACGGCCAGGTAAATGCGGTCTTGAATCCGTCGTAGATGGCCTTTGCAGCTTCGGCGATCGTGCGCGGACGGTCGCTTCCGCCGCGAGTGAAGATGGCGACCGCAACTCGATGGCCGTCAGGCATCGTCAGGAAACCGACGTCGTCGGCGAGCCCGTTGAGCGTGCCCGTTTTGTGCTCGATCGGAACGCCGGGCAGCAACGCTTTCATCCGGTTCTTGCCGGTTTCGCACTGAGCCATCAGGCCGAGCACGTAATTGCGGCTCTCGGGCCTAATTAGCTCGCCTTTGTAGATGCGCTTCAAGAGGTCGACCATCGCGGTCGGCGTGCTTGAATCCCGATGGTCGAACAGATCGCGCTTGGCGCTCAGGAGCTGGGCAATGGTCCGGTCGACGCGGAGCCCGCGAATGCCATTGTCCTTCAGCCAATCGTGAAGCGCGGTTGGTCCGCCAAGATCCTTGAGAATGATGTCGGTCGCGCGATTGTCGCTGTGGATCAGCATGCGCGCCATCAAGGATCGCACCGGCGTTCCGTTGATCGTGTCGTCGAGGTTGCGGCGGCCGTGATCGACCTGCGCCATATACAGCGCGGCGACCGCGACCTTGACCGTGCTGGCCATCGGGAAGGGCGTGTCGCCCTTGATGCTCACCGTCTCACCGGTGTTGAGGTCGAGCGCGGCGATCCCAACGTCAGCGGACTTACCAGCGACGAGATAGTTCAGGCGTTGCTCCAGGTTCGACATGCTCGGCGAGCTCGCAGCAGCAACCGGCTGCGCGACAAACGCGAGAAGCGAAAGCCAAAGAGCAATAAATCGCATGTCCCTCACCCGCGCCCAGTGGCGCTTACGCTCGAATCATCGCCAAACGCCCACATTCGCTCCAAATTGTAAAAATTCCTGACTTCGGGGCGGAATATGTGGACGATCACATCGTCAGCATCGATCAGCACCCAGTCCGCGGCCGGAAGCCCCTCGATCCTCACGCTTCTGCCAAATCGCTCTTTAATCTTGTCGGCAAGCTTAACGGCCATCGACGCGACCTGCCGCGTCGACCGGCCGGAGGCGACGACCATGTGGTCCGCGATGTTGGATTTCCCGACGAGGGGGATGCTTACGACCTCCTGCGCCTGATCGTCGTCAAGCGATTGCAAAACGAGCTTGTGCAGGTCTTCGACGTCGAAGGGAGGGCGGCCGTTGTCGACGGCGGCGGTCTCAGCTGGACGTTCGGTCAAGGGCTCTCCCTGTGTGCTTGAGCGGCGACATTAGCCAACCGAAACGAGACGAACGCTCAGTCCGCGTTTTCGTTCGGCGATGCCAGTTGGGGTCGTTCGCGCGAATGGCGGTAGCGGACGTCGGGTCGGGCGGCAGGCGAAGGAATAAGATCGCCGGTGCACTCCAGTCCGTCCAGCTTCGTGCCTGGCCGGGAGGATGGACGAACCTTCTCAGCCAGCCCATCGCGCGCGCCGCGTGGGCAGTTGAATCATAACCGCGCCGTGGAATCACCGCAATCGGCAGTTCGCGCGCTAACCCCCTCCAATCACGCCATTTGTGAAAATTTGGCAGTGTGTCGCTTCCAAGCAACCAAATGAACTGGTGTTCCGGGTGCAATCGCTTCAACTTGCGGACTGTGTCGACGGTATAGCGGGAGCCGGCGCGCCGCTCGAAATCGCTAACGCGGATCAGCGTGCCGCGCGCCGCGCCTACTGCCGAAGCGTGACGCGCCTCGAACGGCGCCATGTCCTTAGCTCCGTCCTTGAGCGGATTTCCGGGCGAGACCAGCCACCACACCTCGTCCAGGCTGAGGGCGCGCATGGCCGCGATGCTCACGTGGCGGTGACCCCGGTGAGCCGGATTAAACGAACCGCCGAGAAGCCCAATGCGCATGCCGAACCGCTAGCATGAGCACCCAAGCGCGCCTAATGTTGCAATGGGGGTGACGATGGGGAATCTCGAAAGCCTGGGCGATGCAGTGACCGGCGGGATCATCGGCCGTGCGGTCGAGCCGAACGCTGGTGAAGTCGGGCCCGACGGCCTGACTCACGAAACCAAATGCCTGAATTGCGGCGCTGATCTGGCGGGCCCGTTTTGCCACGAGTGCGGACAGCATGCGCACGTGCATCGCACGCTCTCGTCATTCTTTCACGACTTCCTGCACGGCGTGCTTCATTTCGAGGGCAAGATATGGCGCACACTGCCGATGCTCGTGTGGCGTCCGGGCGAGCTCATTCGCCGGTACATCGACGGACAGCGCGCGCGTTTCGTATCGCCCATCGCACTCTTCCTCTTCTGCGTGTTCCTCACGTTCGCCGTCATGGGCCTAACCGGAAGCCTCGATGGCATGCCTTCGACCCTGTCGCGGCAGGATATTTCGAACGAGGCCAGCAAGGCCAGCAGCCGCATCGCGCGGCTCGAGGCCGAGCGCACAACGGCGGTCAAGGCGGCCAAGCCAACGGCGAAGCTCGATGAGAAACTGCACGAAGCGAAGTCGGAACTCTCTGCAATCCAGTCGGTGCAAAAGGGACTGAAGATCAGCACCCTTAACGCAGACGAGTTAGACAGGCGCGGCGTCAAGCCTACCACCGTGAACATCCGTGACGATGGTGTTCCCGGATGGATCGGGAATTTCATAGGCAAGGCGGGCAAGAATCCCGAGCTGCTGTTCTACAAGATCAAGAGCAACGCCTATAAGTTTAGCTGGGCGCTAATCCCGATTTCCGTGCCGTTCGTATGGCTGCTGTTTCCGTTCAGCCGGCGCTTCCGGGTGTACGATCACACCGTCTTCGTGACCTACTCCATCTGCTTCATGATGCTGCTGCTGACGGTCGGAAGCGTCGTCGGACTGGTGCTGCCAACCATCGCCACGCTGCTGTTCTTCGTGCCGCCCATACACATGTATCGCCAGCTGAAGGGGGCATATGGTCTCGGGCGCTGGGGCGCATTGTGGCGAACCACTTTGCTGATCGGCTTCGCCTTCGCCGGGATTGGGCTGTTTACGACCCTGATCGTCGGGCTGGGCGAGGTTTAAGCGCCAGCTGCCGCCGGACCGCCGATCGTCCCAGGCTTGGGCCGCTTGGCTTTCGGAATCGACGAGCCCGCCGCCGGGATAGCCGGCCCCTTGGCGCCGCCACGGTCGATCGTCTCACCGGCGATGACCTTCTTGATCTCATCGCCGCTCAGCGTCTCATATTCGAGAAGGGCCTGTGCAAGGCTCTCGAGCTCGCCGCGATGCTCATCGAGCAGATGCTTGGCACGGGCATAGCCATCCTCGACGACCTTGCGGATTTCGCTGTCGATTGCCTGCGCGGTCTCGTTGGACATCTGTCGCGTGCGATTGACCGAATAGCCTAGGAAAACTTCCTCGTCCGGGTCGGCATATTGGAGCGGCCCGAGCGCATCGGACATGCCCCAGCGCGTGACCATGTCGCGGGCCAGGCTGGTCGCATATTGGATATCGGAAGAGGCGCCGGACGAGACCTTGTCGTACCCGAAGATGACTTCTTCGGCGACGCGTCCACCCATCGCGACGGCGAGGTTCGCGTACATCTTGTCGCGGTGATAGCTGTAGCTGTCCCGCTCCGGGAGACGCATGACCAAGCCGAGCGCACGACCGCGCGGGATGATCGTAGCCTTGTGGATCGGATCGGACGCGGGCTCGTGGAGCGCCACGATCGCGTGACCCGCCTCGTGATAGGCGGTCATGCGCTTCTCGTCCTCGGTCATCACCATCGACTTGCGCTCGGTGCCCATCAGCACTTTGTCCTTGGCGTCCTCAAACTCCTGCATCGCCACCAGCCGCTTACCCTTGCGGGCGGCAAGCAGCGCGGCCTCGTTGACGAGGTTCGCAAGATCAGCGCCGGAGAAACCGGGCGTACCGCGAGCGATTACGCGCGGGTCGACGTCGGGCGCCAGCGGCACCTTCTTCATGTGGACACCGAGGATCTGCTCGCGGCCGTCGATGTCGGGGCGCGGAACGACCACTTGGCGGTCGAAGCGGCCGGGGCGGAGCAGCGCCGGATCGAGCACGTCGGGACGGTTGGTCGCGGCAATGATGATGATGCCTTCGTTCGCTTCGAAGCCATCCATCTCGACCAAGAGCTGGTTCAGGGTCTGCTCGCGCTCGTCGTTGCCGTTGCCGAGCCCGGCGCCGCGATGGCGGCCGACCGCGTCGATTTCATCGATGAACACGATGCACGGCGCGCTCTTCTTGGCCTGATCGAACATGTCGCGGACGCGGCTCGCACCGACGCCGACGAACATCTCGACGAAGTCCGAGCCCGAGATGGTGAAGAAGGGAACGCCCGCTTCGCCGGCGATAGCGCGCGCAAGCAGCGTCTTGCCGGTACCCGGAGGCCCGACGAGCAGCGCGCCCTTCGGGATTTTCCCGCCGAGCCGGGCGAACTTGCCCGGGTCTTTGAGATACTCGACGATCTCCTGCAGCTCCTCGCGCGCCTCGTCGATGCCCGCGACATCGGCGAAGGTCACGCGACCTTCCTTCTGCGTGAGCATGCGGGCACGGCTCTTGCCAAAGCCCATCGCGCCGGAGCCGGCGTTCTTCTGCATCTGCCGCATCACGAAGAAGCTGATGCCGAGGATCAGTAGGAACGGCAGGCTGTTGTAGAGCATGTAGAGCCAGATGCTCGACTGCTCCTCAGCCTTCACCTGAACGGCGACGCCCTTCTGGACCATGCGATCGGCGATGTTCGAGCCCGCAGGGGCAATGGTATGAAAATTCTCGCCGCTGTCGAGCTTGCCCGAAATTGAGGAATTACTGCTCTCTCCGCCGGCGGCCATCACGACCGTGCGGACATTGCCCTCGTCGACCTGGCGAACGAATTCGGAATAAGGAATGGCCTGGCCGGTGTCGGCGCGGGAGCCGCCGTCGATCATTTGAACGAACAGGATCAGGGCGAAGACGACCCCTGCCCATATCAGCAGGCTCTTCGTCCACGGGTTACCGGGCTTCTTTTCCTTGTCGTTCATCTTCTTCTTCCGGCGCGGCAATGCGCATGCGCCTAAAATAGGCGCATCCAGTCCAATAACAATGCGAGCCTTGAAGCCGGGTGAACGCTTAGGCGCGGCGCGGCGGCGCCTTGGCGAAGCGCCATTGCGGGCCACCGATGCATAGGACCCCGCGGAGCGTCACACGCTGTCCCTTGGTCAAGGCCATCAGGACCTTCTCGAGCGCCGGGCCGCGGATGTCCCCGCTGCCTTCGGATGCGAGTGCCAGGATAGCGCGCCGAGCGACCCGCCGCCGAATTTCGCGCGGCGCATCGGTCGTTGGGCGGTAGATGATCTGGCCGTCTTGCTTGGCGACGGCCCGCTTCCACTCCTGCGTCACCGCCCACTGCAGGGCGGCATCGGCCTGCGCGAGGTTCGCGGCGCTGGCCGCCACCGCGCCCGGATTGAACCAGTCCGCGCCTTTCAGCGCCTCACGGATGCGCACCCGCTCGAACTTGTCATCGCCGTTGCTGGGATCGTCGACGGGCTTGATGCCGACGTCCGCGCACAATTGCTCAAGCTCTGCATGCCGCCAGCCAAGAAGCGGCCGAAGGAGCACAAGATTCGCGCCCGGAGTCCGGGCAAGGCGGCGCATGCCGGCCAGCCCCTTCACGCCTGCACCGCGGATCAACCGCATCAGCAGCGTTTCGGCCTGATCATCGGCGTGATGGCCGGTGAGTATCGCTCTGACACTCTGCTCAGCCGCCCAACGGCCCAGCAGCCCATAGCGGGCCTTGCGCGCCCGCTCCTGGATCGCGCTCTCCGGCTTCTCCTTCCATTCGACGATAAGGATGGAGTGCGGAACGCCAAGCTTCTCGCAAATGCCGGCGACCAGCTCGGCTTCGGTCCGGCTTTCGTCGCGAAGCGCATGATCGACCGTCGCGGCCACAACCAACCCTGGGCGCGCGGCGGCAGCCAGAAGAAGCAGCGCGAGGCTATCGGGACCCCCTGATACCGCCACGCCGATCTTCTCGCCGGCCGGAATCAGCATGTTGAGGTCGCGGCTGAAGCGATCGACCAGCGCCTGGTCGGGCGTCAGGCTTGGTTCAACGGCAGGTGCAGCTTTGGCCATCGATACCTCTAGCTGCACTGCGCCTGGGTCTTGGCGTCGGTCTCGAGCTTCTTGAGGTCGGGACGGATCTTCGCGCCATAGACGGCGTCGAGCTCTGCATAAGCTTTACACGCCTGGCCGGGCTGTCCGAGTTTCATCAGCGCCTGGCCAAGATAAAACAGGCTATCCGGCGCTCGCTCGCCCGTGGGGTTGTTGCGATAATTCGCAAGCAAAGCCTCGGCTGCGGCCCGCGGCTCTCCCTTATCGAGCAGCGCGCGGCCGACCAGATTGTTGGCATAGCTCGCGCGGCGATGCTTCGGATAGGCAGCGGTGAAGGCGCGCAGCGAGGTGATGGCACCGTCATATTGCCCTGCCTGCCACATCCGGAAGCCTTCGCTGTACGCATCTTCGCCGGGGTCGGTCGCGGCAACAGCAGGCGCTCCATCACCGGGGACTGGCGTTGCAACCGCAACAGGCTTGGGCGGCTGCGTCTTGGGCGGTAGTGGCTTGCCTTTTGGAGGCTGAACAACCGGAGCCGCATCGGCAAGACCAGGACCCGTAGCAGGCGCTGCGCTCGCCGCGTCGTTCATGCGTTGCTCGAGTGTCGAGATCCGCTGCTCTTGGTTGGTGCGGAGTTGGCCGAGGTCACCTTGGAGCGATTGCAGCCGGTTTCCATTCTCTTCGGTCTGGCGGAGCATGTCGGCGACCTGCCGCTCCAGCGCGTCGAGCCTCTGGTCGAGAGTCATCACCGAGGACTGCGTGGCGGCGGGCTCGTCGGAAAAGCCCGCGGTGTCGGCCGGCCGGCCCTTTGGAAAGACTTGCCGCTGGACCTGCTGCACTTGCTTTTCGAGGCGGTCGAGCCGCTGCTCCGGCGTCGGTTGCTGGCGCTGAGCGTTCGCTGCTGACGGCACCAGCGCAACCATTGCAGCGCCGGCCGCCAATGCGGAAATCATACTCTTGGAAATCACGAAATCACCCCGCTTGGTGTTGCCTGTCTGTGCCCCGCTGCGGCTTTCCCGCAGATGAATCGACGATGAAACTTACTGGGCGGCGCTATTTGTAATGGTGGCGGGCGGCGAAGTCGTGGGCGGCGGAGTCACCGTCACGGGTTGCGCCGGGCCGCGCATCAAATCGACCGGCTTCAGGCTGACATTTGCCGCCACCTTGCCCGGCGGCCCGACCGTCGGCGCTGTCGCGGCGCCAACCTTGATCTGCAAGGCCTCCGGCTTCCCCGCCTTCAACAATGGCGCGACCGCCGTCGGCGGCACCGCATAGGTCTGACCCGCGGCAAGCTCGCCCTGGAACAGCGTCTTGCCCTGGTCGGTGACCTGGATCCACGCCGGGCCGGTGGCGGTGAGCACGACAGGGCCAGACGCAGCGGCGGGCTGGGTTGGCGGTGGAGCGGGTTGTTGCGCCGGCGCGGTCGTGACGGGTGGCGGCGCCGGTTCTTCGGTCTGGTCCAGCGAGCGGCGATTGAGCCAGCTCATGATGACAATCAGCAGAATAACGGCGGCGATGGCGCCGAACACCAGCCATTTGGGCATGGTTCGCGCCGGATCGGCAGCCTCCAGCACTTCGGTTTGGGCGGTCGCGAAGCGCTGTCCGCCCATCTCCTCGCGCAGCTGTTCGCCGATCTCCGTGCGGTCGAGGCCGACCGCGGAGGCGTAGCTCTTCGCAAAACCAACCGTGTAGGTGGGCGCGGGAAGATGATCCCAGTCCGCGGTTTCGATACTTTCAAGATGGCGTTGCGGGATGCGGGTCTGTGCCGCGATGTCTTCGAGGCTGAGCTTCATCTCCTCGCGCGCGGCTCGCAGCCGCTGACCAACCGTGGGAACGTCCGACTCGACCAGCTCTTCGTCCATCGGCTCGCTTTCAGTGTCGCGCTTGGGCATGCCACTTGTTTGAAGGCTCAGCCGCGCGTGTCAATCGATTGTAACTCCATGCCTTCGCGCCCAGTCATGAAGCGCCTTGCGCATATCCTTCGGCGGCTTTGCCAGAATGTGCTCCATGCGCTCGCGGATAGCAGAAGCATCGAGCGACCGGATCATTGCCTTAACCGGCCCGACACCAGCGGGCGTGATGGAGAAATTCTCGGCGCCGAGTCCAACGAGCGCCATCGCTTCGAGCGGACGCCCCGCCATCTCGCCGCATATCCGGACCGGCACATTGGCCGCACGACACGCATCCATCACGCGCTTGAGGAAGCGCAGGATCGCCGGGCTCAGCCAATCATAACGCTGGGCAAGCCGCGGGTCCGATCGGTCCGCCGCGAACAGAAATTGGGTGAGATCGTTGGTCCCGATCGAGAGGAAATCGACCCGCGGTAATAGCTGGTCGAGCATTTCAGCCAGCGCCGGCACCTCCAGCATCGCGCCGAACTGGATTTCCTTGGGCATCTTGCGCTTGGCGCGCTTGGCCCAGGCAATCTGCTGCTCGAAGAGGCCCCGCGCTTCCTCATATTCCCACGGCTCGGAAATCATCGGAAACATCACGCGGAGCACCTTGCCGCCCGACGCTTCGATCAGCGCCCGCGCCTGGGCCCGCATCAGGGTCGACCGGTCGAGCGAGAGGCGAAGCGCGCGCCAGCCCATCGCCGGGTTCTCCGCTTTCTCCTCGCTGTCATCGGACAGATATGGCAGCGCCTTGTCGCCGCCGATGTCGACGGTCCTGAACACTACGGGCTTGCTGCCCGCCGCCTGCAGCACCTTGGTGTAAAGCCGCTGCTGCCGCTCCCGCCCCGGCAAGGTCGCCGACACCAGGAACTGGAATTCGGTCCGGAACAGCCCGATCCCATCGGCCCCGGTCATCCCCAGCGCGGCTGCATCTTCGGCAAGCCCCGCATTGACCATCACGCTGGCGCGAACGCCGTCCTTGGTCTCGGCCGGGAGCGTGCGCACCGCGGCGAATTCCGCCCGCCGCTTCTGGCTCAGCGCCATGCGATGCTCAAAGCCGGACAGCAAAGCGCGGGTCGGGCGGATGATCACGCTGCCGTTGTCGCCATCGACCAGGATCGGCTCTCCGTCCTCGACGCTGTGGCGGATGTCGTTGAGCCGCCCGATCACCGGCACGCCGATCGCGCGCGCGACGATCACCATGTGCGAGGTCAGCGAGCCCTCTTCGAGCAATACGCCCTTCAGTCGGCGACGATCATATTCCAGCAATTCGGCGGGGCCCAGATTGCGCGCGACCAGCACCGCGTCGTGTGTGAGCCCGGTCTGCGCCGCCGTTCCCATCCGACCCGAAACAATGCGGAGCAGCCGGTTCGAGAGATCCTCGAGATCGTGCATCCGCTCCTGAAGCAGCGGATCGTCGATCTCCTGCATCCGCGCGCGGGTGCGCTGCTGGACGCGCTCAATCGCCGCTTCGGCGGTCAGGCCGCTGTCGATCGCTTCGTTGATTCGCCGCGACCAGCCTTCGTCGTAGGCGAACATCCGATAGGTCTCGAGGATCTCCTGATGTTCGCCCGTGGTACCGAACTCGGCATCGCGGGCCATATTGTCGATCTGCTCGCGCATCTTGCGGAAGGCCGAGTAGACCCGCTCGCGCTCGGCCTCGATGTCATCCGCCACCGTATGCTCAACCACGATCCGCGGCTCGTGGAAGACGGCAATGCCCTTGGCCATCCCGGCAACCAGCTTCAGACCGGAAAGACGCAGCGGGCCGGCGCTCCGCATCCGGCTGCGCCGCGCGCCGTCGACCAACCGTGCGCCGGCGATCATTTCGGACAGCACCATCGCCACCGTCTGCAACGCTTCGATCTCGACATCCTCGTAGCGGCGCGGATCGGCATGCTGGACGGCAAGTACGCCGATCGGACTCTCAAGGCGGACGATCGGCACACCGGCAAAACTGTGGAAGCTCTCTTCCCCGGTCTCCGGCCGGTACGCGAAGGCGGGATGATCAGCCGCCTCGGCAAGGTTGAGAATGCGCCCTTCCGCGGCGATCGTGCCGACCAGACCTTCGCCCATGCGCAGCTTGGTGACGTGCACCGCTTCCTTACGGAGGCCGTGGGTGGCGAAGAGCTCAAGCACGTTGTCGCGCAGCAGGTAGATGGAGCAGACGTCGCTCCCCATCGCCTCGGCAATGAGGTTGACCACGCGATCGAGCTTGATCTGCGCCGATCCACGCTTCGCCATGACCTCGTGAAGGCCGGTCAGGATTTCCCGGGCTGAGGCGGCGGCGGTGGTGGCCATGATCGCGCGCTATCAGATGGTCGCCGCTCACAAAACGCAAATGTTTCGAAACTGGACGGCCGAACAATCGATTTGGACCCGAAACGATTTCGGCGCGTTGAGCCCTCCCGTCGGGGGAATCGAGTCGACTCTCTGTCCTGCGACAAACTGTTGACGATGCGGATTAATTTTTAGGAAGCAGAAACCGAATCGTCTGATAAAGTGGGTGCGTTCGCAGCCGGGGGGCTGCGCTTGGATCAACTGGGTGGGGGGAGAGTAGCCACACGGAGTAATCAGTGAATATCCAGGCCCCGCGGGACTTTATCGATCGCCGTCAGCTCGTCAGCGCTCTTCGCGCGCTGCGCCGTGGCGACTTCAGCATCCGCCTTCCCGAGGATGTGGACGGCGTCGACGGCGAAATTGCCAGCCTTTTCAATGAAGTGGTCTCCCTCAACGAGGAAATGACCCAGGAGTTCGAGCGGCTTTCAAAGGTCGTCGGCAAAGAGGGCAAGATCACCCAGCGCGGGCGGGTGAAGAATGCCCGTGGCGGTTGGGAAAGCGCCGTCCGCTCCGTCAACGAACTGATCGAGGACATGGTGCAGCCGACCGCGGAAGTGGCCCGCGTCATCGGCGCCGTCGCCAAGGGTGACCTCTCTCAAACCATGACCGTCGAGATCGACGGCCGTCCGCTGCGGGGCGAATTCCTGCGCATCGGCAAGGTCGTGAACGCGATGGTCGAGCAGCTCGCCTCGTTCGCTTCAGAAGTGACCCGCGTGGCGCGCGAAGTCGGCACCGAGGGCCGGCTCGGCGGCCAGGCAAAGGTGAAAGGCGTCGCCGGCACCTGGAAGGACCTTACCGACAACGTGAACGCGATGGCGACCAACCTTACCGGCCAGGTCCGCAACATCGCAGAGGTGACCACCGCCGTGGCTCGCGGCGACTTGTCCAAGAAGATCACCGTCGAGGTGAAGGGCGAGATCCTCGAGCTCAAGAATACGATCAACGTCATGGTCGACCAGCTGAACGGCTTCGCGTCAGAAGTGACTCGCGTCGCTCGCGAGGTGGGCACCGAAGGAAAGCTTGGCGGCCAAGCGCGCGTGGAAGGCGTCGCCGGCACGTGGAAGGACCTCACCGACAACGTGAACCTGATGGCCGACAATTTGACCGGCCAGGTCCGCAACATTGCCGAGGTGACGACCGCGGTGGCGAAGGGGGACTTGTCCAAGAAGATCACCGTCGACGTGAAGGGCGAAATCCTCGAGTTGAAGAACACCATCAACACGATGGTCGATCAGCTGAACGGCTTCGCCTCGGAAGTGACGCGCGTGGCACGCGAGGTCGGCACTGAAGGAAAGCTCGGTGGCCAGGCGCAGGTGCCCGGAGTCGCCGGAACCTGGGCCGACTTGACTGACAATGTGAACCAGCTGGCCAACAACTTGACCGGCCAGGTCCGCAACATCGCCGAAGTGACAACCGCGATCGCGCGCGGCGACTTGTCGAAGAAGATCACCGTCGACGTTAAAGGCGAAATTCTCGAGCTTAAGAACACCATCAATACGATGGTCGATCAGCTGAACGGCTTCGCCTCGGAGGTGACCCGTGTGGCCCGCGAAGTCGGCACGGAAGGAAAGCTCGGCGGCCAGGCCGAAGTGCCTGGCGTCGCCGGAACCTGGGCCGACTTGACCGACAACGTGAACCAGCTGGCGAACAACCTTACCGGCCAGGTGCGTAACATCGCCGAGGTCACCACCGCCATTGCGCGCGGCGACTTGTCGAAGAAGATCACCGTCGACGTGAAGGGCGAGATCCTCGAGCTTAAGAACACCATCAACGTCATGGTGGACCAGCTGAACTCGTTCGCTTCCGAGGTGACCCGCGTGGCCCGCGAAGTGGGCTCGGAAGGAAAGCTCGGTGGCCAGGCGCAGGTGGAAGGCGTCGCCGGCACTTGGGCCGACTTGACCGACAGCGTGAACTTGATGGCCGGCAACCTGACTGGCCAGGTCCGTAACATCGCCGAGGTGACGACCGCGGTCGCCAAGGGCGACTTGTCGAAGAAGATCACGGTGGACGTGAAGGGCGAGATCCTCGAGCTCAAGAACACCATCAACACCATGGTCGATCAGTTGAATGCGTTCGCGTCCGAGGTGACTCGCGTTGCCCGCGAAGTGGGCTCGGAAGGAAAGCTCGGCGGCCAGGCCAAGGTGGAAGGCGTCGGCGGTACCTGGAAGGACCTTACCGACAACGTGAACGAGCTTGCGGCCAACCTCACCGGCCAGGTCCGCAACATCGCCGAAGTGACGACCGCGGTGGCGTTGGGCGACCTTTCGAAGAAGATCACCGTCGACGTCAAAGGCGAAATCCTGGAGCTCAAGAACACCATCAACACCATGGTGGACCAGCTCAACTCGTTCGCCTCGGAAGTGACCCGCGTGGCCCGCGAAGTGGGCACGGAAGGAAAGCTCGGCGGTCAGGCGCAGGTGCGCGGCGTCGCAGGCACGTGGAAGGACTTGACCGATAACGTGAACCTGATGGCCGCGAACTTGACCGGCCAGGTGCGTAACATCGCTGACGTGACCACCGCGGTCGCCAAGGGCGACTTGTCCAAGAAGATCACCGTGGACGTGAAGGGCGAGATCCTCGCGCTCAAGAACACGATCAACACCATGGTCGACCAGCTGAACGCCTTTGCGTCCGAAGTGACGCGCGTCGCCCGCGAAGTCGGTACGGAGGGCAAGCTCGGCGGCCAGGCGGCCGTGCCCGGCGTCGGCGGAACGTGGAAGGACCTCACCGACAACGTCAACCTGATGGCGACCAACCTCACCAACCAGGTGCGCGGCATCGCCGAAGTTGTGACCGCGGTTGCGCAGGGCAACCTCAAGCGCAAGCTGACCGTGGATGCGAAGGGCGAGATCGCCGCGCTCGCCGACACCATCAACTTCATGATCGATACGCTGTCGACCTTCGGCGACCAGGTGACCAACATGGCTCGCGAGGTCGGCATCGAGGGCAAGCTTGGCGGCCAGGCCCGCGTGCCGGGCGCCGCCGGCCTGTGGCGCGACCTTACCGACAACGTGAACCAGCTCGCGGCCAACCTCACCAACCAGGTGCGCTCGATCGCCGAGGTCGCCATCGCCGTGACCAAGGGCGACTTGACCCGGTCGATCGCGGTCGAGGCGTCAGGCGAAATCGCCGCGCTTAAGGACACGATCAACGAGATGATCTCGAACCTGAAGGAGCAGACGCTCAAGAACGCCGAGCAAGATTGGCTCAAGACCAACCTCGCCCGCTTCAGCCGTATGCTTCAGGGCGAACGCGACCTTGCGACCGTGTCGAACCTCATCATGTCCGAGCTCGCGCCGCTGGTGAACGCGCAATATGGCGTGTTCTACGTCACCAAGCGCGAGGAAGAGGAAACCAAGCTCGAGCTGGTGGCAAGCTACGGCGCCGAAAGTCCCGATGCGATCAAGCAGGAGTTCTCTCTGCGCGAAGGCCTCGTCGGGCAAGCCGCGGCCGACCGCCGGCCGATCGTGCTCAAGGATGTGCCGCCGGACTTCATCCGCATCGGCTCAGGCCTCGGCCATGCCCAACCGGCCAACGTCAACATCCTGCCGGCCCTGTTCGAAGATGAAGTGAAGGCGGTGATCGAGCTTGCCTCGTTCAACGAGTTCAACGAGACCCACCAGAGCTTCCTCGACCAGCTGATGGAATCGGTTGGCATCGTGTTGAACACGATCGCCGCGACAATGCGCACCGAGGGCCTGCTCAAGCAGTCGCAGCTCCTCACGCAGGAGCTTCAGGCCCGCCAGACCGAGCTCACCCGCAAGCAGCAGGAGCTCCACGCGACCAACGAGGAGCTTCAGGAGAAGGCGCAGCTGCTCGAAAACGAGAAGAAGCAGGTCGAAGCGAAGAATCTCGAAATCGAAATGGCTCGCCGCGCGCTCGAGGAAAAGGCGGAGCAGCTGGCGCTCACCTCCAAGTACAAGTCCGAGTTCCTGGCCAACATGAGCCACGAGCTTCGCACCCCGCTCAACTCGCTGCTCATCCTGTCCAAGCTGCTGGCCGACAACGCCCAGGGCAATTTGCTCGAAAAGCAGGTCGAGTTCGCGCGGACGATCAACTCCGCGGGCTCCGACCTGCTCAACCTCATCAACGACATCCTCGACCTGTCGAAGGTGGAATCGGGCACGGTCACGATCGAGGTCGGCGACATGCCGATGGCGCACCTCAAGCAGCATATGGAGCGGACGTTCCGTCAGCTCGCCGCCGACAAGGGCCTCGACTTCAATGTCGAATTCGACGGCAAGCTGCCTGAGACAATCCGGACCGACGAAAAGCGGCTTCAGCAGATCGTCCTCAACCTCCTGTCCAACGCCTTCAAGTTCACTTCGAAGGGCAGCGTCACGCTCGGCGTCAGTTGTGCCGACAAGGGCTGGAGCGCGAGCCACTCGGTGCTGAGCCACGCCAAGCGGGCGATCAAGATTTCGGTCAAGGACACCGGCATCGGTATCCCCGAAGATAAGCAGAAGCTGATCTTCGAGGCGTTCCAGCAGGCCGATGGCACCACCAGCCGCAAATATGGCGGCACCGGGCTCGGCCTGTCGATCAGCCGCGAGATCGCGCGCCTGCTTGGTGGTGAGCTGCAGGTCAGCTCGACCCCTGGCGAAGGGTCGACCTTCACGCTCTACGTTCCGCTCGAAGCCGAAGCCGCGTCCGCCACCACGGTCGAGGGCACGCCCGCCCGCTATGAGAACAGCGGTGCGCTTGTCCCGACCGCGCTTCCCACCGGCTTTGAGGTCAACGACGATCGCGACGACCTGGGCAAGGATCCATTCGTCTTGATCGTCGAGGATGATCCGACGTTCGCCTCGATCCTGCTCGATGCAGCGCATGAGGCCGATCTCAAGGGTGTCGTTTCGACTGCGGGTGCGGGCACATTGGCTATGGCGCGCAAGCTCCAGCCGACGGCGATCACGCTCGACCTGGGACTTTCCGACATTGATGGCTTCGTGCTGCTCGACCTCCTGAAGCACGACCCGGATACGAGGATGCTCCCGATCCACGTCATCTCGGGCGTCGACCGTAGCCACTCGGTGCTTGCGATGGGGGCGTTCGGGGTCACCGAAAAGCCCGCGGAGCGTGCGGACCTGGTGCGAGTCTTCACCGCACTTCGCGAGGAAGGCGAAAAGAAGCCCCAGCGCCGACGCAAGCCCAAGGCTGCAGACGCCGCAGCCGCTGCCGCGCGGCCGGTTCCGGAGCTCGCCGGCGCCAAGGTGCTGATCGTCGACGACGACATTCGCAACATCTTCTCGCTTACGAGCGTTCTTGAGAGCCATGACGTGGAGGTGCTCCACGCCGAGCGTGGGAAGGACGGCATTCTGATCTTGGAACAGACCCCAGGCGTCGATGTCGCCCTGATCGACATCATGATGCCCGAGATGGACGGCTATGAGACGATGCAGGAAATCCGGCGGTTGCCCGAGCTTGCCGACCTTCCGCTTATCGCGGTTACGGCTAAGGCGATGAAGGGCGACCGCCAGAAGTGCCTCGATGCGGGCGCTTCCGATTACATCGCCAAGCCGGTCGATATCGAGCTGTTGCTTGCACTGCTTCGCGTGTGGGTAGCCCGCGCTCGCGAGACGGCGGCCGCCGGAGCGATGCCGGTGCCGTTGGAGGCCGCCGAGTAGGTATGAACGGCCCGGTGGGAGACATCCCCGTCGCGCGTCGCGCGGAGGAGGAGCCTGTAGCGGCTCATGTCGCCGATAAGGCGCGTGTGCTCCTCGTCGACGATGACGAACGCAACCTGCTAGCCGTGGCAACGGTGCTCGAGGATCTCGGCGAGGTCGTCCTCGCGCGCTCGGGCGAGGAGGCGCTCCGGCACCTGCTCAAGGGCGAGTTCGCGGTCATCCTGCTGGACGTCTACATGCCGGGCCTGGATGGTTACGAAACCGCCCAGATCATTCGCAGCCGCGACCAGAGCAAGGGCATCCCGATCGTCTTCCTGTCGGCCGTCAACAAGGAGGCCGAACATCTGTTGCGCGGCTATTCGATGGGCGCCGTCGACTATGTCTTCAAACCCGTCGACCCGATCATCCTTCGGTCCAAGGTCGCCGTGTTCGTGGACCTGTTCGAAAAAACAAAGGAAATCGAGCACAAGGCGCGGCACGAGCAGGCCCTGCTCGATGCCAACCTGCGCGCCAACGCGGAGCGCCTGCATGCCGAGCAGGAGCTCCGCCGCGCCGAGCAGCGCCAGGCCGCAATCATCCAATCGCTGCCGATGGTGCTCTACCTCGAGCCGTTCGAAGCCAAGGCGCGCCACCCAAATTATGTTAGCGGCGACCTGGAGGCGATCACCGGCTACGCCTTCGAGGACATCCAGCGCGAGCCCAACATCTGGGCCGACCGCCTCCATCCGGATGACAAGCTGCGCGTGATCGCGTCGATCGAAGCCCGGCGGAAGACCGGCCGCTCCTCGATCGAATATCGCTGGCAGTGCGCCGACGGTAGCTACAAGCATTTCCTCGACCAGGCCGTGCTGCTCCGGGACACCGAAGGCCGGCCTGTCGAGTTTGCCGGCACGCTAACCGACATCAGCGAACAGCGCTCGCTCGAGAGCCAGCTCATCCAGGCGCAGAAGATGGATGCAATCGGCAAGCTGACCGGCGGCATTGCGCACGACTTCAACAATCTCTTGGCCGCGGTCATCGGCGGGCTTAGCCTGATCGAGCGCCGGGCCGTGCTAGCCGAGGAGCAACAGCGCATCCTCGGCATGACCAAGCGCGCGGCCGAGCAGGGCAGCGAGCTCGTCCGGCGCCTCCTGGCTTTTGCGCGCCGCCAAAAGCTGGAACCCCATGCGATCGACCTCGCCGCACTTCGCGAAGGCGTCGCCGATTTGCTGACTCATACGCTAGGCGGCCTGGTCAATATCGAATGGGAAGTCGGCAAGGATGTGTGGAACGCCTTTGCCGACCAGGCCCAGCTCGAGCTCGCGCTGGTCAACCTGATCATCAACGCCCGCGATGCCATGCCGGCGGGCGGCACGGTCACCATCGCGGCTGAGAACCGAACGCTCAACCCCGACGAGGTCGCGGGAATCTCGGGTGATTTCGTCCGGCTCGCGGTCACCGACACCGGCACAGGTATCTCCCGCGAGGACCTGGAAAAGGTCATGGAGCCCTTTTTCACGACCAAGGAGGTGGGCAAGGGCAGCGGCCTTGGCCTCAGCATGGTCTACGGCTTCGCCAAGCAGTCCAATGGCGCCTTCCGGATCGAGAGCGAGGTTGGAACAGGCACGACCGCGGAGCTTTGGCTGCCGCGGGCCCCGGCGGATGCTACCGTCGCGACCGCCCAGCCCCCCGAGCCGAAGAAGCGCGTCAAGCTGCCCAAGCTCAGCGTGCTTCTCGTTGATGACCATGCCGAGGTGCGGACAACCACCGCCGCGGTCCTTGAGGACTCGGGGCACACCGTATTCCAGGCGTCCAACGGCGCCGAAGCGCTTGATCTCCTCAAGAAAGAGGACTGCAAGTGCGATCTTTTGATCAGCGATTATGCGATGCCGCATTTGTCAGGCACCGAGTTCCTCAGGGAAGCTCGGGAGCTTTGCCCCGATGTGCCGGCGCTGATCATTACCGGATATGCCGAAGCTGATCGGATCGCGGACCGTCCCGAAGGCATCGAGATTCTGTTGAAGCCGTTCACTCCAAACGCGCTCGAAGCCGCAATTGGCCGCGCCTATGGGCTTCGCGTTTCCGGTTAACGCGCCTTTTTCGCGTTTTCAGTGAAGCGTGATTGCTTTTCGATGAACCGTGAAACCCTAAAGAACTCAGTGGGTTTGTACCTCAATTCGCCCGTACTAGGGTTTTTTGAGGTTTATTGGTGTCCAACGACGCGCCCGAAAGCGACTTCGAGCGAGAGAGCTCGCGATTGAACGAAGGTCTGAAAAGCTGCCGCTCGGTAATGGACAATTACCGGGCGATGATGCTTGGCGAGCAAGCCAATGACAACCCGAGCGAGCGAGCGGAAGACTCTGACCACAGCTCTTACGTTTCAACCACGGGCAGCACCGCCGAGGGCTACGAAAGCAACTCCGGCGCCAACTGACCCTTATCCGCGGCTTTCCAGCGCCGTGGCCGCCTCATCGACCAATTCCTGAATAATCGCAGCAACTGGTTCCTCGCGGTTGACCATCCCTACCGACTGGCCGGCCATGACCGACCCGCTTTCGACATCGCCATCGATCACCGCGCGGCGCAGCGCGCCCGCCCAATAATGCTCGATCTGGAGCTGGGCTTCGGCCATCTCGATCGCACCTTCGTCCAGCTTCTGCGCGACCTCGCGTTGCTTGGCGGCGAAGTTGACCATTTCCTGGTTCTTGAGCGCGCGGACCGGAATAACTGGTAGCCGTGGATCGATTTGGATCGAGAGCACGGCATCGCGCGCCGATGCGCGGATGAAGGCTTTCTTGAAGTTGGCGTGAGCAATGCTTTCATTTGCGCACACGAACCGCGTCCCGAGCTGGACGCCGACCGCGCCCATTTCGAGATAAGCGGCGATCGCTTCACCTCGACCAATGCCGCCGGCCACGAACACCGGAATGTCCTTCGCGACATTGGGCAGGATTTCCTGCGCCAGGACCGACGTCGACACCGGACCAATATGCCCGCCTGCTTCCATCCCTTCGATAACCAGGGCGTCCGCGCCCGAGCGGGTGAGCTTCTTCGCCAGTGCCAAGGCCGGTGCGAAGCAGACTAGCTTTGCCCCGCTGGCCTTGATCCGCTCGATCGCGCCGCCCGGCGGCAACCCGCCGGCCAACACCACGTGACCCACGCCATGCTTGGCGCAGGTGTCGATCAGCTCCGAGAGCTGCGGGTGCATGGTGATCAGGTTGACGCCGAAGGGCTTGTCGGTGCGCTTCTTCGTTTCCGCGATCTCGGTGTCGAGGAGCTCTGGCGACATCGCACCGCAGGCGATCACGCCAAAGCCGCCCGAATTGGATATGGCCGAGACGAGGTTGCGTTCGGAGACCCAGCTCATCGCCCCGCCCAGGATCGCGACGTCGCAGCCGAGGAACTCGGTACCGCGATGCATCAGCTCCTTGAGGCGTTCGTGCCCTGCGGTGGGGTGAACCGCGCGCGGTTCCGCAATCAATCCTTCGCCGCTCACGCCGCCTCCTCACTGTCCAGGCCGAAGGCCGTGTGAAGCACCCGAACCGCGAGGTCGAGTTGGTCCTCTGCGATCAGCGCGCTGACTTTGATTTCGCTGGTCGATACCGCGAGCAGGTTGATCTTCCGCTCGGCGAGCACGTCGAACATCTTCGCAGCTAGCTGCGGGTTGGACCGAATGCCGACACCAACGATGCTGATCTTGGCGACCGCATCGTCCTGAACAAGGCTCGCGAAGCCGATCTCGCCCTTGCGCTGCTCGATCACCGCCAGCGCCTGGCTCAAGCTTGCGCGCGGGACCGTGAAGGTCAGGTCCGACGAGCCAGTGTTGGGCGTGGCCGCATGGACGATCATGTCGACCTGGATACCAGCCTCGGCGATCGGGCCGATCACGGCCGAGACGGTGCCGGGCTGGTCGGGCACGCCGGTCAAGGTCACCCGCGCCTCGTTCCGGTCGGCGGCAATGCCCGCGATCAGGTTGCGCTCCATCTCACTCCTCGAAAGTTCGGCGACGATGTCGGTGCCGGGCTTGTCCTCGAATGCCGACAATACGCGTAATGGCAGATTCTCGCGCATCGCAAGTCCCACCGAACGAACCTGCAGGACCTTGGCCCCAACCCCCGCGAGTTCGAGCATTTCCTCAAAGGTCACCTGATCGAGCTTGCGCGCCTTGGGCACGATCCTCGGGTCGGTCGTGTAGACGCCGTCAACATCGGTGTAGATGTCGCAGCGGTCGGCTTTCACGCCGGCAGCGATCGCGACCGCCGACGTGTCGGACCCCCCGCGCCCCAGCGTCGCCAGCCGGCCATCCTCGGATACCCCTTGGAAGCCCGGAATGACGGCCACCGTGCCGCCGCTCAGCGCCTCGTCCAAAGTCGCCGCCTCGACCGCCTCGACACGCGCATTGCCGTGCACGCCTGACGCCTTGACCAGCTGCCAGCCCATGAAGCTCCGCGCCTCAAGGCCCATGTTCTGGAGCGTCATCGCCAGAAGGCCGGCCGTTACCTGCTCGCCACTCGCGACGACCACGTCATATTCGGTCGGGTCGTGAAGGGCAGCCGCCTCACGGCACAGCTGCACCAGCCGGTCGGTCTCTCCGGCCATCGCCGATACGACCACCAGCACCTGATTGCCCGCCTCCGCCTCGCGCTGCACGCGCGCCGCGACGCTGCGGATGCGCTCGATCCCCGCCATGGACGTGCCGCCGAATTTCATCACGATGCGCGGCACTCGGGCTCCTTGGGCTAACGGGCGCGCCCTGTTAGGGGGGAGCCATGAGCGAGACAAGCATCGTCCCAGGTGAGGTCGCGCAGTTCGCGAGCCAGGCGCGCGACTGGTGGGACCCCAACGGCCCCGAGGCGATGCTCCACAAGCTCAACCCCGTCCGGCTCAAATATCTCCGCGACATGATCGACCAACATTGGCAGGGCGACGAGTGCAGCCGCACGCCGTTGGAGGGGAAGACCGCGCTCGACGTTGGCTGCGGCGCGGGCCTGCTCGCCGAGCCGCTCGCCCGCCTCGGCGCCAGGGTCACCGGCGTCGATGCAGCCGCTGAACTCATCGACGTCGCTCGCGAACATGCGGCTGGCCAGGGACTCGCCATCGACTATCGCGCAGGCGCCGTGGAAGCGCTTGACGGCCGTTTCGACCTCGTCACCTCGATGGAGGTCATCGAGCATGTCGCCGACCCGGCAGCCTTCCTTGCGGCGCTGGCCGCTCGCCTCGCGCCCGGCGGCCTGCTGGTCCTCTCCACGCCCGCCGCCACCGCCTGGTCGAAGCTGATGATGATCACCATCGGCGAAGGGCTCGGCCGGATCCCCAAGGGCACCCACGATTTCGACAAGTTCATCGCGCCCGAGCGGATGAAGCAATTGATGAACGCGGCGGGCCTGGCCTGTCTCGACGTCGAGGGCATCGCTTGGTCGCCGACCCGCGGACTTCACTTGAGCGACGACCTCAGCCTCAATTACCTCGTCGCCGCGGTTAGCGCGGGCTGAGCCAGTCCGGGATCACGTCGGCCGCGATCAGCCGGTCGATGCCGACCCTCGGGCGCACCACCGCCCATTTGTCGCCGTCGACCAGCACTTCGGGCGTCAGCGGCCGGCTGTTGTAAGTGCTGGCCATGGTCGCCGCATAGGCTCCGGCGGTGCGGAACACGACGAGGTCGCCGGCCGCGACTGCATCCACCTCGCGCGCGACCGCGAACGTGTCGCCGGTCTCACACACCGGCCCAACAACATTGGCGACGGTCCGCTTCCCCGAGGGCTTCACGGCCTCGATCGAGTGCCAGGCGTCATAAAGCGTCGGGCGCATCAAATCGTTCATCGCCGCATCGACGATCACGAACGGCCGTGACGCGCCCGGCTTCACCCGGATCACTTCGGTCAGCAGCACGCCGGCATTGGCGACGAGAAAGCGCCCGGGTTCGAACACCAGCCGAACGCCCAAGCCTTCGGTCACACGCCTAACCATCGCCGCATAATCGACCGGGGACGGCGGCGCGGCCGCCGACGGGTCGTAGGGCACGCCCAGCCCGCCGCCGAGGTCGGCGACCGAAATATCGTGCCCCGCGGCGCGCAGCTCACCGATCAACTTGCCGATTGCGCTAAACGCCTGCTCGAACGGCGCGAGGCTGGTCAGCTGGCTCCCGATATGGACCGCGACGCCCTGCAGCTGGAGGCCCGGCAGCGCCGCCGCCCGCTCATATGCCGCCAGCGCGTCGCCGATCGGGATCCCGAACTTGCTCTGGGCCGACCCGGTCGAGATCTTTGCGTGGGTGCCAGGCTCGACATCCGGATTGACCCGGAACGCCACCGGCGCGTCGCGGCCCGCCGCCACCGCGACCTCCGACAGCATCTCCGCCTCGGCGCCCGATTCGACGTTGAACTGGAAGATGCCGGCCTCGAGCGCGGCACGCATTTCCTCGCGGGTCTTGCCGACGCCAGAGAAGACGATGCGGTCCGCCGGCACCCCGGCCGCCGATGCCCGCTCGAGCTCGCCGCCCGAGACAATGTCGGCACCCAGCCCCTCGGCCGCGAAGGTCGCCAGCACCGCGGCATTCGGATTGGCCTTCACCGCATAAGCGATGAGCGGGTCGCCGAGATCCGCGAGCGCAGCGCTCAGCTGCCGCGCATGGTCGCGCATATCGCCTGCGGAATAGACGTAGACCGGCGTCCCGACCGCCGCCGCGATCTCGGGCAGCGGAACCTCTTCGCAATAGAGGACGCCAGCCCGAAACTCGAACCGGCTAGAAGTCGACCTTGTCATAATGTCCGGGCGGCACGATCACATCCATGCGCTCGGCGAGCAGCGGGCGGAAGCAGGGCCGCGACTTCATCACCGCATACCAGTCCTTGGTCTGCTTGTGTCCGCGCCAGTCGAGCGCGCCAAGATAGTCGATCACCGAAAGGTGCGCGGCGGCGGTGAAATCGGCCAGGCTCAGGCCGGGTCCGGCAAGCCAGCGCCGGTGGTCAAGCAAGTAATCGATGTAATCGAGATGCTCCGAGGCGACCCGCATCGCCTCGCGCAGGACGCGCGTGTCGGGGCTTTCGCGGTTGACCAGCCGCTTCCTCATCCGCTCGTTCATCAGCGGCTCGACCGCTTCGCGATAAAGCTTGATGTCGAACCATTCGGTCATCCGGCGGATTTCCGCGCGAAGCGCGGCATTGCCGTGAACCACGGGCATCCGGTCGACCGTCTCGTCGAAATATTCCACGATCGGCTGCGATCCGATCAGCGTCACGCCCTGGTCCGGCTCGACCATCACAGGCGTCTCGCCCGCGGGATTCAGGTCGATGAACTCGTCGCGCTTTTCCCATGGGTTTTCGCGCACCAGCTCATGGCCGACGCCCTTCTCGGCAAGGACCAGGCGGACCTTGCGGGAAAAGGGGCACAGCGGGAATTGAAAGAGCTGCCACATCGCCGGGCAGCTTTAGCGGCTAAGCCGAAAGCGTCTAGCGCTTGGGGTAGGTCGGATCCGGCATATTTGCGGCAGCGCGATCGATAGCCTTGCCGGCATCGTCCAGCGCCTTGGTGATCACTGGAAGCGCCTTGGCGAGGGCGTTCATGCTTTGCGCGATCCTAGGACCGGCTTCGGCGATATTCTGCTTCAGGTCCTTTTCGTCGACCCCGGCAACATCGCGAACACGCAGTTGCTTCTCCGCGGGCGTCGCCTCGCGGCCCTCGACCGCCGCCTGCACCTCGCCGACCTTCATTTCGAGCAGGGCATCGGTCAGGCCCTGCAGGGTCTTGGTCAGCCGGGCTGGCATTGCCGGATCGGTCAGCTCGCGAGGGACCTCGATCGATGGCCGCTTGGGCGCCTCGGCCAAGGCCGGGGCCGGCATTGCGATCAAGCAGGCAACCAATAGCAACGCGCGCATCATGAGCCTCCGACTCTTCGCCATCACCTTAGCACTTTGACTCGAAAAGAGAAAAACGCCTCCTCAGCTAGACGGCGACTGGCCTTTATTGCTGAGGTAATCCTCGACCACCGCCCGGACGTCGGCCTGCAGTTGTTCCTGACCGCCCGCAATCATCGCCTGGGACAGGGCCATGGTTTCCGCCATGATCTGCGGGATTTCCGCCTGCATCTTGACCATCACCGGATCGGACTGGAGCGCCGCCATGTGATCGAGCTCGGAGACGGAAAAATGCCGGGCGTAGATCAAGGCCGTTCCGCGCCGCACCTCCAGCCGGTGATCCGCGAATGTCTGCCGCATATGAGCGTCCGTCAGCGCCTTGATCTTCGCCAGCACCTCGGGCGGGAGGGGTTCGGGCAACTTTTTGTTGAGCTCGACATCAATCGCCCGTTCGACCTCGGCGACGATGGCGTCGATGGTTCGGTCGATCTGGGAGTCATATTTCATCGCGGTCAGCAACCGCTCGGCTGCCGCCATTCGCGCATCGCTGTCATTCGGCGCCGCAAGCGCAGGCGTGGCGGCGAGCAAGGTCAGGCCCGCCGCACATTTCAGCAAGATGGAAAACTTCACGTCTCGTCCCCGGCTCGATTGCGCGGCCCAGCCTAAGCCGCGCCCGGCGACGGTCAATCAGCGCATCGTCAGCCAAACCAGCGCCGCCGCGCCGACTGCGATCCGGTACCAGGCGAAGGGCGCGAAGCCGTGCCGCGAAATATAGTGGACGAAGCCCTTCACGACGACGATCGCAACGACGAAGCTGACCACAAATCCGACTGCGACTGTTCCCATGCCCACGCCGCTGGCTCCCGCGAGCAAGGTGTCGTGATGCTTGACCAGCTCCAGGACCGTCGCGCCGAGCATCGTCGGGATCGCGAGGAAGAAACTGAACTCCGCCGCTGTCCGCCGCTCGACTCCGAGCGACAGGCCGCCAAGGATGGTCGCGCCGGACCGGCTCACGCCGGGGATCATCGCCAGGCACTGGATCATGCCCACGCCGACCACCTTGCCCAGTGGCATTTCGGCGACGCCGACGATCTCGCCCGGCTTCACCAGGCGTTCGATTGCCAGGATGGCGAAGCCGCCGACGATTAACGCTACCGCCACGACCATCGCATTGCCGAGCAGCAGCTCGATCTTGTTAATCAGCAGGAAGCCGAGGATCGCCGACGGCAGGAAGCCGATCAGGATGTTGCGCACGAACCGCCACGACAGCGGCTGCCCCTTCAGCATGCCTTCCAGGACCGCCCAAAAGGTCCGCCAGTAGAGGACGACGATCGCAAGGATCGCACCCAGCTGGATGATGACGTTGAACGCCGCCCACTTCTCCGCGTCGAACCCCAAAAGCTCGGTCGCGAGGATCAAATGGCCGGTCGAAGAGACCGGGATGAATTCGGTGACGCCCTCGACGATGCCGAGGATGAGCGCGATCAGCAGGATGGGCATGAGGGCAAGTCGTCCGGGCTTAGTTGGTCGCGGTCAAATTAATTCGCCGGCCGGCGAACTTGCCGCCGCGATTGAAGCGGCCGAGCCACTCCATGCCCACCGCCGCAAGTGGCGTCGGGCGGATGCCGAACGCCTCGAGCCCGGCATGCCCGCTCGGGACATTGTCGCGCTGGAGCATCAGCCATTGGTCGCGAGTCAGCGGCGCGCCTGGCAGGAAACCGAACCAGGACAGGGCCTTCCCGGCAATATCGGGCAACGGAACGAGGTCGGGCTTCTGACCGGTGATCTCGAGGATCGCGCGGTGAAGCTCGACCATGCTCATCACCTGCGGGCCGCCGATCTCATAGGTTTGGCCGGCGTGAGTTTTGGGTTCGAGCGCGGCCAAGGCGATCGCGGTGCCGAGATCGCGCACATAGACCGGCTGGAAGTTACGCTTAGCGGCGATCACCGGAAGGAAGGGCAGTCGCGCCATGCCGGCGAAGCGGTTGGTAAGGCTGTCCTCGGGCCCGAACACCAGCGAGGGCCGGATGATGGTCGCGCCCGCATAAGCCCCGCGCACCGCGGCTTCGCCCTCGCCCTTGGTGCGTCCGTAATTGGATTCGGCGGAAGCGTCCGCGCCGATGGCGGAGACTTGCACCATTGCATGGACCCCAAGCTCGGTGGCCACCTCCGCGATATTGCGGGCTCCCTCGACATGGACCGACTGCATCGCTTTGCCGAACACACCGCACAGGTTGATCGCCGCGGTCGCGCCCTTCAGCGCATGGCGGACGCTGTCCCGATTTGTGATGTCGGCCTGGACGAATCCGAACTGGCCGACCTGGGCGAGCGGCTGGATCAGATAGGCCTGTCGCGGATCGCGCTGCGCGATGCGAACTCGCACCCCGCGCTTCAGTAGCGCCTCGCAAACGTAGCGGCCGATAAATCCGCCGCCGCCGAAAATAGTAACCAGCTCTTCAGCGCGTTCGATCATCCCGTCGCACTAGCCCCGCCCGCTCGCGCCTGACAAGCGGGGCCGGCGACGGAACGTGATCAATAATAGTCGCGCAGCGTGACCGTCACGCGGCTGCCGTCGGCGCGCTCGAGCGACACCTGCCGCCCGGCGGCAGAGCGGGTCCAGTCGGGCCGGTCGTAATAATTGGCGTCGACCTTCTGCCCGTCCACCGCGACGATCATGTCGCCGACCTTCAGGCCCGCGGCCGCGCCCGGCCCCTGGGGCGAAAGAAAGGCCACCCTCAGACCCGCGTCGGATCGCTCGAAGCGAATGCCGGTCCGCTCGTGCTCGAATGCCGGCGCGTCGTTCCTGGGCGCTAGGTAGATGCGGTCATGACCGAGATCGAGATCCACGCGGAACTGCTTCAGGAGGCCGATGCCGACATTGGTCATCTGCGCCGGCTCATCGCTCGACCCGGTGTCCGATAGGACCGTGGGCACGCCGTCGAACGTCTGTCCCGCCAGCGTAACCTTGGGCATCGAAACGAGACGCGCACTGTGCAGGCCGCCAACGCCCCCCAACTGTGATTCCGCGAAGGGCAATTGCGCCAGGTTGGCCCGCGACCGCCAATAATCGGGTGGAAGGGACAGTGAGCCGCCGTTGCCGATGTCGAGCAATGCCTGGACGGTCGGGCCAGCGTCGATCGACACGGGGATGGTGTGGAATGGCCCCTTGCGCTGGAGCGGCACCGCCGCAGCCTGGGCCGGAGCCGTAAAATGCTGAGGCGCGCTCACCTTGATCTTGCTGTTGGTCCAGTCGATCGAAACCACCGCCGAGTTGAAGAATTCCCGGCCGAGGATGGCGTGGATCGGGCGGCCGATGCTGCGCTCGATCGGGCCGAGGTCGATCACCGCGACGCTCATGTTTTTCAGCGTCATGCCGCCGACCTCGACGGTGACACCGGTTAGCAACTCGGCCTGAACCGGGCCACCGGCCCCAAGTCCGTCGATCTTCTGTCCCTCTGGCAGGCCGATCGAGCGGGCGAACTTGCGGTCGAGCGTCGTGGCGCTCGCGCCGGAATCGAGAATGACCTCCGTCGCGTGGCCGGCAACTGTGGCCGGCACAACGATTCGGTTGCCGCGGAACAGCTTGAAGTCGATCGACTGGGTGTGGTCGACGAAGCTGACGGCGGGCGGCGGAAGCTCGTCGCCAGCGACTTGGGCGCAGGCCCCGGCAGCGGCGATGAGGGCGGTCCCGGCTAGGCATAGAGAAATCAGACGGCGCATGATTGCGACTCCATGTTGATATCTGTAAGATGTGAATCTATTATTGTTATATGATAATTATGTCAAGCGATTCGAAAATAGATTCTGTTGCGCGATCTGCGGCGCGCCTGCGCCTCGCGGTTTTCGTGACCATGGGAGCGATGGTCCTGCTCTACATCGCGGCGCGGCTCGGGCTGCAGTTCGGCCACGCGCGCGTGATCTATCAGGAGCATGCGCCGGGAACGCCGGTCGCCGCCTTCATCAATGACGTTTGCGTCGGCCTGCTAATTGTCGCGCTGTTCCGCCTCACCCAGATGCTGAAGCTGATTTCTGGTGGCGACTACTTCGGGCTTGAAGTCATCCGGCGGTTCAGGAGCTTCGCCTCCTGGCTCCTCGCCATGTCGCTGCTTGAAATGCTCGGTCCGTGGATCGCCCAGTTCTTTGCGGCGCCGGTGGGAGGTCGCCGGATCCTGCAATTCTCGATCGAATCGAGCGATGTCCTGTTCCTCGGCGTGACAATCCTGCTGCTCCTCCTCGCACGGCTGCTCGAGCGCGCCCGCGCGATCGACGAAGAGATGCGGGAGATCGTCTGATGGGGATCGTCGTCAGGCTCGATGTGATGCTCGCGATGCGCAAGGTGCGTTCCAAGGAGCTCGCCTCCGATATCGGCATTACCGAGGCCAATCTGTCGCTGCTAAAATCGGGGAAAGTCAAAGGGATACGCTTCGCGACCCTGGAAGCGATCTGCGATCGCCTCGACTGTCAGCCGGGCGACATCCTCGAATATGCCCCGGATATCGAGAAGTAGGGTGTGACCACGCGATTTTAGGCGCGTTGACAGAATCACGGGGCGCCCCTACCTCGCCCGCCTGCCGCAAATGCGACGCCCCGTGCCCAGGTGGCGGAATTGGTAGACGCACCAGCTTCAGGTGCTGGCGCTCGCAAGGGCGTGGAGGTTCGAGTCCTCTCCTGGGCACCATCCTCTTTGAGGATCAATCATGACCCATCACCGCGTGTGGAAGTTCAAGCCGCCTGAGGGTCGCGAGGCTGAGTTTGTCTTGGCCTACTCGAGTTCGGGCGATTGGGCGCAGCTGTTCCGCAACGCGCCGGGTTTCCAGGACACGATACTGCTAGAGCCGAGCGAACCGGGTGGCTGGTGGTTGACCATCGACCGATGGGACGCGCGTGAGAATTTCGACGCCTTTACCCAGGTTTTCGGCGATCAGTATCGCGCATTAGATGTCCAGCTGGAGGGCGTCGCCGGCGAAGAGCAGTTCGTGGGCGCTTTCGAGGATTAGGCCTTCAGCGGCTTGCAATATTTCTGCTGCTCTTCCGGTGACGAGCGAAGGCGCGTTTCCAGATAATAACCCGCCGCGTCCTTCACATAGTCGCGATGCGCTTCGTCGATGAACTTGGCCGCATCGCGCGACCAGCCTTCGACGCATTTCTCCTTCGCTGCGGTGGAATGGCCGCAGTCGACAAAATTGTCGTAAGCCTTCTTCCACTGAAGGAAGTCGAAGCGATTCATTGGGTCGCCATGGCCCGGGATCAGCGTCCGGAACGGTACCTCCGCGATGTCGTCCAGCGCTTTTGCCCACCCATCCGGGCATGCGGTGTCCATGAAAGGCACGATGCCGACGACAAGGTCGCCGACGACGGCAGTCTTGCTGTGGCGGTCGTAGAGCCAGACATCGCCCTCGGTCGCGGCGAAATTTGCCAGATGCACGTCGATCGAGCGCCCGGCGATCGTCATGCGCGCTGATTTCGCGATCACGTGATTCGGCCGAATGCGCTCCGGGTGGTCGATGACCGACCGCCCGCGCAGAAGCTGGTCACGAACCGCCGCCGGGGTTTTAGGATCGGCAAGCATCTGGTCGGTTTGCGCACGGCTGTTCTTGAGGAAGGTCGCGAGCGCTCCCTCGAGCGCGCTGCTCGCGTAGACATCGACGCGGGGGAAGGCTTGGCGAAGGTCCCAATTGCCCGTCGTGTGATCGAGGTGCCAGTGGCTGTTGACGATCGCCGCGATCGGGCGGTGCCGCGCCTTGGCGTAATCGAGAATCTTCTGCGCATGCTCGGGGTGACGGCCTGTATCGAATACGATGAGGCCCTTGGGCGCATCGAAGATGACGGTGTTGCCATCGGGACCGCTGTCGAGTGGCACAGCGCCGGATATCAGATGGTAAGGCTCGGCCGCGCGCGCGGTTGAAGCGAGCGTGAGTAAGGCGAGCGCAGTCAAAGCAGAGCGCATATGTCCCCCTCCTCCGGCCCCGAAGTCAGCCTAGGAACACTGGTCGCGCTCGGTATTGAAAGTCGTCAGCCGATCTTCGCGGCTCGACGAACGACGGATCAGTAAACCCGCGCCTTCGGCTTGATATATTGGATGTCGTTGGTGAGCGTGAACTCGTGCACCGGGCGATAATCGATCTTGGTCGCGCCGCCCTTACCACCCCAACCATCGAACCAGGCGAGGGTATGTTTCATCCAGTTCTTGTCGTCGCGCTTCGGATAATCCTCCTGCATGTGCGCGCCGCGGCTTTCCTTGCGGTTGGCGGCGCAATGCATCGTGACCACCGCTTGGCTCAGCAGATTGTCGAGCTCGAGCGTTTCGACCAGATCGCTATTCCAGATCAGGCTGCGATCAGTCACGTGAACATCGCCCATGCGCTTGAACACCTGGTCGATCTTGGTGACGCCTTCCGCCAAGGTGCGGTCCGTCCGGAACACGGCGCAGTCCGACTGCATGACGCGCTGCATGTCGAGTCGGATTTCGGCGGTTGGGCTTCCGCCCTCGGCGTGCCGGAACTTGTCCAGGCGACCTAGCGCCAGATCGGCGGCGTCGTCCTTGAGCTGATCCTGGATCGCGCCGGGCTTCACCGTCTCGGCCAGCCGCAAGCCCGCGGCGCGCCCGAACACGACGAGGTCGATCAGGCTGTTCGAACCAAGTCGGTTCGCGCCATGGACAGACACACAAGCCGCTTCGCCCACCGCGAACAGCCCGGGCACGATGTGGTCGGGGTTCCCGTCCTTCAGGGTGACGACTTCGCCGTGATAGTTCGTTGGGATACCGCCCATCGTATAGTGGACCGTCGGAGCAACCGGGATCGGCTGGCGGGTCAGATCGACGCCCGAGAAGGTCTTGGCTGTTTCGGTGATCCCAGGCAGCCGCTCATGCAGGATCTTCGGGTCGATATGGTCGAGGTGAAGGAAGATATGGTCCTTATGTTCGCCGACACCGCGGCCCTCGCGAATTTCCATCGCCATCGATCGTGACACGACGTCGCGGCTGGCGAGGTCCTTCGCGTGGGGTGCGTAGCGCTCCATGAAGCGCTCGCCCTCCGAATTCGTGAGATAACCGCCCTCGCCCCGCGCGCCCTCGGTGATCAGGACGCCCGCGCCGTAGATACCGGTCGGGTGGAACTGGACGAACTCCATATCCTGGAGCGGGAGGCCGGCGCGGAGCACCATCGCATTGCCATCGCCGGTGCAAGTGTGCGCCGAGGTCGCGGTGTAATAGATTTTGCCGTAGCCGCCGGTCGCGAGGACAACCGCCTGCGCGCGGAAACGATGGATCGACCCGTCGTCGAGGCACAGCGCCACCACACCGCGGCACACCCCATCCTGCATGATCAGGTCGATCGCGAAATATTCGATGAAGAAGTCAGCGTCGTACTTCAGGCTCTGCTGGTAGAGCGTGTGAAGCATCGCATGGCCGGTCCGGTCCGCAGCAGCGCAGGTGCGCTGGGCCGGCGGCCCCTCGCCCATATTCTGGGTCATGCCGCCGAATGCACGCTGATAGATTTTGCCCTCAGCAGTGCGGCTGAACGGCAGGCCCGCATGCTCGAGCTCGATCACTGCGGCGGGCGCCTCGCGGCATAGATATTCGATCGCGTCCTGGTCGCCGAGCCAGTCGGAACCCTTGACCGTATCGTACATGTGCCAGGTCCAGTGATCCGGGCCCATGTTGCCGAGGCTGGCGGCGATCCCGCCTTGCGCGGCGACGGTGTGGCTGCGGGTCGGGAAAACCTTGGTCACGCAGGCGGTCTTCAGCCCGGCGTTGGCGGCGCCCATGGTCGCCCGGAGGCCTGCGCCGCCCGCCCCGACCACGACAACGTCATAGCTATGATCAATAATCTGGTAGGCGCTCAAGCCGCACCCCCGAAGGCGATCGATGCCAGCGCGAAGAGGGCTAGCGCAGCGCCGCCGATCGCGAGGAACAGCAGAGCAAGATTGCAGGCGAAGCGATTGCCTTCGTCATGGACGTAGTCGTCCACGATGACCTTCATCCCGTCGAGTGCGTGCTTGAATGCGACTATGACGAACAGCGCCATGGGCACGGCGCCGCTGGGTGCTCGAAGCCATTCAGTGAGCGTGCGCTGGTCGAGGCCGGGGAGGAGCAAGAGCGAGGCGATTAGCCAGCTGCCGAGCAGCAGCAGTGCAATGCTGGTCACGCGCTCGGTCAGCCAATGCTCCCCGCCTTCGCGAGCGGAGCCCAAACCGCGGACGCGGCCTAGAGGGGTGGAGCTATCGCCAAGGCTCATGGCCGTACTCCCAGCAGCCAAGCCCACAGGAGGGCGGTCAATAGAATCGACAGCACAATTGTCAGGATTGCGAAGCGCTTGTTCGTGTCGAGCTCGAACGCCGCCCCGGTGTCCATCGACAGGTGGCGGATGCCCGACAACAAATGCTGGAAGAAGGCCCAGGTCAGACCGATCAGCACGAACAGGCCGATGGGGCTGCGGGCAAGATCGCTGAACTTAGCATAGGCATCGGGGCCGTCCGCGATCGCCATCAACCACCAGGCCAGGATCGCGAGGCCCGCAACGGAAAGCGCCCCGCCCGTCACGCGGTGAAGTATCGAAACGAGCATATGCGGTCCCCATCGCCAGATCGTGAGATGGGGCGAGAGCGGTCGTGATTTGGTGGCTGCCATGATGCTGGCCCGCTTAAGGCGCGCTCCCTCGCTAGGCAAGATTTCCGAACCGCCGCCTAACCCGGTCTTAACCATTGTGCGGCAAGAGCGTCCCAACCGCGTGAACTTAGCGAATGACGGAGACCGGACTGATGAGTGGCGATACTGCGCAACTGCAGAAGCTGACCGACGAGCAGGTGAAGGCTCGCCTTGCTGCTTATAACGGCGATGGCTCGCTTGACCGCGATCTTGCGCTCATTCGCGAGAATGCCCTGGACCTGGTTACCGCCGAGATCGCGGCGAGCGTCGGGCAGGAGCGCGCCGACCGCTACGCGCCGGTCTACGCCGGCAAGGCCGATGCCGCCTGGATCCAGCGCATCGCCGAATATGGCCGGATGATTTACGCCGAGAAGATTGCAGTGCCGGTATACATGGCCGAGCATGCAGGGATTGCCGCTCGAGTCATCGCCAAGATGTGCGAGCGCTTTGCCAGCGATCCCTCTCTGCTTGCTGACTGCGTCGCCGCCTTCAATAGGATTGAGGTGATCGAGACCGACATCACGCTTGCACAGGTTTCGCTGCTCGAGGCGATCGAGGCCGGCGATTCGCGTGGCCGTGAGAGCGAGCAGTTCGAACGCCGCGTTGCCGAGCTGGTTCGCGCCAGCACCGACCAGTCCAAATCGCTGACCGACCGCACCCGTGCTACCGCCGCATCCGCGCGCGGAATGCTGGGTAAGACCAGCGAAGTCGCCGCTGCGGCCGAGCAGTCGGCCGTCGCGATGCGCGAAGCCGCCCAGACTGCCGCTGGCCTGATCCGTGCCATCGAAGACGCACGGGCCGAAGTCGAAGTGGCCGCGGGCGTCGCTACCCGGGCCGGCGACCAGGCGAGCGAAGCCGTGAAGGTCAGCCAGGCCCTCAGCGCGCACGTCGAAGCGATCGAATCGATCCTGTCGCTCATCCGCGACATCGCAGGCCAGACCAACCTCTTGGCGCTCAACGCCACCATTGAGGCCGCACGCGCTGGCGATGCCGGCCGCGGCTTCGCGGTCGTTGCGCAGGAAGTGAAGAGCCTCGCCTCGCAGACCGCGCGCGCAACCGACGACATCACCGCCAAGATCACGGCAATCCAGCAGGCCACCCGTCAGACGGTGGACGCCAACGGATCGATCCAAGGGACTGTCGAGGAAGTGCAGACTTCCGCCGACCGCATTCGCGAAGCGATGGAGCTACAGGCACAGACCGTGACGATGATCACTGCAGCCGTCGACGAAACGGCGTTGGCCGCCGACTCGATGAGCTCGACCATCGCCGCCATCCGCAGCGACACCGAAAATGTCGCCAAGGACATCGACCAGGTCGAGCAGGGCTTTGGCCGCTTCAGCGAGCAGATTGCCAACTTCAAGTCGACCGCCAAGGCGTTCGTCAGCGGTATCGCCGCCTAAGCTGCCTTCTTCCCCCGTCGCCCGCGTGGCGGTAGGCGGGGGACATGAACGTCCTGATCACCGGAGCGAGCCGGGGCATTGGCGCGGCCGCTTATGCTCTCCTCAAGAAGACCGGTCACAATGTGGTCGGCCATTCGACCAAAGGCACCGACAGCCTGGTCGCCGGCGACCTCGGCGATCCCACCGCGCCGCGTGACATTTGGGATACCGCGCTGGCCGAACTCGACGGCCGTGTCGACGTGCTGGTCAACAATGCCGGCATATATGAAGGCGTGGCCGACAATGCGTCAGACGACGATTGGCATGCAGGCTGGGCCAGAACCCTGACGATAAACCTGCAGGCGGCCGCTGACCTAAGCCGTCTCGCCGTCTCGCATTTCCTCGACCTCGGCATCCCAGGGCGGATCGTGAATGTCGCGAGCCGCGCAGCCTTTCGCGGCGATAGCCCGCAGCACTGGCATTATGCCGCTTCCAAAGGCGCGATGGTGTCGATGACCAAGACAATTGCGCGCGGCTACGCCGCCGACGGCGTGCTCTGCTTCGCGGTGGCGCCGGGCTTCACCGTCTCTGAAATGACCGAGGAATATCTCGCCGGCCGCGGTGGAGCGAAGATCGTCGCCGACATCCCGCTCGGCCGCGTGTCGACGACCGACGAGGTCGCCGAGGTGATCCGCTGGTTGGCGATCGACGCGCCGGCCTCGTCCACCGGCAGCATCGTCGACGTCAACGGCGCGAGCTATGTTCGCTAGCCTTATCGCCGCTTCCGCGCTTGCCGCAGCGGGGCCGGCCGAGATGCCGGAATGGCACGCAGCCTGCGATGGAAAGACCGAGGGCTTCAGCGACCCGGCACCGCCCCTCCATATCTTCGCCAATGTCTACGACGTCGGCACATGCCAGATCACCGTCCTGCTGATTACCTCGCCCAAGGGGCACATCCTGCTCGACGGAGCGACGGAAGAGGCCGCTCCCTCGATCGCCGCGAACATCGAACGGCTCGGATTCAAGCTGAAGGACATCAAGCGGATTGGCATCAGCCACGAACATCATGATCACGCCGGCGGCGTCGCCACGCTGCAAAAGATGACCGGCGCCGTCGTGATGTCGATGCCACCGGCTTATCTCGCGCTGACGACGGGCCAACCGGAGAAGCGCGACCCGCAATATGGCGTGCTGAAGCCTTATCCGCCGGCAAATGTCGGAATCATGCTGTCCAACGGCTTCGTCGTCGAGCAGGGCCCGCTGCGGCTCGTGGCGTGGGCAACGCCGGGCCACGCGCCCGGAAGCACGAGCTGGTCGTGGCGAAGCTGCGAGAACGGGCGCTGCGCAAACATCGTCTATGCCGATAGCGTTACTGCGGTGTCGGCCGACAACTACCGCTTCTCCGATCATCCCAAATATGTCGCAACGTTCCGGTCCAGCCTGAACCTGATCGGCAACCTCGGTTGCGGCCTTCTCATCACGCCGCACCCGGGCGCGAGCAATCTGATCGACCGGCTGGACGGCAAGGCGCCGCTGGCCGCCAGAGGAGCCTGCCGCGACTATGCACGGCGCGGCCGCGCTGCGCTCGACGAGCGCCTGGCGAAGGAGCAGCAGCCATCAGCTGGCGAGTAACGGTTCGCTGCACCCGGCAGCAGGCCGAGGCGGTCGGCGCGATGGACGAGCTGCCCGACTTTGGTGACCACCCGCCGGTCCTCGTCGCGGACGAGCCGGATGAATCGAAGCCCGACGAATGGGTGATCCACGCCTATCTCGAACATGAGCCGAAGTCGGACGAACTCTACATGCTCGCGAGCTTGGGAGGAGGCGAGCCGCGAATCGAAAAGCTCGATGAAACCGACTGGGTGAGGATGAGCCAGGCGGGGCTTCAGCCGATCCGCGCCGGCCGCTTCACGGTTCACACGCCCACCTATGTGCCGGACCCGGAGCGGATCAATTTCGAGATCGACGCTAGCCTCGCCTTCGGCACCGGCCAGCATGCCACGACCAGCGGCTGCCTCGCCGCGCTCGATCGCCTGGAGGTCGAAGGTAAGGCGTTCGCCAACGTCGCCGATATCGGCACCGGCACAGGTTTGCTCGCCTTTGCGGCGCTGGCGCTGTGGCCGCAAGCGAAGTGCATCGCGACCGACATCGATCCCATCGCGATCGACGTCGCGCGCGACAATGCCGCCATCAATCGCATGAAGCTAGGCCACGGGGCCGGCGAGCTGCTCCTCGGTGTCGCCGACGGGATGGACTCGCCGCTGCTCGCCGCGCGCGCGCCGTTCGACCTGATCGTCGCCAATATCCTCGCCGGACCATTGATCGAGCTCGCGCCCGATTTCGCAAAAGCGCTGGCGGCGGGCGGGAAGATCGTGCTCGCTGGCCTGCTCGACACGCAGGCTGACGGCGTCATCGCGGCCTACCAGCAGCAGGGACTGACATTGAAGGATCCCGGCTTCGGCGAGTGGCCGGTGGTGGTCTGCGAACGGGTCGCCTAGGCTTGCTTGCCGCCGCGGCGGCTGCAACACCCGCGCAATGAAATTGCCGATGCTCCTCGCGGCGACCGCGCTGCTCGCCGCTCCCGCTCTTTCCGCTCCCGCCGCAAAGCATTCGGCGGCGAAGCCACCACGAAGCGAAGCCAAGAAGGGCGACGCCAGCCAGCCTGCGAAGCAATTCTTCCACCCAAGCGAAGTTCGCTCGGTCGGCAGCGTCACGATCGGCGGCCAGCCGATCGCGTTCGATGCGGTAGCCGGAACGCTCGTGATCCACGCCAAGGACTGGTCCGACACCGACCAGCTCGAAGCCGACGCCCAGACCAAGGGCGACAAGGACGAGCCGAAACCCGAATCGTCGATGTTCTACACGGCCTATTTCAAGCAGGGCGTGCCATCCGCGACCCGGCCGATCACCTTCCTGTTCAACGGCGGCCCGGGATCCTCAACCGTGTGGCTGCGTATGGGCGCATTCGGGCCGGTCCGCGTGGCCACCGTGGACGGAAGGCACACCAACGCGCCTTATTCGGTCGTCAACAACGACCAGAGCCTGCTCGATGCCTCCGATCTCGTCTTCATCGACGCGCCCGGCACGGGCTTTTCGCGCATTGCCGGCAAGGACAAGGAAAAGGCTTTCTACGGCGTCGACCAGGACATCGACGCCTTCTCGCAATTCATCTTCCAGTTCCTCAGCAAGTACCAACGCTGGAGCTCGCCCAAATATCTCTTCGGGGAGAGTTACGGCACGATGCGAGGCGCGGGCCTCGCGCTCGCGCTGCAGAACAAGGACATCGACCTCAACGGCGTGATCCTGCTGTCGGACATTTTGAACTGGGACTTCATGCCGGACGATCCGCAGAACAATCCGGGCATCGACATGCCCTATATCGTGTCGCTGCCAACCTATGCGGCGACCGCCTGGTACCACAATCGCATCGCGAACAAGCCCGCGAGCCTTCAAACCTTCCTCGCCGGGGTCGAAGCCTTTGCGACCGGCGATTACGCGACGGCCCTGCTCAAGGGGAACGACTTGCCCGACGCGGAGCGCCAGCGGATCGCGGAGCGGCTGTCGGCTTACACCGGGCTGACCGTCCCCTATTTGCTGAAGACCAACCTGCGCATCGAATATGGCGCGTTCCAGAAGGAGCTGCTGGCGCGCGAGGAAGCGACCACGGGCACGCTCGACACGCGCTTCGTCGGCGCGACGATCGATCCCCTAAGCAAGGTCGCGAGCTACGACCCGCAGAGCGCCGCGATCAGCGCCGCCTACCTCGCCGCGTGGAACGGCTATGTACGCTCGGCTCTGCATTACGGCGAAGGCGTTGAGTATAAGTCCGGCATCCCGATCTATTCGAAATGGGACTACAAGCACGCCCCGCCGGGCGTCAGCGACCCGCTAATCGCGCTTCCTAACGTTCTTCCGGATCTCGCGGTCGCGATGAAGCAGAACCCGGACATGAAGGTGATGGTCAACGGCGGTTATTACGACATTTCGACGCCTTACTTCGAAGGCAAGATGGAGTTGCGGCACTTGCCCGTGCCGCCGGCGCTCCGCGGCAATATCGAATACAAATATTATGAGAGCGGGCACATGGTCTACGCGCACCTGCCGTCATTGGTCGCGCTGCACGACAATGTCGCGGACTTCATCCGCAGGACGAGCGGGGCGCGCTAGGCGGCTTTTCGCCCAGCCATCTGCGCCTCTACGTCGGCGACGCTGAGGATATGGCCACCCACTGCCCAATGGTCGACCTCGTTGAGCTTCACCCAGGTCACACCGCGCATGGTCTCGCCTTCAACCGAAATCATCGCCTCGGTCACCCGCTCGATCATCTGCTTCTTTTGATCGTCGTTGAAGACACCTTTGACGATGTCGATCGTAACCAGCGCCATTCGTTACTCCCACGGAATGTTATGCGCGGGCCGATACCGTCGGCGGCTTGGGTGTAGCCAACTAATGAATTCGAATGCCCGATAAGCGCCGCTTATCGGTGAGGGTCACGCCTCGGCGACGATCTTCGCCCATTCCGTTTCGTTGACGACGCGGATGCCGAGCTCCTCGGCTTTCTTGAGCTTCGATCCCGCACCGGGCCCAGCGACAACCAGGTCTGTCTTGACGCTGACCGACCCGGCGGCGCGCGCACCAAGTCGCTCGGCCTGCGCCTTGGCCTCGTCGCGGCTCATCGTTTCCAGGCTGCCGGTGAAGACGATGGTCTTGCCGGTCCACTCGGTCTGCTTCGCGCCGCTGAGATAGGGTGCCGGAGAGACCTCGGAGAGCAGGTCATCGAGGACTTCTTGATTGTGCTTCTCATGGAAGAAATCATGGAGTGCCTCGGCCACAACCGGGCCGACGCCCTGAACGGACGACAGTTCTTCCTGTCCGCCCTCCGACAGCGCGGCACGGCGAAGTTCCTCGATCGTCCCGAAGCATTTCAGAAGATCGCGCGCGGTGACGATCCCGACGTGGCGGATGCCGAGCCCGAACAGGAAGCGTGGGCCATCGGGCTCACGCTTGGACTCGATCGCAGCAAGGAGATTGTCGACCGATTTCTCCTTCCATCCCTCGCGGCCGAGCAGGTCGGCGCGACGCTTGTGCAGCCGGAAGATGTCGGCGGGCGAGTGCAGCCAGCCGAGATCGATGAATTCGGAGATCGACTTCTCGCCCAGCCCCTCGATATCGAGCGCGCCGCGCGACACGAAATGGCGCAACCGCTCGAACCGTTGCGCGGCACAGATCAATCCGCCCGTGCAGCGGACGTCGACTTCGCCTTCTTCCGCGACCGCCTCGGAATCGCAGATCGGGCAATGGTCGGGGAAGACATAGGGCTCGCGCGGCTCGTCGCGGGTGAGGTTCTCCACCACTTGCGGGATCACGTCGCCGGCGCGCTGGATCCGGACCCGGTCGCCAATGCGCAGGCCGAGCCTCTCGATCTCGTCGCGATTGTGCAGGGTGACGTTGGCGACCATCACGCCGCCGACGCCGACCGGCTTCAGCCGGCCAACCGGGGTTAGCTTGCCGGTCCGCCCGACCTGGATATCGATCCCCTCCAGCGTCGTCTCGGCTTTTTCCGCCGGGAATTTGTGCGCAAGGCCCCAGCGGGGAGCGCGGGCGACGAAGCCCAGCCGCTCCTGGAAGTCGAGCCGGTCAACCTTGTAGACCACGCCATCGATGTCGAACGGCAGGTCGGCGCGCGCTTTCTCGATCGCGCGATAATGAGCGAGCATCGCCGCGACATTCTCGCAGCGGACCAGCAAATCGCTGACGGGGATTCCCAAGCTCTCGATGCGCCTCATCGCTTCATATTGCGTGTCTGCCAGCGGCGCCGAAAGCTCGCCCCAGCCGTGGGCGAGGAAACGCAACGGCCGCGCCGCGGTGACGGCCGGGTCCTTCTGGCGTAGCGAGCCGGCGGCGCCATTGCGCGGGTTGGCGAAGACCTTGCCGCCGGCCGCTTCCTGGCGCTCATTGAGCGCCTCGAAGTCGGCCTTGGACATGTAGACCTCGCCGCGAACTTCGAGCACATCAGGTGCGCCGGCGATTTGCTGGGGCACGTCACTTATCGTCCGCACATTGGCGGTCACATCCTCGCCCACCGAGCCGTCCCCGCGCGTCGCGGCAAGCACCAGCGCGCCCTTCTCGTAGCGCAGCGAGCAAGAGAGCCCGTCGATCTTTGGCTCGGCGGTCATCGGCACCGCCGCGTCGGCGGGCAAGTTGAGGAAGCGCTTCACTCGAGCGACGAACTCCTCCACTTCCTCAGTCGCGAAGGCGTTTTCCAGGCTAAGCATCGGCCGCGCATGCGTGACCTTGGCGAGCGAACTGGTCGGGGCCGCACCCAACCGCCTTGATGGAGAATCCGCGCGGACCAGCCGAGGAAAGCGCTCCTCGAGCTCCCGGTTCTCGCGGATCAGGGCGTCATAGTCCGCGTCGGAAATCTCCGGCGCGTCCTGGTCATGATAAAGCTTGTCGTGCCGGGCGATCTCCTTCGCCAGCCGCATCAGGCGGTTGGCGGCATCGGCCTCGGAGAGAGTCTCAGCCAAACACTTCCTCGAGCAGGCTGACGAAGCTGGTCCACGACCGCTCGGCCGCCAGCTGGTGGTAGAAGACGCCGTCGATCCCGATCTGGTGCGCGTGCGGGTTGGTGAAACCATGGCCAACATGGCCGTAAGCGTGGATCTGCCAGTCCGACCCGGCCTCGGTCAATTCCTGCCCCAGTGCGACGACCTTTTCCGGCGGGACCATCGGATCGTCCCAGCCATGGTAAGCGACGACTTTCGCTTTGATCTTGTGCTTGGGCAGGCCGGGCGGATCGAACAGGCCGTGGAAGCTCACTGCTGCGGCGATGTCCGCGCCGCTTCGGGCAAGGTCGAGGGCGCACATGCCGCCGAAGCAATAGCCCGATACGGCGATCCGATCGCCCTCGACCTCGTCGAGCCCGCGCGCCACGCCGAGGACATGCTCGAGCCGGCGCAGCAGCGCAGAACGGTCTTCCTTGATCCGGTTCATCTCGCCGAACATCGTGTCCCGCGGCGCCCCCCGGAATTCGCTCCCGAACACGTCCGCGAGGAAGGTGCTGTAGCCAAGCTCGACGAGCTGGCGGCCCCAGCCGATCTCAAGGTCGGTGATCCCCATCACGCTCGGGATCAGCAGGATGGTCGGTCGGGCCTCGCCGTCGCGCCGCCCGACGAACACGCTCTCGAGGCTCTCACCCTCGAATCGATGCGCGACGCTTCGTTCCTTGCTCATGCTGCCTCCAGTAGTTTCGCGGCTTGGGCGCGCGCTTCCTCGGTGATCGACGCGCCCGATAGCATGCGCGCTATCTCTTCGCGCCGCTCATCGTCGTTCAGCTTGCGAACGGTGGTTCGCGTGCCGTCCGAGCCGTGATTCTTCTCGATCCGGTAATGATGCGCGGCGCGCGCCGCGACCTGCGGGCTGTGGGTAACGACCAGAACCTGCGATTGGCGCGACAGGCGGGCAAGGCGCTCCCCGATCGCGCTCGCAACGGCACCGCCGACGCCGCGGTCGACTTCGTCAAAGATCATCGTTGCCGCGCCTCCGGCTTCAGCAAGCGCTACCTTGAGCGCGAGAATGAAGCGGGACAACTCACCACCGCTCGCGATCTTGGTGAGCGGGCCGAACGGCGCACCGGGATTGGTCGAGACTTCGAATTCCACCCGATCTGTTCCGGCCGAGCCCGGCTCGACCGCTGCGATCGCCGTACGGAATCGCGCCGCGTCGAGCTTCAGCGGGACGAGTTCGCTGGCCACCGCCGCGTCGAGCCGCTGTGCTGCTTCATGTCGCTGTTTGCTAAGCAGCGAGGCCGCCCGGGCGTAGGCCGCGCGCGCTACCATAAGCTCGCGATCCAAATCGTCGATGCGCTCGCTGCCCGCTTCGATCGCCGCAAGCTGCTCCCTCATTTGATGACCGAGCGCCGCCAGCGCGTCGGGCTCAACCCTATGCTTTCGGGCGATGCCGCGAATATCGAACAGTCGCGCTTCGGCCTGTTCCAGTCGAGCAGGGTCGAATGCCAGTGCATCCGCCGCGCGAGTGATCCGATCCTCGGCTTCGCTCGCTTCGATCACCGCACGGTCGAGCGCTGCAAGTGCCTCGCCGAGCAGCGGGTGATCTGCCGCGCCGCGCTCGATCCGCCGTGCCGCCTGGCGTAACTGAGCGAGTGCACCCTCGGACCCGCCGAGCAGCTCGTCGAGGCCGGTCAGCGATTCTCCAGCCTTCAGTCCGGCCTGCATAGCGGTGCGCTCTTCGGCCAGCCGCGTCTCCTCCCCCTCTTCGGGCGCCAATGCCTCGATCTCCGCACAGGCGTGCTCGAGATAGTCGCGGTCGCGCTCTGCCGCCGCGGCCTCGGCCCGCTGGCGGGTGAGCTCTGATTCGATATGGGTAACAGTTGTCCACGCATCGGCGACCGGCCCGACGTCGAGCTTGCCGAAGGCGTCCAGTAACGCCCGGTGTCCCTTGGGGTTGAGCAGTCCGCGATCGTCGTGCTGGCCGTGAATCTCGACCGCCAGCGCACCAACGTCGCGAAGCAGGCCGGCGGGAACTGCAGCCGAGCCGATGAAGGCCCGACTGCCGCCGTCACTTTTCACCGTGCGGCGAATGATCAATGGTTCGCTCGCATCGAGGTCGATGCCTTGCTCGGCGAGAAGCTTGTGCGCGGGATGATCGCCGGGAAGCTCGATTTCTGCGGAAACCGTGGCACCGTCCTGTCCAGTGCGGACGAGGGACGTATCCGCGCGCACGCCTAGCGCGAGGCCAAGCGCATCGAGAAGGATCGATTTGCCAGCGCCCGTCTCACCCGTCAGAACGCCAAGCCCCGGCTCGAACTCGAGCTCGAGCCGCTCAACGAGCACGACATTGTGGACGGCGAGCTGCCTCAGCATGCTCGGGTGAAGGGCGCGGCTGCTCTGCTTGGCCCGCCCATCGCTACTTACTGTTTCGGGTCCGGATAGTCGGTCGCGCTCGGCGGTCCGACCCGCTTGGCCTTCGGCAACCGAGCATTCGTCGCCCCCGCTGGCGCGAGCTGGTTCGCCCCGAACGCCCTACCCTTGGTGTACTGCCGCTCCTTGATCAGAAGCCGCAGCGACTGACGGTACCAATAGCTATCGGGATAATTGGCGCCCAAGACCGAGGAAGCGCGCCACGCCTCATCGGGAATGCCGAGCGCGATGTAGCATTCGACCAGGCGCTCAAGTGCTTCGGGCGCGTGGCTGGTGGTCTGGTATTTGTCGACAACGGTGCGGAAGCGGTAGGTCGCGGCAAGCCACTGGCCCGAACGCTGATAGAAGCGGCCGACCTCCATTTCCTTGCCCGCCAGATGGTCGCTGATCGAGGCGGCCTTTTCCCGTGCATCGGCCGCATAGCGCGAGTCAGGATAACGGCGGACCAGCTCACCGAACGCATCCGACGCCGACTGGGTGATCGACTGGTCGCGCGTCACGTCCGCAATCTGCTCATAATAGCTCATCGCGATCAAATACTGGGCATAGGGCGCTTCCGCGTTGCCCGGATGGATCGAGACGAACCGCTGGGCCGAGCTGATCGCTTCAGTATACTTCTTCGACAGATAGTAATTGAACGCGCTCATCAGCTGGGCGCGACGGGCCCACACCGAATAGGGATGCTGGCGCTCAACCTCGTCGAACAGTTTCGCCGCCTGCTCGTAGTCGCCGCTGTCCATCGACCGCTTCGCGGCCGTGTAGAGCATGCCGACATCGCGAGCGACATAGGCCGTATCGCCCTTCTTTCCGCCAGTCGCGCACGCGCCGAGCGAGAGGATCGCGGCCGAGCCGAGCAACAGGGCGACAGAACGGGTGAGCTTCAGCATGGGGTCCTCATTAGCGTGGGGGTCATAGCAGGCCAAGCGGCGGGATGGACTGAAGAAGCTTGGCCGTTCCTGAACGAAAATCAGGCGGGTTGTGGTTCAGGCTCGTCCTTCTCATCGCCCTTTAGGAAGCTGTCGGGCTTGACCCCCAGCCAGACGAGAACGGGCGCCGAAATGTAGATGGACGAGTAGGTGCCAATCAGCACACCTAGGAAAATAGCGATAGCAAGACCGAAGATGACCTCCGGTCCGATCAGCATCAGCACGCCGAGCGCAAGCAGCACGGTGAGCGAGGTGACGACGGTCCGCGCCAGCGTCTCGTTGAGCGAAAGGTTCAGGAGCGGCAGGATTCCCATCTTGCGGTATTTGCGCAGATTCTCGCGCACGCGGTCATAGATGACGACGGTGTCGTTCAGTGAGTAGCCGACGATGGTCAGGAAGGCGGCGACGACGTTCAAGTCGACCTGCAATCGTGTGAACGCGAAGAAGCCCAGGGTCATGGCGATATCGTGGCCAAGCGTAAGCAACGCCCCAACCCCGAATTGCCATTCGAACCGGAACCAGATGTAGACCGCGATTCCGAGCATCGCCAAGGCGATGGCGATGGCGCTGTTGTCCGCCAGCTCCTCGCTGACCTTGCCCGAGACGGTGTCGACCGAATCGATCTTGGCGCCAGGGTAATCGGTTTCGATTTCCTGCTTCACGCGGGTCGCGACGCTGTTCGCGGCAGCATCGCCGCCGGGCGGCTTGGGCAGCCGGATCTGGAAGGTCTTTGGACCGCCAAACTCCTGGATGCTGGCTTCGCCGAGATGCATGCTGTCGACCTTGCCGCGCAGCTGCTCGACATCGACCGGCTGGGCGAAGGTGACGCGGATGAGCTGGCCGCCGACGAAGTCGACGCCGAGGTTCAGCCCCCGGTAAACCGTGTAGGAGAGGGAGGCGACAGTCGCGATCAGCGAGAGGACCAGCGCGAGGTTGCGCCAGCGCATGAAATCCAGGTTGGTATGATCGGGAACGAGCTTCAGCAACTTCATGCGATGAGCCTTAAATATGCAGGGCGCGCGGACGGGCGCGGCGAATCCACAACGCGACCAGCATCCGGGTGAAATAGACAGCCGTGAAAACCGAAGTAACGACGCCGATCAGCAGCACCACGGCAAAACCCCGCACTGGACCCGATCCGAAATAGGCCATGATCGAGGCGGAAATGACGTGGGTCACGTTGGCGTCGAAGATCGCGCGCATCGCCTCGCGATAGCCAGTCTCGACCGCGTCGATCAGCCTTCGCCCTCTTCGTATCTCCTCGCGTATGCGCTCGTTGATCAACACGTTGGCATCGACCGCGGCACCGATCGTCAGGATGAAGCCGGCGATTCCGGGCAAGGTCAGTGTCGCATTGAAGATCGCCATGATGCCCAGGATCAGGAAGGCGTTCACGAGCAGCGCGATGTTCGCATAGACGCCGAAGCGGCCGTAGGTGACGAGCATGAACAGAACCACGAGCAGGACCGAGATCCCGCTGGCGATCGCGCCCTTGTGAATCGAATCCTTGCCGAGATCGGGGCCGACCGTGCGTTCCTCGATCACGTTCAGCTTGACCGGTAGCTTACCCGAAGCAAGACTGACCGCGAGGTCGTTGGCTGATTTGACCGTGAAGCCGCCATTGATCTGCGCCTGACCGCCGAGGATCGGTTCATTGATGTTCGGCGCGGACAGGATCTTGTCATCGAGGATGATCGCGAATGGCTTCCCGACATTCTCCTGGGTGACCCGGCCGAAGCGCCTCGCGCCACTGGTGTTGAACTTGATGTTGATGTCCGGCCGGCCGTCCTGGTCGAAGCCCTGCTTGGCGTCGGTCAGCTGGTCGCCCGACACCATCACGCGGCGCTTCACGGCCATGAAGCCCGTGCCGTCGGCCATGGGAAGAACCTGACTTCCCGGCGGCGCGCGGCCCTGCTGGACGTCCTGGGGGTTGGCCGAAAGATCGACCAGCTTGAATTCAAGCCGGGCGGTCTGGCCGATGAGGCGCTTGAGCGAATCCGGGTCCTCGACGCCCGGGACCTGGACGAGGATTCGGTTGCCGCCTTCGGTAATGACCGTAATTTCCTTGGTGCCGCCCGGATCGATACGGCGGCGGACGACATCGCGCGCGACGCCCATCGCATCCTTCAACGCCCGCGCTGTCCCCTCCGATGTCGGAAGCATCACCACGCGGGTGGAATCGACAACCTGGACATCCCAATCGCGTTGACCAGTCAGACCCTGCGGCTTGGTGAGCGTCCGCATTCGCTCGACCGCAGCGTCTACCTGGGTCGGATTGCGGACGAGGAAGGAGAGACGGCCGCCGGCGGTCGAGATATCGCCGATATCGATGCGCGGGTCGCGGCGAAGTTCGGTCGAGACCGAATCTTCCATCGCCTGAAGGCGCTGCTTTTGCGCGTCGCGCGCGTCGGCTTCGAGCAGCAGGTGACTGCCGCCGGCAAGGTCGAGACCGAGGCTGATTTTGTACTGCGGAGCCCACTTAGGCCAGTAATTCTTCGCCTGGGTCCCGGCGATCAAGCTTGGAATAGAAAACAGCACGCCGAGCGCGACGATGAGCCACAGGACCGTGACCTTCCAGCGCGGGAATTCGAGCATCAGTCGTTGGCCGCTGCGGAATTGCCGGTGAGCACGTGACTAATCGTGGATTTCACCACGCGGATCTTGACGCCCGACGCGATCTCTACCTCGGCCTCGTCATCGCTGACCTTGGTCACGCGCCCACGAATGCCTCCACCCGTGATCACGTCGTCACCCTTTTTGATAGCGGCAATCGCGGCTTGGTGATCCTTCAGCCGGCGTTGCTGCGGACGGATCATGAGCATGTAGAAGATGACGAAGATCGCGAGCCAGGGAAGGATGCCGACGAGGATGCCTGCGGCTCCCCCCGGCTGGCCGCCTGGCGCGGCTTGCACGAGGCTCATCTGGATCGGTTCGTTGGACATGGGATGCTAACTGACTTTCCGAGAAAGATGATGGTCGGGGCGACTGGATTCGAACCAGCGACCTCCACACCCCCAGTGTGATGCGCTACCAGGCTGCGCTACGCCCCGACCTGGCCGCGGCATCTAGGCAGGGCCACCAGTGAAGGCAAGGCATGGGCGGGAGGCCAAGTGGCTCGGCGGGCTAAGAAAGTGAAGCGCGGCAAGTGGGTTGGCCGCCTGCTCGTCGCAATTCTGGCGTTCCCCGCGCTCTACCTCTGTGCCGCGCTGGTCGGCTCGCTTGTCCCGGTCAATCGCGCCTGGACCGAGCCGGCCCGCGGGACGACGATCTACCTGATCGACAACGGCATCCACGTCGACATCGTTATGCCAATTGCCGCGCAAGGGCTCGACTGGGCCAGGCTGATCCCACCCAGTGATTTTGCAAGTGCCGGCGGACCCGCCTGGATCGCCTTCGGCGCAGGGGAGGAGCGAGTCTATCTCAACACGCCGACCTGGTGGGACCTGACGCCGCGCACGGCCTGGCACGCCCTCGCAGGCGGCAACCGCGTAATGCACGTCGATTATGTCTCGGGGATCAATGTCGAGGTTCGCCAAATCCGGCTGCGGCCGGAGGAATACCGGCGGCTGTTCGCCGCGATCCGCGCTGACCTCATTTTGGATGCGCACGGCCGACCAATTCGCATCGACCATCCCGGCTATGGCCGGAACGACGGCTTCTACCGCGCCCGCGGAAAGGCAAGCGCGGTTCGGACGTGCAATAGCTGGGTCGCCGACAAGCTGCGTCTCGCCGGCGTCAAAACAAGCTTGTGGCCGCCGTTCGAACAGGGCTTGCTGTGGCGCTACCGCCGCGAGAATTGGTTGCGACTGCTTTAGAGTACGTAGCGGCTGAGGTCTGCGTTGCGAGCGATGCTGGACAACTGCTGGTCGACGAAGGCCGCGTCGACGACCAGCGTGTCGCCCGCCCGGTCCTCTGCGTCAAAACTAACGTCCTCGAGAAGCTTCTCCATCACCGTCTGAAGCCGGCGCGCGCCGATATTCTCGACCGCTTCGTTGACCTCGGCAGCGATGCGAGCGAGCGCCTCGATCCCGTCGTTGGCAAATTGAACGGTCACGCCTTCGGTGCCGAGCAGCGCCTGATATTGCTCGGTCAGGCTCGCCCGGGTGTCCGACAGGATCCGCACGAAATCTTCCTGCGTGAGTGCCTTGAGCTCGACGCGGATCGGCAGCCGGCCCTGAAGCTCCGGCAGCAGGTCGGCGGGCTTGGCGATGTGGAACGCGCCCGAGGCAATGAACAGGATGTGGTCCGTCTTGAGCGGCCCATATTTGGTCGCGACCGTCGTGCCCTCAATGAGCGGCAACAGGTCGCGCTGAACGCCCTCGCGGCTGACTGACCCGCCGCGGACATCGCTAACCGCGATCTTGTCAATCTCATCGAGGAAAACGATGCCATTGGCTTCCGCGTCCAAGAGCGCCGCGCGGTTGATGTCGTCGGGATCGAGACGCTTGTCGGCCTCTTCTTCGGTCAGCCGAGCGAACGCTTCCGGTACCTTGAGCTTCCGGCGCTTGCGCGGTCCGCTGCCCATCGCCTTGCCCATGATCGACTTCAGGTCGAACACCTGCGCGCCCATGCCCGGGATCTCGAACGGCATGGCGGCCGCCTCGTCGACCTCGATCTCGACTTCGGCCTGGTTGAGGCTGCCGTCGGCGAAGCGCTGGCGAAAACTCGCTCGCGTTGCTTCGCTCGACCCTTTGCCCGTGAGTGCGTCGAGAAGCTTGTCCATGGCCGCTTCCTCTGCCGCGGCGCGGACCTTGTTGCGGCGACGCTCCCGCTCGAGGCGAACGGCCTCCTCGACCAGGTCGCGAGCGATCTGTTCGACATCGCGACCGACGTAGCCGACCTCGGTAAACTTGGTCGCCTCGACCTTCACGAACGGCGCGTCGGCAAGCTTGGCCAGCCGTCGGCTGATCTCGGTCTTTCCGCAGCCCGTGGGGCCGATCATCAGGATGTTCTTGGGCGTGACCTCGTCGCGAAGCTCGGGGCCAAGCTGTTGGCGACGCCAGCGGTTGCGCAGAGCCACCGCGACCGCGCGCTTTGCGTCGTCCTGGCCGACGATATGCGCATCGAGCGCGGCGACGATCGCCTTTGGAGTGAGCTTGTCCTTAAGCACTTCGGCTTGCTCCCCGCCCTGGGGAATGGGGGAATGGTAATTCATTTCCCGAACTATGTCGGAAGGCAGTCAGGCCACTTCAAGCAGTGCAGCGGAAGGTGTCGAAGAAGCGCTTCTGGGATGACAGGATCCGGGCGATGTCATCCGGCTGGGGCGTCACATCCCAGGTATCGTACTCAAACGTGCCGCCAAGCAGAATGCCGTCCGCTCGGGGGAACATGTAGCCGAAACTGCCGAGCGCGGCGTAGCGAACCTCCGGCTGCGGCTCGAGGATGGCGAGCTGGCCGCGAATGGGTTGGAGTTCCTGATCTCCAAACAGGTTGCGCGATCCGAGGCCGGTGCAGTTGAACACCAGCGCTTCGGGGAGCGCGGCAATGTCTGCGGGCGTCGCAAATTGCCGCACCTCGATCTTGCCGCCGGCAATCTGGATGTCGCGCATCATCTGCCGGAGGTAGCGGCCGGTTTCCACGTACATCGTGTCGTAGCGGCGCATGCTGTCGACCGGGAACGGATGCTCGGCCCGACGGAGCATTCGGTTAATCGGTGGGAACGTCGCGATGAGCTTTTCTTCAGGGCTGTCGGATTCGACGTAGGTCGGGAGCCAGCGCACGCCATAGTCGTCGCCGACCATGATCTGGAAACGGCGCCAGCTATAATCGAGAGCACGTATGAACTGAGCCCTGAATTCGGGTGTCGACACCGATTCCCGGAAGACGGCGAAGGGGTGAAACTGGCCGCCGGCGATGTTCGAGGTGGTGTCCGGCGGAAGCGCGGCGGCATAGATCGTGGCGGGAAAGCCCGCCTCCTGCACCAGCCGCGCGGTCGACAGGCCGAGAATGCCCGCGCCGAGCACCGCGACCGGGCCCGAATGGCCCTGCAACCCGAGCTCGGCGGCAAGCTTGGCCGACCCCCAGCTCAAGGTGATGCCGCCACCGCCGTGACCGTAATTGTGCACGAGCGCCTTGTCGCCAAGCGACTCTCGCCGGACGACGAAGCCCGAACGGCGGTAAGGCCTCAAGCCGGCAACCGTGCGGATTACCCGGCTTTCATCGACCAGGACCTTGGGCAGCGGCGTGCATTCCGAAAAGCTCCGCGGCGCGACGACCGTCGTACAACCGGAAAGCAAGGCGGCGGAGCTGGCGGCGAATGTCCGGCGATCGAGGAGCATGGGGCCAGACTAGCCGCTCCGCGTCAGCCTTCAACCGTCTCCACGGTCAGCCGGTCGTTGGTGAATACGCAGACTTCCGACGCGATCTGCATCGCCCGGCGGGCAAGCACTTCGGGATCCTGCTCGTAATCGGCGAGCGCCTTGGCCGCAGACAGCGCGTAATTGCCGCCCGACCCGATCGCCGCGATCCCGCCTTCGGGCTCAAGCACGTCGCCATTGCCGGTGAGGATCAGCAGCTGCTCCGCGTCGGCGACGATCATCATGGCCTCGAGATTGCGGAGGTATTTGTCGGTGCGCCAATCCTTGGCGAGCTCGACCGCGGCACGCAGCAGTTGGTTGTTATATTGCTCGAGCTTGCGCTCCAGCCGCTCGAACAAGGTGAAGGCATCGGCCGTCGCGCCGGCAAATCCGCCAATGACCTTTCCGTCCTCCCCGATCCGGCGAACCTTCTTCGCGTTCGGCTTGATCACCGTGTTGCCAAGGCTGACCTGCCCGTCCCCGGCGATGACGGTCTTGCCGCCCTTCTTCACACCAAGGATCGTGGTTCCGTGATATTGTTCCATGGACGTTGAGGTGGGAGGCCGTGGCTATTGCTGCAAGGCGCGCGGGCCGAACGCCCATTCGAGGCCTTCGGTCAGCGACTGCGGATCGATCTGATGATCGCCGTCGAATGGGCGGAAGCGCACGTTCGCCCCGCCGCGCTGGAGGAGCTCCACCATATCCTTGGTGGCGGTGTAAGGCAGGACGTGATCGCTGCGTCCATGAGCGACGAATACCTGCTGCTGATGGTCGATGCGCTTCAGCGGGGCGAGCATGCCCGGTGACAGCGCGATCACGGTCGTGAACAGCTTCGGGTTCGCAAGGCCCAGCGACAGCGCGTAGCTCGCGCCATCGGAGAAGCCGAGCAGCACGACGTGGCTGGGATCGACGGCTGAGCGCTTGAACAAGTCGCCTAAAGACTGGTCGAGGCGGTGAGCGTCGAGCCCCTGCCACGGCTGGTCCTCGGTCTGCATGTTGAGAATGAGGTCCCACGTCTTGTCGAGCGAGTGGGGCGCTACCAGGATCACGCCGAGCTTGTCGGCGAGCGGCTCCATCTTTTGAAGGAAGCCCTGCGGGTAGCCGCCTGCGCCATGCAGCAGGATCAGAACCGGCAATGGCCCGGGCGAGACTTTGGCCGGACGGTAAGCTGAAGCACCGTTGACCAAGGTCGTCTCGCCGGCGGGAAGCATCGGGCCGATCGCAGACGGGTGCGCCTTCAACGAGGGCGGCGAGGCACCGGGCATCGGTGGGCCGGCCCAGGCCGGACAGGCGATCGCAATGGCAATCGCGCCGAGAAGGCCGAGGTCACGCCTCATTGGGATCGAGCGAACCGGCGGTCCGGGACCAGCCACATCAGCGCGACCGCCACGTACAGGATGATCGAAAGCCAGGGCGACACCAGGAAAGCCGAGACAACGCCGACGATGTAAAGCGCGCAGCTCAGCCATTCCTTGAGACTGGACCCCACCGCCCTCGCGACTCCCGAGGATTCGCCCTCGGCCGCGATCAGCGCCCTTTCGAGTATGAAATAGGCAAGTCCAGCGAGGGCAAGCACGACGCCGAACGCGGCGACCGGAAAGGCGGTCACGCCACGCTCATCGATCCAGCGGATCACGAACGGGAACAGGCTCAGCCAGAACAGAAGGTTGAGGTTCGACCACAGCACCCGGCCGTCCACCCGTTTCGCGGTCTGCATCATGTGGTGATGGTTGTTCCAGTAGATGCCGACGTAAATGAACGAGAGGACGTAGGCACCCAGGATCGGTAACACGGGTTGCAAGGCGGCTAAGCTAGTCCCTTCCGGAACGCGCATCTCCAGCACCATGATGGTGATGATGATGGCGATCACGCCGTCGGTGAATGCATTGAGCCGATCCGGCTTCATCCTGTCCCCCGCTCAATCTTCCGGCCAAGTGGGCGCAGCGGCGGCGTTGTTGTCAACCTTTGCCTGCGCGCGAACCCATTTGATGAGCTCGTCGAGCTGGATTGCCTGCTCGGTCGCGATCAGCGCGGTGGCTGAAGGAAGTCGACCTGAGCTGGCGCTTTGAGCAGCGCTTCGGGCGGAAGTGGATAGGGCGGGCAAGAGCGGCGCTCTGCCAGCACGGCGATCGGTTGCGGGGCGGGCAGCTTCGATGCGCAGGCGCTGAGCAGCAGCGCGAGCGGTAGCCAGGCGGGCTTCGAAATCATGGGCGGTCCTTTCATTGATGGTGCGCTGGTCGGCGGCGACGCGTTGTGCATTGGCGAGATCGGCGGCGCGGGCGCGATCGGCGGCGACGCGAACGTTGGCCACGGTCCCGGCCAAGGCCGCCTGTTCCTTCTGGTAGAGCCGCTCGAACCCGGCGCTCTGCTTCTTCCAGTGGCGGGTCTCGACCTTCTGCAGCGCGAGGAGGGTCGCGAGCGCTGCGCCAAGAGCAATCCCGGCGATGCCCTGGATGTTGAGCAAGCGAAGGATCATGGTTGGCAGTCCGCTTCGACGCTGGCGCCGTCGCGCCCGGCGGCGAGCCTGAACCGGCCGACCGGTCCGCCGGCGAGCAGCCCGACGATCACCGCGACCATCGCAGCAATGAATCCGCCGAGCGACCAGCCGAAGATGACGACGATGCTATGCTCTTCGTACGGGGACCAGCCGCCCCACATCAGGAGCGCGATCATGCCGACCGCGAAGGCGCCGCAGAACATGCCGGCGGCGGCGGCGAGCAGGCCGTAAACATAGCGCTGGCCCTCGGCGAAGGTGCCGGGCGGCGGCAGGGGTTTCATGCCAATCTCCGTCGAAAAGTCCCAAAAGTCACAGATTCACGCGTGCGCACGCGCGAGTCAGGGCTCACCAATCCGGTTCGAAAGCCACCCATAAAGGAACACCTCATTGGCTGGGCGGCGCTCGGCCAGCCGGAGGTAGCGCTCGCCCTGAAGCGCCTCGAGCGCGCGCAGCAATATTGTTTCACCGTTGCTCTTTCGTCCGCTGAGAAACGAGTCCAAGGCGGCGAGCGTCGCGGCGCCAATCCTGCCATCGGGGACAAGGTCGGGGTAATCCTTGCCATTGCGGTTAAGGGCGGTGAGCGCGCGCTGTAGGAAGGTGATTGCGACTGCCGGGCCCATGTTGGCGCCCGTGTCGAAAAGCTCAACGGCGATCCGCTCGCTGCGTCGTGCTACTTCGTCGAGCCGCGGCCGTAGCCAGTAGAGCCGGGCGTAAATCGCCGCCGCTTCGTCGCGCGGCAGCTGGCGCATCAGTCCGGCGTAGCCGTGAGCGCGAGCGACCGCCTCGGTAATGCCAAAGCAGGTCGGCCCGCCCCTGTCTGCGGGATGATCGACATAGCCGCCCTCACGCTCGATCAGGGCGTCGATCAAGGCGCTGATATCCAATATCCCCTCCCCATCTCATCCCGAGTCGGTGATTTGATAACCAAATAGGTGTGGTGTAGGAAAGCAGAACTAACCGGGTAGATCTCGACGCAATTTTCCGCTGGACGAGTCCGCTCGCTGTCGTGCAACTCGCTCCCGCTTCGCGGGTTGTGCGTAACGCGGCGGTCTATGCCGACCGTCGCACCGAGAGGAGTGAAGCTTGGAGGGGGCTCCGGAAACCGTGCCGCAACCGATGCCGGAACATTCGTTCAAGCTGCTCGTGCAGTCGATTGTCGACTACGCGATCTACATGCTCGACCCCCAAGGGCATGTGACCAGCTGGAACGCGGGCGCCGAGCGGATCAAGGGGTTCCAGACCAGCGAAATCCTCGGCCGCCATTTCTCGGAGTTCTATACCGAGGAAGACCGCAAAGCGGGCACGCCGGACAAGGTGCTGAGCATCGCGCGGACCGAGGGCCGGTTCGAGGGCGAAGGCTGGCGGGTGCGCAAGGACGGATCGCGCTTTTGGGCAAGCGTGGTGATCGACCGCATCGACCAGGATGGCGAGATCGTCGGCTTCGCCAAGATCACCCGCGACATGACCGACAAGCGCGCCACGCAGCAAGCGCTGATCGAGGCCGAACGACGCTTTCGAATCCTCGTCCAGGGCGTCACCGATTACGCGATCTACATGCTCGATCCCGAAGGTCTGGTAACCAACTGGAACGCGGGCGCCGAGCGGATCAAAGGCTATTCGCCCGGTGAAATCATCGGCGAGCATTTCAGCCGCTTCTACACGCCCGAAGATTTCAAAGCGGGTGTGCCGAAGACCGCGCTGGAAACCGCGCGCGAGACGGGCCGCTACGAAGCCGAGGGCTGGCGCATGCGCAAGGATGGGACGCGCTTCTGGGCGAGCGTGGTGATCGACGCGATCCGCGACGAGGAAGGCGAGTTGATCGGCTTTGCCAAGATCACTCGCGACATGACCGAGAAACGCGAGACTCAACTTCGCTTGGAAGAATCGCGCGAGCAATTGTTCCGTTCGCAAAAGATGGAAGCGCTCGGTCAGCTCACCGGCGGGCTTGCCCATGACTTCAACAATTTACTCACGGCGATTCTCGGCGCGTCCGACCTCGCGCTGCGGAACGCCGGCAGTCCTGAGAAGCTCAAGCGGATGCTCGACGGCATCCGCAGTTCGGCGCAGCGCGGGGCCAGCCTTACCAAGCAGCTGCTTGCCTTTGCGCGCGCCCAGCCGCTTGAATTGAAGCAGATCGACCTCAAGGATTTCTTCGGCGACGTTACCACCCTGCTGCGGCCGTCGCTGCGCAGCAACATCGAGCTGATCACCGAAATCTCCGATCAGCTATGGCCGATCGACGCAGACGCGGGCGCGCTTGAGCTCGTCATGCTCAATCTCGCCTTCAATGCCCGGGACGCGATGAAGGACGGTGGAATGCTGCGCATCGGCGCGCACAACGTTGTTCTGAACGGAGAGCCTGAGGGTCTTCGCGGCGAGCATGTTGCGCTTGTCGTGAGCGACACCGGCATAGGCATGGCACCCGAACTCATGCAGCGCGTGTTCGAGCCATTCTTCACGACCAAGAGTTACGGCGAGGGAACCGGGCTCGGTCTCAGCCAGGTGTTCGGCTTCGCCAAGCAACTCGGCGGCGCCATCAACGTCAAATCGACAGAGGGCGAAGGATCGACCTTCACGCTCTACCTGCCCGCAAGCCGTGGGGCGGATGCGGAAGAAACCCACGCCAACGGCGAACGCGCGATGGGCCGGGTGCTGGTGGTCGAGGACGATACACTGGTTGCCGAGTTGGCCGCTGGAATGCTCCATGAGATGGGATTTGAAGCGACGGTCGCGCATAGCGCCAAGGAAGCGCTCGACAGGCTTACTGGGGGGGAGAAACCCAGGCTCGTCTTCACCGACATCGTGATGCCGGGGGGGATCAGCGGAATCGAACTCGCTCAGAAGGTGCGCAAGCGCTTTCCCGAATTGCCGATACTGCTGACCACCGGTTACAGCGAACAGGTGGGTGGTACCCACGGTTTCCCGGTACTGCAGAAACCCTATGAATTGGACTCGCTCGCAGGCGCGCTGGGCGATCTGTTGAAAAGCGAAATCCCCATCAACTGAAAGGCTTGGCCGCGCCGCCTTGACGGCAGCGGCGAATAGGGGCCTGATCGGAGCACCGACCGCGGCGGGGCCGCGGCATGGAGGGGGTAAAATCCATGGCAACATCTGCACCTACGCGCGCGCCCGCTCACCTGTGGGCCGTCGGGCTTCTTGCCGTCCTGTGGAACGGCTTTGCCTGCTACGACTATCTGATGACCAACCTTCGAAGCGAAGCGTATCTTGCGAACTTCCCGGCCGACCAGCTGACATACATGGACAGCCTGCCCAGCTGGCTCACCGCCTTCTGGGCGCTGGGTGTCTGGGGCGGTCTCGCAGGGTCGCTTCTGCTGCTGGCGCGCAGCCGCCACGCGATCGCGGCTTTCGCCCTGTCGGTGGTCGGAGTGGTGATCACGTTCGGCTATATGATGTTTGGCACCGACATGCCGGCGAGCATGAAGACCGGCGTTTCGGCCGCAATGCCGTGGGTGATCTTCATCATCGCTCTGTTTCTGCTGTGGTACGCCCGCGGCGCGCAAAAGCAGGGACTGCTTCGCTGATTTGGTAGGGGGTCGCCTCCCCTAGCCGCGGCGGCCCCCGAACCGCGTTCGCTGCTGCTTGCCGAACCGGCCCTTGCGGGTGCCCGGCTTGCCCTCGGTCGAGTTGCCGGGCGGCCGCGGCGCGACACGGTCGGGGTCGGGTATGCCGAGCTCGTCCTCCTCGAGCCGGCGGATTTCGTCGCGCAGGCGAGCGGCCTCCTCGAACTCGAGGTCCGCCGCGGCTTTGCGCATCCGCTCCTCGAGGTCGGCGATATAGGCCTTGAGGTTGTGGCCGACGAGGTGCGGCCGCTCGTCGTCGCCGGTGTCCACGGTGACCCCTTCGCGAGCCGCCAGCGAGCCCATGATGTCGTGGATGTTGCGCTTGATGCTTTCGGGCGTGATGCCGTGCTCGGCGTTATACTCGAGCTGCTTTTCGCGCCTACGGCTGGTTTCGGCGAGCGCACGCTCCATCGAACCGGTGACGGTATCGGCGTAGAGGATGACGCGGCCCTCGACGTTGCGCGCGGCGCGGCCGATCGTCTGGATCAGTGACGTCTCTGAGCGCAAGAAACCTTCCTTATCGGCGTCGAGGATCGCAACCAGGCCGCACTCCGGAATGTCGAGACCCTCGCGCAGCAGGTTGATGCCGACCAGCACGTCGTAGACGCCGAGCCTCAGTTCGCGGATCAGCTCGATGCGCTCGAGCGTCTCCACGTCGGAATGCATGTAGCGGACCTTCAGGCCCGCCTCGTGTAGGTATTCGGTGAGATCCTCCGCCATGCGCTTGGTGAGCGTGGTGACGAGGGTGCGGTAGCCCTTTCGCGCGGTCTCCCTAGCTTCGTGGACAAGGTCGTCGACCTGGTCCTCGACCGGCTTGATCTCAACCGGCGGGTCGATGAGCCCGGTCGGCCGGATGACCTGCTCGGAGAAGACGCCGCCCGTCTCGTTCATTTCCCACGGGCCGGGGGTTGCCGATACGAACACCGATTGCGGGCGCATCGCTTCCCATTCGTTGAAGCGAAGCGGGCGGTTGTCGATGCAGCTCGGCAGGCGGAAACCATATTCCGCCAGCGTGATCTTCCGCCGGTGGTCGCCGCGCGCCATCGCGCCAATCTGCGGCACCGTCTGGTGGCTCTCGTCGACGAACAGTAGCGCGTTGTCGGGGAGATATTCGAACAGGGTCGGCGGCGGCTCACCGGGCAGGCGCCCGGTGAGGAAGCGAGAGTAATTCTCGATGCCCGCGCAAGACCCGGTCGCGGCGATCATCTCGAGATCGAAATTCGTGCGCTGCTCGAGCCGCTGCGCCTCGAGCAACCGCCCTTCGGCGGTCAGCTCCTTGAGGCGCTCGGCGAGTTCGTGGCGAATTGCCTCCATCGCCTGCTTCAAGGTCGGACCCGGCGTTACGTAGTGTGAGTTCGCATAGACCTTGATGTAATCGAGGCTCGCGACCTTCTTGCCGGTCAGCGGATCGAACTCGACGATGTCCTCGATCTCGTCGCCGAAGAAGCTGACGCGCCAGGCGGTGTCCTCATAGTGCGACGGGAAGATCTCCAGGCTGTCGCCGCGCACTCGGAAATTGCCGCGGGCAAAGGCCTGGTCGTTGCGCCGATATTGAAGCGCGACGAGTTTGCGGATGACCTCACGCTGATCTTCGCTCGCGCCCTTTTTCAGGCTGAAAGTCATGGCCGAATAGGTCTCGACCGAGCCGATGCCGTAGAGGCAGGAGACGGAAGCGACGATGATCACGTCGTCGCGCTCCAGCAGCGACCGCGTAGCCGAATGGCGCATGCGGTCGATCGCCTCATTCACCGAGCTTTCCTTCTCGATGTAGGTGTCGGTGCGCGGCACGTAGGCTTCGGGCTGGTAGTAATCGTAATAGCTGACGAAATACTCGACCGCATTGTCGGGAAAGAAGCTCTTGAACTCTCCGTAGAGCTGGGCGGCGAGGATCTTGTTCGGGGCGATGATCAGGGCCGGCCGCTGCAACGTCTCGATGACCTTGGCCATCGTGAACGTCTTGCCGGATCCGGTGACGCCGAGCAGCACCTGGCTGGTCTCGCCATTCTCGCCGATGCCTTCGACAAGCTCGCGGATCGCCGTCGGCTGGTCGCCGGCGGGCTCATACTCTGAAACCAGCTGGAAGAGCTTTCCCCCCTCCGCCTTCTCCGGACGAGCAGGCTTGTGCGGGACGAATGTCTCGGCGGTTTCGGGTTCGGCAAGGCTGGTGCGGATTTGAATCGCCATCCGCGGCTATATGGTCGCGCGGCCGGGACGGAACAACGCTAGTCGCGCGGTTCGCGCCCGCTTATGCTGCGCAGGAGAGAGGGGAAGTCGCATGAGAGCATCCATCCTGCTGATCGCCTGCGCATCGGTCGCGGCGTGCAACAAAGGCCCGGAGGTCCACGAGCAGAATGCAAGCGTCGCCGAGGTTGCCCAGAAGGTTCGCGAGGCAGCCGGAAGCCAGATGCTGATGGAGCCGGGCCGGTGGGAGACCAAGGTCAGCATGCTGGACATCGACATGCCGGGAATGTCGCCTCAAGTGGCGGCCCAGATGAAGCAGTCGATGTCGAAGATGCAGGAACATAGCTTTGCTAGCTGCCTGACTGCTGAAGACTTGAAGCAGCCGAAGGAAGACTTCTTCGCCGGCGCCAACAAGGACTGTCGTTACGACCACTTCACTATGTCGGGCGGCAAGATCGACGCGATGCTGCGCTGCGAAGGCAAGCCCGGTGGCGGCATGACGATGACGATGAGCGGCAATTATTCGCGCGATAGCTATGACGCGACGACCGCGATGGATGTCGCGGGGGGGCCGCAAGGCAATATGAAGATGCGGTCCCACATGGAATCGCATCGTGTGGGCCAGTGCCGGGGCGACGAAGACAATGCAAAGCGGGAGGCCGAAGGATGATCGGATACGTGACGGTCGGCAGCAACGACCTCGAAAAAGCGCGCAACTTCTATGACAAGCTGATGCCTGCGATCGGGGCGTCGCGGATCATGGAGTTTGGCGATAACTTCACGATGTACGGCACGAGCATGGGCAAGCCCGGCTTTGCCGTCTGCAAGCCTTACGACGGCAATGCCGCAACCGCCGGCAACGGAAACATGGCTTCGATCGCCTGCGACAGCCGCGGCAAGGTCGACGCGCTGTACGCGAGGGCGATGGAGTTGGGCGGCAAGTGCGAGGGACCTCCGGGTGTCCGCGGCGAGGAAGGCGACCAGGCGTTTTACGGCGCCTATTTCCGCGACCTGGACGGAAACAAACTTGCCGCCTTCTGCATCGGCCCGGCGCAGCAAGCCTGAGTGCCGGCGACCGTCCTGCTAAACCGCGGTGGCGGTGCGGTCGCGGCCGATAGCGAAATCGCGAACAAGGTTGCGGCTGCGCTCGCCTCAGCCGGCGTGGACGCCAAGGTCGAGCTCATCGACGGCGGCGATTGCGCGGTTCGCAGCAAGGCCATCGTGGAACGCGGCGACGAGCTGCTGATCGTCGGGGGCGGCGATGGCACGATCAGCGCGGCCGCCTCAGCGCTGATCGGCACGAACACGAGGCTCGGCATATTTCCGCTTGGGACGCTCAACCACTTCGCCCGGGACCTCGGCATTCCGGCCGAGCTCGACGAGGCTGCCCAACTCATCGCGGCCGGCAAGGACCGCCGCGTCGACGTCGCCGAGATGAACGAGCGCATCTTCATCAACAACAGCGCAATCGGCCTTTATCCGCTCATGGTCGTCGACCGCGACCTGCAACGTAAGCGGCTCGGTCGAAGCAAGCGCCTCGCAATGCTCGTCGCGTCGCTCCGCACGCTCGCGCGGTTCAGCCATCAGCGGCTGACCTTGACGGTCAATGACGAGAAAGCCCGAGTCGACACGCCGCTGCTATTCGTCGGCAACAACGATTACCGGATCGACATTGGAGCTCCCGGCCAGCGGGAGAGCATCGACGACGGCGAGTTGTGCGTGATGGTAATGCGCAAGAAGACCCGCGTCGGCCTTGTCGCCGCCAGCATTCGGGCGTTGTTCGACCGCTCGCGGCCTGACGACATGGTCTATCTCGATGGCGTCGAGCGGCTTCGCGTCGCAAGCCACCGCAGCCACCTCACCGTGTCGCTCGATGGCGAAGTAGTCAGCGCGGAGCAGCCGCTCGAGTATAAGATCCGCAAGAAGGCGCTTCGGGTTATCGCTCCGTAACGGGAATGCAATGGAACCGGCGGGCGGGTCGCAGGGTTCGAGACATCAGCAGATCGGGGCTTAAGTGGCGACGCGAGGCTACCAAGGACTGAACGACAAGACGCGATCACGCGGCATCCGCGTGGCCGGAGTCGCGATCATCCTGCTCAGCATCGGCGCCGCTTTGCTGCCCGTCGACAAGGGCATTTCCTCGGACATGATCGGCGGGCTGCTGATTGCTGCGGGCCTGATAGAAGCGGTCGCAGGGTCGCTTCGCCGAAATATCCGGGTCGAGGCCATGGCTGCCGGCGCGGTGACGGCCTTCGCCGGCTTGTTGTTCATCACCAACCCGGAGACCCGCTTCTTTCCGACCGTGGCGCCGGTCATCGCCTGGCTGGTTATCCGCAGCCTGATCCTTGCCTACGCGAGCCGCGATTCATCGGGATCGGTGCGCCTATGGACCGGGCTCTCCGCAGGGATGGATTTCTTCCTGGCGCTGCTTCTTGTCGCGGGCCTGTCCGTCTCCACCCTGGTCGTCAGCATCTTCGGCCCGACGCCAGAAATGGTTGCCAGCTTCGCATGGATCCTCGCGGCGAGCTTCGTGGTGAACGGGCTGCTCCTGCTCGAAGTCGCCAACTGCGAAAGGGAGGCTCCCTAAGTTCGCGGTTGCCGCGCGGGCCCTCTTTGACTTAACTGCAGATAAGGGCGGAGCAGTCGAAGATTGCGGGGGAAGTGATGAACTCTCAAGGTGAAGCGATCGTCAGCCAGCCGATCGCGGTCGTATTGATCGTCCTGATCCTCGGCGCTGCCATCTTCATGTGGAAACAGGGTCAGTTACGCAGCCGCGCCGCCATGTTGGCCGTCCTCGGCGTGCTCGCTGTTCTCGCCTATTTCGCATTCTGGGCCACGCCGACCATCGGTTAGCTGGAATTCGGCACCGACATGGGTGCATAGCAGATCAATGTTCGAGGCATCGCCCGACCTATCGGTCAACACCGTCGCCGAGATCGTCCGGCTGGCGCTGGCGCCAGTCTTCCTGCTGAGCGGCATCGGGGCCTTCCTCAACGTACTGGCCTCGCGCCTGTCACGCATTGTCGACCGGTCGCGGGATATCGAACCACGCCTGCTTGCTAGCCGCGGGCGGGAGCACGACCGCTGGATCGCCGACCTAAAGATCCTCGACCGGCGCATGTCGCTGATCAGTTGGGCGACCGGCTTTTCGGTGACGTCGGCGATCCTGACCTGCTTGGTCGTTATCCTCCTGTTCGCAGCAAACCTCATCCGAACCCGCCTCGGTACGGAGATTGCGTGGTTGTTTATCGCGTCGATGCTGACGATCGGCGCGGGGTTCGCCGTGTTCCTGATCGAAACGACTATCGCCGCGCGCGCAGTTCGCGTCCGCTCCGAATTGCTTCAGCACACGGTGGACGACGAGGGCTAGGCCTTTTATCGGCTGAGCCACCAGCAATTCTTTCGGAGCAAGCCAGAACCATGAATCGCGCCGCCGCGAGCCAAGTCCTCGACCGGGTGCTCGTCCTCGAGATGGTGCGGGTCACCGAAGCAGCCGCGATTGCCGCTGCCAAACTCATCGGTCGCGGGGACGAGAAAGCCGCCGACGCTGCAGCTGTCGAAGCGATGCGAGCCGCGCTCAACGAGCTGCCGTTCGACGGAACCGTGGTGATCGGCGAGGGCGAGCGCGACGAAGCGCCGATGCTCTACATCGGCGAGAAGGTCGGGTCGGAGCAGGATGGTGGGCCGAAGATCGATATCGCGCTCGACCCGCTGGAAGGCACCACGATCACGGCCAAGGCAGGCCCCAATGCGTTGGCCGTGCTGGCGATCGCGGAAAGCGGCTGCCTGCTGAACGCACCCGACGTTTACATGGAGAAACTTGCGATTGGCCCCGGCTACCCGGATGGGACGATCGACCTCAACAGGTCGCCGGCAGACAATGTCCGCGCGATCGCCAAGGCCAAGGGCGTTGACGCGAGCGACATCACCGCCTGCGTGCTCGACCGCGACCGGCACGCGGAGATCATCGCGTCGCTTCGTGAGCTGGGCTGCGGAATTAAGTTGATCCCGGACGGCGACGTCGCCGGGGTAATCGCGACCGCCGATCCGGAGACCGGCATCGACGTTTACATGGGCACCGGCGGCGCGCCCGAAGGCGTGCTCGCGGCGGCGGCGCTGCGGTGCGTCGGCGGGCAGATCCAGGGACGGCTGCTGTTCCGCAACGACGATGAACGGGCACGCGCCAAGCGTTGGGGGATCGACGACCTCGACCGGGTTTACACGATCGAGGACATGGCCAAGGGCGACTGCATCTTCGCCGCGACCGGCGTCACCGACGGGTCGCTGCTAAAGGGCGTGCACCGGCGCAAGAGCTGCGTCACGACGGAGAGCGTGGTGATGCGTGCCAGCACCCGGACGGTGCGCCGCGTATCCACAGAATATCACAACCTCGCCCATCGCGGCCTCTAGACCCCGGAATCCGCGACTCCTACCTTCAGCGGCGTGAACGCCGCGCTCAACATCGAACGGTCGGTAACCGGCCAGCCGTGGCGCTGGCGTCGGCCCGCGGACCCGAACCTGCCAATGGACGCGCTGATCGACGAGCTGCTGCTCGGGCGCGGCGTCGCGCGTGAGGACTTGCCGCGGCACCGCGATCCGAAAATCCGCGACTTCCTGCCCGACCCCAGCTGCTTCCAGGACATGGACAAGGGCGCAAAGCGACTGGCCGAGGCAGTTCAGGCGGGCGAGACAATCGCAATCTTCGGCGATTATGACGTCGACGGCGCGACTAGTGCGGCGCTGCTGGTATTGCTCCTGCGCCAGCTCGGCGCCGAGCCGATGGTCTACATCCCCGACCGGTTGATGGAGGGATACGGCCCGTCGGGCGAAGCATTGGTCGAGTTGAAGAATCGCGGTGCATCGCTCGCCGTGACGGTGGACTGCGGCGCGCAGGCCTTCGACGCACTCGCGCAGGCCAAGGCCGCCGAATTCGACGTCATCGTCGTCGATCACCACCAATGCGCGAGCCTGCTCCCAGTCGCCTTTGCGATGATCAACCCCAACCGCCTCGACGAAAGCGAGGATGGCGCGGCGCACGGCCACCTGGCGGCGGTGGGGATGGCGTTCCTGCTGGGCGTGGCGCTGATCCGCGACCTTCGCCGCCGTAACTTTTTCGAGGGCCGCGACGAGCCCAGGATGCTCGACCTTCTCGACCTGGTCGCGCTTGGCACCGTTGCTGACGTCGCACGGCTCAAGAGTCTCAATCGCGCTTTCGTGACCCAGGGTCTCAAGATCATGGCGGGCAGGCAGAACATCGGCCTCGCCGCCCTCGCCGAAGCGGCACGGCTGGTGAAACCGGCAAGCTGCCGCGACCTCGGGTTTGCGCTTGGCCCGAGGATCAACGCCGGCGGCCGCGTCGGCAAATCCGATCTGGGGGTGCGGCTGCTCACCACCACCGATAGCGAGGAAGCCCGGACCCTGGCCGCCGAGCTCGATCGCCTCAACGAGGAGCGGCGGGCGATCGAGATGCTGGTCATCGAACAGGCCGAGGCGCAGGCGCAAAGCCAAGCGGATTCGCCGGTCATCACGGTGATGAGCAACGGCTGGCACCAGGGGGTGATCGGCATAGTCGCCGGAAGACTCAAGGAGCGGTTCGGGCGGCCGGCGATCGTCATCGCGGAATGCGAGGACGGCACGGGTAAAGGTTCCGGCCGGTCGATCGGCGGCGTCGACCTCGGCGCGGCCGTACTCGCCGCCAAGGACAGCGGGCTGCTGATTGCGGGCGGCGGGCACGCGATGGCCGCCGGTCTCACCTTGCCAGCCGACGGGCTCGAACCGTTCCGCGAATTCATCAATCAGCGGCTCGCTACGGACATTGAAAAGGCGCGGAGCGACAAGGCACTGTTGCTGGACCTCATGCTGTCGCCCGGTGGGATCGCCGGCGCGCTGTGCGATGCACTCGATTCGGCTGGCCCTTACGGGGCTGGCTGGCCAAGCCCGCGCGTCGCCGCCGGCCCGGTCCGGCTGATCAAGACGAGTATCGTCGGCGACGGCCACGTGCGCGGAATCGCGGCCGGCGACGACGGCAAGAGCTTCAAGTGGATCGCCTTCCGAAGCGCCTCCGGCGAGCTTGGACAAGCCCTGCTGGGCAGCGCACCCGATACCCGTTGGTGGCTGGCGGGGTCGATCAAGCGGGACGAGTGGAATGGCGGCAACGCGGCGGAAATGCACGTCGACGACGCCGCGCTTGCTTGACGCTTCGGGGGCCGTCGCCTAACCGGCACGCGCCTTCACCGGCCCCATCGTCTAGCGGTCTAGGACGTCGCCCTTTCACGGCGAAAACACGGGTTCGAGTCCCGTTGGGGTCACCAAAGTACGAGGTAACGCCGCTGGCCAAGCGCTTTGCCATTGTCGTGCTCACCGCACTGGCGACCGCCGGTTGCAATCGGGGCCTGCTCGATCCGGTCGGCCCCGTAGCGGCCGCCGAAAAGCAGATCATGATCAATTCGACCGCGATCATGCTCGCGATCATTATCCCCACGATGATCGCGACGGTCGCCTTCGCCTGGTGGTTCCGCCGCGGAAACAAGAAGGCGACCTACCGGCCTGACTGGGAATATTCGGGCGCGATCGAAATGGTTGTGTGGGCGATCCCGGCGCTGACCATCATGCTGCTGGGCGGCATTACCTGGATCAGCAGCCACGACCTGGATCCCGGCAAGCCGCTCAAATCCGCGAACCCGGCGATTAATGTCCAGGTGGTCTCGCTCGACTGGAAATGGCTGTTCATATACCCCGACCAGGGCATCGCGACCGTCAATCAGCTCGTCGTTCCGGCGGGTACGCCCATCAACTTCCGCCTGACTTCGGCCACGGTGTGGAACGCCTTCTTCGTCCCCCAGATGGGGAGCATGATCTACACCATGCCCGGCATGGCGACGCGGCTTAACCTGCAGGCTGACCGCCAAGGCGAATATGAAGGGATCTCGGCCCACTTCAGCGGCGACGGCTTTCCCGGCATGCAATTCAAGGTGCAGGCGATCCCGGCCGACCAGTTCGCGATGTGGGCGCAGGGTGCACGCGGCAACCCGCCACTCGACGGCAAGGCTTATGCCGAGCTGGCCAAGCCGAGCAGTTACGTGAAGCCGATCACCTATGGCTCCGTCGCGCCCGGCCTGTTCGACGCGATCATGATGAACAAAGCACCGCAGAAGATGCTTCCCCACAACCCGCCAGCGCCGCCGGCAGGAGCCTGACGATGTTCGGACGGCTCACCTGGGACGCGATCCCGTTCCACGATCCAATTCCGCTGATCACCTCGCTGGTTGTCATGCTGGCGCTCGGCGCGATCGCAATCTGGGTCCAGAAGATGAAGGCGTGGCCTTATTTGTGGAACGAGTGGTTCACGTCCACGGACCACAAGCGCATCGGCGTCATGTACATCGTCCTTGCGCTGGTGATGCTGGTCCGGGGCTTTGCCGACGCGATCATGATGCGCCTGCAGCAGTCGCTCGCGATTGGCGCGTCGCAGGGCTATTTGCCGCCCGAGCATTACAATCAGATCTTCTCCGCGCACGGCACGATCATGATTTTCTTCGTCGCCATGCCTTTCGTGATCGGCTTCATGAATTTCGTGGTGCCCCTGCAGCTCGGCGTCCGCGACGTCGCCTTCCCGACCATGAACAACGTGAGTTTCTGGTTGAGCGCGTCGGGCGCCCTGCTGATTAACATCAGCCTGGTCCTCGGCGAGTTCGCGCGGACCGGGTGGCTCGCCTTTCCGCCGCTCAGCGAGAAGGCATTTTCGCCCGGGGTCGGGGTCGATTACTACCTCGTCGCGCTACAGATATCCGGCGTGGGGACGACGCTGACCGCGGTCAATTTCGTGACAACGATCCTCAAGACCCGCGCACCTGGCATGAGCTACCTCAGGATGCCGATCTTCTGCTGGACTTCGCTTGCGTCCAACCTGCTGATGCTCGCGGCCTTCCCGGTGCTGACCGCCACCTTGGCACTGCTGATGCTCGACCGCTACCTCGGCTTCCACTTCTTCACGAACGACGGCGGCGGCAACTCGATGCTGTACATGAACCTCATCTGGGTGTGGGGTCACCCGGAGGTTTACATCCTCGTCCTGCCCGCGTTCGGCATCTACTCGGAGATCGCGTCGACCTTCTCGGGCAAGCCGCTGTTCGGATACCGGTCGATGGTCTTCGCGACGCTCGCGATCTGCATCATCTCGTTCATGGTCTGGCTGCACCATTTCTTCACGATGGGCGCCGGCGCGGACGTCAACGCGATCTTCGGCATCGCCAGCATGATCATCGGCGTCCCGACCGGCGTGAAAATCTACAACTGGCTGTTCACGATGTACGGCGGCCGCGTCCGGTTCACTGTCCCGGTGCATTACCTGATCGGCTTCATGCTGACCTTCGTCATTGGCGGCCTGACCGGCGTATTGCTGGCGATCCCGCCGGTCGACTTCGTAGTCCACAACAGCCTGTTCCTGGTCGCCCACTTCCACCAGGTGATCATCGGCGGCGTCGTGTTCGCGCTGATGGCCGGCTACACTTACTGGTTCCCCAAGGCCTTCGGGTTCACGCTCGACGAAAGGCTCGGCAAGGCCATCTTCTGGTGCTGGTTCATCGGGTTCCACCTCGCCTTCATGCCGCTTTACGTCCTCGGCCTGTGGGGCGGGACAAGGCGGATGCAGCATATCAACGATCCGACTTGGGCACCGTGGCTAAACGTTGCGCTGCTCGGTGCAGTCATCATCGGCGCTGGGATCGTGCTGACCGTGGTCCAGCTGCTTTATTCGATCAAGACGAGGGACCAACGCCGCGACATCACCGGCGACCCCTGGGACGGCCGGACGCTCGAATGGCTGACCCTGTCGCCGCCGCCGCATTACAATTTCGCGGTGCTCCCCGACGTGCACGGCGAAGAAGCCTATTGGATGCGCAAGCAGACGGCGATCAAGCAGGACCAGCTGATCAAGGAGCCGGACTACAAGCCGATCGAAATGCCGCTGAACACGCCGACCGGCGTGGTCGTCGCCTTCTTCGCCTCGGTCTGCGGGTTCGCCGTCATCTGGTACATCTGGTGGCTGGCGATCCTTGGCCTGATCGGCGCCTTCGCCGCGCTCGTCTGGTACGCATGGCGTGACGAGCATGAGCATGTCATTCCGCTCGAGGAAGTCCGCAAGAATGCGCGCGAGCGCCGCCGCATTCGCAAGGAACATCTCCACAAGTTGAGCCAGTCCACATGAGCACCGTTAGCGAAACCCCCGCGATCGGGCTGACTCACCACGGTTCGGAAGACACCGGCCTCGGGCATCGCGGGCCGGAATCGAAGAGCATCGTCGTCCCCTACGGCTTCTGGCTGTTCGTGCTCAGCGACATGGTGCTCTTCTCGGCGCTGTTCGCGACCTACGCGAGCCTGGTCAACGCGACCGATGGCGGCCCGACGACCAACCAGTTGTTCGACCGCAACCTGGTCGCGATCGAGACCATCGCGCTGCTGATTTCCAGCTTCGTGTGCGGCCTCGCCATGATCGCGGCCAAGCGTAAGAACATGCTGTGGACGCAGGTCTGGCTGCTGGTCACCGGCCTGCTCGGTTTCGTGTTCCTGTCGATCGAGCTGTTCGAGTTCGCAAAGATGATCAACGAGGGCGCGCCGCCGCAGCGCAGCGCCTTCCTCTCGGCCTTCTTCACCCTGGTCGGCTGCCACGGTGCCCACGTCACTGCGGGCCTGCTGTGGCTGGGCACGATGATGGCGCAGATCTGGGCCAAGGGATTTCGCCAGGACATCACCCGCCGCCTGCTGTGCTTCAGCGTGTTCTGGCACGCGCTCGACATCATCTGGGTGGCGATCTTCACCATCGTCTATCTGATCGGGACATTGCCATGACCGAACGCGACCCCGAACAAATGAACGTCGCCCCAGGCGAGCCACACGACAGCATGCTGAGCGAGACGATCAGCTATGTGATCGGCCTTGGCCTGGCCCTGCTCCTCACCGGCATTTCGTTCTGGGTGGCGTCGACGACGACCTTGTGGGGCCCTGGCGTTGCGACCGGGCTAGTCGTGCTGGCGATCGCGCAGATGGGCGTGCACCTGGTGTTCTTCCTTCACATTACCAGCGGCCCCGACAACACCAACAACGTGCTGGCGCTCGCCTTCGGCGTGCTGATCGTGTTCCTGGTGATGGTCGGCACGATCTGGATCATGGCGCACATGAACGCCAACATGGCGCCGCCGCCCGACCTGATGAACCTGCACAACCAGCGCGGCTAAAGCCGCAGCGCGGCAAGCCCGATCATCACCAGGAGCGTGACGACGCTCGCGCCCATCGCGATGACCGCGGAGACACCCTTGCCGCGCGCATAAGCGAGAGTGATTCCGATCTTCACCGCCATGTTGGCGATGATCGTCCCGGCGATCGCGATTGCCGCGAGCAAGGGCGAGATCGCGTCGGGCGACAGGCCGCCAAGCGTGATGATCGCGGTATCGACGTCGGTCGAGCCGACGATCAGCAGGAGCACTGCAATGCCCTGCTCGCCGAAGCGGCCGGCAGCCCATTTGGCGGCGACAGCGGCGAAGGCGACAAACAGAACGAAACCCAGCGCAGGAAGGATGGCGATCGGGTTGCCGGGCGGCGCTGGCGCATCGCTTTTCGGAGCCTTCCGATAGAGCCAGAAACCCGCTGCCCAGGCGGTGATGATCGCCGGGAACAAGATGATCGCGAACGGCACGAACACGCGTGTCGCGAGGATCCCGATGAGCAGCAGGACGCGCAGATACATAACGGCCGTCGCCAGCGCGATGCCGGCCGGCTCCGCACCGCCCTTCTCCTCGCTGCCGAGCCGCTGCGCCAGCGATTGTGTGACCGCGGTCGAGCTGTAGGCGCCGCCGATCAGCGCGGTGGCGATCGTCCCGTGCCGCTCGCCGAAAATGCGGTTGGCGACATAGCCCAGGAACGAGAAGCCGGTGACCAGCACGACGACCAGCCACAGCTTCTGCGGGTTCCACGCGCCCAGCGGCCCATAATGGCCATTAGGCAGGAAGGGCAGCACCGCGCCGGCGATGACAGCGTAGCGCGCGAGGGCTTTCACATCGTCCTCGTCTAGCTTGTCGAGGAAGCCGTGAAGCTCCGCCTTGAGCGCGAGTATCAGCGTAACCACCGCCGCCCCTGCGATCGCGAATCCCGGCTGGCCGAAGCCGGCGATGAAGCCGAGCCCGACGGTCGTCAGCGCGGCAATCGGAGTCGTTGCGTCAGGCCTCGACTTGAGGCCGGGCCGATTGGCGAAACCGATCGCAAGCACCGCAGCACATCCGGCCACAATCGCCCCGGCCGCGAAGGGCTGGCCCATCTCTCCGGCAAGCCCCGCGAGCCCCGACGCCAGTCCGAGCAAGGTGAAGGTGCGGACGCCGGCAACGCGCGTTCCCGCGCGAAGGCTTCGAAGATCGAAGCCCCGCTCAATCCCGATCAGCAGGCCGCACGCGAGCGCGGTCGCAATCGACAGCGCGTGCCAGCCCCAGTCGTTCACGCCATCGCCCTAGATGGAGAGGCCGGGATCGCCTTCGAGCACTTCCTGGACCAGTTGCGGCCGTTCGCCCGGCGCCCAAAGCTTCGCCGTATGCACGATCCTGTAGCGGAGCGGCCCGCCGTCGGGCGTGCTCGCCCGGGCGATTGGCGGCGGAATGCAGACGAACTCGGTCCGCATCTCATCGCCAGTGAGCCGCACGGTCGCATAACCATGACCGCCAATATCCACGAAAGCGAGGTGCGGTGCCAGATCGGGGTTCTTCAACGCCCGCGCCTTGGTCCGGTCGAAGGATTTGGCATATTCGAAACATGACCGGACGCCGTGGGTCAGCATCATGTCGTAAGTGCACTCTGGCTTGGCCGCGCCCGGACGGTCGGCGAGGTAAAGCGGCCGGAACTTGTCGTCTTTCTTTATCGTGTACTGGTTGGCCTCGCCACCGCCCACGCTCGACATCGACCCGCCGGTGAAAATCAGGCCAACAGGCTCAAACTTGCCGGGCGGCAGTTGCGCGGAAGCATAGCCGGCCCAGAAGCTGTGGAGGTCGCCCGAAACACTGGCGAAACCGGTGATGTTGGCGTCGCGGACGAGATCATAAATCTCGGCGCGCTCGATCCATGCGCTCCCGAAGTCGCCGCCTTGCACGTTGGCGAACCGGCCCGCCGGCCACTTCGCCTTGGTCAGGCCGGGCGGGAAATTCTCAGGATCGGCGCGCTGCTCGTGAGTGGCTTGCGAACTCGCCCAAATCTTCCAGGTCGCAGTTGAGTTGCGGAGGCGGTCTTTGAACCACGCCTTCTGAGTCGCTCCGAAAAGGGTCTGTGGGGGCTTGTCCTTGCTCGGATTGGGGACGGTCGCGCCGTTGAATTCGAGTTCGGCCGGCGGGTTGCCGCCGTTGAACGCGCGGCCGCCGTCGAGGACCTGGAGCAGGTCGTCGGGGAACATCCCGAAATCGGCCCAGTCGGCAAGCTTATCGGTTGAGGATTCCTCAAACGGGTTTGGTCCGCGATGGCTGCGCTCGTCGGTGAGGATGAGGTCTAGGTGGCGGCCATAGCGCAACGTCCGGTAGATGATCAGGCTGTTGATCGCGGCGATGTTGTTGGGCTCCAAGCCGAGGCCGCCATCGTCGAACCTCTCGATCTTGACGTTCTTCACGGGCACCGAGCCGAACTGCTCGAGCGATCCGCTCGGCGCCTTCACCCGCGCCGGGATATTCTCGAACCAGACCTGGTTGGCCGCCACCTTGATCGTTTGCCCGGGCTGTTCGAACTTCGGGTTTTTGAGGATGCTCTGCCAGCCCTGCCACGAGAATTCGTGGTTGTCCCAGATGCACACGAACGGCCAGCGAGCACGCGCATCCTGCAGGTCGGGATCGGCGAGATAGCCCTTCCACACCGCACGATATCCATCGACGGTCGTGGGAAGGTGGAAAATGGCGACCTTCAGCGCGTCCGGAATCCGCGCCACCTCGTAGAGATTGCGGCCGAAACGGGGCTTCCCGTCTTCCGGATATTGAATGAGCTCGTAGATAAAATCGCCAAGGTGCAGGACAAAATCGAGCTGGTCCTCAGGCTGTGCCCGCTCGTCCTCGAAGATCATGCGACGGTAGCCGTTGAGCTTGCTTTCGTTAACGTCCTGGCAGCTGACGAAGGCGAACTTCACCGGACGCGGGTCGTTCGGTTCGGGCGCGGTGATGGTACGCCCAACGCGGCTGCCGTTTCCGTCGGAGTCGGTGAACCGGTACCAATAGGTCGTCGCGGGCTTGAGCCCGCCGACCAGTACCCGGCTCGTCCAGTCAGACGCCGCTAACACCGGCGCCGGCGCGTGGGCGATGACGTGGCGGAACTCCGAATCCTTCGCGACCTCGACGGTAAGCACTTGCCGAGTGCCTGACGCGAACGGGCGGCGGGTCCAAAGGATGACGCTGCTCGGATCGGGGTCACCCGATGCGACGCCCTCGGGATAGAGATCGCGCCGCTCGGTCCATTTGGTGCGAGACGCGCGGGCCGGCCCGGTCCACGCGAGTGCGGCGCCCATCGCCGCCGCTTGTTTGACGAAATCGCGGCGGCTGAGCGTCATCGGACTATCCCCCCTTCAGTCTCTCCGCATGCCAGGCGAGATGATCGGCCATGAACGTCGAGATGAAATAATAGCTGTGGTCGTATCCCGGCTGACGACGGAGCGTCAGCGCGATCCCCGCCTGCTTGCATGCTGCTTCGAGCAACTCCGGCCGCAATTCCTTTTCGATGAACGCATCCGCCGTGCCGACATCGACGAGGATTTCATCGACGAATGCACCATCTTCGATCAGCGCGATTGAATCATGCTTGCGCCAACTCGCGCGATCGGCGCCGAGATAGCCGCCGAGCGCCTTCTCGCCCCACGGTACCTGGCTCGGGGCAACGATCGGGGCGAAAGCCGAGACGCTGCGGAATCGCCCGGGGTTACGGAGCGCAACAGTCAGCGCGCCGTGCCCACCCATCGAATGGCCGGTGATGCCCTGGCGGTCCATGTCGACCGGAAATTCCGCAGCGACCAACTTCGGAAGTTCGTCCGTGACGTAGCTCCACATGCGAAAGTTTGCCGCCCACGGCTCTTCCGTTGCGTCGACGTAGAAGCCTGCGCCCTGACCGAAGTCATAGGCCTCGTCGTTCGGAACGCCCTCGCCGCGCGGGCTTGTGTCAGGCGCGACGAAGATGAGGCCTTGGCTTGCACAGGCGGCGCGATACTCGCCTTTCTCGGTAACGTTGGCGTGGGTGCAGGTCAGGCCCGACAAATACCAGACAACCGGCAGCTTGCCGCCGGATTGAGCGTGCGGGGGCAGGAAGATGGAGAAAGTCATGTCCGTCGACGTCGCGGCTGACGGGTGTTTCATCACCAGCTGACGTCCGCCGTGCGCCCAATTCTCGGTGACGATCTCCATCAGTAGACGACGACCGCCCGGATGCTCTCGCCCGCGTGCATCAGGTCGAAGCCCTTGTTAATCTCCTCGAGCGTGAGCTGGTGCGTGATCATCGGATCGATCGCGATCTTCCCGTCCATGTACCAGTCGACGATCTTGGGGACGTCGGTGCGGCCCTTGGCGCCGCCGAACGCGGTGCCGCGCCAGTTGCGCCCGGTGACCAGCTGAAACGGCCGCGTCGCGATCTCCTTGCCGGCTTCGGCGACGCCGATGATGATGCTGGTGCCCCAGCCGCGGTGGCAGCATTCCAATGCGGTGCGCATCACGTCCGTGTTGCCGGTCGCATCGAAGGTATAGTCGGCGCCGCCGTCCGTGATCTCCACGATCTTCGCGACCACGTCCTCGCGGCTCATGCCCTTGGAATTGAGGAAATCGGTCATGCCGAACTTCTTGCCCCATTCCTCGCGCGCGGGATTGATATCGACGCCGACGATCTTGTTCGCCCCGACCAGCTTCGCTCCCTGGATGACGTTGAGGCCGATCCCGCCGAGGCCGAACACGACCACGTTGGCGCCTGGCTCGACCTTAGCCGTCTTCACGACGGCTCCGACGCCGGTCGTAACGCCGCAGCCGATGTAGCAGCTGGTGTTGAACGGCGCGTCCTCACGGATCTTGGCCACCGCGATTTCGGGGAGGACGGTGAAGTTCGAGAAGGTCGAGCAGCCCATGTAGTGGAAGATGGTCTCGCCCTTGTAGGAGAAGCGCGAGGTGCCGTCGGGCATCACACCCTTGCCCTGGGTCGCGCGGATCTTGGTGCAAAGGTTGGTCTTGCCGCTGAGGCACGACTTACATTCGCGGCATTCGGGCGTGTAGAGCGGAATGACATGGTCGTCCGGCTTCACGCTGGTGACCCCCGGGCCGACTTCGCGCACGACGCCCGCGCCTTCGTGCCCGAGGATCGACGGGAAGATGCCTTCGCTGTCGAAGCCGTCCAATGTGTAGGCGTCGGTGTGACAGATGCCGGTGGCCATGATTTCGACCAGCACTTCGCCCTGCTTCGGCCCGTCGAGATCGACCTCGACGATCTCGAGCGGTTGCTTGGCGGCGAAGGCGACGGCGGCACGGGTCTTCATGGTGGTCCCCCAGGGATGATTTGCGCCCGCCATTGCCACCGGAAAGCCGTTCGGCCAAGCTGAATGGATGGGGAAAGAGCTTGAGGGTCGCCATGCGCTGATCACCGGCGGCGGGACCGGGATCGGTGCCGCGGCCGCTTCGCATCTCCACGCTGCCGGGGCCAAGCTGTCTCTGCTCGGTCGGCGGATGGAGCCGCTCCAGCAGGTTGCCGAGAAGCTCGGCGGCTATGCGATCGCCTGCGACGTCACCCAGCCCGACCAGATCCGCAATGCGTTCAACGAAGCGCGCACCATCAACGGGCCGATCGACCTGTTGATCGTCAATGCCGGGATCGCGGAGAGCGCGCCGTTCCATAAGATGACGCGCGACAGCTGGGACAGGATCATCGCCACCAACCTGACTGCAGCGTTCGACTGCGCCCAGGCGGCGATCGGCGACCTGATGGAAAGCGACAACGGCCGGCTCGTGTTCGTTGCTTCGGTCGCGAGCCTTCGCGGCGTTCCCTACGCGGCCCATTACGCGGCATCGAAGCACGGGCTCCTCGGCCTGATGCGCAGCCTCGCCGCCGAATATGCCAAGACCAAGCTGACCGTGAACGCGGTCTGCCCCGGTTATGTCGACACGCCGATGACCGACCAATCGATCGCCCGTGTGTCCGAGGTCACCGGTCGCAGTTCAGACGACAGCCGCTCGATCATCACCAACCAGAATGCGAGCGGACGGCTGGTCGATCCGCAGGCGATCGGCAACGTAATCGCCATGCTGTGCCTGCCCGTTAGCCAGGACATCAACGGCGCCGCGGTGACCATCGACGGGGGAACGAGCGCGTGAGCTTCGACCCGAAGGACTTCGCGCCAACCCATTTCCTGTGGGACTTCGCCGACGGGGTCGCGACGATCACGCTCAACCGGCCCGAACGCAAGAACCCGCTGACCTTCGAAAGCTATGACGAGCTGCGCGATACGTTCCGCGCGCTCGACCGCTGCTGGGACGTTCGCGCAATCGTCATCCGCGGCGCGGGCGGCAATTTCTGCTCGGGCGGCGACGTCCACGAGATCATCGGCCCGCTCACGAAAATGGACCGCGAGGGCCTGCTCGGCTTCACCCGGATGACCGGCGACCTGGTGCGGGCGATGCGCGCCTGCCCCCAGCCGATCATTGCCGCGGTCGAAGGCGTGTGCGCCGGGGCGGGCGCGATCATCGCCATGGCCAGCGACCTCCGCATCGCCGCGCCAAATGCCAAGACTGCCTTCCTGTTCGTGCGCGTCGGCCTGTCGGGCGCGGACATGGGCGCGTGCGCGATCCTGCCGCGGATCATCGGCCAGGGACGCGCGGCCGAGCTGTTGTTCACCGGACGGTCGATGAGCAGCGAGGAGGGATTCGCCTGGGGCTTCTGGAACCGACTAGCCGACGATCCCTATGCCGACGCGCAATCGCTCGCGCGCGAGCTGGCGAAGGGCCCAACCGTCGCCAACGCGGTGACCAAGAAGCAGCTCGACGCCGAATGGCATGTGTCGGTCGAGGAAGCTCTGGAGCTGGAAGCGCAGGCACAGGCGCGGTGCATGGAGACCAACGATTTCAAGCGCGCTTACGAGGCTTTTTCGAACAAGCGCACGCCGGAGTTCCAGGGTGACTGACCTCAGCTGGCCCTTCTTCGAACCCAGGCACCGCGAGCTAGCCGACACGCTCCAGCGCTGGTGCACGGACAATCTCACTGGCCGTTACGCCGAGGACCCGGACAGCGAATGCCGGACCTTGGTGCGCGAGCTGGGCGCGGCGGGATTCCTCAAGCTCAGCGTCGCCGACGCCAAGCACCGCCCGGACGTGCGCAGCCTGGCGATCGCGCGCGAGACGCTTAGCTATCACAGCGCGCTCGCCGACTTCGCCTTCGCGATGCAGGGCCTCGGATCGGGGGCGATTTCATTGTTCGGGACTATCGAGCAGAAGCGCGCGTGGCTGCCCAAGGTCGCCAGCGGCGAAGCCATCGCCGCCTTCGCCATGACCGAGCCGGAATGCGGTTCGGACGCCGCGAACATGTCCACCTCGGCGATGCGCGACGGCAACGAATGGGTGATCGTCGGCGAGAAGACTTACATCTCCAACGGCGGCATCGCGGATTTCTATTTGACCTTCGCTCGCACCGGTGAAGGCGAAGGCGCGCGCGGGCTTTCGGCGTTCATCGTCCCGGCCGAGGCGGTCGAGGTCGTCGAGCGGATCGAGGTGGTTGCGCCCCACCCGCTCGCGCGGCTGAAGTATGACAATGTCCGCATCCCGGCCGACACGATCATCGGCGAGCCGGGCGAAGGCTTTCGCATCGGCATGGAGACGCTGAACTTGTTCCGAGTGACAGTCGGCGCGGCGGCGCTGGGGTTCGCGCGGCGCGCGCTCGATGAGGCGATTGGCTTTGCCAAGGGCCGCCGGCTTGGCAGCGGAACGCTCGCCGACAATGCGGTGACTCAGGAAAAGCTCGCCGACATGGCGCTCGCGGTCGATGCGTCGGCGCTGCTGATCTACCGCGCCGCGTGGCAGCAGGACATTGGTGGTTCTGGGGCGAGCACCGACAACCGCCGCGCCGCGGCGATGGCCAAGCTCCACGCGACCGAATCCGCGCAAGCGGTAATCGACGCGGCCGTGCAGATGCACGGCGGTGCGGGCGTCACCAAGGGCGTAAAGGTCGAATCGCTCTACCGCGATATCCGCGCCTTGCGCATCTACGAAGGAGCATCCGAGGTGCAGCGCCAGATCATCGCCCGCGACTTGCTGAAGGAGGTTCGCCCATGAAGATCCTGCAGCCCCCAGGCTGGCGGCGGCCCAAGGGCTATTCGAACGGCATCAGCGCGAAGGGCCGGATGATCTTCACCGGTGGCATCGTCGGCTGGGACGAGAACGAGAGCTTCCCCGAATATACTTTGCACGCCCAGTTCGCTCGGGCGCTCAGGAACACGCTCGCGATCCTGGCCGAGGACGGCGCCGGGCCACAGCACGTCGTGCGCATGACCTGCTACGTCACCGACCGGCACGAATATTTGGTGTCGCGCGACGAGATCGGCGCTGCGTGGCGCGAGATCATGGGCGCCAACTATCCGGCGATGGCGCTGGTCGAGGTCAAGGGCCTGGTCGAAAGCGCCGCCAAAATCGAGATCGAGACGACGGCCGTCGTCGAAGAGTGATGCGCGACCGTTTCGTCGAGGAAAGATTGCCGCCGCCGGAGCTGCTTCCGGAATTCAGATTCGACCTGCCCGAGCTCAACTATCCGGAAAGGCTGAACGCCGCAGCGGCGCTGCTGAACGCCGGAGCGCCCGACGCGCTTGCAGTCGTCAACGACCATGGCCGCTGGACCTATGAGGAGCTCGACGACTTCAGCGGGCGCATCGCGCGGCTGCTGGTCGAGGAAGAAGGGCTTATCCCCGGCAACCGCGTGCTGCTGCGCGGACCCAATTGCTATACGATGTTCGCGGCGTGGCTTGGCGTTATCAGGGCCGGCGGCGTGGTCGTCGCCACGATGCCGCTGCTTCGCCCGGGCGAGATCGCAACCGTGATCGAGCGCGCGCAAATCAGCCATGCAATCATCGACAGCCGCTTCATCGGCGATTTCCGCCAGGCTGTCGAGCAGACCCACAGCGTCAAGCACATCGTCAAATACGACGGCGATTACGGCAAAGGTGAGCTGGAAACGCGCACAGCACAGCTAAAACCGCTCCCCGCCGCCGACACCGGCCGCGACGACCCGTGCATCATCGCCTTCACCAGCGGCACGACCGGCGTGCCCAAGGGCTGCGTCCAGTTCCACCGCGACATACTCGCGCCCTGCGATACGTTCGCGAAGCACCTGATCGATCCGAAGCCCGGCGACGTGTTCCTGACCTCTGCGCCAATGGCCTTCACCTTCGGGCTCGGCATCACGCCGATGTTCCCGCTGCGCTTCGGCGCGGCGAGCGCGACCATCGAAGTGGGCGGACCGGACAAATTGCTCGACGCGATCGCGAAGTTCGGGGTCACGCACCTCGGCACCGCGCCGACTGCCTACAAGGCGATGCTGTCGCAGCCCGCGCTCGATACGGCGCTGAAGACCCTTCGTTATTGCATCTCGGCCGGTGAGCATCTGCCCGAAGCGACCTGGCGCGCGTGGCAGGAGCGGACGGGGATCGCGATCACCGACGGCATCGGATCGACCGAGATGATGCACATCTTCGTCTCCGCCGCGGGCGACGACATCCGCCCCGGCTCAACCGGCAAGGTGGTGCCGGGCTATGAGGCAACCGTGCTCGACGATTTCGGCGAACCGCTGCGCGAGGGCGTCGGCCGCCTCGCGATCAAGGGGCCGACCGGCTGCCGCTACCTCGATGACGAGCGGCAGAAGAACTACGTCGAGCACGGCTGGAACGTCACCGGCGACACCTACCGCCGCGACGCTGACGGATACTATTGGTACCTCGCGCGCAGCGACGACATGATCGTCAGCTCGGGCTACAATATCGGCGCGCCCGAAGTGGAGAATGCTTTGCTCGGTCACCCCGCGGTCGCCGAATGCGCGGTGATCGGCGTGCCCTGCCCAGAGCGCGGGCAAAAAGTGAAGGCGTTCGTGGTGCTGGCGAGCTTCGCCGAGCCGAGCGACGAGCTGGTCAAAGGCCTTCAGGATTTCACCAAGGAGCAAATCGCGCCGTACAAATATCCGAGGCTGATCGAGTTCGTCGAGGCGTTGCCCAAGACCGCGACGGGCAAGCTCAGGCGGAGCGAATTGAGGACTCAAAGTGACGGCTGAAGCAAAGTTACCGGGCGCATTGCTTGAGCGTGCTTCCCTTCGTGGGAGCGAGTACGCGTGGTCGATAGAGGATATTCCTGCAGTCATCGATGCGGCTGAACAGGCGAATCTGATCAGCGTCGGCGGACAGTTGCAGTTTCGGCTGCCTGACGGTGCCACATGCGAGTGTTATTGGGTGGAAGTCGACGCCCTACGTGACCTACCTACTGAGTTGAGTTGGGTCGACCGAGTTCACGCCACAGCCTCGGCAGCGAGGCAACAATTTGGCGAGCTGAAGCAGCAATATAGTTTCACCGCTGAAGGTAGAGACGCGTTTGGGTCGATAGTCTTAGAGTTCGAGGCGAACGGTGGCTCGCTTACCGACGCAATGTGCTTCGTCTGGTACGTCGACTCCGAAGGGACCTACTCAAACTCCACGATGACCTGATCGACCGCGAGGCTGTCGCCGGCCTTGGCCGGGGTCGCCTTGACCGTCGCCGCCTTCGGCGCGCGGAGGATATTCTCCATCTTCATCGCTTCCATCACCGCGACCGGTTGCCCCGGCTCGACCTTGTCGCCGATCTTGACGTCGAGCTTGGTCAACAGCCCCGGCATCGGCGCGAGCAGCAGCCGCGACAGGTCCGGCGCGGGCTTGTCTAGCATGAACGTCGACAGGTCTGCGATGTGCGGTGACAGCACCTGCACCTTGTGGCTCGCTCCGCGCGTCTGGAGCTCCCAGTTGCGGCCGACCCGACGGACCTGCACGATGCGGTGCCGCCCGTCGACGACCGCCGACAAGAGCCGCTGGCCCGGCGCCCACTTGCCCACGATGTCGATCGGCCCTTCGCCATCGAGCACCGCAAGTGTCCCACCCTTGTAGGGCTTGATCCGGACCAGGTGCTTGTCGCCGCCGATCTTCACCACGCGCTCGCACGGCACATGGATCGGCGGGCCGAGCTGGCCGTCGATCTCCGCCCCGCGCTCGTCGGTGATGACCGCAACCATGCCGGCGATCACCGCGAGGTCGGACATCAATTGCGCATCGGCCGGCGCGCCCTCGAACCCTTCGGAATATTCGTCGGCGATGAAGTCGGTCGCGAGGTCGCCCTTGCGGAAGCGCGGGTGCTGCATCAGCGCCGAGAGGAAGTCGACATTGTCGGAAATGCCGTCGATCACGAACTGGTCGAGCGCATCCACTTGCGCGTCGATCGCCGCGTCGCGGCTCGGCGCCCAGGTGATCAGCTTCGCGATCATCGGGTCGTAGAACATGCTGATCTCGCCGCCGTCGGCGACGCCGTCGTCGACCCGGACGACGAGATCCTTCTCGCGGTGAGTCCGCGGCGTCCAGTAACGGATCAGCCGGCCGGTCGAGGGCAGGAAGCTGCGGTACGGGTCCTCGGCATAGACCCGCGTTTCGACCGACCAGCCGTTGATGCCGATGTCGTCCTGTGTGATCTTGAGCTTTTCGCCCGCCGCAACGCGGATCATCTGCTCGACCAAATCGAGGCCGGTGATCTCCTCGGTCACCGGATGCTCGACCTGCAGCCTGGTGTTCATTTCGAGGAAGTAGAAGCTGTTGCCCGACGGGTCGGCGCCGTTGACGATCAGCTCGACTGTGCCGGCGCTGTAATAGCCGACCGCCCGCGCCAGCGCGACCGCCTGCTCGCCCATCGCTTTCCGCATTTCCGGCGAGACGAAGGGCGATGGCGCTTCCTCGACCACCTTCTGGTTGCGGCGCTGGATCGAGCATTCGCGCTCGTTCAGATAGAGGATGTTGCCGTGCTGGTCGCCGAGCACCTGGATCTCGATGTGGCGCGGCGCCTCGATGAACTTCTCGATGAACACGCGGTCGTCGCCGAAGCTGTTGAGGCCTTCGCGCTTCACGGAGTCGAAGCCTTCGCGCACGTCCTTCTCGTTCCAGGCGAGGCGCATGCCCTTGCCGCCGCCGCCCGCCGAGGCCTTCATCATCACCGGGAAGCCGATGTCTTTCGCGATCTTCAGCGCTTCGTCGGTGGTCGCGATGTCGCCCAAGTAGCCGGGGACGACATTGACGCCGGCCTTCTGCGCCAGCTTCTTGGATTCGATCTTGTCGCCCATCGCGGCGATGGCCTTGGGTGGCGGGCCGATGAAGGCGATCTTCTCCTTGGCCAGCGCCTTGGCGAAGCTCTCGCGCTCGCTCAAGAAGCCGTAGCCCGGGTGCACCGCCTCGGCGCCGGTCGCCTTGCACGCGTCGATGATCAGCTCGGCCTTCAGGTATGACTCCGACGCGGGCGGCGGCCCGAGGCGGACGGCCTCGTCGGCCATCTTGACGTGGGGCGCGCGGGCGTCCGCGTCGGAATAGACCGCGACCGTCTTGATCCCCATGCGCTTGGCCGTGCGGATCACCCGGCAGGCAATTTCCCCGCGATTGGCGATCAGGATTTTCTTGAACATGCCTACTTCAAATCCTTCGGAGAGCGTCGCCAAAACCAAACCGCGCCGGCAATGTAAATCACGGCGAGAATGGGAATGACAAACGAAAGCTCGCGATCAACTCTCGCATCGCAAATCGGTGAGCTATCCGGACCAAGGCCACACTGCAGCAAGACTTGCAGCCAGATGAAGTAGGCCAAAAGCAAATACGCCACGGATGCGGCGACAAAGAGAGTCGCCTTCAATTCGTCACCTCGGTTTCTTAGCGAGGTAGACGCCGACCGCCATGACGAGCAAGCCGATGGCGCGCTGAACCGTCAGGCTCGTCCGCGCCGCGCCGAACAAGGCAAAATGGTCGATGATCGCGGCGGCGATGAGTTGGCCCAGCAGCACGAAGAAGATCGCGTTGCCGACGCCGATCCGCGGCGCCGACCAGGTCACCGCGAGGATATAGAAAACGACGCCGAGCGCGGCGAGATAATACCAAGGCGAGAGGCCGGCGAAGACCCCGCGCGGCGGCAAGCCGACGAAGGCGAGTACGATCGCGGTCATCACGAAGCCGACGCCGAACAGGATCGCGCTCGCCGCGACCGGGCTTGCGATATGCTGGCCGAAGCCTGCGTTGAGCGCGGCGGTGACTGGAATGCCCATGCCGACGACCGTCATCAGCAAGGCGATGGCGGTGAAGCTCGCGCCGGCAGATTGGCCGCTCACTCCGCCGCCTCATCGAAAAGGCGCAGTATCTCCTGAGCGGCGACGCTATCGATCATTTGGGCGTCGGCAAGTTGTGAAGCTCTACTGCTCGCTTGTTGACCTGTTCCGCCAAACAATCCTCGCGCTCGGACCCGCTCAATTTGCCGCAGATTGTCGGCAGCTGGTTTGCCCAGGCGATCTGACCCTGAACAACCGGGTTTGGGGACGTGCCACCCGACGACCTTCCGAGCGCCTTCAGCCGGATCATCTCCTTGGCCATGGTCCGTTCGGCTTCGCGCATTGCGGCCCGCTTCTGCCGCGTTTGCTGCATCTCCGAAAGCATGTCCCGCGTGTCCTCCCGCGCATCCTGCGAGATGTTCATGAACATCATTTGGACAGCATCCTCGATCGGCATTTTCGAGAAATCCGGCTCGGTTGACTCGAGCAACATGGCAAGAATGATCATTCGGCAGCCTCATCCAATGGCGGGCGGTTGTGGCCGAGCAGGCGGAGGACCTCGTCGGCGGCATCGGCGAGGTTGGTGCCGGGGCCGAAGATCGCCTGCACGCCCGCGGCGCGAAGATCGGCATAGTCCTGCGGCGGGATGACGCCGCCGGCGACCACCTTGATGTCGGCGCGGCCCATCTCGCGAAGCGCTTCGATCAGCTCGGGGATCAGGGTCCGGTGCCCGGCGGCGAGGCTCGACGCGCCGACCACGTCGACGTCATGCTCGATCGCCATTTCGGCAGACTCGCGCGGAGTCTGGAACAGCGGTCCGGGGATCACTTCGAAGCCGAGGTCGGTGAAGGCGGAGGAGACCAGGTTCGCGCCGCGGTCGTGGCCATCTTGGCCCATCTTCGCGACCATGATCCGGGGCTTGCGGCCGAGCCGTTTCGCGACTGCCTTGGTGCCTTCAACCGCGGCCTGCCAGCCGCCGTCCGAGCGCGCGGGGCCATAGATGCCGCGCACGGGCTCTGGCACCGTTCCGTAGCGGCCGAACGCGCGCTCCAGCGCATCCGAAATCTCGCCGAGCGTGCAGCGCGTCCGCGCGGCTTCGACGCTGAGCTTGAGCAAATTCTCGTCGCCCCGCGCGCCCGCTTCCAGCGCACCCAGCGCGGCGCGAACCTTCGCCTCGTCGCGGCTGCTACGAACCTTCTCGATCTTGGCGATCTGGGCGCTGCGGACCCTGGCATTGTCGACTTCGAGGATGTCGTGCTCGGGCTCGCTGTCCGGCTGGTAGCGGTTGACGCCGACGATCACCGTTTCGCCGGTGTCGACCTTGGCCGCGCGCGCCGCGGCGGCTTCCTCGATGCGGTGCTTGGGCAGGCCCTCAGCGACCGCCTTGGTCATCCCGCCGTGCGCCTCGACCTCCTCGATCAGCGCCCAGGCCTTTTCCTCGAGCTCGCGAGTCAGCGCCTCAACATAATAGCTTCCGCCGAGCGGGTCGGCGACCGCGGTCACGCCGCTCTCCTCGGCCAGGATCAGCTGCGTGTTGCGGGCGATGCGCGCGGAGAAATCGGTCGGCAGCGCGATCGCTTCGTCATAGCTGTTGGTGTGAAGCGACTGAGTACCGCCGAGCACCGCGGCGAGCGCCTCGATCGTGGTGCGGATGATGTTGTTGTAGGCGTCCTGCTCGGTCAGGCTGACTCCGCTAGTCTGGCAGTGGGTGCGCAGGCGCTTGGACTCGTCTTTCTTGGCGCCGAGGTCGGTCATGATCCGGTGCCACAAGGTGCGCGCGGCGCGGAGCTTCGCGACCTCCATGAACAGGTTCATGCCGATGCCCCAGAAGAAGCTAAGGCGACCGGCGAAATCGTCGATATCGAGCCCGTCGGAGATCGCGGCGCGGACATATTCCATGCCGTCGGCGAGCGTGTAGGCGAGCTCCTGAACCGCCGTCGCTCCGGCCTCGTGCATGTGATAGCCGGAGATGGAGATGCTGTTGAACTTGGGCATCTCGGCCGCGCAATAGCCGATGATGTCGGCAACGATCCGCATCGAGGGTTCGGGCGGATAGATGTAGGTGTTGCGGACCGCGAACTCTTTCAGGATGTCGTTCTGGATCGTGCCGGTCAGCTTGTCGTGCGGGACGCCCTGCTCTTCGCCCGCGACGATGAAGAAGGCCATGACCGGAAGCACCGCGCCGTTCATGGTCATGCTGACGCTCATCTCATTGAGCGGGATGCCGTCGAACAGCAGCTTCATGTCCTCGACCGTGTCGATCGCGACTCCGGCCATGCCGACATCGCCGGCGACGCGGGGATTGTCGCTGTCGTAGCCGCGGTGGGTGGCGAGGTCGAAGGCGACGCTGAGCCCCTTCTGTCCCGCTTTCAGGTTGCGGCGATAAAAAGCGTTGGACTCTTCCGCGGTCGAGAAGCCGGCGTATTGGCGGATCGTCCACGGGCGGCCGGCGTACATCGTCGCATAGGGTCCACGGGTGAACGGCGCGAGGCCCGGCCAGCCGCTGTCGACGCCATCTTCCGGTCCGTAGACGGTGGCTAGCTTGATGCCCTCGACCGTCTCGCGGCTGAGGTCGCGTCCGCGCGATTCCTTCTCGGCGAGCTTGTCCCAGTCGGATTTTGACGGCTTTTCGGTCATTGGCGACGGTCTTTAGCCATCAATGCGAGCCTTGCGAAGGCAAGGAAGTTTAGGCGCAAGCCTCAGGGTGCGGCCCTCCGCGCCGTCGGCCATGGTCCTCGCATTGGAGAAGGATTTGATCATGACCGCCCGCCAAATGACGGACACTTACCGCAGCCCCGCGCAGGAGGTGGCGCAGGCCTGCGCGGCCAACCCCGTCGCCATCCTCATTCCCTGCCATCGCGTGATCCGCAGCGACGGTGGCCTGTCCGGCTATCGCTGGGGCGTCGCACGCAAGCGAGCGTTGCTGGAGGCCGAGCGCCGGGCGGTCGTCCAAGACACGCTTCTTTAGTGCGCGCCCTTCGGCGTCTCCATGATCTCGGTGAGGACGCCGCCCATGTCCTTGGGATGGACGAAGAAGACGAGCGTGCCGTGCGCGCCGATGCGCGGTTCGCCGAGGACGCGCGCGCCCCTCGCCTCGAACTCGGCCTTGGCGGCGTGGATCTCGGGCACTTCGAAGCAGACGTGGTGCTGGCCGCCAAGCGGGTTCTTCTCGAGGAACTTCACGATCGGGCTGTCGGGGCCAAGCGGCTCGATCAGCTCGATCTGGCTATTGGGCGTGTCGACGAAGCAGACGCGGACGCCCTGCGCGGGAAGATCGAACGGAGCGCCATGCGGCTCCGCGCCGAACATGGCCTTATAGAGCGCTAGGCTGTTTTCGATCGACGGCGTCGCGAAGCCGACATGGTTGAGGCGTCCGAGTTTCATTGTTCGACGGTCACTTCCGAATTGACGCTGTTGGCGATGAAGCAGTCATCGTGGCTGCGGTGATGGAGGTCGGCGAGCTGCTCCGCGCTCGGCGCGTCGCCGACCCACTGGATCTTCGGGCGGAGGGTGACCTTGGTCACCGCGATCTTGCCGTCGGCGCGCTTCTCAAGAACGCCCGTCGCCTCGTCGACGTAGGACGAGATCGCGAAGCCGGCGCGGCGTGCATAGTCGAGGAAGAACAGCATGTGGCAGCTGGAGATGGCCGCGATCAGCGCTTCTTCCGGATCGACTCCGGCTGGATTCGAAGTGCCGGGCGGGACGTTCTCCGGCGCGGCGCTCGCTGGGACGATTGTGCCGCCGTCGAAGGCCCATTCGTGCCCGCGATAATAGCGGCCCTTGCGGTACCCTTCGGGATCGTCGCCGCTCCAGCGGACGGTTGCGGTGTAGGTGCTCATGCCGACCTCAAAGCGGGATGTTGTCGTGCTTCTTCCACGGATTTTCGAGCTGCTTGTTGCGGAGCTTGCGCAGCCCCATCGCGACACGGCGGCGGGTCGAGTGGGGCATGATCACCTCGTCGATGAAGCCCTTGCTCGCCGCCACGAACGGATTGGCGAAGCGCTCCTCATATTCGGCCGTGCGCTTGGCGATGGTCGCGGCGTCCTTGGCATCCTGGCGGAAGATGATCTCGACCGCGCCCTTGGCTCCCATCACCGCGATCTCCGCGGTCGGCCAGGCATAGTTTAAGTCGCCCCTTAGGTGCTTTGACGACATGACGTCGTAGGCGCCGCCATAGGCCTTGCGCGTGATGACCGTGATCTTGGGCACCGTCGCTTCGGCGTAGGCGAACAGCAACTTCGCGCCGTTCTTGATGATGCCGTTATGCTCCTGTGCGACGCCGGGGAGGAAGCCGGGGACGTCGACGAAGGTCAGGATCGGGATTTCGAACGCGTCGCAGAAGCGGACGAAGCGCGCCGCCTTCTTCGATGAGTTGATGTCGAGCACGCCGGCCAAGACCATCGGCTGGTTGGCGACGACTCCGACGGTGCGCCCCTCGATCCGGCAGAAGCCGATGATGATGTTTGCGGCATGCGCCGGCTGAAGCTCAAAAAAGTCGCCTTCGTCGGCGACCTTCCGGATCAGCTCATGCATGTCATAGGGCGTCGCCGCGCTCGGCGGCACGAGCGTGTCGAGACTGTCCTCGATACGGTCGACCGGGTCCTCGCACGGTCGTTCGGGCTGATCGTGGCGGTTGCTCAGCGGCAGGAAATCGAAAAACTCGCGCGTCGCCAGCAGTGCGTCGATGTCGTTCTCGAACGCGACGTCGGCGACGCCCGACTTGGTCGTGTGGGTGATGGCACCGCCGAGCTCGTCCTGGGTGACGACCTCATTGGTAACGGTCTTCACCACCTCGGGGCCGGTGACGAACATGTAGGATGAGTCCTTCACCATGAAGATGAAGTCGGTCATCGCCGGCGAATAAACCGCGCCGCCCGCGCACGGGCCCATGATCAGGCTCAATTGCGGAATGACGCCGCTGGCGAGCACGTTGCGCTGGAACACCTCGGCATAGCCGGCGAGGCTGGCGACGCCCTCCTGGATGCGCGCGCCGCCTGAATCGTTGAGGCCGATCAAAGGCGCGCCGACCTTCATCGCCATGTCCATGACTTTGCAGATCTTCTGCGCGTGCCGTTCGGACAGCGAGCCGCCAAACACGGTGAAGTCCTGCGCGAAGACATAGACCAGGCGGCCGTTGATCGTACCTGAGCCGGTGACCACGCCGTCGCCGGGAACGACTTGGTCGGCCATGCCGAAGTCCGTCGCATTATGTTCGACGAACATGTCATATTCTTCAAAGCTGCCCGGATCGAGCAGCACAGAAAGCCGCTCGCGCGCGGTTAGCCGGCCTTTGCCGTGCTGCGCGTCGATACGTTTCTGGCCGCCGCCCATGCGGGCAGCTTCGCGCCGTTTCTCAAGCTCTTCGATCGTCGTCGCCAAAGGCCAGGTCTCCTTGGCCCCGCGTCCTTCCACGCGGCGTTCGTCGGGTCAATCGGGCGGGCTGGCGAATGGTGCACCGCACAATCGCATTAAATCGGATTAATCCAGCGGCTATTGCGGAACCGTAATCCCCCGCCGCTGGTTCATCAGTCGGGCCATTTACAAGACGGAGGACAAAGGGAAAATGCTTACGCGCGTTGGGGTGCCTGTTGTGTCGGATACCGAACATTCGGAGCCGGCGTCGCAACCCGCCACTTTGATCTGCTTTTCGCACCTGCGGTGGAACTTCGTGTTCCAGCGACCGCAGCACCTCATGATGCGCTTCGCGCGCGACATGGACGTGATCTTCTGGGAAGAACCGATCGAGATTGGGCCGAAGGAAACGGCCTACCTCCAGGTCCGTGAAGCCGAAGACGCTGCGAGCGTTCGGGTCGTTGTTCCGCACCTTCCGGCCGGCATGCCGGAGGATGCGCGCGAGGCTGCGCTCAGCCGCCTGCTCGATGCGCATGCGTCGCCCATCCGCGGGCCCCTAATTGCCTGGTATTACACGCCGATGATGCTGCCCTTCTCGCGGGCGCTCGACGCCGACGTCGTGGTGTTCGACGCGATGGACGAGCTGTCGAAATTCAAGTTCGCGCCGGAGCATTTGCTCGATCTCGAGCAGGAGCTGATCGACAAGGCCGACATTGTCTTCACCGGCGGCTCCTCGCTCTACGAAGCGAAGAAGGACCGCCACCCGAGCGTCCATTGCTTCCCGTCATCGGTCGACCGCGCGCATTTCGCCAAGGCCCGCGCGAGGCAGTTCGACCCGGCCGACCAGGAAGACTTGCCGCGCCCGCGCCTCGGTTTCTATGGCGTGATCGATGAGCGCTTCGACACGGAGCTGCTCGACAAGGTCGCGGAAATGCGTCCCGACTGGCAACTCGTGATGGTCGGTCCGGTCGTGAAGATCAGCCACGACGACCTGCCGAAGCGGCCAAACATCCATTACCTCGGCGGCAAGACGTACGCGGAGCTTCCCGCGTACCTGTCGGGCTGGGATGTCGCGTTGATGCCGTTTGCGATGAACGAATCGACGCAGTTCATCTCGCCAACCAAAACGCCCGAATATCTCGCGGGCGGAAAGCCGGTCGTGTCCACCCCCGTCCGCGACGTCGTCCGCACCTACGGCGACCTTGAAGGCGTGAAGATCGCGTCGACTCCGGAAGAGTTCGTGGCGGCGTGCGAGGAAGCGCTGAAGCTGTCGCGTGAGCCGTACGAGTGGCTCTCGGAAGCGGACCTGATGCTGTCCGCCACCAGCTGGGACACGGTGCAGGCGCGCATGGCGGGCCTCATTGCCGAGTTGCTCGGCACTGGCGCGTCGGCTTCTCCGGCGCTGCTCGTGGCGGCGGAATGACCACGGCTCCCGGGGGCCCTGACAGGGGCAAATACGATTATCTGATCGTCGGGGCCGGCTTTGCCGGCTCCGTTCTTGCCGAGCGTCTGGCGAGCCAGCACGGCGCGAAGGTTTTGTTGATCGACCGCCGGCCCCACGTCGGCGGCAATGCCTATGATGAGCCCAACGAGGCGGGCATCCTCTATCACAAATACGGACCGCACATCTTTCACACCAACAGCGACCAGGTGGTCGACTACCTCTCGCAATTCACCGAATGGCGTCCCTACGAGCACCGGGTGCGCGCCATGGTGCGCGGGCAGCTGGTCCCGATCCCGATCAACCGCACGACCCTGAACAAGTTGTTCGAGGTGGAACTGGAGACAGACGAGGATGCGGAGCGCTATCTCGCGTCGCGCTCCGAGCCGGTGGCGGAGATCGAAACTTCCGAGGATGTCGTCGTCAACGCCGTCGGGCGCGAGCTCTACGAGCTGTTCTTCCGCGGCTACACGCGCAAGCAATGGGGCCTCGACCCTAGCGAGCTCGATAAGTCGGTGACCGCCCGGATCCCGACCCGGACCAACACCGACGACCGCTATTTCACGGACACGTTCCAGGCGATGCCCAAGCACGGCTACACCAAGATGTTCGAGAAGATGCTCGACCATCCGTTGATCGAGGTGCGCACCGGCGTCGACTATCGCGACGTCCGCGACGAGGTCGATTACGACCATCTTATTTTCACCGGGCCGATCGACGAATATTTCGACCACCGCTTCGGCAAGCTTCCGTACCGGTCATTGAGGTTCGATCACCAGACGCTGGAGCAGGAGCGCTTCCAGGATACGGGAACGGTCAATTACCCGAGCGAGGACATCCCGTTCACGCGGATCAGCGAATATAAGCATCTGACGGGCCAGGAATCGCCGGTGACGACGGTCACCTATGAATATCCGTCGGCCGAGGGCGACCCTTATTATCCAATCCCGCGGCCGGAGAATCAGGAGCTGTTTAAGCGCTATGAAGCGCTCGCCGACGCAACCGAAGGCGTGACCTTCGTCGGGCGGCTCGCAACTTATCGTTACTACAACATGGATCAGATCGTCGGGCAGGCGCTGGCGACGTTCCGGCGGATGGACGACAAGCGAAAGCGGGAACAGGCACGGCCCACCACCGTTGCCGCTGAGTGAATCGTCCAGCCAAGGTTCCAGCGCCCGTGTCGGGCACCTACATCAATCCGGTCATCGACGCGGACTTTCCCGACCCGGCGGTCATTCAGGCGCCGGACGGTTTTTACTATGCCTACGCGACGCAGACCGAGCATGGCGACGAGTGGATCAACATCCAGGTCGCCCGGTCGATGGACCTCATCCACTGGGAGCAACTGGGCGACGCCCTGCCGGTAAAGCCGAACTGGGCGCAGGAAACGCAAGACTTCTGGGCGCCGAGTGTGCTCTTCGATGGCTCCACTTACTTCATGTATTATTCGGCGACACCGGACGTCTGCGAGCATCCGGAGCGCGGACATTGCCTGGCCGTCGCGACAGCGAAATCGCCGGCCGGCCCGTTCACCGACATGGGCATGCCGCTGCTGCACGGGATGGGCTTTGAATACATTGACCCGATGGCGTTCGACGATCCGGCGAGCGGCAAGCGCCTGCTGTACTGGGGGTCGGGATTCCTGCCGATCAAGGTGCAGGAACTGGCGGAGGACCGGTTGTCGTTCGCCCCGGGCAGCCAGCCGATCGACCTCATCTGGCCCAACGGGAAAAAGGGTGGCTTCCCACGCCTGGTCGAGGCGGCGTGGGTGATCGAGCGCGAGCAATTTTATTATCTATTCTACTCGGGTGACAATTGCTGCGGCCCGCACGCCGAATATGGCGTGATGGTAGCTCGCTCGGAAAGCCCCACTGGCCGGTTCGAAACGCTCGAGCAGGCCCGCGGCGTGCCGCACAGCCTTATGCTGTTCAAAAGTGAGCGCTGGCTTGCCCCCGGGCACAATACGATTGTGACCGACAAGGCCGGGGATACCTGGATTATCTATCACGCGATCGACGTGAATCGCCCGCGCCAGACGCAGGACGATGAAATAAACAGCCGCCGGATCCTGCTGATCGACCGGATCGAATGGAAGGACGGCTGGCCCTACGTCGGAACGCCGTCAGACGAGGCGAAGGCGGCGCCGGTCACCTAGTCGATCGTCGCCACCGTGACCGAACAACTCCCGCTGGATCTGATATTCTTCGAGCAACGCGGAATCGACATGGCGGCTACCGTCGGCGGTCACCGTCGACAGCAGGCCGGCCTCGGCGTGCCGGCTGTTGTCCCAGCCCGGGTAAGCCGTGATCGGGTACCAGCAGATGCCCTCGACCCTCGCGCCGCCGTCCATCGCCCGCCGGACCTCGCTGCACACATAATGAAGCCAGGACGCTCGGCCCGAACCTTCGGCGCCAGTTTCCGACAGGAATACGGGCTTGCTGTAGCGCTCCGCGACCTCGACCAGCATCTCGCCAAGCGGTCGATATTCATGATGGCCCATGGGAATTGGCGCGCCGCCGTCCGCATACCATTGGTTGTGCGGGTAGAAGTTTAGACCGATCACGTCGATAAGCGACGGATCGCCGCCAAGCTCGGGCTGCGCCCTGCCCAAAATCCAATCGTGAGCCTCGAACTGCCCCAGGCGGGCGGCCTCCGCCACCCTCACGTCGGCACGGCGATGGCTGCGCGGCGCAGTGTGGACCAACGGCTCGGCCGAGACCATCAACGCGTCGGGCCGCGCGCTCTTGATCGCTTTTGCAGAAGCGATCGCGGCGCGCACCAACTGGCGCTTGAACACGCCGACATCGGTCGGCCCCATGCCGGTAAAATAGCCGACCTCGACCGCCCAGGACGCGAAGTTGATTTCATTGAGCGGGCAAATGAGCGCTCGGCCGTTGCTGGACTCGCGATGCTTTTCGACCGCGGCCTGCGCGAATTCGGCGAAGCGATCGGGAAAATCCGCCGAGCCTGCGTCCAGGTGGTTCGGGGTGCCGTAGTGGAACAGGTCCCAGATGACCTCGACGCCGGCGCGGTCGGCGGCCTCCAGCGCGGGAAGCCAGCTCGACCAGTCATATTTGCCCGGCGATTTTTCGATCAGGTGCCAGCGAAGGCCATCGCGCAGCGTGCCGAAGCCGAGCTCCCGGCACTGGCGATAATCCTGCAGCACGTGCTTGTCGTGCGAGGTCGCGCGAATGAGGTCGAGACGCACCCCGTCGCGCCGCTTGTGCGACGCGCATTCGAAGCCGGCCTGGAAAAAGCTGGCGAAAATGGAGGCTGAACCGCTGCCCATCGGACCTCCAATGCGCGAGGCAGGAAAATGGCCCCAAATCGCCGGCGCTGGCACAATCTCGCGATTGGTGCTTTTGAGCAGGAATGCGACAGAACTGGCCCGAGAAATTGTGGCTCGTCCGACACGGGCAAAGTCAAGGCAATGTCGCGCGCGATGCCGCCGACGAAGCGGGCGCGCACGAGATTGACATCGACCTTCGCGACGTCGACGTCCCGCTGTCCGACCTCGGGCACAAGCAGGCGGAGGCGGCAGGGCGCTGGTTCGCCGCGCTGCCGCGCGATGAGCGCCCCGAGTTCATCCTGTCTTCGCCCTATGTCCGGGCACGCCAGACCGCGGAAATCATCTGCAATGCAGGCGCGCTGTCTGGTGCGGCGGCACGCACCATCGTCGACGAGCGCCTGCGCGAGCGTGAGTTCGGGATTTTCGACCGGCTGACCACGCTCGGGATCAAGGACCGCTTCCCCGACGAGGCGGCGCACCGCCGGCGGCTCGGCAAATTCTATCATCGGCCGCCCGGCGGCGAGAGCTGGGCCGACGTGATCCTGCGCCTCCGCTCGATGCTCAACACGATCAACCTTCACTATTGCGACCGCCGCGTGCTGGTCGTGTGCCACCAGGTGGTGGTGCTGTGCTTCCGCTACATCCTCGAGGAACTGGACGAGGCCGCGATCCTCGGCATCGACAAGCAGTCGGACGTGCTCAATTGCGGGATCGCCGCGTACGACTTCGAGCCGGACGCTAGGGGCACGTGCGTGCCCGAGCTGTGCCTGTGGAATTACGGCGCACCGCTTGAAAGCGAGGGCGCGCCCAAGACCTCGGCCCCGGACGCGATGGCGGGAACGCGGTGAAGCTCGACGAGGCTGCGCTTGACGCGCACCCGCTCCCGCCGGTCGCCGACGGCGACAAGGAAACCAAGGGGCAGCTGCTGGTCATCGCGGGAAGCCGCGAAGTGCCGGGCGCAGCGCTGCTGACCGCGACCGCGGCAATGCGCGCGGGCGCCGGGAAACTCCGCATCGCGACGGGGGAAAGCACCGCGACCCAAGTCGGCGTCGCCATGCCGGAAGCGATGGTGATTGCGCTGCCCGAAGAAGAAGATGGGTCGCTCACCTTCGCCGCGGCGGACGAGCTGGCCCGTCAGGCCGACACTGCTGATGCGATCGTCGCCGGGCCCGGCCTTAAGGAAAGCGAGAGCTGCAAGCGGATTGCGGACAGGTTGCTGGAATCCAACGCAAAGCTCGCCTTCGATGCAGCCATGCTTCGTTGCCTCGAACCTTTGCCAGATAACAAACATTCGTCTGAGTTGATTCTCTTGCCCCACGCAGGCGAGCTCGCGGACATGCTCGATTGCGACGAGGAAGCGATCGAGCGCGACCCTGTCGGCTGCGGCCATCGTGCCGCCGAGCTTTATCGCGCCATCGTCCTGGTCAAAGGCGTCGCCAGCAATGTCGTCACCCCACGCGGAGAGCATTGGACCTACGAGGGCGGCGCACCCGGGCTTGGCGTATCGGGCAGCGGCGACGCGCTCGCCGGGATTGTCGCAGGCCTGCTTGCCCGCGGCGCGGAGCCGCTCGATGCCTTGTTATGGTCGGTGTGGCTGCACGGCGAAGCGGGCGCCTCGCTGGCCAGGAAAATCGGTCCGATCGGCTTCCTCGCCCGCGAAATCGCCGGCGAAGTTCCCGCCTTACTTCCGCGCTGAGGCCTTGCTCGCCTGGTGGCGCTCGAGCTCGTCGCCGATCAGCCGCACGACGTGGATGACGTTGGTCGATCCCGCGGTCCCGAACGGAATGCCGGCCATGATGATCACCCGGTCGCCGCCCTTCGCCAGCTGGTGGCGGAGCGCCATGCGCTTGGCCTTTTCGACCATCTCTTCGAAGCTCGAGACGTCGCGCGAGTGGACCGCGTGAACGCCCCACAGCAGGCCCATCCTTCGCGCGGTATGCTGCGACGGACTCATCGCCAGGAGCGGGACCGGCGGGCGCTCGCGCGCGATCCGGCGGGCGGTCGCGCCGGAGCTGGTGTAGCACAGCATCGCGGTCGCCGAGACGGTGCCGGCGATCTGCCGCGCCGAGCCGGCGAGCGCGTCCGCCGTCGTCGGCTCAAGCCGCGTCTGGGTGAAGTGGATGCGGCCCTGGTAGCTCGGGTCGCGTTCCACGCTGGTTGCGATCCGGTCCATCATCTGCACCGCTTCGCACGGATACTGGCCGGCAGCGCTCTCGGCCGACAGCATCACCGCGTCCGCGCCGTCATAGATGGCAGTCGCAACGTCGCTCACTTCGGCCCGCGTGGGCGTCGGCGAGGTAATCATCGATTCGAGCATCTGCGTCGCCACCACCACCGGCTTGCCGTGCTGGCGTGCGGTCGCGACGATCTTGTTCTGAAGCGGAGGCACCTGCTCGGGCGGAAGTTCGACGCCGAGATCACCGCGCGCGACCATCACCGCGTCGGCCAATGCAACGATATCGTTCAGCCGGTCGATCGCCGCCGGCTTCTCGATCTTCGCGAGCAGCGCCGCGCGCTCCCCGATCAGCGAGCGGGCCTCGGCAACGTCCTCCGGCCGCTGGACGAACGAAAGCGCAACCCAGTCGGTGCGCTGCTCGAGCGCGAACGCCAGGTCGGCCTTGTCCTTGTCCGTCAGCGCCGGGATCGGCACCACGACATCGGGCACGTTGACACCCTTATTGTCGCTGACCGCGCCGCCGACCTTCACTTCGGTGACGATGCGGTCGCCATCGGCTTCGATCACGCTGAGACGCACCTTGCCGTCGTCGATCAGAAGGTTGGTCCCCGGCCGGATCGCCTCGAACAGCTCAGGATGCGGCAATTGGACGCGCTTGCTGCTGCCCGCCTCGTCACTGCCGTCGAGGATGAACTTCTCGCCCTTCTCCAGCATCGCCCGGCCGCCGTCGAAATGGCCGACGCGGAGCTTCGGCCCCTGGAGGTCGAACAATATCGTGGTCGGGCGCCCGAATTCCTTTTCGAGCGCGCGGATATGATCGACCAGCTTGGCTTTCTGCTTGTGGTCGCCGTGGCTCATGTTGATGCGGAAAGCGTCGGCGCCTGCGAGCATGAGCTTGCGAATCATCCGCGCGTCGCTCGACGCGGGGCCAAGCGTCGCGAGGATCTTCACCTTGCGCGAACGGGGAGGAAGCGTGTCAGTCACTGCGCGGCCATAGCCGCTTGATATGACGGTTCAACCCGCTAGAGCCTTCGCTCACACATCGAAAACCGGAGTTTTGACGACATGGCGGAAGGTGCCGTCGCGGCCGATCAGCTGCGACTGTTCATCGAGCGCATCGAGCGCTTGGAAGAGGAAAAGAAGGGCATCTCGGACGACGTCCGCGACGTCTATGCCGAGGCGAAGGCCAATGGCTACGACCCCAAAATCATGCGCATGATCGTGCGTTTGAGGAAGATGGAAACCCACACCCGCCAGGAGCAGGACGCGGTGCTGGACACCTATCGCCAGGCGCTGGGACTCGCGTAAGAGGACGCCATGGCGGGGCATTCCAAATTCAAGAACATCATGTACCGGAAGGGGGCGCAGGATAAGAAGCGCTCCGCCCTCTTCTCCAAGCTCAGCCGCGAAATCACCGTGGCGGCAAAGATGGGCCTGCCCGATCCCGATGCGAATGCGCGGCTCCGCGCCGCCGTCATCGCGGCTCGCGCCCAGTCGATGCCCAAGGACAATATCCAGCGGGCGATCGACAAGGCCTCGGGCTCCGACGCCGAGAATTACGAAGAAGTCCGCTACGAAGGCTTTGGCCCGGGCGGGGTCGCGATCATCGTCGAGGCGCTGACCGACAACCGCAACCGCACCGCCACCAACCTGCGTACGGCCTTCTCCAAGAACGGCGGCAATCTCGGCGCAAGCGGCAGCGTCAGCCACGGCTTCTCGCGCCTCGGCCTGATCGAATATCCGGCCAGCGCGGGTGACGCGGACAAAGTGTTCGAAGCGGCGATCGAAGCCGGCGCCGACGACGTTGAAAGCGATGACGACGGCCACCGTATCTGGACCAGCGTCGAAGGCTTGCATGAGGCCGCGCGCGCGCTCGAGGGGCTGCTCGGCGAAGGCGAAGGGGCGAAGCTCGCCTGGCGGCCGTCGACCGAGGTCGAGGTGCGCGGCGATGATGCCGCCAACCTCATGAAGCTCGTCGATACGCTTGAAGAAGACGACGACGTCCAGACCGTGTGGGGTAATTACGATGTCCCCGACGACGAGCTGGAGAAGCTGGCCTGAGGTGGGGACGTTTTTGGCTGTTTGCGATCGCCTTGGTCATCGCGATTCTGATGCTGATGTATTATTCAGGCGCGTTCATGCAGGGTGATCAAGTTATCATCCCGGGGAATGAGTGACCCGAATACTCGGCCTCGACCCCGGGCTCGGTACGACCGGCTGGGGGCTGATCGAGGCACAAGGCAATCGGCTCGCCCACATCGCCAACGGGCAGATCAAGACCGAAACCTCCGCGCCCTTGCCGCAGCGGCTGGCCACGCTCGCCACTGAGCTCGAGGCGCTGATCGCCGAGCATGGGCCAGATGCCGCCGCGGTCGAAGAGGTGTTCGTCAACCAGAACCCGCAATCGACTTTGAAGCTCGGCCAAGCGCGCGGGGTCGTGCTGCTTTGCGCTGGGCGAAGCGGAATCGCCGTGGGCGAATATAGCCCGACCCTGGTCAAGAAAGCCGTGGTCGGCACCGGCGGCGCAGATAAGGCACAGGTCCACGCGATGGTCACGCGACTGCTGCCCGGGGTGAAGATCGCTGGGCCCGACGCCGCGGACGCGCTCGCGGTGGCGATCACCCACGCGCATCACTTGGCGACCAGCCGGCGCTTGGCTTAGGCTGCGGCCATGATCGCGCGCCTGTCCGGAATCCTGGCCGAACTCACCGCCGACGGCGCGGTGATCGACGTCAACGGCGTCGGTTACGAGGTCCACTGCAGCGGCCGCACGCTCGATGCGCTGGGGCCGGTCGGCGGGGAAGTCCTGATCCTGACCGAGCTTCAGGTTCGCGAGGATGCCTGGACCCTGTTCGGCTTCGGCTCGGCGGTCGAGCGCGATTCCTTCCGCGCGCTGACCTCGGTTCAGGGTGTCGGCGGCCGGCTCGCGCTCGCAATCCTGTCCGTGCTCGCGCCCGTTGATCTCGCGCGCGCGATCGCCCACGGCGACAAGGCGATGATCGGCCGTGCCAGCGGGGTCGGACCCAAGCTCGCCCAGCGCATCGCCAATGAGCTTCAGGGCAAGCTCGGCGTGACCGGCCTTGGCGGCGCGGCACCCGCTCCGCGCGCCGGCGCGGCCGCGGATGCCTTGTCCGCTCTCGCCAACCTTGGTTTCAAGCCCGCTGACGCGAGCGCTGCGGTCAATGCCGCGCAGGATGAGCTCGGACCCGATGCCGGTCTCGACGCCCTTGTCCGCCTCGCGCTCAAGAAGGCCGCGAAGTGACCGAGCACAGCGCCTCCTGCCGCTGCGGGAAGCTAACCGCCGTCGCGCATGGCGACCCGGTTCGTGTCTCGGTATGCCATTGCCTCGCCTGCCAGAAGCGCACCGGCAGTGTCATGTCCGCGCAGGCGCGCTGGCCGGTCGAATGCGTCGAGCTCGCGGGTGAATCGAAGCAATGGACGCGAACTGCAGATAGCGGCCAGACCACCACCTATCACTTCTGCCCCACGTGCGGCTCGACCGTATATTATGGCGGCGGCAACTTCCCCGAGCTGGTCGCAATCCCGCTAGGCGCGCTCGACGATCCCTATATCGTCGACAGCCCCGATTATTCGGTGTGGGAACGGCGCAAGCACGATTGGTTCGAGATCATCGACCCCGACGTCGAGCATCAGGACTAGGCGTCCCACACCTCGCCGTAGAGCCGCAGCAGGTTCGCCCCGAACAGTTTTTCGAGCCGGCTGTCGCTCCATCCCCGTTTGGACAGCGCACCAGCCACAATCTGGAACCGGTCGGGCCGGTTGAGCTCCTCGATCAAAGGATAGACGTCGAGCGCCTCGCCCGGCGCGGCAATGCCCCGATCGATCCGCTCCTGCTGCCATTTGCGGAGCTGCTTCTTGGCCTCTTCGTCCAGTGGCTGGGGTGCGATGCCGTTGTCGGTGCCGACCGAGATATGGTCTTCCCCGACGAGGTTCGCGACATGCTCGAAATGCCGCAGCAAATCGTCCGTGACCGGATGGCTCGAAGGCACCAGGAACGGCATGAAATAGACCCCGACAACGCCCCCTTTGTCGGCGACGGCCTTGATCGACTCGTCGGAGACGTTGCGGGGGTGGTCATAAAGCGCACGCGCGCCGGTGTGGCTGATGGTCAGCGGACGCTTCGCCGCGGCAATGGCCTCCGCGATCGTACGCGCGCCACCATGCGACAGGTCGAGCAGCAACTTCTCCTGCTCGATGCGCGCGATCGTGTCGCGGCCGAGCTTGGAGATGCCGGCGTTGCGCGGCTCCAGCGCGCCATCACCCGACAGGTTGCGCAGGTTGTAGGTCAGCTGGACGATGCGGATGCCGCGCTTCTTCATCTCGGCCAGCCGGTCGAGCGATTCACCGACCATGGCCGTGTCCTGGGTGCCGTAGATGACGCCGACCCGGCCGCTCTGCTTCGCAAGCTTGATGTCTTCGATCTTGGACACCTTGAGGAGGTGATCCGGGTTGGCGCTGATCAGCGCGTCCGCGTCGGTGATTCCCTGCTGAAAGTCGGCCCACGGATTGGGCACATTGCCGACGGGAAGGATGGTCTGGTTCACAGCCGTCACGCCGCTTGCCCGCGTTTCCGCCCACGCCCGCTCGCCGATCCGAGTCTGGGTCTCCGGCGCGTACGGGTCGCCGACGCCGCCCAGGCCGTCGATGATGATCGCGCGATCGTACCAGCTTCTCGCCGCGGCTTTCTTCGCCAGCGCGGGCGCCGACGCCAGCAGCGCCAGGGTTCCCGCCATCATCGAGCGCCGGTCCAGAAACATCTTATTCTCCTGCAAGTCGGTTCGGCCCCGTAACAGCAAGGTCCACGCTTGTCGCGGGGCCATGCATCTGCGAATCATCGGCTCGTGGCTACCGACCCCGCCCGCATCACTACGCCCGAGCGCACGCAGGAGGACGCTGACCAGGCGCTTCGCCCAAAGAGCCTCGACGAGTTCATCGGGCAGCAGGCGGCGCGTGAGAATCTGCGGGTGTTCGTCCACGCGGCGAAAGGACGCGGCGAGGCGCTCGACCATGTGCTGCTTCACGGTCCACCGGGGCTCGGCAAGACCACATTGGCCGGCATCCTGGCGCGGGAGATGGGGGTCGGCTTTCGCGCGACCTCCGGCCCGGTGATCGCCAAGTCGGGCGATTTGGCCGCGCTTCTGACCAACCTCGAGGATGGCGACGTCCTGTTCATCGATGAGATTCACCGGCTCAATCCAGCGGTGGAGGAGGTGCTCTATCCCGCGATGGAGGATCGCGCGCTCGACCTCATGATCGGCGAAGGCCCGTCGGCGCGCTCGGTGCGGATCGATCTGCCGCGCTTCACCCTGATCGGCGCGACCACCCGGCAGGGACTGCTAACCACGCCGCTGCGCGACCGCTTCGGTATCCCGGTGAGGCTCAACTTCTATACCGTCGAGGAGCTCGAGCAGGTTGTCCGCCGTGCAGCGCGTCTGCTCGGCGCCGAGCTGACCGAGGACGGCGCTCGCGAGATCGCCAGGCGCTCGCGCGGCACGCCGCGCATTGCCGGCAGGCTGCTGCGCCGGGTGCGCGATTTCGCCCATGCGTCCGGATCGGATTCGATCGACGCAGAGGTCGCCGACAAGGCGTTGTCGCGGCTGGAGATCGACGCGCTCGGCCTCGACGCGATGGACCGGCGCTATTTGACGATGATCGCCGACCTCTACGGCGGCGGTCCGGTCGGCGTGGAGACGCTCGCGGCGGGCTTGAGCGAACCGCGCGACACGATCGAGGATGTGATCGAGCCTTTCCTCATTCAGCTAGGCCTCATCGCCCGCACGGCAAGAGGGCGCTGCCTCAATGGCCGTGGCTACGCGCACCTGGGATTGCCGGTGCCGCAGGGCGGCCAGGTGGGATTGTTCGACCAGGGAACCGCGCCGAAATAATGCGATCCTTATCATTGCTCGCCGCTGCCGTTTTGTTCGCGGCGTCGCCGGCGTATGCTCAGCCGCAATCGGCCGCCCCCAACTATTCGCAGGATTCGGCGTGGCTGTGCCTGCCGGGTCGCAATGATATTTGCTCGACGCCACTCGCGACGACTGCGCTCAATCCCAACGGCTATGGCTCGACCGGTCAGAGCACGGTCGCCAAGGACCCGCCGCTCGACTGCTTCTACGTCTATCCGACGGTGTCCAACGATCCGGGCATGAACAGCGATTTGAGCGCGGGACGTGAGGAAAAGCTCGCTGCAGAGTCCCAATTCGCGCGTTTTGCGTCGGTTTGCAGGCCGTTTGCGCCGATTTACCGGCAAATGACGGTGTCTGCGGTCGCTGCTTATTCGGCCGGTGCCGACATCACGCCCGCCGCGGCACTCGCCTATCGCGATGTCGCCGCCGCCTTCCGGAACTACCTGGATATCAGGAACAAGGGTAGGAAGTTCGTCCTCATCGGGCACAGCCAGGGCAGCCTCCTCCTCCAGCAGCTCGTTGCCCGCGAGATCGAGGATCGTCCGGACGTCGCCGCGCGCATGATGCTCGCCATCATCCCCGGCTACGACGTGCTCGTGCCGCAGGGAAAACTGGTCGGCGCGACCTTCAAAAAGACGCCGTTGTGCAATGCTCCGGGCCAGACGCATTGCGTCATGACGTGGACCAGCTTTCGCGAGCGGAATGCGCCGCCCGAAGGCGCGATGTTCGGCTATGCCGACCGCGCTGGCATGACCGTCGGCTGCGTCAATCCGGCGCTGCCCGGATCAAGGGCTTGGGTGAAGCTCGACAGCTATTGGTTCGCGCGCTCGTCCTATCCAGTGCCCGGCGGACCGATCAGCTGGTCGAGCGAAGGGCCGGCCCCGACGCCTTATCTTCGCACCGAAGGGCTGGTCTCGGCGAAATGCGTCAATGACGGGCAGCGCGGCTATCTGTCGGTGCACACCAACGCCGACCCCAATGACAAGCGCACCGACCGGATCGGGGGCGAGGTCGGGATTCTCGGCATGTTCCTCCCCGGTTGGGGCATGCACCTTGCCGACATCGCGATCGCGCAGGGCGACCTCGTCCGCGCAGTCGACGCTATTGGCGCTCGATCCAGAACAGCTGCTCAACGCTGAGGCCCAGGGCCTCGGCGAGCTTGATCGCGAGGGTCGCGGACGGCGTGAAGACGCCGTTCTCCACCGTGTTGACGGTCTTGCGGGTCACGCCAACCCGTTCGGCCAGTTCGGCCTGCGTCAGGCCGAGCTCCGTACGCCGGTCCTTGAGCCGGTTGGCGAGCCGCTCAGGCATCCCGATGGGCGCGCCTTTCCAATATGCCCCAGCGGATCAGCGCCGCGGGGATTCCAACCGTCATTACGATGTGCACCGCATCGCGGGCGCTGATGGACGGGTCGAAGAGGGTCAACACGTAGACCCCGATGGCCGCTCCCATCGAAAACAGAAAGCCCCAGCGCATCGCGTCGTTGCGATTGGCGCGAGTGTTCTCATCGTCGATCAGGTCACGCACCTCTTTCGGCTCCAGCCAGAAGCCCTTGGTCGCGAGCGCGGCCAAGAGAACGATCGACAGGATCAGCCAGGCCGAGATCTTCACCGGCGAAGCGGCTTGGGGCGCGGGCGAGTTGAGCGTCGAAAAGAAGGCAGCCTGCTGGGACAGAAAAATCGCGGCGAGCGCTGGAAGCATCCGGGCCCTGCGCTTGCTCAGTCGCTCGGCTTTCTCGGTGACGCTGAGGCCCCCTCCCCAAATCCGCGTTTTCACGAACAACACCGAGACCACCGCAGCGATAATGACCACCGTAAAGAGTATTGTCTTCGTCTGTTCAGTCACCGTAACCCCCTGTAACCTTTAGGTGACACGTAACCTAGGCGTTACACCTTCGTCAAGCGGGGTTACGAACCGAGTCCGCGCTCGCTAGAGCCGGATCATGGCCGGTCAGGACCTCGATACACCCTATCGCGGCGGTTTCGTCGGGAGCGAGCATCGCTTCGCGCTGACCGTCTATTTCGAAGATACCGATGCCTACGGCGTCGTCTATTACGCCAATTATTTGAAGTTCATGGAGCGGGCGCGATCGGATTTTCTCCGGGCGGTGGGTGTCGACCAGGCGGCGGAGCTCGGCAATTCAGGCAGCGCCTATGTGGTCGTCGAGGTCAATATTCGTTACCGGAAGCCCGCCCGGCTCGGCGACGACCTCAGGATCATCAGCACCGTCGATGAGATAAGGGCATCATCCGTCCTGATTCATCAACGAGTCATGCGAGCGGAAGAACAACTCACCGATGCGCGAGTGACGGCCGCCTTCATCGATGGTGAGGGAAAGCCGCGGCGTCAGCCAAGGGAATGGGTGGACAAATTCAACTCTATCATCGCGCAAGATTGATGAAGCGACTAGTCTTCACGCTGACGCTGGTCGGGGCCGCGTCGACGGCGGCCGCCCAGCAGCCGGGCGCGCCCGCAGCAACCGTCATCGCAGTTCCCCCGATCACGACGCCCGATTCTGGGACCAAGGGCAATGAGATGCTCGCACTCGGCTGGCAGGCCACGCAGATGATCGCGGCCGATCTCCGCCAGACGGCCGAGCTGATGCCGCTGCCGTCGAGCCAGAAGGATTATTATTCCTACCCCGAGGTGACGGCGCCGAGCTTTTCAAAATGGCGCGGCGCGGGCGCGAAAGCGCTCGTCACAGGTTTCGTTCAGTCCCGCGCGGATGGGCGACTGACCTTCGGCTGCTACGTCTATGACGTCGAAAAGGGCCGGGAGCTCGGCCGCAGGGGCTTCATCGTCGGCGGCGGCGAATGGCGCCGCGCCGCGCACAAATGCTCTGGCCTCGCCTACGAAGCAATCACCGGCGCCCCCGGCATGTTCGACACGCGGGTCGCGTATGTCGCCGAAAGCGGCGTCGGGGACGCTCGTGTGAAGCGGATCGCGGTGATGGACAGCGATGGCTTCAACCATCGGTATTTGACGGCGGGCGACACCCTGGTGCTGACTCCCCGGCTGTCCCCCAACGGGTCGCAGGTCGCTTATGTTGCTTATGTCGGTGGGGTCCCGCAGGTGCGGCTGGTGGATATCGCCTCGGGCGCGCAGCGCGCGTTGGTGGCGAATGATGCGATCAGCTTCGCCCCGCGCTTTTCACCCGATGGCACCCGGATCGTATTCACATTGATGAATGGCACAAACGCCGACATCTACATCGCCGGTCGCGATGGCGGCGTTCCGCAGAGACTGACAACTTCTCCCGGTATCGACACCGACCCCAGCTTCTCGCCGGATGGCAGTAAGATTGTATTCGAAAGCGATCGCGGCGGATCGCAGCAGCTTTACGTTATGAACTCCGACGGATCGAACCAGCGGCGGCTGACGTTCGGCGGCGGCTGGTATGCCTCGCCCGAATGGAGTCCCGACGGGAAGTCCATCGCCTTCACGAGGCGCGGGTCCGACGGCCGGCGGATCGGCGTCATCAGCGCGGATGGAGGCGGCGAAAGATCGCTAACGACCGGGCCGATGGATGAGGGTCCGAGCTGGGCGGTCAGCAGCCGCGAGCTGGTTTTTCAAAGGACCGACGCCAACGGAATGACCGCGCTTTACCGCGTGACCCTGGACGGCAGCGACGCGCGGCGAATGACCACACCCCAGGGTGGATCGGATCCGGATTGGTCGGGGTTGTTGGACTGATGATGCGCAAGATCCTCATCCCCCTCCTGCTCATCGCTGCGCCCGCAGCTGCCCAGGTTCGCGTGCCTCTGATCGGTCAACTCGGCCGATCGCCGCAGCCTCAGCAGCCGGTGCTGACAGGGATCGATGCAATGCGGGCCGAGTTCGCCGCTCAGTCAGGCGGGACCACAGTCTACTTCGGAGCCGATAGCAGCCAGTTGGGGCCGCAGGCTCGCACGGTGCTTGCGGCGCAAGCCACTTGGCTCAGGCGCCATCCGGAGATCGTCGTCAGGATCGAAGGCCACGGGGACGCTGGCAACACGCGCGATCACGCGCTCGGCGTCGGCGCCAGGCGTGCGGAGGAAGTCCGCAGTTACCTGGTTTTGCTAGGGGTGCCCGCGGCGCAACTAACCGCGATGAGCTGGGGCAAGGAACGGCCCGGGGCGGGCCGGGCGGTAACGATATTGGTGCGCTGATTTAGGCAGCGCGGCGCTGATAGCCGCAGCTGCCGAGCCAGGCGCGGGCCTGACGTTGCGCTTCGGCAATCTCACGAGCGGTCATTTCAAGTGCGATCTCGGCGCGGCATTCCTGTCCCCGGGTCGAACCCGACAGCGCCGCAAGGTTGAACCACTTGTGCGCTTCGATCAGGTCGACGGTGACGCCGCCGCGGCCGGTCGAGTAAGCGACACCCAAGTCGAATAAGGCGTCGACATTGCCCTTTTCAGCGTCGTTCAGGCGGCTCCGGATCAGGAATTCCGCGCTCTTTTCGCTCATTGCCCCCATTATCATTCCCCTCGTGACTGTGCGTCTGACGAGAGATTTCGCCTCTGATGGCAAAGAAATGGTTAACGCGAAAAAACCATATTCAGACGGCGAGGTTGTCGATGAGGCGCGTGGCGCCGATCGAGGCCGCGGCGATGAGGCGCATTTCGCCTCCGCGTGAGCCGAGCGGTTGGAGCGTGGCCGCGTCCACGAACGCGAAATAATCGATCCGCGAGAAGCCTGCGTCGATCAGCATTTTGCGAGCGGTATCCAGCACCAGCCGAAGGTCATCGCCGTTGCGGATGGCGTCGCGCGCATAAGTGAGCGCCCCTGGCAGCGCGGCCGCGCGCCGCCGCTCCTCTTCCGAAAGATATGCGTTGCGTGATGACAGCGCGAGCCCGTCGACTTCCCGCACAGTGGGGATGCCGACAATCTCTACCGGAATGGCGAGATCCGTCACCATGCGCCGGACGACGGCCAGCTGCTGGAAATCCTTCTCGCCGAACAAAGCGACGTCCGGCCGTACCGACAGCAATAATTTGGCGACGACCGTTGCAACCCCGTCGAAATGCCCGGGACGCGCCTCCCCTTCCCATCGGTCCGACACGCCCGAGACGCTGACTTTGGTCGAAAATCCTCCGGGGTAAATATCGTCAAGCGAGGGCAGCCATAGGAGGTTGCATCCTGCCTGCTCGAGCATCGCCGCATCCTGCGATTCCTGCCGCGGGTAGCGGCCGAAGTCCTCGTTTGGGCCGAATTGCGCCGGATTGACGAAGATCGTGGCGGCAACCTTGTCGGCCCGGCGTCGCGCTTCTTCGATCAGCGCCATATGCCCGGCGTGAAGGGCGCCCATCGTCGGCACCAACGCCAGTTTTTCAGACAGATTCGCCCGTGCCAGCGCCAATTCTTCACTGTTACGAACGATTTGCACGCCGCCGGAGCCTCCGGTAAAACTCTATCCGGGCGGCGCTTGCACTTGCGCCGGGGGAAAGATCAAGCATGAGCCAGCCGCATTTCATCGTCTTCGCCAATGAAAAGGGCGGGACGGGCAAGTCGACCACCGCGGTCCACACCGCGATCGCGCTCGCTGCATCGGGTCACCGCGTGGCGGCGCTCGACCTCGACAGCCGGCAGCGGACGATGACTCGCTACCTCGAGAACCGCGATGCGACGATGCGCCGGCTCGAAAAGGCCGACCTGCCGCGGGCGGCTTATGAAGTGCTCGAGGAGCATAGCGACGCCGGCCTCGCGGCCGCGATCGAACGCCTGTCGAATGAGGCCGACGTAATCGTGATCGATACGCCGGGCCGCGACGACGAAATCGCCAAGGCCGCGATCCTCAAGGCCGACACGCTCGTGACGCCAATGAACGACAGCTTCGTCGACCTCGACCTGATCGGCCAGGTTCACCCGGAAAATTACAAGGTGACCAAGCCGAGCTTCTATGCCGAGCTGATCTGGAACAGCCGAACCGCGCGAGCCAAGCAGACGGGTAAGACTGTCGACTGGGTCGTGCTCAGGAACCGGCTGCAGCACATCGAATCTCACAATCTGAAGCGCGTTGGCGCGGCGCTCGACGAGCTTGCACGCCGGGTGGGTTTCCGTGTGATTCCGGGTCTTGGCGAGCGGGTCATCTACCGCGAACTGTTCCCCAAGGGCCTGACCCTGCTCGATCTCCAGCAATTGGGCGAGGTGGGCATTGCCCACATCACTGCGCGACAGGAGCTGCGCGAGATGATCGCGGGGCTGGGCATTCCGGATCCAGGCCAAATTGAGCCGATCGCGGCTGCCGGTTGAACCAATCGCGCGACGCTGCGTAGGGCAGCGCAATGACTCACAACTTCAACCCAACCATCCTTCGCGAATATGACATTCGCGGGGTCGTGGGCGACACGCTTACCGAGGCTGACGCTTATGCGGTCGGCCGTACCTATGCCGCCAAGGCGCATGGCGAAGGCGCGCGGACGATCGGGGTCGGCCGCGACGGGCGCACCCATTCGCCGGTGCTCCAGGCCGAGCTGATCCGCGGCCTAACCGAAGGCGGAATGAATGTAATCCAGATTGGCATGGGCCCATCGCCCATGCTCTATTTCGCGACTTATTATCTCGACGTCGACGGCGGCATCCAGGTTACCGGCAGCCACAACCCGGCCGACTACAACGGATTCAAGCTGCTGCTGAAGGGCAGGTCGGTATTCGGCGCGGAGATCCAGGAGATCGGGCAACGCGCCGCAGCCGGCCACTGGACCGACGGCGCGGGAACGGTCGAGGAAGTGGACATTCGCGAGGCCTATGCCGACCGGCTTCTGCAGGATTTCTCAGGCAAGTCGTTCCGCGTCGGCTGGGACGCGGGCAATGGCGCCGCGGGACCGGTGCTCGACATGCTCGTCGACCGGCTGCCGGGCCATCATCACGTCATCTATTCCGAGGTCGACGGGAATTTTCCCAACCACCACCCGGATCCCACGGTCGAGGCCAATCTCGCCGACCTGAAAGCGCTGGTCGAACGCGAGCAACTCGATTTCGGCATCGCCTTTGACGGCGACGGCGACCGCATCGGCGCGGTCGACGGTTTGGGCCGCGTAATCTGGGGCGACCAGCTGATGTTGATCCTCGCCGGGCCGGTGCTGAAGGAACAGCCGGGCGCGACCATCATCGCCGACGTCAAGGCGAGCCAGGTGTTGTTCGACGGCATCGCCGCGCTCGGCGGCAAGCCGCTGATGTGGAAGACCGGGCACAGCCTGATCAAGTCGAAGATGAAGGAGACGGGGGCGCCGCTTGCCGGCGAAATGAGCGGGCACATCTTCTTCAAGCACCGCTGGTACGGCTTCGACGATGCGCTCTATGCCGCGGTCCGGCTGATCGAAGCGGTGGGCGCGCGCGGCAAGAGCCTGACCGAGATCATGGACGCGATGCCCAAGTCGGTCGCGACGCCGGAAATGCGCTTCGCCGTCGACGAAGTGCGCAAGTTCGCCATTGTCGACGAAGTCCGCGAGCGGCTGTCCACTAACGGCGCGAAAGTCGACGCGACAGACGGGGTCCGAGTCAGCACCGACGATGGCTGGTGGCTGCTTAGGGCCTCCAACACGCAGGACGTGTTGGTTGCGCGCGCGGAGGCTAAGGATCAGTCCGGGGTCGAGCGCCTGGTTGCGCAAATCGACGACCAGCTTGGGAAATCAGGCGTGAAGCGCGGAGACAACGCTCACTAATCGTGAAAGTTCGTACGTCGCTCCGTAGCGAGCGCAGCCTGCTCGAGCGTACCCTTTGGACGGCCTGACAGCCGATCCCGCAACGCGTCGTCATGATAGCCGTTGACGAGCTGGCGGACGCCCTTGGCATCAAGCGGTTGAAGTCCGAGGGGCGTATATAGCGCGCCGGGCGCTATCTGCACTTCAGGTGCGCCAACGAGCTTATGAATGCGCGTGGTGGAGGCGACGAGCACTACCGAGGCGTGAAGGCTGTCGATGCACGGCAGCGCGAACCGTTCCATCCGCTCGCCGAGCAGCTGCCGCCAATAGCGGACGTAGCCGAGCTGCGGACGGACGAGGTAGATTTCACTAGGACCTTTGACGAAGCGCTCTGCCACCGTCGCACACGCCGCTTTGCGCCCCGGCGCGATCATATAGCCCGCTTCCTCGAGCGTGAGGTGGGTGTAGCGATCCTCGTTCCATTGATCGGCGACGACGGCCAACGGACGCGAGCCCACCGCATGCGTCGGAAGGGTTACCAGCAGGGCAAAATCGGCATCGATCTGCTTCTGCCAGTCGCGCCAGCGAACCACGTTGGCAAGCCGGCCACCCAGCGCATGGGAGCCGTCTTCCTGCAGCGGAACCGAGATCGGGCCAAGGAGCGACACGCCGAGCACAGCGGCCAGCCCCGCGCGCAGCGCGAGGCCACGGCCGCCCTTCGCACCCATGATCAGACGGAAGCCATATATCGCGATGGCGAGCACGAACGGCGTAAGCGGCAGGAATTGGCGCGCTTCCCACAATTTGCTCCCGATCAGGATGGCGAACAGGAGAGGGACGAGGAGCAGCCGGGCGAGCTCCAAGCGCTCGTGTCGCCGGAAGAGGGTCACTAGGCCGCAGGCGGTGAGCATCAATCCCGGCAATCCGACGAAATAGACGAGCATCACGACCGGACGGAATGCGCTGACCGGGCGGCCCCACCCAGCGACTGCGGCGGACGCGACCTTGAAGACGTCGAAAATCGACGCGTGAAAGATGGCTAGTGTGCCCAGCAGCACAGTCGCGCCCGCCGCGCCGGTTGCCAAAAGCGCATATGCGGTCGTTCGGATGCTGTGCGTGCGCTCCCACATGATGACCGGCACGGCTGCGCCGACCAGAATCGTGTCGGTGCGCGTAAGCACGCTGAGGCCAATCAGGAGTCCGCATAGTACGGCCCCAACGCCGAGTCCCGGGAGGTACAGGCAGCTGAGCGCCAGCGCCGCGAGCGCGGCCGAGGGCACATTGTCGTTGAAGATGAAGGCGCTTTCGGAAATGCCAGGAATGACTACCAGGCCCGCGACGATGAGCAAAAGCGGCGCGCCGGTCCATCGGCGCACAAGTTGAAGACTGGCCGCGCACAGCGCCGCAAAGCTCACCCAAGTCAGCAGCCTCATCGCAATCAGCGAGCTCAGACCCGTCTTCATCAGGCCCGCGAGCGCGAGCACCCAGCCGAGCTTGGTCAGCCCGAAATATTCGGTGTTGAGCGGCTGGAGCGGGTCGAAATTGGCGAGCGCATCGCGGTTGAGATGCAGCGCTAGCGCCGCGACCGATCCGGTAAAGCCTTCGGGATGTACCGGCCCGATAAGTGGCAACAGCAGCCACGCACCGAGCATGACACCGACGGTGATGGCCGCCAGCCGCACGAGCCGTAGAGACACCGTCACGCCGCGGACGCGCATGGCCGCATTTGCAATCATGAGGCGAGCGCGAAGTCGCTGAATCGGCCGCGAGTGAAATCCCCGACGACGAGGCACGGCGCGCCGAATGCGGCGGCTGCCGCGATCCCGACGTCTGAGTCCTCGATAATCAGGCATTCGTCGGCGGCCACGCCGAGCCGCTCGGCGGCCAAGGCGAAAGCAAGCGGTGCGGGCTTGTGTGTGGTGACGTCGTCTCCAGTCACAACCTCATCGAACAAAGGACACAGATCGTGCACCTCGAGGAGCAGGTCCGTGGCAGAGCGCGAAGCGCTGGTGACGAGCGCGATGCGAAGCGAAGGCTTCAACAACCGGATGAGGCGCGCGAGCGGCTCGTTGACGGCCGTGGACGCAACGTAACCCGGATAAAGCTCCGTTTTCCGCGCTGCCACGTCGGGTGCGGAAATATGCGAGTTACCGTCGAGGAGGCATGGCAGGAACTCACGCCAGTTGCGGCCGAATGCATTGGCATCCCACCAATCCCGAGTGAGCGTGACGCCGTAAGCGGCCAACGCTGCCCGATAGGCAGCGAAATTCGCGTCGCGCGTGTCGACGAGCGTCCCGTCAAGGTCGACAAGAAGCGCTTTCAACCGGTTCACGCGTAATATTCCCGGTATCGGCGCAGCAGCAGGCTGGCGCAGCCGAAGAAGGCAAGGCCGCGTTCGCGCGATTGGCGGATCTTGTACGGCGTCAGGCGAAGATAATTGACCAGTTCGTGGAAGTAGATCTCACGCAGCCTGTCGTCCGAAAAGCGCGACACGAGTTCGGATTCGAACAGCCGGTGGAGGCTCGCATAGGCTTCCGACCGCGCAATCGGCAGGGTGATCTCGCCGCTGATTACATTGGTGTGAGCCGACTTGTTCAGCGCCTCATAGCCAAAGTGCAGCGACTGCATGATCTTGGCCCAATCGATCAGCGGGCTGTCGAAAATGTTCTCCGGGTTCGGATCGATGACGTAAAAACCGTCCGGGCTGTCAGGCGAAACAACTACGTTTTCCATGGTGAGGTCGCCGTGGACGAGCGTTTGCTGGCGTGCCTGGATCTGCCGGTTCACCCAATCGCGATCGTGCAGGCAATTCCATTCGTCGAGCCGATGATGCTCGCCGTTCAGGAGATACTCGTCGTTTCCGATGGCGCTTCGCGCGAAGCGCACAATCTGCTCGGCGTTGCGCGCGATCTTTTGCTCAAAATATCCATCGACCGCACTGCCCGCTGCGACCTCACGCTCTCCCGATGCGTGCAACGCATCTAAGCGATCCAAAACCCGCAAGAGGAGTGCGCTTGAATCGCGCAACGGCGAGGAATGCGTCATTTCGTAGAATTCGGAGCAGCGCTCGACGAGCGGCATATCGTAGCTAAAGGCGCCGACATTGGAATTGTCGCCGATCACCGGGACCAAGGGCATGCCAGCACCCGAATTTTGCTGAAGCCACGCAGCCTGCTGGCGAAGCTTCGTCGCGGCCGCGCCAAGCCCAAACTTGCGGATGAGCAAGCCATCCCCCGTTTCCACAAGCGCGGTCAGCGCCTCGGAGCCGCCGTTGAAATAGCGATGCACGATGCAGTCATGGACGCCGCGCTGGCCAAAGCCGCTGATCGTCGCGCGAGCATCGCTGAACAAGGCGTCGAGGAAATCCTCGTACGAGCTCGGATGGCTGTAGCGCGTGCTCGACGAGAAGTGCGGGCGCGGCCCGGCAAAACGTAGCAGCCGGGCAACATGAGCGAGCGAGCGATTGGCAAATTGCAAACCGCGCGACGCGACAATCAGTGCAACTGGCACGAGCACGAACATCGCCAGTGCGAAACGATCAACGCCGGAGGTTCGCGGACCGATGAGGAAGGATGACCAGGGCTGGAGGAGCAGCGCTTGCATCACGTCGCCCAGCGAGACGCCGACAGCCGCGGCGAATGAGGCGTAAGCAGCAACGTAAAGTCCCCACATCACGAATGTGATCAGGCTGAACTGCCAGCGCAAAAGCGTGCCGCCAACCACGATCTCGGCGGTCGACCAGATGAAATCGGACACGGCCAAGCGCAGACTTGGGTTGAAGATACCGGCGGCCCGCCAAAACAACCGGCGAAGCGCGGATGAGCCCCGCAACGCCAGCGCCAGCCCCATCAATGCGATGACCGCCACAGGATAAGCCAGCATGCTGATCGAAATCGCGTGATTTGCCGAAAACCACAGCCCCCCGATGAACGCACTAACCACGGCGACGTCGGCAGCGCGCTCCGCGACGATCGTCGCCATGACTTCCGAAAAGCGCGCGCGGCGGGCGCGAGACGCCACCCAGCCACGAACGAATTCACCGATGCGCAGCGGAACGACGGCGTTGATCGCATAGCCAATGCCGAGGCTGGTCAGCAGTCCGCGCGTTTCAGGTTCGGGATTGTTGCGCGGGAATAGCAGGCTCCAGCGCAGCGCTCGCGCGACGTGGGCGAGCAAGAGCAGAGTCGCGGCTAGCGCGAACGTCGGCAGCGAGACAACGATCACAGCCAGCTCGCCCATGGCTGTTCGGGGCCGATCGCCTCGAGCTTCTCAAGCTCGGCGGGCGTGCCAAAAGAGATATGCCGCTCGAGACGCTGGCGAGCTACGTGGCAGCCGTTCAAGTGGTTGTAGATGCCGCTCACATAGACTTCGTCATAGGGGCACGCCGTTTCGTAACGGTCGTAAGCGGCGAGAAACTTGTCACGCCCGGCAAATAGGTAGGCGCCGGCGATCGCATCGGAGCTTACGACCTGCTTTTCCACCGTGCCGGTCACCTCACCCGCCTCATCGAGCCGGGCATAGGAATAAGCAGGATCGTCGGACTCGAAGGTCAACAATGCCGCGGCGGTGGCGTTGCGCAGGCGAGCGGAAACTGGATTGACGGGGGAGGCGACGAACGCATGATCGCTATCGTTGAGAAGGATCGGGCCGTCGGTGGCTAGCGCCTCGACGCCTACGCGAGCGGTCGCCGCGGCGCCCGCCGTGACCTCATCGCAAATCGCGATACCCGCTTGCGGGTAATGGTCGAGGATTTGGCGGTCGATCGCGAAATGACGGACATGCTCTTCGAGCACGACGAACATCATTTCGCCGATGCCGAACGCGCGCCGGGCGCTTTCGGCAGCCCACCAGAAGAAGGGCCGTCCCCACAGGTCGATTAAAGGTTTGGGAGTGCAAATGCCCTCGCGGCCGAAGCGCGAGCCGCGACCTGCCATCGGCATGACGAGCGCGACTTGTGCCAACTTTCCCCCGATCCGCTCAATATTGCCACTCGCGGCACTGAGGATGCTTATCGAGAATGATGGTTAATAATTGCTCAAATCAGGCCCGTTTTCGGGACGATATCGGCGATGACATCGAAACGGTAGGAACGGCGCTTGCGGCTTCGGAGATCCATCTGGCCGAAACGCTTGCGAGCGAAGGTGAACAGGAAAGGCGCGCGCAGGGTCCGAAGCGCCTGCGATGCCATCTTCACGTTCGATACCTGGTCTTCTTCCCGCCAGCTGATCGGGAAGAAATGCACCGACCGACCCGCGCCGATCAGGTCGAGCAGCAAATAGGGGTTGAAGTAGAGATCATCCGGAAGCCGCTTGATGCGCGGATCGAGAAAGGCCGAACGCGCTAGGACGTTGAGGCCGGATCCAAGGTCGGTGATTCCCTTCCGCGCAGCGAGGGAAAAGATGGCGTTGAAGACGCGGTTCCCGATCACTCGAAACGTCGAATAATTGTTGAGGTGCGAGCCCTTCATGAAGCGCGCGCCCATGCAGGCGTCATTCGTCCGGTGCTTGCCCGATTTGAACAGCGGAAGCAGGTCATTGACGTCGCCCTGATCGTCCCCGTGCAGGGTCACGACGTGCGTGAAACCATGTTTGCCCGCGTAGGCGTACGCGGCCTTGTGCGAGCCGCCGAGATTGTAATTGTCGCGATTGCGAGCGACCGTGACGCGCTTCACCCGAACCTTCGGTGCGGCTTCAATCGCGGCATCGACGGTGCCGTCCCGGCTGCCGTTATCGAGCACCAGGACTTCGTCGAAATAGTCCGCGATCTCGCCCTTTATCCGGCCAAGCACGCGACCGATTTGCGGCGCGCAATTGTAGCAGGGAATGAAGAGAAGGATACGGTCGGGCACTTGAGCCTCAGCGCGCCAGCCGACGTTCGGCGTCTTCATAGACCGCGACGATTCCGTCGCTCATCGCAGTCTGGGTAGCCCAGCCGAAGCGTTCCCTGGCCTTCGCCGGATCGCCGACCGCGTTCTTGAAGACTTCTTTCGTGATGCGCTTCCGCGAGAGCCCGTATTTGCCTTCGAACAGGGTCGGATAGGCATCCCAGAAGCGCTCGGGATCTTCGCGAACCGGTTTGATGTCGCGTCCACTGACGGCCCGGAAATGATCGTAGATTTCGGGTACGGTATAGCCTTGGCCTGAGCAGATGTTGAAGCGTTCGGCAGCGAAGGTCCCGTCCGCGTCGCGCATCCTAACCAGCAAATCGACGACATCGTCGACATAGACATAATCGCGGCGCGCGTCCGTCCAGTTGAACACCTTCGGCGAGCGGCCCAGCACGAACTCTCGGCTTAGGTAGGAGGTGAAGGGCGGGCTGGTCCGGAGCACGTCCTGGTGCGGCCCATAAACGTTAAAGAAGCGGCAGATGATGATGTCCATGCCGTAATTCGCAGCATAGCTGTCGCAGACCTGCTCCGCCGCCGCTTTGGTGCAGGCGTAAGTAAGGTCAGGCGCAATGGCCGCGTCTTCGGCAAAGGGTTGGCCTTGGCTGTTTTCGTAGACCGCGGAGGTCGACGAGAAAATGACACGCCGAACGCCTGCGCGCCGCGCCGTTTCAAGCACGTTACCGACCGCGCCCGTATTGTTGGCGTAAGCGCCGCCGGGATCCTGCTGGCACACCGGCAAAGCGGCGATTCCGGCGAGATGGAAGAGCGTGTCCACGCCTTCGCAATGGGGGAAGACGTCGTCGCGGACGTCTGCGCAGACGAAGCAGCCGAATGGCTTCCCGTCGTGAAGCAGATTGTCGAGGTGCCCGAACGACATATTGTCGAGTAGGACCACGTCATCGCCCTGTTTGTGCAGATGGAGCCCGAGCTGCGAGCCGACGAAGCCCGCGCCACCGGTGATGAGGACCTTCATGACCGCGCCTTTTCCCAGCGCTGGGGATTGGCGGTCAGCCAGGACATGAAGAGGTAATTGGCGGTGAACGTGACCGGCACGATGGCGAGCTTCGCGACAGCTCCCCGCAGTCCGAACAGGATCAGCGACTGGACGGCCCAGGAGCCTGCGGCGATTCCGCAGACCTGGTAAGCGGCATAGGCCGCGAACATCGCGACGTGGAACTCACCACCGTAATGGAACACCCGTCGCACCGACGCGAAATAGACGAAAGTGACCGCCGAAAAGCTCGACATCGCGTTGGCGGCGAAGGCCGGCACGCGAAGCGAAAGCAAGGCGACGAACGAACAGAAATCGAGCGCAAGGCCCGTGCCCGAAACCGCTGCGAAACCGAACAGCTTCTTTGCATGCGGCTTCGCCCAGGCGATCCCATTGCGCAGGTCCAACGCGTCCCGATCCATGAGATCGGGTTACAATCGAATGGTTAACGGTCGATGCACTTTTAGGATCAGTCGTCCTCGTCCTCGTAGCCGACAAGGTTCAGCTCGCACGCCTTGATCTGGTGCGTCAGGCACCAATGCTTGAGCGCTTCCTCGCGGCCGTGGGTGATCCAGACTTCGGTCGGCGCGAGTTCGCGGATGGTCATCGTCAGCTCATCCCAATCGGCATGGTCGGAGATGATCAACGGGAGCTCGACATTGCGCTGGCGGGCGCGCTGGCGGATCCGCATCCAGCCCGATGCCATAGCCGTCACGGGGTCAGGCAAACGACGTGACCAGCGGTCGTTGAGCGCGCCGGGTGGAGCGATGACGACATGGCCGGCCATCTCAACTTTCGAGGCGCCGCCCGTATGGCGAAGCTCGCCAAGGTCGATGCCAAAGCTTTCGTAGAGTTGGTTCAGCCGCTCGGTCGCGCCATGGAAGTAGATCGGGGCATCGTGACCGCGTGCGCGCAGTTCCATGATGATTCGCTGCGCCTTGCCGAGCGCGTAGGCGCCGACCAGCACGCAGCGGCTCGGGTCCGAATGGAGTCGGTGGAGCAGCCGGTCGATTTCGCTGCCGGTGTCAGGATGGCGGAACACAGGAAGCCCGAAGGTCGCCTCGGTGATGAAGATGTCGCACGGCACGGGGACGAAGCAGGGGCAGGTCGGATCCGGACGGCGCTTATAGTCGCCCGACACGACCACGCGCTCGCCCTTATGTTCGAGCACGATCTGCGCTGAGCCAAGGACGTGACCGGCGGGAACGAAACGGACGTCGACGTCACCGACTCGGGTCTGCTCATCGTAGGCGATGCCTTGACCCGATTGCGGGCCGTAGCGGGTCTCCATGATCGCCAGGGTTTCGGGCGTCGCCAGCACCGCGCCATGGCCTCCACGCGCGTGATCGGCATGGCCGTGGGTGACCAGGGCCTTCGCCTTGGGCTGCGAAGGATCGATCCATGCATCGGCGGGGCGAACGTAAATCCCCTCGGGGTGGGATTCGATCCAGGAACCTAGGCGGGCCATCGCGAGCTATATAGGTGTAGACAGCGGAGGTTTCCTGCAAATGGACGAATCATTGGTCGGAATCATGGAAATCCTGGGCCCGGTCATCCTGTTGATCGTGCTCGTCTGGCTGGTGATGAACCGCCATTCGACCGGCAAGACCGGCCGCACTGAGCAGGCGACCCACGACCTCTACGAGGAGGAAGAGGCGCGGCGGCGCGAGGGGACGGACAAAGCTGAAGAATGACCTTCCCGCAGTCGTAGCGGACTGGTTCCAATCCAAAGGCTGGGCGCTGCGGCGGCACCAGCTCGAAATGCTGCAGCTTGGAAAGGCGGGGCGAAGTGCGCTGCTCGTCGCGGCGACCGGCGCGGGCAAGACATTGGCGGGATTCCTGCCGAGCATCTGCGAGCTTGCGGAAGGGGCGCCGGAAGGGTTGCACACGCTCTACGTGTCGCCGCTGAAAGCGCTGGCCGTCGACGTCCAGCGCAACCTGATCGGGCCGGTCGAGGAGATGGGGCTTGCCATCCGGGTTGAAACGCGCACCGGCGACACGCCGTCCGACCGCAAGGCGCGGCAACGAGTAAAACCGCCGCACATCCTGCTGACCACGCCCGAATCGCTGAGTCTTCTGCTGAGCTACCCGGACGCAGCGCAGATGTTCGCTGACTTGCGAACCGTGGTGGTCGACGAGATCCACGGCTTCGCCAAGGAGAAGCGCGGGGACCTTCTGTCCCTGTCCATGTCGCGGCTGCAAAAGCTTGCGCCCGGTCTCCGCCGGGTCGGGCTATCGGCAACGATCAGCGACCCCGATGCCTACCGGTCATGGCTGGCGCCCGACGCTGAGATGGATGCCATCGACCTCGTCATCGGCGATCCCGGCGCCGAGCCCGACCTGTCGATCCTAATTCCGGAGAACAAGATCCCCTGGGGCGGGCATTCGGGCCGCCACGCTGCGCGCGAGGTGATGAAGCTCATCGAAGAGCACAAGACGACGCTCGTCTTCTGCAACACCCGCAGCCTTGCCGAGCTGATCTTCCAGGATTTGTGGGCGGTCAACGACCAGGCGCTGCCGATCGGAATCCACCACGGCAGCCTCGCCGTTGAAGCGCGCCGCAAGGTCGAAAGTGCGATGTCCGCCGGACGACTGCGAGGCCTCGTGGCGACGGCGAGCCTCGACCTTGGCATCGACTGGGGCGACGTCGACCTCGTCGTTCAGATGGGTGCGCCTAAGGGCAGCTCACGCCTGCTCCAGCGGATCGGGCGCGCCAACCACCGGCTCGACGAGCCGAGCAAGGGCGAGATCGTCCCCGGCAACCGCTTTGAATATCTCGAAGCGCGGGCAGCGCTCGATGCCATCGACGACGGTGAGCTTGATCCGGAGATATTCAGACCGGGCGCTCTCGACGTACTTGCTCAGCACATATTGGCGATGGCCGTTGCCGAGCCGTTCCAGCAGGATGAGCTGCTCGCGGAAGTCCGCTCAGCCGCACCTTATGCGGGCCTCAAAGACGAGACGTTCGAGGAGATTGTCAATTTCATCGCGACCGGCGGCTATGCGCTGAAAGCCTACGACCGCTTTCGCAGGTTGGTGCCCGAGCCGGGCGGTATGTGGCGCATCGCCCGCCCGCAGATCGCCCAGCAGCATCGCTTGAATGCCGGCGTGATCGTCGAGCAGCCGCTCCTAACCGTCCGCTTCCGCAACGGGCGCAAGCTGGGAACGATCGAGGAAGGCTACGCCTCGACCCTGTCGCCCGGCGACCATTTCTATTTTTCGGGCCTTAGCCTCGAGGTCGAGCAGTTCAAAGACACCGACATCATCGTCCGCGCCTCCTCCAAGCAGGCGCGGATCGTCACCTACGGCGGCCAGCGCATGTCGATGTCGACCCACCTCGCCAACCGCGTCCGGCACATGCTGTGCGACCGCAACGACTGGCAGCGTTTTCCCGACGACGTCCGCGAATGGCTCGAAATCCAGTCGGAGCGGTCGGTACTGCCCGAGCCACACCAGCTGCTGGTCGAGACGTTCCCGCACGAAAAGCAGCATTTCATGGTCGCCTACAGCTTCGAAGGCTGGAACGCGCACCAGTCCCTCGGCATGCTCATCACGCGAAGGATGGAATCTGCTGGACTGAAGCCGTTGGGCTTCGTCGCCAACGACTATGCGCTCGCCTGTTACGGGCTCGAGCCGATCACCGATCCCAAGGCACTTTTCTCGGCCGACATCCTCGAACAGGAGTTCGTCGACTGGGTGGAAAGCTCATACCTTCTGAAGACCGCCTTCCGCGAGGTGGCGGTGATCGGCGGGCTCGTCGAGCGCCAGCATCCGGGGAAGAAAAAAACCGGGCGGCAGGTCAGCTTTTCGACCGACCTCATCTACGACGTCCTGCGCCGCTACGAGCCGCAGCATTTGCTGCTTCGCGCCGCGTGGGATGATGCACGGCGGCGAATGACCGAGCTTGGGCGCTTAGTCAGGCTGGTCGATCGCGCTGCCGCCACCATGCTTCATGTCGAAACCGGGCGGATCACGCCGATGGCAGTGCCGTTGATGGTCATCGTCGGGCGTGAAGCCCTCCCGCCAGGCGCCGAGGCGGACGAAGTGCTGCTGACGCAAGCCGAAGCGCTCGCGGAAGCCGCGATGCAATTGTAATCGCCCCAGCCATCTGCGATTCTGGCCTTCGTGAAGCGCTCGCTGATCCTCGCCCTGCCGCTCCTGCTTTCGGGATGCATCGTCGGCACAGTCGCCAAAACCGCGGTCGATGTCGCGACCCTGCCGGTGAAGGCCGTCTCGGCCGGAGTGGATGCAGCGACGACCAGCCAGAAGGAAGCCGACGAGAAACGCGGCCGCGAGATCCGCAAGGCCGAAGAGGAGCGAGGCAGGCAGCTTCGCCTCGCCGAAGAGCGGTGCCGCAAAGGCAGGCCGCTTCCGACCGACAATTGCGCCGCGGTGCAGCAGCACTGAGGTACTTCCTCGACACCGAATATAATGGCTGGGGCGGTGCGCTCCTGAGCCTCGCCCTGGTGCCCGAAGAAGGCGAGGAGCTTTACGTGACGTTCGGCTGGGCGGGCCCGCTTGAAGAGTGGGTCGAGCGCAACGTCGTCCCCTACCTCGACATGGTGCCCGACAGCCTGCAGTCGCCCCGCATGGGCCGGCCGGATGCCGCGCGGATGATCGCTCATTATCTCGCAGGCGACCCCGAACCGGTCATCGTCGCCGACTGGCCCGAGGACATTGCGTATCTCAACGCTTTGCTGGTGACCGGGCCGGGTGTGATGGTCGAGGTTCCACCGCTGAGCTTCAAGTTCGTCGAGCTTTCGGGCTTCAGCACCGCCGCCAACAGCGTGGTGCCGCATAACGCGCTGCACGACGCCCGCGCACTCCGCGATCACATCCTCGGACTAGAGTAGAAGCTATTCGGCGGCGGTTCGGAGGAGAATCTCGCCGCTCTCGCGATCAATCCAGGTGAGGTCGCTCAGCTTCAGCTCACGGCCGTCATGGGCAATGACGCAGATCTTCTTGACCGGCCGCCGATCGCGTTTGTCGGCCAGCACGACCTTCATTTTGCCATAGCCCCATTCGTCGCCCCACTGGCGCATGGCGAGAACGACCGGAAGCAATCCCTCGCCCTTGGGCGTCAGCGAGTAAATCACCCGCCGGCGATCGGTCGGATCGGATGAGCGCTCCAGAATTCCGCCAGCGACCATCTTGCCGAGTCGGTCCGACAGGATGTTGCGCGCGATTCCCAGCCCGCCCTGGAACTCTTCGAAATGGTGCAGGCCATTAAGCGCGCCGCGAAGGATCAGGAACGCCCACTTCTCGCCGATCAATTCGACCGCCGCGGGAATAGGGCACGACAAGGCCGCGTCCTTGAACGCATCTAGGTGCGTGGTCAGCGTGTCAGCCGCCATTCGTTCTTTCTCTCTCCCCCGAGCGAATCTTATCAAAACACAAAACAGTTCCAAAAAACAGTTGCGCAGCGAAACTTAATGTATTATTCAGTTGCAAATCGCAACTATAAACAGGAGGAAGTGCGATGCTTCGCTTGGTTCTTGGACTTTCTGCAGCGGCGCTGACCGTCTCCCCGGCCCTGGCCGCGAGCTATTCGGCCAAGTTGGCTACCCCCAGCAGCGAGCGCTTTATCGCCCGCGACATCACCTGGAATTGCGGGCCTGATGCCTGCCAGGGCGCGACGAACGAAAGCCGCCCGGTCGTGCTGTGCCAGTCGCTGGCAAAGCGCGCCGGCCGAGTCGACAGCTTCCTGGTCGATGGCCGCGCCCTCGCCGCGGGCGAGCTCGATAAGTGCAATACGTCGGCCAAGACCGCGCCCAGCGCGAAGCTCGCTGCCCAGTAAGAATCCCCGCGGGGCTGCGCTGCGTCCCCTCGGCGCGGCCCCCATTTCCTTTCGCGCTTGCACAAATAGCGCCGCTGCCCCCATCTTGGGCTCGTGCTGAGGCAGTATGAGCTTGTCGAGAAGGTCCGCTCCTACGATCCTGATGCGGATGAGGGGCTGATCAACCGCGCCTACGTCTTCTCGATGAAGGCGCACGGATCGCAAATGCGTGCTTCAGGCGACCCCTATTTCAGCCACCCGATCGAAGTCGCCGGAATCCTCACCGACCTGAAGCTCGACGATCAGACGATCGTCACGGCAATTCTGCACGACACGATCGAGGACACGCTCGCCACCCCGGAAGAGATCAACAAGCTCTTTGGCAGCGACGTCGCGCGGCTCGTCGACGGCGTTACCAAGCTTTCCAAGATCGAAGCGCAGTCAGAAAACGAGCGCGCCGCCGAGAATCTGCGGAAGTTCCTGCTCGCACTCTCGGACGACATCCGCGTGCTACTGGTGAAGCTCGCCGACCGGCTGCACAACATGCGGACGCTGCATCACATCCCGTCAGAGGAAAAGCGCCGCCGCATCGCGCGCGAGACGATGGATATCTACGCGCCGCTCGCCGAGCGAATCGGCATGTACGAGATGATGAATGAGATGCAGACGCTCGCGTTCAGGGAAATCGAGCCTGATGCTTATGCCTCGATCACGCGGCGTCTCACCCAGCTGCACGAGCAAGGCGGCGACCTCGTCAACCGAATCGGCCTAGGCCTGCAGCTTTACCTCGCCGACAACGGCCTCGAAGCGGAGGTCATCGGGCGCCAGAAGCATCCTTATTCGATCTGGAAGAAGATGGCCGAGCGCCACATCAGCTTCGAGCAATTGTCCGATGTAATGGCGTTCCGGATCGTCGTCGCCGATGTCGCCGACTGCTATCGTGCGCTCGGCCTGATCCATCGCCGCTGGCCGATGGTCCCCGGCCGGTTCAAGGATTACATCTCGACACCCAAGCGCAACGGCTATCGAAGCCTCCACACCTCGGTCATCCACGATTCCAAGATGCGGATCGAAATCCAGATCCGCGACAAGGCGATGCACGAGCAGGCCGAGCGCGGGCTCGCCGCCCACTGGGCTTACAAGGAAGGCAAGCCGAGCGCCGACATCCATGTGCCGTGGGTCGACGATCTCGTCGAAATCCTCGATCACGCCGAAAGTCCGGAAGAGCTGCTCGAGCATACCCGGATGGCGATGTACCAGGATCGCATCTTCGCCTTCACGCCGAAGGGCGAGCTCATCCAGCTGCCCAAGGGCGCAACCCCGGTTGACTTCGCCTATGCCGTGCACACGGACCTTGGCGACCGCACGGTCGGCGCGAAGGTCAATGGCCGGGTGGTGCCGCTCCGGACCATGCTGGAGAATGGCGACCAGGTCGAAATCCTCGCCTCGGAAGCCCAACACCCCCAGCCGAGCTGGCTGCGCTTCGTGGCGACTGGCAAGGCGCGCGCGGGCGTCCGCCGCTTCGTCCGCCACAAGGAACGCGAGGAGACGGTCGAGCTAGGGCGCAAGATCTACGACGAGATCGTCGCTAGGCTTCCGGCCGAGTTGGACAAGGATGCGCTCAAGCGCTCGCTCAAGAAGCTGAGGCTGGAGAATGAGGACGAGCTGATGATCGCGATCGCGCGCAAGCGGGTTAGCGACGAGGCGCTGATGGAAGCGCTGATGCCTGGCTCAGCCGGCGGCGATGTGGCACCGCGGCCGCTCGGCCAACGCAAGGCGATCTCGATCAAGGGCCTGACCCCCGGCGTTGCTTATCACCTCGCGAGCTGCTGCCACCCGATCCCGGGCGACCGCATCGTCGGCCTAAGGCGCGAGGACGAGGAGATCGAGGTTCACGTGATCGGCTGCGACACCTTGGCGAGCGGCGTCGATGCCGATTGGCTAGACCTTGCCTGGGGCGAGGGTTCGGACGGCGGCGCGGCGCGGCTCGCCGTGATCCTGCGCGACATCCCGGGCGCGCTCGGGACCATGTCGGGCATCCTTGGACAGAAGCACGCCAACATCATCAATCTCGCGCTGGTTCACCGCGACGGCAGCTTCCAGACGTTCCACCTCGACATCGAGGTGCACGACCTCGCGCACCTGCACTCGATCATCGCCGCATTGCGCGATGCCGAGCCGGTGAGCTCGGTCGAGCGGATCTAGACCTTCGCCGCCTGCCGCTGGTGGCGGGCATGGGCATCGCCCGCCGCAAGCACCGCAAGCATCACCAGGTCGGACGCACTCGCGGTCATTGGCGCGATCTGCACCGGATGCTCGAGTCCGAGGATATAGGGGCCGAGCACGCTCTCGCCGCCGACCGCGCGAAGCAGCTTGGTCGACAGGCTTGCCGACTGGAGACCAGGCATCACCAGGATGTTGGCCGCGCCGGACAGGCGCGTGAACGGATAATAGCGCTTCTGCATATCGTAATTGAGCGCGACATCCGGCGCCATTTCACCTTCATATTGGAAGTCGACGTGGAAGCCGTCGAGCAGCTTTACGGCGCAGCGCAGCTCCTCGATGTGCATGCCCGGCGGATTGCCGAAGGTCGTGTAGCTGGTGAACGCAACGCGCGGCTCCAGCCCCATGCGGCGTGCGAAAGACGAGGCGCGCATCGCTATCGCCGCATATTGCTCGGCGGTGGGGCGTTCGGTCACCGCGGTATCGGCGATCAGCACGGTATGGCTGCGGCTGACGATGACGTTGATGCCGAACGGGGTTGCTTCCGGCTCGTCCTCGATCACCGTGCGGACCTGGCGCAACGACTGGCTGAACGGCCGGGTCGTGCCGGTAATCATCGCGTCCGCTTCACCGAGGGCAAGCATTGCCGCGGCGAAATAGTTGCGGTCCTGATTGACCATCCGCTCGATCTCTCGGCGGAGCAAGCCATGCCGTTGATGTTTCTCGTAAATGTAATCGACCGCGCGGCCGACGAGCGGTGAGTTGCGGCTGTTCAGGACCTCATAATCCTTGGGATTCTCGACGCCGATTTCCTTGAGCTGGTCGTAGACCTCGTCGCGTCCGACGAGCACCGGCGTGCCGTAGCCGCCCTCCTTGAACGCGATCGCGGCGCGCAGCACGTTAGGCTCTTCGCCTTCCGCGAACAGCACCCGCTTGGGATTCTGCCGAGCTCCTTCATATGCGAGGCTCATGACGGCGACGGTCGGGTTGAGCCTGGCGCGAAGCTCCTGGCGGTAGCTCTCGACATTTTCGATGGGACGCTGGGCAACACCAGTGCGCACCGCGGCTTCGGCGACGGCCGAAGCAACCACTTCCATCAGCCGCGGATCGAACGGCGCCGGGATGATATAGTCGCGACCGAAGCTCTGGTTGCGTCCGCCGTAGGCCGCCGCGACTTCCTCCGGCACCGGCTCGCGCGCCAGCTCGGCCAACGCTTCCGCCGCGGCGATCTTCATTTCTTCGTTGATCGCCGTCGCGCGCACGTCGAGCGCGCCGCGGAAGATGAAAGGGAAGCCAAGGACGTTGTTGACCTGATTGGGGAAGTCGGAACGGCCGGTGGCGATGATCGCATCGGGCCGCGCTTCCATCGCGTCGGGCGGCCAGATTTCCGGATCCGGATTGGCCATGGCGAAGATGATCGGCTCCTTGGCCATGCTCTTGACCATGTCCTTGGAAACGACATTCGCGGCCGATAGTCCGAGGAATACATCGGCGCCCTTGAGTGCGTCTTCGAGCGTTCGTGCATCTGTCTCGACCGCATGCGCCGACTTCCATTGGTCGAGGTCGGTGCGGCCCTTGTGGATCACGCCCTTGCGGTCGCACATGATGACATGATCGCCGCGCACGCCCATCGCCTTCATCAGCTCGGTGCAGGCGATCGCCGCCGCGCCCGCACCGTTCACGACCACTCGAACATCGGCGAGCTCGCGGTTGGTCAGGTGGCACGCGTTGATGAGGCCGGCCGCGCTGATGATCGCGGTCCCGTGCTGGTCATCGTGGAACACCGGAATCTTCATCCGCTCGCGCAATGTCTGTTCGATCACGAAGCAGCCGGGCGCGGCAATGTCTTCGAGGTTGATTCCGCCGAAGCTAGGCTCGAGCAATTCGACGCAGTCGATGAACCTCTGCGCATCCTCGGTGTTCACTTCGATGTCGATCGCGTCGACATCGGCGAAGCGCTTGAACAGCACCGCCTTGCCTTCCATTACCGGCTTTGAAGCGAGCGCGCCGAGATTGCCGAGGCCGAGGATGGCCGTGCCGTTGGAGATGACGGCAACGAGATTGCCTTTGGCGGTGTAATCGTAAGCACAGGTCGGGTTTTCGGCGATCTTGAGCACAGGGACCGCGACCCCCGGCGAATAAGCCAGGCTCAGGTCGCGCTGCGTCGCCATCGGTTTCGAGGCGATGATCTCAAGCTTGCCCGGTCGCCCCTGGGCGTGGAATTCGAGCGCTTCGGCTTCGGTATATTTTACGTTGCTCTCCGACATGGCGGCGGCCTTAGCGGACAGGCGCGCAAAGAGTCACGCGCGGGACGAATCCGGAGTCGATTGAGCGCGGCCTAACCGCTAGGCTTCGACCATGGCCCGAGCCGATGCCCCGACCCCGATGATGGCGCAGTACAAACGTCTGAAACAGGAGGCTGGCGACGCGTTGCTCTTTTATCGGATGGGCGACTTCTTCGAGCTGTTTTTCGACGATGCGAAGATCGCCTCCGCTTGCCTCGACATCGCGCTGACGAAACGCGGCACCGACGGCGGCGAGCCGATCCCGATGTGCGGGGTGCCGGTCCACTCGGCCGAGGCCTATCTCGCCCGGCTGATCAAGGGCGGCAATCGCGTCGCCATCGCCGAGCAGACCGAAAGCCCGGCGGAGGCCCGAAAGGCGCGCGGCTCCAAGGCCCTGGTCGACCGCGCAATCGTCCGGCTGGTCACGCCGGGGACCCTGACCGAGGAGACTTTGCTCGAATCGGCCGCGGCCAATTGGCTGGCGGCGATCGGCCGGGCGGGCGACGATATGGCGATCGCGGCGTGCGATATTTCGACCGGCCGGTTCGAGCTGGTCGCCTGTGGACCGGGAGAGCTGGCGGCGGAGCTGGCGCGGCTGTCGCCCGCCGAGACCATCGCCGAATCCTCTATTCCGGGCATCCGCACGTCGGGGGGCAAAGGCGGGTTCGATAGCCTGGCAGGCGAGCGCGCGCTCAAGGCTCGCTTCGGCCTTGCGACGCTCGAGGGGCTCGGGTCGCCATCGCGCGCGGAACTGGCCGCGGCCGGCGGGCTGCTCGTCTATCTCGACGCGACCCAGAAGGCCGCCGGAATCCTGCTCGACGCGCCGCGGCGGTTAGCGCGCGCGAGTCACATGGCGATCGACGCCGCCACTCGCGAAAGCCTCGAGCTCACGCGCTCGGTCGGAGGAAGTCTCACCGGAAGCCTGCTCGGCGAAATCGATCGCTGCCAGACCGCCGCCGGTCGCCGCTTGTTGTGCGAAGACATTTCCGCGCCGCTGACCGACAAAGTCGCGATCGAAGGGCGGCTGGCGCTCGCCCAGTGGCTGCATGAGGACACGATCCGCCGCGAGCGGGTGCGCCAGGCGCTGAAGGCCATGCCCGATTTTGCCCGCGCATTGGCGCGTCTCGCGGCGGGACGCGGAAGCCCGCGCGACCTGGCTCTGCTCCGCGATGGACTCGGCGCCGCCACCGCACTCAAGACCGAGCTTGAAGGTGAGGCCGACAGGCCTGCGCTGCTCGAAGCCTTGCTGCCGCGCCTTGGCGGGCACGCAGCGCTGATCGACCGATTGCGCGCGGCCCTGGTCGAATCGCCGCCAATCGAATCTTCGAAGGGCGGCTATATCGCCGAAGGCTATGACGCGGCGCTCGACGCATTGCGCGATTCCTCCTCCAACGGCAGGCGCGCGATTGCAGCGCTTGAAGCGCGTTACCGCGACGCGACTGGGATCGCTTCGCTAAAGATCCGCCACAATGCGGTGCTTGGCTACCACGTCGAGGTATCGGCCAGGCACGCCGACCGGCTGATGACTCCGGACAGCGGGTTCACCCACCGCCAGACTCTCGCCGGCGTCGTTCGTTTCAATTCACCCGAGCTGCACGAGGAAGCGAGCCGGGTGATCGAGGCCGGCGGCCACGCGCTCGCCGCGGAAGCCGCGCATGCCGAGGAGTTGAGCGCGCTCGCGGTCGCCTCAGCGTCGCAGATCACCGCGACTGCCGAGGCAATCGCCCGGATCGACGTCGCCGCCAGTCATGCCCACCGCGCCGCCGAAGGCGGCTGGGCGATGCCGACGCTGGTCCATCAGCCATGCCTGGAAATCGACGGCGGACGCCATCCGGTGGTCGAGGCGGCGCTCCGCGACAGCGGCGAGCGCTTCGTCGCCAATGATCTTTCGCTCGGACCAAACGACCGGCTGTGGCTGATCACCGGCCCAAACATGGGCGGCAAGTCGACCTTCCTGCGCCAGGCGGCGCTGATCGCGGTGCTCGCCCAGGCCGGAAGCTTCGTCCCCGCGACCCGCGCCAAGGTCGGGATCGTCGACCGCCTGTTCAGCAGGGTCGGCGCATCGGACAATCTCGCGCGGGGACGGTCGACCTTCATGGTCGAAATGGTCGAGACCGCCGCGATCCTGGCCCAGGCCACGCCCCAAAGCCTGGTGATCCTCGACGAGATCGGGCGCGGCACCTCGACCTATGACGGCTTGGCCATCGCCTGGGCGGTGGTGGAGGCGATGCACGACCAGGCGCAATGCAGGACCTTGTTCGCAACGCACTACCACGAGCTGACGCGCCTCGCCGGCCGGCTCGATTCACTATCGCTGCACCATGTTCGCGCGCGCGAATGGAAGGGTGATCTCGTGCTCCTCCACGAGCTCGCGGACGGCGCCGCGGATCGTAGTTACGGCATCGCGGTGGCCAAGCTGGCGGGGCTTCCGCCCGCCGTCGTTTCCCGAGCGCGCTCTGTGCTCGCGAAGCTGGAGGCCGGCCGCGATGCGACCGGTGGGATCGCTGCCGGACTCGATGATCTTCCGCTGTTCGCGGCCTCGGCGGAGACCGAGCAGGCGCCCGACCCGCTGCTGGTGGCGATCGAAGCGGTCGATCCCGATAGCCTCAGCCCGCGTGAGGCATTGGAGGAGCTTTACAGGCTCAAGCGGCTCGCCGCCGAACGCAGATCATGAGCTCTCACGACATCGACAACCAGCGCGCGGTCATCGATCGCCGGGCCATCGCCGACCGTCTAGCTGCACTGAATCAGGGAACGAAGGCCTCCGTGATCCTCCGCGAAGCGCTTGACGGCGGCCGGGCCGAGATTGCGCGTCGGCTGGCCGAGGATCCCGGGCGAGGCCGTGCGGCCGCTCAGGCGACGGCATTCCTCCACGACCAGCTGGTGCGCATCGCCTTTGAGTTCGTCGCTCCGCAGAATGACGGGCTCGCCTTGGTCGGGTTGGGCGGAACCGGGCGAGGCGAGATGGCGCCCTTCAGCGATCTCGACCTCATGGTGCTGACGGCGGCAGCGCCCACCCCAGGACAGGAGAAGGCCGCGGAAGCGATCTTCCACCTGCTGTGGGACCTTAAACTCAAGGTCGGCCATTCGGTCCGCTCCGTCACCGAGCTGATCGCACTGGCAAAGAAGGACATAACGGTCCGAACCGCCTTCCTCGAGGCGCGATGGTTGTGGAGCGATGAGAGGTTGTTCGACGCCGCCATGGCCCGATTCCGCAAGGAAGTGGTCACAGGGGGCGCGGCCGAATTCGTCGCGGCCAAGCTCGCCGAGCGCGACGAGCGGCACGTAAAGGTGGGTGACAGCCGCTACGTGGTTGAGCCCAACGTCAAGGACGGCAAGGGCGGGCTTCGCGATCTGCACACGCTCTATTGGATCGGCAAATATGTGCACGGCGTTGAGCGCCCCGCCGACCTCGTCGGCGCCGGCCTGTTCACCGCCGCGGAATTCCGCCGGTTCGACCGCGCCGAGCGCTTCTTGTGGTCGGTGCGATGCCACCTGCATTTGCTGGCCGGGCGACCCGAGGAGCGGCTCAATTTCGACTATCAGCCGCGCATCGCCGAAATCATGCATTACGCCGACCGACCGGGGAAATCCGCCGTCGAGCGGTTCATGCAATTCTACTTCCTTAATGCGAAAACGGTCGGCGATCTGACCGGGGTGTTCCTAGCGCAGCTCGACGAGCAATTGGGCAGGAAGGGCTTTCGCTTCGCCCTGCCGACGATCCGCCGTCGTCCCAAGCGGCTGGCCGGCTTTGTGCTCGACCGCGGCCGGATCGCCATTCCATCTGAGGACTTCTTCCGCGCCGATCCGATACGGCTAATCGAGCTATTCGCCGTCGCGGCCCGCGAGCAGCTCGAAATCCACCCCAGCGCCATGCGCGCAGCCACGCGCGACGCCGTGCTGATCGACCGCAAGCTTCGCGAGGATCCGCGCGGCAACGCCTTGTTCATGGAGGTGCTGACCTGCCTCCATCATCCCGAGCTGGTGCTTCGGTGGATGAACGAGGCCGGCGTGTTCGGCCGGTTCGTTCCCGACTTCGGCCGCGTCGTCGCGCAGATGCAGTTCGACATGTACCACCATTATACGGTCGACGAGCATTCGATCCGCGCGATCGGCCTGCTAGCCGCGATCGAACGGGGCGAGCTCAAGGACGATCACCCGTTATCGACGGCAATCATCCAAAAGCAGATCGCATCGCGCCGCGTCCTCTATGTTGCGGTACTGCTCCACGACATCGCAAAGGGACGGGGCGGCGATCATAGCGTGATCGGCGCGGAAATCGCGCTGAAGCTCGGTCCGCGCTTCGGGCTCGATCCGGCCGAGACCGAAACCGTGTCGTGGCTCGTCCGCTATCACCTTTTGATGTCGTCGACCGCGTTCAAGCGCGATCTCGCCGACCCGAAGACGATCGAGGATTTCGTCCATCAGGTGCAAAGCCCGGAGCGGCTGCGCCTGCTCCTGATCCTTACCGTCGTAGACATACGAGCGGTCGGCCCCGGTATCTGGAACGAGTGGAAGCGGATGCTTCTGAAGACACTGTTCGAGGCGGCAGAAGAACGGCTTCGGCTCGGGCACAAGCAGCACGGACGAGCCGAGCTGGTCCAGCACCGACAGAGAGAGCTTGCCGCGGCGCTTGGCTGGAAAGCCAGCGCGGCCAAGGCGCACGCGAAACGGCTTCCCGACAGCTATTGGCTGGCCGAGCCGCTTGGATCGCAGCTTGCCAATGCCCGCCAGGTTGCGGAGGCAGAGGCGCGGATCGGTGAGGCCCGACCGAGCGTCGTGGTCGCGGACGATCCGGAAACCGGCGCCACGCGAGTCAGCGTGTTCACCCCCGATCGCGAGGGCCTGTTCTACCGGATCTGCGCAGGCCTTGCCTCGGGTGGGGCCAACATCATCGACGCGCGAATCCACACGACGCGCGACGGCATGGCGCTCGACAACCTCCTTGTGCTTGATGGCCGCGGCCAGGCCTATTCGGATCGACGCCTGCGAGGCCGCCTCGCCCGGTCGGTCGAAGCCGCGCTTACCAAAGAGGAAGCACCGGCTTTGCCCCCGGCGTCCAGCCCCCGCGGTGGCAGCGCATTCGAAGTTGCGCCGTCGGTCGTGCTAGCCGAGCGGGCTTCGACCCGCACTACGGTGGTTGAAGTGAATGCCCGTGATCGGCCCGCGCTGCTCGCCGGACTCGCATCGGCGATCCACGCCTGCGGGCACCGGATCCACTCGGCGCACATTGCCACCTACGGCGAGCGGGCAGTCGACGTCTTCTACCTGACGCGCGCGGACGGGAAGAAGCTCGACGGTGATGACGCCGAGCGGCTTCGAGAGGCACTTCTGCGCGCGGCGAGCGACCAGACGCGCGCAAAGGCCGCATAAAAAAAGCCCCACCGCATTGGGTGGGGCTTTCTCATTCTCAGGTGAGCCGGATCAGCCGCGCTCGCCGCGTTCCGTCGGCGGTGGCGGCGGGGGTGGCGGAGGCGGCGGAGGCGCCTGCTCGACCATCGGCGGTGGCGGCGGAGCCGGCGGCGCAACGTAGGGCGCCGGTGCCGGCCGAGCGAAGCCGAGCTTGCCGCGCAAGGTCAAACCGTAGGTCCTCGGCTCGCCGAGATAGGCGTTGAACAGGCCGGTCGAGACCCCCGTATTCGGTGCCGCGCAGAAGCCGGCGATCGCACCACGTTGCGAGCAGGAGCCCTGCAGCGGGGAGTCGAAGGCAACCTGCTTGTATTTGGCGTTGAACAGGTTCTGGGCCCAGGCCTCGATGCTCCACATCTCGTCCGGCCCGCGCAGACCGACGCGCGCATTCACCGTCGTGAAGGCTTTCTGCATCTTCTCGATGTCGAGGTCCGAACCGGTGTTGTACTTCGTCGTATGGCGCCCATCGATGTAGAACAGCGCGTGCATGCCGCTACCGCCGATCGGCGGCGTCCAGCCGAGCGAGCCGGTCATCGTCCACTTCGGCGCGTTGGAAATCTGCCGGCCCGGGAGCTGGAACAGCGCCGGGATCAGGGCATTGCCATTGGTCCCGATCAAATTGTGGCGATACTTCGTGTCGGCATAAGTGACGCCGAGCGATCCGTTGACCTCCGGAATCGGGCGGAAGAAGGTTTCCACCTCGAAGCCCTTGGACGTCACGCCCGCCCGCTTGTGCCCGTCGCAAGCGACCGGTGCACCGCTGTTGTCGGTGTCCGCCCCGCCGAGATCGGACGAGCAGCTGTTGATGTTCTCGACGACGAAATTGACGCCGTTGAAGGTGTTCAGCTGGAAGTTTTTGAACTGCTCGAGGAAAACCGCGACATTGACGTCGATACCGCGGCCGTTGAACTTCGCGCCGATCTCGTAAGCGTCGACAAGCTCGGGCTTGAAGCGGAGGTCCTGAAGATCGACCGCTCCGGCGGTCAGGCCGGCGCGATCGAGGTTGAAGCCGCCCGCTTTGTAGCCGCGCGAGAAGCTCGCGTAGGTCAGCAGCTGATCCGTCGGCTTGTAACTGAGGACCGCCGTTCCGGTGAACTTGTTCTCCTTCTCACTTCCACCCGAGAAGTTGCCGTTGATGGAGTTGAGCACACACGGGGCGGCGCCGATCGGAGTCAGCACCTGGTTGGCGAGTGCCGACGCGAGCGCCGCAATCGCCGGGTTGAGCCCGCCATTGCCCGCCGGGTCGGCCGCAGCCGCGGCCGCGAGCGCCTGGAGCCGCGCAATGTTGGCGCGATAAGCAGAGCACTGGCTGGCGCTCGTCAGGTCTGCGCTAAGCTTCTTGTGATCGATCGTGTAGCGCGCGCCGAGCGTCAGCGAGAGCTGGTCGGTGATCTTGAAAATGTTGTGGGTGAAGAGCGCATAATTGTTGCCCTTCTGCCGGAACACATCCTCGGTCGTCCGGTTCGACAGCCCCGTGTCCGCGACCTGACCCGCGATCGCGCCGATCACCAGCGGATAAGCGGCGGCGGGAACCCCCGCTAGCAGCGGATTGGTCGTCAGCTGATTGAGCGTGAATCCCTGCGCAAACAGGTTGAGGTGGTTGTAGCCAGGGAAGGCCGCGAGCGCCGGGCTCGACGCACGGACCAAGGAGCCGAAATAGAGGTCGGCATCTGCGCCGATCGAGGTGTTGTCCCTACGGGTCAGGTCTTCGTTGGCGTAGAACGCGCCGACTAACCAATCGAGCCGGTCGTTCATCGTCGTTCCCTGCAGGCGAAGTTCCTGCGTGAACGTGTCGAACTTCGCGCCGTAGCCGCCGTCGCCCGCGCGATAGAAGATGTCGAGATTGTTATAGTCGACGTCACCGCCGCCGATGAACTTGTTGGTCCGGTAGGCCGTGATCGACGTCAGGTTGGCGGCACCGAAATCGTAATTCAGCTCCGCCGAAATCCCGCCATCCTTGGCATCCGAGCGGTATGTGCGGCCAGGCGTGACGGACGTCTCGCGGTCGTACGGATGGTCATTGATGATGGCGCCGAGCGCGCGCTCGAGCGTGGCGATCGACGACGGCGTCTGCCCGGTGCCTGCCACGTAATTATGCGCCGGGAGGTAGACCGCCGCGCAGCATTCTTCATTCTGCCGCGAATAATCCGCGATCACGCGGACGGACAGGTCGTCATTCGGCTGGAACAGGACCTGGCCGCGAAGGAGGTAGCGGTCGCGGTCGTTGATGTGCCGGCCGGAAATCACGTCCTTGATGAAGCCGTCGCGCTTCACATAGACGCCGTCCAGGCGCGCCGCGACAGTCTCTCCGAGGGGACCGTTCACCGACGCTTCGAAACGCCGGTAATCATAGTTTCCGATGCTCGCCGCGCCGGACACAAAGGGTGTAAACTGTGGCTTCGCCGTAATCACCGAGATGACGCCGGCCGAAGCATTGCGTCCGAACAAGGTGCCCTGTGGCCCGCGCAGGACCTCGATCCGGTCAAGCGGACCGAGCTCGGTCAGCGCGACACCGGTACGCGAGCGATAAACGCCGTCGATGTAGGTCGCGACCGAGCCTTCGAGGCCGGGGTTGTCACCGACCGTGCCAATGCCGCGAATGCGCGCAACTGCCGCGCCTGCTTCCGAGGTGGTCGAAGACACCAATAGCGAGGGCGACAGCTGGTTGAGCTGGCGAATATCGGTTGCACCGCTGTTCTGGAGCGTGTCCGCAGTCACAGCGCTGACCGCCATCGGCACGTCCGACAAAGCCTGATTACGGCGCGTCGCGGTGATGACGATGTTGCCGGTGTCGACCGGTTGCTGTTGGAGCGCCTGGTTGTCGACCGCGGCGTTGGTCGACGTCGACCCTTCGGTCGGCGTGGCATTCGTCTGAGTTGTATCGGGTTGGGTTGGCTGAGTGCTCGGCTGTTGCGCGAACGCAGTCGTGGGAACCGCAATCATCGCCGCCGAAAGCAGCCACGCGGACTTACTCATCATTTCTCTCCCCCATCAGGCGACGAGCGCCCGTCGGGCGGAAAGCTAATCCCGATCAGTGATCAACGGAAGTCGGCAGTGTGCGGACAATAAGAATGCCGCATTGCTGCAGCAATTTGGCAACACGAGTGTAAGTAAGCGGTTTGAAACCTACTTGGGCGCGAGCACCATCAGCATCTGACGGCCTTCCATCCGCGGATGCGCCTCAACCTTGGCGACGTCTGCCGTCTGCTCCTGCACGCGGCGCAACACCGCCATGCCAAGCTCTCCATGCGCCATCTCACGACCGCGGAAGCGCATGGTGACCTTCACCTTGTCGCCTTCCTCGATGAACTCGAAGACCTTCTTCATCTTCGTGTCATAGTCGTGGTCGTCGATGTTCGGACGCATCTTGATCTCCTTGATCTCCTGCGTCTTCTGCTTCTTGCGCTGCTCGGCGGCCTTCTTCTGGGCCTCATATTTATAGCGGCCAATGTCGAGGAACTTGGCGACCGGCGGATCGGCATTGGGAGAAATCTCAACGAGATCGAGCCCGACCTCCTGCGCCTGCTCGAAGGCTTCGCGCGTAAACATCACGCCCAGGTTTTCGCCATTTTCGTCGATCACCCGCACCTTCTGGGACTGGATGAACTCGTTGTAGCGGGGGCCGCTCATCGGCGGCGGGGGCGCCATTCCTCGGCGCGGATAGGGCGGTGGTATCTTGGTTTCTCCAAATGTTCGTTCAGCGCGCGAGTTAGGCGCTTGCAGCGCCGATGAAAAGGTGCGGCGCGGATTCGACCCTATTTTTGCAGCGGCCTGTGGCTGTGTCGCGTCAGGACGCCGCACTTGCGAGATCGGGCGCGATCGCTTCGGCGGCGATCATCGCGACTGCGTCATCGAGGCTCATCATCTTCTGATGATCTTCGCTGCCGAGGCGGCGGAGGGCGACGGTGCCTTCCTCGGCCTCGCGCTTCCCGACGACAAGCAGCAGCGGCACCTTGGCCAGGCTGTGCTCGCGCACCTTGTAGTTGATCTTCTCGTTACGAAGATCGGTCTCGACACGGATGCCCACCGCCGAAAGCCTCGCGGCCACTTCCTCTGCATACCCGTCGGCGTCCGACACGATCGTCGCGACCACCGCCTGCACCGGCGCCAGCCACAGCGGGAACTTGCCCGCATAATGTTCGATCAGGATGCCCATGAAGCGCTCGAACGTGCCGATGATCGCGCGATGAAGCATGATCGGCCTGTGCTTCTGGCCGTCTTCGCCGATGTAGCTCGCGTCGAGCCGCTCGGGCAGCACGGTGTCAGTCTGCATCGTCCCCACCTGCCAGGTGCGCCCGATTGCATCGGTCAGATGGAATTCGAGCTTGGGAGCGTAAAAAGCGCCCTCGCCCGGTAGTTCTTCCCAGCCATATTCTTCCGTGTTGCGACCGGTCGCGGCGACCGCGTCGCGCAGGCTCTGCTCGGACCAGTCCCACATCTCGTCGGAGCCGAACCTCTTGTCGGGGCGAAGCGCGAGCTTGATCGCATAACTGTCGAATCCCAGCTCGCGGTACATTTCATCGAGCAGGTCGCAGAACTGCCGGACCTCGTCGACCAGCTGGTCTTCGCGGCAGAAGATATGCGCATCGTCCTGCGTGAACTGGCGGACGCGCAGGATGCCGTGAAGCGCGCCGTGCGGCTCATTCCGATGGCAGCAGCCGAATTCGGCTAGCCTTAGCGGCAGGTCGCGGTAAGACGTGATGCCCTGCTTGAACACCTGGACGTGCGCCGGGCAGTTCATCGGCTTCAGCGCCATAAGGTCACCGCCGCCCGACAGAATCGGTTTGTCCTCGTCGGTACCGGGGATTTCGTCCGGCACCACGAACATGTTCTCGCGATATTTGCCCCAGTGGCCCGACTGCTCCCAAAGCCGGGCATCCATCAGCTGTGGAGTCTTGATCTCGCGATAGCCTGCAGCGTCGAGCTTGCGGCGGATGTACGCCTCGAGCTGGCGCCAGATGACGTAGCCGTTGGGATGCCAGAAGACGCTGCCATGCGCCTCGGCCTGGAGGTGGAACAGGTCCATCTCCTGTCCGATCTTGCGGTGATCGCGCTTGGCGGCCTCCTCAAGCCGGACGAGATAGGCGTCGAGCTGTTTCTTATTCAGCCAGGCGGTCCCGTAGATGCGCGAGAGCATCGGGTTCTTGGGGTCGCCGCGCCAGTAGGCGCCGGACACGCGCGTCAGCCTGAACGCCTGTGGGTCGAGCTTGCCGGTCGATGCGAGATGCGGGCCGCGGCACAGGTCGATCCAGTCCGCCTCGCCATGGCCGGTCTTGTACATGGTGATAGGCTCGCCCTCGGGAAGCTCCATCACCCACTCGGCCTTGAACGTCTCACCATGGTCGATGAAGAACTGGCGCACCCGTGCCCGGTCCCATACTTCGCGCACCAAGGCCTTGTCGGCCGCGATGATGCGCCGCATCTCCTCCTCGATCGCCGGCAGCTCTTCTTCGGTGAAAGGGCCGTGGTCGAGGGTCGGCGCGAAGTCGTAGTAAAAACCATCGTCGGTCGCGGGACCAAACGTGATCTGCGTGCCGGGGAATAGGTTCTGTACCGCTTCGGCGAGGATGTGCGCAAAATCGTGACGGACCAATTCGAGCGCGTCCTTCTCGTCGCGCGAGGTGATCAGCGCGAGGCTGGCGTCGCCTTCGAACGGGCGCATGATATCGCGCACTTCGCCGTCGACCTTGGCGGCGAGCGCAGCCTTGGCGAGGCCCGGGCCGATCGCCGCAGCGACGTCCGCCGGGGTCGACCCTTCGGGCATTTCCTTCACCGAACCGTCGGGAAGCGCGATTTTAAACATCTTGGTCATCTGAGGAGCGCTCTAGCGGGGGAGGCCAAACGCCTCAACAGTCCCAATATAGTCAAGCGACATTGACAATTCCAGCACCTGATGTAAAGTACACTTGTCATGGAGAACAGGCTTCGCGATCTGCGACGGCGCCGCGGCTGGAGTCAGCAGGACCTGGCCAAGCGGCTGGAAGTGTCGCGCCAGAGCGTCATCGCCATCGAAACGGGCAGGTACGATCCTTCGCTGCCGCTCGCTTTTCGCGTCGCCGAGCTGTTCGACCTTGCGATCGAGGAAGTGTTCGTTTCCCCGTCGCGCCACAGCTCGAAGGCGATCTAGGCCCGCGCCCGGGTGAGCGGTAGAGGGACTACTCATGGCCCCACCCGAAATAGCCTTCATTGATGTCGGTGGCCGGCCGATCGCCTATCGGCTTCGTCCCGGCGCATCGCCCACCCTGGTTTTCCTGCCCGGCTATGCGTCCGACATGGAAGGCGCCAAGGCGCTTGCGCTTGACGCCTTTGCCGAGCGCCGTGGCCTTGGAATGCTTCGCCTCGACTACTCCGGGACAGGCTCGAGCCCGGGGGAATTCGCGGAGGGCACGCTCGGCTTGTGGCTCGAAGAAGCCCTGGCCGCGGTCGACCGCTTGGTTGCGGGGCCGATCGTCCTGGTCGGATCCTCGATGGGCGGGTGGATCGCGCTGCACCTTGCGCTGCTCCGGCCCGAACGCGTGATGGCGCTGGTCGGCATCGCGCCGGCACCCGACTTCACCAATTGGGGCTTTGCCGACGGAGGTACGGCCGAGCGCCAAGGCCTTAGCCGCGCGTTCTGGGAATCGGGCCAGCAATTGCTCCTGCTCGACGGTGAAATCGCGATCGACTGCCCGGTCCGCCTGGTCCACGGCGAGCAGGACACTGATGTGCCGGTAGACATCGCCAAGCAGGCCATGGCGAGGCTCCGTTCAGCCGATGTCCAGCTGAACATCATCAAGGGCGGCGGCCATCGGCTGTCCGAGCCGCGCGAGATCGAGACAATCCTGCGCACGGTCGCGAACCTGTTGGAGCCTGCCCTTTGATTCCTGTCGTCCTCGCCGTCGCTCTCGCCACTGCCGCGCCTACCGCGGACCGATGCCCGGAAGTCATCACCCCCGAGGCGCTGATCTGCCGCGCGATCCAGGCACAGTCTCAAGGGAACGACGAGGCCGCCGCCCAATCCTTCGAGGAGGCGGCAAACGCCTCTCCCGACAGTGACCCCGGCAAGGCGCGCCTGTTCGCCGCCGCGGGCAATATGTGGCTTTCGGCCGGCCAGCCCGGCAAGGCCGCCCTCAACCTCGACAAGGCACTCGCGCTTCCCGGCCTGGTTGCCGAGCAGCATGGCGAAGCGTTGCTTGACCGCGCCCGCGCCGCCGAAGCGCAAGGTGACCTGAAGACCGCGCGCGCCAAGCTCACTGAGGCTTCGGCCACGATCTCCGACGACCCGTTCCTGTGGTATTTCTCGGCAGCGCTCGCGGTTCGCGAGAACGACCCGGCGACGGCCCAATCCGCAATCAACAAGGCGCTGTCCATGGCCCCGACCGACGCGAGCATCCTGTTCGAGGCGGGACATGTGGCGCACTTCACGGGCGACGAAATCGGCGCCCGTGATTACTGGCAGCGCGCGGCCGAACGCGACCCGCACGGGCCGATCGGCAAGGCGGCGCGGGATGCCATCGCACTGCTGCCCGCGCCGCTTACCGTGAAAGCCGATCCGGCCCCGTCGAGGAATTAGCCGAGGTCGTAGTCGAGCGTCGTGACGACCCGAACCTTTTGGAACGGGGAGTTGCCGCCAGAGGAGCTGCAGTCGTCGCACGCTTCGCCATCGCGTGCGCCAACCGAGAAATAACCCTGGCTGGCCGACTTGATCCGGCCGACCGACGCCCCGCTATCGCGGGCGAATTGCTCGGCGCTCCGCCGCGCATTTTGGTTGGCCTCGGCAATCATTGCCGGCTTCAAATCGTTGAGCTTCGTGAAGGTGTAGCTGATGCTGGTGCCCGACAGCTCGACGCCGTCGCGAAGCAGCTCGGCCTGGCGTGCATAAGCGGCGCGCGCCTTCATCACATCGCTGGTGCGCAGCTGGATCGAGCGGCGGACGGTCAGATGATCGGGTCCGCTCTCACCCTCGCGGGGGCGTTCGCGACTGAGGCCGACGTCGCTGTCAGCGATCTCGTCGGGCCGAAAGCCGGCGCGCTGGAAGAAGGCGCGAACGTTGCGCGCCTGCTCATCGACCGACGACTGGACCGGGCCGAGATCGGTGCCCTGGTGAGAGAAATCGACCGACCAGGTCGCAAGGTTAGCGGTCACGTCACGCTCAGCAACGCCGCGAACGCTCACCGTCCGCTCCGCCATCTTAGCGCGCCTCAGTCCGTCGCCCAGCACATAGCCACTCGTCGTCAAACCAATCGCAAATATCGCTACCGCGCCCAAAAGGACGGCGCGGCTGTCCTGCAGCTTCTCGATCATGGGATGGAAACCCCGTGCGTTCGTCCGCATATCTAGAGTGGCAACCGAGCACTATCGCCGGTCACTGCCACGACGAACCGTGCATTTATAGCGATGAATCGAGTTAGATGAAATGAAATTTCTGCATTCGATGGTCCGCGTCTCCGATCCCGAAGCGACTGTTGCATTCTTTCAACTCCTCGGCCTCGAGGAGCGCCGCCGGATGGAGAACGAGAAGGGTCGCTTCACGCTCATTTTCCTCGGCGTTCCGGGCGACGAAGGCGGGGAAGTCGAGCTCACCTACAATTGGGACGAAGCCGGCTATTCGGGCGGCCGCAACTTCGGCCACCTCGCCTACCAGGTCGACGATATATACGAGACGTGCCACCGGCTAATGAAGGCCGGCGTGACCATCAACCGGCCACCGCGCGACGGCCATATGGCGTTCGTCCGATCGCCCGATTCAATCTCCGTCGAGCTGCTTCAAAAAGGCGGCGCACTCCCGCCGGCCGAGCCATGGGCGTCGATGCCCAATACGGGCGAGTGGTGATGCTCGAAATCGTCGCGGTCCCCGCCTTCACCGATAATTACATCTGGCTGGTGCACGATGCGCCAAGCGGCGAAACGGCGGTGGTGGATCCGGGCGATGCCGGGCCTGCCTTGGCCGAGGCGGGGCGGCGCGGTTGGACCATCAGCCAGGTCTGGAACACCCATCACCATTGGGATCATTCGGGCGGCAATGTCGCGATGAAGGAAGCGACCGGCTGCACCGTGTCCGGTCCAGCAGCGGAGAAGATTCCGGGCCGCGATGTGGCCCTTTCCGAAGGCTCCCAATTGCGCATCGGGGATCATGTCGGCCGGGTGATCGAAATCCCCGGCCACACGCTCGGTCATATCGCCTTGATATTCGACGATCCCCGTCTCGCCTTTGTCGGCGATACCTTGTTCGCAATGGGCTGCGGCCGGCTGTTCGAAGGCACCGCCGAGCAAATGCACGATTCGCTCCAGCGGCTCGTGTCATTGCCGGGCAAAACGGCGCTTTATTGCGGCCACGAATATACGCTCGCCAACGCCCGTTTCGCGATTCACGCGGAGCCGGGCAATGCCGCAATCGCCGCCCGGCTGAAGGAGGTGGAGGCGCTGCGCGATGCCGGCGCCATCACCCTTCCGACCACCGTCGCGCAGGAACGTGAAACCAATGTCTTCGTTCGAGCTACAAAGGTGGAAGAGTTCGCGCGTTTAAGGGCGGAGAAAGACAGCTTCCGTTCATGAACTGAAGCGCCATCTCCCAGCGCGGACAGGGAATTCGTGAGGAGGCCAAAATGCGAAGCATCTCTCTCCTTCTGATCGGCGCTGCGCTCGCCGGCTGCTCGACCGCTCCGCCGCCACCGGCAATGCGCACGGCGCAAGGCCAGGACCAGTATCAACGCCTGCTTGCCGGCAAGGTCGCCGGCCCGCCGATGAGCTGCATGCCAACCTTTCGTGCCGACGATATGCGGGTGATCGACGAAGACACGGTCATCTTCCGTCAGAGCGGCAACCGGGTCGTCCTCGGGCATTTCGCCGGCGGGTGCAACATGCTCGGGCAGCCGGGCTACGCGCTGGTGACAAAGCAACTCGGGGCGTCGGGCCTGTGCCACGGCGACATCGCTACCGTCGTTGACACTCACTCCGGCTTCACCGTCGGCAGCTGCGTGATCGGCGACTTCATCCCCTACACGGCGGGCTAGGCCTTAACGCTTGTAGAGCGCGGCGAGCCGCTCGCCGTACACCTGACCAATCACGTGCCGCCGGATCTTCAATGACGGCGTCAGCTGCTCATTCTCGATGGTGAAGGCGTCGTCGGCGAGGATGAAGCGGCGAACCTTCTCGATCACCGACAGGTCGGCATTGACGCGATCGACCGCTGCCTGAAGCCGGCTATGGAGGTCGGGCTCTGAAGCAATTTCCGGATCGGGCACGATCAGCGCGACAAGGTGCGGACGGCGATCGCCATAAACCATCGCCTGGGCAATCTCGGGCTGGATCGTGAGCATTCCCTCGATGCGCTGGGGCGAAACATTGTCGCCCTTGTCGTTGACCAGGATATCCTTCTTGCGGTCGGTAATCTTGATCCGACCCTTGTCGTCGAAATGGCCGACGTCCCCGGTCGCGAGCCAGCCGTCATCGCTCAAGACCCGCGCGGTTTCCTCCTCGTTGCGCCAATAACCGTGCATCACGAGTTCGCCGCGCACCATGATCTCGCCGTCATCGGCGATGCGCACTTCCGTGTTCTTCACCGGCGGGCCAACCGTATCGAGCCGAATGCCGGCGCTGGGCCGGTTGCAGGCGAGCACCGGCCCGGTCTCGGTTTGGCCGTAACCCTGCAAGAAGGTGATGCCGATCGACTGGAAGAACATGCCGACTTCCGGGTTGAGCGGTGCGCCGCCCGACACCCAGGCCTTCTGCCGCTTGCCGATCTTGTCGCGAATCTTCCTGCGCAAGGTCAGCGACAGGATGCCGTCCATTGGCAGGTCCCACGGCTTGAACTTACCCGCCGCCTTGTCGCCGCCGATTTTCATCGCCCGGTGAAGCAGATATTTGGAAAGCCCGCCGGTAGACTCGATCGACTTGATGATGCGCGCCCGGAGCATCTCGAACAGCCGCGGCACGACCACCATGATCGTCGGTTGCACGTCCTCGATATTGGCGGCGAGCTTCTCCAGGCTCTCGGCGTAATAAATCTCCGCGCCGAGCGCGATCGGGAACAGCTGCCCGCCCGTATGCTCATAGGCGTGGCTGGCCGGAAGGAAGGACAGGAACACCTCGTCGCCCCAGCCGAAGTCAGTCGAGATGATGTCGGTCGCGCCCTCGCAATTGTGGAGCAGCGCGCCATGGTGGAGCTTCACCCCGCGCGGCGCCCCGCCGGTCCCGCTGGTGTAAATGATGCACGCAAGCTCATCGCGCCCGACGCCGGCGATCTGTTGCTTGAGCGATGCCACGTCGGCGTCGCCTGAGGTTAGCCTGGCCCAGCTGTGGCACTGCACCCAATCGGGCACCTGGCCTGAGCGGATGTCCTCCATGCCGATCACATGGTGGCATTCGGTCGAGGTCAGCACCGCCGGAACCAGGTTCTTGGCCAGCTTCTGGTTCGAAACGATCACTGCCCGCGCGCCCGAGTTGCCGAGGATATGCGCATGATCGCGCTCGGTGTTCGTGGTGTAGGTGGGGACCGTGACGCAGCCCGCGGCCATGATGCCGAGGTCGGCGATCAGCCACTCGGGCCGGTTCTCGCTCACCAAGCACACGCGATCGCCCGGATGAAGGCCGATGCGCTTCAGCGATTCGGCCAACGCCGCGACCTGCCGCGCTGCTTCAGCCCAGCTGATCGGCCGCCACTCGCCCTCGCGCTTGGCCCACAAGAAGGGCTGGTCGCTCTTTTCCTCGGCCCGAGCCAGGAACATGGCGATGAGATTGTCGAAATGTTCGAGCTGACGCGCCAACCTTCTCTCCCCGCTGCGCTTCTTAGCGGAATGAAATGACAGCGCCACCGTCCCTCGGCTAGGCGGAGCGGATGCGTATCTTTCGACCGCTTTCGTGCCTGTTCGCCATCGCTAGTCTCGCGTCGTGCGCGCCGACCCCCGCCCAATCAGCCAGCTCGGCTTCCGCCGATGCGCCGTTCGTGATCGCTGCCAATCCGCTCGCCGCGCAGGCGGGGCTCAACGTGCTGAAACGCGGCGGCAGCGCGGTCGATGCGGCGGTCGCGGTCCAGGCGATGCTGAGCCTGGTCGAGCCGCAAAGCTCTGGTGTCGGCGGCGGCGCCTTCATGACCTATTACGATGGTCGGACGCATAAGATCGTCGTTTACGACGGGCGCGAGGTGGCGCCGGCGCAGGCGGTGTCGACCATGTTCCTCGGACCGGATGGCCAGCCGCTGCCGTTCAATACCGCCGTGGTCAGCGGGCGTGCGACCGGCGTTCCGGGCGCGGTCAGGATGCTCGGTCTCGCGCATGACGAGCATGGCAAGCTGCCGTGGTCGACTTTGCTCGGCGACGCCGAGCGCACGGCCGATCAGGGCTTCATCGTCAGCCCCCGCCTCGCCAAGATGATCCATGCGGATTGGACCGAGAACCATCAGCCCGACGTAATCGCATACTTCTCCAAACCGGGCGGCGGCCTGCTCAACGCGGGCGATCGGCTGGTCAACAAGCCCTATGCCGAATTCCTGAAGCGCCTCGCGGCCCAGGGGCCTGCCGCGCTTTATTCGGGATCGACCGCCGCCAAGATCGTCGCCCGCACCCACGCGGCTCCGCTGGCGGGGACGATGACCATGGCCGACTTGGCAGCTTACAAGCCGATAAAGCGTGATCCGCTGTGCAAGCCCTATCTGGGGCTGGTCGTCTGTGTGCCGCCGCCGCCGGCCAGCGGCGTCGGGCTGCTGGAACTGCTCGGGATCCTTCAGCAGACCGATATCACCGGGCGCGGCCCCGACGACCCGCGCACCTGGTTCCTGTTCGCCGAGGCCAGCCGCCTGATGTACGCCGACCGCGACAAATATGTCGGTGATCCGGCGTTCGTGAGCGTGCCGGTCGAAGGGCTGCTCGACCCCGACTATATCGCCCAGCGCGCGAAGCTGATCGGGACGACTGCAGGCCCGCCGCCCGCCGCCGGCGTGCCACGCGAGGCGGTCGTCGCCGGCCTCGACAAGACGCTAGAGCCGACCGGCACCTCTCACTTCATCATCCGCGATCACGACGGCAACGTGGTGTCGATGACGACCACGGTCGAAAGCATTTTCGGCACCGGGCGGATGGTCGACGGCTTCTTTCTCAATAACCAGCTGACCGATTTCTCCTTCGCGCCGGTCGACGACCAGGGACGCCCGGTCGCAAACGCCGTGGCGGCTGGCAAGCGCCCGCGCTCGTCGATGACTCCGGCGATCATCATGACCCGCGGCGGTGAGTTCGCCGGCGCGATTGGCTCTGCCGGGGGCAATGCTATCCTTGCCTATGTCGGCAAGTCGATGGTCGCGGCGATCGACTGGGGACTGCCGATGAGGGATGCGCTCGCGGCCCCGAACCTCGTCGCGAGAGGGCCCAACTTCAACGGCGAGGTCACGAAATTCTCGCCCGAGATGCTGGCGAAGCTGAAGGCCATGGGCATCGATCTGAAGCCCGGACAGGGCGAGGATTCGGGGCTGACCGGCGTGATGATGCGCTATGGCAAAGTCGACGGCGCCGCAGACCCGCGCCGCGAAGGCGTGGTGCTGACCCTGCCGCGCTAGATCGCGCTGCCGACCGCGTCCGAAATGCTGGTGAACCCGTGAAGCCGCAGGCGCTTGGCGAGGCCGAGCGCGATCCGCCGCGCGATCCCGGGCCCGTCGTAGACCATCGCAGAGTAAAGCTGGACCAGGCTCGCGCCGGCGCAAATCCGCTCCCACGCGTCGTCGGCATTGGCGATGCCGCCGACTCCGATCAGCGGCATCTCGCCGCCAGAGGCTGAGCGGAACTCGCGCAGCGCCTTCAGCGCCAGCGACTTGAGCGGCGCGCCCGACAGGCCGCCCTGCTCATCTTTGAAGCGCGACTTGAGCGTCGGCCGCGACACGGTGGTGTTGGCGACGATGATGGCGTCGACCCGATGCTGCATCGCAACCCGCACGATCTGGTCCGGCTCGGCCTCGCCAAGATCGGGTGCCACCTTCAGGAATATCGGCGGGCCCTTCGGCGAGCGGGCTTCGTCGATCGCCGAGAGCAGCGCCCTCAACGCTCCTTCGTCCTGCAGTTGACGGAGGCCCGGGGTGTTGGGAGAGCTGATGTTGATGGTGAGATAATCGGCGACTCCGCTCATCGCGCGGACGCCGGCAACATAATCGGCGACGCGGTCCGCGCTGTCCTTGTTGGCGCCGATGTTGACCCCGATGATCCCGTGCATGTGGCTGCACCGCTGCAGCCGCTCGAACGCGGAGGGCTGTCCCTGGTTGTTGAAACCCATGCGGTTGATGACCGCCTGATCCTCGCTGAGCCGGAACAGGCGCGGCTTGTCGTTGCCCTGTTGCGGGCGCGGTGTGACCGTTCCAACTTCGACGAAGCCGAAACCGAGGCTCAGCATCTGCTCGGGAACCTCGGCATCCTTATCAAACCCGGCTGCGAGCCCGACCGGCGACGGGAAGTCGAGGCCCGCCACGCGCGTGCGCAGCGATGAGGGCAAAGTCGCGGGCCGATGCGTCCGCATGAACTTGAGCGCCGCGATGGTCGCGCGATGCGCGCGCTCGGCGTCGAGCGCGAAGGCCAGAGGACGGATCAGCGGGTAAAGATGCACGCCGCACCGTCTGTCAGGTTGTGTTTTCCGGCGCAAATCCCTAAATCGGACTGGAAAGCTCCGAATTAGCCATGCGCCTGAGCCACCTAGCCGATTATGCGGTCGTGTTGATGACCGCCGCCGCTCGCCGGCCCGATGGCGCGCGTCTTAGCGCGACCGAGCTGTCTGGCGAGACCGGCGTTCCGCTTCCCACCGCGCAGAAATTGATGGGCCAGCTCGCCGGCTGCGGCTTGCTGACCAGCTTCCGCGGTGCCGGCGGCGGCTTCGCCCTCGCACGGGCGGCGAGCGAGATCAGCCTCGCCGACATCGTCGAGGCGGTCGAAGGCCCGATCGTGATGACCGTCTGTTCGGGCCAGGAAGGCGTGTCCGACTGCGCGCTCGACGCCCACTGCCGCGTCAAGCCGCACATGGGCGTCGTCGGCAATGCGGTGCGCGGCGCTTTGGGTGCCGTGACTTTGACGGAGCTCGCGCAATGAACGAGGCCGTCAAGAACCGCGAGATCAAGGAAAAGATCGCCCAGGATTACGAGTGGGGCTTCTCGTCCGACATCGAGCAGGAGTTCGCGCCCAAGGGCCTGAGCGAAGATACCGTCCGCTTCATCTCGGCCAAGAAGGGCGAGCCCGAGTGGATGCTCGACTGGCGCCTGAAGGCCTATCGCGCCTGGCTCGAGATGGAGGAGGTCAGCTGGGCCAAGCTCGACATCCCCGAGATCGATTACCAGGACGCTTATTATTACGCGGCGCCCAAGGCGAAGCCCAAGCTTGGGTCAATCGACGAGGTCGATCCAGAAATCCTCCGCGTCTACGAAAAGCTCGGCATCCCGATCGAGGAGCAAAAGGTGCTCGCGGGCGTGGAGGGGGCGCGCAAGGTAGCGGTCGACGCGGTTTTCGACAGCGTCAGCGTCGCGACCACCTTCCGCGAGGAGCTGAAGAAGGCCGGAGTCATCTTCCTCTCCATCAGCGAGGCGATCCGCGAATATCCGGAGCTGGTTCAGAAATATCTGGGTTCGGTCGTCCCGCAGCGTGACAATTACTTCGCCTGCCTCAACAGCGCGGTCTTCAGCGACGGCACCTTCGTGTACGTGCCGGAGGGCGTCCGCTGCCCGATGGAGCTCAGCACCTATTTCCGCATCAATGCCGAGAATACCGGCCAGTTCGAGCGCACCCTGATCGTCGCCGACAAGGGCGCTTACGTTTCCTACCTCGAAGGCTGCACCGCGCCGATGCGCGACGAGAACCAGCTTCACGCCGCAGTGGTCGAGATCTTCGCGCACGAGGACGCGGAGGTAAAATACTCGACCGTCCAGAACTGGTACCCGGGTGACGCCGAAGGCAAAGGCGGGATCTTCAACTTCGTCACGAAACGGGCTTTGTGCTCGGGCGCGCGCTCTAAAGTGTCGTGGACGCAGGTCGAGACCGGCAGCGCGATCACCTGGAAATATCCGAGCTGCATTTTGAAGGGCGATGGCAGCGTCGGCGAATTCTATTCGGTCGCGCTGACCAACAACCGCCAGCAGGCCGACACCGGCACCAAGATGATTCACATCGGCGCCAACACGCGCTCGACCATCGTATCGAAGGGCATCAGCGCGGGCCGGTCGAACAACACCTATCGCGGGCTGGTCCGGGTGCTGCCGCGCGCCGAGGACGTCCGCAACTTCACCCAGTGCGATTCCTTGCTGCTGGGGAGCGACTGCGGCGCGCACACCGTGCCCTACATCGAGGTCAAGAACCCTACGGCGACGATCGAGCATGAAGCGACGACGTCGAAGATCAGCGAGGATCAATTGTTCTACGCGATGAGCCGCGGGCTCGACCAGGAAGCGGCGGTGGCGCTGATCGTCAACGGCTTCGCCCGTGAGGTGCTGAAACAACTGCCGATGGAGTTCGCGGTCGAGGCGCAGAAGCTGCTCGGGATTTCGCTTGAGGGGAGCGTGGGATGAGCGAGCGCACAGCGATCGATCAGGTCGGACTTGAGCTGCACGAAATGGCGAGGGGCTATGCGACCAAGGCGCAAGAACTCGCGTCTGACCCCTATTTCAGGGCCGCGATTGCGAAAGTCGCCATCTCGGGTTTTGTCTGGGCTCTTTACGATGCCTTTGACGACGCCGCGGCGCGCGCAGTTCTTCACGAAGAACTCAAATCCCAAGGGGAAGCAGTTGGTCGCGCGATTGGACGCGGGGACGAAATTCGTAATGCTTGAGATCACCAACCTTCACGCGACGGTCGCCGACAAACCGATCCTGAACGGTGTGTCGCTCGACGTGCCGGCAGGCGAAGTGCACGCGATTATGGGCCCGAACGGCTCCGGCAAGTCGACCCTTGCTTATGTCCTGTCAGGGAGGCCCGGCTATGAAGTGACCGGCGGCAGCGCGACCTTCGATGGCGCCGACCTGCTTGCGATGGAGCCTTATCAACGCGCCGCGGCAGGCCTTTTCCTCGGCTTCCAATATCCGGTCGAAATACCCGGCGTCAGCTACCTCCAGTTCCTGCGCGAAAGCCTCAATTCGCAGCGGCGCTCCCGTGGAGAAGCGGAACTCAGTGGCGGCGAATTCATCAAGCTGGCGCGAGAGCAGGCGAAGCTGCTCGAGATGGACGCCGAGATACTGAAGCGGCCAGTCAACGTCGGTTTTTCGGGCGGCGAAAAGAAGCGCGCCGAGATGGTCCAGATGGGCATCCTCGCGCCAAAGTTCGCGGTGCTCGACGAGACCGACAGCGGCCTCGACATCGATGCGCTGCGGATCGTCGGCGAAGGCATCAACCGCATCATGCGCGACGCCGGCAAAGGCGTGCTCTTGATCACGCACTACGAGCGCCTGCTCGAGCATGTCCGGCCGGACAAGGTGCACGTGCTTCAGGCAGGCCGGATCACCCGCTCGGGCGACATCGAGCTTGCCCGCGAGCTCGAAAGCACGGGGTACGCCGAGGTCGCCGCATGACCAGCTTCCTGCTCGTCCTCGGCTGTGTCGCCTTCATGTTCGCGATCTACGGCGTGCGCGGGATGCCGGGCCGTGCGGTTGCCGATACCGCGCTGCTCGTCATCTTTATCGGCGCGGTCGCGATCGCCCAATTCGTGCTCGGCCAGTTCTTCGAAACGGGCAACACCGGCAATGTTCTGGTGGTCGGGCTTGCGGCATTGCTCGCCCTCGATTCGCTCTACGGGTTGATGGCGCCCGAGCGGCAGAAGCAGCGCGACAAAAAGCTGCGCCGCCTCATGAAGAAGCGCGCATGACTGCACCCTTCCCCACTCATGCCCAAGAGGAATGGCGCTACGCCGACCTCGGCGCGCTGAAGCCGGTCTGGGAGCAATTTGCGGAAGCCGTGACCTTGACCGTCGGCGCTGGTGAGCGCCTCGAAGAGGTATGGCTCCCGTCGGAAGACGACGTGCAACTGAAGCGAGTCCGCATTGCGCTCAGCGAAGGCGCGAAGGTACGCATCTTCACGCTGAACACGGCGCCCGTTTACGGGCGGATCGAGCTTGAGATCAGCCTCGCGGAGGGCGCTGAGTTCGAGCTGTACGGCGCGAACATCGGCACCGGCGTTTCGACCAACGAGATCGTCACCAACGTTCGCCACATCGGCGTCGGCGGCCGCTCGCGCCAGGTCATCCGCAGCGTTTTGAACGGCAAGGCGGTCGGCTCTTACCTCGGCAAGGTCGAGGTCGCGCGCGGCGCCCAGCAGACCGACGCCGAGCAATCGGTGAAGGCGATGCTGTTGGACCGCGGGGCGACCGCCAACTGCAAACCGGAACTGGAGATCTTCGCCGACGACGTGAAGTGCGCGCATGGCGCAACGGTCGGCGAGCTCGACGCAATGCAATTGTTCTACGCCGAGAGCCGCGGGCTCGATCCGGTAAGCGCGCGCGCACTGCTGCTCGAAGGCTTCGTCATGGGCCTGTGGGGCGGCGCGAGCGATCCCGACGCAATCTGCGCCGTCGCACGCGATGCGCTTCGGAGGGTCGTATGAACGCGCCCGCCCGCATCAATTCGCAGCTAAGCGTGCGTGACCAGTTCCCGGCTATCAAGGGCTGGCATTATCTCGACAGCGCCGCGACCGCGCAGAAGCCGCAGGTCGTGATCGACGCAATCACGCAAGCTTATTCGCGCGACTATGCGACGGTGCATCGGGGCGTTTACGAGCGCTCGGCGAGCATGACCGAAAGCTACGAGGCGGCGCGCGCGTCCGCATCGAACCTGATCGGTGGCAAGCCCAACGAGCTGGTCTTCACGCGGGGTGCGACCGAGGCCATCAACCTCGTTGCACGGGTGCTTCCGAAAGAGGGCCGCAACCGGGTCCTCGTTTCGCAGCTCGAGCATCACAGCAACATCGTGCCCTGGCAGCTTGCCGGTTACGAGGTCGACGCGGCGCCGCTCACCCCGGATGGCCAGATCGACCTCAATGCGGCCGAAGCGATGTTAACTGACCAGCACCGCGTGGTCGCTTTCGCTCATGTGTCGAACGTGCTCGGCTCGATGCTTGATGCCAAGCGCGCGGCCAAAATTGCGCATTCGAAGGGTGCATTGCTGCTGCTCGATGGCTGCCAGGCGGTGCCGCGCTTGCCGGTCGACGTCGCCAGCATCGGCGCCGACTTCTACGCATATTCCGCGCACAAGCTTTACGGCCCTACCGGGATCGGCTGCCTGTGGGGCAAGGCCGAGCTGCTGGCGGGAATGCCGCCATGGCAGGGCGGCGGCGCGATGATCGAGAAGGTCACGTTCGAGGAAACCACCTTCCTCGATCCGCCCGCACGCTTCGAAGCCGGGACGCCGCACATCGTCGGCGCGATCGGCCTCCATGCAGCCGTGAACTGGGTCGACAAGCTGGGTCTTGACGCGATCCATGCGCACGAATGCGCGCTGGTCGCCGAGACCCGCGCGGCGCTCGGCCGCGTTCCCGGCGTCACGCTCTACGGCCCCGAAGATTCCGCCGGAATCGTCAGCTTTAATGTCGACGGGGTGCACGCGCACGACACCGCCACCATATTGGACGACGCGGGCGTCGCCGTCCGCGCCGGGCACCATTGCGCACAGCCCTTGATGCGCGTGCTCGGCGTCGAGGCGACCGCGCGGGCGAGCTTCGCGGGGCACAGCGACAGCTCGGACATCGAGGCATTGGTGCGCGGGGTCGAGCAGGTGAAGCGGATCTTTTCGAGATGAACCGCGAGAAGAAGATCGAGACCGAAGAGGTCGATGCGGTGGCGCCGCCGCCGCGCGCCCGCGTGACTCCGGAGTTTGAGCGCAAGAAGGATTACCTTGCCGGCTTCCTTGCGGGCGAAGCGCCGGAAGTGTCGGTGGCCGGTCCCGGTGGCGACCTCCAGGCCGCGATCGTCGAAGTACTGAAGTCGATCTACGACCCGGAAATCCCGGTCGACATCTACGAGCTGGGCCTGATCTACGACGTCGATGTCAGCGAGGACGGCGACGCGACGATCACCATGACCCTGACGACCCCCCACTGTCCGGTCGCGGAATCGCTACCGCAGGAAGTCGAGCTTCGGGCTATGTCCGTGCCGGGCGTTCGCGATGCGGTCGTGAGCCTCGTCTGGGACCCGCCATGGGACCCGTCGAAGATGAGTGATGAAGCCCGCCTGGAATTGGGAATGCTGTGAACAAGGAAACCAAACTCCGCGCCCGGCCCGCGGCCATCGTCCTGACTCCGGCCGCCGAGCAGCGCATTGCCGACCTGATGGCGCGCGCTCCCGAAGGTGCGATCGGCGTAAAGCTCTCGACCCCGCGCCGTGGCTGCTCGGGGCTCGCTTATTCGGTCGATTATGTGACCGAGGAGCAGCCGTTCGACGAGAAGATCGAAACGCCTGGCGGCACATTCTACGTCGACGGGTCATCGGTGCTGTACCTGATCGGATCGACGATGGACTGGAGCGAGGACGATTTCGCCGCCGGCTTCGTGTTCGAAAACCCGAACGCCAAAGGCGCTTGCGGCTGCGGCGAAAGCTTCACCGTCTAGGCCAAAGCTGCTAATCTCCCTCGCTGAAGGGAGATTGTTTCGATGCTCCTCCTAGCTGCCGCCGCATTCCTCGCGGCACCTCAAGCGATCGGCGACATGCCGACGATCAACCCCAAAGCGAACCAGCCCGCCAATTGCCCGGCGACCTCGCGCTATGAGGCGAGCAAGCGCGGCAAGGCGCCCAAGGCGCGGAAACTCGGCGAGCTTCCCGATGCCGACGTCTATCGCGCGGTCTATCGAAAGATTGGCCAATGCGAGGCACCGATCATCGTCAAATATGGAGTCGTCGGCCGCTAACTATTCGAAGGGGAAACCTGCATGTCTTCGCGTGCACTGACCATGCTCTTCGCGATCGTCGCTTATGCGATCTTCTTCGCGACCTTCCTCTACCTTGTAGTCTTCGTCGGCGACCTCGCCTTCTCGTCGCGCACGGTCGATGTCGGTCCCGACTCGCCTGTCGCAGCGGCGGTCGTCATCGACCTCATCCTGATCGCCATGTTCGGCCTCCAGCACAGCGTCATGGCCCGCCAGGGCTTCAAACAGAAATGGACGGCGGTCGTGCCGCAGCCGGCCGAGCGCAGCGTCTATGTGCTGTCGGCTAGCATCATGCTGATGATCCTGTTCCTGTTCTGGCGGCCGATCGATGCCGTAGTCTGGAACGTGACCAGCCCCGCGCTGCACGACATCATCTGGGCATTGTTCTGGGTGGGTTGGGGAACGGTGCTTCTAAGCACCTTCCTGATCAATCATTTCGAGCTGTTCGGGCTTCAGCAGGCTTGGCTCTATTGCCGCGGCCGCGAATGCGCCAAGCCCGAGTTCCGCCAGCCGCTGCTCTACAAATGGGTTCGACACCCGCTGTACCTGGGCTTCTTCCTTGCCTTCTGGGCGGCGCCGGAAATGACCGCGGGGCACCTGCTGCTGGCCGCCGGAATGTCAGCCTACATGTTGATTGCAATCCGCTATGAGGAGCAGGACCTTATCGGCCTGTTCGGCAAGGATTATGAAAATTACCGCGAGCAGGTTGGCATGCTGACGCCGCGATTCAGGCGGCGGAGCTCATAGAACTCCACCGCCTGGTCCCCTCCTGATCGCTAATTAGAAGCCGAGCGAGAAACGCAGGGCCGCGCCAACGTCGGCCGGCGCCGCGGCGATGTGGCCTGGCTGGCGACGGTAGAACAGGTTCCCGCCGAGCCAACCCTTGCCGCCGAACAGGCCCGAGCCATAGCTGAGCTCGGTATCCAGCTCGCGCCCGTTTGGACGAAGCGACATGGTGGCCATGGTGTCGGTCGCGGTGCCGGTCCCATAATCGTAGGACGTCGGCAGCATCATGGCGAAACCGCCATGCTCGATCCGCAAGGGCTGCGAGAACCGCAGGCCGAGCCGGTCGGTCATGCTGAACAAGCCCGCCTTGCCCAGGTCGAACGCATAAGCGCCGCTCTGGAAATTGCCGCCGGCGAAATCGGTCCAGCCGCGCCGGGCGGTGACGTTAGCCGAGAGGCCCTTGCCGAAATCGTGGCTGGCTTCGGCATCGAGGAACATGGAGGTCGAGCCGCCACCGCCGAGGATGTTGCTTAGTCGGCCGCCAAGCAAAGACTGCTTTTCTTCGAGCCGGGTCATCCCGAGCGACAGCCAATTTCGGCCAAAACTGTGATCGACCGCGAGGCTGGTCAGCCGATAGGGCGAGCCCGTGGCGCTAGTCCTGAGGTCCTGCCACACGTTGCCGGTTTCGCCCGCGAAGGTGACACCAAACCTTCCGACTTCGCGGCGAAGCGCGATGCTGCCGTTGCTGCGGGCGGTGAAGCCCGGGTCGCCGGCGACGTCGCGAGCGACGAGGAAAGCGCCGCTGCCCACGCCTTGAAGGCGCCGCTGCATCGACTTGGCCCCTTCGGCGAAACCGAACGCAACCGCGGTCTTCTCGTCGACCTTGGCCACCGCCGAAGCGGCAATCAGCTGCGACTTGCGGATATCGTCCGGGCCGATGCCGGTGCGCGCGACTTCGAATCCGTAAGGAAGGTCGCGGCGCTGCTTGACGGTCATCGCCACGCTTACCGGGCCGGCGGCGATATTGCCGACGCGGACATCGTTGCGGAGCGATCGTGCAAGCGGCGAATCCGGCTGCGCGACACTCAATGTCTTGGCCAGGTTCAGCACATAGGCACGGCTGTACCCATCGAGAATCACGGCTCCCAACGATTTGGTCGTGACTGCGTCGCCCGAGGCGGACGGCATGTCACCGTTGTCCATGCCCACCGGCACTTGGCTATCCGCCATGCTGGTGGCGCCGATCGGCTGGAAGGCGCGGGCTATGTTGAGCGCCCCGTGACCATAAGTCGTATCGACACCGGTCGCGCCCAGATCGTCGCCGGTCGAAAGAAGGATCTCAACGATCTGCTTACCGGTGAGGTTCGGGAACGCCTGCGCCATTAGCGCGACCGCACCGCTGATTGTCGGCGCCGAGAAGCTGGTTCCCGACCACAGGAACTGCGTCCCGGTTTCGTCCGGCGCGCGATCGTCGACGCCAACCGCCATCAGATAATAGGCCGCGCCGGTTCCGGCGCGATCGGAGAAACTGGCGATGCTCGTGCCGTTGGTGTTGAGCGCTCCGGCGATGATCACGGATCCCGCGAACTGCTTGGCCGGGGTTAGTGCGAACGGATCGGGGTTGGGTGTGCCGTCATTGCCGGCGGCGATGACGATGACGATGCCGGCATTGACCGCACGCTGCATCGCAGCGAGCAAGGTCGAGCCGGGCGACGATCCACCAAGCGACAGGTTGATGACCTTCGCGCCCGCCTGTCGCGCCGCATCGATGCCGGCGGCAATCGCATCGTCGTAGAACGAACAGCCGTCTTTGGTCGCGCAGGAGCCGGGCTCATCGGCGCGGAAGTTGACGATCGTCGCGTCGAACGCGACACCCATGGTGTTTGAATTATTGCGCCCCGCCGCGGCGACCGCGCTCACCGCGGTGCCGTGCCCGCCTTCATCGCTCACGCCACGATTGCCGGCGACATCGCCACTGGCTGGGTCGATACGCCCCGCGAATTCGCTGAGGCTCGGATTGATGCCGCTGTCGACGATTCCGATCTTCACGCCCTTGCCGGTCGCGCCCGCGTCATAGGCGGCGATCGCATCGGCAGCGACGGAGTAGGTCGAGGCCTTATATTCCGTCGTGTTGAAGGCTGACGACGGCGAGGGTGTGGGTGTCGGGCTCGGAGTCGGCGATGGAGTCGGACTCGGCGTTGGGCTCGGCGTCGGGGACGGAGTCGGACTTGGAGTCGGCGACGGCGTCGGACTGGGAGTCGGGCTCGGTGACGGCTTCGGAGTCGGAATCGGCAAGGGGGCGCTGCCACCGCCGCCGCCGCCGCAAGCCGACAGGCTGAAGGCCAAAACTACCGCGCACGCAGTGGTGCCCAGAAACCGCCCGGTCATTTTCTTACTCCCGCTCAAGCCGTTGAAAACGCACGGCTTCCCAGTTGCGCTTATGGTTACCAAATCCTTTCAATTTGCTTAAGGAACATTAGCCGCTAGGGCCTCCCAACCCTTATGAACCCCCGTCTCGCCCACATTCGCGACTGGATTTTCGACCTCGATAATTGCCTGTACCCGGCGTCGACCGGCCTCTTCGCGCTGATCGATGAGCGCATGGGCGCCTACATCCAGCGCCTGCTCGGCTGCGATCCAGTTGAAGCCAAAACGGTCCAGAAAAAACATTTCCACGAGCATGGCACGACGCTCGCTGGCTTGATGAAGGAACATGGCGTGGACCCCCACGACTTCCTCGAAGACGTCCACGATATACCACTCGAGCGGGTGCAGTGCGACGAGCGACTCGCCCGGCTATTGCCGCGGCTTCCCGGACGCCGCTTCGTCTTCACCAACGGCGACGCGCCTTATGCCCGCCGGGTGCTCGAACGAATCGGCGTCGGAGAGCATTTCGAGCATCTCCATGACATTCACGCGAGCGAGCTCCGGCCGAAGCCCGACCCGCACGGCTATGAGCTTATTTGCACGCGGTTCGGGATCGACCCTGCCCATGCCCTGCTTGCCGACGACATGATCCAGAACCTGGCGCCGGCGAAAGCGCTGGGAATGACGACTGTGTGGGTGGACAATGGCTCCGAGCGCGGCGACCACGGCTTCGCCGAGGAGTCGTTCGACTATCGGGTTAGCGATATCGGGGACTGGCTAGAGACGGTGCTGGGGGACGACGAGTGAGCGATAAACTGCGTGCGGTCATTGAGCAGGCGTGGGAAGACCGCGACAAGATCGGCGCCGAGACTGGCGGCGAGGTGCGCGAGTCGGTGAATACCGCAGTTGCCGCCCTCGACAGCGGCGAAGCCCGCATTGCCGAAAAGCAGGGGGCAGACTGGACCGTCAATCAATGGCTGAAGAAGGCCGTGCTGCTGTCGTTCCGGCTCAACCCGATGGAGACGATCTCCGGTGCGCCCGGCGACGCAAGCTGGTGGGACAAGGTGCCATCGAAGTTCGTCGGCTGGGGCGCGCAGCAATTCTCCGCTGCGGGCTTCCGTGCGGTGCCAGGTGCGATCGTTCGCCGCGGCGCCTTCATCGCGCCGGGAGCAGTGCTGATGCCGAGCTTCGTCAATATCGGCGCGCGGGTCGGCGAAAATAGCATGATCGATACCTGGGCGACGGTCGGAAGCTGCGCCCAAATCGGAAGCAATGTGCACATCTCCGGCGGTGCCGGGATCGGCGGCGTGCTCGAGCCGTTGCAGGCCGGGCCCGTAATCATCGAGGACGATTGCTTCGTCGGTGCCCGGTCGGAGGTTGCCGAGGGTGTGGTCGTGGAGCGCGGGTCGGTCCTGTCGATGGGCGTGTTCCTCGGCGCCTCGACCAAGATCGTCGATCGCGCCTCTGGCGAAGTGCATTACGGGCGGGTGCCGGCTTATTCGGTGGTCGTCCCCGGTGCGCTGCCCGGCAAGGACGGCGGGCCAGCTCTTGCCTGCGCGGTTATCGTCAAGCGGGTCGATGAACGCACGCGCTCCAAAACCAGCATCAATGAGCTGCTCCGCGACTAGATAAGCTGAGCTTATCGGCGGACTCCGCCCATTTGTTGGAACCGCGCAAGGGTGAGCCGGTACATACTGCCCGATGAAACGGGTCGAGCCTTCTCAGTTCGAGCGCAATTGCGCGGACGCCGCTGGTGCTCCGGACGTCTACGGCCATGCCGTGATCCGGACCCAGATGAACCGCAGCGACTGGCTGATCCTTATCGCCCTCGCGGTGATCTGGGGCAGCGCCTTCATGTTCATCGGCGTCGCGGTCCGCCACGTGCAGCCGCTGACCTACGTCTGGCTCCGCGTCGCGATCGCGGCGGCGGGGATGTGGGCGTTCGTCAAGTTGAGCGGCGGCAAGGTCGAACTCGGCCGCGAGGTGTGGGGATCAATGATCGTCCTCGCGCTGCTCAACAACGCGATTCCGTTTGCGCTGTTCGGCTGGGGGCAGACCCACATCGCCAGCGGCCTTGCCTCGATCCTCAACGCGATGACCCCGATCTGGGGTGTCGTCGTCGCCCATTTCCTGACGCACGATGAGCGGATGAACCCGCGCAAGATCGTGGGCGTCCTGCTCGGCTTCGGCGGGGTCGCGGTGATGATCGGTCCGTCTCTGCTGTCGAGCCTCGGCGCCAATGCACTGGCGCAGCTTGCCTGCGTTTCCGCCGGCCTGCTCTACGCGCTCGCCGCGGTGTGGGCGCGTCGCTTCCGGGCGCAGGGCGTCACGCCGCTGAGCGTCACAACCGGACAGCTGACTGCCGGCGCAATCATCATGTTCCCGGTCGCGATGATCGTCGACCGGCCGTGGCTTCACGCTGCGCCGCCGCTCAACGCCTGGGGTGCGATCATCGCGCTCGCCTTGCTGTGCAGCGCCTTCGCCTACGTGCTCTATTTCCGGCTGATCGACAGCGCGGGCGCGACCAATGCATTGCTTGTGACTTTGCTCGTGCCGCCAGTTGCGATCCTCCTCGGGGGGCTATTCCTCGGCGAGCATCTCGCCCCGCAGGACTTTATCGGCCTCGCGCTTATCGCCTTTGGGCTTGCGGCGATCGACGGGCGCCTGCTCAGCCTTTTTTCGGGGCGCCGGCTTCCGAAAGCAGCTTAGCCGCCTCGGCACTCGTCCAATCGAGGTCGCCGACGTAGCGCCAGACTTCTTTGCCGTTCGCGTCGTAGAGGATGGTCGTCGGAAGTACGACATCGGGGCCGAGCGCGCCCGAAAGACCCATCTTCGGATCGTGAAAGGCGCCGAGCTCGACGACCTTGAGCTTCGCGAGAAACGCGTCGACCGACTCTTGCGGGCCGGAGTCCTGGCTGACCGCGATCACGCCGAGTTTGCCGTCGTCACGGTGCGCGGCAGCGAGCTTGTCCAGTGTCGGCAATTCCTTGACGCAGGGCGCGCACCAGCTGGCCCACAGGTTCACGAGGACTGGCGCTCCCTTGAAGCTCGCGAGGCTGGTCTCCGCGCCGTCGGGATCGTTGAACGTGACACTCGGCGCCGGTTGGCCCTTGTGGCTGCGGTCGACGCCTTTGACCGGGCCGGCCTGGACGGTCGGGGCGGTTTCGTTCGCCGGGGGGGGCGGGGCCCGGTGGCAAGCGGCAAGCGCCATAACGGCGCAGGAAATGAGGATGAAGCGCATGGCGCCGCCGCTAGCCTAAGCCACGGCGAGCGGCTAGTCGGAGCTGATGAGGTTCGCGCGCCTTGCCTTGCTTGCCGCCGTGATCGGCCTGGCCGCCTGTGGCCGGGTTTCCGATCTCAAGCCCCCGTCGGGCAAATCCCTGCCGGTCAAACCGATGATGGCGCGCACCACGCCGACCGCCGAGCAACTGTTGACCGCACCCCCCTACGCCCGCCCTGACCGCGTGGATGACTTGGTCAAGAAGTCCCAGCCCCGCGCGGCCGATCCGTTCGACCTGCCGCCGCCAACTGGTGGCGCGGCGCCCGCGCTTCCGGCCGGCACCGACCCACAGCCCACCTCCAACGAAACCGGACCCGCGACACCCCGATGACCAATCGCGTTCGTAAAGCCGTCTTCCCTGTGGCGGGCCTTGGCACCCGCCTGCTACCGGCGACCAAGACCATCCCCAAGGAGATGGTCACGATCGTCGACCGGCCGCTGATCCAATATGCCGTCGACGAAGCCCGGGAGGCGGGGATCGAGCAGATGATCTTCGTAACCGGGCGCGGCAAGTCGGCGCTGGTCGACTATTTCGACCATGCTTACGAGCTTGAGGCGACGATGCGCGGCAAGGGCAAGAGCCTCGACGTATTGGAGCCGAGCAACGCTGGCTACGGCGAGGTCGTCAGCGTCCGCCAGCAGCAGCCGCTCGGCCTTGGCCATGCGGTCTGGTGCGCGCGTGACATCGTCGGCGACGAACCGTTCGCGGTGCTTCTTCCTGACGAGCTGATGTTCGGCCAGCCCAATTGCCTGGCGCAGATGATCGACGCCTATGAACAGGTCGGCGGCAATGTTGTCGCCGCGCTCGAGGTGCCGGACAGCGAAACGCACAAATATGGCGTGGTCGATCCCGGCGCGACCGACGGTCGCCTGATCGAGATACTCGGGCTGGTGGAAAAGCCGGCTCAAGGCACCGCGCCTTCAAACCTGATGCTGCCCGGTCGCTACATCCTCCAGCCGGAGGTGATGGAGGCCCTGGATGCGCAGGAGCCTGGCGCGGGCGGCGAAATCCAGCTGACTGACGCGATGGCGAAGATGATCGGCAAGCAGCCGTTCCACGCCTACCGGTTCGAGGGCCAGCGTTACGATTGCGGCAGTGCCGAAGGGTTCGTCATCGCCAATATCGCCATGGGCGTAGCCCGGAGCGGCGAGGTCGGCTCGAAGATCCGCGACTTTCTGAAGGCGATTTAGGCGGCCTCGCCGAGCATCGCGGCAAGCCGGCGGCGCTCGGTTTCGGCGAGTGTCAGCTGCTCGCGCACTTCCTTCAGCTCGATCACCCGGCTGATGACCTTGGCGTCGAGGGTCGCATTGTCGCTGACCAGCTGCTTCACCGCGGTGGCGCGCGTCAAAAGGCGCTCGATGCAGGCGTGAAGCACCTCGAAATGGCAGGGCTTGCGGACCACGCCGTCGGCGCCGGCACGGAAAGCGCAAACTGCCGCGTCAGGGTCGGACCGGCCGACGACCAGCAGCAGCGGCACTTCGCGGTTGATCGGATCTTCCCGGATCATCCGCGCAAATTCGATCCCGCTGGTGCCGGGAAGGTTGATGTCGCACAGCACGAGGTCGACCGGCATCCGGTACATTTCGGCAAGGCCCGTCGAGGCCGAATCCGCAGTCGCGATGCGGTAGCCATATTCCTTGAGGCGCCGGGCCATCACGCTGAGGTAGGCGCGATTGGACTGGATCACGAGGATCCGGGGCTCTTCGCCCGCCGCCTTCATTTCCAGGGTCGCGTTCATGACGCTGGGCTACGGGAAAATGGTTAACGCGGCCTTAGCCTTACGGCTCGAGTTCGACGTCCCAGTAGAGGTAATCGCGCCAGCTATCGTGGAGATAGTTGGGTGGGAAGGCGCGACCGTGCTCTTGCAGCTGCCACGTCGTTGGCCGGATTGGTTCGAGATGAAAACCCATATGCGCTTCGGCCGGGGTCCGGCCGCCTTTGCGCAGATTGCAGGGCGCGCAGGCGGTCGCGACATTCTCCCACGTCGTGCGTCCGCCCTGGGCGCGCGGGATCACATGGTCGAACGTCAACTCGCGCCGCGACCCGCAATAGACGCAGCTGAATTTGTCGCGGAGGAACAGGTTGAACCGCGTGAACGCCGGATACTCGTTGGGCCGAACATAATCGCGCAGCGCGATGACCGACGGCAGCTTCAGCGCGATGCTGGGGCTGTGGACCTCGCGATCGTAATGCGCGACCACATCGACGCGTTCGAGGAACATCGCCTTGATCGCCGTCTGCCACGGCCACAGCGAAAGCGGGTAGTATGACAGCGGCGTATAATCGGCGTTGAGCACCAGCGCCGGGCAGCTTTCGGGATGGCGGATCAGCTCAGGATGATACATGCGAGCGCCAGCAGCCTTTCGTTCGGTTGGTCCGAACTGCAGCTCCCCGGCCCCGTCGCACGTGCCCACTTAAGGGTCTGGGAGGAGAGGGCGCCCGGCCCGTCTTCCCTTGTTGTCCACCGGATGCCAACCCGATGTGACATGGTCATGAATCGAAGATTGCAGACTCGCCGTCAAGAGGGGCGCCGGTGAACATTACGCGCTTTGCGCCGTCGCCGACCGGACGGTTGCATTTGGGCCACGCTTATAGCGCGGTCCTTGGGCACAGCCGCGCGCAGGCCGACGCCGGAAAATTCGTCGTCCGGATCGAGGACCTCGACCAGACGCGAAGCCGTCCCGAATTCATCGAAGCCATCTTCGAAGACCTTCGCTGGCTCGGCCTCGAGTGGGAGGAGCCGGTGCTGGTCCAATCCGAGCGAAACGCGGCGTACGAAGCGGCGCTCAGCGATCTGCGCGATAAAGGGCTGGTCTATCCCTGTTTCTGCACCCGCGCCGATATCACGGCCGCGCTCGAAGCACCCCACGGTCCGGGGAGCCATTATCCGGGCACCTGCCGCAGTCTCCCGGACGACCCCGAGCGTCGGGTCTCGCAGCAACATAGCTGGCGACTGGATGCGCAGCGCGCGCTCGCCGTTGCGGGGCTGCCGCCGTGGCTTGAAGCGGACGGTCAAAGGTTCACGACTTCAATCATCGACTTCGACGACGTGATCCTTGCCCGAAAGGACGCGCCCTCGGCCTACCATCTCGCCTGCGTCGTCGACGATGCGGCCAGCGGCGTCACCTTGGTCACGCGCGGCGCGGACCTGCGCTCCTCGACCCCCATCCAGCGCCTGCTGCAGTCTCTGCTCGGCCTGCCCGAGCCTGCTTATCTTCATCACGCGCTGGTCGCTCACGCCGATGGCCGCCGCCTCGCCAAGCGCGATCAGGCCCCGACACTCGCCGCGATGCGCGAGGCCGGCGTCGACGGCCCCGCGCTTGCGGTCGATTTGCGGGCCGGCAAGCTTCCGCTTGGTTTCGCATTTCGCGACGAGTAGAGCGCGGGCATGAACACGCTCCTGCTCATCCTCCTGCTGCTGGCGATGGCCGCAACCGCTTACGTTCTCGTTCGGGGGGTCATGGCGATGGCGTCGGGCAAGGATGTGAGCGGCGAGCGGCAGCAGGATTACATGCGCAAGCGCGTGCTGTTCCAGGCGGTTGCGATCGTCATTGTGATCCTGATCCTGGTCGTCGCCGGCAAGTCCGGCGGCTGATCCGGCGCGCCTTGGTCAAGCTCAACAAGATCTACACCCGGACAGGCGACGGTGGCAGCGCCGGGCTGGTTGACGGCAGCCGGGTAAGCAAATCGAGCCTGCGCATGGGCGCTATCGGCGACGTTGACGAAGCCAATGCCGCGGTCGGCGTGGCGATTGCGGCGCTCGGCGGCGGCGAGACGGCGCTCCAGCTTCTCAATGTCCAGAACGAGCTGTTCGACCTCGGCGCGGACGTCGCGACCCCCGGCGAGGTCGAGGGGGCGCTGCGCATCGTCGCGAGCCAGGTCGCGCGGCTCGAAGTCGAGATCGACGAGATGAACGACAGCCTTGACCCGCTGACCAGCTTCATCCTTCCCGGCGGATCGCCCGCGGTCGCGGCGCTTCATCTCGCCCGCACGGTGGTGCGCCGCGCAGAGCGCTCGACGGTGGCGCTCAACGAAGCGGAGGCGCTCAATCCGCACCTCCTCGCCTATCTCAACCGGTTGTCCGACCATTTGTTCGTCGCGGCGCGCTTCGTGGCCGCATCGCAGGGCGGTGACGTGCTGTGGCAACCGGGGGCGACGCGATAGCCTGCGGCTATAGAACATATAGCGAACTTTGTACTATACCCGACACTTATTTCGTGGCACTGGCCCCTCTTATGGCCCGGGAAGATTCGAATTCGGCCGCCAGCGCACTGACCGAACGCCTGTTCGCGACGCGCAAGCTCACGCTCGGTCTCGCCGCACCGCTGTCGGATGCGGACGCGGCCATTCAGCCCTTCCCCGATGCTTCGCCGGCCAAATGGCACCTCGCGCACACGACATGGTTCTTCGAGACCTTCGTCCTGCGCGACCATGCGCCGGCCTATCGCCCGTTCGACGAGCGCTGGGCCTACCTTTTCAATAGCTATTACGAGGGCGAAGGGCCGCGCCACGCGCGCCCGAAGCGCGGCATGTTGAGCCGTCCGTCGCTGGACGAGGTTCGCGCCTATCGCGCTTATGTGAACGAGGCGCTCGACAAGGCGTTGCCCACGCTTCCGGCCGAGGCCCTCGCCCTCATCGAGCTTGGCATCAACCATGAGCAGCAGCACCAAGAGTTGTTCCTGACGGATATCCTCGCGACCTTCGCCGAGAATCCGCTGGAACCCGCTTATGCCGAACTTCCGGCCGCCGCCTGCTTCGCGGTCGAGCCCTTAAGTTGGCAGCGCGGGCGCTCGGGCATCGCTGAAATTGGCGCCTCCGGGGACGGTTTCGCTTTCGACAGCGAAACGCCGCGCCATCAGATCATCCTCGCGAGCCATGAGATCGCCAACCGCAAGGTGACCAACAGCGAGTGGCGCGAATTCATCGCCGACGGCGGCTATTCCACGCCGACCTTATGGCTGTCCGACGGCTGGGCGTGGGTGCAGCAGGAGCAGGTCACCGCGCCGCTCTATTGGCGCGACGAAGACAGCGAGTTCACCCTCGGTGGGCGACGCGAGATCGACTGGGCCGCGCCCGTCGCGCACATCAGCCTGTACGAGGCCGACGCCTTCGCCCGTTGGGCGGGCGCGCGCTTGCCGACCGAGGCCGAGTGGGAGGATTACGCCGCCTCGGCCGATCCTCATCTCGGCAACCAGCTCGACGAGGCGGGCCCGGTCGTCCCGCGGCCAGGCGGCGGCGTGTTCGGCGACGTGTGGGAATGGACGCAAAGCGCCTTCGTTTCTTACCCAGGTTTTGCTCCCGCTGCGGGTGCGGTCGGCGAATATAACGGCAAGTTCATGAGCGGCCAGTTGGTGCTGAAGGGCGCGAGCTGCGCGACTCCGCGCGGGCACAGTCGCGCCTGTTACCGCAACTTCTTCCCGCCATCGGCCCGTTGGCAATTCACGGGGGGTCGCCTTGCTCGCGACGCTTGACGACCAAACTATCGCCTTCCGCGACGATGTGCTGGCCGGCCTGTCGGCGCCGATACCGGCGATCCCGGCGCGTTGGCTGTACGACCATCGCGGGTCGGAACTGTTCGACGCGATTACGCGCCTGCCGGAATATTATCCGACGCGGACCGAGACCGCGCTCCTCAGATCGATCATGCCGGACATCGCAAAGCGTGTCCCGAGCGGCGCCGCGGTGGTCGAATTCGGCGCCGGATCGGCGACCAAGACCCCAATCCTGATCGAGGCCGTCGCACCGGCGGCTTATGTTCCGGTTGATATCTCCGGCGACTATCTTGAAGGCAGCGCCGAAGAGCTGCGACACCAATTCCCGTCTCTTGAGGTGATCCCGGTGGTTGCGGATTTCGCCCGGCCCTTTGCGCTCCCGGGCGGGATCGAGCATTTGCGCAAGCTCGGCTTCTTCCCCGGCTCGACCATCGGCAATTTCATCCCCCGCAGCGCGACCGACCTGCTGCGCCAATTTCGTGAGCTGCTCGGCGACGGCGCGTTGCTGCTGATCGGAATGGACCGGGTGAAGCCGGTCGAGCGCCTGATTGCCGCTTACGACGATGCCCAGGGCGTCACCGCCCAGTTTACGCTCAACCTTCTTACGCGGATCAACCGGGAGCTCGACGGCGACATCCCGGTCGATGCCTTCCGCCACGAGGCGCGTTGGAACGACATCTTGTCGCGGATCGAAATTCATCTGGTCGCGCAGCGCGACGTCGATTTCGCTGTTGCCGGCCAGCGCTTCGACTTCGCTGCAGGGTCGTCGATCCACGCCGAAAATAGCCATAAATACGGTGCGCGGGGCGGGCGCGTGCTGCTGCTCGCAGGCGGCTGGACCCCGATCGCTGAATGGACCGACCCCGCCGCCGATTTCGCCGTCATTCTCGCGGAGGCGCAGCCGAACCGATTCGCCCCCTGATTGCAGCGTAACGACCGCGCGGCTAAGCCCGCACCATGCAGATTACGCACGCGCTATTTCAAATTGCTCAGTACCTACTGACGATCTTGTGGTGGGTGATCATCGTCCAGGTTATCCTCAGCTGGCTGCTTGCCTTCAACGTGCTCAACACCAGCTCGCAGGGCGTGCGCACTTTCGCGCTCGCGCTGGAGCGGATCACGGCGCCGCTGTACCGGCCGATCCGCCGCATCCTTCCTGACTTCGGTGGCCTCGACTTTTCCCCGCTAGTGATCCTGATCCTGATCCAGGTCCTTCAAAAGCTGCTCGCCGGCGTCGACGCTCAACTCTACTACGGCGCATGACGGCCAAACGGATCGACGGAAAGGCAGCGGCGCTCGGCATCCGGCAGCGGGTCGCGGAGCTTGTCCCCGACTTCGTGACCAAGGCCGGACGCGCGCCTGGGCTTGCTACCGTTCTCGTCGGCGAAGATCCGGCAAGCGCGGTGTACGTCCGCTCGAAGAACCGCGCGACGGCGGAAACCGGGATGGTCAGCTTCGCGCACAACCTGCCCGACACGATCAGCGAAGATGAGCTGCTCCAGCTGGTCATCGACCTCAACGCCAACCCCGAGGTCGACGGGATACTCGTCCAGCTCCCGCTGCCGCGCCAGATCAACGCGACGCGGGTGATCGAGACGATCGACCCGATGAAAGACGTCGACGGCTTTCACCCGATGAATGCCGGGCGGCTCGCAACCGGCCTGCCGTCGCTGGTGCCGTGCACCCCATTCGGTTGCCTTTATTTGCTGAAGAATGAGCTTGGCGATTTGTCCGGCCTCGACGCCGTCGTGATCGGCCGCTCGAACATCGTCGGCAAGCCGATGGGGCAGCTCCTGATCGGTGAAAGCGCGACCGTGACGGTCGCCCACTCCCGCACCCGCGACCTTCCCGGTGTCGTTCGTCGAGCGGACATTGTCGTTGCCGCGGTCGGGCGCGCAGAGATGGTCCGTGGGGATTGGATCAAGCCAGGCGCCACCGTCATCGACGTCGGCATCAATCGCGTCCCGACCGATGACGGCAAGGGACGGCTGGTCGGCGATGTCGCCTTTGACGAAGCGGCGGACGTCGCCGGCGCGATCACGCCGGTGCCGGGCGGAGTCGGGCCGATGACCATCGCCATGCTGATGCGAAACACCTTGGTCGCCGCGCATCGCCGCGAAGGCCTCAAGGATCCGGAGGGTCTATGATTGCTGCACTTCTACTGGCTACCGCGCCGATCACGACGGCAGTCGATGCCGAGCTCGCGTTTGTCGCCGACGCCAAGAAAATCGGGCAGTGGACCGCGTTCCGCAAATATGCCGACCGTGATGCCGTGATGTTCGTGCCGCAGGCGGTGTGGGTCCAGCAATTCCTCAAGGACCGCAAGGACCCGCCCAAGGCGATCGACTGGCGCCCGGCGCACAGCTTCGTCTCCTGCGACGGACGGACCGCGGTCAACACCGGCCCGTGGTTCACCCCCGACGGCAAGCGCGGCGGCTTCTTCACGACTGTGTGGCAGCGCACGAATGGCAAGTGGCACTGGGTTTATGATGGCGGCGGCCCACTCGATGACTCTGCGAAGACGCCGGCGATGAAGCCGCAAACCCACGGCGGTACGTGCCGCGGCAAGGCTCCAGGCGCGCCGATCATCCCGCCGCCGCCGCTGACCAACAAGCAAGCGCGCACGACGCCGGACGACAATGGCCGCGGCCAGTCGGCCGACAAGACGCTAGGCTGGGACTGGAAGGTCGACAAGAACGGCGGCCGCAAGTTCCGCGTCTATCAGTGGAAGGGCGGGCGCTACGCGCAGGTCCTGTTCAACGACGTGCCGGCCCCGCCGAAACAATGATCGAATTTTTCGGATCGGCCCTGATCACCTTCCTGGTGATCATCGATCCGCCGGGCTGTGCGCCGATCTTCGCCAGCCTGACCCGCGGCGCCACTCCGGCTCAACGCCGTTCGATGGCGCTGCGATCAACCGTCATCGCCTGGGCTGTGCTGTTGTTCTTCGCGCTGCTCGGCAAGCCGTTGCTTCATGCCTTGGGGATCAGCCTCGCCAGCTTCCGCATCGCCGGCGGGATCATGTTGTTCTTCATCGCCATCGACATGGTGTTCGAACGCCGGACCGAGCGCCGCGAGAAGCGCGCCGAGGCGATCGAGAAGTCACCGGAGATCGAGGACATCAGCGTCTTTCCGATGGCCATGCCGATGATCGCCGGGCCGGGCTCGATTGCCAGCGCCATGCTGTGGGTTTCCCGTGCCGACAGTGCGGTCAATGTCGCGGTCGTCCTGGCGGCGATCACCACGGTCATGGTAATGACCCTGATCACCTTGCTCGCCGCCGGACCGCTGATGCGGCTGATCGGCGACAAGGTCGAAGCGGCGATCACTCGAATCCTAGGGGTGATCCTTGCCGCGCTTGCCGCCCAGTTCGTGATCGACGGGCTGAAGCAGAGCTTCCCCCACGTCCTCGCCTGACCGGCTAGCCGACCACCTTCCACATCCGGAACGGCGAATCCTTGCCGAGATCGACCGGCGTCAGCCACTTCGGCACCTGCCCGCGCTGCAGCTGCATGTAGAAGCCCTTGGGCGTTTCGGCCTCGAAGATCGTGCTGCTCGAGCTGTAGGGGCAGCTCAGCACGTAATTCACCCGATATTTCTGCGTGAGGCTGTGCGCCTGATCCGCGTCGCCGCGCCAGAAATGCATCACGTCGGCGATCTGGTCGCCGTTGCGATGGTACGGTCCGGTGATTGCGTCGTGGGGCGTCAGGGTGATGAGGCGCGGCCCAAGGTCGACGAAGGTCATGACCACGCCCTTGGGCTGGATCGCGACCGGGTGCATGCCCCACATCGATGCGCATAGCCGGTTGGCTTTGCCGATCGACTGCTCGCGCGCGGTCGGCTTGTCCTCCGGGACGAAGTTCAGGACGAACGGCACGATGGCGCCAGCGCCGACGATCAGCGCGACGACCGCTCCAGCGACCCGGAGCGATGAGAATCGCGAATTCCACGCCATCGGTACCAGGAGCCAGCCCAGCGCGGCCGCCCCCGTCACCGCCATCATCTGTGCCGCCGGGCCCGTCCGCGTCTGCCAGAACAGCAGCAGGGTCGCGGCAATGCCGGGGATCGCCGCCCCGGCTGTCCGCCTCAGCAGCTCGGGATCCTTCCGCCGCAGCCAGGTCAGCAACAGCCAGCCGATCGCACCGGTCGCGGGCAGCGCCATGATCAGCGAGGCGATACGCCAACCGTGCAGGTAGAATGGCCGCGCTTCCTTGACGTGGCTCAGCCATAGCTGCTCGACCTCGGGAGACACGCCTTCGAGCCGCTGGAGGCAATGGGGCCACATGAATGCATGGAAGCTCGCGACGACGACACCCGCGACAGCAGCCAGCGCGAGGCGCCGTTTCCAGTCCGCGGGCGTTAGCCACGCGAGCAAATAAGTGGCGGCGCCAGCGACCAGCATGTCCGAAAGCCACACCGGCGACAAAGCGTCGCACACCGCCTGCCGATTGTCGTTGGACGCAAACAGCAGGAACGCGATGGCGGTGCTTCCACCAAGCGTGACGGCATAAGCGCGCAGGCGCTCACGCTCGTCGGGGTCGTGGATCCAGAACAGCACCATGACCGCGCCCGCGATGGCGAGATAGATGATCATCTCGAGCCCGATTGCCAGCGACAAGGCGGTAGAGAAGCCAAGTATCAGGCCACCACGCAGGCGCTTGGGGTCGGCGATGGCGGCGACGCTCAGCGACAGCAGGGCAAGCTGCCAGCCATGGTGATCGATCCGTTCGGGCATGAACATGCCGTTCGTCGACCCCGCGAAGAACAAGGTCAGCATGACCAGCGGATAGGCTCTCGGATCAATCAGCCGCCGCGCCGTCAGGCTCAAGGAGAATAGCAGCAGGAGGTATGGCAGCAGCGGCGCGATCGCGACCGCCCATCGCTCCGCGGCGGCCCCGCCAACGAATGGCCGCAACCCAAGAACCAACCCGGCGATGGGGAGGTCGACGAGCCGGGACCAATGGATGTTCGCGCCGTAAGGGGGGTTCAGCCGGTACTGGCGAAGGTCAAACCAGCCCTGCCCGTTGAGCAGCGCGCGGACCTGCATGATCCGCATATTGTCGTCGGTGTCACCGAGGCCGAACCAGTGGATGTCAGCCCACTTCCTGAAGATGAACCAGGCGCAAAAGCCGAGCCACACCAGAAGCACGACCAGCTTCCAGTGACGGTCAATGAGCTCGGGCGCACGCCTTTCCCATTCCTCGATCTTGCCTTGCAGCATTTTTCGGGGTCTAGCCGCTGCGCTTGAAACGGCAAGCAGCCGTCTTGAAGGTTTAACCGGGCTGTAATCTCTTATGCTCTCCGCCCTCCCTCCCGAACGCCGCGCAGTCGTCGCCCAGCTGATCCGCTTCGTGATCAGCGGCGCGCTGGTCACCGGACTCGGGGTCGTCGTCTATGCGGTCGTCGCGCTGCTGCTTCGCTGGCACCCGCAGCTTGGCAATTTCCTCGCCTACGTCGTCGCTGCAGGCACCGGCTATGTGATGCACAGCGAGTGGAGCTTTCGCGATCACGGCGCCGAGCGGACCCATGCGACCAAGATACGGTTCATCATCGTCTCGATCATCAGTTACGCGCTCAACAGCTTCTGGGTATGGCTCCTCTACACCGGCCTGCACCTTGGGCGCGGGGCGCCGATCGCACCGATGCTGTTTGTCACGCCCGGTGTGACCTTCTTCCTCAACCGCCAGTGGGTTTTCCGCTGATGGAGCGGGTAATTTACGACCACATGGCGCAGCTCGATCAGCGCCATTGGTGGTACCGGGGACGCCGGGAGGTGCTGGCGGAGCTGATCCGGCGCTCGGTGAGCCTGCCGAAGAAGGCCAAGATCCTCGAAATCGGCTGCGGCACCGGTCATAACCTCGCGATGCTGTCGCAGTTCGGCGCGGTCGACGCGCTCGAGCTCGACGAGGAAGCCCGCAATATCGCCGAAAAGCGCCTCGGCCACCGCGTGATGAGCGCGCCACTCCCCGAGATCGACGAGGTCCGTGACGGGGCCTACGACCTCATCGGCGCGTTCGACGTGATCGAGCATATCGACGACGACCAAGCCGCGCTCGCGTCGATCGCCAGCAAGCTCAAGCGCGGCGGCACACTCGTCCTGACCGTCCCCGCGCATCCCTGGCTGTGGTCCGCGCATGACACCGTCAATCACCACAGGCGCCGCTATTCGAAGCGCGCGCTGAAGCGCCTCGTCGAACGCTCGCCCCTGAAGCTTACCAGGATCGGCTATTTCAATAGCCTGCTCTTTCCGCTGGCTGTCGCCAAACGCGTTGCCTCCAAACTCAGCGGATCGGAGGATGCCTCGATCGGCCTTCCCTCGCCTCCCGTGAACAGTGCGCTCGAGCGCACCTTCGCAGCGGAGCGCCACCTGATCGGCAAAATTGGCCTGCCGCCCGGCCTGTCGCTCTTTGCGGTTGCGAAACAGGGTTAACCAACTCGTAACTTCTCGATGGTCTAGTCCCCTCAACGCCAGAAGCGGGGGGAACAATGAGCCGGCACGTCTACTCCAGCGATTTCTACGACTATATCGACACCGGCTCGAGGACCTCGGCCGAGGTCGTCTCGCAACTGCTGATGGGTGAATTCCGTATCAACAGCCTGCTCGACGTCGGCTCAGGCCACGGCGCATGGGCCCGCGAATGGTCGCGCGCCGGCGTCAAGGACGTGATCGCCGTCGATGGCGCCTATGTCGAGGCTGACCAGCTGGTTATACCGAAGAAAAGCTTTGTGCCGCACGATCTGTCGACGCCGCTCGATCTCAAGCGCAAGTTCGACCTCGTCCAGAGCCTCGAGGTGGCCGAGCATTTGTTCGCGGAACATGCCGACATCTTCGTCGACAACCTCACCCGCCACGGCGACATCATCCTCTTCTCCGCCGCGGTCCCGCATCAGGGCGGCGAGCACCACGTCAACGAGCAGCCGCCCGAATATTGGCGCCAGAAGTTCGCGGCGCGCGGCTACGACGTATTCGACTGGGTACGCCCGCAAATCATCGAAAATCGCCAGGTGAAGGCTTGGTATCGGTTCAACACCTTGGTCTACGCGAACGCCGCTGGCCAGAAGCGCCTTTCGGATTCGATCCGCCAGGCCCGGGTCGGTGCCGATCAGGAAGTCCGGATGGGCGGAGATTTCGCCTGGGCGCTACGCCGCACCGCGGTGCGGATGATCCCGGAATCGTTCGTGAAGCCGATCGCCATCGCGAAGTCGGCGGTGGAGGTTCAGCTCCGCGGCGATCGCCGGCGCGGCGCCTGAGCGCGCGCCTTCGGGCGAGCGACCACGCCGAGCCGTCCGGGACTTTCCTCGGCCCGTCCGGCTATTTCCTGGATGATGTAGAGCGGGCGTCGCTTGGCCTCGTTGTAGAGGCGGCCGATATATTCGCCCATCAGCGCGAGCACGAACATCTGCACGGCGCCTAGCACGACTACCACCAGCATCAGCGAGGTCCAGCCCTGGATGCTCCGGCCGCCAAGCCACGAATAGACGATGTAGACGATCAGCAGCAGCGATCCGACCGCAAGCCACAGCCCGGCATGGCTGGCGAGCTTCAGCGGCGCCGATGAAAAACCGGTCAGCGCGTCGAGCGCGAACCTGATCATCTTGCCGAGCGGATATTTGGTCTCGCCAGCGAGCCGCTCCTGCCGGTCGTACAGGAACGGGACCTGGTTGAATCCGATCCACGCGACCATGCCGCGGATGAAGCGGGCCTGCTCGGGCATCGCAAGCAGGGCGTCGAGCGCACGGCGGCTCATCAGCCGGAAATCGCCAGCATCGAGCGGGATGTCGACTTCGGTTGCGCGTGACAGAAGGCGGTAGAAACCGTGCGCTGTCGCGCGCTTGAACGCGGTCTCGCCGGCGCGGCTCTTGCGCACTCCGTAGACCACGTCGGCGTCCTCACGCTCCATCGTCGCGAGCATGTCGCCGAGTAGCTCGGGCGGATCTTGGAGATCGGCATCGATCACCAGGATCACGTCGCCGCGGCACAGGTCGAGGCCCGCGGTCAGCGCGAGCTGGTGGCCGTGGTTGCGCGACAGGTTGATCGCGACGAGGCGCGGATCCGTGGCCGCGAGACGCCGCATGATCGCCCAGCTCGAATCGCGCGATCCATCGTTGACCAGGACGATCTCATAATCCGAGCCGACCACGCCCTTAGCCGCCGCGCTGAGCCGATCATGCAGCGCCGGCAGGCAGGCTTCTTCGTTGAAGCAAGGGACGACGATCGACAGTTTCATCGTGGGATCTGATAGAGGATTGAGCCCGGCCCGCGCCAGACCGGTTTCAGGCCGGCGACCGATTGCGGGTTGGTCGGCGCGATATCGATCAGCCAGATGAAGTCGAACGCGTCGCGCGGCACTTCGGTTAGCGATTGGTCGATGGTCCGGTGAAGCCGGTCGGGGCAGCGGTCGGGCCGGACGATGTTCGACGGGTCGGACGCGAAATAGCCCGGCTTGTGATATTTGAGGTCGAGCAGGTTCACGCCCTCGATCAGCCATTGGTCGTTCGAGAAGCCGTCGCGGCGGACCATCACCATCGCCCCCAAATGGCTGTTGCGCGGGAGCGCCCACGACGTGCCGCAGGGAAGGCCGACGAAGCTAGCAACTCGGGCGCCCATCGGCAGGTGGTTGATCGCCTCGAGCTTCGCTTGCTGGTCGTCGGCGGCGCGGGCCAGGCTGATCGTGTTGGAACCCAACCGGACCATGACGAACAGTACCGCGATCACCGCCAGCGCAGTGCCAAGCCGCCGCGTCATCTCGCCACGGAAACGAATCGCGAGCAGCAAGACCGCAATCGCATATGGAACCAGCCGCATGTCGGCATAGGCAGAGCCGAAAATGATCCGCGGCAGCAGGATGAAGCCCGCGATCAGGACGAGCCCGGAAAAGGCCAGGTTACGCGAGAAGGTCAGCCGCGGGTTGCGCAGCGCCTCGACCAGCACCAGCCCGGTAAAAGCTACCGACGCGACGTCGTATTCCTGCCAGCGATCACGAAGCGCGGTCTTCAGCCAGATCATCTTGGCCTGCCAATTGAACCAATCCGCCGTCGATCCGGAGCCGTGCGTTTCGCTTCGCCAGATGACCATCACCAGCACCGGCAGCGCCATCACGGAAGCCTGCATTCCGGCGTTCACGCCGGCCCGAAACCAGTTCACGCCGCGGTCGTGCTGCCTGACCGCTTCGGCGGAAAAGCACATCAGGCCGAGTGCGCCCCAGCCATAGGTGTGGGTGAAGAAGACGATCACCGAAATGGGCACGAACAGCCCTGCGCGAAGTCGCGTTCGTCCGAGCCGGCCGAGCCTCAGCCAAAGCCCAAATGCAAGGAAGGCAAACGCCATCGACAGAGCGAAATTGACGAAGCCGAACAGGAACGGGTGCCCGTAGGCGAAGGGGATGGCGAGATAGGCAGTGGGCGGCACCCGGCCATGGACTTCGCGCGCGACCCACAGGAACCCGGCGACGGTCATCGGCGGGATCAGCAGTACGATCAACCTCACCGCAGGCTCGAGCCCGAGCAGCGGGCCGAGCACCATCATCAACAGGTCTACGCCGAGATTGCCGATCGCGGCCCAATGATAGTTGTAATAATCGCGAAGCATCGACGAGTGGGTGACGTCGAGCTCGACCCGGTAGCGGCCCATGTGACCGAGCAGGTCGACCAACGGTGGAATTGCCGGATAGAGCAGGGGGATGGCGGCGGCGATAATCGCCACGGCGACGGCGACGCGCGTCTCCCACCACGGGCGAACGTCCGTGTGGGTGCCGTGCACTTCGGCGGCGCCTGAATTGCCCATTGAGCCCCTTCTCGCTTGCCGCCCGCTTGCCAGCGGCTCCGCGCGCATTCAACCCGGATACAGATTCAGGGCAATATCTCCCGCTTCATCAAAGGAGATTTAATGATGTCTAAGTTGCTCATCGGCGGCGCCATTGCCGCTTTTGCCGCCACCGCGGCGATCGCTCAGGCCGCGCCGGCCGGAAAGCCCGGTCAGCACGGCCGAATGGCGCAAACCGAGGCGCGCACCGACGTTGCCGCGAATGTCGGCAAGATGTTCGCGCGCCTTGATACCAACAAGGACGGGTTCATCACCAAGGCCGAGGTCGACGCACTCGAAGCACAGCGCTCGCAAAAGCTCGAAAAGCGCGCGGAAGGGTTCAAGCCCGACAAGATTTTCGACCGGATCGACGCCAACAAGGACGGCAAGATCACGGTCGCCGAGGAAGCCGCCGCTCGCAATGCGATGGCGAAGGCCAAGGGCAAGACGATACCCCCGGCCAAGGCGAATGCGACTGGTTTCACCGGCCTATTTTCTCGCGCGGATGCGAACAAGGATGGCACCGTGACCCGGGCCGAATTCGATGCGGTCGGCAATCAGATGCACGCGCGAATGGAAAAAGCCAGCGAACATCGCGGCTTTGCCGGCAACATGTTTGCGGCTGCCGACGCCAACAAGGATGGCAAGGTCTCGCTCGCCGAAGCCCAGGCGATGGCACTCCAGCATTTCGACCGTGCCGACCTCAACCACGACGGTAAGCTGACCTCGCAGGAGCGGCAGCAGGCCCGCCAGCAGATGAAGGCCGCCAAGCCCAGCTAAGCAGTTTCTCTGCTCGGAAAAATGAAAGGCCCGGCCATCGCGCCGGGCCTTTTTATTTGGCCGCCTTGGCTCGCCTTGATGGCGCTCGCTTTGGCGCTGCCGGAATACCTCCGGCGTTGCGGTAACGGGCTTCGGCCTCGGCCATGTAATCGCGCGTGATCGGCAATGCGCGGCGGTCGCGGATATACTGGACCTGATAATTGCAGCCGCCGCCGTTCTCGAAGAACACCACCACGCCTGACAGATAGAATTCCCACATCCGGAAGAAGCGCTCGTCGTACATCTTCACGACCTGCTTCTTCGCAGCTGTGAAGCGGCGCAGCCATTCGCGCCCGGTCAGCGCATAGTGGAGGCGCAGGGTCTCGATGTCGCTCGCGATCAGCCGTGCACTCTGGCTCGCGCTGGCCATTTCTGAAATTGAGGGCAAGTGGCCGCCGGGGAAAATGTACTTGGCAATGAACGGGTCGTGCGCGGCAGATGCTTTGCCGAGCTTGCCGATCGTGTGGAGCAGCATCACCCCATCCGGCGCCAGCAAGTCGCGGCATTTGGCATAAAATTCTAGATAGTGCGGCGCCCCGACATGCTCGAACATGCCGACCGACACGATCCGGTCGAACTCGCCCTCGAGTGCCCGGTAATCGATCAGCTCGAACTTCACCCGATCGGCAACGCCGGCCTTCTTCGCCCGCTCGCGCGCAACCTTCAGCTGCTCCTCGGATAGCGTCACGCCGAGCACGTCCACGTCCGCCACTCGGTTTAGGTAGAGCGCGAGGCCACCCCAGCCGCAGCCGATGTCGAGCACGCGCTGGCCGGGCTTAAGATAGAGCTTGGCGGCGATATGCGCCTTCTTGTCGGCCTGCGCCTGCTCGAGGCTGTTCTTGGGATCGGTGAAGTAAGCGCAGCTGTACTGGAGATCCTCATCGAGGAAGAGCCGGTAGAGGTCGTTCCCGACATCGTAGTGGTGGGCGACATTGCTGCGCGACTTGCGCGGCGTGTTGCGGGCGACGAGCGCTTTCAAGGTCGCGAGCCGGCTCTTGCGCAGCGCCTTCCCCTTGCCGCCCCGCTCCCACGCGTTGGACTTGGTGACGATCTCGAGGAGGTCGAGAATCGTCCCTTCCTCGACGATCAGACGTCCGTCCATGTAAGTTTCGCCGACCCCGAGCCGCGGATTTTTGAGAATCTCGAAGATGACTTTGCGGTCGGCGAACCGAATGGTAGCCGACTGGCCGCCACCCGGGCCATAGGTGCTTCGCCCGCCATTCGGCATGACCACGGTCAGGCTGCCAGTGCGGATGAGCTTCCCGAGGAAATTGTCGATCAGGGACACGTCGCCTCCCGGTGAACGCACCGCACAGGAGCTAGGCGGCGGCGCGCGCCTTGCGCTTGCGCTCTGCGGCAGTCTTGAGCTGACCGCAAGCGGCGTCGATGTCGCGCCCGCGCGGCGTCCGCACCGGTGCGGAAATCCCGGCCTCGAAGATGATGTTGCTGAACGACCGAATGCGCTCGGGCTCCGAGCATTCGTAGGCCGCGCCGGGCCACGGGTTGAAGGGGATCAGGTTGACCTTCGCCGGGAGGCGGTAGTGGCGGATCAGGCGAACGAGCTCGCGGGCATGCTCGTCGCTGTCGTTCTTCCCTTTGAGCATCACATATTCGAACGTGATGCGCCGCGCGTTGTTGGCGCCCGGATAAGCCGCACAAGCCTCGAGCAATTGCTCGATTCCGTACTTGCGGTTGAGCGGCACGATCTCGTCGCGGATTTCCTTGGTCACCGCGTGCAGCGACACCGCGAGGTTGACCCCGATCTCCTCGCCCGCGCGCTCCATCATCGGCACGACGCCGCTGGTCGACAGTGTGATCCGTCGGCGGGACAGGCCAAGTCCGTCCCCGTCCATCACGATCTTCAGCGCGTCGCGGACATTGTCGAAATTGTAGAGCGGTTCGCCCATGCCCATCATCACGATGTTGGTCAGCATGCGGCCTTCGGGCTGGCTCGGCCATTCGCCGAGCGCGTCGCGGGCGAGCATCACCTGGCCGACGATCTCCGACGGCTCGAGGTTCCGGACCAATTGCATCGTTCCGGTGTGGCAAAAGCGGCAATTCAGCGTGCAGCCGACCTGAGATGAGACGCACAATGTGCCGCGATCGGCGTCAGGGATGAACACCATCTCGAAGTCATGGCCGTCGTGCGTCTGGAGCAGCCACTTGCGCGTGCCGTCTGAGGACACCTGCGCCTCCACGACTCCGGGGCGGGATATCGTGAACTTCTCCGAGAACCACGGGCGCTGCGCCTTGGCGATGTCGCTCATCGCTTCGAAGTCGCTGACTCCGCGATTGTAGATCCAATGCCAGATCTGCTTGGCGCGTAGCTTCGCGGGCTTGGGCTCGAGCCCCGCGGCCTCGAGCGCCTCACGGATCTGCTCCTTCCTGAGGCCGACGAGCTCGACCCGGCCGTCGGCGCGCGCAGGGGCACCGCGCGGAACGGGCACAGGATCGACCGGCCCGGGAATGGGCATGATGGCGGTATCGGCACTCATGGCGAAGCAGCTATCTAGGTGTTCTCACTGGATTTTGCCAGCGCCGCGAAGCGCGCAGCGCGCCGCGGCCGCGTCGATGGCCGTCGGCGCCCCATCGAGCATATAAGGGTCGACGAAGCGCCGTCCCGCTCCATCGCGCGCTTCGACCCGCATCATGCCGCCGTTGCGGGCTGCGTCGATGATCGCTTGCTCCTGCGAAGGGCCGCGGCTCCACGCCCAGTCTCCGCGCGCGACCAGCAGGAACGGCTGGTTGCCGACGGTCACGAGCACGCTCGATCCCGGGCGCGGTACGCGGCTCAGCCGGGCGTGGAACTCGCCCCAGCGGCGGCGGTCGGCGGTGAAGGCGAAGCCCGCGCTCGCCTGGACCTTGTCCTTGGCGGCGATGCGAAGTGATCGGGTCAGCGCCTCGCAGGTGCCGCCGCGGTCGAAGGCGGCCCAGCCGCCGCCGGCGGCAATGGTGGCCGGAGCAGCGGCGCTGAGCATTAGGAAGAGAGGAGCGGCTAGCTTCACCCCATTTGGCTAGCTCGGAACTGGGCGGCGCGCCACCGCTCGCCGACAATGTCCAAAATAGCGTCTTAACCAACCGAACTTGTTGTTTAACTTTGGTGGCATTGTTCCCTTTCGCAAACCCAGAGGTGCGAAGTGGAACGTGTTCAGGAACCGGAGATCACCGAGGAGATGGTTTCGGCTGGCGTCGAGGCTTTGATTGATTCTTTGGAGGACGATTACCCGGCCCGGGTTTGTTCCATATTTTTGGCCATGGCGGCAGCTTCTCCAGCTTCTCCAGAACGGCCCTCAGCTCTCGATTCTTATGTCCGATCTCAACAAAAAACTCGACCAGCGCCGTTTGCGTAACGAGCAGAAAGGGGCTGGTGCCACCCTCCTCAGGCGGCGGTTTGAAACTGTATTTGAAGCAAACCAACGCGTCGTCGCCGCGTGAGCGCCACTGCCAATGGACGATTCTATTTCGCGCGTCTTTGTTTTGAGCGATCCAAGTGGTTAGCGTCGTCAAGTCCGTCAGCGCCGCTCTGAGTTTATGACCCTCCGGAAGGCATATCTGCCAACTGCGACATAGCCGTCTCATGGCCTTCATCCGGTGGTCGGGGCCAAGGTCTTCCGTAAGCGCTTGGCCCAGCAACACATGAGTTTGGGCGAGAGTGCAGAGCAGCTTTTCGAAGTTCACCTCTAGTATCGACCACGAACCAATTACGTTGGCCATGTCCGCCTTGTGCGCGTCTAAGAGGCTCGATCCTTTGTCATCGGGCGTCCTAGTGTAGGGTTCGAATTTCAGCGCCATGGCGCTTTGTAATCAGCCCGCGTCGACCCGCGCCAGTCTAAGCCGCCGTTCTACTTGTGCGTATCTCTCGGTCGATGGCGTCGATGATCGAACGCAGCTTCTCAATGTGGCCAGCCATTTGAGGATTACCGCTTAACGCTTCTACCGCTTGCATAATATCGTGGCGCGCCGTCGCTAGGCCGCGTGTCACGACTACGGGCGTGACCCATTCCTTTTTGGCCTGAGGCAATTCCGGCTCGACCCTGACTAGGGTCTCTCCGGTTCCAGCGATCACATAGTTATCGAAATCGACGCGCTCGACGGCTTCGCCCGTATCAAGCTCAAAGCGCCGGACGGGCCTTAAGAAGCGCGTCCCGCGAAACTCATAAAGCTGAAACCGACAACCACTCGCGTCCTCAACGATGAGGCTTCCCGCGTATTCCATTCGCCCGCTCCCACTTCGGGGCGATTCGGCGGAGCGAATTTAATCTAGTCCGGTTGAAGCGCAACTTAAGGCAGCGGAAGCAGGTCAATCCCGAAGGCGATGCAGGTCAGTTCAATTTCGTTGAGCTGGGCGACTGTGTACCCATCGTCGGACAACGCGACCGGGACGGTGAAGAGCCGCCGTCGACCGCGTACTTCTGCACTGAAGTACAGCGTTAGAGGCGTGTGCATCCCGACCTCCTCTTGGACGTGAGAATGCATCAGTATCTTGGCGCGAACCGCGCCTTCAAAGGCCCCCGTGCTCATGGCGGGGTTACTGGGCTGGAATTAGCGCCGGTTCAACCTGCCAAGTGAAGTTGGCGGCGACGCCAACGCCTTTGGCCGCATCCTCGATATCAGCGATCTTGGCGGCGGCTTCTACGCCCGAAAGTTTCGGGGCTACGTCGGCTTGTACATCATGGTTGTACGCCAATAGATTTTGCAGCGCTCCGCTGACTTCCTCATAGGCGTCGTGAAGCGACGGGGAAGCCACGCAAAGGCCCTCGCTGAGTTGGTCGCCAGCCACAAAGAAATGTGCGCCGTCGATTTGCTTATACGTGACAGTGGCTTCCATCGTACTAACTCCGTTCGGCAAAAGAATTTAATTAAGTAAAGTTTCCAAACTTCTACCGAGCAACTGTGTCACAAGTTTGATACAGTTGTCCGATGAACGCAAGCTGATGCGTTGCACGAAAGACTCACTTCCCGCGAAATCAGTGCGAGCGATTGTTCTTTCTCTAGCTGCTTTTCCCGCTTTTTCCGCCTGCGCCGGATCGCACGAATGCGTCTAACGCGGTTTCCCCCTCGATGGGGGTTAGTAATCCAGCGTCCACGAGTTTTTGGGCCTCGCGCCTGAATCTTTCTGCCTGTTCCTCCGGTGTCTCCGGGTTCTTCTTTTTCGGCATCATGCACCAGCTTGTTGATAGGTCAGCCGCTTGCCGACGAAACCTAAGAGCATAAGGTCGGCGCGCTCCAGATCGTTGCAGCCAAGCGCCATGCGGTTGCTGTAGCGGAAATCGAACTCTGCCAGATAGCGGTGCAAATGCTTCTCGGCGCAATGCTGATAGACGCCGCGCATCCCGCGCTTGAAGATCGAAAAGAAGCCTTCAATCGTGTTCGTGTGGGTCTTGCCCCGCGCATATTCGCCGAACTGGTGGTTCACTACGCCGTGGCCTGAGAAGATCAGGCCGAGCTTCGCATTCCGATAGACCGCGTGTTCGTCGGTCATAATGTGCGCTTCACGCGCCACGTTCTTGAGAACCACCGGAATGATGTTCTCTGCGTTCATTCGATCGAACACTACCGAACGGGCTTCACCGCCGCGCTGCACGAGCGAAAGCACTTTCATCTTATGCGATACGCCGCCCTTGGGCTTCGCGGTGTCGGCCTTGCGGCCAATGTAGGTTTCATCGACTTCGACGATGCCGCCCATCGGGCCGAGATCGCCCTTACGCATGGCCTCACGGATACGGTGAGACAGGAACCATGCCGTCTTAAGCGTGCATCCGAGCATCCGGTGGAGCTGATGCGAACTCATTCCCTTCTTTGACGCGGCAATCAGAAAGATGGCCTGGAGCCACACGTTCAAGGGAAGGTGCGAACTCTCGAAGATCGTTCCCTGACGGACGGTGAACTGCTTCCGGCAAGCGTAGCACTTGTGAAGGCCCTTGCGGGTTGCATTGCCGCCCATGCGGCTGACGCGCTTCTTTTCATTGCAGTGCGGGCATACGGGGCCGGTCGGCCAAAGCCGCTTCTCGACGTATGCGAACGCTGCATCCTCATTGTTGAAGTGCGGGGCTGAAAGTGCGCTTGCCATGCTATTATTCCCTCTTGTGAGAGAGCTTATAGCTGGGTTTGCGAAGTATAACAACCCCACTTTGGTTATGCCATTTCCATCGCGCTCGGTTTCACGCGATTCGCTTTGCAGGCGGAGGCATTATGGACCGACCGAGCAACTCCACCGCTTCGGTGCGACGCATCGGCTAGCGCCCCATGGCGATTGCCGAAATCCTCAGCCGCATCGCAGCCGAGCTAGCGCTGTTCGCAGGCATCGGCTTCCTGCTGTTCGCGATCAACGACCTAGCCGTTGACCTGCTCTATTTCGGCCGGGCGGCCTGGCGCGCAGTTGCCGTCTATCCGCGTTACCCGCGAACCTTCGCCAGTGAGCTGCCACAAGCCGAAGCGCCCGGCTTTCTCGCGCTGCTGGTACCGGCGTGGGACGAAGCCGCCGTGATCGCCTCCATGTTGCGGGCGACTATCGATCGGCTCGACTATTCAAACTATCGGATTTTCGTCGGCCATTACCGAAACGATCCGGCGACGCTTGCAGCCATCGCCAGTGTCTATGATCCGCGGATCGAGCCTGTCCAAGTCGAAGGGAATGGTCCGACGACCAAGGCCGATTGTCTCAACCATCTCTATGATGCACTCATCGCCTACGAAACCTCGACCGGGTGCGAAGCGAAGGCCGTGGTGTTGCACGACGCCGAAGACGTCATTCATCCGTTGGAGCTGAGAATCTTCGATCGGTTGATCGAGCGTGCAGCGGTGGTGCAGCTACCCGTTCTTCCGCTTCCGGACCCCGCCTCGCGGTGGATCAGCGGCCACTATTGCGATGAATTTGCCGAGGCTCACGTCAAGGAGCTCGTGGTCCGCGAGTCCGTAGGTGCCGCCATTCCCCTTGCGGGAGTGGGGTGCGCTATCGCCCGCCGGCCGCTCGCGCAGTTGGCAGCGATGGAAGATGGCCGTCCGTTCACCGCCAGCAGCATGACCGAAGACTATGAGATTGGACTGAAGCTTGGCGCGATCGGCCTCAAAACCATGTTCGTTCGCATACCGGCGCGACCGGGCGAGCGCGGAGTGGTCGCCAGCCGCGGTCACTTCCCGTCCACCCTTGGGTCGGCGGTTCGGCAAAAAGCGCGTTGGCTCGGCGGTATTGCGCTCGCCGGCTGGGATCGTCTCGGCTGGAGTGGCGGGATCGGCGAGCGATGGATGCGCCTCCGCGATCGCCGAGGTCCGCTCGCGGCCCTGCTTCTCCTGGCCGCCTACGCCGCGGCGTTTCTCTGGTCCCAGATCTGGATCGCGGAGGCCCTAGGCGCCCCGATTCATGCGCGGCTCGACCCCCGGCTCGTCACGCTGTTGACGATCAACGGCTGGCTACTCGCTTGGCGCGTGCTGATGCGCGTCGTGTTCACGACCTCTGCCTACGGCGTGGGTGAGGGCCTGAGGTCGATTCCCCGCCTGGTGATCGGCAATGTCATCGCGATGCTCGCTGCGGCGAGAGCGGTGTCGCTTCATCTCGGCGGTGGCGCGAAACGATGGGATAAGACGCGTCATATCTTCCCTGCGGAACTGCCCCAATGAGGCCCTCTCTTCGTTTTCTGGGGCTGGTGATGGTCGGCTGGGCCGGCCTCCGGGCGACGGCCCACGACCTTCTGCCCGGCGCCGAAATCTTCCAGATCGAGCGCGGCGAAGCCAAGATTCCCCAAATCGTCCCGACGGAATTTCCGCCCATCGAACCGCTCGAGCCAGTTCCGCCAGAAATGGCGCTGGCTGATTTCACGCCGGCAAGCGCCCCATATGCAGCGCCGGCGCGGGGCCCGCAGGTCTATTATGCTGCGGGCCCATCCAGCTACCCGCTCGTGCCAACCGGGCTCAAGGGCGCGCTCCCCACGACCGCGCGGGACCCCCAATTCTATTCCGCGATACCGCCGCTCGACCAATGGCCAGTGGCGCAGATTGCGGCGGTTTCGATGCCCCTCGGCCGTACGGCGACCACCGTGCGTGCCCAGAGCAGCCCTGTGCTGGCGTTCCGCGGCCCGCTCGATCGCCTCCAGCTGAGCGCCTGGGCACTTCTCCGCCCGCAACAGGCTGGCATTTCCGGGCCGCAATCGCTGGCCACTGGCGGAACACTCGGCGGGAGCCAGGCGGGGGCGCGCCTCAATTATAACTTCACGCGACAGATCGCGGCGACCGTCCGCACCACATCCCAGGTCGGCCGGCGCGGGGGCGAGATCGCCGCTGGCGTTCGCATTCAGCCGGTCTCCGGAATTCCGGTGTGGTTCAATGCCGAACGCCGGCAGCGAGTGGGAAAATATGGCGACGGTCGTAATGCCTTCGCTTTGTTCGTCGAAGGCGGCGTCTATGACCGGCCGATGCCGTGGCAGTTCAGCCTCGACGCCTATCTCCAGGGCGGCGTGGTCGGCTTCCGCCACCGCGATCGCTTCATCGACGGCGGGTTGACCTTGACCAGGCCTATCTACCGCCAATTCTCAGCCGGCTTCGGCCTATGGAGCGCGGCGCAGCCCGGCGTTTACCGGGTCGATGCGGGGCCGCGGGTCAGCATGCGCGTGCGCAACAACGTCCGCGTTCACGTCGACTGGCGGCAGCGCCTGGCCGGAAATGTGGCGCCAGGATCTGGCCCCGCGCTGACGCTTGCCGGAGATTTCTGAACGAGATTTATGAACGGGCCGCTTGGCCGTTCATACTGTTCCGGTTAGTCCTGTGCGGCGGGCATGGACATCTATCTCCCGATCGCCGGCCAGTCGGTCAACGCGCTGGTCATTGTCATCCTCGGCTTCGTCGTCGGGCTGCTGTCGGGCATGTTCGGCGTTGGCGGCGGATTCCTCACCACGCCGCTGCTGATCTTCTACGGAATCCCGCCGACCGTGGCGGTCGCTTCGTCGGCAACGCAGATCACCGGCGCTAGCGTATCCGGCGCGATGGTTCACATGCGCCGCGGCGGCGTCGACATGAAAATGGCCGGCGTGATGATCGTCGGCGGCCTGTTCGGTTCGATCGTCGGCGCGGCCTTGTTCCGCTGGCTTCAATCGAGCGGCCAAATCGATGTCGTCATCGGCTTGCTCTACGTGATGATCCTGTTCTCGATCGGCGGCCTGATGCTGAAGGACGCGTTGGTGGCGCTCGGCTATGTCGGCCCAAAGTCCGAGACGGAGCCCGCGGCGCCGCGTCACAATCGCTGGGTCGCCTCTTTGCCCCTCCGCTGGCGGTTCTACAGCTCGGGCCTCTACCTTTCTCCGATCGCCCCCCTCACGCTTGGCTTCGCCGCTGGCGTCCTCACGGTGTTCCTGGGCATCGGCGGTGGCTTCATCCTCGTTCCGGCGATGATCTACTTGCTCGGCATGCCGGCCCGCATCGTCATCGGCACCAGCCTGGTTATGATCCTCGCGGTGAGCGCGGCGACGACGATGGTCCACTCATTGACCACCCGCTCGGTCGACATCGTGCTCGCCGCGCTGCTTCTCGCCGGTGGCGTGATCGGCGCTCAATATGGCGCGCTGCTGACCACGCGCATCAAACCGGATTATCTGCGGCTGGCGCTGGCGGTGATCATTCTGCTCGTCGGTCTGCGCATGTTCTTCGGCCTGTTCTGGCATCCCGACGAAATCTTCACGGTGGAATATCTGTGAGGGCGCGCGCTGCCTCGATCCTGCTTGCGCTCGCGCCCCTATTGGTCGCGGCCGACAAGCCGGTGCTCGTCCCGGACATCTCTGCGCGGCAGGTACAGATCCGCTACAGCTTTTCAGGCGCGCAGCTGCTCCTTTTCGGTGCGGTCGTTTACCCGGGGGGCCGGCCGCCGACGCGCAAGGTGGACATCGCGGTCGTCCTGCGCGGTCCGGTCCAGCCGATCCTTGTCCGCGAGAAGCAGAAGATCGCCGGCATCTGGATGAATGCCGATCAGAACCGCTTCCGCTCGGCTCCGTCCTTCTACGCCGTCGCATCCTCACGTCCGATCGGGCAGCTGGTGGATGACCGGACGGCAGCGATTTACGAGCTCGGCCTCCACAACCTCCAGCTCTCCCCAGGCGGCGGCGCGTTGCCCGACAAGGAGCGGCGCTTCGAGGCCGGATTGCTCGACCTCCGCGCCCGCCACGGCCTCTATTCGGAAACGCCGCGGGGCGTCGAAATCACCGATGACGTGCTTTACCGCGCAGTGATCACCATCCCGAGCCAGGTCCCCGTCGGAACCTACACTGCGGAAACCTTCCTAATCGACCGCGGCAAGGTGATCGCCGCCGCTACTCGCGACATCGAGATCAGCAAGTCCGGTTTCGAGCGGTTCGTCGCGTTGGCGGCCCGCCGTCACGAGGGCCTTTATGGGCTGACGGCCGTCCTTCTTTCGCTCGGCCTCGGCTGGGCCGCCGCCATGGCCTTCCGCCGCCGCTTCTGATCGCGATGCGTCCCTAAGCCAATTTTAACCGCTCGCGCGTATGCCCGGGGCACGATTTAACGCCCGGAGTGTGCATTTCATGGACGAACAACCGAACCTGCGCGAATTCATCGACGAAGTCAGTAACTTCACTGATGAATCGCCTGCGTCTTCGCCCAAGGCCAAAAGCGCCGGACCAGGCGCCGTCGGCACGGTCGTCGAGATTGCCGGGTCGGGCTCGCAGATCCGCATGGATTCGGCGGCGGTGAATACCCTTCTGTCGCACTCCGACCCCTCGGTTGCCATGTCCGGCCAGGTCGGCAGCCAGGTGAAGATGCTCGTCGGTTCGAGCTTCCTGGTCGCCAACGTCCGCACGCTTCGGATCGCCGACAACGGTGAGCTCGTCGCCCACGTCGACTTCCTCGGCGAAGGGTCGCGCGATTCAGCCGGCGCGCTGAGCAACTTCCGCCGCGGCGTCACCCGCTATCCCACACCCGGCTCGGAAGTCTTCCCGGTGACGACCGAAGACCTTCGTTCGGTGTTCGCGGCAAGCGATGAGCCGAATATCGAGATCGGCACTGTCTACCCGACCGACGACATCCGCGGCGCGCTTTACGTCGACCCTATGCTCGGCAAACACTTCGCGGTCCTGGGATCGACCGGTACCGGTAAGTCGACCTCGGTCGCGCTTATCCTACACCGCATCTCGCAGCTGTCGCCCGAAGGTCACATCGTGATGATCGATCCGCACGGCGAATATTCGGCTGCGTTCAAGGGGTGCGGCGAAATCTTTAACGTCGACAACCTGCAGCTTCCCTACTGGCTGATGAACTTCGAAGAGCACTGCGAAGTGATGCTCACGACGCATGGCTCGGAGCGTCAACGCGACGCCGACATCCTCGCCAAGTGCCTGCTTGCCGCACGCACTAAGGGCAAGGATTTGAGCACCTTGGGTAAAGTCACCGTCGACAGCCCGATTCCCTATCTCCTGACGGATCTCAACACCGTCCTGGTCAACGAGATGGGCAAGCTGGACCGCGCCGGCGACACGCTGCCGTTCCAGCGCCTCAAGACCAAGCTCGACGAGCTACGCGCCGACCCGCGCTACACCTTCATGTTCTCGGGCATGCTCGTGTCGGATTCGATGGGCAGCTTCCTTGCCAAGCTGTTCCGCCTGCCGAGCCACGGCCGCCCGATATCGATCGTCGACGTGTCGGGCGTGCCGTCCGAAATCACGTCGGTGGTGGTCTCGGTGCTGGCGCGCATGGTGTTCGATTATGCGATCTGGTCGCGAACCGAGGCGCAGCGCCCGTTGCTGCTGGTTTGCGAAGAGGCGCACCGCTACGTGCCCAAGGACGAGAACGCCGATGGCCAGGCCGTCCGCAAGATTCTCGAGCGTATCGCCAAGGAAGGCCGTAAGTACGGCGTCAGCCTCGGCCTGATCACGCAGCGCCCGTCCGACCTTGCCGAGGGTGTGCTGTCGCAGTGCGGCACGATCATCTCGATGCGTCTGAACAACGACCGCGACCAGGCCTGCGTTCGCGCGGCGATGCCAGAAGGCGCGCGCGGTTTCCTCGACGCGATCCCGGCCCTTCGCAACCGCGAGTGCATCGTCTGCGGCGAAGGCGTCGCGATCCCGATCCGCGTCCGCTTCGACGACCTTGAGCCGGAGAAGCGTCCGGCCTCTTCCGACCCGAGCTTTGCCCGACTGTGGCGTGAAACCGGCGACGAGGAAGGCATCATCCAGCGAACCATCAAGCGCTGGCGCGGTCACGGCCGCTAAGCGACCGTTGTTTTTGAGCGGTGAAGCGAACCTGTTTCGCCGCTCACCGCAGTGGGAATCCAACTCACCGACACGACCTTAACGTCGCTGACCCGACACCCTATCTTCGCGCTAGCGGGGCGGGAGAAGGTGATGGATCTCAACTATCTGTTTCATCGCCAGCAGGTCGAGAAGGCCCGCGCGGCAACCAGCCCAACCGATGAAGCCCGGCAGGCGCATGAGCAGCTTGCCCGCTGCTACGAAACGATCATCGATGGTGTAACCGGCCCGGATTACCACTTTCCGGCCAAGGCGTCGGTTAGCTCCGCTTCAACCCAACGCTAAGCAGTGCCTTAAGGCGGGCTTTGACCGCGCCCGCGAGCTCGGTGTTCACCACGGGCGTGCTCGAGAAGCGCACGCCGAGCGGATTGACCGGGGTACCGCCGAGCTTGACCTCATAATGAAGGTGCGGCCCGGTTGAGAGACCGGAAGACCCGACATAGCCGATGAGCTGGCCCGCATGGACGAAGCTGCCGGGGGCAGCGACGATCTCGCTCATGTGACTGTAGCTGCTGACCAAGCCGCCCGCGTGAGCTATCCGCACCTGGCGACCGTAGCCGCCCGCCCAGCCCGCGCCGACCACCTGGCCGTCGCCTGCAGCGACGATCGGGCTGCCCCAACCGGCACCGATGTCGACGCCTGCGTGGAAGCGCGTGAAGTGCAAGATCGGGTGATAGCGATAACCGAAATAGGAAGTGATGTGCCCCGCCACCGGCAGCATCGTGCCGCTGTAAACCGGCGCAGGCTTGTCCGCGTCGGCGGCGTCGACCCATTGCTCGCGCCCGTTGGCGTTCCACCGCACCAGCTGAAGGTCGGAGGACGCAGCCCGGTCGAGCCCGGCGTAGAGAAGCTGGCGGTTCCAGCCCAGGACCATGTCGAACCCGTCGTTCGGGCCGACCTCGCCGACATCGATTTCGGTCGCGAGCGCGGCGAGATATTGCGCAGCCACGTCCGGCGCAGCGCCAGCCGCGCGCAGCGACCAATAGAGGCCATCGCCGACGCGCCCCCGAATACGCAGCGGACCGGTACTTACCGGCGGCGGTGCGGGCTGCTCGGCCTCAGGCTGGGCCATAGGCGTGCGGGTGGGCACGAAGTCCACCGGCTGGACCGCATCGGTCGCAACCATGCGCATGCCGCTCGTCCCGCCGCTCAAGAGCGGCTTCACGCTGAGCGCGCGCCATTGAACTTGGTCGTCGGTCGAGACTTCGGCCGGATGCGGCAGCGATGCCCAAGCCACTCCGCTGCACAGAAGCGCAAGCACACCGGCGCTCTTCCAGCCGAGATTAGGCAGTCTCAGCGGAAGGCTGGCGGCGCGGTTCGACCGGCGGCCGAATGTCTGCGTATGGCCGGTTTTCATCAACACGCGCTTGGGAATGGCTAAACAAGGTTAAAACCCGCCTAATTTCAGGGCCGTGGAACCTTGCGTTCCTCTCACACGCTGCCACATTCGAACTATCATGGCGCCGCGTTCTGACGCTCCGGTCCGGGCCATCCTGGGACCCACCAACACCGGCAAGACGCACTTGGCGATCGAGCGGATGTGCGGCCATTCGTCGGGCGTGATCGGTTTCCCGCTCCGCCTGCTGGCGCGCGAGGTCTATGACCGCGTGGTCGCGATGAAGGGCGAGAAACAGGTCGCACTGCTGACCGGCGAGGAGCGAATTGTCCCGCCCCAGGCGCGCTACTTCCTTTGCACCGCGGAAAGCATGCCCGTGGGGAATGACGGCGAGGAGGCGCGGGATTTCGCCTTCGCCGCGATCGACGAAGCCCAGCTCGGCATCGACCCGGAGCGCGGGCATGTCTTTACTGATCGCATGCTGCGCGCCCGTGGCCGCGAAGAGACGCTGATCCTCGGATCGGACACGCTGAAACCGCTGGTGCGCGAGCTCTTGCCCGATGCGGAAATCATTAGCCGGCCGCGTTTTTCGACCCTGCGCTACGCCGGCAGCGTCAAGCTGTCGCGGCTTCCACCGCGTTCAGCCGTCGTCGCCTTCTCCGCGGAGCAGGTCTACGCGCTCGCGGAGATGTTGCGGCGCTTCAAGGGCGGCTCTGCGGTCGTCATGGGAGCGCTGTCTCCAGCGACCCGCAACGCGCAGGTCGCCATGTTCCAGCGCGGCGAGGTCGATTATCTCGTCGCCACCGACGCGATTGGCATGGGCCTCAACATGGATGTCGCCCACGTCGCCTTTGCCGGCCTGGAGAAATTCGACGGGCGCCGCGACCGGCGCCTGACCATAGCGGAAATGGCCCAGATCGCGGGCCGCGCCGGGCGGCACCAGAAGGACGGCAGTTTCGGCACGCTCGGCCTCACCGAGGAAAGCGGCGGCTTCTCCGAAGAAGAAATCAACGCAATCGAGGAGCATCGCTTCCGGCCGCTCGATTCGCTCTATTGGCGCAATGCGGAGCTCGACTTCACCGAAGTCCGGGCGCTCATCGCGAGCCTCGAAGTAAGGAGCGACGATCCCGTGCTTCGTTCGGCACCGGAGGCGATTGACCTCGCGGTCCTGAAACTCATCGCCGAGGATCCCGCGATCGCGGTAAAGCGGGACGTTCAGGCACGGCGACTATGGGCGGTGTGCGGCCTGCCCGACTTTCGCAAGGTCGGGCCGATGCACCACGCACGCATGGTCCGCCGCTTGTTCAGCTACATCGGAGAGGGCGGACATGTGCCGCACGAATGGTTCGCGGCTGAGGTTGCCCGGCTCGACAATGTGAGCGGTGACATCGAGGTCCTGGCTGATCGCCTCGCCGGGATTCGGAGCTGGGCCTATATCGCGCACCGCGCTGATTGGCTGAACGAACCCGCCAAATGGGCGGAACGCACGCGCGAAGTGGAAGGACGCCTGAGCGATGCCCTTCACGAGCGCCTGACCCAGCGCTTCGTCGATCGGCGCACCGCCGTGTTGGTGCGCGATATCGGTGCGCGCGGGTCGGATGCGCTCCCGGTGACGGTCGCTGCCGACGGAGAAGTGAGCGTCGGCCCGGAGCCAATCGGCCATCTTGTTGGCTTCGAGTTCCGCGTCGATCAATCTGCCCGCCTCGCCGACAAGCGCCTGTTGCTCGCTGCGGCCGAGCGCCGCCTCGGCGACGAGCTCGAGCGCCGTGCCAATTCCCTGATTGAGGCCGACGATTCGGTATTCGAGATCGTTGTCGAGGAAGGCGGCGGACTCGCCGTTGGCTGGTCAGGGCATATTCTCGGGCGGCTTGCTGCGGGCCGGTCGCTACTGGAACCGGCGATCCGTACCGCCCGCGCGCTCGATCGGCTGTCGGCGAACAGCCGCGCGGCACTGCGCGCGCGGCTTGAGAAATGGCTCGACAGTCAGATCGATAAGCATCTGAATAGTCTCAAGAAACTTGGCTTGGTGGCATCGGACCCGTCGAACCCACCGGGCGTCCGCGCGATTGCCGCGATGCTGGCGGACGCCGGTGGTGTCCTTCCTCGCAAGGCAATGCTTAGCGCCATCGCCCATCTTGAACATGCGGACCGGCAGGCGCTCCACCGGCTGCGCGTTCGCCTCGGCCCGCTCGATGTGTTTTTGTTGCCCCTCTTGAAGCCCGCAGCGCAGCAATGGCGGGGAGCGTTGCTCGCAGTGCGGACCGGCCAGCCCATGCCGCGCCTGCCCGCCGCGGGCGCCGCGACACTATCCGCTGATGCCGACCCCAGCGGCGCTGCGCTCGCCTATCGCAGACTGGGTCGTGAGTGGCTCCGCATCGACCTTGCCGACCGGTTGGCGAGCCACGCGCGCCATGTTCGCTCGTCGGGCGGAACGGACCCGGTCGACGTGCCACTCGCGACCTCGCTCGGCCTCAGCGACGAAGCCGTCGGGCGCCTGATGGCCGAGGTCGGCTACACCAGGGCCGGCGATCACTGGCGCTGGCGCGGCCGCCGCTCGTCTCGTCCCGACCGCCGTCCCGGGTCGTCCCACGCCTTCGCGGAGCTGGCCAAGCTCAAGACCAAGTAGTGAGGATCGACCGCTTCCTCCACTGCATCCGGCTGGCCAAGAGCCGCACACTTGCGCAATCGATCGTCGAGGCAGGGTACGTGCGCATCGACGGCAAGAGGGTCGTGAAGCCGAGCGAAGACGTACGCACCGGGAGCATCATCGCCCTGCCGCTTGACGGTGGCGTCCGCGTGCTGCGCGTCCTCGAGCTCCCGTCTCGCCGCGGTCCGGCGGCCGAAGCGCGCGCCTGCTACGAAGAGCTGGGAATTGACGAGCCGGAGCCCGCGACATAGCGAAGGACCAAAGGGAGCCTCGCCACATGACATACGTCGTCACCGACGCCTGCATCAAATGCAAATATATGGACTGCGTCGAGGTCTGCCCCGTCGATTGTTTCTACGAGGGCGAGGTGATGCTGGTCATCAATCCCAACGAATGCATCGATTGCGGCGTGTGCGAGCCGGAATGCCCGGCGGAAGCGATCCTTCCTGACACGGAGAGCGGGCTGGAGAAATGGCTTGAACTCAATTCGAGCTTCTCGGCAGACTGGCCCAACATCACGCGCAAGAAGGACAGCCCCGCCGACGCCGACGAGCATAAGGGCGAAGAGGGTAAGTACGACAAATACTTCACCCCCGACGCTGGAGCCGGCGACTAAGCGCCGGCCCCGCCACTATTACATCCTGAAGGTGTAGCTTAGGCCCAGTCCTGCCGAGAGTTGGTTGCGCGAACCAAGCTCGCGGACAATCGGTGAATCCGCCGCATCGCCAACGAGGCGCTCGTAGCGTCCGTAACCGAACATCCCGATGCTATCGTTGAACTGATAGGACACGCCGCTGGCCATCGCGACGGCGTGGATGCCGCCGCTGGGGCGGTACGCGGGCAGCCCCGTAGCCAGTGCGACGGTGGGACTGACCCCGAAATAAGCGCGCTGATAGCGTGAATCGGACAGCAAGAGCCGTGGGCCCACGGAAAAGACGTATTTGTCGCCGTCGCGCCAGACGTAGTCTGCGCCAAGCGTGCCAACGACCCCTTTGTGACCGCCAAGACCCTTCAGGACTTCTGCATGGAGGTAGAATGATTTGCTCACCTCGTAGTTGGTGAACGCCCCCGCTTCGATCGTGGTTTTGACCTTCCCGACCGCCGCGCCGACATCCTTATCCTTGCGGCTGGTCGCGAGATTGGCCGCCGGGCCGAACGAGAAGCCGCCGCTGGAGATCACCGGTATCCCAAAACTATAATCGGGCGCTTCGAACGCAAACTCGTTCGAGCCGTGAGCGATGTCCAGATCGAACAGCGGCGCGATCTCGGATTTGTCGGCTCCAACATATTTGGGCCTGACCTGGCCGCCGAGCCCAATGCGAACGCGCGTGTCGCCACTATCCTGCGCCATTGCCGTGCCCCAGGCAGGCAAGGCGGCTACTGCCGCGATAAGGAAATGCTTCATCATGTCGTCGTCCCCCTGAACCAGACGCTGATCTCAGGAGCGTATCGGACTTTGCAGATTGCGGCCAGCCCTTGACCTCAGTTAACGACGCGCAAGTAGTTTCTCGACGATCAGGTCCGCCGCCTCGTCCGCACTTAGTGCCGTGGTGTCGATCCGGATTTCCGGATGCTCGGGCGCCTCGTACGGGCTGTCGATGCCGGTGAAGTTCTTGAGCTCCCCAGCGCGCGCCTTAGCATACAGGCCTTTGACATCGCGCTTCTCGGCTTCGGCGAGCGGTGTATCGACATAGACCTCGATGAATTCGCCCTCGGGGATCATCCTGCGAACCATGTGACGCTCGGCCCGGAATGGCGAAATGAATGCGGTCAGCACGATCAGGCCCGCATCGGCCATCAGCCGCGCAACTTCGCCGACGCGGCGGATATTCTCGATGCGATCCGCCTCGGTGAAGCCGAGGTCCCGGTTGAGGCCGTGACGAATGTTGTCACCATCGAGCAGGAAGGTGTGGCGGCCCCGCGCGGCCAGCTTCTTTTCGACCAGGTTGGCGATCGTGGACTTGCCCGCGCCCGAAAGACCGGTGAACCACAGAACTGCGGGCTTCTGCCCTTTGAGCCCGGCGTGCGTCTCGCGGCTCACTTCGAGATGCTGGCGATGGACGTTGAGGGCGCGGCGGAGCGCGAAATGGATCATGCCACAGCCGACTGTCGCATTGGTCAGCTTGTCGATCAGGATGAAACCGCCGAGCGCGCGGTTCGGGCTTAGGCCCTCCATCGCATAAGGCTCGAACACGATCTCGCGGTCGGTGGCGATCTCAGCGACGCCGATGGAGTTTAGGCCAAGCGTATTCGCCGCCAGATGTTCCAACGTGTTGACGTTGACCTCATATTTGGGCGGCTGGATCATCACCGTGACCATCTGCGTCCCGAGCTTCAGCCAATAGCCGCGACCCGGAAGCAGCTCGTCATCCGCCATCCACACGATGGTCGCTTCGAACTGGTCGGCAACTTCCGGCGGATCGCCTGCGGCGGCGATTACGTCACCGCGCGAGCAGTCGACTTCCTCGGTCAACGTCAGCGTCACGGACTCGCCTGCGGCAGCCTCGTCCGGGTCACTGTTCATCGTGACGACGCGGCCGATGCGCGTGACCTTGCCCGAGGGCAGGATGCGCACTTCCGCGCCCGGACCAATCGTCCCTGAGGCTATCTGGCCGGAAAAGCCGCGGAAATTCTGGTTGGGCCGGTTTACCCATTGCACCGGCATGCGCATGGGCTTGTCGAGGTCGGCGAGCGCATCGAGCGGCACGGTATCGAGATGCTCGAGCAGGCTCGGGCCCGTATACCAGCCCATCGCTTCGCTGCGGCTCATCACATTGTCGCCGTTGAGGCCAGACACTGGGATGGCCACCCAATCCTGGATACCGATATTTGCGGCAAACGCGCGGTAATCGGCAGTGATCGCGTCGAACGCCCCTTGGTCATAATCGACCAGGTCCATCTTGTTCACGGCGAGCACGAACCGCCTGATGCCGACCAGCTGAGCGAGGTAAGAATGGCGCCGCGTCTGGGTCAGGATGCCTTTTCGTGCATCGACCAGCAGGACGGCAAGGTCCGCGGTCGACGCGCCGGTGACCATGTTGCGCGTATATTGCTCGTGGCCGGGCGTGTCGGCGACGATGAACTTGCGCCGAGCGCTCGAAAAGAAGCGGTAGGCGACGTCGATCGTGATGCCCTGCTCGCGCTCGGCCGAGAGGCCGTCTACCAGCAGAGCGAAATCGATCCGCTCTCCCTGCGTCCCATGGCGCTTGCTGTCGCCTTCCAACGCCTCGAGCTGATCGTCGAAAATCTGCTTCGATTCATACAGCAAGCGCCCGATCAGGGTCGACTTGCCATCATCGACGCTTCCGCAGGTGATGAAGCGGAGAAGTTCTTTCTCTTCCTGCTGCTTCAGCCACGCCCGCACATCGGTGCGGATGAGGTCCTGTTCGGAATCGAGTGGGCGGGACATTAAAAATATCCCTCCTGCTTCTTCTTCTCCATCGACGCGCTGCCGGCATCGCGATCGATCGCGCGCCCCTGCCGCTCCGACGTCTTGGTCAGCAGCATTTCGGCGACGATTTCCTCGACCGTCGAGGCGTCGCTCTCGACCGCGCCCGACAGCGGGTAGCAGCCGAGCGTGCGGAAGCGGACCTTCCGCTGCACCGTCTTGTCGCCGTTCAGCGGGAAGCGGTCGTCGTCCACCATCAGGATCAGGCCGTCGCGCTCGACCGTGGGGCGTTCGGCCGCGAAATAGAGCGGCACGATCTCAATCTTCTCGCGCAAGATATACTGCCAGACGTCGAGCTCGGTCCAATTGGACAAAGGGAAGACGCGAATGCTTTCGCCCTTGCTCTTCCGAACATTGTAGAGCGACCATAATTCCGGGCGCTGGCGTTTCGGGTCCCAGCGATGGTTCTTGTCGCGGAAGCTGAACACGCGCTCCTTGGCACGGCTCTTCTCCTCGTCGCGGCGAGCACCGCCGAACGCTGCATCAAAGCCGTGGAGGTCGAGCGCCTGCTTGAGGCCCTCGGTCTTCCACATGTCGGTGTGGAGGGGGCCGTGATCGAAGGGATTGATCCCTTTGTTCTGGGCCTCGGGGTTGCGGTAGACGATCAGCTGGATGCCGGGATCTGCGCCGACCTTGTCGCGAAGCGCATACATGTCCTTGAATTTCCACGTGGTGTCTACGTGAAGCAGCGGGAACGGCAGCGGACTCGGGAAAAAGGCCTTCTTGGCAAGGTGCAGCATCACCGCCGAATCCTTGCCGATCGAATAGAGCATCACGGGCTTGTCAGCCTCCGCGACAGTCTCGCGAAGGATATGGATGCTCTCGGCCTCAAGCCGGTCGAGATGCGTGAGTGAGCGCACGCTTAAACTTTTCCCCGCTTCAGCATTGCGGCGCGCGCTTTAGCACGCGCGCCGATGCCGTCGAATGATCAGGCGTTTTCCTTGACCTTCGCCTTGCCCTTGGCGCCGGCCTTTTCGGGCTTGCCCTCGATCGCGTCGACGAGTGGTTGCAGCCCCTCGCCATACTTCTTCCAGCGCTTAACCGAGGTCTTGTAGATCGGCTTGCGAACCTGGGCGACGCTCGCCGTCTTCACCGGACGGTCCGACTTGTGGAAATCGACGCACTTCGGATCCCACGGCAGGCCGAGGAACTCGATCAGCCGCTTCGCTTCCTTCTCGGTATCGGCCACCACGTCCTCGTAGATCACCGTGGTCAGGAAGCCCTTCGGCAGGACCTTCTCCCAATGCTCCATCAGCTCGCGATACTTGCCGTAGTAACGGCCGAGTTCGCCAAGGTCGTAGCTGTGCGGCATGTCGTCCTTGAACAGCTTGGTGAAGCCCGACAGGCAGGTGTCGACAGGATCGCGCTGCGTGTTGATGACCTTCGCCTTGGGGAACAGCAGGTTGACGAGCCCGAGGAAGAAGTAGTTGGTCAGCAGCTTGTCGGTGATGCGCTTCGCGTCGCCCGCGCCCTTGGCGAGCATTTCCTGGTAGCTTTTCGCCACGATCTCGAGCTGAGGTCCGGTGATCTTTTCGACCATGTCCGGATAGCGCGGCAACGACGGAAAGCGATCGCGGATCTTGCCGAGTGCTTGGCTAAGATACTTGACCTCGCCAGCCCCGTAGATGTCCGGGTGGCTTGAAAGGATCTGCTCGACTAGCGTCGACCCGGAGCGCGGCATGCCGACGATGAACACCGGACGATCATCGTCCAGGCCAGCCCATTTGCGGTTCTCAAACACTTCCTTCGGGAAGGCTGCGCGAATGCCGTCGAAGAAAGCGAACGTGTCGCTTTCCTTATAGTCGAGCTGTTGGCGCTTCATCTTTCCGCCGATGATGTAATGCTCGAGCGCCTTTTCGTGCTGCCCGCGATCGTCGAGCGCCTTGGCGAAAGCGAAATGAAGCGGGAGGAAAGGATCTGCCTCGGGGTTCTTCACCGAGTCGAAGATCGCTTCCATGCGGTTGAACAGTTCCTCGCCAGGCCCGGTTGAGAAGTCGACCAGGTCATTGAGGTTGGCGTAGGCCCCGTACATGCCATCGTTCAGCTTGAGCGCTTTCAAGATGTAGTCGCGCGCCTCTTCAAGGCGACCGACCGACTTCAGTGCGACACCATAGAAATTCAGCGATTCCGGGTTCTTGTCGTTCTTCGCGATCGACTTCTCGAGAACTTCGAGCGCCTCGTCATAGCGATCGGTTTCGTGCAGCACCTGGCCGAAAACGGTCAATACTTCCGGATTCTCGGGCTCCTGCTGAACAGCGATCCGGATGCCTTGCTCGGCCGCGGGAAGGTTGCCGCGGCGAAGCTGGATCTTCGAGGTGAGCAGCAAGGTCTGGACGTTCTTCGGCGCGAACTTCAGTGCGTCGCCAAGGACTCGCAGCGCATCCAGCTCCTTCTTCTGGCTGAATAGCAACTGCGCGAGGTTGTTGTGCGCTTCAACGTAGCGCGGGTTCTGCTGGATCGCCTTGCGCAGCGCGTGCTCTGCTTCCTCGAACTTGCGGTCGAGCTGAAGCAGCGTGCCGAGATTGTTATACGCCTCGGGGTAGACCGCGCGTTGAACCAGCGCGTCCTGATAGGCCTGGATCGCGCCGTCGATATCGCCGGTCATGCGGAGCGCATTGCCAAGGTTGTTCAGCGCCTCCGACATCGCCGGGCGGTGCTCAAGCGCGCGTCGGTAATATTCCACCGCCTGCTTGAACTTCCGCTGCTCGAAATTGACGATGCCGAGGTTGTTCAGTGCCTGGGCGTTATTCGGATCGAGCCGAACCGCTTCCTCGAGGGGCTTGATCGCCGCCTCAAGCTCTCCCGCTTGGCGCAGGACTTCACCAAGATTCGCGTGATAGCTCGGTGCCGTGGGATTGATCTTGATCGCGCGCTCGAGCGCCGCGACCGCTTCTTTGGTGCGGCCGAGTGCGGCTAGCGACACGCCAAAAATATTCTGCGCATCCGCGTTAGCAGGGCGAGCTTCAATGATTTGCGAGCAAACGCGCGCTGCCTGACCATAGAGGCCGCGGGTGTAAAGCTGGCCCGCCATTTCGACCGCCTTCGACGGGGTCACGTTGACCCTGCCCTTCTGCGCCTGGGCAATCGCCTCATCGAGATTGGCGTTGGGTCCCTGGCCGGGCCGGCGGGGCGCGACGGCTGCGCGGCGCGGCGATTGGCGATTGGCGCCCGCGGCACCCGGCTTCTTCGCGCCGCTAGCGGGCGCCTTAGTGGTCTTGTTGTTGGTCATGGCCGTTCTTTTACCCAGAAGTCGCTGAAAATAAAGGCGTTGCAGCCCAAAAAACACGCGCCCCGTCCGGGGCTCCTTACAAACGGAAAGAAGAGGGAATTTCTTCCCTCTTCTCTCTTGTTCGGTTGTCTACCGGCTTGGGAGGGCGGGCCGGAGCCCGCGCCTTAAGCTGGCTTACTGTCCGCGTTCACCACGCTCAACCGGCGGCGGCGGCGGCGGAGGCGGCGGCGGAGGCGGCGGAGCTACCTCGACCGGCGGCGGCGGCGGAGCCACGACCGGCGGCGGCGGCGGCGGCGGAGCCGCGTGACCGCCCAGCGGCAGGACAAACTTGAAGTTGCCGCTGTGGCTGGTGACGTCGCCGTTGAACTCGCCTTCGTAACCGATCCGCACATCGACCGGGCCGAGCTTCCCGCCGACGCTCACGCCAGCAAGGAAGGTGCCGCGCTTCTGGCTCGCCGAGACGATGTCGAAGTCACAGTCGGTGTCGCCGATGAAGTAGGCGCCGAAGTGCGAGCGGCTGTTGCCGAAGCGGTAGCGGTATCCGAGGTTAACCTCAGGCACCACGCCGCCCATCTGGCCAGCCCACTTCACACCACCGGTCAGGAAGCTGTGCCGCGAGTGGCTGTTCTCGACACTCAGCTCCGCACCGCCACCGGACGTCTCGGTGAAGCTCTTCAGCTTCGCGTCGACATAATCCCAGTTGAGGTACGGGGTGATGACCGAGTTGCCGCTCATCGGGAAACGAGCACCAGCATGGAGACCAGCGGTCCACATGTTGACGTCCGGATCGCCCTCTGGATTGGCCGCGAAGCTCGCGCCCGTCGCCAGACCCGCGAAGTTGATGTGACGGCGGCTGTCGCCATCATACCAGCTGTAGGTCGTGACACCCTTCACGAAGAAGGCACCCGGATCGTAGACCGCGTAGAGGCCAACCTGCATGCCGTCCGCATCCACATTGTCACCGAACTGGTGATCGCGGGTGTGGTTGGTCACGTAGCCAGCGCTGACACCGACGATCGCGGAATTACCGACGTTGGCGTCGATACCCAGCAGGCCGGTGAAGCGGTTCGCCTTCGTGGTGCCCGCCTCGATGTCGCCATCAGCCTTGCGCCACTGGTAATCGAGCTGACCCCAGACATGGATCGGCGAGGAAGCGCGGCACTCGAGAACCGAGCCGGCCAGCGCCGGAACTTCGCAGTTCGTGGCGTGGTCGAGCAGGTCGTTGTAGTGCACGCCGAGGCTCGGGAACGACTGCAGGTAGTTGGCGTAAGCCGAACCCGACAGCATGTTGAGCGCCGTGTTGTAGTTCGCCGTGTTGGTGAACAGGAACAGGTCGCTCAGGACGTTCACGATCCCGCCGGTCAGCGAGGTGTCGTAGATGCACTCGAGGCCGTTACCGACTGCGAGGCCGTTCTGGTTGAGCCCAGCCACCGCGTTGAAGGCAACGCGCTGGATCCGCAGGTCGACGTTATCGTTCGCGTCGTACTCGCAGATGTCGCTGGTCGTCAGGAGCAGCGAGCCCGCATAGGCGCCGCCGACCGTGCAGTCAGCGAACTCGCCCGTGAGGTCGTTCGCATCGATCACGTTGTCCCAGAAGTACTCGTCGGCGAACAGCCCGCTCGGGGTCGTCAGCAGAGCCACCAGGTGACCGTCGGTGATGTCCGCGGTGTCGGTGAAGATCTGCGGATAGGTCCCGACTGGCTGAGTGCCGCCAGCAGCTGGCTGCAACTCGAAGCTGATCGTGCCGTCGGCGGTGACGTTGAAGTCTTCGACGAATGCATAGGCCGGGCCATCGTACATCGACGGGTCGCCGCTGATCCGCGGGTCCGCAAGGATCAGGTTGCCGCCATTGTCGATGTTGAGCGTGCCTTCGCCGAACAGACCGCTGTCGAGATCCGCTTCAGTAACACCACCCGCCGGCAGGAATTCCGGATTGATGATGCCGTTGAAGTAGGTTGTTCCCGACTCAACGTTGACCACATCGCTCGTCTTGAGGTCGATGTTACCGTAGATCGAGCCGGCCTGGCTGGTGCCGAGCAGGTTGATAACCGCCGGGTTCGCAGTGCCGGTGACGTCGACCGCCATGCCACGGGTCCAGGTCGCACCGCCATCGACCGACTGGCGAACCTGGATGGTGCCGCCGTCGTTGATGAAGGTGAAGGTGCCCGTTGCGCCAGCACCGAGCGGCAGGACGCCGATGGCGCTGACTGCACCGCCGAGGCTGACCGCATCGACGTTCAGCGTGCCGGTGTTGGTCACGATCGTGGTGTTCGAGCCGGTGCCCGCATCAAGGAAGATGCCGGTGGCCGCGGCCGAGCTGGTCGTGCCGTTGCCCGCGACGCTCGCCATCACGTTCAGCGTGCCGGAGTTGGTCACGAAGCCGGTGAGACCAGTCGTGCCGACAGCCGAGATGCCGACAGCGTAGGCGTTGGCCGTGGTCGGGGCCGCGGCGCTCGCGCTTACGGTCATCGTTCCGCCGTTCACAGCCTGGACGTTCACCGTGCCCGTATCGTGGACATAGTAGCCGTAGGCGGTGGCAGTGGCGTGACCGCTGGAAGCCGAAGCGTGCGCACCGGCGTGGACGTTGAAGGCGCCCATGTTAGTGAACAGCGCCGACCCGCCCTGGACGTCATGGTTGACACCCGAAGCGTAAGCGTAGGCCGAAGCGAAGGTGGTCGCGACCGCGTTTGCCGTTGCCGACACGTTGAAGCTGCCGCCGGTGACCTCCGAGTAGGAGATCGTGCCGCCGTTGGCGAGCTGCTCGACACCGGTGACTTCCGCGAGGGCGAAGGCGCTGGTGACGCCGGTCGCCGCAGCGTTGGCCACAATGTTGATGCTGCCTGCGTTGACGATCGAAGCAAGCGCCGAGTTCACGCCGGTGGCGCTCTGGTGGATCGCCGCATCGCTGGTGATCAGCGCCGTCGCCGTCGCATTGCCGGCAGTCGCAACCGCCGCAGCGTTGGCCGCAATGTTGATCGCACCGCTGTTGTGGATCACCGCCGTCGCCGTCTGACCGTTCGCATACTGGTCGATACCGTTGAAGATCGACGCAATAGCGTGGGCGTTGGTCGCGCCGTTCGCATTCGCGTTGGCCGAAGCGGTGAAGGCGCCAGTGCCCGTGTAGGACGCCAGGGCGATACCCACCGGAGCCGTCGCATACTGCTCAATGGCCGAGGTGACGTAAGCGCTCGCAAGGGCCGCAGCGGCGGTCGCCGTTGCGGTCGCAGTCGCGTGAACCGAGATCGCGTCATTCTGAATGATCGCGCTCGCGTTGCCGCTGGTCGCAGAAGCGTACTGCGACGGGCCATAGAACACGTCTGCGATGGCCGTCGCCGCCGAGCCAGCCGCGTGAGCGACCGCATGGACGTCGATCGAGCCATTGTCGTCGAGGAGAGCCGTAGCGTCACCACCAAAGCCCGTCGCCGTGGCCGACTGGTACATCGCGTAGCTGACGTAAGCCGTCGCGAAGGCCGCCGTCGAAGCCAGAGCCTCAGCGTCGGCGCCGACCGTGATCGAGCCGTCGTTCGTGATCTTTGAGATCGCGTCGGAACCGTCGTCGGCATAAGCCTGCTGCGTGATGGCGTAGTAGTTATACGCCGACGCCGTCGCGCTGCCACCCGGTGCGCTGGCGAACGCTTGGGCCTCGATGTTGATCGAGCCGGCGGTGCCGTTGACGATCGAGTTCATCGCGACGTGGTGGTCGCTCGCCGAAGCCGTCTGCGAAATGCCGTTGTACATGTAGGCATAGGCGTAGGCGTTGGTTGAGCCAACCGCGTGCGCAGCGGCGCTGAGGTTCAGCGCTCCGCTGTTGTTGACGATGTTGGTCGCGTTCGCGTCCGTCGCCGAGGCGTACTGATAGATGGCGGTGTAGTTGGTCGCCGTCGCGTTCGCGTCACCCGAAGCGGCGTTGGCCGAGGCCACTGCACTGATGTTCAGGTTGTTGCTGTTCAGCGTGTTGCTGGCATCGCGATCGTCCGCAGTCGCGTACTGGTACACGCCATAATCGTAGTAGGCGTAAGCAGTCGCGAGAGCGGTTCCGTTCGCGACCGCTGTAGCGTGGATGTTGATCGTGCCCTGGTTGTCGATCAGGTTCGACGCGATCCCTCCGCCGACGCCGCCACCGGTCGCATAAGCGTCCTGGGTGATGCCGGTGTAGCCATAAGCGTAAGCGTAGACGTCAGTGCCGTTCGCGCTGGCGTTAGCGCCGATATCAATCGAGCCCGCGGTGCCCACAGCAACCGTGTTCTTCGCGTCGTGGCCGTCATAAGCATAGGCCGTCTGCGAGATGGCGTAGTAGTTATAGGCGGTGGCCGATGCCACGGTCGTGCCGTTCGCAACCGCGTTGGCATCGATCGTGATCGAGCCTGCGCTGTTGATCACGTTGGTGGCCGGACCGTCGCTGCCCGTGGCATACTGATAAATGCCGTAGTTGTTGGTCGCCGACGCGAAGGCCGAGCCCGAGGCCGCATTGGCGCTCGCGTTCGCAACGATGTTGATCGCGCCGTTGTTGGTGACGGTGTTCGTCATCGTCCCATCGTCGGCGGTACCGTATTGGTAGATGCCGTAGCTCAGGGTCGCCGTCGCGATGGCGTCGTCCGAAGCGTTCGCAATGGCGGTCGCATGAACGTTGATCGTGCCGTCGTTGGCCACCAGGTTCGACGCATTGCCGCCAGCGGTCGCATAAGCTTCCTGCGAGATGCCATAGTACATCGACACATAAGCGGTGGCGTTGCCCGTCGGCGCATTGGCGCTGGCGAACGCACCGATGTCGAGCGTGCCCGTGCCGTTCGTGATGACGTTCGCGGCATTACCGCCGTCCTGCGCGTAAGCGTACTGCGAGATGCCGTAGCTCACCGAGGCCGTGGCCGACGCGAAGCTCGTGCCGTTGGCAATGGCCACCCCGTCGATGTTGAGGTCGCCGTTATTGGTGATTGTGTTGCTCGCATCACCGTCAGTAGCGGTCGCATACTGGTAGATGCCCGTATAAACCGAGACATACGCGGTCGCCGAACCGGCAGTCGCGTTAGCGCTGGCGATGGCAGTGATGTCGAGCTCGCCATTGTTGGTGATGGCGTTCGATGCATCGCCGTCATCGGCGTAAGCATACTGGTAGATGGCGTAGCTGACCGAAGCCGACGCGCTCGCGTCGGCCGTGCCGTTTGCGATAGCCGTCGCGTGAATGTTCAGCGTGCCGTTGTTGGTGATGTCGTTCGACGCGTCGCCAACACCGGTGACCGAGGCATATTGCGTGATGCCGCTGTAAACCGAAGCGAAGGCGTCAGCAGAGCCGCTGGCAGCATTCGCGCTAGCGAACGCACCGATGTCGAGACCGCCGGCGCCTGTCGTCGCACCAACCGTGATGTTGTTCGACGCGTTGCCGTTCCCGTAGACGTAAGCGAACTGCGAGATCGCGTAGCTGACCGACGCCGATGCCGTGGCTTGGCTCGTACCGTGCGCAAGTGCGGTCGCGTCGATGTTAATCGTGCCCTGGCTGATCGTGTTGGTCGCATCGCCCTCGGTCGAAACCTGCGCCGTCTGGCTGATTGCCGAGTAAGCAGACGCAAAAACATTCGCGACACCAGAGTCCGCAACGCCACTGGCGAAGGCGCGGATGTCGATCGTGCCGTCGCCGTCGATGACGTTCGATGCATTGCCGATATCGGCGGTCGCCGACTGCGAAATCGCATAGCTAACCGAAGCCGTCGCAATCGCGTCGGTGACACCGTGCGCAACCGCGCTGGCGTGAATGTTGATCGTCCCGGCGTTGTGGACGGCGTTCGACGCATCGCCGCTGACCGAAGCAGTCGCCGATTGCGAAATCCCATAATAATTATAGGCGAACGCCGAAGCATTGGCGGTCGGGGTTCCCGTGGCGGTCGCGTGGGCGACGGCGTTGATATTGAGCGTCCCAGCGCCATTGGTGACGGTGTTCGACGCGTCCGCCGAGTCGGCGAATGCCGACTGCGAAATGCCTTCGGAATTATAGGCGTACGCGTACGCGTACTGCGATCCGCTCGCATTCGCGACGGCATTGATGTTCATGGCGCCCTGGTTGTCGACCACGTTGGTCGCCGAACCGTCGCCGCCATTGGCGTACTGGTAGATGCCGTAATAATTGTACGCAGTCGCAGTACCCTCGGTACCGCCGTTCGCATCCGCGCTGGCGACGATGTTGATCACGCCGGCTGCGTCATTGCTGATCGAGTTGCTCGCCGAACCAGCCGTCGCAGTCGCGTACTGATAGATGCCCGACTGCAGATACGCGTAAGCGAACGCCTGAGTATCGGTCGCCGTGGCGGTCGCCTTCGCGTCGATATTCAGCGTGCCGTTGTTGTCGATGTTGTTCGACGCAACGCCGGTATTGGCCGTCGCATACTGCTCGATGGCATAATAGTTGGTCGCGCTCGCGATTGCCCCCGAGCCCGTCGCCTTAGCGCGCGCATCGATCGTGATCGTGCCGTCATTGGTGATGTCGTTCGACGCATCGCCGCTGCCGGTGTTCGAAGCGCTCTGCTGGATGCCATAGAGCTGCGAAGCGTCTGCCGAAGCGTAGCCTTCCGGCGCAAGCGCCGAAGCCACAGCCTCGATGGTGATAACGCCGCCGGTGTTGTTCGTGATGTTGTTCGCAGCAAGCGTCGAAGCCGCCGTCGCCGACTGCCAGATGCCACCCGAGTTGATCGCCGTGGCGTCAGCGTCGCCCGTGGTCGCCGACGCGAGCGCGTAGGCGTCGACGAGCAGGTTGCCGTCGTTGGTGAAGTTGGCAACCGCGCTTCCGGTCGTGCCGACCGCAACCTGGGTGATGGCGCCCGAGGTGATGCTCGCGGTGGCGGTCTGGTTGCCCGCGCCCGTTGCGCTGGCGATCGCGCCGACTTCAGCGGTCTGGCCGGCCGCGTTGGACAGGGTGATGTTCGCGGTTCCCGAAGTCAGGTGCTGGTAGATCACGCCGTCGCCGGTCGTGGCGACAGTCGCGGCAGCCGCGCCATCGTTGGTATCATACACACCGTAGAAGCAGGCAGGGGTCGCTGCGGCGATCGTGCAGATGTCGATCGGTGTGTCCGTCGTGCTGGTGCCCGCGTTGGTGCCGGGTCCGGCAACATCGTGCGGTGCGGCCAGCGCAGGGCTCGCCAAACCAAGTCCGGTGACTCCCAGTGCTGCGATCGAGGCGCCCGAGAGAAGCGTGATACGCCGGTGCGAGGTCTTCATGTAATGTATCCCCTGTATTTAGCCCGCGGCCGCGGACCATTGTTACTACTTGGAACTGCCCCACTTGAAGGACCGCGTATGGACCGCGCCAGATGGCACGCGACGCAGCCCGCCCCCAGGCGAGACATTCCCGTAAGTGTGGCTTATCCACGCAAATGGGGAAAAGCAAAGCCGAAAAGTTGATCCGAATTGCAGATTAGCGCCTTTTGCACCCGTCGCTGTGGCACCCGCGCCACAGTAACAGGCTCCGGCCAAAGGCGTTTCTCGCGCGCGTGCTATATATTAGGGCCGCGTTGGCGGTCGCCGATTGTTCATGTTCCAGTTCAGTTGAGAGCAAGGTAAGCTCGCCGACATAGCCGTAGTCGACGGCGCCGGCGCGAATCGCTACGTGACGCCGTCATTGAAAACTCCACGATCTGTGTAGGGGGAAGTTAGAGTGGTCATTCGTTATTCTTCGCTTGCGGCGCTGCTGGCGCTTGGCGCCGCTCCGGCGCTTGCAACCGCGGCTGCGCCCGCTGCAGCTCCGGCCGCCGCAAAGCCCGCGGCCGCACCGGCCCAGACCGCGACCCGGGCAAATCTCATCAAGGGGGCCGATGCGACTTTCAAGGCGATCGACACCAACGGCGACGGCACCTTGAGCGCGGCCGAGCTCCAGGCGGCTGAGTCGACTGTCCAGCAACGGCGCCTGGCGGCCTTTCGCGCCCGCGTCGACGCGGAGTTCACCAAACTCGACACGAACAAGGACGGCCAACTGAGCAAGGCCGAATTCATGGCCGCCGCGCCGACCACGCCGACCAAGGCTCCGAACGGCGCTGCGCTCGTAACCCAGCTCGACAAGAACAAGGACGGCAAGGTGACCGCGGACGAATATCGTTCGCCGCAGCTCACGTTGTTTGACAAGGTCGACACCAATCACGACGGCGTGCTGAGCGACGCCGAGCGCAAGGCGGCCGCCGCGGCTGCGACGCAGCGTCCGAAGTAACGCTACAGAAAATTGGTTTCGTGAAGGGCCGTGCGTCACTGGCGCGCGCCCCTTTCGCGTCTTAATGACGACTCTTCCCCGGGGAGCTCGCGAGAGCTGAGAGGCGGCAATCCGGCCGCGACCCGCTGAACCTGATCGGGCTAGCACCGGTGGAGGGAGAGAGAAGATGGCCGACGCGCCTGCACGCACTGAGTTGAAAGTCACCACCGGCCCGATCCGCGGCAGTCGTAAGATTCACGTCGGCCCGCTGGGCGTCGCCCTGCGCGCGGTCGACCTCGAGCCCTCGGCGGGCGAGCCCGCGGTCGTGCTCTACGACACCAGCGGGCCCTACACCGACCCTATAGCACGCATCGACATCATGGCCGGACTTCCCGAGCTCCGCCGCGACTGGATTCGGGCCCGCGGCGATATCGAAGAAGTCTCCCAGCGCGAAGTCCGCCCCGAGGACAACGGACAACTCGGCCCCGACCGCAGCGGGGGCGTTCAGCCCTTTCCCAATGTTCGCAAGCGCGTGCTCCGCGCGAAGCCCGGCGCCAACGTCACTCAGATGCATTACGCGCGACGCGGCATCATCACGCCGGAGATGGAATATGTCGCGATCCGCGAGAACCTCGGCCGCGAGGAAGCGCTGAATTCCGCACGCGACGGCGAAAGCTTCGGCGCAGCGATCCCCGACTTCGTCACCCCGGAATTCGTCCGCGATGAGATCGCCCGCGGCCGCGCCATCATCCCCAACAACATCAACCACCCGGAATCGGAGCCGATGGCGATCGGCCGCAATTTCCTGGTCAAGATCAACGCCAACATCGGCAACAGCGCAGTCGCCTCCGACGTCGCGTCCGAAGTCGACAAGATGGTGTGGGCGATCCGCTGGGGCGCGGACACGGTCATGGACCTCAGTACCGGCCGCAACATCCACGACACGCGCGAATGGATCATCCGCAACTCGCCCGTGCCGATCGGTACCGTGCCGATCTACCAGGCTCTGGAGAAGGTCGGCGGGATCGCCGAGGACCTGACGTGGGAGATCTACCGCGACACCTTGATCGAGCAGGCCGAGCAGGGCGTCGACTATTTCACTATCCACGCCGGCGTCCGCCTGCCCTACGTCCCGCTGACCGCCAAGCGCGTCACCGGCATCGTCAGCCGCGGCGGATCGATCATGGCCAAGTGGTGCCTCGCCCACCACCGCGAGAGTTTCCTCTACGAGCGGTTCGATGAGATCTGCGAGATCATGAAGGCGTACGACATCGCCTTCTCGCTTGGCGACGGACTTCGTCCCGGCTCAATTGCCGACGCCAATGACGAAGCGCAGTTCGCCGAGCTCTACACGCTTGGGGAATTAACGAAGAAGGCGTGGGAGCACGATTGCCAGGTGATGATTGAGGGCCCCGGCCACGTGCCGATGCACAAGATCAAGGAGAACATGGACAAACAGCTCGAAAGCTGCGGGGAAGCGCCCTTCTACACCTTGGGGCCGCTGACCACCGACATCGCGCCCGGCTACGACCACATCACGTCGGGCATCGGCGCGGCGATGATCGGCTGGTTCGGTACGGCAATGCTTTGCTACGTCACGCCCAAGGAGCATCTCGGGCTCCCGGACCGCGACGACGTGAAGGTCGGGGTCGTCACCTACAAGCTCGCCGCCCACGCGGCCGACCTTGCCAAGGGCCACCCGGCCGCCAAGCTCCGCGACGATGCTTTGTCACGCGCCCGCTTCGAGTTCCGCTGGCGCGACCAGTTCAACCTGTCGCTCGATCCGGATACGGCGGAGGAATATCACGACCAGACCCTTCCGGCCGAAGGTGCGAAGACCGCCCACTTCTGCTCGATGTGCGGGCCCAAGTTCTGCTCGATGAAGATCACCCAGGAGGTTCGAGACTTCGCACGTCTGCAGGAACAAGAAGCCGCCTCGGTAGACGCCAACGAGGGCATGGCGGAGATGAGCAAGCGCTTTCACGACGAAGGCGGGGAGATCTACTTGCCGGCGGCCGAATGATGCTGGCGCTTCTAGTCTTGGCCGCGGTTCAGGCGCCCTACGTTGCCCAGGCCGAGCGTGCCGTCCGTGCCCAGCGCGCCGCCTTCAACCGCGCGCTCGCTGCCGGGAGTGTCCGTGGCGTGGCCCAGTTTCTTGCTGACGACGCGCAGATGATGACTGGCGCCGACAGCATCATCGTGTCTGGAAAGGCGGCTCAACTAGCGCTTTGGCGCGAGGATCTCAGTGGACCCAAGCGTCGGTCCTACGTCCGAACTCCCACGAGCATCCAAGTTTCTGCTGTCGGCCCGATGGCGTTCGAGATCGGCAAGTGGCGCGGGTACCAGCTGTCCGCGAGGCGCAACTGGGCGTCGGGCGATTATGTCGCCAAGTGGCGGCGGATCGGGGGCAAGTGGCTCATCGAAAGCGAGACCTACATGGCGAAGAAGTGCGGCGGCACCTTCTGCCCAACCCGTAGGTGATCGTAGCTCCTCAGATCCAGCGCCTGACCCGGCCCTTGTACGCCAGATAGTCGCGCCCGAACGTGCGTTCCAAGTAAGCCTCCTCCCGTGCGATGACCTGCGTCTGCGTGACCGCGATGACGACGGGGAGCAGGACCAGCGCGCCCACACTATCGAACAGGATCGCAAGCGCGACGTAAGTCAGCGCCATGCCGAGGTACATCGGATTGCGGGTGATCCCGTAAATGCCGGTGTCGACCAGGCAGGTGGCGGGCTTGAACGGAATGATGTTGGTCTTGCGGCTCCTCAAAAGCCCGGCGCCGGCAAACATCACGATGACGCCCGCGATGAGGAATCCGCCGGTGAGAATGTCGCGGACTGCATGGCTCAGACCGAGATGCGACAGGTTCAGCGCTCGTCCGGCATAAACGCCGATGACCAGGGCGATGATGTAGATGAGCGGCGGCGGAAAGCGCACGCCAGCGCCGTCCTGAGCAGTTTCCATTAAGCTGTTCCCCTTGGGTCATGCCGCGAACGCGGTGGATCGGAGTAAGCCACTGGCGGCGGAAAACCGCGTTGCTCAGCTAAAAGCGGCCTGCTCCCTTCGCCAATCAAACCAACGGTCCCGCCCCCAAGCCACGCTTATGAAGGAAGCGATTCGAGCGTCGATATGCGCCCGCCCCCTAGCTCGACCGCTTGGGATTAGCCGCGATCGTCTTCGGCTTCTCCTTCTTCGGCTTGCGTGCTTCCTTGTTCTTTCTCACCTGACCCTTGGCCATCGGTCTCTCCCATGCTTGATTTCGCGGTTCTACATCGGCCTGCGCGAGATGTCTTTGGTCCCTCCCCCGTCGAACCTGCCCGTCATCCGTCTATTGGGGATGGAGCGCCGCGCGCCGCCGGCGTAAAAGGATCGACGTCCGCTCGAGGGGAGCAAAAATGCGCCGCGCATTGCCCATTGCATTAGGGCTGACCATCGCCGCCGTGGCAGGAGCCGCGATCGCGGCCGACCCGCCGGTAATCCGCAAGCCGATGCCGGCGCCCAATTCGACGCCCAACGTGCCGGCGCTACCGCCTGCGGTCTTCGACAACGCGCTCGACATCGCCGGCGACGATCTCAAGGCGAAGAAGATCGACACCCGTCTCTACGTCGATGTGTTGGTCAACGCGCGGGGTCCCTATAAATTCGTCGTCGACAGCGGAGCCGATACCTCGGTGGTCGGGCTTAAGGTGGCCCACGATCTGGAGTTGCCGTTGGGCACCCCCGCGATCCTCAATGCTACCACGTCGCGTAACCTGGTCGATCGCGTGCGCGTCGACCAGCTGACGCTCGGCCCGACGACGGTGCACAACCTTGAGCTACCCGCGCTTAAGGAGTCCGATGTCGGCGGGGACGGACTGATCGGTATTGATGCCCTCTCCAAGCAACGCCTGATGCTCGACTTCGAGAAAAGGCTGATCAAGGTCGAGGACGCGTCCAAGGCGCCCAAATATGACCCGCGCGACATCGTCATCATCGCCCGGCGCGAGCGCGGCCAATTGATCCTGACTCAAGTCCGCGCCTCGCGACTGTCGCTCGATGCGGTGATCGATACCGGGTCGGAAGTGACGATCGGCAACACGGCTCTACGCGACAAGCTTTTGCGCAAGGGCCGGACCAAGTTTGAGACGGTCGTGGCCACGGGCGTCACCGGGGTCTCTATGAAATTGCAGATCGCGCGGATCGACGAGCTGCAGCTCGGGCCCGTCATGCTTCGTGACGTGCCGATTGCCTTTGCCGACGTGCCGCCATTCAAGCTGTTCGGCCTGGCCGACGAGCCCGCACTGTTGCTGGGGACGGACCTGCTTGAATCGTTCAAGCGAGTGTCCCTGGATTTCAAGGCGCGCAAGGTCCGCTTCCAGCTCAGGCGCTGCAGGACAGACGCGGTCGTGATCAGCACTTCGTCGAGCTATTCGCTGACCCGAATGTGGTCGACCGGCGGAGCGGAGACCTGCGGCGGCTGAATGCGGAACCGCCGTCCGTTTTCGGACGGCGGCTCTCCTTTCCTTGAGAGTAGGGACTAAGCAGTTTCCTCGAGGCTTTCCGGAAGGCCTGCATCCGGGTCGATCGGTGCAGCTTCACCTGCCGCGACCTCGCGGTCCCGCTTCTCGAAGAAGGCCGCCCGCTTCAGCCGCTTCTTTAGCGACTGCGACGGATTGTCCGGCGTTGGTCCGCATTTGGCGCGGTCGACCCAGCTTTCGAGCTGCTCGCAATCGCTGCTATCGGCCGTCTCGCGACGCGGCCCATTGCCCAAGTCGAAGGCCGACATCAGCGGCGGGACCATGGCTGGCTGTCCCTCGGCGATGTTCATCGGAGGCGCCGGCTCGGGCCGCATCGCAGCTTCCGATTGTTCGTCGAATTGCCACGATTCCTGCTCGCGGCGACGTCGCCGGCTGCTGATGGCAACCGCTGCGCCGCCGGCGACCAGCAACGCCAGCGCGCCGGCGCCGAGTTCAATCGTCGTCCGATCGGGCTGGGCGTCCTTCTTCGACGCCGGGGCCGCGTTATCCTGACCGTTCAGCGCGGGGCTTTGCGACAGGTCAACGATCGGCTTGGGCGGGGCCGCATAGGTTGGGGAAAGCGCCATGACCGCGGCAATCGCGGCGACGCTGGCTCGTGCATACTGCATTCTGGACGTAGTCATCATGCCGGATTCAACGGCGGACAACGCCTTACGGTGGCGAGATTATCGCCGAGTTGCGGCCTTCGAGTGACGAGCGGCGGAAGCGGAAAAGTTCCCTGAATTACCGAGATTTCATAAGACGCTCACGCCAGGGCAGGCGAGCCCTTGGGCCACCAATAATTTACCAGCAGGTTGAAACGCTCAAGCGCCTCGACATGGTGAAACCAGTCGGCGGGAATGAAGATCGCGTCGCCCGGTTCGAGCACTGCCTCCAGCGCCTTGTCGAGCGCCGCCTGATAACCGGGGTAGGTGCCGAAATCGGGGGCGGTTACGTGAACCATGCTGACCGGCGTCCCTGCCGGGCTGGGGCTGGCGGGGCCCATGTAGAGATCGTCCTCGGCCTCGGGCGGAAACAGCGTAAAGCGCCTTCGCCCTGCAGCGACGACGGCGATGTTGTCGGTGGGGTCATTGTGGGTAGCGACCTTTGCCGCATTCCCGATCCATAGGCGAGGCTCGGCACTTGGCGGCACGAGCGGCATCGGATGGGAAGCTCGAAAGCCGGGCAGGTAACGCTCGGCAATCGCCCCTTGGGCAGCCATCGCATATGGATGCGCCTGCTGTTCCTGCTCTCGAAGCACGGTGAGAAATACCGGCAACGGCGCGAATCCCCGTTCGAAGTTCAGTCCCTCGTCATTGCCGTAATGGAAGCGTCCATGCTGAGCCGGATCGGCGCGGATTACGTCGATCAGCTCCCGGCTCGCCTGACGGGACATCAGCGCCATACAATCGTGCGGATCGTCCAGCGCAGTCCTGACCAGCGGCCACGAGGCCGCGGTCCCCCGCAGAACTGCCGGCGCTCGCCGGGCCGCGATATGCTCGCGGAACTCCTCCGGGGTGGGAGCATTCCATTCTGGGATCTGCTGCATCGCCCTCAGACAGCCACCGAGCGGTGATGAAGACAAGCCCGAATTCAGACGAAACCGCCCTTCCTGCTCTCGTTTAAATGTGGTTCAACCCGCCTCGATGACCAATTTCCGTGCACGTTGCCTGTTCATTGCCCCGTTGGTTTGCCTCGCGTCCCCCGCGGCGCCCAAGGAAGTCGCCGATCCTCTCCGATTCTTCAGCGGCAGGACGGAGACGCAGGGGCTTGTGAAAGTGCTTTTCAAGAAGCCGTATAAGTCGCGAAGCCTGGGCCTCGGGCGGATCGAGGCTGACGGCAGCCTGACGTTGATCCAGCATGTGCAGGATGACGGGAAGCAGACCCATGAGCGTCGCTGGCGGGTTCGTCGAGTCGGACCTGGACATTACACCGGCACCATGTCGGAGGCGTCCGGCCCGGTCGACATTCAGCAGGTCGGGGACCGGTACGTCTTCCGGTTCAAGATGAAGGGCAACCTCAATGCCGAGCAATGGTTGAGCCCGACCCCCGACGCGTCGGTAGCCCGTACCTCGACCAAGGTGCGCAAATTCGGGGTTGTCGTCGCGACGACCGAAGGAACGGTGCGGAAGCTGGACGACAGCTGAGCCTTTTGATGCCCGCCCTCTTTTCCTATGGCACGTTGCAACAGCGGGAAGTTCAGCTCGCGAATTACGGACGGGAGCTCGATGGTCACTCAGACACGCTCGCCGGCTATCGGCTCGAGCAGATCTCGATCGACGATCCACAGGTAGTCAGGCTGAGCGGGAAGTCGATCCACGTGATCGCTCGGCAAACGGGCAACGCGGATGACCAGGTGGCGGGGACCTTGTTTGACCTGACCGACGCCGAGCTCAGAGCGACGGACGATTACGAAGTCGCGGCCTACTCGCGGATCGAGGTGAGGCTGGAATCTGGCCGGTTGGCCTGGGTCTACGTCGCCGTCTGATCAGCAGCCAAACGAGATTGACATGCTATCGCGTTTGACGATGCGAACCGCATCCTTGGGCGTACCGGGTGCAAGCTCGGCGTGGATGTCGTCGAGGTCAGGTTGGCCTTCCTTGGTGAATACGGTCAGGAAATGACGATGGTCGAGCACCTCATGCTCGTCGAGCGGCTTGCACCCGGTCGACTTCACCGTCCGCAGTCCAACCAGCATGCCGTCGGCATCGTACAGCGCGTCGTAGACCCAGTCGGCTTCGATCCCCCCCTCCTTGAGAACGCCCTGGCATTCGGCGCGAACCGCCTCGCACACCACTTCGGGATCGGGGTCCTCGGCCCAGCGGGGCTTCGGGTCGTAGAGAAAAGCAGTAGGCTCGGCGGTCGCGGCACCCGCAAGCGCGATCAGGCCGGCGATGATGACCCCCCGCACGGACGCTACTTCAGCGATTTTACCGCGGCCAAGGTCCGCGCGACGTGCTGGCTGAAATCGAGGTCATCATGGACCATCACGACCTTGCCGCGGCGATCGATCACGTAGGAGGTGCGGGTGGTGATTCCGGGGTGTGCCGCCCAGGCGACATCATAGGCTTTCTGCGTCGCGGGCGTCGCCGTCGCGACGGGAAAGGCGTTGCGGCATTCCTTGACCGAGAAGTCCTTGAGCACCGGCAGCGGGTCGGCCGACATGCCGATCACCTGCGCGCCGGCTTTCTTGAAGTCGGCGATCGATTCGCTGAAGGCGTGCGCCTCGGCAGTGCAGCCGGAGGTGAAGGCTTTGGGAAAGAAGTAAAGGACGACCGGGCCCTTCTTCAGCTGCTGGGCAAGATGCAGCTTGAACGCCTTTCCGGCAACGGCCCCGGTAGTGGTGAAATCAGGCGCCTTGGCGCCGACTTGAAGCGCCGCCGTGGCGGGCGCTGCAGCGAACATGATGGCGGTAGCGAACAGAAGCTTGCGCACGTCGGTCTCCCAGAAGTCCTGATCGCTTCGTGGGCTGCTTAGCGCGCATCGTTCAAATGTGCGAGGGCGAGTGCTTACTGATGCGGCGCGAGCAGCCCGGCCAGCACGTAAAACAGGACCATCAGCGGTCCGGTGATCAGGGTCGCGGCGACGAAGCCGAGGCGGATGATCAGCGGGTCGATGCCGGTGTAGTCGGCAAGCCCGGCGGCGACGCCCATGACCTTGGCGTCGCGCCGGTTGACGAGGAAGCGTCCGTTCATACTGTTCTTCCCTATATCCGGGGGGTTCAGGCGATCGGCAGCGAGGTCGCGGCCGAGACGAGCAGAAGCGCGGAAATGAAAGCGCCGGCGAAGAGCGTGGCGGTCTCACGGGCGGTCGAGAGAGAAGCAAACATCGAAAACCCCTTTTCAATTCGGCGGGCCCGACTGCCGGGTCCGTGCCATTATCATTGCAATGGCCGTGCCAAATTGAAAAAGTCTTGTGTTTTCAATGATCGCAAGTATCGAGCGGCAGATTTTGCTGGGCAATTCCGCCGTCTGTTGGGAAATTTCGCCAGCCGCTGATCAGCTTGACGTTGTGTTTCCGCCATCCGGGTGGAGCACCTGCCCCGTCATGTAGCTCGAGTCTTCGCAGGCAAGGAACAGGAAGCAGGGCGCGACCTCGTTCGGCTGGCCCGGCCGCTTCATCGGGGTCGATTTTCCGAACTCGGGGATCTTTTCGGGAGGCTGGCCGCCCGAGGGGTTGAGCGGAGTCCAGATCGGGCCCGGCGCGACACCGTTCACACGAATGCCCTTCTCGACGAGATTCTTGGCGAGGCTGCGGGTGAAGCCGAGGATCGCCCCCTTCGTCGAGCTGTAGTCGAGCAGCCCGGGCGATCCCTTATAGGTCGTCTCCGAGGTGCAGTTGACGATCGCCGAACCTTTGGTGAGATGCGGGAGCGCCGCCTGGGTCAGGTAGAACATGCTGAAGATGTTCGTCTGGAAGGTGCGTTTGAGCTGATCTTCGCTGATATTGGCGAGATCTTCGTCATAATGTTGCTCGCCCGCATTGTTGACGAGGATGTCGAGCTGGCCCAGCTCCTCGACCGTCTTCCTGACCGCGTCCAAGCAGAATTTCTTATCGCCAAGGTCGCCGGCAATCAGGATCGCTTTGCGCCCCTCGCCCTCGACGATCTCCTTGGTCTTCTTCGCGTCGTCATGCTCGCACAGGTAGGAAATGGCGATGTCGGCGCCCTCGCGGGCGAACAAGGCGGCGACCGCGCGGCCGATCCCGCTGTCGGCGCCGGTGATCAGCGCAACCTTGCCCTTGAGCCGGTCCGATCCTTCGTACCGAGGCTGCCAATCTGGCTTGGGCTCGAGCTGGCTCTCATGTCCCGGAAGCTGATCCTCATGGACCATCGGCTCCATCACGTCGGACATGATCAAACTCCTACTCCTTGGGCGCGACGCCCATGCCCTCGCGCTCGAATTCCTTCGCGGTCGCTTGATTGGCCTTGCTCGATGCAGGCCTCACGCCGCGCTTGCCGCGCGGAATTTTTGGCTTGGTGGCGTTCGCTTTCATGCCGCTTCAAACCCGCGGCGCTTGAGCACGGTTCCTTGCGCCTAGCCGCGCCGCGCGCTTGCGGGGATGACGGGGGCGGGGCGCGCGTCGGCGCTTGTCCGGGCCGAGCCGGAGCGGCAGCGGGCGACGAGGGTCGGAAAGTCGAACTGGGTATTGGCTTCGAGCGCGGCTGGTGTCGCGGCGGCGCACTGCTCCGCATTCTGATAGCGGGTCTGGAGCGTCGCCACCGGCGTGCACGCGCTGCCCCCGTCGGCGCAGCCCAAGATAGCGATTACGAAATAACCCGGTCCCATGTTCGTCCCCGTTTGTCAGCGGGATCAGAACCGACAATTTAATCAGTGGTTCCAGTCATTTCGCAGGGCTTCAATTGCTCAGCGCGGCCTGCCTTCCTACGTAGGGTCGCGATGGCATCCAGCGACAATCCGAAGACAGGACCGCAGAGCGGGTTCGGCCCGCTGTGGCGGTTCCTCCCGCTGCTGTGGCCGAAGGGCGAAGCCGAACTGAAGCTGCGCGTGATTGCAGCGGTGGTGCTCGTGCTGGCCGGTAAGGCAGCGGTGCTGCTGATGCCGTTTGCATACAAAGCGGTGATCGACGGCATGTCGGCGAAGACGGTCGCGTTCGGCGTGATCGCAGGCCTCGTCGCGGGCTATGCCACGGCGCGCTTCGCCGGCGTCCTGTCTGACAATCTGCGCAACGCCTTGTTCGAAAAGGTCGGCCAGACTGCCGCCAGGCGCTTGGCTGGACAGGTGTTCCGGCACATCCACGACCTGTCGCTGCGCTTCCACCTCGAACGGCGCACGGGATCGCTGAGCAAGGTCGTCGAACGCGGGACGAAGAGCATCGACATGATGCTCTATTTCCTGCTGTTCAACATCGGCCCGACCCTGATCGAGCTGACCGCGGCGTGCGTCATCTTCTTCATAAAATTTGGCGCCGGCCTCGTCGCCGCGACCTTGGCGATGATGGCGATCTACATCGTCTTTACGCGCCAGGTCACCGAATGGCGCGCCAAGCTCCAGCGCGAAATGAACGACGTCGACAACAAGGCGATCGGGCGCGCGGTCGACAGCCTACTCAATTACGAGACGGTCAAATATTTCGGCGCCGAGGAGCGCGAAGCGCGCCGCTACGACGAAGCGATCGGCGCCTTTGCGCGAGCGACCGTGCGCAACGAAGTCAGCCTCGCGTGGCTCAATATCGGGCAGGCATTCATCACCAACCTGATGATGGCCGGCGCCATGATCTACACCGTCTGGGGCTGGAGCAAGGGGCGGTTCACGCCCGGCGATGTCGTGTTCATCAACACGATGCTTCTGCAGCTCTTCCGGCCGCTCGACCTGTTGGGTTGGGTGTATCGATCGATCCGCCAGGGCCTGATCGACATGGAGGCGATGTGGAACCTGCTCGATACGCCGGCAGAAGTGGTGGACGCCCCCGGTGCGCCACCCCTCAAGGTCGGCCGCGGCCACGTCCGCTTCGAGAAGCTGCGGTTCGGCTACGAGCCCGGCCGCGACATTTTGAAGGGCCTCGACCTCGATATCCCGGCGGGCACCAGCTGCGCGATCGTCGGCCCATCGGGCGCCGGCAAGTCGACCATCGGCCGCCTGCTTTATCGCTTCTACGATCCGTCGGCCGGGCGCATCACGATCGACGGCCAGGACATCGCGAAAGTCACCCAGTCGAGCCTTCGCGGCGCGATCGGCATCGTCCCCCAGGACACCGTGCTGTTCAACGACACGATCGGATACAACATCGGCTATGGGCGGGATGGCGCCGGGCAGCCCCAGATCGAAGCTGCCGCACAGGGCGCCGCGATCGATCAGTTCATTCACAGCCTGCCCGAAGGCTATGAAGCCATGGTCGGGGAACGCGGACTGAAGCTATCCGGCGGCGAGAAGCAGCGCGTGGCGATCGCCCGCACCCTGCTCAAGAACCCGCCGATCCTGGTGCTGGACGAGGCTACCAGCGCGCTCGACAGCCGGACCGAGCAGGCGATCCAGGAAACGCTCGACCGGGTCGCCGAAAGCCGAACCACGATCATGATCGCGCACCGCCTGTCCACGGTCGTGAACGCCGAGCAGATAGTGGTGCTCGACGGCGGCAAGGTGGTCGAGCGCGGGACGCACGAGGAGCTGCTCGACCTGGACGGGCTCTACGCTGATTTGTGGACCCGCCAGGCGGCCGAGCAACTGCTTGAAGAGACTGCGGAAGCCGCCGAATAACATTCATGCTTGCGCAAGCGGCCAAGTTGTTAAAGAGCGGCGATCCTTCCCGAAAGATAAGCCGAGGAACCCCATGATCCGTCATCTCCTGCTTGCGTCCGCCGCGATTACGCTGGCCGCGGGCCCGGCCCTTGCCGCCGCCAAAAAGCCAGCGGCCGCCGCTGCCGCGACGCTCGCCGCGACCAATCCGTTCGCCAAGCCGAGCACGCTGCCGTTCCAGGCGCCCGATTTCGCCCACATCAAGGACAGCGATTATTTGCCGGCTTTGCTCGCCGGCATGGCCGAGCAGAAGCGGGAAGTCAGCGCGATCGCCAACAATCCCGACGCGCCGACCTTCGACAACACAGTCGTGGCGATGGAGCGTTCCGGGCTGCTGCTCGAGCGCACGAACCTCGCCTTCTCGGCGGTCAACGGCGCCAACACTAACGACACGTTGCAGGCGACGGACACCAAGACCGCGCCGCTGTTCGCCGCGCATAACGACTTCATCTACCTGAACCAGAAGCTCTACCAGCGCTTCAAGACGCTGCACGACAACCAGGCGAGCCTGAACCTCAACCCCGAGCAGGCCAAGCTTCTCGATGTTTATTACAAGCAGTTCGTCCATTCGGGCGCCGAGCTCAGCCCGGCGAAGCAAGCGCAACTGAAGACCCTCAACGGGCGCCTGAGCACACTTCAGACCCAGTTCGGGCAAAAGCTGCTTGCAGCCGCCAAGGCCGGCGCGCTTCACGTGGCCGACGCCTCGGCGCTGGCCGGCGTCTCGCCGGAGCAGCTGGCCGCCGCCCAGGAAACGGCGAAGGAGCGCAAGGTCGCGGGCTATGTACTGCCGTTGCAAAACACGACGCAGCAGCCGTCGATCGATTCGCTGACCAGCCACGACACGCGCCAGAAGCTGCTCGACGCCAGCCTCAACCGCGCCGAACATGGCGATGCCAATGACACGCGGGCCGTGATCCGAGAGATCGCGCAGCTTCGCGCCAAGAAGGCTGCGCTGTTCGGCAAGTCCAACTGGGCTGACTACACGCTCTACGATCAGATGGCGCAGAACCGCGACACGGCCGTCGCTTTCCTCGACCGCCTCGCGCCGGGGACGGCCGCCAAGGAGCGCCAGGAATGGTCCGACATCGTCGCCCTTGCCAAGTCACAGGGTGCGACTTTCGAGCCGACGGCAGCGGACTGGAATTACTATGCGGAGCAGATTCGCAAGAGCCGCTACGACCTAAACCAGGACGAGCTGAAGCCGTACTTCGAGTTCAACAAGGTGCTGAACGACGGCGTCTTCTACGCCGCGAACCAGCTCTACGGCCTGACCTTCACCAAGCGTACGGACATCCCGACGTGGAACCCCGACATGCAGGTGTTCGACGTCCATGACTCGGACGGCAAGCAACTGGCCCTGTTCTACATCGACCCGTGGAAGCGCGACAACAAAGCCGGCGGCGCGTGGATGTCGAACCTCGTCAATCAGTCCTATCTGCGCGGCACGATCCCGGTCGTGTTCAACGTCGAGAACTTCACCAAGCCCGCGCCCGGCCAGCCGGCGCTGATCAGCTTCGATGACGTGACGACGATGTTCCACGAATTCGGCCACGCACTTCACGGCATGTTCGCGGCGCAGACCTACCCGACCTTGTCAGGCACCAACGTCGCGCGCGACTTCGTCGAGTTCCCCTCGCAGTTCAACGAGAATTGGGCGCTCGATCCGAAGATCCTGCCCCACTACGCAGTCCATTATCAGACTGGGCAGGCGCTGCCGCAGCCGCTGGTCGACAAGATCAAGGCCGCGCGCACCTTCAACCAGGGCTATGAGAATGGCGAGGTGCTCGAGGCTGCGCGTCTAGACCTCGACTGGCACTCGCTGCCGGCGACCGCGCCGCTGCAGGATGTCGACAAGTTCGAAGCGCAGGCGCTCGCAGCCAGCGGCTTTGCGACCGACATCGTGCCGCCGCGCTACCGCTCCAACTACTTCCTGCACATCTGGAGCAACGGCTATTCGGCGGGCTACTACGCTTATCCGTGGACCCGCATGCTGGGCCAGGATGCGTTCGCGACCTTCGAGGCCAATGGCGGCCTGACCCGCGCCAACGGGCAGCGCTTCCGCGACCTGGTCCTGTCGCGCGGCAACACGCTCGATTATGCCGAGATGTACCGTGCCTGGGCCGGCCACGATCCGAAGATCGAACCGTACCTCGAATATTATGGGCTCCCGACCAACGCGACGGCAGCGCCGGCCGCCCCGGCACCCGCCCCTACGCCGGCGCCCGCTCCGGCGCCGACCAAGGGCGAACGCGGACGCTGATGATCCGGGAGCTCGGCAACCGGACTTTGGTGAGCGGCCAGATCGCTCCGGAGGAGGTTGCCGGGCTCGCCGGCATGGGCGTGACCGTACTGGTCAACAACCGGCCCGACGGCGAAGAGCCCGGCCAGCCGATGGCCGCGGATATCGAGGCCGCGGCCGAGCAGGCGGGGATCGCCTATCGCTTCGTGCCGATCATTCGCGGCATCGGCCCCGCCGACGTCGAGGCGATGCAGGACGCGATGCAGGCGGCGGGCGATGGCAAGGTGCTGGCGTTCTGCCGGTCGGGCTCGCGCTCGGCCTTCGCCTGCGCGCTGGCCCATCGGGAAGAGGGCGCTTCATCGGAAGAGATTAGCGCGAACCTAGTCCAGGCCGGGTTCGACCCCGGCCCGATCGCGCACCTGCTTTAAGCGTCGTAGGCCCCGAACAGGCGCTCGGCCTCGGGCAGGTCTTCGTCGAGCACCATGACCCGAACACCGGTGATGGCGCCGTCGGCATAGAATGAGGCCTGCGTGTCGAACACGACGGCTCCGACACCATGCTGTTCGAGAAAGATCCGGAACAGCTCGGCTTGATAGGCCCAGTTGAACCGCGCGGCCTCCACAAGCTCCGTCACCAGGGCGTGACCTTGCCCGCCGCCAGCTCCGCCGGGCGGGGCGCTCGCCCGAGCATGGCGTTGCGATGCGGGAAGCGGCCGAATTTCGCGATTATGTCGCGATGAAGCTTGGCATATTTAAGCTGCCGCTCGTCGCCGAGCTCGGTGAACAGCAAGAGCGAGCGGTTCTGGTCGCCCAAGTCCTCGCTGTGCTGGAACGGCATGTACAGGAACCCGCGCTCCTGCGGTTCAAGCTGCTCATCCAGCCCTCTGTCGACAGTGCCCCTGGCGATCGCGAGCGCGAGATGATCGGTCGCGAACTGATCGGCGTGGCCGCGAAACATGTTGCGTGGAAACTGGTCGAACAGGATCACGGCCGCCAGCGCGGTGAGCCCGTCGCTCAGGAACGCATCCGCGGGGAGTTCGCGCTTCTCCGCCCACAATTTGAGGAAGACCTGCTTGATGCGGTGGTCGAGCGCGGCGTCGCCGTTCCACCATTGGTCGTAAGTGAGCGAGAACCAGAACTTGAGGACTTGGCCGCGCCAGTCCTCCCCGCTCACGCGGCCGTGCCCCCGACCGTGAGGCCGTCGATCAGCAAGGTTGGCTGGCCGACGCCAGCGGGCACGCTCTGGCCGCCCTTGCCGCAAATGCCGATGCCCTCGTCCAATGCGAGGTCGTTGCCGATGCCCTTCACGCGGGTCAGCACGGTCGGGCCGTCGCCGATCAGGGTCGCGCCCTTGACCGGCTCGGCGATCTTGCCGCCGCGAATGCGATAGGCCTCGGTTACCGAGAACACGAACTTGCCGCTGGTGATGTCGACCTGCCCGCCGCCAAAACTCTTGGCGTAAATGCCGTCCGTGACACGCTCGACCAGCTCGGCCGGGTCATCCTTGCCGCCGAGCATGAAGGTGTTGGTCATGCGCGGCATTGGCGCATGGGCGAAGCTTTCGCGTCGCCCGTTGCCGGTTGGCGCCATGCCCATCAGCCGGGCGTTGAGCCGGTCCTGCAAATAGCCCTTGAGGATGCCGTCCTCGATCAGGGTCGTGCGGCCGGTCGGCGTGCCCTCGTCGTCGATGGTCAGGGAACCGCGGCGGCGATCCATCGCGCCATCGTCGACCACGGTGACTCCGGGCGCAGCGACCCACTCGCCGATCCGCCCCGAAAAGGCCGAGGTGCCCTTGCGGTTGAAGTCGCCCTCAAGGCCGTGCCCCACGGCTTCGTGGAGCAGGACGCCCGGCCAGCCCGGCCCGAGCACCACGGGCATTTCACCCGCCGGCGCGGCGACGGAATCGAGGTTGACCAGCGCCTGGCGAAGCGCTTCGTCGATCGCGCGATTCCACTCGGCATCTTCGAACAGCCGGCCGTAGAGATAACGTCCGCCAAGACCGTGATAGCCGGTCTCGCGACGGCCATTCTGCTCGGCCACGATCTGAACGCCGAGCCGGACGAGGGGGCGAACGTCGCTGGCGACGAAGCCGTCGCCGCGAACGATATCGATGACGTTCCAACTGGCGGCGAGGCTGACGCTGACCTGCGCGACGCGGGGGTCGCGCGCGCGGGCCGCAGCATCGATCTTCTGGCACAGCGCGACCTTCTCCGCGAACGGCACGAGCACCAGCGGATCTTCCGGGCCGTACATGGCCTGGTTGGTGCGCTGCGGCGGGGGTGCTGGTGCGCCCTTCGCCGGATCGAGCAACTGCAAGGTCGCCGCCGCGCGCTCGATCGCCGCCTCGCTGATTTCATTGGCGTGAGCAAAGGCCGTCATCTCCCCCGTCACGCCACGCAATCCGAAGCCCGAATCGCTGTGATAGTCGGCGGTCTTCAGCCGGCCGTCGTCAAAGCCGAACGCCTCGCTCGCGCTATATTGAAGATAAAGCTCGCCATCATCATGGCTCGACAGGTGCTTCGCCGCGAGCCGCCGCGCCGCATCTGGATCGAGGCTGCGATAAAGAAAGTGACGTGGGTCTTGCGCAATCATGCGCCAGAGTCCGCAGGTCCCCCCTCAAGGACAAAGCGCCGGTCGCAATAGCCGCACTCGACGAAGCCGGTGTCTTCCTCGATGCGCAGGTACACTCGGGGGTGCCCAAGCTCGGGCGTGACTTCGCCCGATCCGTCGCAAGCGACGCTGAGTGACGAGACGCGAATAACTTCGGGCGGCGGAATCTGGGATGCCATTCCCCCGAAGTAGCAACCGCCCCGCCGCCGTTCAACGGCGCGGGGTCAATTGTATTGCGCGAGCACCGTGAACGTACCGCTGTAGAGGCCGTCCGCCTGGTTGGCCCCCACGTTCACTGTGCCGCCGACGCCGACCAGGAATGCACGGGTCGAATCGATGATCACGCTGGTCGATTCGAGGTTCAGCGAGATCGGCATGCTGTGGCCATTCCCATCCGTAATTGTCGCGGGAGGCGCAAGGAACAGGTTGACCTGCTGATTGGGCGTTCCCGCACCACCGAACTGCGCGCGCAACCCGGACGTGCTCGCCAGCGCCGTCACGCCGCCCGTAACGCTTTGACCGCTTCCGTCGGCGGCGATGCTAACGGTCCCGGGCGAGCTCGAGGTTATCACGGTGCCAAAATCGAGATCGTCGATCTTGGTGAGCGTGAGCGGGACAAGCAGGATGGCTTTTCCTCCCGCGTCCGTTGTCGCCGGAACCGGCGCTGCTTCCGCGGGCGCCGCAAGCGTCGCCGCTGCGGCAGCCGCGATGATGAAATAACGATGGTCCACGCGATACACTCCCCGAGCATTCAAAATGTTCGGGCAGTTTGCCGATGCGGTCTCACCACGCATTGAACGGGCGAGGTTCCACGTAAATTAACCGTCCGCTGAAACCATGGCGGCGAAACTCAGGGGTATTGGACAGTCACGTCGAACGTGCCGACATAGGTCCCGTCAGCCTGGGCTGCGCCAACCGTCAACGTGGCGCCGACCGCAAAGTTGAACGCGCTCGTGAGCGGGATCTTGCGGTTGGAATTTCCGTCGAGCGTCCAGGTCGAAACCGTCATTGTCTGGGTCCCGCCGACGCGGGTCAGCGTGATCGGAGCCGTCGGAATACGGATATGCACGTTCGACGTTCGCGAGCCTGTGGCGGTAAAGACCGCGGCCTGCGCTGGAGGGCCTACCGGCGTGATTAGCCCGGTGGTAGTCAATGCACCGCTGACGGGATCAATGATCGCCGTGCCCGCGCCCCTAACGACGAGCTCGCCAAAGTCCAGATCGGACTGCTTGAGAATCGTCAGCGGCCTCAGCAGGCTTGCGTTACCAGAGGCGTTGCGCGCGGCCGGCACCGGCGCGCCAACCGCTGCCGCAGAAAGCAGCAACGGCAGCGCAGCGGCAATTCCGCGAACGAGAAACAGGCCGGTCATGACGAGGCTGGAGATATTGGGTTAACCTGAAAATCACTCTGACGGTTAGGGTAAACAGGCGATTCACCTTGAATGCTTGTCGCTTCTGACCGCCGCTCCTATGCCCGCGGCACCATGGATGAGCCCGCAATCCGCATCGAATCGCTGTCCAAAACCTATGCTGGCGGCAAGCGTGCGCTGAACGAAGTCAGCTTCGACGTGCCTCGCGGACAGATCTTCGGGCTGCTCGGGCCAAACGGCGCGGGCAAGTCGACCCTGATCAACATTCTCGCGGGACTGGTCGTGAAGACCGGCGGATCGGTGAACATCTGGGGCTTCGACATCGACGAGCATCCGCGTAACGCCAAGCGGTCGATCGGGGTCGTGCCGCAAGAGATCATTTTCGACCCCTTCTTCACGCCGCGCGAGACACTGGAGATCCAGGCCGGGCTTTACGGGATCGCGAAGAGCGGCCGGAAGAGTGACGAGTTGCTCGCGGCGATGCACCTCACCGACAAGGCCAACGCTTATTCGCGTACGCTTTCGGGAGGCATGAAACGGCGCCTGCTCGTCGCCAAGGCGATGGTTCATTCGCCGCCGATCCTGGTCCTTGACGAGCCGACGGCCGGCGTGGACGTCGAGCTTCGCCGCCAATTGTGGGACTATGTCCGCCGGCTCAACGCCCAGGGCGTCACCATCGTCCTCACTACCCATTATCTCGAAGAGGCCGAGGAGCTGTGCGATCGCATCGCGATCATCCATCACGGCCGCGTGATCGCGAACGAGCCGACCCGCGAGCTGGTGTCCAAGGCGCAGGAGAAAGCCGTCGTCGTCACCTTCGACAAGGATATTACCCAAGTCCCCACGCACGACCGCTTCCAGGACATCGCCCTGGTCGATGAGCGGACGCTGGAAATCACCTACCGCAAGGACCAGGCGAACGCCGGCGACGTATTGAGCGCGCTTACCGCCGCCGGCCTGTCGATCGTAGACGTTTCGACCCGCGACCCCGACTTGGAGGACGTGTTCCTGAGCCTCGTCGCGGCGGACCAGGAGGCGGCGTGAAGCCGACTGCCGACGTCCTCATCGTCGGCTCCGGGGCGGCGGGCCTAACCGCTGCGCTCAACCTCGCCGAAACGCACAAGGTCGCGGTAATCGCCAAGGGCGCGCTGGGCGACAGCGCCTCCGCCCGGGCGCAGGGCGGCATCGCCGCAGTACTCGAGGAGGGCGACAGCTTCGAAGCGCACGTCAACGACACGATGATCGCCGGTGCGGGCCTTAACGACCGCAAGGTCGTCGAGCATGTGGTCGAAGCGGCGCCGCGCGCGATCCAGCATTTGATCGAACTCGGCGTGCCGTTCGCGTCGGAAAATGGCGCGCTTCACCTGACCCGCGAGGGCGGGCACAGCCACCGTCGCATCGTCCACGTCGCCGACGCGACCGGGTGGGCAATCAGCCAGGCGCTCGAATCCGCGGCGGCCAAGCATCCAAACATCACCCTGGTGCCCGACATGGTTGCGGTGGACCTGGTGACCGGCCGCAACGCGACGCATTTTTCGACCAGCGGCGCGATCCACGGCCTCTATGCCTACAACCGCAAGAAGAAGCGGGTCGAAACACTGACTGGACGCGCGACGATCCTGGCGACGGGCGGCGCCGGGCGCGCCTACCTCTATTCGACCGCGCCACGCGGCGCGACCGGCGACGGCATTGCGATGGCGTGGCGGGCGGGCTGCCGAATCTCCAACATGGAGTTCATGCAGTTCCACCCGACCTGTCTGTACAATCTGGAAGTCAAGAATTTCCTGATCACCGAAGCGGTGCGCGGCGAAGGTGGCCAATTGAAGCTCCCCCCTGGAGTCAAAGGCGGCGGGCAAAGGTTCATGGACCGGTTCGACAAGCGCGGCGAGCTTGCCCCGCGCGACATCGTCGCCCGCGCCATCGATCATGAAATCAAGCGGCTCGGCCTCGATTACGTCCATCTCGACATTTCGCAGCGCGACCCCGACTTCGTACGCGGGCACTTCCCTAACATTTACGAGAAGCTGCTGGGGCTCGGGATCGACATCACCAAGGAGCCGATCCCGGTTGTTCCGGCTCAGCATTACACCTGCGGCGGGGTCGTGGTGGACTTGCACGGATGCACCGACGCGGCAGGACTTTATGCGGCGGGCGAGGTGACGCAATCAGGCCTTCACGGCGCGAACCGCCTGGCGTCCAACAGCCTGCTGGAGTGCCTAGTGTTCGGCGAAGCGGCGGCGAACCACATCCGCGACAATTGGGCGAGCCTTCCGGACGTGCCAGCCATCCGGGCATGGGACGAAAGCCGCGTTACCGACAGCGACGAGGAAGTGGTCATCGCCCAGACCTGGGGCGAAATTCGCCGCTTCATGTGGAATTATGTCGGGATCGTCCGCACGACCAAACGGCTGGAGAGGGCCAAGCACCGGATCGACATGCTGCGCCAGGAAGTCCGCGATTATTACGCGCATTTCCGCGTGACGCCCGACCTCATCGAGCTTCGTAACCTGGTCGAGGTGGCCGACCTCATCATCCGCTCGGCGCTGTCGCGCCACGAAAGCCGCGGGCTTCATTATACACTCGACTATCCGGAAACCTTGGCCCAAGCGAACGACACCATTCTGGTTCCGTAATAAGTTGATGGGGGGACAATGCCGGTTGAACTGAAGATCCTCGCGCTTGGCGCGGTGCTGCTGTTTATCCACATTTTCGCGGCAACACGGTTCAAGACCGCGCAATATGGCCGCGACTGGAACGTGGGCGCGCGTGACGAAGACCTGCCGCCGCCCAATGCGATGACCGGGCGGTTGATGCGCGCCCAGGCCAATTTCCAGGAGACGCTGCCAATCGCGATCATCGCGCTCCTCGGCGTGGTCGTGGCGGGAAAGACCGACTCTTCGACCGCCCTGGGCGGGGGGATCTGGCTTGGGGCGCGCGTGCTCTACTTGCCGATTTACGCGGCGGGAATCCGGTTCGTCCGGACCCTGGTCTATGCCGTATCGATCTTCGGCCTGGTGATGGTGATCAAGCCGCTGCTGTTCGGCTGACGCTTACTGGAGGGTCGGTTCGATCTCGACGCCGCCGGTCACCGCCGCGCGGTGAAATTGCATGAGCTGGACAAGGAGGTCGGCGCGGCCGTGAAGGGTCGCCTGCTCGAGCAGGGCCTGCTTGGCGCCGACGTCGAACGGGGCGACCTGCGCGATTGCGTTGACCAGCATTTCATCGTCGAGCTGCGCAACCGCCGCCCAATCGACTGCCAAGCCCAGTGCATCGCCCAGACGGCGCGCCTCGCGCTCGACCTCGGCGCGCTGAATCAACGCGAGCGGATCAGGCTCGCTGTCATCGAATTGCGCGACATCGACTTCAGCGCAGCGATACGGCGCTTCCACATCGGATTCCTTGACCAGCCGGAAGCGCTCGGAGCCAAGCAGCACGATATTGTATCGGCCGTCGTCTAGCTCCTCGACCCCGACGATCTCCCCGACGCAGCCCACACCGTAGAGCGGGGCCAGATTGTCGTCGTCGAGCCGTAGCGGCTGGATCATGGCGATCCGGCCGGCGCCGTCGATCACGTCCTTCACCATCTCCCGGTAGCGGGGCTCAAAAATATGAAGGGGAAGCTGCGAGCGGGGAAACAGGATCGCGCCCGGGAGCGGAAACAAGGGGACCCGGAGGATCCGGCTCATGTGAAGAGCAAGGCCGAGAGGCGGCGGCGCTGTGCACTCGACCAGGGGTCTTCGAGTCCCTGCGCTTCAAGCAGCTGGAGGAAGCGAGCGCGGGCCGCGCCCTCGTTCCACTCCCGGTCGCGGCTCACGATCTCGAGTAGCGCATCGGCCGCGCCGTCGCGATCGCCGGCCGCCATCTTGGCCGCGGCAAGCTCGAACCGCGCCTCATGATCGTCGGGATTGGAGGCAAGACGTGCATCCAGCGGACCAGTGTCGGCCACGGGGGCCGAGGCGACCTCGAGCGCGGCCTTGGCGCGCGCGATCTCGGGCTTTTTCCACAACTCTTCGGGCAGCTCTTCGAGCAGTTTTCGGGCTTCGTCCTTCTGGCCTGCGGCGACTAGCGCACGGGCAAGACCGCCAAGGACATCGGGTCGATCGGGCGTCATATCGCGGACCTGCTGGAAGATTGAGACCGCGCGCTCGGCCTCACCGTCGGCCAGGACCGCCTCGCCCATAGCGACGAGCGGCTCGATCTCAGCCTGCGGGACCGCGCCTTCCGGCTCGATCTTGAGCTGCGCAAGCAGCTGGTCGAGCACCTTCTTGAGCTGTCCCTCGCTGCGATAGTTGGTGAGATCGGCAACCGGTTGGCCGCGGTAGATGGCGTAGACGGTGGGGATCGACTGGATCCGGAATTGCGACGCGAGGAGCTTGTCCTTGTCGACGTCGACCTTGACCAGCTTCACGCCCTTGTCGGCATAATCCTCGGCGAGCTTCTCGAGCACGGGCGACAGCTGCTTGCACGGGCCGCACCATTCCGCCCAGAAATCGAGGATGATGAGCGCGGTCATCGAAGGGTTGATGACCTCGGCTTCGAAGCGCTCGATCGATTCGCGCTCGGCTTCGGTAAGGCCCAAAGTCGCCACTATGTTCGATGCTCCTGCTGACGCGCTGCCCATATGGCGCGGCGGGCGCGGCCTCACAAGATAAGAGGCGCTTAACCATAAGCTGTTAGCGCAACCGCCATGGACGTGGGGGAACGCCAGTCCCGGCTTTGGTGGGCGGCGGTCGGCGCAGCGACGCTGGCCGGCCTTGCGCTGCGCATTGCCATGGCCCGGGGCGCGCTCTGGACCGACGAAGCCTGGTCGGTGATCTATGCAGCGCGCGCCGTCGACCCCGCCGGCGTGTTCCTCCGCATCAACCACGACAACAATCATCACCTCTACTCGCTGTGGCTGCAGGCGGTGGGCGCGGATGCCTCGCCGTTCCTCATGCGGCTACCGGCGATCGTCGCGGGGACGTTAAGCGTGCCCCTCGCCGCATCGGCAGTGGCGAGGCGATCCGGATGGGCCGGCGTGATTGCCGCGATCTTGTTCGCCGTGTCACCGACGATGGTGAATTTCGGGTCGGAAGCGCGCGGCTATGCGCTGATGATCCTCGCCGCGCTCGGGTTCCTGTGGCTTTCGGCGGAGGCGGTCGAAGGTCGCGAAAGGCAGGGGACGCCATGGTGGTTGGCGCTTGTAGCCGCGCTCGGCATGCTGTCGCATATGACGATGGCGGCGCCGGTCGGCCTCGTCGCGCTGTGGGCTTATCTGGAGAAACGCGCGGCGCTCGGTCCGGCAAAAGCGATGAGAGACGCCGGAAGGTTGATGGGGCCGGCGCTGGCAGCGACGGCGGCCGTCGTGCTGTTCGTTTTCGCAGCGGCGGCGGCAAGCCCGACCGGCATGCAACTCGGCGGATACCTGCCGTTCGCCTGGCATGAGTTTTTCGCAGGCCTCAACGATATGACCGGCTGGACCGCAGGCCTCGACTGGTTGCGCGATTGGGTCGCGCCGCTTGCGCTGGGCTGCGTGGCTGTGTGGATCGGCCTGAGGCCGCCCAAATGGCTCGGAGCGCGGGCGCGGCTTTATGCGCTGCTGATCCTCGGCGTGCCGGTGGGCGCGGCCCTTCTCCAGTCCGGCAACAGCGGGTTCGGGCGCTATTATCTCTCGGGCGCGATCGGTCTCCTCCTGCTCGGTTCGGAATGGATTGGGCGCGGACTGAGCAAGAAAGCACCGGTTCGCGCTGCCGCTGCGGTCCTGCTCGCGGTGCTGGTGGGGACGAGCCTATGGCGCGATTCGGAGCTGATCGATCTCCAGCGCGGACGACCGGACCAAGCCGTCGCCTTGATGGCTCAAGAAGCGCCTAGTGGCGCGCGCGTCGCGCTCGAGCCCAAAAGGCTCGAGGGCGCGCTGACCGTCGCCGCAGACAAGGCACGCTACCCGGTCACCATCGCAAAGGGGTGCGCATATGCCGACTTCGTCTTCGCGGCGCAGCGCCGGTGGGAAATCACTCCGGCGACGATCGACCATTGCGGAATAAAGATGCGCGCGCTTGGATCTTCGGTGACGACGTCGCTGACCGGCGAAGCCTGGGTGCTCTACGCTCCGGAGCGCTTGCAAACGGCAGAAGCGCCTGTTAGCGGGCGCCCTCCAACGGCGAGCGATCGCCGTATTTCCGGCCGAGCGGGCGTAGCTCAGGGGTAGAGCACAACCTTGCCAAGGTTGGGGTCGAGGGTTCGAATCCCTTCGCCCGCTCCAGCCGTGAAACTAGTGCCTGAAGTGGCGCATTCCCGTGAACACCATCGCCAGCCCCGCCTCATCGGCGGCGGCGATGACTTCATCATCGCGGATCGATCCACCCGGCTGGATAACCGCTGTCGCACCGGCTTCGGCCGCAGCGAGCAGCCCATCGGCGAACGGGAAAAAGGCGTCGGACGCGACCGCCGACCCGACCGTGCGCGGCTCCGGCCAGCCGTTGGCGTCGGCGGCCTCCTTTGCGCGGATGGCAGCGATTCGCGCGCTGTCGCGGCGGTTCATCTGCCCCGCGCCCACCCCGGCGGTGACGCCATCCTTGGCGTAAACGATCGCATTGGACTTCACATGCTTGGCGACTGTCCAGGCGAACAGGCAGTCCTTCAGCTCCTGCTCGGTCGGCTGGCGCTTGGTCACGACCTTGAGTTCGTCCTCGCTGACCATGCCATTGTCGCGGTCCTGGATCAGGATCCCGCCGGCAATGACGGCGATGGTCTGGCCGGTACGCGCCGGATCGGGCAGCTCGCCGGTCAGCAGCAGGCGCAAATTCTTCTTCTTGGCGAAGATTGCCTTGGCAGCGTCATCGGCGCCGGGCGCGACGACGACCTCGGTGAAAATCTCGGTGATCGCCTCGGCTGTCTCGGCGTCCAGCACCCGGTTGCTGGCAACGATGCCGCCAAACGCGGAGACGCTGTCGCAAGCGAGCGCTTCCTTCCAAGCGTCAATCAGCGTGTCGCGGGTGGCGACACCGCACGGATTGGCATGCTTGACGATGACGATGGTGGGCGGGCCATCGCGGAACTCGGCGACCAGTTCCAGCGCGGCATTGGCGTCGTTGAGGTTGTTGTAGCTGAGCTCCTTGCCCTGGACCTGCTCGGCCTGCGCGACGCCGCGCGCTGCGGGCCCGACCGGCAAATAAAGCGCAGCCTCCTGATGCGGATTCTCGCCGTAGCGAAGCGGCATCTTCAGGGTCGAGGCACGGGTCCAGGTCTGCGGCCAGCGCTCGCCCTGGTCGGCAAAGGCGAACCATTGCGAAATGGTCGAATCATAGGCGGCGGTGAGGGCATAGGCCTTCGCAGCAAGGCGTCTGCGAAGCTCAAGCGAGGTCGCGCCGCCGTTCGTGTCAAGTTCACTTAACAGGGCCTCGTAATCTACCGGGTCGGTGAGACAAGCGACATGCGCGTGGTTCTTCGCGGCCGACCGGACCATCGACGGCCCGCCGATGTCGATATTTTCGATGATCGTATCGCGGTCCGCGCCACTCATCACCGTGTTGAGGAATGGATAAAGGTTCACGACGACGAGATCGATCGGTGCGATCTCGTGCTCGTCCATCGCCGCGGCATGTTCGGGATTGTCGCGCACACCAAGGAGGCCGCCGTGGACCTTCGGGTGAAGCGTCTTGACCCGGCCGTCCATCATTTCGGGAAAGCCGGTGAGGTCGGAGATGTCGCACACCTCGGCGCCGCTTTCGCGCAGCTTTGCCGCGGTGCCGCCGGTCGACACGATCTCGACGCCATGCCGCGCGAGGCCTTGCGCCAGAGCGTCGAGCCCGGACTTGTCGGAAAGCGAAATCAACGCCCGGCGAACCGGAACCAGGTCAGTCATCAAATATCCCTCGATTTAGCTGGTGCGGCGCAGCTGCCAGCCGATTTCGCCGCCCAATGCCGAAACTTCACCACTAACGACAAGCTGCGTCGTGCGCTGCGGGATTCCGCGCCCATCGACCCACAGGCTTTCCTCAAGGCCCAGATTGCCGCCACGGCAGCGAAAATTCCATGGCGGTGCGCCCTTCGAGCGAAGAATCGCGCCCATGCCGTCGGCCGTCACCGTTGCCTCGACGCCGGGCGCGAGATGGAACCGCGCCGCATAAGCGACCGAATCGCGGATCTTCTTGCGGCCCTTGGCGATAAGCTGATCGGCACCGCGCAATTCCTTGCCGTCATTGCCGAGCATCAGGCTGCGTTTATGGGTCAGGCCGAAGCCGCGGACATAACCGTCGTGGCTGGCTTCGAGGCGGCTCGCGTCATTGTCCTCCGTCCGGTCGATGGTCACGTCCTCGACGCCTTTGCCAAGCGATCCGTCGGGAAGGATGCTGGTCGAATTCGTGTCAGCAAGGATGAGCGTGCTGTGCGCCGCGGTACTGCGCAACGCGTCGACAAGTTCCGGCGGCAGACCGGACGGAAGAGGCCCCGGGCCGCCACAATTGACGATCAGGCGCTGGCCACCGTCCGACATTTCGAACGCAAGGGTGGAAGCCGAGCCCTGCGCCGCGATCTTCTGTGAAGGGGGCGGCGCGGCATCGAGCACCGCGATCGTGCCCAGCGCCGACATGCGCTGATAGCCCCAACCGCGGGCCTGGCGGAGCGGGCGCGCGCGCATGCCGCACCCTTCGATCAAGGCGGTCAGTCGCGAGGCACGGCCGGGGCCGCAGCCCTGCCAGCTGGACAAGGAACCATCGCCCAAAGTGACGCCGTGGAGCGCGGCTAATGACGCCGCCGTCGCTGCTTCGATCCCTTCAGGGATTTCCTGCTTGGCGGCTTGATAGCAGGCGCGCAGCAGGCCGAAGCGGTCAACCAGCAGGATTTGTTCGAACGGCGAGCGGCTGACGAGGCCGCCATCGTCGAATTGCGCCGTCGTGAGCGCCCGGGCGAGGCCGGCCTCCCCACGCGCGACACGGGGCACGCCGCCCTGGACGAGGAGTCCCGCAGCAACGACGCCGCACCACGCGGTGACGCGCTTAAGGCCGACCGGTGCCTTATCCGCGGTCGAATCGAGATGCCGCGCACCGCGCGCGAGCGTGTTGAGAAGCGCCGACCGATAGCCGCCATCGGCACTCGACAGGATGTAGGGCGCGTAAGCGGTCCAGAAGAGGACCCGCTCGCCCCACAGATGCGGTGCCCAGGCCTCGTCGACCTTGGCGCCGTGCGCGATCAGCCAGCGGCCGACGACCGCCTCGGCAAGCCGCGCGCCATTCTCTCGCGAGGCGGCCGCAGCGAGATCGCGCAGCCAGGAAAAGCCCTCGACCCGCTCCGCAATGGGGCCGGTCGCGCCAAGCGCGGCGAAGTCGAGGTCGGCCAGGTTGATCGATTCGCTGCCAACGGGGAGCCGGCCGGCAAGGATTGAATCTCCCCGTTGCCGGTCGCCCTGCACATGGTCGCGGGGGACAGCGGCAAGCTTCAGAGGCTGGCGGGAGCTCCTCAGGCGGGACAGGAACGAGCCGCGCGCCAGCTTCGAAACGAGAGCGCGTTCGGCCGACGGGTCTTGGCTCATCCCCCGCGTAGCGCCTGGATGTTTGAAGCATAGTTCGGCGGCCCCCCGCGGAATGCCGCCGTACCGGCCACGAGCACATTCGCTCCAGCGTCGATCGCCTGGGGCGCGGTCTCAGGATCAATCCCACCGTCCACCTCGATCTGCGCCGAAAGGCCTTCCTTGGCGATGCGGTTCGCGATCGCCTCAATCTTGCGAAGCTGGCTCGATATGAATTTCTGCCCGCCGAAGCCCGGATTGACGCTCATCACCAGGACGAGGTCGATTTCCTCGAGCACATAATCGAGCGCCTTGGCCGGGGTCGCGGGATTGAGCGACACGCCGGCTTTCTTGCCCAGTCCTTTCACCCGCTGGACGGTCCGATGCAGGTGCGGTCCTGCCTCGGGATGGACCGTCATGATATCGGCCCCCGCTTCCGCGAACGCGTCGAGGAAGTTGTCGACCGGGGAGATCATCAGATGGACGTCGAACGGCTTCTTGCTGTGCGGGCGAAGCGCCTTCACCACGCCTGGGCCGATCGTCAGGTTGGGAACGAAATGCCCGTCCATCACGTCGATATGGATCCAGTCGGCGCCGGCTTCATCGATCGCGCGCACTTCCTCGCCGAGCTTCGCGAAGTCGGCGGAGAGGATCGACGGGGCGATAAGGGTTGTGTTGGTCCCGTGGGCCATGGAGCCGATTAGACGGGATCAGCCCTTGCGGACAAGCCGTGCCATGAAGAAGCCGTCGAGACCGCCTTCGGCCTCAAGCAGGCCGGGCAGGATTCGAACCCAGCCTTCCGGCGATGACGTCACGAAGTCAGGCACATCTGCCTTGCCAGGCGCGTCAATGGTGAAATCGGGATGATTGGCGAGGAAGGCGCGCACGATCTCCTCCCCTTCCTGAGGCTCCAATGAGCAGACCGAGTAGACCAGAGTTCCGCCTGGATTGAGCCATTGCGCAGAGCGATCGAGGAGGCGGCCTTGCATGTCCGCGCTGCCTTGAATGATTGGCGGGCGTGCGCGGTGAAGCACCTCGGGATGGCGGCGGAAGGTTCCGGTCGCGGAGCATGGGGCGTCGAGCAGGATCGCGTCGAACGTGCGCTTTGGGTCCCAGGTCAATGCGTCGGCCATAACCAGACTGGCCGCGAGGTGAGTCCGGTCGAGATTGTCCTGAAGGCGGGCAAGGCGATTTTTCGACGAATCGATCGCGGTGACGGCATGGCCCGCGGCCGCGAGCTGCATGGTCTTGCCGCCCGGCGCCGCGCACAGGTCGAGCACGTCCTTTGCGCCTTCGGGGATCAGCCGTGCGGGAAGCGAGGCGGCAAGGTCCTGCACCCACCAGCGGCCCTCGCCAAAGCCGGGCAGGTCGGCCACCGACGTACTGTCGACGCGCGCGTGGCTAGGCGCCAGTGACTTGCCGTCAAATGCCTTGGCCTCGCTTTCCTCGGCAAAGCTGAGGTCAAGCGGCGGCCGGTTGGCGATCTGGCGCCGCGCTGCATCAACGACATCATCACCCCACGCCTGACGCCAGCGCGTCTCGACAGCATCGGGAAGGCGCGGCGCGTCGATCGGCGGGAGGCCCCGGCGCAGCAACGTGCCGAGCACGCCATGCACCAAGCGTCGCGGGCCGCCGTCGACGAGCGGCAGCGCGGTCGCCACAAGTGCGTGCCCCGGCGTTCCCAGCCCGATCTTCTGCGCAAGCGCGAGGCGAAGGACCTGGCGCGCTTTCGAGTCGTCGGGCAGGCGCTGCCGTGTCGCGCTGTCGACCAACGCGTCCAGGTCCGGCAGTCGGCGCATCGTCTCGCCGGCAATGGCGACGGCGAGCGCGTGATCGGGTGGACGAAGGCCACGGATCTGCTGGGCGGCGCCGTCGATCGTCTGGCCGCGCCGGAGCACACCATCGAGGATCTGCAACGCCGCGCGCCGGGCGGGCAGGCCTTCAACGGTTGGCATCGGCATTCGCAAGCATCATCTTGAGGCCATGAAACGGCCGAAGCATCTCGACCCGCCCGCGCACCTTAGCCCGTCGCCGCCAGTTCCCGAGCCCGAGCCTTCGAACCCCGCCGCGCCGCCCGCGGGCGAGGAAGAACGGCTCGATCCCACGCGCTACGGCGACTGGGAGAAGAAAGGGATTGCGGTCGATTTCTAGATGCCCTCGGCTCGCGGCGGCCGGGTCAGTAGCGCATCGAGCACCTGGTCGACATTGGCCCGGCCGGCGATCAGCGCATCGACCGCGTCGACGATCGGCATGTCGATATTCTTCTCGCGGGCGAGCCGCGCCAGCACCGGCGCAGTGAATGCGCCCTCTGCGACCGTCTTGCGGTCGGCGAGCAGATCAGCGGCCGCGCGGCCCTCACCGATCCCCTTGCCGAGCGAATAATTGCGCGAGCTGGTCGATGAGCAGGTCAGCACGAGATCACCGAGACCCGACAGGCCGGCCAGCGTTTCGCGCTTGGCACCATAAGCGAGCCCGAACCGGGTCATCTCGGCAAAGCCGCGCCCGATCAGCGCCGCGCGGGCGTTTTGGCCGAGGCCCTTCCCTTCGACCACGCCGCAGGCGATCGCGAGGACGTTCTTGACCGCGCCACCGATCTCCGCGCCCGCGACATCGTCCGACACGTAAATGCGGAAAGCGGGCAACGCGAGGCGTTGGCGCAGGCGTTCGGCGAGCGCCGGATCATCCGCCGCCAGGGTGACCGCGGTGGGCATGCCGCGGGCGACCTCGTGCGCGAAGGTTGGGCCCGAGAGCACCGCAACGGCAGCGTTGGGACATGCCTCCTTCGCAACCTCGTGAAGCAGGCGCCCGCTCGCCTCCTCGATGCCCTTGGCGCAGAGGATCAACGGCTTGTCGCAGTCCGCCGCGCGGCCGAGCACCGCGCGCATGTGCTGCGCCGGCGTGACCACCAGCCAGGCATCGCACGCCTCTAGATCTCCAAGGTCGGCAGTTGCGCGGATTGAGGGATGGAGCGGGATGCCGGCGAGGAAGGTCGCGTTCTCATGTGCAGCGTTGACCGATTCAACCACGTCAGGCTCGAGCGCCCAGAGCAGCGTTTCTTCCCCGCCACTTGCCGCGACCTGTGCGAGCGCGGTGCCCCAGGCGCCGCCACCAATCACCCCGAGTCTCATGCTTTCACCCCCGCGCCGCGCACCTTTTCGGCAGCTTCGTCCAGGGGCCAGCGGGCGCGCGCCGGCGCATCGAGCTCATCCGTCAAACCTTGGGCGAGACGCTCGCCCCCGGCCCAGGCGATCATCGCCGCATTGTCGGTGCACAGCCATGCAGGCGGAACGCTGAACCTGCGGCCCTCGCGCGCTGCGAGCTCGGCCAGCGCCGAGCGAATGGCCTGATTGGCGGCAACGCCGCCGGCGACGACGAGCGCCGGCGCATCGCTGGTCGAGAGCGCGAGCGCGGTGCGATCGACGAGGCAGTCGACAACCGCCTGCTGAAAGCTCGAGGCGATGTCTTCGGGCCGATAATCGCCCGAAGCGACCGCGCGCTGAACCGCACTCTTGAGACCCGCGAAGGAGAAATGGGGCTCGCCGGAACCGACCAGTGGGCGCGGCAGCGGCACCGCCTTCGGGTCGCCGCCCTGCGCAAGCTCTTCGATCGCGGGGCCGCCGGGATAGGGCAGGCCGAGCAGCTTCGCGGCCTTGTCGAACGCTTCGCCGGCAGCGTCGTCGATGGTCGTTGCGAGGCGCCGGTAATCCCCAACCCCCCGCACTTCGAGCAACTGGCAATGGCCGCCGGAGACCAGCAGGAGTAGGTACGGAAAGCCAAGGTCGGGGTCGACCAGGCGCGGCGACAGCGCATGACCTTCGAGATGGTTGACCGCGATCAGTGGCTTCCCGGCAGCGAGCGCCAGGCCCTTGCCGGCGAGCAGCGCGACCATCACCCCGCCGATCAGCCCCGGGCCGGCGGTCGCCGCGATCGCATCGACATCGTGGATTCCCACCTTCGCCTCGGCCAGCACGCGGGTGATCAGCTCGGGCAGGATCTCGACATGGGCGCGCGCGGCGATCTCCGGCACCACGCCGCCATAGGGCTGGTGCGCGCTATTCTGGCCGACCACCGCCTGCGCCAGGATGCGCCGATCGGACGTGACCAGCGCCGCAGCGCTGTCGTCGCACGACGATTCAAGGCCCAGGATGATTTTGGGGATCAATGTCATTTCGCGTCCGGCCCTTTGCCTGATCCTCTTGAGATGCACTAGGGGTGAGGGATGAACGGCCTTCGCCTCGGGACTCGCGGATCACCGCTCGCACTGGCCCAGGCGCGCAAGGTCGCCTCCGCGATCGAAGCCGCGCAGCGATGGCCAGATGGCTGGGTCCAGATCGTCGAGATCACCACGACGGGCGACCAGGTTCAGGACCGGCCCCTGGCCGAGATCGGCGGCAAGGCGCTGTGGACCAAGGAACTCGACCGCGCGCTGCTCGCTGGTGAAATCGACTTCGCGGTCCATTCGATGAAGGACGTCGAGAGCGTCCGGCCAAAGGAAATCCATATCGCTGCGGTGCGCCCGCGCGGCGACGTGCGCGATCGCCTGATCGGTGCCGAATCGATCGCCAAGCTCAGCCAAGGAGCGACAGTAGGCACGTCATCACCGCGTCGCGCGGCGCAGCTTCTTCGCCTTCGCCCCGACCTCAAAATCGTTCCGATCAGGGGCAATGTCGAAACCCGGCTGCGCAAGGTCGAAGAGGGAGAGGTCGATGCGACGTTGCTCGCCTCCGCGGGGCTGAAGCGGCTCGGGATCGATGCGGGCTTTGCAATTCCCACCGAGATCGTGCTGCCCGCCCCTGCCCAAGCCGTGATCGGGATGGAATGCCGGACCAATGACACGCGCACTCAGAGCGTGCTCAGCACCGTCAATAACGGCATCACTTATTCCTGCGTGATGGCCGAACGCTCCTTCACCCGGGCGTTGGGCGGGAGCTGCTCGTCCCCTGTCGCGGCTTTTTGCGTGCTTGAGGATGGCGATTTGAGGATGCGTGCGCAGATCTTCAGCGAAGACGGCTCCGAGATGGTCGAAGATCGCGCCGTCTTCGATTGCGACGACGTGAAAACGCCGGAGGCACTGGCGCATGACATGCTCGCCAAGGCGCCCGACGCGATCCGGAGCCTGTTCGCGGCGCAATGAGCCAAGTGCTAGTCCTGCGCCCCGAGCCGGGCGCGAGCGCGACGGTCGAGCGAGCGCGGAACCGCGGGCTCGACGTGGTGGCGATTCCGCTGTTCGAGATCGAGCGGGTTCATTGGATGGCCCCCGATATTCACGGCTTCGACGGCGTCCTGCTAACCAGCGCGAATGCCCTGCGTGAAGGCGGCGAGCCGCTCGAATCGCTGAGAGCGTTGCCGGCCTATGTTGTCGGGAACGCGACTGCGGAGGCCGCGCGGCAAGCGGGCTTCGATATCGCCGCGACCGGCGATTCGGGTGTCGAGAGGCTGCTCGATTCGATCGATTCCGACCTGAACCTGCTGCATTTGTCCGGCGAGCAGCGCCACCCCCCGCAACATTCGCGGCAGAAGATCACGCCGGTCGTGGTCTATCGCGCCAAGCCGATGGATGCGCGCCTGCCAGATAGTGGCGTCGCACTCGTGCACTCACCCCGGGCCGGGCGCAGGCTGGCGGAGTTGGTCAGTGAGCGTGCCGGGATCGCAGTTGCGGCAATCAGCAAGGCAGCGGCTGAGGCAGTCGGCAAGGGCTGGAAAGCTATCGAAGCTGCCGATCAGCCCAATGACGACGCGCTGCTGGCCGTTGCGGAACGGCTGTGCAACAATCCGCCGCGATGAACGGCACGTCTAGAGGCATGGGTTGGGGGAGCCGGCTGCTGGTTGGTCTGGTCTTGCTGCTGATCGGCGCGGCTGCCGCCACCTGGGGCCTGGCCCATTACCAACCCGCGGCGCGCGTGCTCGGCGTCACTTCACCGACGCAAGCGCCGCAAACGCCCAAGCCGATCGCGGTGACGGACGCTCAGCAGGAGCCACAAGCGCAGGCACCGGAAGACCCGCGCATCGCCAACCTCGAGAGCCGACTCGCGCAGGTCGAGAATGCGACGCAGCGCGCCGAAGGGTCGGCGGGACGCGCCGACGCTTTGGTCATCGCCTTTGCCGCGCGGCGCGCGATCGATCGCGGCGTGGCGCTTGGCTATCTTGAAAACCTGCTCGTGAACCGCTTCGGGCCGGACCATCAGAAGGCAGTCGCAACGATCATCACGGCGTCGCACCAGCCGGTACGGCTCGACAGCCTCATCACCGAATATGAAGCGCTCGGTCCTGACCTTCGCCGTGGCGGACCGCAGGACAACTGGTGGAGCGGGTTCAAGCGCGAGATCGGCAGCCTGATCCAGGTCCATCGCGCCGACCGGCCCTCGCCGAGCGCCGATGCGCGCTACAACCGCGCGCTCCAGCGGCTGAGTGTCGGCGAAGTGGACCAAGCCTTGGCCGAGACGATGCGCCTGCCGGGCGCGAGCAATGCGAATGATTGGGTGGCGCAAGCCCGCCGCTATATCGCCGTCCACCGCGCGCTCGATGAGATTGAATCGGGCGCGCTCCTGACCGGACCCGCACCCGCCGCCTGACCGGCGTCAATTTGCAGGCTTGGCAAGCGACTCGCACAATGCGATTCTTTGCCCGGCGCGCACAGCGAGTGTTCAGCCGTGTTGTGCCAAGCGATTGCAAACAGGCGATATTGTTGCGGAGCATTGAAGGCATGACGTCACTTTTGCGGGGCATCGGTACCGCTCTCGTTTTGCTCGCGTCGGTGCAGGTCGGGACCTCGTCCGCCAAGCAAGCGACCGCGCCAAAGGCTCCGGAGCCAGCGACCCGGAAGGCGGCCGCCGAGCGCCCGGCCCCAGCTGCCCCCAAATATCTTCGCGACCAGGTCGACCAGCTCGGCCGCGCCTTCAACGGCAGGGTCGGGATTGCGGTGCGCTCGGTCGACGACGGCTGGGCGACCGGTTGGAAGGAAGACGAGCTTTATCCGCAGCAGAGCGTCAGCAAATTGTGGGTGTCGATCACCGCGCTCGATGCGGTGGACAAGGGCCGGGTCCGGCTGACCGACAAGGTCACGCTCGACAACAGCGACATCACCTTGTTCCACCAGCCGATCGCGGCGCTGATCCGCAAAAGCGGGAGCTATACGACCACGCTCGACGAGCTGATGTTCAAGGCAATCACCACCAGCGACAATACTGCCAACGACAAGCTCATGCGTTCGGTCGGCGGACCCGAAGCGGTGCGCAACATGATCGCCGCCAAGCACTTGGGGTCAATCCGCTTCTACAATGGCGAACGCGCGCTTCAGTCGAAGATCGCGGGGCTGATCTGGAGCCCGAGCTATTCGATCGGCAACGCTTTCTACGATGCTCGAGACGCGCTGCCCAAGGCCGTACGCAACGCTGCGTTCAACCGCTATGTCGAAGATCCCTATGACGGCGCTGCGCCGAGCGCGATCGTGGCCGCCCTGGCGCGATTGAAGCGGGGCGAACTCCTGTCGCCTGAATCGACCCGCAAGCTGCTGTGGATCATGGGCAATACCAAGACAGGCGCGAACCGGTTGAAGGGCGGCCTCAAGCCCGGCTGGACCCTGAGCCACAAGACCGGCACCGGCCAGGTCAACGGTCCGATCCAGGCGGGATATAACGACATCGGCGTGCTCACCGCCCCGAACGGCAAGAGCTACGCGGTCGCAGTGATGATCAAGAAAACGTCGGTCCCGCTGCCGACCCGAATGACCTTGATGAACAACGTGGTTCGCGCGGTCATCAACCAGCACGACATGCTGAACGCGCCGGCGGCCGTCGGACGTCAGTGACACCGTCGGCCAAGCTTGCGGCAACGCCGGGAGTCCAACGCGTCCCGACCCGCGAGCTCGAGCTCTTCATCGTAAGGCGTTTTCTAGACCCCGAGACGTGCGCCGCCCTGGTCGCGCAGATCGACGCAAAGCGCCGGCCATCCGAGATTGCCGACGATATCGGGGTCGAAAATTTCCGGACAAGCGAGACTTGCGACCTCGACCGGCGCGATCCCGTGGTCGGCGGCGTCGACAGCAAGATTGCGAACCTGCTTGGCCTTTCGCTTGATTCGAGCGAACCGATCCAAGGGCAGCGGTACGCGCCGGGGCAGGAGTTCAAGCCGCACACCGATACCTTTGAGCCGGGCGGTTATGATTTTTACGTCCACACCGCCGACCACGGCCAGCGGACCTGGACGGCTATGATCTATCTGAACGAGCCGGAAGATGGCGGTGCGACGCGGTTCAAGCTCATCGGAAAAACCGTTAAGCCTGAAACGGGCAAGCTCCTCGCCTGGAACAACCTGCTTGCCGACGGGCGGCCGAACCCTGCGACCCTGCACCAGGGAATGAAGGTGCGCCGCGGCACGAAATATGTCGTGACCAAATGGTTCAGGGAGCGAGCGGCGGATTAGGCGCGCCGGAGCGCCCCGCGAATATCATCGGCCAGCTGCGCGAGCGAATTGGCAACCCCATCGATCGCCTGGATTACAATCACCTGGACGGTCGTGAGGGCGTCTTCCGATGCGAGCTGTTCATTAGCTTGAAGCAGGAGATGCTGGAGCCGCACGAGCTCCGCCCGAAGGCTCGGTGCCGAGCGCGAGACCGGTTCTAGCGGTTTTGGAGGAGCCGCCCCGAGCCGCGCCCGGTGCATGGTTTCATCGATCAGCTGCTGGCCCCGGCCACGCTCTCCCATCGGCAGCCAGTCCCCGGCCGAGACAGCCGAAGCGAGCTGGAGACCGCCCTTGTGCCCTGTGACCCACATCATCTGGCCGGCAACGCTTAGGCTGCCGCGGCTAAGTCGTACCGCAGTTCCGGCTGGTGGTAGCGCGGCCGCCTCGACCAGCGCCCCCCGCCGCGACAGGTTGCGGATCCGCACGGGTGTCGATCCGCCCGTTGCGTAAAGGGTGCCCGTGACGAACATGTTGCTTCGTCCCTCGCCCCGACTGTCAGGTGCCGCCGCGCTTTTCATGCGGCCTGCTAACCGCGAGGCCTGCAACAAAGTTTTGCACTTCGATCCGCTTTGGAGCGGATTGCTTATTCGATGCCGCTGGTCCCGCCGTGGCCCATCGGCTTCACGTGGACCGTTTTGATGTTGGTGAATTCGCGGATGCCGAACGCGGCGCATTCGCGCCCGTAGCCTGAATGCTTGACCCCGCCGAACGGCGTGCGCGGGTCGGAGCGGACATTCTCGTTGACGAAGCTCATGCCGGCTTCCAGCTCCGTGGCGGCGATCCGCCGGCCGCGGTCGAGGTCGGCGGTCAGCACGCCCGAACCCAGGCCGAACTCGCTGGCGTTGGCTGTGCGAATCGCGTCGGCCTCATCGTTTGCGGCGATGATCGCGGCGACCGGGCCGAACACTTCTTCGTCATGCGCGGGCTGGCCTTGCTTCACATTGCTCAGCACCGTCGCCGGATACCAGGCGCCGGGACGGTCGGGGACTTCGCCGCCGAGTAGCAAGCGCGCTCCATTGGCGACGCTTTGCTTCACCTGTTCGTGGATCTCGTCGCGCGCCTTGATGCTCTGCATCGGCCCAAGCTTGGTGCCTTCCTGCGCCGGGTCACCCATCGCGTAGGTCCGCATCGCCTCGACCATCGCCTCCTCGAACGGCTCGATGATCGAACGGACGACGATGAACCGCTTGCCGGCGATGCAGCTTTGCCCGCCGTTGACCATGCGCGCGGTCGCTGCGACCTTAGCCGCAGCCGCCATATCGGCATCCTCGAGCACGAGATAGGCATCGGAGCCGCCAAGCTCGAGCACGCATTTCTTCAACACGGAGCCGGCGGCCGTCGCGACCGCTTTCCCGGCGGCCACGCTGCCGGTCAGGGTGACGGCGGCGATGTGATCGTCCTTGATCAGCGCCTCTACCTCACTCGACGGCAGCAGCATGGTGCGGAACAGGTCGTTGGGCACCCCAGCGTCATGGAGCACCTGCTCGATCGCCAGCGCCGAGCCGGGCACATTGCTGGCGTGCTTCAGGATTGCGCCGTTGCCGGCCATCAGCGCCGGGGCGATGAAGCGGAACACCTGCCAGAACGGGAAATTCCACGGCATCACCGCGAGCACGATCCCAATCGGGTTGAAGGTCACGAACGCTTCGCCGCCGCCGATGTCGGCCGGTTCGTCGGCCAGATACTCGTGCGCGTGGTCGGCGAACCAGTCGCAATTGGCCGCGCATTTCTCGACCTCGGCGCGGCCGTCGTCGAGGGTCTTGCCCATCTCCTCCGTCATCAGCCGCGCATATTCGTCCTTGCGCGCGCGAAGCAGCTCACCCGCCTTGCGCACGATTGCCGCGCGCTCATCGAACGATGTCCTTCGCCACGACAGGAAGGCCCGGTGCGCGGCCTCCGCCGCGGCCCTCGCTTCGTCGAGCGAATGGGCGGGATAGGATTTGCCGGGTTGCCCGGTCGCGGGGTTGGTCGTCTGCAAGGAGGCGCGCTTGCCGCTGCGGGTCATTTCGAGCTGATCGGACATGGGGCGCTCCTTCGAGTCTTAAACGATATCGTCGACAGTCTGTTCGCGGGCTTCGGCATCCCGAAGCTCCTTGACGTCGGCCTTGTTCATTCGGAACAACTCACGATCCTCGGGGCCGAAGCCCTTGACCCACAAAACCGCGAAGAAGGCGACGAGGATCAGCGGCAGGCCGAGGAACAGTTGGAGCGTTTCGGGAAGCAAATAGCGAACGCCGGCGCCGACGATGACGCCGGACGCGGTTGCCCAGGCGAGGTCCCAGCGCCAGCCAGAGACCGGCGCCTTCAGCTGGCGCTTGAGCAGCCACGACTTGGCGATCGAGGCGAAAGCCAGCGCAATGCACAGCGCGATCGCGGGACCGGTCGCCTGCCATGACGGCGGCAGGCCTTCGTCGCGCATGATCAGGATCAGCGCGGCAGCAAGCCCGGCCTCAATAGCCAGCATCGCCAGGCTGATCGCCATGTTCCGCTTGCGCGCGATGTAGATGAGCGCGGCTTCGCTCACCACCGCGGCGGCGGCGATGACTTCGGCGGCGAGGAGGAAGCTCACCATCGCGGTACCGCCGGTGAACTGCGAGCCGACCAGGCCCATGACCGCGCGTCCGGGGATCGCGAGCGCGAGCGCAATCCCGAGCTGGGCGGCGATGATCCAGTAGGTGACCTGGCGCACCTGCTTGGCGATGCCGGCAAGGTCGTTGACCGCGAGGCGCCGCACGATCGCGGGACCGAGCACCGGCTCAAAGCTGGTCTTGAGCTTGGCGGGAAGCGTCGCGACCTGCTGCGCAGCATAATAAATGCCGACGAAGGTCGCCGGCACGAACGCACCGAGGACCGCAAGGTCGATCCGGCGCGAGGCCCATTCGACCGTGTCGGCGGCCGCGAGCGGCGCATTGCGCACCGCCGTGCCCCAGGCGAGCGGAAGGTCGGGCTTCCAGCCGTGCGGGATGCCGTAGCAGCGCATCAGCGGGATCAGCGCGGCGACCAGCGCCGCGACCATCGAGAAAACGTAAGCGACGATCAGGCCGTCATCCAGCGACACGTAGGACCAGGCGAAGGCGACGATGCTGATCACCCAGGGCTGGACGATCGAGCGGGCGCGCACGGTTGCGCCAACGTCGTGATGATATGCCAGGGCAGCGAGAGCGATGTCAGTCCAGGCGATCGCCAGCACGGTGATCGCGAGCATCCGGTCGAGGCCGTGGATGACGGTGGTCGGGTACATGGCGCGCGGAAAAGCGAACAGGATTGCCATGCCGACGGCCGAGCCGATCGCCGCGACCAGCATCGCATCGGCGACAACACACGCCTGCGGCTTCTTCGCGTCGGACAGCAACTGGGCAAGGCCGCGGCGGAGGCCGAGCGCCGCAAGCTGCGCGGCGAACTCGACGGTCAGGACGGCATAAGCGAACCGGCCGAGCGCGGCCGGGCCGTAAATGCGCCCGCCGATGAACAGGAACGGCAGCATCCCCGCCAGCCGGATGACAAAGCCAAGAATGTTAAGCCGGCCGCCCCGCGCCAGGGTCGCCATGTCGGCGTCGGGCGACGCCTGTTCCGGCGCGACGCGCTTGGCCTTGGTCAATGCGCCTCGCCCCAGTGCGCGCCCCAGCCGACCTCGACGTCCAGCGGCACGTCGAGCATCATCGCCGGCTCTGCGGCATTGGCCATGACCTCGCGAATTACGGCTGCAGCCGCTTCCTCACGCCCGTCCGGGACTTCGAACACGAGCTCGTCGTGGACCTGGAGGAGCATGCGCACGTCGCCCAACCCAGCCTCCGCCAGCGCAGAATCCATCCGCGCCATCGCGCGCTTGATGAGGTCGGCGCTGGTGCCCTGGATCGGCGCGTTGATCGCGGCTCGCTCGGCCCCGCCGCGGATCGACGGATTGGGCGAACGGATATTAGGCAGGAAGTGCGTGCGCCGGCCAAACAGCGTCTTGGTGAAGCCATGCTCGCGCGCGAACGCCAAGGTGCTGTGGGAGAAGGCGCGGATGCCGGGGAAGCGCTCGTAATAGCGATCGATGATCGCCTTGCCCTCATCCTTGGGCAGGCCGAGCCGCCCGGCGATGCCCCAGGCCGAGCTTCCGTAAAGGATCGCGAAGTTGATCGTCTTGGCCTGATTGCGGGTGTCGCGGTCGACCTTGCCGAACAGCTCTTCGGCGGTGATCGCATGGATGTCGGCGCCGGCGCGGAACGCCTCCTTGAGCTGGGGGACGTCGGCCATGTGCGCGGCAAGCCGAAGCTCGATCTGGCTATAGTCGGCCGAGAGCAACTTGTTGCCCGGCTCGGCGACAAACGCGTCTCGGATCTTGCGCCCGAGCTCAGTCCGGATTGGGATGTTCTGGAGGTTGGGATCGTTCGACGACAGCCGACCGGTCTGCGCGCCGGTCAGCGAGAAGCTGGTATGGACGCGGCCGCTTTCTGGATTGATCTGGGCCTGGAGCGCGTCGGTGTAGGTGGACTTAAGCTTAGTCAGCTGGCGCCATTCGAGGACAAGGGTTGCGCATGACACGCCCTCGGCGGCGAGCCGCTCGAGCTCATTTACGTCGGTCGAATATTGGCCGCTCTTGCCCTTGCGCCCGCCCTTCAGGCCAAGCCGCTCGTACAGCACCTGGCCGAGCTGCTGCGGCGATCCGATGGTGAAGGGCCCGCATGCCGCCTCGTAGATCTTTTCCTCGAGCGCCTGGATTTCGTGGCCGAACTCCGACGACAGCCGCGCGAGATAGTCGCGATCCACCTTGATCCCGCGCTGCTCCATCCGTGCGAGCACCGGGACGAGCGGCTTGTCGACCCGTTCATAGACCCGCGCCGCATTCTCCTCGGCAATGCGCGGCTTCAGGCGGAACCACAGGCGGAGCGCGATGTCGGCGTCCTCGCCGGCGTATTCGGTGGCCGGGCCAAGCGCGACCTTGTCGAAGCTGATCTGCTTCTGGCCCGACCCGCAAATCTGCTTGAACGGGATGCACTCGTGATCGAAATGCGCCTTGGCCAGTTCGTCGAGCCCGTGACCGAACGACTTTCCGGCGTCGAGATCAAAGCTCATCACCATCGTGTCGTCGATCGGGGCCATCTCAATGCCCGCCTTGTCGAACATGACCCAGTCGTACTTGAGGTTGTGCCCGACCTTGAGGACTGCCGGGTCCTCGAGCAGCGGCTTCAGCTTCGACAGGACAAGGTCGAGCGGAAGCTGGTTCGGGGCCTCGGCAAACATATCGAGGCCGCTGTGACCGACCGGGATATAACAGGCCTTGTTGGGCGCGGTTGCGAGACTGACGCCCGCAAGCTTGGCGATGATGCAGTCGATGCAGTCGGTTTCGGTGTCGATCGCGACAAAGCCCTGCGCCCTGGCTTCGGCGATCCAGCGGTCCAGTTCCGCCTCGTCCGTGACGGTCACATATTTGGAGCGGTCGACCTCGATTTTCTCGGGCTCCGCCAGCTTCTTAGGTTCCATTGACGCCATGACGTCATTGTAGCCGGCACCGCTGCTACTCCGGGCCGCGGCGGGCACGCTTCCGCCAGTCGTCAGCCGGTTGAGCAGAGTCTTGAAGCCCTGGTCGGCGAGGAACTCGGCAAGGGGCGCCTCCGGAATGCCCTTCAACGCCAGATCTTCGAGCGGCTCCGGAAGCGGCGAATCGCAAACCAGGCGAACGAGCTCGCGGCTCAGCCGTGCGTCGCCCGCGAATTCGACGAGATTCTGCTTGAGCTTCGGCTTGGTGATCTGGTCGGTTGAAGCGAGCACGGTTTCGAGGTCGCCGAACTGTTGGATCAGCTGCGAAGCGGTCTTCGGGCCGATTCCCGGCACCCCCGGGACATTGTCGACGCTGTCGCCCATCAGCGCGAGGACGTCGCCGACCTTCTCCGGCGGCACCCCGAACTTCTCCAGTACCTCGTTCCGCCCGATCCGCCGGTCGTTCATCGTGTCGAGCATGTCGACGCCGGCGTCCTCGTCGATCAGCTGCATCAGGTCCTTGTCGGAACTGACAATGGTGACCTTCCACCCAGCCTTGGTCGCCGCCGTCACGTAGCAGGCGATGATGTCGTCGGCCTCAAGGCCCGCTTCTTCGATGCATGGAATCGAGAAGGCGCGGGTTGCGACACGGATCAGCGGGAATTGCGGGACCAGGTCCTCGGGCGGCGGCGGGCGGTGCGCCTTATACTGGTCGTACATCTCGTTGCGGTGGGTATGCTCCGACGCATCGAGGATCACCGCCATGTGCGTCGGGCCCCCATCTTGCTGCGAGCCGCGGCTGAGGTCGCCGGCCAGCTTCCACAGCATGGTCGTATAGCCATAGACGGCGCCCGCCGGCTGGCCGTGCCGGTTCGTCAGCGGCGGGAGCCGGTGATAGGCGCGGAAGATGTAGCTCGAGCCATCGACGAGATAGAGGTGCGGTTGGGCGGATGGCGTGCTGGCGTCAGGCATGAAGCGGCGGGTTTAGCAGGGTGGCGGCGCGAAGGAAGCCAAGCCCAAGATAGTGTCGGAGCCCGCCACTTTCGAGCCGTCAGATCGGTAGTCCCCGAAGCAGCAATGGAAGATCGCCGCTGGTGCCGCGCGCTTCGCTCTTAAGCTTGTCGCGCAAGGGCGTGATCCGGCCGACCAGACCCATGCCAAAGCGGCGGACCGCCGAGGCGGTCTTGCCCGGAACGCCGTAGAGCCGGGTCAGCGTGTCGGTTGCAAAGGCGACGGACAGCGCATCGAGCGAGCGCCAGCGCTGGTAGCGGTCGAGCAGCTGCTTGTCGCCGAGGTCGAGGCCCAGCCGGGCACCTTCGACCAGCACTTGCGCGAGTGCGGCGGCGTCGCGGAAGCCGAGGTTCAAGCCCTGTCCCGCGATCGGGTGAATCGCATGCGCCGAATCGCCGACGAGTGCGACGCGCTGCGCGGTGATCTGCGCGGCATGATGGAAGCCGAGCGGGAAGGAAGAGCGCGGCGCCAGCATCTGCACCTTGCCGAGGAAGCCGCCCATCGCCGCTTCGGCCTCGGCTGCGAAATCATCGTCGTTGAGCGTCAGCCAACCCGCCGCATCCTCGTTCGGAACCGACCAGACGATGGCAGAGCGATGGCCTCCCGCGTCGTCGTTCATCGGCAGCAGCGCGAACGGCCCCGATGGGTAGAAGATTTCATAGGCGACATGGTCATGCGGTTGCTCATGGCGGAGCACCGAGACGATCGCCTGGTGGTGGTATTTCCAGCGCGCGATCTTGATTCCGGCCGCTTCGCGCGTCGTCGAATTGCGTCCGTCCGCAGCGACCAGAAGCGGTGCGTGGAGCTTGCGCCCGTCCTCCAGGTCGACCGTCACGCCATGATCGCCGCGGTCGACCGACGCTACCTTTGACTTCCACATCAGCCACAAATTCTTGCCCGCGTCCGCACGCGCATGGAGCGCCGTGCGCAAGTGTCGGTTCTCGTGCATCCACCCCAGCGCCTCGTCGTCATCGGCGTCAAAATGAAGCGCGCCCGGCTCAAGGCCGTCGGCGACGGCGATCCGGCGGATCGGGCAGCCCGGCTCGGCCAGGTGATCAGTGACGCCGATCGCCTGGAGCATGCGCATTGAGCTCGACGAGACCGCGCTGGTCCGGCCGTCGAACGATGCTTCGCCGCGTGGCGCAGGGTCGGCCGGATCGACGACGATCGCCGTCAGCCCGCTGGAATCGAGCGCCGACGCCAAGGCAAGTCCAACCAATCCGCCGCCAAAGATGATCACGTCCGCCCGATCCATGCGCGGGCCGATACCCCGTTCATCGCAATGACGCCACGACTTCGCTTGACCGCGGACTCCGGGTGGGGGATTCTTGGAGGCAAGAGTTTGTTAGGGGTGGGACATGGCGACTGTGGCCACGCGCGCGCCAAAGCGTGAATTGGGGCCGGACTGGCGGGATGCATTGCGCCAGGCCGTGCGCCGCTTCGCGTTCCGCGCCTGGGGCGCATTGCTGGTTGCCGCAAGCGTCGCTGCCGTAATTTCGCTGGCGAGCCATAGCCCAACCGACCCTTCGCTAAGTACCGCCGCAGGCGGTCCCCCGGCCAATTGGCTGGGAGCCACCGGCGCATATTTCAGCGATGCGCTGTTGCTCTTGTTCGGGCTGGGTTCCGTGCTCTTCTTCCCGGTGATCGCGATTGCGGGACTGCGCATGCTTAGGCTCGAGCCGGCCGGAAGGATCGGCCGCGGCCTGTTGCTGGCCGGCATCGGCGCATTGCTGATCGGCGTCGCGCTCGGCCTTACCAGCGGGTCCGCGGTATCGGGACTGCCCGGCGGCTGGGGCGGCGCGCTCGGCCTTGCGGCCGCGCATGGCGTCGATGCGGCGATCGGCCTCATTCAAAATCCGCAGATCGCGGGCCCGACCCACTTTGGCGTGCTGCTGCTGTTTGCCATCGCCGGGCTGGTGGTCGGTTACCTCGCGCTCGGCCTTTACCCCGACGAGCGCGCATGGTTCGCGGGCCTGTTCAGACGCACGCCGCGCGAGCGCCGTGCGGCGCCGCGACGCACCGAGATCCAGGAAGGGGACGACCGCATCGTTCCGGCCGCGCCGCCAAGGTCGAGGCCCGCGGTCGCGGTGGCCGAACCGGCGCGAACCGTTGCTCCCGCAACGCGCGCGCCGCGCAAGCAACCCGGCCTGGCGCTGGGCGACGCCTATGTCTTGCCGACCGTCGACCTGCTGGCCAAGCCGCCGGAAAAGGGCAAGCAGCAGATCGATCGCGCCGGGCTCGAGCGAAATGCGCGCTTGCTCGAATCGGTGCTCGACGACTTCCACGTCCGCGGCGACATCGTCGAAGTGCGGCCGGGGCCCGTGGTCACCATGTACGAGCTCGAGCCCGCGAGCGGGATCAAGGCGAGCCGCGTCATCCAGCTTGCCGACGACATCGCCCGCAACATGTCTGCCTTGTCCGCGCGCGTTGCGACGATCCCGGGGCGGAGCGTGATCGGCATCGAGTTGCCCAACCCGAAGCGCGAGACGGTCAGCCTGTCCGAGCTAATCGGAAGTCAGGCGTTTGAAGACCAGAACATGGCGCTGCCGCTGATCCTGGGGAAGAATATCGCCGGCGATCCAGTGATCGCCGACCTCGCGCCGATGCCGCATTTGCTAGTCGCCGGCACCACCGGGTCGGGCAAGTCGGTCGGCCTCAACTGCATGATCCTGTCGCTGCTCTACCGCTACGGGCCGGACGACTGCAAAATGATCATGATCGATCCGAAGATGCTCGAATTGAGCATGTACGACGATATTCCTCACCTACTCGCGCCGGTGGTCACCGAGCCGGGCAAGGCGATCCGGGCGCTTAAATGGACCGTCGAGCAGATGGAGGAACGCTATCGCATGATGGCCAACCTCGGCGTGCGCGCGCTGCCGAGCTTCAATGCCAAGGTGCGTGAGGCCAAGGCCAAGGGCGCCAAGCTCGGGCGGCGAGTCCAGACCGGCTACGACGCCGACACCGGGCAGCCGCTCTACGAGACGGAGAGTCTCGAATATGAGGTGCTGCCGCAAATCGTTGTGGTGGTCGACGAACTCGCCGACCTGATGATGACGGCGGGCAAGGAGGTCGAGTTCCTGATCCAGCGGCTGGCGCAGAAGGCGCGCGCGGCGGGCATCCATTTGATCATGGCGACGCAGCGGCCTTCCGTCGACGTCATCACCGGCGTCATCAAAGCCAACCTCCCGACCCGAATCAGCTTCCAGGTAACGAGCAAGATCGACAGCCGCACCATCCTCGGCGAGCAGGGCGCCGAGCAGCTGCTGGGCAAAGGCGACATGCTGTACATGCCCGGCGGCAAGCAGATCATCCGCGTCCACGGACCGTTCGTCAGCGACGAGGAAGTGCGCGCGGTGGCCGAGCATTGGCGCAAGCAGGGCGCGCCCGACTACGTCCAGGCGGTGACCGAGGAGCCGGAAGACGGCGGTTACCTATTCGACGGCCAGCCGACCGGCGAGGACGACGCCGAGACCCAATTGTACAAGAAGGCGATCCAGATCGTCGCCGAGAGCCAGAAGGCTTCGACCTCCTACCTCCAGCGCCAGCTTCGCGTCGGCTATAACAGCGCGGCGCGGCTGATCGAACGGATGGAGAAGGACGGTCTCGTCGGCCAGCCGGACCATGTCGGCCGGCGCGAAGTGCTGATCGATCCCGACGGGCATCCGATCTGACCTGAACGGACCGGAACCGTAAGGTTCAGTGCGCATTCAATGGGGAAAGGCCAGTTTCCGGCCAAAATTACCCAGGAGTTTGAAATGAGTTTTTCGATGAAGGTAGCGCGCGCCCTGGCGCCGGTCGCGATCGCTGGCGTCGCCGTCCCCGCCGCCGCCGCCGATTCGCCCGACATGGCCAAGCTCAAGGCGCACTTGGGCTCGGTCCAGACGATGACCGCGAACTTCGTCCAGACCGATGCACGCGGCCGCGCCGCGGCGGGCACCTTGCAGCTCAAGAAGCCGGGCAAAGTCCGCTTTCAATATGGCAGCAATGATTTGGTGCTGGTCGCCAACGGCAAGACGCTGACCATGGTCGACTACCAAGTCGGGCAGAAGTCGAGCTGGCCGCTCAACCGCACGCCCTTGGGCGTGCTACTTTCGGGATCGCCCGACCTCAAGGGTCGCGCACAGATCATTCCGAGCAATGATCCCCGCGTCGTTTCGGTGCGGGCCCGCGACCCGTCGCAATATGGTTCGCTGACCCTGGTGTTTACCCGCACCAGCGCCGCCCCGGGCGGGCTCCAGCTCTATGGCTGGACGGCGATCGACGCACAGAATCGCCGCACGACGGTCAAGCTTTCCAATGTCCGTTACAATGTCGGCGTGCCGGAAAGCGCGTTCAGCTACGCTGAACCGAAGAAGAAGTGAGATTAAAAAAGTTTCATATTGCGACCCGTTCATCGCACTTTCAGGCGCGCCTACCTACATAGAAGGTCGGTTCTGCACTTACCCGGGGTTTCCCCCTGTTACCCGGGGTTCCGCAGGATCCCTTGCGTGACGAACGCTAGGCGGCCCTCGCTCCATGCCCCCGGAGCGGGGGCCTTTTTCATATGCGTCCGGAGCGGCTAAGCGCATCAGCGTGAGCAAGCTCAAGATCGCTTCCTGGAACATCAACTCGGTGCGCGCGCGTACCGCAATCGTCGAGCGGCTGATCAAGGAACAGCAGCCCGACATCCTGTGCCTGCAGGAAACGAAGGTGCTGGACGACATTTTTCCGGCCGAGATGTTCAATCGCCACGGTTACAAGCATCGGGCGCTGAACGGCCAGCGGATGCACCACGGCGTCGCGATCCTGAGCCGGGTTCCACTTCGGGAGCCAGGCAAGCACGATTGGCAGGACAATGGCGAGGCGCGACACGTCGGGGTCCGCCTGGAATGCGGAATCCGGCTCGAGAATGTCTACGTCCCGGCGGGCGGGGACACGCCCGACCGCACCGTCAACCCCAAGTTCGGGCAGAAGCTGGACTTCATCGGCCGGATGACGCGCTGGTCCGAGGATCTGCGCGAGCCGAGCATCATCGTCGGCGACTTCAACGTCGCCCCGCTGGAATGCGACGTATGGAGCCACAAGGCGCTGCTGAATGTCGTCAGCCACACGCCGGTCGAGGTCGAGGCGCTCAACCGGCTGCGCGATGCCCACGACTGGATCGACATCGGCCGCAAATTCGTGCCCGCGCCCGAGCGCTGCTTTACCTGGTGGAGTTATCGCTCGCCCGACTGGACCAAGAACGACCGCGGTCGGCGGCTCGACCATATGTGGGCCTCGCCCGAACTCGCGGGGCATTTGATCGGGCACGAGGTGCTGGAGCCGTGCCGCAATTGGGAGCGGCCGTCGGACCATGTGCCGCTGATTCTCGAGGTCGAAGTTTGACGCGAAGCTCCCCAATGGCCCGAGCGATCGCGGCGCTTCGGGCGGGCCGGCCGGTGCGGATCGACGGGCCCACGCCGGTCGCCGTGATCGCGGTCGAGACAGCGACGGCCGAGCTGCTCGAGCTGGTCGACCCTGAGCGGGATGCGCGGCTTCTAATTAGCGGCGAGCGCGCGGCTGCCTTGTCGCTCGCGAACCTCAAGGACGCCGCCGACCCAGTTCAGCCGGTGCTGATCGAGCGATCCGATTGGCTGGATGCGGAGACCGCACTGGCAGTTGCCGACCCCGGGCGGGATTTCGACCGCGGGCCGGTCGGTCCGCTCCACCCCGTCCCCTGCGACTGCGCGGAGACGGCCAAGGCTGCGCTGATCCTGGCCCGGTCCGCGGGCCTGCTGCCTGCGCTATGGCTCGTCGAAGCCAGGGCGGCCGCCATCGCCGTCAGTGCCGGAGACATTGTGCGCTCAAACCGCGAGCCGGGGATCGAGATCGTCGCCCGAGCCAGGCTGCCGCTCGACGGCCTTCCCGAAACACAGATCGTCGCGTTCCGCGCCTCGGATGACGGCGAGGAGCATGTCGCGCTGGTCGTCGGCGCGTTCGGAGGCAAGCCGCCGCTGGTTCGCCTACACAGCGAATGCCTGACCGGCGACGTGTTCGGATCATTGAAGTGCGACTGCGGCCCGCAGCTGAAAGAAGCGCTGCGAATCATCGGCGAAGCGGGCGGCGGCGTGCTGCTCTACCTGCGGCAGGAGGGTCGGGGGATCGGGCTCGCCAACAAGTTGCGCGCTTACTCGCTGCAGGACCGCGGTCTCGATACGGTAGACGCCAACGCGAGGCTCGGCTTTGCCGACGACGAGCGCGATTATGGCCACGCGGCGGGGATGCTGCGGGCGCTCGGAGTCGAGGCGATGAAGCTGCTCACCAATAACCCCAACAAGGTCGCGGGACTGGAAGCGGCCGGGATCGAAGTGGTGGAGCGGGTGGCGCACCGCATGCCGGCCAATCCGCACAATGCCGACTATCTCGCCACCAAGCGCAGCAAGAGCGGCCACTTAATCTAGGCCGACGAGCCGCCGCGCTTCGTCAAAACTATGGACGATATGCTCGACGCCGAGCCCGCGCAGGATGTCGGCGTGGCCATCGAAGCAGTGCGAGCCGCCGGCGAAGCCGATTACCGTCGCGCCTGAGGCCAGCGCGCCCATTGCACCGGTCCGCGAATCTTCGAAGACGGCCGATCGCTCGATCGCGACGCCAAGCTCGCTCGCGGCATGGAGATAGAGATCGGGCGCCGGCTTGCCGCGTTCGACATGCTCACGCCCGCTGTAGACGTGGCGTCCGAACGCGTCGGTCAGCCCGAGATGGGCAAGATGGCCGCCGAGCCAACGCGTCGAGCTTGATGACGCGACGGCCCTGGGGAGATCGGCCGGCAGCGAGAGCACGAAGTCGACGGCCCCCGCGACGGCGCGCACGCCCTCTCGCAGCGCGCGCACGCTCTGCTCCTTGCGCGGTCGTGGAATTCGGGCGGCAGCGGCCCTCCGATACGTTGCTCGATCGCGGCGATGAATTGCGGGCCGCTCAGCCCGACGAAATGCTCAATCGCTTCTTCCGTCGTAATCCGGTGACCGAGATCGGTCAGTAGTTCCGCCAGCTGGCGGTTGCCCTCGAACTCGCTTTCGAGGAGCACGCCGTCGAAGTCGAAGATGATCGCGTCGAAGTTCCGCATTAGTCCTCGAACAAAGCCGTCCCGACCCGCACGGCGGTCGCGCCCAGCATCACCGCAGCTTTGAAATCCGCCGACATTCCAATGCTCAAGCCGGTGACGTCATGGCGTCGGGCGAGCTTACCGAGAAGCGCGAAATAAGGCGCCGGCTCAACGCCAAGCGGCGGGATCGCCATCAACCCGGCCAGCGGCAGCGGAGAGGCGCGGACGGCCTCCACCAAAGCGCCGATCTCGCCGATCGCGCAGCCGCCCTTCTGGTCTTCCTCGCCGATATTCACCTGGACGTAGACGGAAGGATGGCGGCCCGCGCTGTCTGCCTCCTTGACCAGCGCATCGAGAAGCGACGCGCGGTCGACCGAATGGACAGTATCGAACAGCTTCACCGCCTCGGCGGCCTTGTTTGATTGTAGCCGCCCGATCTCGTGCAGCCGTGCGTCGGGATGGCGCGCCAGCAGCGCCGGCCACTTGGCAAGCGCCTCCTGGACTCGATTCTCGCCGAAATCGCGTTGCCCGGCCTCGATCAGGGGCTCGATCTCTTCGGCTGGCCGGCCCTTGGTCACGGCGATGAGCTGGACGCCGGCTGGGTCGCGCTTGGCCAGCGCGGCGGCCGCTGCGATCTCGTCGCGAATTTTCTGAAGTCGTTCGGCGGCGCACGTCATGAGCGGCTTAAGGCCACAAATGTCACGCGGTTAGGCGCCAAAAACGTGAACTTAAGCCTCGGCTTAGAACTTGAAGGCGGTGCCGACGTAGACGGCCTGGCTGTCGCGACGGTCGTCCTGGAGCGCTGACATCCGGTCACGCTCGACGTTGTAGCGGACGCCGCCGGTCAGGGCGAAGCGCTTCGACAGCGAATAAGAAGCGCCGGCATCGAGCGAGACATTGTCGCCGCGACGAAGTGCCGCAAGCGGGCTCCCGGTCGTGCGCTCAGCGCCGACCGCCACTCGGGTGCTCAGGCGGTTGTTGAGCGAATAGCTAACGCCGACGATGGCGCTCTCGCGACCGCCGAGCGCCGGATTCGCATCCTTCACCTTGGCGACATCGCCGGAAACGGCGAAGCGGCGCCAGCCCACGGCAACGCCGAGGTTGTAGGTGCTGGGCGCGAGCGACGCGACCGCGGTTGCGGCGGAGGCATCAGTGAGGCGGCCGGTCGCAGGCTGCGCTGCCTGGGCACGAATCGCGACTCGAACCTGCGAAGGCCGTCCCTTGGCGGGCGCGGGCGTGAATTTGAAATCGGTCAGGGACAGGCCCTTGCCGGCAAGCGCTGCAGCCAGCTTTGGATCGGCGTTGGCCGGGGTAAACGAAGCGACCGGGTCGAAGCTCAGCGACACCGCCGGAGCGCGCTTCTTCGTCGGAGACGCGAACGCAGGAGACAGCATCAGGCCGGCCGCGGCGGCGGCCGCGAGCAGCTTGGCTTCCTTTCGTTTCGCGAGTCTCAACACGACAGACGAACTCCCTGTTCGTGAGTCGATATAGTCACAGCAAGCTGAAGGTTCCATGACTGGAATCGATTCATTTCGCGCCTGTTGCCGACAAGGCACAATATCGTTCAGCCAAGGGACACGCTTGCGAGACAAGTTTGGCCATCTATAACGCCGCCCAACTTCCGAGATGCTGCCTTTCAAGGATCGCCGATGAACCGCTTCAAAACGACCGCTGCCGCATTGATTGTTTTGGCCTTGGCCACATCCGGCTGCGCTCGGAACCGCAACCTGCCGACCGGCTATGCGCCGACCCGGCTGACCACGATCGGCGTCAACAGCTATCTGTGGCGTGCGGCGCTCGACACGGTTTCGTTCGCTCCGCTCCTCCAGGCCAACGCCAGCGATGGCGTGATCATCACCGACTGGTACGCCAACCCGCGCGTCCCGACCGAGCGCGTGAAGTTGACCGTCGCGATCCTCGACCAGGATCTCCGCGCCGACGCTATCCGCGTCTCGGCGGCGAAGCAGGTCTATGCGAATGGCGGCTGGAGCGATGCACCGGTATCCGCCGCCACGGTCCAGAAACTCGAAGACATCATCCTGACCCGCGCCCGCGATCTCCGCCGCGCCGCCGTCGGGGGATAAGCCGACACAATGACGAGCGGGCGTTTCGACCCGGGCGCGGCCGACCGCCGCTGGCAAGCGCGGTGGGAAGAGGAAGGCTGCTTCCACGCCGATAGCGCGAGCGCCAAGCCCAAGACCTACGTGCTGGAGATGTTCCCCTATCCGTCGGGGCGCATCCACATGGGGCACGTGCGCAACTACACGATGGGCGACGTCATCGCCCGATACCGGCGGATGCAGGGCCATGAAGTGCTTCATCCGATGGGGTGGGATGCATTCGGCATGCCGGCCGAGAATGCCGCGATGGAGCGCAAGGTCCATCCAGGCGAATGGACCTGGGCGAATATCCGGACGATGCGCGAACAGCTGAAACAGATCGGCTTCGCGCTCGACTGGAGCCGCGAGCTCGCGACCTGCGACCCGGCTTATTACGGGCATGAGCAGGCGCTGTTCCTCGACCTGTTCAAGGCCGGCCTCGTCTATCGCAAAGAGAGCGAGGTCAATTGGGACCCCGTCGACATGACCGTGCTCGCCAACGAGCAGGTGATCGACGGTAAGGGGTGGCGTTCGGGTGCTCCTGTCGAGCGGCGCAAGCTCAACCAGTGGTTCCTCAAGATCACCCAGTTCGCGGACGAGCTGCTCGAGGGTCTGAAGGGGCTCGAGAATTGGCCCGACAAGGTTCGACTGATGCAGGAAAATTGGATCGGCCGCAGCCGCGGCCTCCAGTTCCGCTTCCGCCTGGCCCAGCCGGTGGAGGCGACCGGCGAGGTCGAGGTGTTCACGACGCGGCCTGACACGATCTTCGGCGCGAGCTTCGTCGCGGTCGCCGCCGATCATCCGATCGCGCTTGCGGCGGCGGCGTCAAATCCCGCGGCCGCGGGGTTCATCGCCGAGTGCAAGGCGGGTGGCACCAGCGCGGCGGAGATCGAGACGGCCGAGAAGAAGGGCTTCGACACGGGGCTCCAGGTGGTCCACCCGCTCGATCCAGAATGGCGCCTACCGGTCTACATCGCGAATTTCGTGCTGATGGATTACGGGACCGGGGCAATCTTCGGCGTCCCGGGCCATGATCAGCGTGATTTCGAATTTGCGAAGCAATATCATCTGCCTATCCGGCGCGTGGTCGCCGCGAATATCGATCTCGCATCCGAACCGATCGGCAGCGAGGCCGAAAATGCGCCCGGCGTGGCCGTCAACTCACAATTCCTCGATGGTCTCAGCAGCAGCCAGGCATCAGCGGAGGTGATCCGCCGTGCCCAGGCCGCGGGTTGGGGACAAGGGACGGTCCAATACCGCCTGCGGGATTGGGGTGTTTCTCGCCAGCGTTACTGGGGCACGCCGATCCCGATCATCCATTGCGCTAAGTGCGGCGCGGTGCCGGTGCCGCGCGAGCAGCTGCCCGTCGTGCTGCCGGAAGACATCGACTTCGAGACGCCGGGCAACCCCCTCGATCGCCACCCGAGCTGGAAGCATGTTGACTGCCCGAGTTGTGGCGGCGCAGCGACACGGGAGACCGACACGCTCGACACCTTCGTCGATTCAAGCTGGTACTTCATCCGCTTTGCAAGCCAGCCCAAGGACCGGCCGTTCGATCGCGCTGAAGCCGAGAAATGGCTGCCCGTCGCGCAATATATCGGCGGGGTCGAGCACGCGATCCTGCACTTGCTCTACGCGCGCTTCTGGACCCGCGCGCTGCAGCATCTCGGACAACTGGGCATGGCCGAGCCATTCAACGGCCTCTTCACGCAAGGCATGGTCACGCACGAAACCTATCGCGCCGGCGACGGCAGCTGGCTCAGCCCGGACGAGGTCAAGAAGGACGGCGACGACTGGATTCATGTTGAAAGCGGGCATCCGGTCACGCCCGGGCGCATCGAGAAAATGTCCAAGTCCAAGCGCAATACGATCGACCCAGAACCGATCCTCAAGAAATATGGCGCCGACGCCGTGCGCTGGTTCATGCTGTCCGACAGCCCCCCGGAGCGCGACCTCGAATGGTCCGAAGCCGGGATCGAGGGTGCATCGCGCTTCGTCCAGCGGGTATGGAAGCTGGTCACGGGACTGACCCCGGGCGAGGGCGAAGACGATGGGCTGAAGCGCAAGCTCCACCGCGCCGTCGCTGCGGTCGGTGAGGCGATCGACGGGCTCCAGTTCAACAAGGCGGTGGCCCAGCTGTACGAGCTGGTCAGCGCGATCGAGAAGGCGAGGCCGTCGGCGACGCGGACAGAGGCGGTTCACGCGATGGTCCGGCTGATAGCGCCCGCCGCGCCGCATCTTGCCGAAGAATGCTGGGCGGTTCTCGGCGGCGAAGGCCTGGTCGCCAATGCCGAGTGGCCGGCCTTCGACCCGGCGCTGCTGGTCGACGATCAGGTGACGCTCGCGGTCCAGATCAACGGCAAGCTGCGCGACACATTGAGCGCCCCCCGCGGGCTGGATCGCGCCGCGGCCGAAGCGCTTGCGCTCGCATCCGACAAGGTCCAGCGCCAGTTGAACGGCGCCGCCCCGCGCAAAGTCATTGTCGTTCCCGACCGGCTGGTGAATATCGTCGCATGATGCGGCGATATCTTCCGATCCTGCTTCTTGCCGGCCTGACCGGATGCGGCCTCCAGCCGCTCTATGGAGGCGGTGCCCACAGCCCGATTGCCGCGACCCTCCGCTCGGTGAAGGTCGGGCCGATCGCGGGGCAAGGCGGTTGGCTGATACGCAACAAGCTGGTCGATCGCCTGGGCGAGACCGGCGATGGACCGGCCGACTATCGCCTCGACGTGACGCTCGACGACAACATCACCTCCTTCGGTATTCGGGGCGACCGGGCCGCGACTTATGAGCGGCGTACGCTCCGCGCGCGCTACCAGCTGGTCAGTGCCGCGACTGGGACGGTCGTGCTCGACGCGACCGCCGGATCGGACGCCGGCATCGACATCGTCAGTTCGGAATATGCAACGGTGGCGGCCGAGCAGACCGCGCTCGAAAATTTGTCGGACACGGTCGCCGACCAGATTGTCGCCCGCTTGGCGCTCTACGCGCGGGCGCAGGGCAAGAAGTGAAGGCGGCCAAGGGCAGCATCGACCGAGCGGTCGACCAGCCGAACCGCGACATCCGTTTCTATCTCTTCCACGGCCAGGACGAATCGCAGTCGCGGGCGCTCGCGGCCCGGGTCGCCGAGGCGCTCAGCGCCAGCCGCTTTCTGATCTCGTCCGCCTCGATCAAGGCCGATCCCGCCTCGCTCGCCGATGAAGCCGGCGCGATGAACCTGTTCGGGGGCACGCGCGTGGTGTGGATTGAGCCGGCGACGAAGGACATCGAGGACGGCGTGGTCGCTCTGCTGGAGGGCCCAGCGACCGAGAACCCGGTTCTGGCGATTGCGGGATCCTTGCCCAAGACGTCGCCGCTGCTGAAGCTTGCCGAAACATCGCCGATGGCGCTGGCCTACGCCTCTTATGCGCCAGAGGGCCAGGAGGCGGAGCGCATGGTGACTGATATCGGCCGCCGCTTTGGGCTGAAGGTTTCGCCGCAGGTGGCGGCCCGGATCGCCGACGCCGCCGGCAACGACCGAGCGATCGCTAGCCAAGAGCTGGAGAAGCTCGCTTTATATATCGACGCATCGCCGCACGCCCCCAAGGAGCTCGATCATGACGCGGTCGACGCCGTCGGCGCGGAGGGCAACGAGGGCGACTTCATGCGCCTTGCCGATCTCGCGCTGAGCGGAAGCGTGGGCGAGCTTGCTGATCAGCTCGCGCGGCTGCCGGCAGGCGGATCGGAGGGGATCCCGGTCGTTCGTTCGCTGCAACGACGACTGCTTATGCTGGCGCCGGCGCGCGCCCGCGTGGAGCGCGGCGAACGACCAGATGCCGTCATGGCGTCACTGGGCAGAGCATTGTTCTGGAAGGATAAAGCGATCGTCGAGCGGATGATCGGCAAATGGCGCGCGGACGAGTTGGCGACGGTAGCGGAGCGCGCCGGGCGCCTCGAGCGCGACCTGATGTTTACCGACGCCCCGGAGCGCGAAGCCTTGGGCGAAGAACTAATGGCGATCGCGCGCAAGGCGCGCAGCCGCTAGGGTCAGATCGGCTCGCCGCTGAGGCGCTGGCAGATCATGTCGAGCTGATCGAGGCTTGAATATTGCAGCGTGACCGCGCCGCCCTGCCCCTTGTGCGCGACCTTGACCGTAAGCCCGAGGATATCGCCCAGCTGGCGTTCGAGCGCGATCAGGTCCGCGTCCACCGGATGCGCGTTCCGGGCGCTGGCACGAGCAATGTCGATCCCCGGCCCAGGCTTGATCTTCTTCGCCAGCTGCTCGGCCTGGCGCACCGAGAGGCCCTTGGCGACGATTTCGCGGGTCAGTTCTTCGGGATCAGGAGCGGTTGCGATCGCTCGCGCGTGCCCCATAGTGATATCGCCTTGCAATAGCGATTGCTTCACGAACTCCGGCAATTCGAGCAGCCGTAGCAAGTTCGCGACATGGCTGCGGGACTTGTGGACCAGCTTGCCGACCTCGTCCTGCGTGTGACCATGTCGCTGGATCAGCTGGCGGTAGCCTTCCGCCTCTTCGAGCGCGTTGAGATCCTCACGCTGAATGTTCTCGATCAGCGCGATCTCGGCGACGGTCGATTCGTCGATCTCGCGCACGATTGCCGGAATCAGGTGAAGCTGCGCCTTCTGCGCAGCGCGCCAGCGGCGCTCGCCGGCGATGATCAGGTAATCGTCACCGTGTGGCCGAAGCAGGATCGGCTGAAGCACGCCGCGCTCGGAGATGGATTCGGCGAGCTCCGCAAGCGCGTCCTCGTCGAAATGCACGCGCGGCTGCTCGGGATTCGGGCGGATCCGTGCGATTTCGATCTCGCGAACCCCGCCGCGCTGTACATTGCCTTCGCCCGAAGGTCTCTGCGGCTGTTCGCCTAGGAGCGCCGAAAGGCCCCGCCCCAGTCCTGCAGCCTTGCTCATGCCGCCACAGCCAGCTGCGGCAGGCGGCCGATTACTTCGCGCGCGAGGCGGATATAGGCCTCGGAGCCTGGGCATTTGAGGTCGTAAATCAGCGCCGGGAGCCCATGGCTCGGCGCCTCCGACAGCCGCACGTTGCGCGGGACGACCGTGTCGAAGACCGCCGAGCCAAGGCATGCGCGGACGTCATCGCCGACCGCCTGGCTGAGATTGTTGCGGCGGTCGAACATCGTTAGCGCCACGCCCAAGATCGACAGCTCCGGATTGAAAGCGACACGGATTCGCTCAACGGTTTGAAGGAGTTGGCTCAGACCCTCGAGGGCAAAGAACTCGCACTGAAGCGGGACGAGCAAGTGGCGCGCTGCGACCAGTGCGTTGACCGTCAGAAGGCCAAGCGAAGGCGGGCAATCGATCAAGGCAATGTCCCACCGGCCGGGCGGAATGGCGCCCAAGGCGCGGCCGAGACGGTGCGCGCGGTCCTCAAGGCCGACCATTTCGACTTCGGCCCCAGACAGGTCAACCGTCGCAGGCAGCAGGTCGAGCCGCGGGACGCGCGTCGCGACAGACGCTTCGGCGACTGACGCACCGCCGATGAGCACGTCGTAGCTCGACTGGGTTCGTTGCGACGGCGAAACACCCAGGCCCGTCGACGCATTACCTTGAGGATCGAGGTCGATCAGCAGCACTCGCCAACCAATGGCCGCGAGCGCGGTGGCGAGGTTGATCGCCGTCGTTGTCTTGCCGACGCCGCCCTTTTGATTGGCCACCGCGATGCGGATCATTTTCTTACCCTCACCCCTGTCCCGACGACGATCCAGGAATCCGCGTCGGTGACACTTCGTTCCACGTGGAACGCACCTTGCCATGTGCGCTCAGCCTCGGCCAGTTCCTCACGCCCGTTTCTCCCCTTCGGAAGCGCCCAGACGGTATTTCTTGTGGACAGATGTGCGGATAGTTTGAGCAAATCACTCAAATTGGCGACAGCACGCGCCGTAATGACATCGAAGCTGCCGCGAACGTGCTCGGCCTTCGCGCAGGCCACTTCGGCATTGAGCTTCAGTGATTCGCTCACCTTGTGGAGGAATTCGGCGCGCAGCCGTCTTGGTTCGATCAACGTTACTGGCCCCTCGGCGAGGCAAGCGATCACGATTCCCGGCAAACCGGCTCCCGAGCCGATGTCGGCCCAAGAAGCGGCGGGATGCGGCTCAAACCGCAATAACTGCGCCGAATCGAGGATATGGCGCTCCCACACCGCGACCAAAGTCGCCGCGGAAACGAGGTTCTGCCGCTTATTCTCCTCGCGAAGGAGTGCAACGTAGGCTTCGAGCTTCTCGAATGTTTCACGTGAAACAGGCCGGCCCGCGACCTGTGCCAGGCGATCGATCACGCCGCAGCGCGCCGGCTGGCCGCGACGTAAAGCGCCGACACCGCTGCCGGCGTAACGCCTGGGATGCGCGATGCTTGATCGAGCGTTTCAGGCCGCGCCGTGGTCAGCCGCTCGACCATCTCGTTCGACAGGCCAGGTATCGCGCCATAATCGAGCTCCGCGGGAATCCACACATTCGAATCGCGCTGGACGACCGCCCACTCGCGTTCCTGGCGAGCAACGTACGGGGCATAGAGGCGATCCGCTTCCGCTTCGGCCGCTTCGGGACCTTGCGCGAGCCGGGCTTCCACCTGCGCGCGTCGCCGCGCAGACACGCAGTCTGCAGACAGGGCCACCTCACCGAGGCGTGCGGTGGCGTTGTCGGCGCGCAAGCTCAGACGATACTCCGCGCGGGCAGTCATCATCCGGTACGGCTCGCTTACCCCTTGCAGCGTAAGGTCGTCGATCATCACGCCGATATATGACGTACGCCGATCGAACCGTACGTCGCTCAAATCCAGCGCAGACGATGCCGCATTGAGACCGCTGGCTAAACCCTGCGCGGCCGCCTCCTCATAACCGGTCGTGCCGTTGATCTGCCCCGCGAGAAACAAACCGGGCAGCTCGCGCACTTCGAGTGTCGCGTTCAGGCGACGCGGGTCGACAAACTCATACTCCACTGCGTAGCCTGGCCGCACAATGTCGGCCCGCTCCAGTCCCGGGATCGAGCGGACGAAATCGCGCTGGACGTCTTGCGGAAGCGACGTCGAAATGCCGTTGGGGTAGACGAGGGGATCGTCGAGCCCTTCGGGCTCGAGGAAAATCTGGTGCGCGTCGCGCTCAGCGAAGCGCTTCACCTTGTCCTCGATCGACGGACAATAGCGTGGCCCGCGACCCTCGATCGCGCCCGCAAACAGAGGGGACCGGTCGAAATTGGCGCGGATGATGTCGTGGGTGAGCTCGCTCGTCCGCGTGATCGCGCAGCACAGCTGGGCCGGCCTGGCTCCGTCGTCCAGCGCGGACATAGTCCAGGCCTCCTTGTCGCTGGGCTGTTCCTCTAGCTGGGCCCAATCGATGGTGCGGCCGTCGAGGCGCGGCGGCGTTCCGGTCTTGAGCCGGCCCTGCCCCAGACCGATGTCGCGGATTTGGCCGGCAAGCGCGACCGAAGCCCCTTCGTCGCGCCGTCCGCCTTCGATGACCTGCTCGCCGACGAACAGCCGCGCATCGAGGAACGTGCCGGTAGCGACGACCACGGCGCGGCAAGCGAACGCCCCGGCACTCGTCTCAATCCCGGCGATCCGTCCGCCCCGGATGACCAGGCCAAGCGCTTCGGCCGTGATGATCTCGACGCCGCTCTCGCCTAGCAGTTCTGCGATCGCGGCCCGGTAAAGCTTGCGATCGGCCTGCACCCGCGGCCCCCAGACGGCGGGACCCTTGCTTCGGTTGAGCATGCGGCGATGGATTGCCGCGCGATCAGCCGCGCGCGCCATCAGCCCGTCGAACACGTCGAGCTCGCGAACCAGATGCCCCTTGCCTACTCCGCCGATGGACGGGTTGCAGGACATCTGGCCGGCGTCCTCGGGCCGAAACGTGATCAGGCCGACACGCGCTCCGCGACGGGCCGCGGCAGCCGCAGCCTCGCACCCGGCATGGCCGGCGCCGATCACCAGAACGTCGTGCATGGGCGAGCCGCTTAGAGGATTTGTTCCACGTGGAACAGTCACTTGCCGAGACAGAAGCGGCCGAACAAGGCGTCGAGCACCTCCTCCATGCCCGCCCGCCCGGTCAACCGGTCGAACGCTGCACGGGCAGCACGCAAATCCTCGGCGATGAGGATGATCTCCCGCGCGTTCGCCGCGCCACGAAGGAGGACGGCTGCCTCCGCGATGCAATCCGCCTGCCGGCGATTCAGGGCGATCGCATCCTCCACGGGGAGTAACGACGACGCTTCCGCAGCGACCGCGTCGACCAGGCCCTTCAGCCCCTCGCCCGTCGTGGCCGACACGGCAACCGATCCCTGCGGCGCGGGACCGGCGACGTCCGCCTTCGCATGCACGAGGATGACCCGGGCGGCGGGTGGAGGGTCGGCTGGCTCGCCGAGCCACAGAACCACGTCCGCCGCCTCGATCAGGCTTCCCGCGCGGTGTACGCCAATCGCCTCAACCTGGTCATCGGTTTCGCGCAGACCGGCGGTGTCGGTCAGCAGGACCGGGACCCCGTTTAGTGCCAGGGGCACCTCGATATGATCGCGCGTCGTCCCCGGGATATCGGTGACGATCGCGCGCTCCTGTCCAGATATCACATTGATTAGGCTAGATTTTCCAGAATTTGGTGGCCCCGCGACCACGACTCGGACGCCGTCTTTCAGCGGTTCGAATCGCGGAAGCGCCAGCCAGCGCTCAAGTTCGTCAGCCAGTGTCGCGCAATCGCCCGCCATCGCCGGATCGGCCGCGTCATCCTCATCATAATCGACCGCGCGCTCCGCAATCGCCGAGAGGGTGAGCAGCCGCTCCTGCCACTCGCCGATCTGCTTGCGAAGGCCGCCCTCAGCCATCGCCAACGCGGCTTTGCGCTGCGATTCGGTCTCGGCCTCGATCAGGTCGGCGAGGCCCTCGGCCTCGGTCAGATCGATCCGCCCATTCTCGAACGCGCGTCGGGTGAATTCGCCGGGCTGAGCGAGGCGCAATCCGTCAATATTTTGCAACGCGCCGAGCACGGCGTCGACCACCGCCCGTCCGCCGTGGCATTGAAATTCCACGCTATCCTCTCCGGTTGAGCTGGCCGGCGCATCGAACCGAAGGAGCAACGCCTCGTCAAGCAAGTCGCCGGTGTTCGGATGGCGCAGCTCGCGCACCGCGGCAGTCCTGGCTTCGGGCAGCGAGCCAGCAAGCGCGACCCCGGCGGCATGCGCCCTGGGCCCACTGACGCGGATAACCGAGATCGCAGCCGGAGGTCGGCCGCTCGACAGCGCGAATATCGTGTCGGTCATGACTTCAGGTGAAAAGCGGCGCGACGTGCGGCGCCACGTGCCCCGCGCCGTCGTAGATCATCCTGAGCGCGACCCACAGGATCACGATCAGCCCGACCCAGGCGATCCACTTGTACCGGTCGATGTAGCGGGCGATGAAGTTGGCCGCGATGCCCATCAGCAGCACCGACAGGATGAGGCCGAAGACGAGGACATAGGGATGGTCACGGGCCGCGCCAGCCACCGCCAGCACATTGTCCAGGCTCATGCTGACATCGGCGAGGGCGACGCCCCAGGCGGCGCTGGCGAAGCTCTTCGACGCCTTCACCCCCGAATGCTCGTCACCGACGATCTCTTCCGAGCCCGCGCTCTCGTCCTTGTGGCGAATCTCGCGGTACATGCGCCACGCCACCCAGACGAGCAGCAAGCCGCCGGCGAGCACCAGTCCGGTGATCTGTAGCAACTGCGTGACGATCAGCGCGAAGGCGATCCTCAGGACCAGCGCGGCGATCACGCCGATCATGATGACTCGTCTACGCTGCTCGGCCGGAAGACCGGCGGCAAGCGCCCCAACGACGATCGCGTTGTCGCCCGCAAGCACGATGTCGATGAACAGGATCTCGAAGAAGGCGGTCAACGCCGCCGGGGTAATCATACCGAGGTCCATGTCCTCGGGACTAGCCGAGGTGGAGCACGCTCCTCAACCCCAGCACATGCTCACCGCCGACCCAGCCCTCGTAGATCATCGAGCAGGCGACCCACAGGATCACCGCGAGGCCGATGTAATTGATCCAGTGGTAGCGATGGATCAGCCGGGCGACGTAATTGGCGGCAAAGCCCATGAACAGGACCGAGAAGGTCAGGCCGATGAACAGAAGCGCCGGGTTCTCGCGGGCGATCGACGCGACCAGCAGCACATTGTCGAGGCTCATGCTGAGGTCGGCGATTGTGATCTGGATCGCCGCCTGAAGCAGGGTCTTGCTGGCAGGCGGCCCCTCGATCGCTGCGGTCGTAGGGTCGTCGGCGATGACCGGCTGCGCCGGGTGCAGCTCGCGCACCATGTTGTAGGCGACCCACAGCAGCAGAAGGCCGCCGGCGAACACCAGGCCGGTGACCTTCAGGAGCTGCGTCGCGAGGAGCGCGAAGGTGATCAGGAAGACCAGCGCCATCCCGACGCCGAACATCAGCACCTTCTTGCGGTCGCGCTCCGGAAGGCCCGAGGCGAGGCTGCCCATGATGACGACATTGTCGCCGGCCATGGTCAGGTCGCCGATGATGATTTGGCCGAGCTTCGCCAGGCCGCCCGCCGTCAGGATGGCGCCAAAGTCGAAACCGGCCAGCATCGGTCCTTACTGATTCATCGAGGCGAAGAAGTCCTCGTTGGACTTGGCGTCCTTCATCTTGTCGAGAAGGAACTGCATCGCATCGACCGTGCCCATCTGCATCAGGATCCGGCGCAGCACCCACATCTTGGTGAGCGTGGCCTGCTCGACCAGCAGCTCTTCCTTGCGGGTGCCGGACTTGCCGACATCCAGCGAGGGGAAGATGCGCTTGTCGGAGACCTTGCGGTCGAGCACGATTTCGCTGTTACCGGTACCCTTGAACTCTTCGAAGATGACCTCGTCCATCTTCGACCCGGTATCGATGAGCGCGGTCGCGATGATCGACAGCGACCCGCCTTCCTCGATGTTGCGGGCGGCGCCGAAGAACCGCTTCGGCCGCTGCAGCGCGTTGGCGTCGACACCGCCGGTCAGCACCTTGCCCGAGCTCGGCACCACGGTGTTGTAGGCGCGGCCAAGCCGGGTGATGGAGTCGAGCAGGATCACGACGTCCTTCTTGTGCTCGACCAGGCGCTTGGCCTTCTCGATCACCATCTCCGCCACCTGGACGTGGCGGCTTGCCGGCTCGTCGAAGGTCGAGGAAATGACCTCGCCCTGCACGCTCCGCTGCATGTCGGTGACTTCCTCGGGCCGCTCGTCGATCAGCAGGACGATCAGGAACACCTCGGGATTATTGTCGGTGATCGCGCGCGCAATGTTCTGCAGCAGCACGGTCTTGCCGGTGCGCGGCGGAGCGACGATCAGCGCACGCTGACCTTTGCCAAGCGGGGCGACAATGTCGATCACCCGCGCGCTCTTGTCCTTTATGGTCGGGTCAAGCGTATCGAGCTTGAGCTTCTGATCGGGATAGAGCGGCGTGAGGTTGTCGAAATTGACGCGGTGGCGAACCTGTTCGGGATCGTCGAAATTGATCGTCGTGACCTTGGTCAGCGCGAAATAACGTTCGCCCTCCTTGGGGCCGCGGATCTCGCCCTCGACGGTGTCGCCAGTGCGAAGCCCGAAGCGCCGGACGATCGACGGAGCCACGTAAATGTCGTCAGGGCCGGCGAGATAATTGGCTTCCGGAGAGCGGAGGAATCCGAATCCGTCGTTCAGCACCTCGATGGTGCCGGAGCCCATGATCTCGACTCCGTTCTCGGCCTGAATCTTCAGGATCGAGAACATCAGATCCTGCTTGCGCATCGTCGATGCGCCCTCGACGCCCATTTCCTCGGACATCGCGACCAGCTCGGCCGGGGTTTTCTTTTTCAGTTCTTTCAAATGCATAGGATATTCTTTTCTTGGGGAATTTGGCTCGAGCTTCTCATGAATGCGAAGGCCGAAAACGCGGCAGGACGCCGCTTTGGGAAGGAACAGCTGGCCGGCAATTTAAGGAAACTGGCCGGAGCCGCTCTTTAGTGGAGGTATGTCTGCGCTTGCCCGCTGTCAATCAGCGCCGGTCAACGCAGCGCCGATTCAGAACGGGCGAACGATGACCAGGACGACGATCAGGGCCGCCGCTATGCCCGGGATTTCGTTGATCATCCGAACCGCCTTGCCCGACAAGGGCCGCTCGCCCCGCGCCAGCTTCTTGCCATAAGCGCCGAGCCAGCCCTGATAGCCGGATAGTGCGACCACCAGCAGCAGCTTGGCGTGAAACCAGCCCTGGCTGAAGGCGTCGACGTTGAAGGCGAGCATCAACCCGAGGATCCAGACCGCAATCATCGCCGGATTGAGGATGATCGAACGAACGCGCGCCTCGCGCTCGATCCAGGCCCGGTCCTCGGCCGAACCGGGGGTCGTTTCCTGATGATAGACGTAGAGCCGGGGGAGCAGGAACAGGCCGGCCATCCAGAAAATCACGAAGGTGACGTGCGCCGCCTTTACCCATGGGTAAGCGACGCCGAGGAAGCCCACGTAGCTGCTCACTTTCCCCCCTTCACCTGGGCCAACAACTGCTCGACATGCGCGATCGGCGTGTCCGGCAGGATGCCATGCCCGAGATTGAAGATGTGAGGACGGCCGGCGAAAGCGTCAAGGATAAGCCGCGCGGCATTCATCAAAGGTTTCCCCCCGGCGATGAGCGCGAGGGGATCGAGGTTGCCCTGTACGGGCAGGCCCTTCGGCAGCTGGCTTGCCGCCCATAGCGGATCGACGGTCTCATCGATCCCGATCGCGGAGACGCCGGTTTCCGACGCATAGGCAGCTAGCTTCCCACCAGCGCCCTTGGGAAAGCCAATCACAGGCACACCCGGATGCTTCTTGTTGATCTTCGCCACGAGGCGTGCGGTCGGGGCGGTTACCCACGCTTCGAATTGCGCCGGCGACAGGCTGCCCGCCCAGCTGTCGAACAATTGCACGGCCTCGGCCCCTGCAGAGATCTGAGCGGAAAGGTAGTCGTAGGTGGCTGCCTCGATACGCTTGACGATCTCGCCGAACGCCTTGGGGTCGCGATAGGCGAAGCGCCGGGCCTCGGCCTGTTCGCGGCTACCCTGGCCCGCGACCATGTAGGTCGCCACCGTCCACGGGCTCCCAGCAAAGCCGATCAACGTCTTCGCAGGATCGAGCCTAGCTTTGACCTTGCGCACAGTCTCGTAAATCGGATCGAGCCGCGCCGGATAAGGCTTGAGGCCATCGATCGCGACATGGGTGAGCGGCGGCGTCAGCCGCGGACCTTCACCCGCGACGAAGCTCAGATTCTGTCCCAGTGCGAAGGGCACGATCAGGATATCGGAAAACAGGATCGCGGCATCGAGCTGAGGGAAGCGCATGAGCGGCTGGAGCGTGATCTCCGCGGCCGCATCGCTGTCATAAACGAGATCGAGAAAACCGCCCTTGTGCGCGCGCAGCTCCCGATATTCCGGAAGGTAGCGCCCAGCTTGGCGCATCATCCACATTGGCACCGGGTCTCGCCGCTCACCCCGAAGGACGGACAGCAAGGGCTTATCGGCCTGCGTGCTTGGAAGATCGGCAGGCTTGAGCGCCACCCTCTTCTCTCCCTTATATATATTTAGAATAAGATTGATGATGTAGTAGGCCGCGGGAGAACGGGGCTTAGTCGCGGCTCCCTGAATTGCCAACAACCGCCGGAAAAGCCGACTCTCGGGGATTACGCGAGTCGGTCCGATTCCCACCCATGATTCACAGGCTGGGGATCGAATCTGTCCCCGTGGATGAAAGTTCGAACAGCCGTCGCAATGGGTCGGACAAAGCGCCGATTGAGCCCGCCCCCATCTCCGCGCTAGGCCTGTCCGGTCGCTTTTCCACAAGGTTGTTCTTTGCCCCTGATTCTTGCCTCGACCAGCCCGATCCGGCGGCACATGCTCGACGCCGCGGCCGTCGCTTATGAGGCGACGCCGCCCAATGTCGACGAGGCCGAGGTAAAGGCCCGCTACTCGGACCCGGCGCAAATCGCCGGCGAGCTGGCCGCGGCCAAGGCTCGCAGCGTGTCTGGCGAATGGGTGATCGGCAGCGACAGCGTGGTCAGCGTCGGCGGGCGGCTGTTCGACAAGCCGCGCGATCGCGACGAAGCGACCGACCATCTCTGCTCCTTTTCCGGCAAGACGATGGTGCTGACGAGCGCCGTAGCGCTTGCGCGCGATGGAGCCGAAGACTGGCGGCATGTCGACAGCGCGATCTTGGAAGTTCGCGCGCTCTCCGACGAATTCATCGCAGCCTATCTCGATGCGGAATGGCCCGAAGTCGGCTATTGCGTCGGCGTATTCCGGCTGGAGGGCCGCGGCGTGCAGTTGTTCAAGGAGATCAAGGGCGATCATTTCACGATCCTGGGCATGCCACTGCTGCCGCTCCTTGGCGCGCTTCGAGAGCGCGGCTTGATCCTGTCATGATCCGCATCGCCCTGACCGGCTCTATCGGCATGGGAAAATCGACCGTCGCCGAGATGTTTCGCGGCGCCGGCATTCCGGTGTTCGACGCCGATTCGATCGTGCGCCGGCTCCAGGCCGAGGACGCCGATGTCATCGCGGCGATCGGAGATCGGTTCGGAGGCACGGTCAAGGATGGCGTGTTGGACCGCGAGCTGCTTGCTTCTCAGGTCCTCGGTCATCCTGAAGAACTCGCCGCGCTTGAAACGATCATGCATCCCGCGGTTCATTCCGAGCGGGCGCGCTTCCTGCTCGGCAACCGCGAGAAACCGGTGCTGCTGTTCGACATCCCCCTGCTGTTCGAAACGCATGGCGAAGAAGCGTTCGACAAAGTGATCGTTGTTTCGGCGCCGGGAAACATCCAGCGCGAGCGCGTATTGGCGCGACAGGGCATGACCGAGGCCAAGCTCGCTTCCATCCTCGCCCGACAGATGCCGGATGAGGAGAAGCGGCGGCGCGCCGACTTCGTAATCGATACCGGTGGCGACCTATCCACAACTGAAAGCCAGGTGCGCGACATAATCGCTTGTCTCGGACTCCCCACGCGTGGTTAGATTCGCCGCGTGCGGGAAATCGTCTTCGACACTGAAACCACGGGGTTAAATCCGTCCGGCGGCGACCGGATGGTCGAGATCGGCTGCGTCGAGATCTTCAACCGCGTCGAAACCGGCCGCCATTTCCACGCCTACTTCAATCCCGAGCGCGACATGCCGTTCGAGGCCGAGATGGTGCACGGCCTGTCCAACCTGTTCCTGTCCGACAAGCCCCGCTTTGCAGAGACCGCCGAGGCGCTGCTGGAGTTCATCGAGGATTCGCCGCTGGTGGCGCACAATGCGGGCTTCGACTTCGGCTTCCTCAATCACGAGCTCGAGCGCTGCGGCCGGTCGCCGGTCGGCATGCATCGCATGGTCGATACGTTGACCCTCGCCCGCTCGCGCCATCCCGGCGCCAAGCACAGCCTCGACGCCTTGTGCGTTCGCTTCGGCATCGATCGTAGCCATCGCGTCAAGCACGGCGCTTTGCTCGACGCGCAACTGCTCGCCCAGGTCTATGTCGAGCTAACCGGTGGACGGCAGATCGGGCTCGGTCTTGTCGCCGAGGCGGGTAGCGTCTCGGTCGGAGTTTCATCCCGTCCCGTCGTCGCTAGGGAGCCCCGCCCCGCCCGGCCGCATTTTGCGGCAATTGAGGAACTGGAACGCCACCGCGCGTTTATTGCAAAGCTGGTCAACCCGCTCTGGGCACGGTTCGCAGCCGTTCAGTAAGGGCGAGTTGACGGCGGGTTCAGGGCGGTCCTAAGCGCCCCTAGATCATCAGGGAGCGAGGCCAGTGGACGTTCGGGTCGCGGGGCATCAGGTCGATACCGGCGAGTCGCTGCGCGAGCATGCCCAGCGCAGGGTCGCCGACATCACGGAGAAGTATTTTGCCCGCTCGGTTGGCGCGAACGTGACGTTCGGCCGCGGGCCGAACAACGACTTCACTTGCGACATTATCGCGCCCGTCGTTCAGGGCGTCGTGCTGAAGGCATCGAATAGCGCGCGAACCGCCGAATTGGCGTTCAACGGCGCGGCAGACCGAATCGAAAAGCAGCTTCGCCGTTACAGCAACCGGCTGAAGGAACATAAGGTCGACGACACTGCTGCGGCCTATGTCGAAAACGCCGGCTACACGGTCTTTTCCGGCGCTACCGGGCAAGAGGAGCCGCAGGTCGACAATCCGGCGATTGTGGCTGAAACGCGGATCGACATTCCCGAAGCGAGCGTGTCCGACGCCGTCATGCTGATGGATCTTCGCAACACGAGCGCGTTGCTATTCCGAAACAGCGGCACCGGCGAGTTCAACATGATCTACCGCCGCGAGGACGGAAACATCGGTTGGGTTGAGCCGCAAGCGGCCTGAACCCATCTCCAACATCAAGCGGCCAGGTGCGAACGGTCGCGCCGCCTAGAGTTACGACCATGCAGCTTGCCGATTTCCTCGACTTTGACGCGATCAAGACCGCCCTTCCCGGCGGCAACAAGCGCTCATTGCTTCAGCAACTGGCGAACCTCGCTGGCCAGCGGCTCGAGGTCGATCCTGCAGCGGTCCTCGCCAGCCTGACGGAACGCGAATCGCTCGGCTCGACCGGTTTCGGCCAGGGCGTGGCGATTCCGCACGGCAAGATCGAGGGCCTGACCCGGATCTACGGGCTGTTCGCGCGGCTTGGCGAAGCGGTCGACTACAAGGCGATCGACGGCCGCCGCGTCGACCTCGTCTTCCTCCTCCTGTCGCCGCCCGATTCCGGTGCCGAGCATCTGAAGGCCCTGGCCTCGATCAGCCGCGTGACGCGCAATGCCGCGACGCTCGAGAAGATGCGCGGCGCGCGCAGCCGCGACGCCCTTGCGGCGGTGTTGATCGGCGCCGACGAGCGCGACGCTGCTTAAGGACGCAGCTTGAGCAGGTTGCCAACGCATGTCGAAGTGGCCGGCATCTTGCGCAAAGTGGCGGCTGACGGAGATTTCGCCACAGTAATGAGGAAAGGCGATCCTGATCGCGGCTCCCTGCTCATTTTCGTCTCCAGCCGAGGCGCATTGCATGCGGCCCTGGAGCGCGTTTTGAGCCCTCAGGGCGATTATCGCTGGCAAGCCGCCAAGCTGCCCGATTCGATGGGTTCCACGGAAATCAGCGATTTCCTCGCCAAGCGTGCACGGTTCGACGACGATTTGTGGGCGATTGAACTGGATATCGCGGACCCCGAACGGTTCATCGCTGAAACGACCGGTTTGGGTTGACCCCACCCGTCAAGCGATAGAAACCCTGCTTAACAACAAGAGCGGGGGGCACCTTCTCGGCAAGAAACGATGATGGTGCCACGCGAGACGGGGTATCGCCTAAGAACGCAGCGGAAGTAGTCGCAAGTAATAAAGCGTTCTGATTTTGGTGGTCCACCGCAGATTTAATGGTTTAAATGTTGGCTTCTTTTCGCCCGGGGCTGCTCATTGTGGCGGCTCTATCAGCGACGTACATGGTTCCTGCCCAGGCAGGGCCTTCCGGTGAGCCTCTGCTCCCGATGGCAAGCGCGACTCTTCCGAAGGTCGCAGTTCCCCAATTGCTCGACCCGCAGGGCGAGCCTCAACTAGCCGGCCCGCAGGCGGATGACGCCTCGCCGGCCGTTACCGATGATTCGACCGACGCGGCCTCGGCCGTTCCGGCGGTCAAGCCGAACGGTGAATTGTCCGAGATGGTCACGCAGCTGCGCGATGCCACGCCTGGCACCCGCGAGCTCGAATGCCTCGCGACCGGCATCTATTTCGAATCGAAGAGTGAGCCGCTCGCCGGCCAGCTGGCCGTCGGCCAAGTGATCGCCAACCGCGCGAACTCGGGGGGGCGTTTCCCCTCCTCTTATTGCGGCGTGCTGTTCCAGCGCAGCCAGTTCTCGTTCGTTCGCGGTCGTTCGCTTCCGTCGGTCCCTCGCGCCAGCAAGCAATGGCAGACTGCGGTCGCGATCGCCAAGATTGTCGACCAGGGCCTCAAGGCATCGTCCATCGGCAACGCGATGTTCTTCCACGCCCGCTACGTGTCGCCTGGTTGGCGGCTGAAGCGTGTGGCATCGATCGGGAACCACATCTTCTACCGATAAGAATTCAGACGCGGGCGGGCAGCGGGCGCGCTTTGGCTCGCCCGCTTTCCTTTTGGCTCTGTTGCCATTTCGTTCTATCAAATGGCGATGGCCACGCAGCTCGATTCTCTCTGCTTCACTGACGCCCCGCTGGTCGCTGCCGAAGTTGCGCGCGGTGTGACGCGGCTGTTCTGCCGCCAAGACCTGTTCGCGGTTTGTGAGATGCCGTTGCGCAACGGCCGGCGCGCCGACCTGATGGCAATCGACGCCAAGGGCGGCCTGACGATCGTCGAGATCAAGGTCGCCAAGGCCGACCTTCTCGGCGACGGCAAATGGCTCGATTATCTCGATTATTGCGACCGCTTCTTCTGGGCGGTCCCTCCCTACCTCGCCAAATTCCTTGAAGAAGATCGCTATCTGCCGGGCGAAGCCGGGCTGATCGTGGCCGATCGTTATGACGCAGCCGTGATCCGCGAGGCGGTGCATCGCCCCTTGGCTCCGGCGCGGCGCAAGGCTGAGCTTCTCGATTTTGCCCGCCGGGCCGCCAGGCGCCTGTCGGCGCAGGTCGACCCCTCGCTTGGCGAAGCTACTTAGCGGCCGCGGAAGCGCCCGGCTTCGGCTTCTTGTTCTGGATCAGCTGCAGGATCTGCCGGCCGCGCGTGTCGCGCTCGGCATATTCCCGCGCCGAATAGCCTTGGGCGGCGTCGACCTTGTCGGGGTTGGCTCCGTGCTCGAGCAGAAAGCGCACCATTTGAACCTGGCGGAGCTGGACCGCGATGATGAGCGGCGTCTCGCCTTGCCGGTTGGTGCCGTCGACTTTCGCACCTAGGTTGAGCAGCCATTCGGCTGCGTCCTGGAACCCGATTCGGGATGCGGCGATCAGCGGCGTTTCGCCGGCGGCACCCTGCAGATTGGGGTCTGCGCCCTTGTTGAGCAGGAACCCGGTCCAGTCGCTGTCGCCGCGGCTGATCGCGATGATCAGCGCGGTATTGCCCTTGCCGTCGCGGGCATCGACGATGGTCGGATGATCGTTCAGCAGCTGAGCGGCCTTGTCGCCGTTTCGCTTCTGGACTGCCGATATGAAATCGAGGCTGTCGTAGCTTAATTGCGCGACGGCCGGAGCTTCGACAACCAGCAACGCCAGCGCCCCAATCGCGATTCTCAAATACCCCATGGACTTAGGCCCCGAACTACCCGCTTGATCGACTTCGCCTAGCAGAGCAAGGGTGGCCTTGTCATGAATGCGCGCACGCCATTTTGGGAGAAACCGCTCGTTGCGCTCGATCGCGGCGAGTGGGAATCGCTGTGCGACGGCTGTGGCCGCTGCTGCGTGCATAAGCTCGAAGACGAAGAAACCGGCCTGCTCTACGCCACGAACGTCGCGTGCAAGCTGCTCGACCGCAGCAATGGCCGCTGTCTCGACTACAAGAACCGGATGAAATTGGTGTCCGACTGCGTGCGGCTCGACCGCTCCAATCTCGGCAGCCTCGACTGGTTGCCCGAAACCTGCGCCTACCGGCTGCGCGCGGCGAACAAGCCGCTTCCCGACTGGCATTATCTGATCTCCGGCAGCCGCGGGACCGTGCACGAGGCCGGACAATCGACGCGCGGGTGGACGGTCAGCGAAGATGATGCCGGCGAGCTCGAATATCATGTGGTCGAGCGCCCGATCTGAAGCCGCGCTGGCGGCCGCACTGCCCGTTCCGATTGATATTCACCCGATGCGCAACGCGCGCCGCCTGCGGCTTCGCTTCGACGAAGCGAGTGGGGTGCTGAAGCTAACCTGCCCGTGGCGAACGAGCCGCAAGTCTGCGCTGGCCTGGGCAATCGATCAGCGCGAATGGATCGACAAGCAGCTTGCGAACAGCGAGCCCGGCGAGCCGTTCGCGCCGGGCGCGGTGATCCCGATTGAAGGGAATGACGTTCGCATTTGCTGGACCGCGGGGGGCGCCCGCACGCCGCAGCTAAGCGGAAGCAAGCTAATTTGCGGCGGCCCCGAAGCGGGCCTCGCGAGGCGGATTGAGCGATATGTAAAACGCCTTGCGCTCGACACGATGTCGAAGGAGGTAGCGGAGTTCGCGCAGGCCGCGGGGGCGTCTGCTCGCAAGGTCAGTATTGGCGACGCGGGGTCGCGTTGGGGCAGCTGCTCGTCTCAGGGCAGGATCCGATTGAGCTGGCGGCTAATCCTCGCTCCGCCCGCGGTGCGGCGGTACGTCGTGGCGCACGAAGTCGCCCATCTCGTCCATCTTAATCACGGCCGCGAATTCAAGGCGCTCGAAGCGCGCTTGCTGGGTCCTGGCGTCGCCGAGGCGAAAGCAATGCTACGGCGCGTTGGGCCTCGGCTCCGGCGCGTCGGCCGGGGCTAACGGGTCGGGCTGGCGCGGCGGCGGAGCCGGCTGCGGCTGGCGCTGCGGCGGATATTGGTTGGATGGCCGCTGTTGCGGCGGGAAGGCCTGGTCAAGGTCCTGCTGGCTGGGTTCGCCGGTGCCGTCCGGCCTGACCATCGACTGTCCGGGATAACCCGATTCGGGCGGCGGCGTGCCGATCGGCATCCCGTTCTCGTCGACCATCGGCGCCATGCCGTTCATGTCATAGCCCGCGTCGCCATAGACTTCTTCTTCCGGCGTCAGCTGCCAGTCGGGCATCGGCACTTGCGTTTCGAACTGCTCCACAGGCCGATTGGCGACCGCGACGGCCATGAAGTCGTGGAAAGCCCGGGCAGGCGCGGTGCCACCCTGGAGGCCGGTGACGGTACGCGCGTCATCACGGCCCATCCAGACGCCCGTCGTCAGCCCGCTCGAGAAGCCGATGAACCAGCCATCCTTATTGGATTGGGTGGTTCCGGTCTTGCCGGCGACCGGCCGGCCGATTTGAGCTGCGCGGCCCGTGCCGGTCAGCACCGCCGACTGCAGCAGGTCGGTCATTTCCGCCGCGACCCACGGCGCCACCAGGACGCGCTCGTCGTCGCCTTCCCGCGTGTAAAGCTGGCGGCCGTCTGCGGTGATCACCTTGCGGATTGCGTAGGGCGTCACCGCGACGCCCTTGTTCGCGACCGATGCGAAGGCGCGCGTCATGTCGAGCAGCCGAACGTCGCTCGTGCCGAGCACCATCGAGGGGAAGGTCGAGATCGGCGTCGATATGCCAAAGCGGCGCGCCATGTCGGCGATGGTCGAAAAGCCCAGCTGCGAGCCGATCTTGGCGCTGATCGTGTTGATTGATCGCGAGAAGGCTTCGCGCAGGCTGACCGGGCCAAGGTTTGTCCGGGTCGAGTTGCGCGGGCTCCAGCCGTCGATAGTGACGGGTTCGTCGACGATCGTGTCGGTCGGCTTCATCCCCGATTCGAGCGCGGCGAGGTAGACGAACAGCTTGAAGGCAGAGCCGGGCTGGCGGGTCGCCTGGGTCGCTCGGTTGTAGATCGAATCGACGTAGTCTTTGCCGCCGACCATGGCGCGGACCGCGCCATCGCGGTCGATCGCGACCAGCGCCCCTTGCGTGCCGGCAGGCGCGTTGGCGCGAATCGCGTTGCTCGCCGCGACCTGCATTCCGGGGTCGAGCGTGGTCCACACGTCGATCGGCTCGGAAGTTTCATCGATAAGCGTATCGAGCTGGGGCAGCGCCCAGTCGGTGAAGTAGCGAACGCTGTTGTTGTTGGTGGTCTGCTGGATCTTCACCGCGGCCGGGTCGACCCGCGCGGCAGTATCGCTGGTGATGAAACCATTGTTGACCATCGTCTGGATGACGACGCCCGATCGGGCGCGGGCCGCCTCGACGTCCGCGGTCGGGGAATAATTGGATGGCGCTTTGACCAGGCCCGCGATGATCGCGGCCTCGCCCAGGCTCAGGCGATCCGCGCCATGGCCGAAGAATTTTCGCGACGCTGCGTCGATCCCATAGGCCCCGCCGCCGAAATAGACGCGGTTCAGGTATAGCTCGAGAATCTGGTCCTTCGAGAATTTGCGCTCGAGCGCGAGGGCAAGGATCGCTTCCTTGATCTTTCGCCCGAAGCTGCGGTTGTTGGTAAGGAAGATGTTGCGTGCCAGCTGCTGCGTGATGGTCGAGCCACCCTGGCGGAAATGCCCGGTCTTGATTCGCACGCCGATCGAGCGCGCGATGCCGATCGGGTCAACGCCGAGGTGGCTGCGGAAGCGCCGGTCTTCGGTCGAAACGATCGCGGCGCGCATTTCGACCGGGATCTGGTCGTAGGGCAACCACTTACCGAAGCTCGGGCCGAGCGACACGAGCACCTGGCCGTTGGCCGCGCGAACGCGGATCATCTGGCCAAGGTCCGAGCGTTTGGTGAGATCGGAGTAGCTCGGGAGATAGGCGCTCGCGACCGCGACGGCGACGATCAGCGCCAGCAGCCCGAGGATCGCGGCATAGGCAATGCCCTTGATTATACTCGTCAAGGTTGAGCGGCCAGACGATGCCGATGAGGAAGTGCGCGCCATTCAGGCGGTGGGATAGAAAGCTCGGCGCGGTGCGACAATAGGCGGGGCACATAAGCGGGATGGCGAACCGAAGGTTAGCCGGGAATTAACCCTGTTTTAGCGTCTCTCCCGATAGACCGTTCGGCATGGGCGCCTTCAAGGTCCAAGCCCTGATGCTCGCGGCGTTCGCCGCGACCGTGGCCACGTCGTGGCCGGCGGCCGGTCAGTGCCGCCTGTGCTCGGCGCCGGTGACGAGCCGCGATGAGAATGCCCCCAAGCAGGACGTCCAGATCGAGGTCGAAAGCAGCATCAACTTCGACCGGCTGATCCTGGTCGGGGAAGGCGATGGCGCGGCGGTCATTCGTCCGGACGGCTCGCGCGCCGCGGAAGGCGCCGTGAGTGACGTCGGGTCACGGGCGATGGTCGGAACTGCGACGGTCCACGGCGAGCCTGGGCGGGCCGTCCGCGTCGAGCTTCCGCAGCGCATCGAGCTCTATTCCCTGAGTGGCGGGCGAATCAGCTTCGACCAGGTGGTCAGCGACTTGCCTTCGCTTCCGAGGCTCGATTCGGCCGGGAACCTCAGCTTCCGATTCGGCGGGCGAATCCGAATCACTGGTGATGCAGGCGGCGATTACCGCGGCGATTTGCCAATTACCGTTGAGTATCAGTGAACCTTGTTTCCCTCTCTTGGCCGCATCCGAGAGAGAAGGGTCCGAAACGGTCGAATCACTAATCGCCGATTAACCAAGCCCCTGAGGAAAGCCGTAAGCGGGCAGGGTTAATAGCAGCGCCACGGATGACCAGGCTCGGTGTCGGGGCAGCCGCCATACTGACTGAACCAGTGGGGAATATGAGATGACCAAAGTTCTTCGTTTGACTGCGATGGCGGCGTCGGTTGCCGCGCTCGCGCTGACCGCGACCGAGGCCGCTGCCGCTCCGGTCAACGCCACGAGCAATGCGACCGCCAAGGCCCGCATCCTGAAGCCGCTGGTGCTTGCGAGCACCGCGAACTTCGACCTCGGCATCATCGTGCTGGCCGGATCGGGTTCATATACCGCGACCGTCTCGCTCGACCGCGCCAACACCTTCAACTGCGACGGTAACAGCGGCAACGTGACCTGCTCGGGCACGCACACCCGCGCTGCTTACAACGTCGCCGGTACGCAGGGCCAGAACGTGACGATCGCCTCGGGCCCCGTCACGATGACCAACGGTACGGACAACCTGACCCTTACGCCGGATCACAACACGACCGTCGCGCTGACCAACTCGGGCGCTCCGGGCACCGATTTCTTCGTCGGCGGCTCGCTCAGCATTCCGAGCACGACGTCGGACGGTGTGTACACGGGCACCTTTGCCCTCACCGCTGACTATCAGTAAGTCGGACCAGAGTTAGCGGCGCCAGACGCCGCACCAAGTGGAGGGGTCGCCGGTCTCGGCGGCCCCTTCTTCTTTGCCCTCTTCCGAATCATGGTTGACCGAAAATCAACCATTTTGGCCCAAACGGCGTCGGTTATGCGCTCGGTTTGGCAGCGGTGGACCAGCAACGGTCGGGCGGTAGCCCTGGCGGCAGCATGCTCCGCCGGCCTCTGCGCGTCGCCGGCAAGTGCAGCCACACAGAACGCCAGTGTCACCGCGAACGTGGTCAAGCCGCTCACACTCACCTCGCTGCAGAATCTCGACCTCGGCACGATCACGACCAAGCTCGGCACCTGGTCAGGCGCGACGGTCGGCATCTCGCGGACCGGGGTCTTCAGCTGCAATTCGGCCAACCTGGTGTGCACCGGCCTGACCCAGGTCGCGCGCTACAATGTGACGGGTAGCAACAAGCAGAACATCACGATCGGCGCGCCCAATGTGACGATGGTCAATCAGGCGGACGCGTCGAAGACGCTGACCATGGTCCTCGACAGCCCGGGCACCATCCAACTCACCTCGTCGGGCGCGCCAGGCAACAATTTCGATATCGGCGGCTCGATCACACTGAGCTCTACCACCGCGTCCGGAACCTACCAGGGCACGTTCAACATCACCGTCGACTACCAATAATCGCCGAAAACCGCCGCTAAAGCGGCATGGTTAGCCGAAAAATAACCATTCTGGACCAAAGAGGAGGCGATCGCTCCACATTGGAGCAAGCGGAAGGATCGCTCGAATGAGCCGGTGGACGTTCAAAACTCCAATTGCACTGCTTGGCCTTGCCGTCGCGGCCGGCTTCGCCGCTCCCGCCCAGGCCGGCGTTGGCGACCTGCTGGTCGCGCCGACGCGCATCATCCTTGATGGGCGCCGCGGTACCGAGATCGTGCTCAACAACGTCGGCGATGCGCCGGCGACCTATCGCATCTCGGTCGAATTCCGGCGGATGACGGCGGACGGTCAGCTCGAGGACGTCAGCAACCCGACGCCGCAAGAGCAGGCGGCAGCCGACATGATCGTCTACGCTCCCCGGCGGGTGACGCTTGCGCCGCACGAGCCGCAATCGATCCGAATCGCCGCGCGGCCGCCCCAGGGGTTGGCCGACGGCGAATACCGTGTTCATCTTTTGTTCCGCGCTATCCCACCCGCCACGCCGGTCGTTCCGGCTTCAGCCGAAGCGCCCAAGGGCGTGCATCTGCAGCTCATCCCGATCTACGGCGTGACGATCCCGGTCATCGTTCGCCTCGGCAACCTTGAGGCGACGGCGGGCCTGTCGAACGTCGAGCTTGAGAAGAAGGACGGGAAGCCGATGGTCGGGCTGGAGCTCACCCGAACGGGCTCACGCTCCACCTTCGGTGAGGTTCGCGTTTACAAGCCTGGGGTAAAGGATCCGATTGCCGTCCAGCGCGCGGTTGCAGTCTATACCGAGCTCACCGAGCGCCATGTCGCGATCCCGATCGACGAAAGTTACAAAGGACCGGTCGCCGGCCCGGTGACGGTCCAATATTTCGAAACGTCCGACGAAGGCGCCCAAAAGGTCGCCGAGACGCAGGCGGTGCTCCGCTAAGGGGCGCGAGGACCGGGCGAAGGACTCACCATGCTTGGCCGCCGGAACTGGCTGCGCAAGGCGGCGCTGCTGCTGGCGGTCTGCGCCGGCGGCGTCGGCGCGTCGACTGCGCCGCCACCGATGGCGGCCGCGTGGACCGCGGACCCCGACGACCAGTTCCTTCTTGACGTCAACATCCGCCAGCTGCGCCTCGGCGACGGCGTGCGCGCCTACAACACGCCCGAAGGCACGTGTGTCGTCTTAGGCGACTTTTTGACGACGCTGGATGTGCCGGTGAAGGTCGATCTCGGCGCCAGGATCGCGAGCGGCTGGGCGTTCAAGGAATCCAACCGCATTTCGATCAATTATGGCGCCGGAACCGCCGCCTACGGCACCCGGAATGAGGCAATTGCGCCCGGCACCATTCGCGAAACGCCCGAAGGCTGGTGCGTCCAGGCCAGTGCCTTGTCGCGCTGGTTCGGGATCGGCGTCAATGCGATGACCTCGGGCTCGGTCCTGCTCCTCCAGTCGCAGGCCAAGCTGCCAGTTGAGCTCGCCATGGAGCGGCAGATGCGCGCGCAGCGCATCAAGCCCGCCAAGTTCGACCTTGCGAGCCTGCCGCAGGTGCGCGTGCCCTATCGCATGTGGCGTTCGCCAGCGCTCGACTTCGTGGTCAGCGCCGGCGTCACTTATCGTGCGCGAGACGGCATGCGCGTCGATCGCCAGTCGTCGGTCTATGCCGCGGGCGAGATCGCGCGCCTGTCCTACGACGCGCAGATCAGCACCGACCAGAAGGGCATGCCCTCGGCGGTGAGGGTTCGTGCGTTCCGCTCCGATCCCGACGGCAATCTGCTCGGACCGGCCCATGCCACTCACTTCGGGGTTGGCGATGTCGAGGGGTTCGACAGCAAGTTGACCGGTTCGTCCGCATTCGGCCGTGGCGCGGTCGTCACCAATCGGCCACTCAATGCGCAGACGGCGTTCGATCGGTCACGCTTCGAAGGCGACCTGCCGCCCGGCTGGGAGGCGGAGATCTACCGCAATGACGAACTACTCGGGTTCGCCAAGGCGACGTCCGACAATCGTTATGTCTTTGACGATGTTCAGCTTCTCTACGGAGAGAACCGCGTTCGCGTGGTTCTTTACGGGCCGCAGGGGCAGATTCGCACGCGCGAGGAGTTGATCAACGTCGGCCAGGACAATGTGCCGCCCGGCAAGACCTGGTACTGGGCAGGCTTCAACCAGCCCGGCCGAGATATCTTCGCGCTGCATAAGCCTCCGGACGGGACCGATCTGCCCAAGGCGCAAGCCACGGTCTCGCTCGAGCACGGCATCGACGATCGAACGTCGGTGGCCGCGCTTGCGCGCATGATGCTGATCGACGACCAGCGGGTGACCTTTGTCGAGGGGACGGTCCGCCGCTCGCTCGGTCTTGCGATTCTGGAGCTCGGCGGGGCCCGGGAGACGACGGGTGGGACGGCCGCGCGAGCTCAGCTGCTCGGCAAGATCGGCCCCGTAAATGTCAACGCGGAAGCTCTTATCGCAAATGATTTTCATTTGCGTGGAGGGAACAAGGAAAGCATGCGAAGCTACAATCTGGCGCTCGACACGCCGGTGAAAATCGGCCGAACGGTGATTCCGGCGCACGCCTCCGTGCAGTTGTCCGATCTCAAGGGCGGCTCGAAGCAACTCGACGCGGCGGCGCGACTGTCGGCCAATTTCAATCGCTTCAGCCTGTCGTCCGGGGTTCGTTACCGGAAAGAATATTCATCGGGGTCGAAGCCGCCGGGTGAGCTCAGCCTCGAATTCATCGGCAGCGGCCGGGTGGGTGACGTGCGTTTGCGCGGCACGACGGAGTTCGACGTGTCGCCCACCGCGCGGCTGCGAAGCGCCGAGCTGTCGGCTTATTGGTCGGCGAGCGATAATGCCGATTGGGAGGGCGGCCTCGCTTACGACGTCGGCAGCCATCAGGCGCGCGCGCGGATTTCCCATATCCGGCGCCTCGACAGCATGGCGATTGCGCTGACCGGCGAAGCGGCGACCGATGGATCGGTCGCTCTCGGCATCAATTTGAACTTCTCGCTCGATCCGGCGCGCGGCTTCTCGATGTCGCGGCGTCCGTTGGCGCAGGCCGGATCAGTTCATGCCGTGGTCTATCGCGACCTCAACGACAATGGCGTCCAGGACGCGGATGAGCCGCTCGAAAAAGGGGCGCTCATCACCACCGGGACGAGGCAGGCCGACCGGCCCACCGACGCGAAGGGCTCGGTGACCGTCGCCGGCCTTACGACTTATGCGCCGGTGGCGGTCGGAATCGATGAAACCAGCCTGTCCGACCCGATGCTCGTTCCCAAGAAGGCGCTGCAGGTTATCGTTCCGCGGCCGGGCGTGCCCGCCGAGGTGCGGATCGGCCTCGTCGGCGGTGGCGATATCGAGGGCGCGCTGGTCAAGAGCGGCGGGCTCGGCTTTGAAGGCGTCGATCTCGAGTTGGTCGACGCGGCCGGCAAGGTCGTCGCGACGGCGCGGACCGACTTCGACGGCTTCTTCCTGTTCGAACGCGTCGCTTATGGGGATTACACATTGCGTGCGAGCAAGGAATCGGCGGCGGCCGCCAAGATCGTCAGCGATCTCGGGACGAAGGTCTCGGTAAAGCCGGACAAGTCGATCGTGCGGGTCGGCGCGATCCAGGCGCGCCCGCTTCCCGTCCTGGCCTCGGCCGGCCAGTTGGCGGGCCCATCGCCGGCCGCTCCCTAGAATTCTGCAAGTCCCCGGCAGGGGATGGTGCGGTCGAGAAGACTCGAACTTCCACGGCCTTTCGGCCACAGCGACCTCAACGCTGCGCGTCTACCAGTTCCGCCACGACCGCACGTCATGAAAAGGGCGGCTGAGCGCCGCCCGTCTGGCAAGGCGCGGCCTCTAGCAAAGGCCCCTGGAGGGCGCAATGCCACGAACGACGCACAAATAGCGTCCTGATCCGGGACAGGCTTTAAGACTTTCTTTACCATCGGGGCATCGCGGCGTTACTCCTGTGCCATGCTCTGGATTGCCGCAGTCGCCACGCTTGCTTCAGCGCCGCAGAACGCGACGCCGCAGCCGACGCGCGCCATCGCCCAGGCCACCGCTACCGTTCGGATTATTTCGGGAGCGCGGATTAGTCTCGATGGCCAGGCCAGCGCCGACGCACCCTCTCCAACCGACGGCGTGGTCCACACCGAAGGCTCGGCCCAGACCGCTCGACTAATCGAATTTCAGTAAAAGTTAGAAGCGGTTAGCCTCCGCCAGAGCCGAGCGAGATGGTCAGCTCTTCGCCGCCGGGCGGGACGTTGACCTCGGCGCTGTTGAAGCTCGCGCTCGCGCCTGGGGCAAGGCTCCGCGCGGGCGGCGCGATCGTCCACCGATACACAATTTGGCCGGCCCTCGATTTCAGCGCGGCCTGGAGCGGCGGAACGTCCTGCTCCTTGCCGGTGGGATTGATGACGCGGCCGGTGACGGTCAGCAGCTCGTTGCCGCTTTCCAGTTTTTGCCTGTCCATATGGGTTGTGACCAGCTCAAGCGGGCTTGCGCCGGCGGCGGCAAGCCCGAGCTGCGCCTTCCACGCCGCGGGCGCAAGGAACCAGAATGCCGCAGCGAGCGCGACGATCAGGACGATGACCAGCAAGATTGGGAGAAGCGACCTGCGGCGCCGCGGCTCGACCTCGCTCGCGACCGGGAACGGACTGAACTCGTCGTCTTGCGGCTCGGCCTCGGGCGGCTCGCGCCAATCCGATTCCTCAGCAGCAACCTCTTCCTGGTGCTTGGCAACCCCCATCGGATGACCTGCATAGGTCGCGCCTTCGGTCGCGGCGCTATGATGAACGATCGGGTCCGGTAACGGGTCGGTCTCACCCTCGAGCGCCGCCTCTTCGAAGGCGCGCTCCTCGATCTCCGGCCCGCTGCGGGGCTCGATAAGCGTGGCTTCGGCCAGGCTCTCGTCCTGGTCCTCTTCAACCCGCTCCAGCTCGGCCTGAAACTCCGGCTCAGGCAGGGCCTCGTCGATCAACGGCGACTCTTCCGGCGCCGCTGCCGTATCCTCGTCGGATTCCTGGTGCCAGCTATGCTTGCACGAAGCGCAGCGCACCTGCCTTCCACCCGGCGGGATGGCGCCATCCTTCACCACATATTGCGTTCCGCAACTCGGGCAGGTGAGGATCATATTACAAAAGCCCTCTTTCGGGACGGTGAGGGCAAGCTAAACAGGAATGATTGAGGCTTGGCAAGGCAACAGCGCCGGGGCCAGCCGCGAAGTCGGGAAGGATCGGGAAGCTGCCAGCAGTCGCGGAATTCGACAGCGTCGGCCTGCGCTACGGCACGGGCGCAGAAGTACTGCGCGATCTCGACTTCCGGCTGTCGAGCGGCGGCTTCTATTTCCTGACCGGTCCGTCGGGCGCCGGGAAGACATCGCTTCTGAAACTCCTCTACCTCGCCCAGCGGCCGACCCGCGGGCGGATCAAGCTGTTCGGCGAGGAGTTGAGCGAAGCGCCGCGCGACGATCTGCCGCCCTACCGACGACGGATCGGCGTCGTGTTTCAGGACTTTCGCCTGATCCGCCATCTTTCGGCGTTCGACAATGTGGCGCTGCCGCTGCGCGTCTCGGGCGCGGCCGACGAGGCGATTGAAGGACCGGTGCGGGAGATGCTCGCCTGGGTCGGGCTTGCTGATCGGGCAAGCGCGCGGCCGCCCACGCTGTCGGGGGGCGAGCAGCAAAGGGTCGCGATCGCCCGCGCAGTGATCAACCGTCCCGAGCTCCTCGTCGCCGATGAGCCGACCGGCAACGTCGATTCGGACATGGCCGAGCGGCTGATGGGCCTGTTCGCCGCGCTCAATCGGCTGGGTACGACTGTCGTCGTCGCGACTCACGACATCAGCCTGATGAAGGCCACGCCCGGTGCGCAAATGATCCGCCTCGAAGGCGGCACATTGGTCGATCCGACCGGAAGCCTGAAGAATCCGCCCGGGAGGCCCAACTGATGCTCGATTGGGTCTTCGCCTCGCCGGCGGAACGGCGCCTGCTGGGGGGCGCCCCGATGCGTGGACCGACACCGTGGGTGATCGCGATCATGAGCTTCTCTTGCCTGTTGATCGCGGCCACCGGCCTCGTGCTGACCAACACGGCGAGCACGCTTAGCCGCGCGATCCAGGCGCGCTACGCGGTCGAGTTGCCCGGCGGCGGCGGTGATGTCGACCGCCTGCTCAGGGCCGTGCGAGCGGTACCGGGTGTCAGTTCTGCCGTTGCAGTTCCCCAGGCCGAGATGCGGGCGACCCTGGAGCGCTGGCTGGGCCCGGCCGCCCAAAGCAGCGAGCTTCCCGTCCCCGCACTGGTCAACTTCGACCTGAGGCCCGGCGCGCACCTTGACGTCATCGAGCGGCAGGTTGCCGCCGTTGCACCGGAGGCGCGGATCATCGCGCATAAGGAAAGCGTCGGCCCGCTGCTCCACTCGCTGCACGTGCTGCAATGGGTCGCATTCGGGCTCGTGTTGCTGCTGAGCGGCGCAGCCGCAGCGGCGGTCGTGCTCGCCGCGCGCGGCGCCATCGACACTCATCGCTTCACGATCGAGGTCATGCACGGCATTGGTGCCACGGACATTCAGGTGACCAACCTGTTTCAGCGCCGGATCGCGATCGATGCCCTGGCGGGAAGCATTGCCGGGGCAATCGCCGCGGCAATCGTACTCTTGCTGCTGGCGAGTGGAGCGGCCTTCGCCGGCGATCTCGCCGGCGGCGCCGTACTTCGCCCTTTAGACCTCGCCTTGCTCGCGCTGCTTCCGCTGGCGCTGACGGGCCTCGCCACCTGGGTTGCACGCGCGGCTGTGCTCGCGGCATTGCGTGAGGCTCTATGATCGCGCGCTTCGGCTCCCTGCTCGTCCTGCTCTACGCGTTAGGCTTCATCTTTTTCGCCTTCACGCTCGGAAAGCCAGCGCCGACGACCCTCGCGGCGACCGACGCGGCCGTTGTACTGACCGGTGGCAAGGGCCGGATCGAGCATGCAATCGACGTGCTTCGCGATCACAAGGCCAAGCGGTTGCTGATCGCCGGGGCAGATCCGTCGGTGACCAAGGCGGATCTAGCCCGCCGCGTCCCCGGCAGTTCCAAGTTGATCAAATGCTGCGTGGATCTGGGATCGGAATCGGTCGACACCCGCTCAAACGCCGAAGAGGCGCTGCGTTGGCTCTCCAAGCATCGCTACAAATCGATCCGGCTAATCACGAGCGACTGGCACATGCGCCGGGCCAGTTATGAATTCGATCGTGTGCTGGGTCATGGCTACACAGTGGTCCCGGACGCGGTCCGGTCGGAGCCGAGTTTCCTGACCCTGTTCGGCGAATATAACAAGTATCTGCTTCGCCGGGTCGCGGTGTGGGTCGATCTTTGACGACCGTGGCCCGTTCGCTGCTCTACGCGGCGTTATTCTATCCAGCGACGGCGCTCTGGGTTCTGGCCGGCGTGATTGTCAGCCCCTTCGGCAGGCGCCCGACACTCAGGGTCGTCCTCAACTGGATCGAGATGCACCATTGGCTGACCCACCATGTGCTCAACATTCGAACGAGGGTCGAAGGCTCTGTCCCCGCGGGCCCGCACCTCATCGCGGTCAAGCACCAGTCGGTGCTGGAGACGACGGAGATGGTCCGGATCACTCAGCTCCCGGTGATCGTCATCAAGCGCGAGCTGGTGGATATCCCGCTCTTCGGACTCATGACCCGGCGTTATGGCGTCATCCCGGTCGAACGGTCGGCTGGGGCTAAAGCGCTCCGTCAGATGGTCAAATATGGCGAGGAAGCGGTGGCCGAGGGCCGGTCGGTTCTAATCTACCCTGAAGGAACGCGCGTTAGGGTCGGAACGATGCCCCCGCTCAAGTCGGGCTTTGCCGCGCTCTATCGCGCGCTCGGTCTTCCGGTCGTGCCGGTCGCGGTCGACAGCGGCCGTCTCTGGGGGCGGGGGCTGATCCACCAAAGCGGAACCGTCACGCTGAAGGTTGGGAAGGTCATTCCAGCGGGCCTGAAGCGCGACGAGATCGAGGCGCGCGTCCACGCCGCGATCAATGCGTTCGAACTAGGAGCGGAGGCGAGCGCCTAGCTTTTCTGCCGCAGCGGTGATGCGCTTCGAAATCTCGCCGATCTCGGCATCGGTGAAGCTCTTGTCGCCAGGCTGGAGAACCACCTCGAACGCGAGCGACAGTCCATCGGTGCTTTCAAACCGGTCGAACAGGCGAACGTCGACGATAGCGTCCTTGTCGCTGCCGCGGATCGCGCGGACCAAAGTGTCGGCCGTCACCTCGGCAGGGACGACGAAGGCGAAATCGCGCGTGATCGACTGCAGCGCAGGCGGGGTATAGGCTGAGCGTGCATGGCCGCTCGACCGCGGCGCCGGAATCGCGTCGAGGTAGATGTCGGCGGCAACCACGCCGGCGGGCGCATCCAGGCTCTTCTGCAGCCCGGGGTGGAGTTCGCCGAAGCTCGCGACGATCGTCTTTGGACCGAGCCGCAAGGTCGCCGACCGGCCCGGGTGCCAGGTCGGCCCCGCGTCCGAGAACACCTGCAGGTTGGAAACCGGCGCACCGGCAGCTTCGAGCAGCGCGAGCGCTTCGGCTTTTGCATCAAATGCGTCGAAGGCCTGCGCCTTGCCGGCCCGCCAACCGCGCTCGATCTTGTCCCCGGCAAGCAGCAGCGAGAGCGTCGCATGTTCTGCGTCGCCGAGATAGCGCCGGCCGACTTCAAACAAGCGGACGGATGACGCGCCGCGATCGAGGTTGCGCCGCGCGGCCGAAATGAGGCCAGGTAGCAGCGACGGCCGCATCACTTTCATTTCTTCGCTGATCGGATTGGCGAGGCGCCAGTCGCCGCCGCCGAAGGCAGTCGCTTCCTCGTCGGAGATGAAGCTCCATGTCACTGCCTCGTTGAGGCCGCGTGCCGCGGCGGTTCGACGGAGCTGGCGCTCGGTCAGCTGCGCCCGGGTCGCGGTCGGCTTTGCGACACCCGGAGCGCGCTCGAGCGGCACTGCGGAGACCTGGTCGTAACCGGTGATCCGGGCGACTTCCTCGACGAGGTCGGCCGGACCTTCGACGTCACGCCGCCACGTCGGCACCGTTGCCTCGTTGCCGCTCAACCCGAAGCCGAGGCTTTGAAGGATCTCGCGCTGGCGCTTCTCGGGCACGGCGATCCCGCCGAGCGCGCGGGTGCGCTCAGGATCGAACTTGATCTTCCGCTGCTCGATCGGCGGCTGGCCGGCGCGTTCGAGCGCTGACGCCTCACCGCCGCAAATGTCGAGGATCAGGCCGGTGAGGATCGCAAGCCCTTCGTCGAGGAAGCCCGGATCGACTCCGCGTTCGAAGCGTGCGCGCGCGTCGCTGCTGAGGCCCAATGCCTGGCCGGTCCGGGCGATGCGATCGGGCGTGAAGTAAGCGACCTCCAGCATGACGTCGGTGGTCGCCTCGCTAACTCCCGAATCCTCTCCGCCCATGATGCCGCCGATGTCGTGGACCTGCGCATCGTCAGCGATCACCGTCATGAACGGCTGGAGCGTGTAATCCTTCTCATTGAGGGCGAGGACCTTCTCGCCGTCCCTGGCGGCGCGTGCAGTCAGCCCGCCTTTGAGCTTGGCGATGTCGTAAGCGTGGGCGGGCCGCCCATGGTCGAGCATCACATAATTGGTGATGTCGACCAAAGCCGAGATCGGGCGCTGGCCCGCTGCTTTCAGGCGCTGCTGCATCCACTCGGGCGACGCTCCATTCTTGAGCCCGCGAACGGCGCGGCCGAAGAAAGCCGGGCAACCCTCGGGGTCCTCGATGCGAACCGGCACCGGGCATGGGAACGCGCCTTCGACCTGGGGCACGGCAAGCGGCTTCAGCGTTCCGATCCCGGCGGCTGCGAGGTCGCGAGCAATGCCGCGAACACCCATACAATCCTGCCGGTTCGGCGTAACGTTAACGTCGAACAGGGGATCATTGAGCCCGGCATAATCGGTGAAGGGCGTTCCGACGGGGGCGTCCTCGGACAGCTCGATGATCCCCGTATGGTCGTCGCCAAGCTGGAGCTCGCGGTAGGAGCACATCATGCCCCGGCTCTCGACCCCGCGGATCGCCGCGACCTTCAGGGTGAAGTCGGTGCCGGGAATATAGGTCCCGGGCGCGCCGAAGACGCCGACCAGCCCGGCGTGCGCATTGGGCGCTCCGCACACGACCTGGATCATCTCGCCCGTGCCGGCGTCCACCGTCAGCACCTGCAGCTTGTCGGCTTGCGGATGCTTCTCGGCGGTCAGCACCTTGGCCACCGTGAACGGCGCTAGGGCCTCCGCGGGATTGGACAGGTCCTCGACCTCGAGCCCGATCGCGGTCAGCTTGTCGGCAATCGCCTCGGCGGACGCATCGGTGTCGAGGTGGCTCTTCAGCCACGACAAAGTGAACTTCATGCGCCCACCCCCCCCGACAGGGTCGGCACGTCCAGCGCGCGGAATCCGTAATGTTTGAGCCAACGGATATCGCCGTCGAAGAAGGCGCGCAGGTCGTCCATGCCGTATTTCAGCATGGACAGCCGATCGATCCCGCAGCCGAAGGCGAATCCTTGCCATTCGTCGGGGTCGAGCCCGATGTTCGCGATGACTTTGGGGTGGACCATGCCGCTGCCGAGAATCTCCATCCAGCCTTCCTGTCCGCCAACCACGCGGCGGCCCTTGTCCATCGACCAGCCGACATCGACCTCGGCCGACGGCTCGGTGAACGGGAAATAGGACGGGCGGAAGCGCATCACGATGTCGTCGCGCTCGAAGAAGGCCTTCACGAAGGTCTCGAGCGTCCACTTGAGGTGGCCGAGCGTGATCGCCTTGTCGATCACGAGGCCCTCGACCTGGTGGAACATCGGGGTGTGAGTGGCGTCGCTGTCCGAGCGATAGACCCGTCCGGGCGCAATCACACGGATCGGCGCGCCATGCGCTTCGCCGGCGCGGATCTGGACCGGCGACGTATGGGTGCGGAGAACGCGCGGCTCATCCTCACCTTCGCGCGGCTCGAGATAAAAGGTGTCCTGCATCGCGCGGGCCGGATGGTTCTCCGGCATGTTGAGCGCGGTGAAATTGTACCATTGGGTCTCGATCTCCGGCCCTTCGGCGACGGCGAAGCCGAGATCGGCGAAGATCTCCGCGAGCTCGTCCATCACCTGGCTGACGGGATGCACCGACCCTTCCGGCGTTTCTGGAGCAGGCAGCGACAAGTCGAGCTTCTCGGTCGCGAGCCTCCGCTCGAGGTCGGCGGATTCCAGTGCCGCCTTGCGGGTTGCGATCGCGTCGGTGACGGCTTCGCGCAGCGCGTGGATTTTGGGCGCTTCGGCAGTGCGCGTGTCCGGATCCATCGACCCGAGCGATTTCAACTTGGCGGTGATCTCTCCCGATTTGCCGAGCATGCGGACGCGCAGCGCCTCGACCGACGCGAGGTCGGGCGCGCTTGCGATTTCGTCGATGATCTCCGGGTTTCCCGCCATCCAAGGCGCTCTAGCCGCCCCGCAGCGCAAAATGCAAAGCCATGTGCTAGGAGGCGCGCATGAGCGACTGGCCCGAGCTTAGCCTAAAGCGCGATCATGAAACCTGGACCGTGCTCCACCTTGCCGCGCAGATGCTTGGCAAAATCCGTGTCGCGTACGCCCCCTGGATGAACCACGGCTGGCATGTCGCGCTTCAGCCCAATGCCCGCGGCTTCTCGACCCTGCCGACGGCGGCGGGCGACGGCCGCACGTTCACCTTGACGCTCGACCTCTGTCGTCACGCGATGGTGCTTTGGGCGAGCGATGAGACCCGAGAGGAAGTCCCGCTCAACGCCGGGAGCGTCGCGGCGCTTCACAAGCGCCTCATCGCAATGCTCGACCGTCACGGCCTGCCGTCCACGTTCGATGGAATGCCCAACGAGATCGAAGGCGCGGTGCCGTTCGCCGATGATCATGTGGCGCGCGATTACGATCGCGAATCCGCTTCCCGATTGCGCGAGGCGTTCGCGGCGGTACTTCCGGTATTCGCCCGTTTTCGCGCCGGTTTCGAGGGCAAGGCCAGCCCGGTGCAATTGTGGTGGGGCGCGTTCGACCTCGCGGTCAGCCGCTTTTCGGGCAAGAAGGCGCCCCCGCACCCGGGGGGAATGCCGGGCCTGCCCGACCGGATCGCGCGCGAAGCCTATAGCCGCGAAGTGACCAGCGCTGGGTTCTGGGCGGCCGGCGCGGCCGAGGCCGAGCCGTTCTTCTACAGCTACATCTACCCGGAGCCTGACGGCTATCGCGCGTCGAAGCCGAGCGCGGGCAAGTTCGACCAGACCTATGGCGAATTCGTGCTGCCCTATGCCGAGGTCCAGGCATCGAGCGATCCGGAGAAGATGCTGCTTGGCTTCTTCCAATCGACCTATGACGCCGCCGCGAACCTTGCGAACTGGGCCCGCGCCGATCTCGAGCGCGAACCGGTGGCGCCTTAACGCTTGGGTTCGATGATCAGGACGTGGAGGTCGCGGGTCGGCCGCCAGTTCTTGTGGCGCACCTCGAACCGCGTCGGGCTGATCTTCCTGATTCCTGTCTCGCAGAAGCTGACGAGGTTACCCGGCTTCCCCTTGTCCACCACCAGACGGAAGTCGCCGATCGGCCGCGCCCAATTGGCGCCGGTGGTCAGAATATAGTCGATGCGGGTGTCCGGCATCTCGGGTCCGACCGCCGCATCCTTGCCGGCGCGCCGGTCAACGGCCGCGATAAATTCGGCGTCCATGCAATAATAAGCGATCGCCTGCTTGGTATCTTCGGTTTTGCGGAATTCCTTGAAGGCGACTTCGCTGTCGACGCTTCCCCCGACGCCCGGGATGTAGCGATGGTCGACGATGAGGTCGCGGCCGGCGGGGAAGCGCTGCCGCCACCAATATTTGTCCTTCACCGTCCACAGCGGGATCAGGTGATGCTTCATCCCCCTCCCGTCATAGTCATACTCCTCGTCGCCCGCGATCCCGAGCGCGACTAGGCGCTTCTTCTCGGTGGCGGGAAGCCGGTCCATCGCCGTCGTCGCCGCGTCGAGATTCTCCGGCGCGATGGGAATGCGCAGCCGCTTCAGCAACGCGCTGTGGTCCTTATCTTTAACCGTCGCCTTTCGTTCGAGCGTCGCGGCCACCGGCCGGCCGCCCACGCTGGTCTTGAAGCCGGACGGATAGCCGACGTCCCCGCCATATTCTTCGCCAAGGTCGCGATCGGGCATTGGGAAGGCCACGATCGTCTCCACGTCCTTCGAACTGCGGTTGCGGAAGATGTAATGGATGCGGATTTCAGCGGCGGAGACGAACAGGTCTTCGCTGACAAGGTCGATTGCCTCGGTCCGCTCCAGCACCAGCCCGCCGGCGCCCGTGCTCGCCGTCGAATCGTTGGCGAGCGCGGACCCAGTCATCATCGCCAGCGCGCCTGTGAAAGCGAGAATGTGGCGCATCGTCGTCCCCCTCTGGGAATGATGCGACACCGTGCGCGGCCGGGCAACAAAAAGGGCGCCGGATCGCTCCGACGCCCTTCGCTCGTTCCTTTGAGGAAGTGGCTTAAGCCGCCTTCTTCTCCAGCGCGCTCTTCGCCTGGGCGATGATGGCGCTGAACGCTTCCGCTTCGTGCATCGCGATGTCGGCGAGCACCTTGCGGTCGAGCGTGATGCCGGCGAGGTTCAGCGCGTGGATGAACTGGCCATAGGTCAGCCCTTCCGCGCGAACCGCGGCGTTGATGCGCTGGATCCACAAGGCGCGGAAGCTCCGCTTCTTCACCTTCCGGTCGCGATAGGCGTACTGCCCGGCCTTCTCGACGGCCTGGCGGGCGATCCGGATCGTGTTCTTGCGGCGGCCGTAATAGCCCTTCGCATTTTCCAGGATCCGCTTGTGCTTGGCGCGGGTGGTTACACCCCGTTTGACGCGTGCCATTTATCCGGCCTCCTTATTTCAGGCCGTACGGGGCCCAAGCCTTCACGCGCGCCGTATCGGCGTCGGCAAGGATCTTGGTACCGCGGTTCTGGCGGATGTACTTGGCGTTGTGGCTGATCAGGCGGTGGCGCTTGCCCGCGACACCCATCTTGATCTTGCCCGTCGCCGTGAGCTTGAAGCGCTTTTTGACGCCGCTCTTGGTCTTGAGCTTGGGCATTTTCGTCTCCTTGTTGCGCAACTGGGCGCGACGTTATCCAATCGCCACGGCATGCCTTCCGGCCGGGCCATTGGTTTTTCCAACGATCTGGAAAGCGCGCGCCTATAGTCAGCGAACGCCGTTGAGGCAAGCGCTTACCAGGGAAGTTCGGATCCGTCGCGCCGCAAAAAGCGCCCGGTCTGCTCGATGGTCAGCCGGTCGATCAGCGCGCGCATCGAGCTGACGCTGTCCTCCGCCGTGATCTCGGCGCCCGCCCCACCCATGTCGGTCTTGACCCAGCCGGGGCTGAACAGGACGCAGGCAATGCCGCGCGACCGGCCTTCGAGCGCGAGGCTGCTCCACGCCATGTTGAGCGCCGCCTTCGACGTCCGGTAGGGGACCCAGCCGCCGCCATTGTCGCCGATGCTGCCCATGCCGCTGGAGATGGCGATCATCTTGCCGCCCTCGGCCATGCGGGCGAGCAGCCCCTTGCCGAGCTGGTAAGGCGCGATCGCGTTGACCATCATCATCGCCTGCCAGCCGCGCGCGTTGTCCGGTCCTTGCGTCGCCTTGGGCTGGCTGGTCCCCGCATTGGCGATGAACAGGTCGAGCGATTGCTCGACCGTAAAGGCCGCGACGGCATCGGCATTGCTTAGGTCGAGCGGCTTCACGGTAACGCCGAGCGCGTCGAGCTCCTGGCTAGAGTGCCGCGCCGTCGCGATCACGTCCCAGCCGTCGGCTGCATATTGCCTCGCGAACTCGAGCCCGATGCCGCGATTGGCGCCGGTGATCAGGACCGTCGGCATCAGTCGTGCCCCGCGGCATAATCGCTCGCGCCCATGAAGTGGAGCGAGACATAGGGTTCGTCGCCGACCACCCAGCTGTCGTGGCCGGGCGGAATGTAGAAGACGTCGCCGGCGCGCATCTCGATCACCTTACCGTCGTCCATCGCCGCCGTCGCGCATCCCGATACGACCATCCCGACATGCTCGACGTGGCAGGATGTGGCGCCATTCGCCGCGCCGACATGCTCGGACCATCTCCAGCCGGGCTGGTAGGTCGCGCGGCCGATGGTCATGCCGCCGAGCGTCACCAGCTCGAACTTGCCTTTATCGAACTCGCGCACCTCATCGGGCGCTTCGAAACGCTTGAGGACAACGTCGAGATTCATCAGTCGAAAAGGCTGGAGACCGACGCTTCGTCCGAAATCCGCTTGATCGCTTCCGCCAGCAGCGGCGCGATGCTGAGGCGGCGAATCTTGCTGCCCTTGGGGTCGGGCTCTCCGGTCCAGATGGTGTCGGTTACGACGAGCTCAGTAAGCTCCGACTTGGCGACGCGCGCCGCGGCGCCGCCCGACAGCACGCCGTGGGTGCAATAAGCGAACACCTCGACCGCGCCCTGTTGCTTCAAGGCGGCCGCCGCGTTGCACAGCGTTCCCGCCGAATCCACGATGTCGTCGATCAGCACACAGGTCCGCCCGTCGACGTCGCCGATGATGTTCATGACTTCCGATTCGCCGGCGCGCTCGCGGCGCTTGTCGACGATCGCCAGCGGGGCGTTGCTGAGGCGCTTGGCGAGGCCGCGGGCACGGACCACGCCGCCGACGTCCGGCGATACCACCAGCAGGTCGCGGTTGCCGAGCCGCGCCTGGATATCGGTTGCGATGACCGGTGAGGCAAAGAGGTTATCGGTCGGGATGTCGAAGAAGCCCTGGATCTGCCCCGCGTGAAGGTCGATCGACAGGACGCGATTGGCGCCCGCCGTGGTGATCAGGTTGGCGACCAGCTTGGCCGAGATCGGCGTGCGCGGCCCGGGCTTCCGGTCCTGCCGGGCGTAGCCGAAATAAGGGAGCACGGCGGTGATCCGCTTGGCTGACGCGCGGCGGAGCGCGTCGATGCAGATCAGCAGCTCCATCAAATTGTCGTTGGCCGGGTAGCTCGTCGACTGGATCACGAACACGTCCTCGCCGCGAACGTTTTCGTTGATCTCGACGAATACTTCCTCGTCGGCGAAGCGGCGCACGCTCGCGTCGGTCAGCGGCATTTCAAGATATTCGGAAATCGAACGGGCCAGCGGCGCGTTGCTGTTCCCGGCAAGCAATTTCATGTGGGCGGCCCCATATCCCCGAGCAGTGAAGGGCAGCCTTAGCGGCGGCAATGCCGGGGCGCAAAGGTTGCTGCAGCAGGCTCGCGCGCTAAAGGCTCGAACAGAATGACCGACAGGTTGAAGATCGCCTTTGCCCAGATGAACCAGCGCGTCGGCGACCTCGACGGCAATGCCGCGGCGATGCTCGAGATGCGGCGACGGGCCGAAGGCGCCGACCTCCTGATGTGCCCGGAGCTTCAGGTGACCGGCTATCCGCCCGAGGACCTGGTGCTGAAGCCGGAATTCGTGCGGCGGGTCCATGAAACGACCGATCGGCTGGTCGCCGCGACGGTTGACCCGGGCCCGGCGATGCTCGTCGGGACGATCATCGCCGAAGAGGGCCTCAACTATAATGCCTTCATCCTGGCCGCTGGCGGCAAGGTCGTGGCCCGCATCCTGAAGCATGAGCTCCCGAACTACGGCACGTTCGACGAAAAACGCGTATTCGCGCCCGGGCCGCTGCCCGAGCCGATCCTGTTCAAGGGCGTGAAGATAGGCGTGCCCATCTGCGAGGACATCTGGCAGGAGGTGGTCTGTGCCCATCTCGCCGATGCCGGCGCCGAAATCCTGCTCGTGCCCAACGGCAGCCCCTACGAGCTCGACAAGGACGACATTCGCTACAAGCTGGTCCGAAGCCGCGTCCTCCAGACGGGCCTTCCGCTAGCCTACCTCAACCGCGTCGGCGGCCAGGACGAGCTGGTGTTCGACGGCTCGTCCTTCATCCTCCACCCGGACGGCGAGCGCGTCGTCCAGCTGTGCGATTGGGAGGAAGCGCTGCTAATCACGGATTGGGAGCGGACCAGCGAGGGCTGGCGCTGCACGACGCGCGAGACGCACGAACTCGATGCGTTCCCGCAGGATGTCTACCAAGCAATGATTGTCGGGCTTCGCGACTATGTGCAGCGTAACGGCTTTCCCGGCGTGATCCTCGGCTTGTCGGGCGGCATCGACAGCGCGCTCTCCGCGGCGGTCGCGGTCGACGCGCTCGGTGCCGACAAGGTTCGCGGTGTGATGCTGCCGTCGAAATATACGAGCGACGAAAGCCTCGAGGACGCGCGCGAGTGCGCCAGGCTGCTTGGTTGCCGCCATGACGTCATCTCTATCGCCCCGGGCGTAAAGGCTTTTGACGAAATGTTGCCCAGCATGAGTGGGCTAGCCCAGGAGAACGTCCAGGCGCGGCTTCGCATGGTCACGCTGATGGCCGAATCCAATTCCGGCGGGGAAATGCTGCTGACCACCGGCAACAAGAGCGAGATGAGCGTCGGCTACGCCACGCTCTACGGCGATATGGCGGGCGGCTATTCGGTGCTTAAGGACGCGTACAAGACCACGGTCTTTGCGCTGTCGCGGTGGCGCAACGCCAACAAGCCCGAGGGCGCGCTCGGGCCCGACGGGCCGGTGATGCCGGCGCGGGTGATCACCAAGCCGCCGAGCGCGGAGCTTCGCCCCGATCAGAAGGATGAGGACAGCCTGCCACCTTACTCTGCGCTCGACCGGATTCTCGAGGGGCTGGTCGACAAGGAAATGTCAGTGGCTGAGGTCGCTAACCTCACAGGCGAGGACGCGGCGCTGGTCGCCGATATTGAGCAAAAAGTGCTGCGAGCCGAATATAAGCGCCGCCAGGCGCCCCCCGGGGTGAAGATTGGCGCCCGCAACTTCGGGCGCGATCGGCGCTACCCAATCACAAACGCCTTCCACACCGGCAAATAGCGACTAATCTTTCGCCACTCGCGGGTGGAGGGGGCTATGTTCCAGACCGTTCGGCACTGGTGGGGGAGCGGCCGCGGTAAGGTCACCGCGCGCCTTTTCCTGTTCGAATTTGTGGTCGTCGTCGCGGGCGTTCTCACAGCGCAGGCGCTCGCCAACTGGGTGGGCGACCGGGCCGAGCAGCGAGCCGTGAACGAAGAAGACAAAAGGGTCCGCTACGAGATCGGGCGCACGCGGCAGGTTACGCGCATCTGGGCGGCGGCAACTCCATGCCTCATCGAACGGGTGGAGCGGATCGCGCGTGCGGCCTCGACCGGCAACGCGGTCGATCCGGCCAGCCTCAAGGTACCGCGCTTCATCGGCTACACGGTCGAGCCATTTTCGCCGGACATGAATCGCGAGTTCCACGATCGCTTTGGGAATGAGCGGGTGGATAATTACGCCGTGGTCTCGACGGCCAGCGCCACGCTGGTCAGCACGTATCGAGACGTGCGCACCGGCTGGGATCGATTTGCCCTTCTCGACACTGCGCTGGGCCCGACGTCCGCCGCGGACCGCGCCACGGTACGCGATGTCGCCGTCCAGCTGCGCTCACAGCTCGAACTGATCGGCGCGTCCGCGGACATGATCGAGAGGACGTCGGCGCGTCTCGGAATAGAGCCGCGCACGTCGGACGCGGACTTCGGCGCCGTAATGCCCGTGAAAAACTGCGACGAGATCTGGCGGACCGGCCGGATATGGCGTGAAGCCGGGCACTGACGGCGACAGTTGCTGGTCACGCCTGAAGTCTGCGACTAGGCGGCATCCATGACCGTCGTCACCCGCTTCGCCCCCTCACCGACCGGCCGGCTTCATGTCGGCAATATCCGGACCGCGCTCCACAACTTCCTGTTTGCGCGGAAGAATGGCGGCAAGTTCCTGCTGCGCATCGACGATACCGACCGCGAGCGCTCGACCCCCGAATTCGACGCCGCGATCCGCGACGACCTCGATTGGCTGGGCCTCAAACCTGACGCCATGGTGCGCCAGTCGGAGCGCTTCGCCGTCTACGAGCGCGAGTTCGAGCGGCTGAAAGAGGCCGACCGAGTCTACGCCTGTTACGAGACGCCGGAAGAGCTCGACCTTCGCCGCAAGGTGCTGCTCGGCCGGGGGCTCCCGCCGGTTTACGAGCGCAAGGACCCGAACGAACCGGCTCCGGAAGGCCGCGCGCCGCATTGGCGCTTCCGGCTCGACCATGATTCGCCGATCGAATTCCGGGACCTCGTTCGGGGCGAACAGCGCTTCGACCCGAAGCTTCTCTCCGACCCGGTCGTCCGGCGCGAGGACGGCAGTTGGCTCTACCTGCTGCCGAGTGTGATCGATGACGTCGACCTTGCGGTCACGCATGTCGTGCGCGGCGAGGATCATGTGTCCAACAGCGCCTCGCAGACGCAGATGTTCGTCGCGCTCGGCGCCGAGCCGCCGACCTTCGCCCATGAGGCTTTGCTTGTTGCGGCCGAGGGGAAACTCTCCAAGCGCCTCGGCTCCTACGGAACCGAGCATCTGCGCGAGGAGGGCGTCGAGCCGATGGCCTTGCTGTCGGTGCTGGCGCGGATCGGCACGTCGCAGCCGGTCGAGCCCATCGCCGCGCTCGACGAACTCGCTGCGAGCTTTGACTTTGCGCATTTCGGCCGGGCGCCGGCCCATTTCGATCCGCATGAGGTCGAGCTGATCAACGCGCGGCTGCTCCACGGCCTCGATTATGGCGCGGTCGCGGATCGCCTGCCCAAGGAGGCAAGCGAAGAGGATTGGCTGCTGCTTCGGCCCAACCTCGAGCGGCTGGCCGATTTCGGCGATTGGCTCGCTGTGCTCCACGGCGACATCGAACCCCCCGCGCTTAGCCACGAAGAGCGGCTGCTGGTGAAGGACGCGGCCGGGATTGCTGAATCGCTCGACTGGTCGCCCGAAGCTTGGCGCTCACTTACCGACCAGCTCAAGGCATCGAGCGGCAAGAAGGGGCGCGAGCTGTTTCACCCGCTTCGCCTCGCGCTGACGGCACGCGACAGTGGGCCCGAAATGGCGGGCCTGCTCGCGCGCATGGGCCAGGACCGCGCTGTCCGCCGCCTCGACGCGGCCGCCAAGCGTTAGATCCACCGTTCACCGCAGGCGGTAATTTTCCGGCTTGCGGAACAAAGGTAATGATGTAACATTCCTTCTACGAGTATCGAGTAAAGGAGGGTTTTATGCTCGCCTATGCCGCCAACCGCCCGAAGGCGGGCTCCCGTCGCTCCAGCCCCAATGCGATGCTTGCGATCATCGCGCTCCATGTCGGCGCGCTTGCCGTCGTGATGAGCGCAAAGATGGATCTGCCTAACCGCATCCTCAATCGCCCGATCGAAGTGCGATTGCTACCGACGCCCCAGCCTCCGCCCGCGAACGATCCAGTGAAGGCGCCGCAACAACAGCAGCCGGCCTACACTCAGCCGCAGGAGCAAATACCGCTCCCGCCGATCGACAACCCTTTGGTCGACCCAATGCCGCGGCCCACCGTCGATCCAATCCCCGGACCGGGCGTGGATCCAGGTCCGAGCGTCGTCCCTCAGCGCCAACCCCTGCTCGCCCGTATCGGCGCTAAACTGCTGACGCCGCAGTCGGAGCTGAAGCCGCCCTATCCGCAGTCGAAATTGCTCGCGGAGGAGGAGGCCACGCTGAAGCTCCGGCTGACGATCGATGAGCGCGGCCGGGTGATTGCGGTTGAGCCGATCGGACCGGCAGACTCCGCTTTCCTCGATTCGGCGCGCCGCTACCTGATCGCGCACTGGCGATATCAGCCGGCGACGGAAGGAGGCAGGGCGACGAGCTCGACCGAGGTCATTACGCTGCGTTTCCAGCTCGACGGCTAGGCACTGACGGGACGTGCGCCTATCTTCGGGCGCATGTCCTGGTTTCCTTCCCCCTCCAGTCCTCGGGCCGCGTTGCGCGATCTCGTCAACGTGATCCGGCACAGCGGCCGCGAGCAACGGATCGGCGCGGCGCTGGCGCTGCTGGTCACGGCCATCATCGTCATCGAATTCGTCGTAGACTCCAAGTTCGGCATGACCGTCCCCGAGCGCGAGACCGTGGTGGACATCTACCCATCAAACCGAACCGACGCCGAGATCATCGCCGACCAGAAAAAGGACCAGGCGAAGAAGGAAGCTGCGCAGAAGAAGCAGCAGGAAGATTATCAGAGGCTGGCGAAGCGGCTGCATATTGACTGACGACCGGCAGTGGATGGCGCGCGCGATTGCGCTGGGCGATGCGGCGCGGGGACGGAGCGCGCCCAATCCCAATGTCGGCTGCGTGATAGTTTCTCCTTCGGGAAAGCTGGTCGGGGAAGGGGCCACGGCGCCCGGCGGGCGGCCCCATGCCGAAGCGGTTGCACTCGAGAAGGCCGGCGGCAAGGCCAAGGGCGCGACAGTCTACGTGAGCCTCGAGCCTTGCGTCCACGAGAGTGAGCGCGGCCCCGCCTGCACCGCCCTTCTGCTCAAGGCGAAGCCGGCGCGAATGGTGATCGCGCTCAAGGATCCTGATCCGCGCACCGCGGGGCAGGGCATCAAGAAGCTCCGCGCCGCCGGAATCGAGCTCACGCTCGGCGTAGGTCGGAGCGCCGCGAAGCGCTCGCTTTCCGGCTGGCTGACCCGGCTCGAGCTTGGCCGCCCCCGAATCACCTTGAAGCTAGCGCTGTCGATCGACGGCAAGATCGCGCTTCCTTCGGGCGAATCGAAATGGATCACCGGGGAGGATGCGCGCCGGCATGTTCATGAGCAGCGCGCCAAGAGTGACATGATCCTGGTCGGGCGCGGCACTTATCTGGCCGATCAGCCTCGCCTCGACGTCAGGCTTCCGGGCCTCGAGGAGTCGTCGCCGCGCCGGGCCTTGCTCACGCGCGGGGAAGCGGTCGACGGTTGGGAAATTCTTAGAAATCCGCAGGATGTGCGCCGGCTTCATGACGTCAACGACCTCCTGGTCGAGGGCGGTTCGTCGACGGCCACGGCATTCCTCAGTGAGGACCTGGTCGACCGGATCCTGATCTACCGCGCCCCGATCATCGTCGGCGAAGGCAAGTCGAGCTTTGGCTATGTCGGCCTCGACGCGATCGCGGACGCTCATGGCCGCTGGCAGCTTGTCCGCGAACAGCGCCTCGGCGTCGACCGGCTGGAAGTTTACGAGCGGGTTCGCGAAGGTTAGGGCGCGGCGATGTTCACCGGGATCGTCACCGACGTCGGCACCGTCCGCAGCGCCGAGCAGCGGGGGGACCTTCGCGTCGTTATCGACACGCACTACGACACGGCGACCATCGACCTCGGCGCATCGATCGCCTGCTCGGGTGTGTGCCTGACGGTGGTCGATAAAGCTCCAGGCTGGTTCGCGGTCGATGTGTCGGGTGAGACCGTGTCGCGCACCGTGGCCGACCTCTGGCGCGAAGGCGCGCTGCTCAATCTCGAGCGGTCGCTGCGCCTTGGTGATGAGCTCGGCGGCCACATCGTCACCGGCCATGTCGATGCCGTCGCCACGGTGGTCGGCACCTGTCCGGAAGGTGATTCGGTGCGGGTTGGCATCAGCGTGCCGCGTGAGCTCGGGCCGATGATCGCCGCCAAGGGTTCCATTGCTCTCGACGGCGTGTCGCTGACCGTCAATGAGGTGCGCGAAGCCGAAGACGGGTCCACGCATTTCGCGGTGAATATCATCCCGCATACCTCCGAACACACGTCGTTGCGCGACTTGGCTGCGGGACGACAGCTCAATGTCGAGGTCGACGTGCTTGCTCGCTATATCGACCGGATGCTGGCCGCCCGATCACAATAGGAACATCATTGTTCCTTCTTTTCATCACACTATAATGTGATTATTCCGGCTGTATGTCTGCAACGCTCATCGATCGCATCGAAGCGATCATCGCCACCGGGGAGGTCAGCCGCGCCGGCTTGGCTCGCGCCGCCGGCCTTCATCCCAATAGCCTCAGGAAATTGGGTTCCTCCGAGTGGAATCCGACTGCGGACACGCTCTCTCGCCTCGAAAAGCTGATCCAGCGCAGCGCCGGCGATGCACTGGTCGGGCCGGAAGAGATCATCAACGAAGCACGCAACGGGCGCATGTTCATCCTTGTCGACGATGAGGATCGCGAGAACGAAGGTGACCTCGTCATCCCCGCGCAAATGGCGACCCCCGACGCGATCAACTTCATGGCCCGCCACGGCCGCGGCCTCATTTGCCTCGCGCTCGGCAAGGAACGCGCCGACCAGCTCGGGCTGGAACCGATGACTCGCACCAACCGCAGCCGCAACGAGACCGCTTTCACCGTGTCGATTGAAGCGCGCGAGGGCATTTCCACCGGCATCAGCGCCGCCGATCGCGCACGCACGATCGCCGTGGCAATCGATGCCGCTAACGGCCCCGACGCGATCGTGTCACCCGGCCATGTCTTCCCGCTGATCGCGAAGCCCGGCGGCGTGCTAGTCCGCGCCGGCCATACCGAAGCGGCGGTCGACGTCGCGCGGCTCGCCGGCCTCAACCCGAGCGGCGTGATCTGCGAGATCATGCGCGAAGACGGGACCATGGCGCGGCTCGAGGACCTTACGGACTTCGCGCGCGCGCACGGGCTGAAGATCGGCACGATTCGCGACCTCATCGCCTACCGCCTCAAAAAGGATCATCTGGTCGAGCGCGTTGCCGTCAGCCCTTTGGTGTCGTCGAGCGGCGCGCAGTGGCAGGCGCAGGTTTTCCGCGACAAATCGAGCGGCGAAGAACAGCTCGCCCTGGTTCACGGCACGCTCGATCCCAATGAGCCGGTGATGGTACGAATGCACAGTCTCGACCTGTTTGCCGACGTGCTCGGCGAATCGGGTCCGCGCTCCGGCGTGTTCCAGGGCGCCATGCGGATGATCGAGAACGCAGGGTCCGGCGTGGTCGTGGCGCTTCACGCCGCTGCGCCTGGCTCGCTGTCCCGGTCGATCGACCTTCGCGCCGGCAAGCCGGTCGAAGGCGGCGACGCCGTCCGGGGTTACGGTACCGGCGCCCAGATCCTCGCCGCGCTCGGGGTCCACGACATGATCCTGTTGACCAACACGCATCACTCGCCCGTCGGCCTTGCGGGCTACGGCCTCGCCATTGTCGAGGAACGGAAGATCGAGGTGCAGGGCTGATGGCAACGATCCTGATTGCCGAAGCGCGCTTCTATCCGCACCTCAACGACATGCTGCTTGCCGGGGCGCGAGCGGCGATAGAGGCCGCCGGCCACAAGCATGAGACTCTCACCGTACCCGGTGCGCTCGAACTCCCGGGCGCGATCGCGCTTGCCGCTCGAAGCGGGCGCTTCTGCGCCTTCGTCGCGCTCGGCGTGATCATCCGCGGCGAGACCTATCATTTCGAAGTGGTGTCGAACGAAAGCGCACGCGGGCTCATGGACCTGACCTTGCAGGGCTATGCTGTCGGCAACGGCATTCTGACCGTCGAGGATGAGGCGCAGGCCATCGCGCGGACTGATCCGGCGCAGGGCAACAAGGGGGGCGGCGCGGCCGAAGCCGCGCTCGCTCTGTTCAATCTGCGCGAAAAATACGCGCCCTAGGCGGCCTGCGCTTCTTCAAGCGTCGGATAGTCCACGTAGCCGCGCGCATCGCCCGAATAGAAGGTCGACGCATCGCCGTCGTTGAGGGGGGCTCCGCTCGCGATCCGCTTCACCAGGTCCGGGTTGGCGATGAACAGCCGGCCGATGCTGACGCCGTCGGCGGTGGTCGCCGAGACCCGGCCCCAGGCGTCCTTCCAGTCATAATCGCTGTTGATCAGGATCTTGCCTGAGTAGCGGCTGCGCATCGCCGGGCTGACCGCCGCGCTCGGCACCGCGCCAGCCGATGTCGGGCGGCTCGGCTCGCGAAGCTCGATCCACGGCACCTTCAGCTCCTCGAGCCGGTCGGCGAGCGTCGCGAACAGCGGAATCGGGTCGCTGTCCTCGACCCCTTGCGAATTGATGTTGGGCGAGAAGCGGATGCCGACCTTGTCGATGCCGATCTCGTCGCCGACAGCTTTTAGCACTCGGGTCGCGAAGCGCAGGCGGTTGTCGATCGAGCCGCCATATTCATCGTCGCGGAAGTTGGAGCTGTCGCGCAGGAATTGGTCGACGAGATAGCCGTTGGCGCCGTGGACCTGGACGCCATCGAAGCCCGCACGGATCGCGTTGCGCGCCGCGTTCACATAGTCGCCAATGATCCGCTCGATGTCGTCGCGCGAGGCGGCGCGGGCTTGGGTATAAGGCTTCTTGCCCTCGTAGGTGTGGGCGTAATCGGGCGCCGTCGTCGCCGACGCGCTGACCGGCTCGCCGCCGCCAAGGTCGGGATGAACGAGACGACCCATGTGCCACAGCTGCGCGACGATCCGGCCGTCGGCGCGGTGGACGGCGTCGGTGACAAGCTTCCAGCCGTCGACCTGCGCGTCGTTCCACAGGCCCGGCGCGTCGGGCCAGCCGAGGCCTTCGCGGCTGATTCCGGTGGCTTCGGTGATGATCATGCCGGCGCTTGCGCGCTGGGCGTAGTAAGCGGCCATCAGGTCATTGGGCACCGCTTCGCGGTTGGACCGGGCGCGAGTCAGCGGCGCCATCACCAGGCGATTGGGGAGGTGGATGGAGCCGAGCTCAAGCGATTCGAACAGACCGACCATTTGGATGCTTCCTGTTTGTTTCCTAGCCAGTGGCCCCGGCGCAAAAAATAGTTTCAAGCAGCAACCATTCAATCACGATTGAAATGCGGAATCGATAAGCTGCCCTTATAGGCGTCCTCTTCCGTTGGCCCTTCCGCGCGCCTGCGCGAGTCCCTAAGCCCGTGATCATGGATGAAAGGGTTGCGCACCGCTTCGCATTTCCCGGCTTGCTGCTCGGGGCATGGGCGCTCGCGTTCGGACCCTGGTTCGTCAGGCTCGCGGACGTCGGCCCGGTGGCGACCGGCTTTTGGCGGCTGGCGATCGCGCTCCCGTTTCTCTGGGCGATCGCGAAGGCGTCCGGGCAACCGGCCCATCTGCCGCGCCGCGGCCTGACGATCGCAATCCTCGCGGCGGCGATCTTTTATGCGCTCGACCTCGCTTTGTGGAACGTCGGCATCCGCATGACGAAGCTCGGCAACGCGACCCTGTTCGGTAACGCCGGCAGCCTGGTCTTCGCCTGCTGGGGGCTGTGGCTCGCGCGGCGCTTGCCGCTGATGCAGGGGATCGCGTTGGTCCTCGCGATCGCCGGGTCGATCCTGCTGATGAGCAGCAGCTACGAGCTGTCTTCGAAGAATCTCGCCGGCGACGTGTTCACCCTGATCGCCGGGGTACTTTACGGCGGCTATCTGATCCTAGTCGACCGGGTGCGTGCCAACCTGCAGCCGCTGCCGCTGCTATTCCTTGCGACCTTGTTCGCGGCACCAATCCTGCTCGCGATCAGCCTTGCGAGTGGCGAGCGGGTGTGGCCGCACGACTGGACGCCGGTCCTGCTCTTCGCTCTGTCGAGCCAGGTGCTCGGCCAGGGCCTGCTCGTGTTTGCGCTCGGCAATTTATCGCCGCTGGTGGTCGGCCTCGTGCTGCTCAGCCAGCCCGCCATCGCCGCGCTGATCGGTTGGTTCGCCTATGACGAGCGGCTGAGTGCGGTCGACTTCATCGGCGCGGCGGCCATCGCGGCGGCGCTGATCCTGGTCCGCCTGCCGTCTCCGGGGTTGCGCCGGCGCCTGCGCGAGGCCAGTGCATCGGTGCCATGACCGACCCCAAAAGCGATCCGAGTCCCCTCGAACGGCTGCGGCGCCAGCTCGGGCTGGCGATCGGTGAGAATGCGGTGTTCGACGGCTGGACCAAGGCGGCTGTCGATTCGGCGGCGGCGCAGCTCGGCATCGACCCGGTCCAGGCCCGGCTCGCCGTTCCCAAAGGCCAGGCGGCGATGATCGACCTTTACATCCGGGAGGTCGATCGGGCGCTCGAAGCCTGGGCTACGCCACAGCGCATGGCCAAGCTGAAGATCCGCGAGAAGATTCGCGCCCTGGTGTGGAAGCGCCTCGAGATCATGGGGCCGGCACGCGAGGCGGTGCGGCGCGGCCTCGCCATCCTCGCCATGCCGCAGAACGTGCCGCTGGCGCTGCGCATCTCGTGGCGGACGGCCGATCTCATGTGGCGGCTGGCCGGTGACACCAGCACCGACTTCAATCACTACACGAAGCGTATCACGCTAGGCGGCGTCTATGGTTCGACCCTGCTCGCCTGGCTCGACGACCAGAGCGAAGGCTGGATCGCGACAGGTGAATTTCTCGACCGCCGGATCGACGCCGTGATGAAGTTCGAGAAGTTGAAGGCGGAATGGCGCGGATCGGCCGATCGCCGGCTGAGCGTCACGAGGTTCCTCGGGCGGCTGCGCTACCCGCCGCGCTAGGCGGCTATTGATAATCATTCGCAGCAAAGCTAGGCGTCGCTCATGCTGCGCCGCTTCCTGCTGAGCCTCGCCTTGCTCTTCGCCTGCGCGCCGACCTTGGCCGCCGCGCCGTCCGGCGAGGTGCAGACTACCTGGCAACTGCTCGATTATCTCTCCGTCGACTATGGTGGCGCGGTCAAGGACGGGAAGGTCATCAGCGCGTCCGAATATGCGGAAATGCGCGAATTTTCCGGCTCCGCAGCAGACAAGATCGCCGCGTTGCCCGCCAGCCCGGCCAAGGCGGCCTTGGTCGACGAAAGCAAGCGGTTCGCCGCGCTGATCGAGCGGAAGGCGAGCCCGGAGGACGTCGCCACCGCGGCTCATACCCTGGGCCAGCATCTGCTCGCAGCCTACCCGGTTCCATTGGGGCCGAAGCAGGCGCCGGATCTCGCGCGCGGAACGCAGCTGTTCCAGGAAAACTGCGCCGCCTGCCACGGCGCGAAGGGCGATGCGCAAACGCCGATGGCCAAGCAGCTCAATCCGCCCCCGATCGCCTTTATCGATCGCGAGCGCGCCAAGCAGCGCAGTCCGTTCGCGCTCTATCAGGTCATCAGCAATGGTCTCGACGGCACCGCGATGCAAAGCTTCGCCCAGCTCCCCGACGCCGACAAATGGGCGCTCGCCTTCCACGCCGGGGGTTTCGCTTACCCGGAAGCGCTGGCCCGGCAGGGCAAGGCGATCTGGGACAATGATGCTGCGGTCAGGTCCAAGGTGCCCGACCTTGTCGCCTTGAGCTCGCTGTCGGAGGCGAAACTCGCGGAAGAAATCGGCGCCGACAAGGCCGGCCCGGTCATCGCTTACCTTCGCTCGCATCCGGACGCGATCGGCGCAAAGGGGTCGAGCCTCACGCTGGTGCGCGATCGCCTGTCGCAAAGCCTCGCCGCCTATCGCGCCGGCAATCGAAGCGAAGCCAAGTCGCTCGCTTTGTCCGCCTATCTCGACGGCTTCGAGCCGGTCGAAGCTGCGCTGAGCGCGCGCGACGCAACGCTGCTCGCCGAAGTCGAAAAGCAAATGGCCGGGCTCCGCTCGGCGATCGATCGCGGCGAAAGCACCGACCAGGTCGAACAGCGGATCAATGCGCTCGACGGCTTGTTCACTGAGGTCGAAGGCGCCCTCGCCCCTGACCGGGGAAGCGCGGTTTCAACCTTCGTCGGCGCCGCGACGATCCTGCTGCGGGAAGGCCTCGAGGCGCTCCTCATCGTCGTCGCAATGCTCGCCTTCCTGAAAAAGGGCGACCGCACCGAAATGACGCGCCCCGTGCACTACGGCTGGATCAGCGCGCTGATCGCCGGCGTGCTCACCTGGTGGGCGGCGACTGAGCTCATCACCATTAGCGGCGCCACTCGCGAGCTGACAGAAGGCTTCGGCTCCGTCTTCGCCGCTCTCGTCCTCCTGTTCGTCGGGATATGGATGCACGGCAAGGCGCAGGCCGATGAATGGCAGCGCTATATTCGCGAGAAGCTCGGCGATGCTGTGACCAGCGGGTCGGCGTGGTTCCTATTCCTGCTCGCGTTCGTCGCCGTTTACCGCGAGATCTTCGAGACGATCCTGTTTTACGTCGCGCTCGCGGCTGAAGGTTATGTCGGCGCGCTCATCGCCGGCGCTCTGTCAGGCGCGGTGGTTCTGGCTGGCATCGCCGTCGCGATGCTGAAGTTCAGCCAGCGCCTCCCGATCGGAAAATTCTTCGCCTACAGCTCGGCCCTGGTCGCGGTCTTGGCAGTGGTCCTCGCCGGCAAGGGCGTCGCCGCGCTGCAGGAAGCCGGCTTGGTTGGCGTCACCCCCGAAGCTCTCCCGCGCATTCCGGTCCTCGGCATCTTCCCAACGCGCGAAGGTGTCGCCGCACAGCTCCTCACGCTGCTCGTCCTGCTTGCCGGTTTCGCTTGGAACCGGCGCCGGTCCGCTGCCCGGCTCGCCGCAGCCTAATCTACTGGACGCCGGAGCCGCTCGGCCTATAGCTGTCCTCAAGAAGAGGAGAGCGAAATGGCGGGCGTGAACAAGGTGATCCTGGTCGGCAATCTGGGGGCGGATCCGGAGCCGCGCTCGCTCAATAACGGCGGCGAAGTCGTGAACATGCGAATCGCTACATCCGAAAATTGGAAGGACCGCGACGGCAACCGCCAGGAGCGGACCGAATGGCATAATGTCGTGATCTTCAACGAGAACCTGGGCAAGGTCGCCAAGAGCTATTTGAAGAAGGGCTCGAAAGTCTACATCGAAGGCCAGATCCAGACCCGCAAATGGCAGGACCAGAGCGGCAACGACCGTTACACGACCGAGATCGTGCTCCAGAAATATCGCGGCGAGCTCCAACTGCTCGACAGCCGTGACGGTGGCGGCGGTGGCCGGGGCGCCTTCAGCGAAGATTTCGGCGGCGACGATTACGGCGGCAGCAGCGGCGGTTCATCACGCTCGCAGTCGCGACCCCAGCCGGCGGCGTTCGACACCGATCTTGACGACGACGTCCCGTTTTGATTGGGCCGTCCTGATCGTTTGATCAGTCCTCGTCCTTGCGACCCTTGAGCGCGGCCAGAACGGCGAACGGGCTGGCCTGTTCTTCCGACAACACACCCGCTTCCTTGAGCGCCGATTCGGCGCTGGCGCTGCGCGGATACGGGTCGAGGCTGAGCGCCAGCGTATCGGCGATGGCGCTTCCAAGGTCGATCGCTGCGCCGTCGTAGAACACGACGTCGCAATCCTGCTCGCCAAGCTCGATATCCTGATCCGCTCCGGCTGCCGGTTGCTCGGGGACGAACAGCAGCTCGAACGGCTCGTCGATATGCGCGGCGACGGGCTCGCCCGTCACCACGCAGCTCTGCGTGACCGACGCGCCTAGCCGCCCGGTGGCCCGAACCTTGTCGCCCGTTCGGGACATGACAGCATGGGCCTCCAGCCGGTCCAGCGCTTCGAGGCCGAGCCGCTTGCAGATCGCGCCGCATTCGCCCTCGTCGGCAACGAGATCGATCCGCTCGCCTTCGCCGATCTGGTCGAGGCGCAGATGATGTCCGAACCGGTCGGTCATCGGATCTTCCCTTCAATTAGCGACGCGACATCGCAGCGCGCGAGCCGCGTCCATGTGTCTTGCAGGCTGGCCGCCGCCGCGTCGAGCACGCCTGCTGCGGGCTCCTCCTTATAAAGTCCGTCACGCGCCGCTTCGCGCCAGTCGCCGCTGTGGCTGACGACATTCCGGATGAAATCGGTCCGCCGGCTCAATGAGCCGACGAGCTTGCGAACAGTCTTCCCCAGGGTCGGGTCGCCGATTCCGAGCTCCCGATGCTCCGACTCCATTACCTCGATGAATCGTTCGGTAAGCGCCACCGACAGCGCGGTGCCATCATCGCCCAGCTGCTCGAGCCTCACGATGGTCATCGCGGTGATCGTCGCCAGCACGGCAAAGCGTCCGTCGAGCGTGTCGGGTACGCCTGCTTCGACATACCAGACCGGCCGCCGCGCCTCCGCCGTAGCGGCATCGAACAGCGCCGAGCCCCGCGCTGGCGACGCCGTTAATCCCCTGAACAGGAAGCCGAGCATAGGTGTTGATTGGCCTCTTCGGTTGCAGCCGGTTGCGCCACTGCATATTGAGGCCCGCGCGCCGACAGGCAAGGCATGCCGTCCGGAAGCGTCCTTAAGAGAGGTTGGGTTCGAATGAAGCTTGGGTTCACGAAGGTTACGACAGTCGCTGTTGCGGCACTGCTGGTGACCGGCTGCGCCGCGATGCGCGCGCACAAGGGCTCCGTGATCGACTCCCAGCTCGTCACCTCGATCCAGCCGGGCGTCGACAACCAGGCGTCGGTCGAAAAGCTGCTCGGCCGCCCGACCTTCGTTGGCCAGTTTGCGCCGAACCAGTGGATCTACGTCGCCCGCGATACGACCCAGCTCGCGTTCCGCAACCCGCGCGTGACCAGACAGACGACCTTGGTCGTCAATTTTGACAACGCCGGTAACGTCACGTCGGTCAACCAAAGCGGCAAGGAGCTGGCGATGAACCTTGAGCCGACCAGTCGCAAGACGCCGACGATGGGCAAGAAGAAGAGCTTCTTCGAAGAGCTGTTCGGCAATATCGGCTCGGTCAATTCGGGCGGCATTCCAGGCCAGTAAGGCTCAAGCTTCCGCGACGCTTCGCTTTGTCCTAAGCCGAGGGTCATGACCGCGACCCCTGCCGGCATGACCTATGCCGACTATCTGAAGCTGGACCAGCTCCTGTCGGCGCAGCAGCCGCTGTCCGATCTCCACGACGAGATGCTGTTCATCGTCATCCACCAGACCAAGGAGCTGTGGATGAAGGAGATGCTGCACGAGCTCGTGCTGGCCATCTCGTTGATCGGCGAAGACAGGTTCGCGCAAGCCTATAAGGCGATGGCGCGGATCAGCCGGATCCAGGCGGTGATGACTTTGTCCTGGGACGTGCTCTCGACCCTGACGCCGGTCGACTATCTCAAGTTTCGCGACGTGCTCGGAACCAGCTCGGGCTTTCAGTCGGCCCAGTTCCGCGAGATCGAATTTCGGCTCGGCCTGAAAAATCCGGCCTTCCTCGATCATCACGACGAAGGGACGATGGCGCGGACGCGGCTTCAGGACGCGCTCGATAGCCCGAGCCTGCGCGACGCCGCGACCTCGGCCCTGGCGCGAGCCGGCTTCGACATCGGCGATGGCTCGGTTGAAGCGCTCTCTGCCGCGTGGCTCGAAGTTTATCGCGATGCCGAGCGATGGTTCGAGCTCTACGAGCTTGCCGAGAAGCTGGTCGACATCGACGACGCGCTGGCGATGTGGCGCCACAAGCACGTGCTGACCGTCGAGCGCATCATCGGGAACAAGCGCGGCACCGGCGGGTCGGCCGGCGCTTCCTATCTGCGCTCCACCCTCGACAAGCGGGTCTTCCCGGAACTGTGGGAATTGAGGACCGGCCTTTGAGTTTCAAAGCGCTGTTCAGCCGCAGCCTCGGCGCTGATCCGACGCGGCTGCATTTCGCCGCTCACAGCCATCACCTCTGGCCCGACGCCAGCTTCGAAGGTCAGGTGCAGGCGTGGAACGACGCTGCCCGGCTTGCCGATCGCAAGTGGGACAAGGTGATGGACGAGGTGTGGACCGAGGCCCAGAGCCATGTCGCGCGCGAGCTTGGGACGAACGATCCCGGCGCTATCGTCTTCTCGTCCAACACGCACGACTTCCTCATCCGGCTGGTGACGGCCGCGCCGCGCCAAAGCGGGCAACTTCGGGTGCTGACCACCGACGGCGAATTCCACAGCGCCCGCCGCCAGTTCGCCCGGTGGGAAGAAGAGCGCTGGATCAGCGTCGAACGTATTGCGGCCGAGCCGTTCGACACCTTCACCGACCGGTTCCTCACCGCGGCGCAGGGCGGCGGCCATGACTTGATCCTGGTCAGCCAGGTGCTCTTCGGCAGCGGCCGCGTTTTCGAAGCCGTTGCCGAGCTGGCGGCGCTTGGGCGTCCCGAAGGACCATGGGTGGTCGTCGACGGCTATCACGCTTTCATGGCCGTGCCTCAGCCCTTCGCTGGCGGGGCTCCCGGGACCGCTTTCTATCTCGGCGGCGGGTACAAATATGCGATGTCGGGTGAGGGCTGCGCTTTCCTCCACGCGCCGTCCGGCTTCGGGCCGCGCCCGCCCATCACCGGGTGGTTCGCCGAGTTCGAGGATCTGAGCCTGCCGGCTGGAAGCGTCGGTTACGCGAAAGATGCAACACGCTTCCTCGGCGCGACCTTCGATCCTTCGGCCCTGTACCGCCTCATCGCGATCCAGCGCATGCTCCACGACAACGACCTGACGACCGCGCGCATTTCCGATCACGTCACCGCGCTTCAACAACAACTGCTAGCGGCCAACCCGTTGAGCGGCGCAGAGCTGCTCAACCCCCTCGACGGCCAGCCGCATGCGCGCTTCCTCGCCTTCCGCTCGCCGGACGCGCAGCACTGGTACGGCGATCTCAAACAGCAGAATTGCATCACCGACGTTCGCGGCGACGTCCTCCGGATCGGGTTCGGCATTTATCAGGACAGCGCGGACGTTGACCGGCTGATCGACTTGCTGAGCCAGCTTTCGTGAACCAGCCGGCGAGGGGGGCGCGGGTGGTGCTCGTGCTGCTGCTGCTCGCTTACATCTTCAATTTCCTCGACCGCCAGATCCTCGGCATCCTCGCCCAGCCGATCAAGGCGGACCTCCACCTGACCGATACCGAGTTCGGCGCCGTCGGCGGCCTCGCTTTCGCCTTGCTGTTTTCGGTGCTTGGCTTGCCGCTCGCAATCCTTGCCGACCGCACTAGCCGAAGCGCGGTGGTGGCCGGCTCGCTCGCCGTGTGGAGCGCGTTCACCGCACTGTGCGGAACAGCAGCGGGTTTCACCCACCTATTCCTCTACCGGCTTGGGGTCGGTGTCGGTGAGGCGGGCGGCGTGCCGCCCTCCGTGGCGCTGATTGCCGATTACTTTCCCCCGGAACGGCGCGCCCGCGCGATGGCAATCTACTATCTCGGCGTGCCGCTGGGCCTCGCCGGAGGCACCTTGATCGGCGCCTACATTGCGCACGCGATCAACTGGCGCGCGGCGTTCCTGGTCATGGGACTGGCCGGGTTAATCCTGTCGCCCGTGCTGCGCTTTTTCGTCCGCGACCTGCCCCGGCGGGTTCCGGAATCGCCGCCTCGTCGCTCCGCAGTCCTCCCCGCGCTCGCGCGCAAGCCGGCCTTCTGGCTGCTGGCGCTCGCCTCAGCAGCAAGCTCACTGACCGGCTATGGCCTCGCGCTGTGGACACCGTCTGTGCTTCAACGAAGCTTCGGCCTCGACCTTCTATCGACCGGCAATTTCCTCGCCTCTCTACTCTTGATCGGCGGCTGTGCCGGCGTGTTTGCCGGCGGCTGGTTCGCCGACCGGTTGGGAACGTTGGACCGTGGCTGGTACGCCAGGCTCCCTGCGTTTGCGTGGTTGATCACGGCGCCGGCCTTCGCGCTCGGCCTCCTTGCACCCAATCTGTGGATCGCCTGGCCGCTGCTCCTCGTCGCCAATGCGCTCAATATCCTTTGGCTGGGACCGGTTACGACGGCCGTTCAGCATCTCGTCCAAAGGCCGATGCGGGCGACCGCTGCTGGCACCTTCCTGCTGGTCAACAACCTCATCGGTCTAGGGGTCGGGCCGCTCTTGATGGGGGGCCTGTCAGACATGCTGAAGTCCACCTGCGGCGTCGATTCGCTGCGATACGCGGCGGCTGGCTGCACTTTCTTTTACCTCGTTGCGGCGCTCCTGATGTTGCTTTCGATCAAGCAGCTGCGTGCGTCGTGGATCGACGATACTCTCGATCCAACTATCTGAACGTCAAGGACATTTGAGGTTCACCCTAGTGCGGTAGGTCGCAGGTTCCCGTCGTTTAGGCGTGGGAACGGTGCGGTCCCATGGCCGTTAAAGCCGTTGAGAAGGAGAAATTGTGATGACCAGGGTATTCCTCGCCGCGGGTGTCGCCGCATTGGCGATCAGCGCCCCGGCAAGCGCGGGGCCGAAGCAAGACCGGCAGGCCGCGCGCGCCGAGCGCCAACAGGCCCAGCCGCGCCAGCAGGTGCGCGCTGAGCGTCAGCAAGCGCCGCGCATGGAGCGGCAGATGGCAGCTCCGCGCATGGAGCGCGCGCAGCGTATGACGGCCATCGAACGTCCACAGCGCGTGGAGCGCGTCCAGATGCGCGCCGAACGCCCCGCTCGCGTTGAGCGTCAGCAGGTTCGCGCCCAGCGTGTTCAGCAGGTTCGGGCAGATCGTCCGGCGCGCGTTGAACGTCAGGCTGCTCGCCAGCAGGTTCGCGCGGACCGCCAGGCCCAGGCCCAGACCATGCAGGCGCAGCGCCAGGAGCTTCGCGCCAATCGGCAGGCTCAGACCCAGGTGATGCAGGCTGATCGCCAGCAGCTTCGTGCCGACCGTCAGGCGCCCCGTGTCCAGCTTCGCGCCGACAATGTCGCGCGGGTTCAGGCGCTTGCCGCCAACCGCGCGGAAATTCGTCCGCTAAACAGCTATGGCACCCGCGTCCTTCCGATCACGACGGCGCAGACATTGATCGGCGTTCCGCTGACCACGGCCGCGACCATCGCCGCGCTCGATCCGCTGCCGAGGAACATTCAGTACCTCTATCCGGATACGCCCGATTATTATTACCGCTACGGTGATGGCTACCTCTACCAGGTGGACCGCACGTCGAGCCTGATCTCGGCGCTGCTTCCGCTGCTCGGCGGCGGCTACATGCCCGGCAGCTATCTGCCCCAGCAATATATGAGCAGCTACGCGCCCGATTACTGGGGCCTCAACAGCTTCTACCCGTCGAGCTACGACTATGGGTACGGCGGCTACAACCCCTACGGAGGCTATGGAGCTTACGGCTCGCAGAACATCTGTAACCGCTACGCCAACGGCGTGGTCTACCAGGTCGACTGCATCACCGGCATGATCGTGAATGTCATCCCGACCTATGCTGGCGGCTATGGCGTCGGACAGCTACTGCCCTCGGCCTACAGCACCTACAACGTGCCGTACCAGTATCGCAGCATGTACTATGATACGCCCGACTACGGTTATTATTATGCCCCGGGCGCCATCTATCAGTACGATCCGCAGTCGAGCCTGATCACGTCGGTCGCGGCCCTGCTTTCGCCGGGGTTCAGCGTCGGCCAGCCGCTGCCGATGGGCTACAGCACCTACAACGTGCCCTATGCTTATCGCTCGACCTACTATGACACGCCGAACGCCTGGTACCGTTACAACAACGGCAACATCTACCAGGTCGACCCGACCACGCAGCTGGTCTCGGCCGTCGTCGCCTCGATCCTGACCTGAGGCTGACGGTTACAAAAGCGGCCCGGCGGGAACTCTAACCCCGCCGGGCCATTTCGCGACACGAATGAAAAAGGAGGAATGGGCATGAAGACCCGTGCATTTGCTTTTGCGCTGGCGACGACCGCTCTGGTCGGCCTGAGCGCCTGCAACAACAACGGTGGCGGCAATGGCGAGGCGCCGAAAGCGCAGACGTCGGCGGCAGAGAAGGCGGCAGGCAACAAGACCATTGCCGCCGGCCTCGACGCCAACGGCAAGTTCTTGGCCGCGGCGAAGGCTGCTGGACTGGACCAGACTCTTGCAGGACCGGGGCCTTACACCGTCTTCGTTCCTGACGATGCGGCGATCGGATCCGCCCCCGCCGGTACATTCGATGCCACGCCAGCCAACCGGGCCCAGCTCACCGGCATCCTCACCAACATGATTCTGCCGGGCACGGTCCTGGTCGCCGACATCGACAAGGCGATCGACACCGGCAAGGGCAAGGCGAGCCTCGCCACTATGGGCGGCGGCACGCTGACGGCGACCAAGGAAGGCGGCAAGACTGTCCTCACCGACGCCGAAGGCCACAAGGCGTCGGTCACGGGCGATGACGAGTATTCCAATGGCGTCGTCCATCATGTCGACGCGGTGCTGATGCCCGCGAAGGGCGAGGCAGCCAAGCCGGCGGTGGGCCAAAAGGCCGGCTAAGCCCGCAAGATGTTGTGATCTGGCGGCAAATGAGCCGCTAGATCATGCTTTCGACATCGACCCACTTCCGCACGCAAAACGGCTCGCTATAGTGGCCGGGACGCGTGCGGATGAGGGCTTCCAAATGAAGGCGACTATTGAGCGGGCGACACTTCTGAAGAGCCTCGGCCACGTCCAATCGGTCGTGGAGCGGCGCAACACCATTCCGATCCTGTCTAACGTGCTTCTGGAAGCGCGGGACGACGGGTCCATCCGCCTCATGGCCACGGACCTCGACCTGCAGGTCGATGAGAGCGTCCCGGCCAACGTCAGCCAGGCCGGGGCGATCACCGTCTCGGCGCACACCTTTTTCGACATCGTTCGCAAGCTTCCCGAAGGCAGCCAGGTCGAGCTGACCGCCGCCGAAGGAAAGATGCAGGTTGTCGCCGGCCGTTCGCGCTTCAACCTGTCGACACTGCCGCGGGACGATTTCCCGGTCATCGCCGAGGGCGAACTCCCGACCCGGTTCGAGCTTCCCGCCGCAACGCTTCGCCAGATCATCGAAAAGACCCGCTTCGCGATCTCGAGCGAAGAGACGCGCTATTATCTGATGGGCATTTTCTTCCACGTCGTCGACGACCAGCTTCGCGCGGCGGCGACAGATGGGCACCGGCTCGCCCGCATCACCATCGGCAAGCCCGACGGGGCCGACGGCATGCCTGACGTCATCGTGCCCAGGAAGTGCGTGCAGGAGCTTTACCGCCTGCTCGAAGAGCTTGAGGGCACGGTCGAGATTTCGCTGTCGCCGACCAAGGTCCGGTTCGGGCTCGGCAGCGCGATCCTGACCAGCAAGCTGATCGACGGAACCTTCCCCGACTATAACCGGGTGATCCCGACCGGGAACGACAAGCTACTGAAGCTCGATCCGAAAAGCTTCTCGGCTGGCGTCGACCGGGTCTCGACCATCGCCAGCGAGAAGACGCGCGCGGTCAAGGTCAGCCTCGACCGCGACAAGGTGACGCTGTCCGTCACCTCGCCCGAGAATGGCGTCGCCACCGAGGAGCTCGCGGCCGACTACGGCTCGGACGGGATAGAGATCGGTTTCAATGCCAAATATCTGCTCGACATCCTGGGCGAGATCGACGGCGACGTCGTGGAGGTTCACCTTGCGGACGCCGCGGCGCCGACCCTGCTCCGCGAGAATGACAAGTCCAACGCGCTTTACGTGCTGATGCCGATGCGGGTGTGAGCCTTGGGGCCGCGCTGCTAGGTCGGCCCCAATGTCCGCAGTTTCGCGCCTCACGTTAACCGATTTCCGTTCCTATGCCTCGGCCGAGATCGCGCCGGGGCCGGGGTTCGTGCTGCTGTCGGGGGAGAATGGTGCCGGCAAAACCAACATCCTCGAGGCCGTATCGCTGCTGACCCCCGGCCGAGGGCTGCGCGGCCCGGCGCTCTCCGAAATGGCGCGCAAGGATGGGAGCGGATCCTGGGCCGTTGCTGCCAGGCTCGGTGAAACCGACATCGGCACCGGCACGCTTCCCGATGCACCCGAACGGCGCCAGGTGCGGGTCAACGGCGCCCCGGCGGCTGTGAATTCGCTTGCCGAGTGGCTCTCGGTGCTGTGGCTGACCCCGGCGATGGATCGCTTGTTCACGGCCAGCGCGGGCGAGCGGCGGCGGTTTGTCGACCGGCTCGTCCTCGCACTTGAGCCCGGCCATGCGCACCATTCCTCGCGCTACGAGGCCGCGATGCGGGCGCGAACCAAGCTGCTCGCCGATGAGGCGTGGGACACGGCCTGGCTCGATTCGCTGGAAGCGGCCATGGCCGAGCACGGTGCGGCGATTACCGATGCACGCGCGCGAACCGTCGAAGCGCTCGGGGGCCGGCTGGCTGATGTCCCCGATGACGATTTTGCGCGGGCTGCAATCGCGCTTGCCGGCTGGGACGGTGGCGACCTAGCGCCCGCTCTTCGTCGAAATCGCGCCCGCGACGCAGCGGCGGGTCGCGCGACCGAGGGGCCGCATCGCCAGGACGTCGAGGTCGTTCATCGCGCCAAGCAAATGCCGGCGGCGCGCTCCTCGACGGGCGAGCAGAAGGCACTGCTGCTCGGTTTGGTCCTCGCTCATGCCGAGTTGGTTGCCGAGAGGCGCGGTCAGCCGCCGATCCTGCTTCTCGACGAGGTTGCGGCCCACCTCGATCCCAAGCGCCGGGCGGCTTTGTTCGATCGGCTCGAAGGCCGCGGCCAGGTGTGGATGACCGCGACCGAGGCCGCGCTGTTCGACGGGATCAGCGCCGCATCGCGCTTCCGGATCGAACCGGGAATCGCCCATCCCGAGTGAGCGGCTGGACTTTTCTCTCTTTCTCTCTATATTGCACTGCAGCACGAGACGCTTTCGAAGCGGCGTGAACCTCCCTGACGGGAGTGGCCCGCGTCTCGATTTTCTTGCTCTCCTATTCACGCGGGGCGCTTTTTGACCCCGCTCGCGGCGTGCGCATTTGGCGCATTCGCCGCGCGCAAAGTTTTGGAATTTTCTACAAATGTCATTCATGAACCTGGGGCTTTCCAAGCCCCTGCTCGATGCGCTTGCCGCGAAAGATTATTCGCAGGCGACGCCCATCCAGACGCAGGCCATCCCGACCGTTCTGAGCGGTCGCGACCTGCTCGGCATCGCCCAGACCGGAACCGGCAAGACCGCGGCTTTCATGCTGCCGTCGCTCGACCGGCTGGCCGAGGCCAAGCGCTTCCCGAAGCCCGGCCACGTTCGCATGCTGGTGCTCGCGCCGACGCGTGAGCTTGCCGCGCAGATCGCCAAGAGCGCCGAAGCCTATGGCAAATATATGCGCCTGTCGGTCGGCGTCATTTTCGGTGGCGTGCCGAATTCCAAGAGCGTGCGCACCGTGGCGCGCGGGCTCGACGTCCTCGTCGCCACACCGGGCCGCCTGCTCGACCTCATCGACCAGCGCGCGCTGACCCTTCGCGAGCTCGAGATCCTCGTCCTCGACGAGGCGGACCAGATGCTAGACCTCGGCTTTATTCACGCGCTGAAGCGGATCGTCGCGCTCGTCCCGCCCAAGCGTCAGACCCTGTTCTTCTCGGCAACCATGCCCAAGGCGATCAAGGAGCTCGCGGACAAATATCTAACCAACCCGGCCGAAGTGTCGGTCACGCCGGCCGCGACCACGGTCGAGCGGATCGATCAGAGCGTCACCATGGTCAACCAGCAGGAAAAGACCGCGCTGCTTGCCACGATTCTCGGCCGGGAAGCGGTCCAGCGCGCCCTGGTATTCAGCCGCACCAAGCATGGCGCCGACAAAATCGTGCGCATGCTGGAAACTGCTGGAATCCCGGCGAATGCGATTCACGGCAATAAGAGCCAAGCGCAGCGCGAGCGCGCCATCGCTTTGTTCAAGTCAGGCGAAGCGAAGGTATTGATCGCGACCGACATCGCTGCGCGCGGGATCGACATCCCGGGCGTCAGCCACGTCATCAACTACGATCTGCCGGAAGTGCCGGAGCAATATGTCCACCGCATCGGCCGCACCGCGCGCGCCGGGGCGGACGGCATTGCGATCGCCTTTTGCGCTCCCGACGAGCGCGGCAATCTGCGCGACATCGAGCGTACGACGCGCCAGAAGATCGAAGTTGCTCCACTGCCCGCCGACTTCGCGGCTGTCGCGGAAACGTTCCGGCGGATGAAGCCGGCGCCGAAGGTAGCGCCGCAGCGCTCCGAACGGTCGCACACCAAGGCCGACCGGCGTCACGATGGTCAGCGCCGCGACGCTCGCAATGAACGTCAGCAGCAGCGCCATCCGCGCCGTGCCGACGGGCATGGCGGCCACCGCACCGGTACCCAGGATCGCACTGGCCAGCGCCGCGACGATCATTCGGCGCAGCGCGTCGAGGGCAATCGCGGACGGACCTCGTACCGGCCGGAAGCCTATCGTGAGGCTCCGTCCGATGCTCGTCCGGCAAGGCGCCCGGAGGGCGGCCAGCCGAAGCGTAAGTTCCATGGCCGGCGGCGCTTCGGCGGTCCCGGCCGCGCTCAGGGGTAAGCCCGATTTAGGACTCACGCGCGCGCGCATTATGCGTGCGCGCACGCGTGTGCGCGTGACTTCTCGGCCAAAATCCCTATATCTGGACTATGGCAACCGACCCCAATCAGAATGAATATGGCGCAGAGAGCATCAAGGTCCTCAAGGGCCTCGATGCGGTGCGCAAGCGCCCCGGCATGTATATCGGCGATACCGATGACGGATCCGGCCTTCACCACATGGTGTTCGAGGTTTCGGACAACGCGATCGACGAAGCGCTTGCTGGTCATTGCGACCGGATACTCATCCAGCTGAATCCCGACGGGTCGGTCACGGTCGAGGATAACGGCCGCGGCATCCCGACCGACATCCACAAGGAAGAAGGCGTGTCGGCGGCCGAGGTCATCATGACCCAGCTCCACGCCGGCGGTAAGTTCGAGAACACCTCGGACGACAATGCCTACAAGGTCTCGGGCGGACTCCACGGCGTCGGCGTCAGCGTCGTCAACGCGCTGTCGGAGTGGCTTGAACTGACCATCTGGCGCGACGGGGAAGAGCATTGGATGCGCTTCCGCCACGGCGATGCCGAGGCGCCGCTCAAGATTGTCGGCAAGGCACCGGAAGGAAAGAAGGGCACCAAGGTCACCTTCCTGCCGAGCCCGACCACCTTCAAGATCACGGACTTCGATTTCGAGCAGCTTGAGCATCGCTACCGCGAGCTGGCGTTCCTCAATTCGGGGGTTCGCCTGATCCTGGCCGACGCACGGCACGAGGAGCGGGTCGAGCATGAGCTTTATTATGAGGGCGGTATTGCGGCCTTCGTGAAATGGCTCGACCGCGCCAAGACCGCGCTGTTTCCCGAGCCGATCGCAATCTCCGCGGTCCGCGACGGCATCGGCATCGACGTCGCGCTCGAATGGAATGATTCCTATTACGAGAACGTTCTGCCGTTCACGAACAACATCCCGCAGCGCGATGGCGGCACGCACATGGCCGCATTCCGCGCGGCGCTGACGCGCACCATCAACAATTATGCCGACAAGTCCGGCATGCTGAAGCGCGAGAAGGTCACGCTCACGGGCGAGGACATGCGCGAGGGCCTGACCGCGATCGTGTCGGTCAAGCTGCCGGATCCCAAGTTCAGCTCGCAGACCAAGGACAAGCTGGTGAGCTCCGAGGTCCGCCAGCCCTTGGAAAGCCTGATGAGCGACAAGATGACCGAGTGGCTCGAGGAGCACCCGGGCGATGCGCGCTCGATCATCCAGAAGGTAATCGACGCTGCCGCGGCGCGCGAAGCGGCGCGCAAGGCGCGCGAAGCCAGCCGCAAGTCGGTGATGGGCATCGCCTCACTGCCCGGCAAGCTTGCCGATTGCCAGGAACGCGACCCGGCACTCAGCGAACTGTTCCTGGTCGAAGGTGACAGCGCCGGCGGATCCGCGAAGCAAGGCCGCAACCGCCACAACCAGGCGATCCTGCCGCTCAAGGGCAAGATTCTCAACGTCGAGCGCGCGCGGTTCGACCGCATGCTCGGCTCAAAGGAGATCGGCACCCTGATCCAGGCGCTCGGCACCTCGATCGGGCACGAGGAATTCAACCTTGAAAAGCTGCGCTATCACAAGATCGTGATCATGACGGACGCCGACGTCGACGGCGCACACATCCGCACGTTGCTGCTCACTTTCTTCTACCGGCAGATGCCGCAACTGATCGAGCATGGGCATCTCTTCATTGCCCAGCCGCCCCTCTACAAGGTCGCTCGCGGCCGCTCCGAAGTCTATCTCAAGGACGACGCCGCGCTCGACGATTACCTGGAGGAAGCGGGGCTCGAGGGCCTGGTCCTCGACACGTCCGAAGGCCAGCGCAGCGGCAATGACCTGAAAACCATGGTCGACCACGCGCGCCGCATGCGGACGTTGATGCGCTACGCCCCGCGCAAATATGATCCAGCGCTGATCGAGGCGCTCGCGATCAACGGCGCGCTCAAACCCAACCTCGACAAGGACGGCAAGACGAAGGCCATTGCCAGGGTCGGCGACTGGCTCGGCGCGGGCGACACCGAGGCCGCCTGGTCCGGCGAAGTGTCCGCGGAAGGCGGCTATCTGCTGAAGCGGCTGTGGCGGGGCGTCACGGACGCTCATGTCGTTGAGGCCAGCTTCCTGGTCTCGGCCGAAGCGCGCAAGCTCGACACGCTCGCCAAGGAGCAGGCAACCGCATACGCCAAGCCCTCCACTCTGCGGACGCTGAAGAAGGGCGCTGCGGAGGAGGCGAAGCCCGAGCCCGTTGAGGGCGAGGACGGCGAAAGCGCCGAAGCGATCGAAGCCGAGACCAAGGGCAAGCCGGTCCCCGTGACCCGCCCGTCCGAGTTGCTCGACGCGGTCCTTGCCGCCGGCCGCAAGGGCCTCAGCATTCAACGCTACAAGGGCCTTGGTGAAATGAACGCCGAGCAATTGTGGGAAACGACGCTCGATCCCGCGAACCGCTCCCTGCTTCGGGTGGAGGTTGCGCAGGCGGATGTCGCCGACGAAATCTTCACGAGGCTGATGGGTGACGTGGTCGAGCCGCGCCGGGAGTTCATTCAGGACAACGCCCTCAGCGTCGCCAACCTGGACGTCTAGGAACTTCGGCTCATGGCTGATGTTGGCGGCTCGTGATCAACGGCTGCATCACCGTCGCGTCCTATAATATGCGCAAGGCAATCGGCCTCGATCGCCGACGCGACCCGCATCGCGTCCTCGATGTGCTGCGGGAAATCGACGCCGACATCGTCGCCCTTCAGGAAGCGGACAAGCGCTTCGGCGGGCGCGGTTCGGCGGTGCCGCACGAGCTGATCGACACTCACGGCCTCTACAAGCCGGTCCACCTCGGCGTTCGCCACAAGCGTGCGTTCGACAAGGCGCGCAAGCACACCGATCGTCTGTTCAAGCTCAACACCCGCAACATCGGCTGGCACGGCAATGCGATCCTGGTGAAGCGGCACATCGGCGTGCTCGGCTGCTCGGCGATCGACCTTCCGACCCTAGAGCCGCGCGGCGCGGTCATGGCCGAGCTGCTCATCGACGAGAAGCCGCTTCGGATCGTTGGCATGCACCTCGACCTCTCCGGCCTGTGGCGGAAGCGGCAGATGCGCGCGATCCTCGAGGCGATCGCCGATCGGCCGCAGAAGATGCCGACCGTGCTGATGGGCGACACCAACGAATGGCGGACTGAAGCCGGCTGTCTCAAGGAAATCGAGCCGGAGTTTCATCTCGCCCCGACGGGTCCAAGCTTTCATGCTCGCCACCCGGTGGCGCAGCTCGACCGAATCATCGTTCACAAAGATCTGACGATCGACGCAGCCGGCGTCCATATGAGCGCAGCCGCGCGCCGTGCCTCTGATCATTTGCCCATCTGGGCTAGGCTCTCGGCCTAGCCGGCGATTTTTCTCAAGCGGCGTCGCTGGATCGACGATCCGATTCCCATCGCCTCGCGATATTTGACCACCGTCCGTCTGGCGACATCGAAGCCCTTGCCCTTCAGCAGGCTGGCAATCGCGTCGTCGCTCAGGATCTCGTCCTCCGCGCCGATCAATTGCTTGATCCCAGCCTTGACCGCTTCGGCCGCGGCACCGCCTTCGCCTTCCGATGAAGCGACCCCTGACCCGAAGAAATATTTGAGCTCGAACAGGCCGCGGTCGCTCAGCAGATATTTGTTCGAGGTGACCCGGCTGACGGTCGATTCGTGCATGCCGATGGCGTCCGCGACTTCGCGCAATGTCATCGGCTTCATCGCGGACACCCCGCGCTCGAAGAAACCCTGCTGCAGCTTCACGATCTCGCTGACGACCTTGACGATGGTCCGGGCGCGCTGGTCGAGCGCTTTGACCAGCCAGCTCGCGCTCGCGAGACACTCGCTCAGCCACGCACGCGATTTCTTGTCCTGCGGCCCCGACCTCAGTTCCTGGTAGTAGCGGCGGTTGACCAGCACGCGCGGCAAGGTCGCCTGGTTCAGCTCGACCGAATAGCCAGAGGGCGTGCGGCGCACGAATACGTCCGGCGTCACTTCCGCCGCGGCCGATGCTGCGAACTGGCATCCGGGCTTGGGATCGTAAGCGCGAAGCTCGCGAACCATGTCGGCAAGATCTTCGTCATCGACGCCGCAGATGCGCTTCAGGTCCGTGGTGCGGCCCTTCGACAGCAGGTCGAGATTATCGATCAGCCGCGCCATCGCGGGATCGTAGCGGTCGGCGGCCTTGGCCTGCAGCGCGAGGCATTCGGCAAGCGAGCGCGCGCCGACGCCGGCGGGCTCGAGATCCTGGACGATCGCCAGAGCCTGCTCGACCCGCGCGAGTGGCTCGTCGGCCGCGTCGGCAATGTCATCGAGCGGGATCGTCAGATAGCCCGTCTCGTCCAGCGTCTCGGCGAGGATCCGGGCAAGATCCCCTTCGCGTCCCGAAACCCCATGCAACTGGTCGAGCAGATGCTCCGCGAGCGACCCGGCGGCATATTCGACGCGGTCGAAATCGAAGGCTTCCTCGCCGCCGCCCGAGGTAACGACGTCGGCAAAGCTGTCTGTCTCCAGGGCCTCGGACGTCCAGTCGACGTCGAGCGGGCGGTCGTCATCGGCCTGCCCCATGATGAGATTGTCCGCGCCCGGGTCTTCCGGCGCCTCTTCGCCATCCGGCCCATCATCCCCGGCAAAGTCGCCCGCCGGCTGCTCGTCCGGCTCTTCAGAGCGCGCTTCGAGCAACGGGTTCTTGGACAATTCCTCGGCGATGAACGCGTCGAGCTCGAGGTTCGAAAGCTGGAGCAGCTTGATCGCCTGCGTCAGCTGGGGCGTCAGCACCAGCTGTTGCGATTGGCGGATCGAAAGGCTTGGCCCCAGTCCCATGGGAGCCGCCGTTACAGCGCGAAGCTCTCGCCGAGGTAAAGGCGCCGGACCTCTTGGTCGGCGACCAACGCTTCGGGAGTACCTTGGAACAGAACCTGGCCGTCGTAGATGATGCAGGCGCGGTCGACGATATCGAGCGTCTCACGGACGTTATGATCGGTGATGAGGACGCCAATGTCGCGCTGCTTCAGTTCCCTCACCAGGTCGCGGATGTCCGAGATCGAAATCGGGTCGATGCCGGCGAACGGCTCGTCGAGCAGCATGATCGAGGGGTTAGCGGCGAGCGCTCGGGCGATTTCGCAGCGCCGCCGCTCACCGCCCGACAGCGCCATCGCCGCCGAGTCCCTGAGTGCGGTCAGGCCAAATTCGCCGAGCAACTGCTCGAGCCGCGCGCGCCGGTCGGCCGCGTCGGGCTCGGCCACCTCGAGCACCGCCAGGATATTTTCCTCGACGGTCAACCCGCGAAAGATCGATGTCTCCTGCGGCAGGTAGCCGAGGCCGAGGATCGCGCGGCGGTACATCGGCAGCTCGGTAATATCCTGGTCGTCGAGCAGGATGCGCCCGCTGTCCGGCTTCACCAGCCCCATGACCGAATAAAAGCAGGTCGTCTTGCCCGCGCCGTTGGGCCCCAACAGCCCGACCACTTCGCCGCGGTGGACGTCGAGCGACACGTCGTGAAGCACGGCGCGCCGGTCGTAGGATTTGGCGATCGACCGCACCTCGAGGCCGGGGTTCATCCGCGCGTCCGCGGAGGATCGCGCGAAGGTCGCCGCTTCGTTCAACCGCCGCGTCCTATTTCTGCTGCTTGCGTTGCGGCACCGTGAAGTGGCCTTGCACGCGGCCACCGGTCTGGTTGACGCCAGGTGGGCCGCCATCGATCACCGCGCGGCCTGAATCGAGGTTGATAACCAGCCGCGCGCCGTTGATCAGGTTCTGGTCCCGGATCAGCTGGACGTTGCCGATCAGCGTAATCAGCTTGCGGTCGAGATCGTAGATGCCGAAGTCGCCCTTTGCCGTTTCGGATGGGCTGTGCACCGTCACCCCGCCGGCGGCATCGAGCCGCCTGATCTGGACGCCGCCAGGTTGCGACTGTCCGCCCGAGTAAGCGACGGTAAGCCGCGCCGTATCGAGCACCAGCTCAGCTTGGGTGACATGGACGTTGCCGGCAAAGATCGCGCGGTCGGCCCGATCCTGGACCTCGATCCGGTCGGCGGTCACGTCAACCGGCGCGTTGCTGTTATGCCCTTTTAGAGCGGAGACCGGCTGCTGTTGCTGGGCGCCGTTGGCGGCGCTGCCCGAAAGCGCGACCGCAACCGACAGTGCAAGGATGGTGCCAACGGATCGCATGGCCTTCATCTGACCGCCCCTTGAAAGATTTTCAAGCGAGCGCCGCCATCGAGCGTAACGGTTCGCTCGCCAAGATCGGCTTTGAGCTGGCCCGCCTGGAAGTTGCCGAGGCGCATTTGGCCGGCGACCGGTCCGCCGCTTGCGAGGTTGCGGCCTTTGAGGTCGACGGTCACGTCGCGGGTCGCCAGCCGATAGCCGTCGGGGCCCGCGACCTTCACCGGCCCGACGATCGCGACCCGTTGCGTGTCGATGTTGTAGCGGCCCTGGTTGGCCGCGATCAGCAACGGGCCCTTTTCCAGGGAAAGGCGCGCGAACATGCCATTGATGTCGACCAGCGGAATGTCCGAACTGCGCTGGATCGCCCGGTTCGCCGTCATCACGAAGGTTTGGCCTTTGTCGTCGGTGCCGGTGTAGCGCGCCGCTTCCACGCGCATTCGCTCGGGTGCATTCTCGACCTTCTTCTTGTCGAGGATGAAGCTGACGTCCCCCTTCTTGTCGAGCGGGGCGAGCATAAGGACCGCGATGAGGACTCCGACCGCGCTTGGCAGCGCGATCTTCGACCAGCGCACCAGGCGGTCGTGGGCGCTTCCCGGAACCGCCCAGCGTTGCTGGTCGTCACGATTCCGGCCTGCGGCTTCAGACATATCTGTCCCTTGGGCGCATGCTATCCGTCATGCGCGAAAATATCCTGCTCGGCCCAGCCTGCGATATCCAGCATGGCTCGGGCCGGCAGGAAGTCGAAGCATGCCTGCGCAAGCGCTGTCCGGTCCTCGCGGGCCAGCCGCTCGTCGAGCTTCTCCTTGAGCTGATGCAGGTACCGAACGTCGCTTGCGGCATATTCGCGCTGCGCGTCGCTGAGCTCGGGCGCCCCCCAGTCGCTGGTCTGTTGCTGCTTTGAGACGTCGACGTTGAGCAGTTCTTTGACCAGGTCCTTGAGGCCATGGCGATCGGTATAAGTCCGCACCAGGCGTGAAGCCGTCCGGGTGCAATAGAGCGGCGCGGCGAGGATCCCGAGATAGGCATGCATGATGCCGACGTCGAAGCGCGCGAAATGATACAGCTTGAGTCGGCGCGAATCGGCCAGCAAAGCTTTGAGATTGGGCGCCGCATAATCGCTTCCACGGCCGAACCGAACAAGGTGCTCATCGCCCTTTCCGTCGGACAGCTGCACGAGGCACAGGCGATCGCGGCCGGGCATCAGGCCCATGGCCTCGGTGTCGACCGCAATCGGGCCGTCCGCGAATTTTACCTCTGCGGGCAGGTCTTCCTCGTGAAAGTGAACGGCCATTCCTGATCCTTCGGCAAGGTGAGCGGACGCTTTAGTCCGCCATAGGCGTGCGTTGCCAGCCCCATGCGATTCGAACCGCGGATTCAATCACTAGAGCAGCACCTGATTTTACTGTAAGGGCGTGAACCGTGCGTGAGTAAGACACGCGCGCGACCGGTTGCGCCTGGGGCCCAGCGCGTTGGTTTATGGTAATTGCGGGCACACGGAAGTTTGGACGAGCATGGGTTTCGATAGAGGGCGCAAGGGGGACCGCGGCGGACGCGGCCGCGACAAGCGCGACAATGTCTTCGGCGAAGAAAGCAATTTCGGCGATCAAGTAGGTTTTCAAGAGCGCGGTGGTTATGGCGGCGGCGGTGGCCGCGGCGGCTATGGCGACCGACCGGCCTTCGGTGACCGCGGTGGTGGCGGCGGCTACGGCGGCGGCGGCGGCGGTGGTTTCCGCGGCGGCGGCGGAGGCGGTGGCTTCCGCGGCGGCGGCGGTGGCGGAATGCCGCCCCAGGTCGTTGGCGAAGGCAAGGGCATCGTCAAATTCTTCAACCCGCAAAAGGGTTTCGGCTTCATCGTTCGCGATGACGGTGGTGAGGACGTGTTCGTTCACATCTCCGCCGTCGAGCAGGCTGGTCTAACCGACCTCGCCGACGGTCAGCCGCTCGAGTTCACCCTGGTCGATCGCGGCGGGCGCATTTCTGCGACCAACCTGCGCATTGATGGCGAACCGATGGCGGTCGAGCGCGGCGGCGGCGGCGGCGGAGCGGCGGGCGGCAATGCCGGCCCGCAGCGTCAGCTGACCGGCGAGAAGGCGAGCGGCACGGTCAAGTTCTTCAACGCGATGAAGGGCTTCGGCTTCATTCAGCGCGACGATGGACAGCCCGATGCGTTCGTTCACATCTCGGCCGTCGAGCGCGCCGGCATGCCGACGCTCAACGAGGGCGACCGGCTTGAATTCGAGCTAGAGGTCGATCGGCGCGGCAAATACGCCGCCGTCAATCTTCAGCCGAAAAGCGAGTAAGGCGTAAGCCTTAAGGGGGCGGAAGGGCCGGGGAAGCGATTCCCCGGCCCTTTTCCTTTGCCTATTGCGCGCCAGCGTAAAAGGCGTCGATGTCGGCCGTAAGTTGCCGCGCGGAGCCCGGGTCGATGTACATCATGTGGCCCGCCGGATAGTAAGTGTAACGAATGTTCGCCGCTACTTGCGGGTCGAGCGCCATGTGCCCCAAATCATATTCAGCGCCGAAGAATGGGGTCGCAAGATCGTAAAGCCCGGCGACATTGAGGATCTTGAGCCGCGGATTCTCTCGCATCGCCTGAGCAAGGTCCGAGGCGGTGTTGGCGGCGAACTGCTGCCCGTCGGGCGAGTTGTGCTGGAAGTTCCAGTCGTTCCCGATCCCGCCGTAATTGTTCACCCGGTAATTGAGCGGCGTTTTGTAGCCGAGGTCGCGAAACAGATAGTCGTTGATCGCGGCACCGAACGCGCCCGTGATTGCGCTCGCCTGCGGGTCGTAGCTCGGGTTCTCGCCCGCGGCGTCAGCCTCGGTGCCAATGAAGCGTGAATCGATTCGTCCGATGATCTGCCGGCGGTCGCGCAACAGCTCACGCTGGAAGCGGTTCGGCTGCACGCGGAGGTTGGCGCGCAGAATGTAGTCCGGCGACAGGCCGGTAAGGCGCGCCATCTGCTGCGCCACGGACTGCTTTTCTTCGTCGCTGATTGCCGCGCCCTTTTGGAGCGCGGTCGCATAGGGGCCGGCGGCAAAGGAACGAGCCTCGCCGACAAAGCTCATCAGGTCCGGCTTGGGCTGGATCTTGCCATGGTACCAGGCATCGGCCGCATAGGTCGGAAGGAATTCGATCAGCGCCTGGTCGTCGCCCCCGAACAGGCCGAGGTTGAGGATGGTCGAGACCAGCACGATGCCGTTGAGCTGAACGCCGGCGTCCGACAGCGACTTTGAAAGTGCCGCCGCCCTCGTCGTTCCGTAGCTTTCGCCGATGATGAATTTCGGGCTGTTCCACCGTCCGTATTTCGTCAGATAGCGCTGGATCGTGCGCGTGAAGGCATCCGCGTCCTTGTCGACGCCGAAGAAGTCCTTGGCCTCCGCCTTGCCAATTTCGCGCGACAAGCCGGTCGTCGGCGCATCGATGAACACGAGGTCGGTAACGTCGAGCAACGTGTCGGGATTGGCGCCGTAACGGAACGGCGGGCCCGGGATGGTGGCCGGCTGCGATGCATCGACCTTCATCGGACCGAATGAGCCCATGTGGAGCCACATGGTCGAGGAGCCAGGTCCCCCGTTGAACAGGAACGTGACGGGCCGCGGCCGGCCTGCGGAGGGGATCGTGTAGGCGGTGTAAAACATGCTCGCGACCGGCTCACCCTTGTCGTTGCGGATCGTGAGATGTCCCGGAGTCGCGGTGTAGGCCAGCGTCTTACCCCGCAGCGGGATCGACCGGCGCACGGGCTGGGCGTCTTCCTCGACGTTCGCCTTGACCACGTCCTTGTCAGGCGGGGCCGCTTCCGACTTCGCGTCCTTTGATGGGACGTCACCGGCTTCCTGCGCGAACGCGGGCGCGCTGAGCATGAGCGCGATGGCAAAGAGGGAAGAGCGCATCATTGTCCTTTCATCGGGATCGGTTTGCCCTGCGTCATGACATAGCCGACGCGCTGTACCGCGGTCGGATCGACCAACGGGTCTCCATCGACTGCAATCAGATCCGCCGACTTGCCGGCATCGAGCGTTCCGGTCTCTGCGGCGAGGCCCATCAAGTCCGGGCCGCCTTTGGTTGCGGCAATGAGCGCATCGCGCGGTGTCATCCCGCCCTTCGTCACCATCAGCTCGACTTCCCTGTTGGCCTGGCTGTGCGGCGCGACCGCGCTGTCAGTGCCCAGCGCGATCTTCACGCCGTTGCGGTAAGCGAGATTGAGGCCGTTCCCCCACAAGGCGAGAATCTGCCGCGCCTTGGCTTCGGAAGCCGGCGGAAGCTTGCCCGTGCCCAGCATGCCCTGGACGCCGCTGAACGCCATTAGGGTCGCCGAATAATAAGTGCCGTGCGCCTTCATTGCGCGGGCGCCCGCCTCATCGAGCATGGTGCCATGTTCGATCGAATCGATGCCTGCGTTGGCGGCGGCGAGAATCCCGCGCGCCCCATGTGCATGCGCGGCAACTTTGAGATGCATGGCATGCGCCATGTCGGCAATGCCCTTCAGCTCCGCGTCGGTGAAATGCTGCTCGAGTCCCATCGCGCCCGGATCAAGCACGCCCCCCGTTGCCATGACTTTGATCACATCGACGCCGGCCGCGGCGAGTTCGCGGACGACCTTCTGGCACTCGTCCACGCCTGTGCAGACTGATGGGTTCAAATGCGCTTCGTTCACGGCTGCGGCGAGCTCGGGCGGTAGCCCGGTGGCGGTGTCGGCGTGGCCGCCGATGATCGACAGCGGCGCACCTGAAACCTTGATTCGGGGGCCCGCGAAACGTCCTTCCGCAACGGCGTCGCGAACAGCAATCACCGCGTTCGTGTCGCCACCAAGGTCGCGGACCGTGGTGAAGCCGGCGCGGGCCATATCGAGCGCATGGGTCAGGCCGACGGTGACCGAATATGCGTTCGAATATTTCTGGGTGAAGTAGCTGTACCAAGGAGTGCCGCTGTCCTGCGTCAGATGGACGTGGACGTCGGTCATGCCCGGCATCACTGTGCGCGCGCGCTCATCGACGACGATTGCCCCTGCCGGCGCGGTGAATCCACTGTCGATCCGGGTGATGCGGCCATTGTCGACGATGACGGTCGACTGGCCGCGTGCCGGCTGCGCGGCATCGACGATCAGGTGCCCGGCCTGGATCGCGTAGGTTTCTGCGTTGGCGGTCGCGGATATGGCCAGCGCCGCGGCGCCGGCGAGCAGATGCTTGAACATGTTTTCCCCCTCTTGAGGAGGAAGGCTTAGCGCGCTTCGCTAGCGCTTCAAGTTACCATTGCTTGGAGCGTCGCCAGCCGGTCGGCCTCAGCCGCCGGTTTGTCGATGCGGATGCGGCTGATCCTGGGGAAGCGCATCGCAATTCCGGACTTGTGGCGCGAACTCTGGTGGACTGAGTCGAAGGCGACCTCGAGCACTAGCGCCTTCTCGACCTCGCGCACCGGTCCGAACCGCTCGGTCGTATGTCCGCGCACCCACCGGTCGAGCCATTTTAATTCCTCGTCAGTGAAGCCGAAATAGGCTTTTCCCACCGGCAGCAGTTGGCCGTCTTCGGCCCAGCAGCCGAAGGTGTAATCGCTGTAATAGCTCGAGCGTTTCCCCGAGCCGCGCTGCGCGTACATCAGGACGCAATCGGCGGTGAGCGGATCGCGCTTCCACTTGTACCACAGGCCGGCCCGGCGCCCGCCGACATAGGCGCTGTCGCGGCGCTTCAGCATCATACCTTCGATGGCGACGTCGCGAGCGCTCGTTCGAAGGACTTCAAGTTGCTCGAAACTGTCCGCCTCGATCAGCTGCGAAAGGTCGAAGCGTTCCGGGTCGAGAGGTTTTGCAAACGCTTCGAGCCTTTTCCGGCGCGTCTCCCAACCTTGACCTCGCAAATCCTCGTCGCCGTCGAACAATATGTCGTAGAGCCGGACGAACGCCGGGTAGCTCTTGAGCATCTTGGCGCTGACGTTCTTGCGTCCGAGCCGCTGCTGCAACGCGTTGAAGCTGGCCGCCGCGCCGCCGTGCAGGTCGGCGACGCCCTGATCCTCACCCCGAACGAGCAACTCGCCGTCGAGTGCGCCCTTCGTCGCAAATGCCTGAGCAACTTCCGGGAAACTGCCCGAGATATCGTCGCCGGTGCGGCTGTAGATCCGGGTCTCGCCGCCGGCGTGAACTAGCTGGACCCGGATGCCGTCCCATTTCCATTCTGCCGCATAATCGTCGAGCGAGACCTTGGTCTCTTCAAGCGCATGGGCGAGCATGAACGGCCGGAAGACGGGCACGTCCTTTGCCGTCGGCTGGTCGCCGCGTCCTTCACCCCAGGCAAACAGCTCGGTGAACGGTGGACGCAGCCCGTGCCACACCTCCTCGACCGCCTCGACATCGAGGCCGAAGGCGTCGGCTAGCGCTTGCTTGGCCAGTCGCGCGCTGATCCCGACGCGAAGCCCGCCGGTCGCGAGCTTGAGCAGGGCAAACCGTCCCGATGCATCGAGATGGTCGAGCATCGAGGCAAGGATCCGCGGCGCATCGAGCCTCGTGGTCGAGCGGAGCCGCTCGATCGCCGCGCTGATGCTGATCGTCGCATCATCGACTTCTGGCGGCTCATCCAGCGGCTTGGGCCAAAGCAAAGCCACCGTCTCGGCCATGTCACCGACATAGTCGCGGCTCATGTACAGCAGCACGGGATCGACCCGCTCCTCGGCGATCGCTCGCACTGCCGCGCCCTTGACTGCGGGAATGTCCAGCGTTCCCGTCAGCGCGGCCAAGCCGTAGCCGCGGTCCGGGTCGGGCGTTTCCTTCAGGTAATCGCCGATGAGCTTGAGCTTGGTATTGCGCGAGCGCGTGTAGACGAGATCGTCGAGCAGCTGCGAAAAGGCGCGCATTGCGCCTCAAATGCGTGAAAGCGCCTTTCGTGCCTAGTGCAGGCGGACGGCGAGCGCGGCGAGCATCGCCGTGCAGTCGTGGTCCGAATGGCAGTCGAAGGCGTCGTCGACACGCTCAAGGCACGATGACATCGACACGCGATGCCCCGGCAGCAGCGCCAGCTGTGCCGAGCAATGGGCAAGGCTCTCAAGCGCAGCCAAGCCATGCGCGGCGGCGAGTTGGCGGATCGCGTCCATGCGGGCGTGAAGGTCGAGCGGCGACAGACGGCGGCCGGCATCGCGAATCTCAGCGACGCGCAAGGTCACCTCGTGCCTTACATTCGCGAGCGGATCGCCTGCCATCATCTGCCTCCCGTTGAAGGCAGGGTCTCGCACATTGGTTAAGCAGCCGTTACGACCTGGTTACAGCCTCAATACGGGGAACCCCATGATACTTCGCCGGATACGGGAGCATGTCGCCCACCATAACTGGTTTGCGGTGGCGATCGACCTGGCGATCGTGGTCATCGGGGTGTTTCTCGGCACCCAGGCGACGAACTGGAACCAGGCTCGCCTGGATCGGGAGCGCGGGCGTGAGAGCCGTGCGATGCTGATCGACGATCTGCAGTCCAATCAGCAGAACCTGGACCAGCAGCGGCAATATTATCACTGGGTCCATGGCGAGGGGCTGAAGACGCTCGCTGCTCTTGGGAAGCCGAGCTCTTCACTCGGGTCGCAATTTTTGATCGATGCTTATCAGGCCAGCCAGACGCTGCCTTGGGCAATGAAGCGCAACACCTACGACCAGATGATTGCCGCGGGGGATATAGCCAACATCGGCGACGCCGAACTGCGCGACAAGGTGACCAACTTTTACGCGACCACGGAGTCGACGCAGGTCAATCTGGTCTCGGTGCCGGCTTACAAAGAGACCCTGCGGCGAACGATGCCGTATCTGGCTCAGGCGGCGATCCGCCGGGACTGCGCCGAGAAGATCAGCGACAGTTCGCAGGGTGAAACCCGAATGAGCCTGCCCACGACCTGCACGATTAGGCTGGATCCTGTGATCGAGCGCGCCGCCATAGCCCAGGTGCGTGATGCGCCCGGATTGTCGCTCGACCTCAATCGCCTGCTCGTCGACCTTGACCAGAAGGTGATCTCGGTCGACCTCATCTCTCGCCGAGCGAAGGTGCTCCAGAAGGCGCTGGAGGACGCTCGCTAGCGAAGCGATCGTCTCGGAAAACTTGACAAATCTCGCCTCGCCGACCAGAGCGCGCCGAACGGGCGGCGAAGGCCGCTTTTCTTTTTTCAGATTTGGAATTCACGATGGCCAAGCCGGCAACCGTCAAGATCAAGCTCGTCAGCAGTGCCGACACTGGCTTCTTCTACGTCACCAAGAAGAATCCGCGCACTCAGACCGAGAAGCTGAGCTTCAAGAAGTACGACCCGGTCGCGCGCAAGCACGTCGAGTTCAAGGAAGCCAAGATCAAGTAAGCTGGCTTTATGGCCGCGCGAATGGCGCCGAACCGCGTGACATTTGTGGCCGTATGCTAGCTTTCCTCGCCGCCTGGTTCGCCCAGGCTCGGCCCTTCGGCGCCTTCATTGGCCCATTCGGCTTGATCTTCGCCCGCCGGGTCAGCTTGCTCCCCGCTTTCGAGCAACTCATCGACCGTCTGCGCGAATCGCACGACCGAGATCGGCTTGGACACATAGGCCTGCGCACCCGCGCCCCGGATGCGTTCCTCATCGCCACGCGCTGAGTAAGCGGTCACCGCCATGATCGGCACGCGAGCCAGCTTCTTGTCCTTCCGGATCAAGCGAATGAGGTCGAGCCCGCTGACGTGCGGCAACTGGATATCGGTGATGACCAGGTCCGGTTCGAAGCTGCGCGCCTTCTCGAGCGCGTTGCGGCTGTCGGTCACCGCTTCCGGCTGGTGGCCGTGCGCGGCAAGCAGGTCGCAGAACAATTTGATGTTCAGCGCATTGTCCTCGACGATCAGGATCTTCGCCAATTTTGCATCCTTCCCCCGCTTCGCGCACTTCTAGGCCGTGCTAGGCGAGACACCAAACGACCCAATTGCGCTTGCGCTTTCGGCGCTAGCGGCAACGCTCGGCGACGAACGTCGGACGCAGCGGTTCCTCGACCTGACCGGAATCGGGACGGATGAACTGAAGCGCAAGGCGAGCGACCCACAGCTGCTTGCCGCAGTGCTCCGGTTTCTGGAGGCCTTTGAGCCCGATCTCATCGCCGTTGCCGAAGACCTTGGCGTTCCGCCCGCTGCGCTCGTAGAGGCTCGGCGGCAGTTGGAGGATCAATGAAGACCATCCTGATTACGGGAGCGACCGCAGGCTTCGGGGAAGCCGCCGCCCGCAAATTCGTCGCGGGCGGCTGGAACGCCATCGGCACCGGTCGCCGCGGCGATCGATTGAAGAAGCTGCAGGCCGAGCTCGGCGACGCGTTCCTTCCTCTCGAAATCGATATGCGCGACCGAACAGCGCTCGAAAGTCTTGCCGGGCTCGAAGGGCGCTGGGGCGAGATCGACCTCTTGCTTAATAACGCGGGCCTGGCGCCGCCGACCGATCCGCTGCCGGATACGGACTGGGACCGGGTCGAAAATGTGATCGACACCAACATCACCGGTCTTGTCGCGCTAACCCGCGCCCTCCTGCCCAAATTGGTCGAGCGCAAAGGTCACATCATCAACCTGTCGTCGGTTGCCGCGACCTACCCGTACAAGGGCGGCGCAGTGTACGCGGGCACGAAGGCGTTCGTGCGCCAGTTTTCGCTCGACCTTCGTTGCGACCTTGCCGGGACCGGCGTCCGCGTGACCTCGATCGAGCCTGGCATGGCGGAGACCGAATTCACGATCGTTCGCACCGGCGGCGACAAGCAAGCGTCCGACAAGCTCTATGCGGGAATGGATCCGATGACCGCCGAGGACCTCGCCGACCTTTTCTGGTGGCTCGCCAACTTGCCTCCGCACCTCAACATCAATGCCATCGAGTTGATGCCGGTCACCCAGAGCTGGGCCGGCTTCACCGTCAACCGCGAGGGTTGATTCACACGCCGACCGGTGCTTGGGGCGGCTCATGAGCATTGATGAGCGCCTCGCCGAACTCGGCGTCACCCTTCCGCAGCCGGCAGCGCCGGTCGCGGCCTACGTCCCTGCCGTCGAACTCGGTGGACTTCTCCACATTTCAGGGCAGATCAGCTTCGCCGAGGACGGCAGCCTGATCAAAGGCCGGCTAGGCGAAGACATGGACGTGGACGCGGGCATCGCCGCGGCCCGGCGCTGCGGAATTATGCTGGTTGCGCAGATGAAGGCCGCGCTCGGCTCGCTCGATCGGGTCGAGAAGATCGTGAAATTGGGTGTGTTCGTGAACAGCGCACCGTCATTTACTGATCAGCCGAAGGTCGCCAACGGTGCGTCCGAGCTGATGCAGGACGTATTCGGAGACGCCGGCCGCCACGCCCGGAGCGCGGTCGGCGTGGCGGTGCTTCCGCTTGGCGTTGCGGTTGAAGTCGACGCGATCGTCGCAGTCAAAGCCTAGTTCATCGCGCCTCAGCTACCCATAAGGGGGTATGGCCGACCGCGAATCTGAAGTCATAGCGAGGCTAGCATCCGGCGTTGCCGCCGTGGATGCCACCGCGTGGGACGCGCTCGCCGGCGACGACCCATTTCTCAGTCATGCATTCCTCTCCTTGCTTGAGGATTCGGGCAGCGTTGGGCCTGGTACCGGCTGGTCGCCCGCGCCTATCCTGATCGAGGAAGAAGAGGCGATCGGTGCCGCAGCTCCGGCCTATCTCAAGTCGCACAGCCAGGGCGAATATGTGTTCGACCACGGCTGGGCGGAGGCGTGGATGGGCGCCGGTGGCCAATATTATCCTAAGCTGCAGATGGCGGTGCCCTTCACCCCGGTGCCGGGCCCGCGTCTGCTGGGCGCGAAGCGGCAGCAGTTGCTTGCGGCCGCCGAGGCTGTGGTCGTCCAAAACGACCTTTCGTCGGCACACATCACGTTCGTCGATGACGCAGGCGCTGGCGAATGCGAGCAGCGCGGATGGCTGATCCGTCACGGCATCCAATATCATTGGTTCAACCGCGGCTATTCGAGCTTCGATGATTTCCTGGCGGCCCTAACCAGTCGCAAGCGCAAGGCGATCCGGAAAGAGCGTTCGGTCGCCCGCGAGGGCCTCGAATTTCGTCAGCTGCGCGGTCCGGAGATCGGCCGGGCCGACTGGGATGCGATGTGGGCCTTCTATCAGGACACGGGCTCACGAAAGTGGGGCCACCCGTACCTTACCCGCGAATTCTTCGAACTGATCGGCGAACGGATGGGCGATAAGGTGCTCCTGTTCCTGGCTCTCCGCCGCGGACAGCCCATCGCCGGCGCTCTCAACTTCATCGGGCCCGACAGCCTTTACGGCCGCTACTGGGGGTGCGTTGAGGAAGTCCGCTTCCTCCACTTCGAGCTAAGCTATTACCAAGCCGTCGAATGGGCGATCGATCACGGGTTGATCTCGGTTCAGGCCGGTGCGCAGGGCGAGCACAAGATCGCCCGCGGTTATGAGCCGGTGATCACGCGGAGCGCCCACTTCCTGTCGAACCGCAACTTCCGCAATGCGGTCGCGGATTTCGTTGAGAGCGAGCGCGACGCCATTGCGAATGAAATCGCGTGGCTGCGCCGGGACCTGCCTTACCGGTCCTCCGAATAGATCGCGACGGTGCGGCCGGTCGCGTCGGCCATCCCGCGATACATCGCCGGAGTCGTGAAGCCCCAGGCTGCGTCGCCGTCGGCGGAAACCGCGATCAGGCCGCCTTTGCCGCCGAGCGCATCGATGTCGGCCAGGGTCGCATCAAGCGCCTGCTGTAAGGACTGACCGCCGAGGCGGATGCGCTCGGCAAGCTGGTGAGCGGCGACGGCGCGGATGAAATATTCTCCGGACCCGGTCGCCGACACGGCGGCTGAACGGTCATCGGCATAGGTGCCCGCGCCGATCAGCGGCGAATCGCCCACGCGGCCCCAACGCTTTGCAGTGATTCCCCCCGTGGACGTCGCCGCCGCGACGTGGCCGTCGAGATCGACCGCGACGGCGCCGATCGTCCCATATTTGATTGGATCCGCCGCGCTCCCCGCCGCCAATGCTTCGTCCAACTGGCGCTTGCGCTCGGGCAGAATGAAGAAGTCGTTGGCCACTTGTTCCAGCCCTGCTGCCTCCGCGAAATGGTCCGCCGCATGGCCGGAGAGGAACACGTGCGGCCCATGCTCCATCAACTGCCGCGCAAGGCTGATCGGCGCGCGGGTAGTGGTGATTCCGGCAACCGCGCCGGCATTGCGACCCGCGCCTTCCATGATTGCAGCGTCGAGCTCGACCTCGCCATTCTGGGTCAGCACGCTGCCCCGGCCGGCGTTGAAGCAGGCGTCTTCCTCTAGCAATCGCGCCGCGGCCTCGACCGCGTCGACCGAACTTCCGCTCTTCGCCAGGATCGCCGCGCCCGCCTCAAGGGCCGCTTCCAACCCTGCACGCGCCCGCGCTTCATGGGCCGGATCGTCATGCGCGATGCGCTCGGAGCCTGCCCCGCCGTGAATCAATAATCGCCAGCGCTTCTCGAACATCCGGGCGCCATAGCCGCGCCGCGAATCCGATTCCAGTTGACGCGCTTCACGTGGGTATATTAAAATGATATCATATTTTGGGAGGCAAATGTGGCAAACGAGAAAGTCATTGCGCTGACTGCGACGAGCGAGCGGAAGGCCGAATCCTTCAGCGGCTACGTGATGCTGCTGGCGCTCGTCGTCGTGGTTCTCTTCTGGCTGTTCGGGTTCTTCAACATCGCGAACGACACAGGCGGCTGGCTTGCGCTTGTGACCATGGGGCTTGGACCGGCTCTGCTGATCCTGATCCTGCCCGGCTTTTATATGCTTCAGCCCAACCAGGCGGCGGCCATCACCTTGTTCGGTTCCTATCGCGGGACCGATCGGACGACGGGCCTCAGGTGGATCTGGCCGTGGATGGCTAAGAAGAAAGTCTCCGTCCGCGCCAACAATTTCATCTCTGAGAAGATCAAGGTGAACGACCTTCGCGGCAACCCGATCGAAATGGCCGCGCAGATCGTTTGGCGCGTGGTCGATACGGCGCAGGCCCTGTTCGACGTCGACGACTACAAGCAGTTCGTCCGCGTCCAGGTCGAAGCGGCGATCCGGACCATCGGGTCGCGCTATCCTTATGACGATTTCGAGCATCAGGAGATCACGCTTCGCGGCAATCACGACCAGGTCGGCGCCGAGCTTCGCACCGAGCTGCAGGCGCGGCTCGCGGTAGCGGGAATCACCGTCGATGAATGCGGCTTCACGCACCTCGCCTATGCGCAGGAAATCGCTGGCGCGATGCTTCGCCGCCAGCAGGCCCAGGCGGTGGTTGCCGCCCGCAAGACCCTGGTCGAAGGCGCGGTCGGAATGGTCGAGATGGCGTTGGCGATGCTCAGCGAAAAGAACGTCGTCGAGCTCGACGACGAGCGCCGCGCGGCGATGGTGTCAAACCTGATGGTCGTGCTTTGCGGCGAGCGCGATACGCAGCCCGTCGTCAACACCGGCACGCTTTACCAATAAGCCATGGCCGGCGCCGGCGACCGCAAGGCTTACCCACTCCGCGTCGACCCGGCACTGTGGGCGGCGGTCGAGCGCTGCGCTTCGGCCGAGCTGCGCAGCGTCAACGCCCAGGTCGAGTGCTTGCTGCGCGAAGCGCTCGGTGCGCGGGGTGTGAAGCTCAGGGCGCCAGCGCCACGTAAACGCGGCCGGCCCACGAAGGGAGAATGAAGCGATGAGCGACGGCCCCGAATGGTTCGCCCCGAAGCGTTACGGATATGGCTCAGGCATTCCGATCAGCTGGCAAGGCTGGGCAATCACGATTGGCTTTGTCGCTATTGCCGTCTTGGTGTCCGTTAAATTCGCCAATAGGCCGATGATGATGGTCGGTGCGCTGGCCCCGCTCATCGTGATTCTGATGGTGATTTGCGCCAAGACGACGCGCGGCGGGTGGCGTTGGCGCTGGGGCGATCCCGACTAACCGACCGACAGGTCGCGTTGCTGGTTGACGAGCCGCCACTCATCGAGGTCGGACAGCATCAGGCGCGCCGCCTGCTCGGTGAGGTCCGCGGCGCGCCCGAGCTGGACCTGCTTGCGCAGCTCGCGTTCGATATCGCGAAGCGTGCTCGCAGTGGCTTTGGAGCGCAGTGCATCGCCCCCGAAGTCCGCCTGGAAACGGATTCCGAACACCGCCGTGCCGAGCGCTGGAAAGCCGGCCGATACCAATGTGAACCAATTGCCGTAACGCGTGACGAAATCCGCGCCGATGCCCAGCCCCACGAGCGTCGCTACCGACACCAGCAGCGTCGCGACGAACAACACGGTTCCGATCTGCGCGAGCCGATGGTCGAGCAGTTCGATCTGAACCGCGTTGCGTTCGTGGTATGCGATTTGCGGTGCGACCTCATGCTCAGCGATGGCATCCGCCAGCCGTTCCGCGCGCCTCGGATCGAGCGTTCCGGAGGGGCAGCCCATCGCTCGCCAGATCGCGCTCGCATACCAGTCGATCCAGCGTTTGGGCACCGGATTGGCTTCGGTCCCCGGTGGGTCGGGCGCGGCAATTCCGAGAAGCTTGAGGCTCCGCATCGGCCGCAGTCGCTCGGCGAGCTGGCGATAATCGAGCCAGCGCCGGTGCCACTGTTGCCTGCTGCCAATCATCGCGTTCAGGATGATCGCCAACGTAATCACCATTTCGAACGCGGCGAATTCGAACTTCAGATGCGGCGCCATGAATGCACTGAGGCCCAGGCACACGGCGATTCCGCCAAGCAGGAAGTTGAAGATGTGCCCGCTTCGGTATGTCTGGGCGAAGTGGGTCGCCAGCCGGTCGGCCCAGCTATAGGATTCTTCGAGCAAGTCGATCGGCGCGTTGATGTTGTGCGCCTCGGCGCAGCCGGCCCGATAGCGCTGCCACTCGTCCCTTATCTGTTCCAGGCAATGCCGCTCGGTAAGGTCGCCCGGCCTGAACCTGCGGACGCCGGCAGCGGTCAGGAGCAAGGGATATTCGATCCGCGCACGGATTCGCCACAAGCGCTCACTGAAGAATTGCTTGAGGAAGCGGCGCTCCTGCGGGTCGGGCGGAATCGTCAGAAGTCCGGAGAGCAGGGCTTCGACATCCGCGCTACGAAGCGGTCGCTCGACCGACGGGTCATCCGCCACCGTCAGGACAGTTGGATCGAACGCGCTCCACAGCAGGCGCGCGTCGCGCTGGGCGTCGGGCGGGAGATGAATGACCGCGGTTCCCCGGGTGATCGCCAGCATCGCGACTTCCCCGGTCCCACCCCGTCCGCGTGGCGGAAGCCCGTCCCATACCGCGATCAATATGTCGCAATGCGCGACCGTGGCTCGCCCGGTCATCACGTAAGCGTCGAGCTCGCGCTTGCTGTCGCCGGGAAGTTCCAGCACGCAGGCCGCCTGGCCGATCAGTGCGTCGAAGCGTTCGCGCGCGCCGTCATTCGCGAGGCTCGCGCGGTAGCGCTTGCGGTCGAACGGAAGCACGACATGCAATTGCCAGCCGAGTTCGAGCGCGACTTCCGCCGCGATCTGGTCGGCGCCGTCCGCGATAGGCGAGACAAAGCGCCTCGCGATCGGTGCGTCGGAGAACGAGTCCTTGCTTCGCTTACGAACCTTGTCCCCGGCTTCGCCGATCACGGTCAGCACTTCCCGCAGCCGCTGGCGAAGGGGAACGAGTGCGCCGGCTGGAAGCATGTCGGCGCGATGCCCGGTCACGCCAACGCACAGAGTGAACGGCGGCTGCGGCGGGCCGCTCCGGGATGGTTGCTTCATGCTCGGAGCGCTCGCCTCAATCGATCATCCGCCGATGTTTTCCGAATCCCGACGGGAGACCATCCGGCGATAGAGGAACACTGCGAGCAGGATCACGGCTAGGCCCACCAGGCTGAATTCGGCGACCTGCTGGAAGGTGTAGTTATTTACCGTCTTGCCCCCATCATTGATGATGATTGGGTCGAGCTTTTTATGGGTCGCGTCGCCACCCAGGAAGTTCAGCTGGTAATGAAACTTCTGGGACGGCTGAGTGGATGTGTCGTCCTTTGTGTCGGTGATGGTCAGCGTCTTCCCTGCATTTGAAATGACCGGACTATGGAAGTGGGTGTCCATGAAAGCCTTGCTCGGCTTGCCATTGGCCCCAATCCAAATCGGTCCGACACCGGGCGTGCTGTCGAACTGGAGGTCGTTCTGGCCGCCGATGTTGAACGTGATGACATAGTCGCCCTTGGCGACGCCAGCATGGACGACAGGATAGGAGTTGGACTGGTTACTGGCTGCGCTGCCGTGCGCAACTTGCCAGGGCCCGTTGTTGGTGGCTGCCTGAATGGGCGTGACTACGACCGGTGGTAGGTTCGTCGGCATCGTATTTCCCCCTTCTGCTAGACTTCTCGGCACCTCTTACGGCTTAGACTTTGCCCCCATCGTTACGAATGATCGGATCGCAGGTCTGGCGCGCTCCCTCGCCGTCGATAAAGTTGAGCTGGTAACGAAGATCCCGGCCGCGGCCGCTGTTCGCATTCACGGTTTTAAGGGATCGCGAGGACAGGCCGGCGACATTCATTTGGTCGGAATTTATTCCGGGCGCGGGCGGGCAAGGACAATCCTCGCCGATCCAGATCGGATCATCGGGATCGAACGCCAAATTCCTCCCCGTCCGGTCATGAAGGTTGAAGTTTATCGCGTGCTTGCCGCTGTCCTTCTCAAGATGGAGACGAGCGTGCTCCGGCTTGATCCCGTCGAGCTCGAAATCGATGCTGCCATCCTCATTGGGCATGGCGACAATCTTGACGTTCCTGACCTTCATTCGCTCCTCACTATGACGGTTGACGCGAGCCGGCGCTCACGCGCGAACCCAGGGTATCGAAATCCCATTGTGTCGAGGCGCGCCGCGATCGCCGCGGCTTCGCGGCGTTGGCCCAGCGCATCCAGGATGAGTGCCCAGCGCGCGAGGTCCGACGGCGGGACCCCGACACCGCTGGGCCATACTGCCCGCGCCTTCTGCCAGTTCTGGAGCGCGAGCTGGCGATCGCCGAACGCGTTCGCTGCCTGTCCCCGCAGCAACAGAGCTTCGGCGAGAGAGATACGCTGCCTGGCGCTATTGTCTTTTGCCGACTCGGCTGTGGCGAGGCCGAGCGCCTTCAAGCTCAAATCGTTCGCTTCCTGGCTGGCACCGCGGGCGAGAGCGACGCGAGCGCCAAGCCTCAGGCAATCGCCGCGAAGCTGCGAGCGCCATGCCAGCACCGACGAGTCACGCTGAATCAAGCGGTTTGCGATGTCGCATCCGGCGCGCAGCGATTGGCCGGCTTGCTCAGCATCCCCGCTGGAAAGCTGCAAGTCGCCAAGATCGATATAGGCACCGGCCCGGGCCTTGGCCCATTCGGTATTATCGGGCTCGGTAGCGTTCAGCTCATCGCCGAGGCGCAGCGACTGCGTGAAATGCGCGAGCCCTTGTGACACATCGCCGCGCTCAGCGAAGAGCCGCCCAAGTGCGCGGTGCGCCGCCATGATCCTGTATTTCAGGGGAGCGTCATCGCGGCGGGTCGTTTGCTTCTCGAGCAGCGCGAGCAACCGTTCGCGTTGCGCAAGCGCGTCGTCGAGCGCCCCCTCGCTTTCGCGCGAGGTTGATAGCCAGGCGAGTGTCTCGCCGAGTTGGTCCCGGTAATCGCGATTGTTGGGCTCGCCTGCGGTCAGTCTTTCCGTGTCGGACAGCGCATGTTCGAACGTTGCCGACGCTTCGCCATATTTGTTCTGGTTCGCGAGAACGATGCCAAGGTTGGTGTCGGCGTAAATCCGCTCTAGCCGCCACTCCTTCTTGGATGGATCAAGCGAGACGAGTTGCTCGGCCAGCCGCTTATATTCGCGCCATTGCCCCTCCGCCTCGGGCAAAGCCCCACGCTGGAAGGCGATCGCCCCGACGTAGAAGACGTTCTGGGCATGATCGAAGATCTTCTGGCCGCTATCAGGGTCGCGGCGAAGCAATTCGCCGGTGCTCGCCAACGCCTCCTGATAGCGGCTTTGCGCGCCCGAAAGATCGCCGCGGGTTTGGGCAATTTCCCCCATCAACGTCAGCGCCTTGCTTCGCTGCGCGAGCGCTTCGTCGCTGAGCTGGCTTTTGTCCTGCTTCTGGTAATACGCGAGCGCTCGGCTGCCGACCGCGTCCAGAGCGTCGAGACGCCCAATCGGCTCAAGCTTATCCTTGAGGTCGCCGAGCATGAAGCCGACCAGGCCTTCCGCCTGCCGCCGCTGTTCGCGTGCTTCGTCGCGGGCTTTGATCGCGGTCACCGCCAGGGTGCTGGTGATCGCCATTCCGGCGAGCGACGCAGCTGCAAGCCAGGCGAGACGCCGCTGCCGCCGCAAGGTTTCGCGCTGGACCAGGTCGTCGAGCCCAACACCGAGCATGCCCGCGACAAGTTTGAGGAAGCCCATCCGCCGGCCGTCCCCCGCCTCGCGGAGGTCGGCTGCGAGCGGCTCGGCGCGCTTCGTGGTTCGCCGTCCGCGGCCGTCGTAGCGAAAGCGCAATGCGGGCGGGAAACATTCCTCTCTTTCCCGGCCGGGCAGATCGCTTGCATATGGCTCGCCTGAAATGATCGCAGCGAGCACGCAGCCTTCCGGCCGGGTTCGTTTGAAATGCTCGATTTCGGCATTGGTCCATTGCGACTTCGCGGCTTCGGGCGAGCAGAGCACGATCAGATATTGCGAGGATTCCAGCGCGATCCGGATTTCAGCGCCAAGGTCGTTGGCGGCCGCTAGCTCGTGGCGATCGCGGAAGATTGGCGTCAGGCGTCTCGGAATGACTCCGTGCTCGGTAAGCTTCCCTGCGAGCGCGTGCGGGACGCGGAATTCTTCGAGCTGGCGGTGAAGCCAGTCCGCCAGCTCCGAATCCTTGTGGCTGTAGCTGAGGAAGGCATAATATCGGGCGTGGGGCCGGGCGATGTGATGGACCTCGGCGACCGCCTCCCGCGGCGCGCCGTCGTCTGCCGGCACTCGGGCATGCTTGGTCATCTGACCGCCCCCATCAAACCCGCAACCCTAGTTAACACAATGAGATAAGCGGGGCGAGGTGATTCCGGACCGGCTTTGCCGCGCGCGCGTCAGCGCCTATATGCGCCGTCATGTCCATCCGTCCCTGGCGAGATATCGATCGGCGCAAGTCGCGGCAGATCATGGTCGGCTCCGTGCCTGTGGGCGGAGACGCGCCGATCAGCGTCCAGACCATGACCAACACGCCGACTGAGGACGCCAAGGCGACCATCGACCAGATTCGCCGCTGCGAGGAAGCCGGCGCGGACATCATTCGCGTGTCCTGCCCGACCGCCGAGGCGACCGCGTCGCTGAAGGAGATCGTCCGCGCGGCCAATGTCCCGATCGTCGCCGACATCCACTTTCATTACAAACGAGCGCTCGAGGCGGCCGACGCGGGCGCCGCCTGCCTGCGCATCAATCCCGGCAACATCGGGTCGGAAGAGCGCGTCAAGGAAGTGATCGCCGCGGCGCGGGCTAACGGCTGCGCCATCCGCATCGGCGTGAATGGCGGCAGTCTCGAGAAGGACCTGCTCGAAAAATATGGCGAGCCGTGCCCTGAAGCATTGGTCGAAAGCGCCCTCGACCATATTCGCATTCTCGAGGACCACGGTTTCCGCGACTATAAGGTAGCAGTGAAGGCCAGCGACGTGTTCCTCGCCGTCGCCGCTTACCAGCAACTGGCGAGCCAAGTGGACTGCCCCTTGCACCTCGGAATCACCGAGGCGGGCGGCCTAATCGGCGGCACCGTCAAGTCCGCGATCGGCATCGGCAACCTGCTGTGGGCCGGTATAGGCGACACCATCCGGGTCTCGCTCTCAGCCGAACCGGAAGAAGAGGTTCGCGTCGGCTACGAGATCCTGAAGGCGATGGGCATCCGCAGCCGCGGTGTGCGTGTCGTGTCCTGCCCGAGCTGCGCGCGCCAGGGCTTCGACGTGATCCGCACTGTCGAAGCGCTCGAGTCACGGCTCCAGCACATCAAAACGCCGATGTCCTTGAGCGTCCTCGGCTGCGTCGTGAACGGACCGGGCGAAGCGCGCGAGACCGACATCGGCATCACCGGCGGCGGCAACGGCAAGCACATGGTCTACCTGTCCGGCGTGACGGATCACCACGTCCAGGATGCCGACATGATCGATCACATCGTGCGGCTGGTCGAAGCGAAAGCGGCCGAGCTCGAGGCCGCGCTCGAGGTGCCGACGCTCGACGCGGCAGAATAAGGTTAGCCTTCCTTAACCACTCCGGGCGCAAGCTCGGGTGATGGTCAAGTTGTTGTTTATCCTGATCATGAGCGGCGCGCTCGCTAAGGCGGTTCAGCCTTCCCCGCCGCCGCTGCTGATCGACTCAGCGCCGGCTGCTCCAATCGTTGCACTCGACGTAACGAATTAATCCCCTAAGCGCGGTCTTGTGAGCCGCGTCGCCCAGCATCCGGTCCAGGCCTTCATGGTCGCGCTCGGCGCGGTTGCGGTGCTGTCGATCATGGATGCGGTGATGAAGCATCTCGTGCTTGCGATTGGCATCGTCGCGGTCAGCATCTGGCGTGCGTTTGCGAACTTGTTGATCAGCGGGGCGCTCTACCTGCCCCGAAACAAGCGCTGGCCCGACCGCCCGACCTTGCGCATCCATATTGCGCGCGCGGTCGACGTGACAGTCATGGCCTTCCTGTTTTTCTGGGGCATAGCGCGCGTGCCGCTTGCCCAAGCGATCGCGCTGACCTTCATCGCCCCGCTCATCGCTCTGTTGCTCGCCGCCCTCTTTCTTCACGAGCGGATCGGGCGGCGTTCGATCCTTGGGTCGATCGTCGCCTTTACGGGAGTCATCGTCATCGTGCTTGGTCAGGCGCGAGCGAACCTCGGGGATGAAGCGCTGCTCGGGACAGCGGCGATCCTCGGTTCGGCGCTTTGCTATGCCGCAAACATCGTCATGATGCGGCGTCAGGCGCTCGCCGCCGACCCGTTCGAAATCAACTTCTTTCAATCCTCGGTAATCATGATTCTTTGGCTTGCGGCGGTTCCGTTCGTCGGCATGCCCGCCTGGCCGCAGCAGCAATGGCTATGGGTCATCGTCGCAGCCTTGATGTCGAGCAGCGGAACCCTGCTGTTTGCGTTCGCTTACGCCCGTGGCGAGGCGAGCTATCTTGCGGTCACCGAATATAGCGCCTTCCTGTGGGCCGCCGCGCTGGGTTGGATCATCTTCCGCGAGCCGGTGTCGGCGTTCACGCTCGCCGGCGCGATGCTGATCGTTGGCGGCTGCCTGGTCGGCGCGCGCGGCAAGACCAGCGCGCCGCCGGAAATGGACTATACCTAGGCCGACCCGAGCACGTTGATCGTGAACGCGAGCACGCCGATGTTGAAGAAGAAGGCGGCGAGGCAATGGATCGTCACGATGCGCCGGATGCGCTCGCTGGTGATCGTCACATCGGACGTCTGGAAGGTCATGCCGAGCGTGAAAGCGAAATAGACGAAGTCCCAGTACATAGGCTCCTTCGTCGCCGGGAACTCGAGCCCGTGGCATCCCGACTTCGGATGGATGTAGGCGACATGCGCGTAATGCAGCGCATAGATGGTGTTGCTGAAGGTCCAGGCGACGATCAACGTCACGATAATCAGGATTTTGGTGTAGGGCTCCGGATGGCGCCCCACCGTCTCGGCTGCGATCGATAGCATCAGCACTGCCATGACGATCCCGGTGATCCCAAGCAGGACCGTCCGGTTGCCGTCGTTCTTCTTCGCGAGCTCCTCTATCTCCTTCGCCTTGTGCAGTCGGAGCAGGGGTGAGCACAAGGCAATGAACAGCAAGGCGGCAAGATCGAAGCCGGCCATGATCCCCAGCGGCCAGTCGCGGATGATCACGCAGGCGAAGATTGCTCCCGCTACGAGCGCGAACAGGAAGACTAGGAAGCGCCACGGCGCAATCATGTTGCCGATGGTGCGGGGTTTGGTCATGAGGCGGGAACGTAACGAACGCGCCACTTTCGTCCAATGAAGGATTTTTCATGCCTTGGTTCTGGCTGATCGTCGGCGGCTTGTTCGAGGTCGGGTTCACCACGTCGCTGCGGTTCGTCGACGGCTTTCGGAACCTGCCGTGGACGCTGGCCTTCCTGGCATCGGTCGCGGTCAGCATGGGGCTGCTCGAGCTGGCCTCGCGCTCGATGCCGATGGGCACGGCCTATGCTGTTTGGGGCGGCATCGGCGCGGTTGGCACCGTCATCGTCGGCATCCTCTGGTTTCACGAACCGTCGACGACCATCAGGATCCTGCTGATTTTCGCGATTGTCGCGGCAATTGCCGCGCTGAAGCTGACCGCTTAGCGCGGCGCGGGCTGCAGCTGCGGCGCGATGTTCGGGTCGTCTTCCTCGATCGAGCGGTAGAACTTCGGCGTCGGGAAGGGCCCGCGTGCCTGCTCGAACGCGAAGCCCAGCGACAGCAGCCGCGCCTCGCTCCATCTGGGCCCGATGAAGCTCAGCCCCACCGGCAGCCCTTTGACGAGACCCATCGGCACGGTCAGGTGCGGATACCCCGCCACGGCCGCCAATCCGCCCGCACCGCCGCCGATGAACGTATCGCCGTTGACGGCGTCAATCTTCCACGCTGGGGCAAGCGTCGGCCCAACGAGAGCCACGACATCATATTGCTTGAGAAGGTGATCGATCCCACCCGGCCCGGCTGCGCGGAAGCTCGTCTCGCGCGCCTTCTTGTAGGCCGGATCACCGAGTCCCTTGGTCTTCTCAGCTTGCTCGAACTCGTCCTGCCCAAATAGCGGCATCTCTGTCGCCATATGCTCATTGTTGAAGGCGATTGCGTCGGCGAGGCTGCGGATCGGGATCTGCGCCGGGCTCCCGCGCAGGTAAGTGCCGAGGTCCGCCTTGAGCTCGGTCATCAGCACGCTGAACTCGTTGGGCCCAATCTTGCTGCTGTCGAACTTCTTGATCTCGACGAGGGTCGCGCCTTGCTGGCGAAGCAACGCCAGCGCGGTTTCGAATGCCGCGTTAGTCCCGAAGCCCGACGCAAAGCGCATCACGCCGATCCGCTTGCCCTTGAGGGAGCCCGCGTCCAGCGCAGCGGCATAGTCCGTCTTGTGCTTGTCGGCCTCCGCGGTGGCCGGGTCAGCCGGATCACTCCCGGCAATCACGGTAAGCAGCTCGGCCGCCTCGCGAACGCTCGCCGCCATCGGTCCGGCCGTATCCTGGCTGTGACTGATCGGAACAATGTGGGTACGGCTGACCAGGCCGACGGTGGGCTTTAACCCGACGATACCGTTGATGGCCGCAGGGCAGGTGACCGAGCCGTCGGTCTCGGTGCCGATCGCAAGCCGGACCATACCCGCCGCGACCGCCGCCCCGCTTCCACTCGACGACCCGCACGGGTTGCGATCGAGCGCCCACGGGTTGCGCGTTTGCCCGCCGACCGCGCTCCATCCGGAGATCGAGCTGTTCGAGCGGATGTTGGCCCATTCGCTCAAGTTAGTCTTGCCGACGATGATCGCACCGGCCGCACGCAGCTTCGACACGAGCGGCGCGTCGCGGTCGGTGACGTTGTTCGCGAGTGCCAGGCTCCCGGCCGTGGTCGGCAACGGTCCGGCAAGCTCGATATTGTCCTTGATCAGGACCGGCTGCCCCGCGATCACTCCAAGCGGGCGTCCGCTCATATCGAACGCCCGGGCCTGGTTGATCGCGGTCGGATCAACGGCGAGCACCGCATGAACTTGGGGGTCGATTTGATTGATCCGGTCGAGCGCGGCCCGGAAATTGCCTTCCGCCGAAGGCTGGGCGGGCGTTGTCGGCGACACGGCCGCAGCCTCGACCCCGGCGGGTGCAGCTGGCGCGGCGACCGGCATCGAAGGCGGGGGCGCTGCGGCGCATCCGGCCAGCAGAAACAGCCCAAGGGGTGCGAACGCACGCATACCGTCCCTCCTCACATTTCCGCTTTCTGTCGGAGCAAATCGGCACTTTGTCGAGCTTCACGGCGTTGTCATCGCCTGTTCAGGCTGCCGGTCTAGCGGAGTATCATGTATTATCGTTCGTTAATGCTGCTCGGAGCAGCCACCATCGCCTTGCCCGGTGTTGCGCATTCCCAGGATGCGCCAGCGCCGGCACCTAATCCGGCTGACACCCAGCCCGCTGCCAGCGCTGAGCCCGCGCCTGCGGCGGAGCCTTCTGACGATTATGGCGACGACGAAGGTGCGATTGTCGTCACGGGCTCGCGCAGCCTCCCCGGCTCCGCGATCGGCGACATCCCGCCGGAAAACACGCTCGATTCGCGCGACGTGCGGGCGACGGGTGCAACTAACATCACCGAGCTGCTTGATGCGCTCGCGCCGCAAATCGGCAGCGCGCAGGGCCGGGGCGGTGAAGCCCCGGTGCTGCTACTCAACGGGCAGCGCATCTCCGGCTTCCGCGAGCTCCGCGACATCCCGACCGAAGCGATCAGCCGGGTCGAGATCCTGCCGGAGGAGGTCGCGCTGAAATATGGCTATCGCGCCGACCAGAAGGTCGTGAATATCGTTCTTCGCAACCGCTTCCGGTCGACCGCGGTGCAGGTGGCGGGCACGACGGCGACCGACGGCGGATATGCCGGCGGCGTCGGCGACATCACCCGGCTGATGATCGACAAAGCCGGCCGCACGACCTTCAACCTCCATGCCGAAGGCAACGGCATGTTGACCGAGAACGAGCGCGACATCTTGCTCAGCAACCCGCCCTCGGCCGGCACGATCGACCAGGCCCTCGCCGCGCGCTCGCTGATTGGCACCAAGCGCGACCTGCGCGGGTCGGCGACGGTCAACCGCAAGATCCTCGGCGATGTCTCGGCGACCTTCAATGGCGAGCTCGAGCATCAGGAGGGCCGCTCGCTGATCGGGCTCGGCGAGACATTGATCGAGCCGCTCGCGCGCAACACATCCAGCAACAGCGCCCATGCTGGCATGGCGCTTAATGGCACCAAAGGTCAGTGGCACTGGACCGTAACCGGCAATGCCGACCTCGATCGCAACATCACCAAGACCGATCGTGACGACCCGGACGGCCTGCGCGACCGCGCGCGCGAAACCAGCACCTCAGCCGATCTGACGGCGACTGCCAACGGGAAATTGTTCAAGCTTCCGGCGGGCGACGCAAGCACGACGATCACGCTTGGCGGGACGACCGAGCATCTCGACAGCCACCGATTCACGGCAACTGCCGACACTGATACGTCGCTCGGTCGAACAACGGGGCAGGCCGCGATCAACCTCGACCTTCCCGTTTCGCGGCGCAACCGCGACTTCAGTGCGCTCGGCAACCTTACTTTGAACGGCAATGCTGAAATCAACCAGCTGTCGGACTTCGGCACGCTGACGACGTTCGGCGCCGGCGCCAACTGGTCTCCGGTCGACCGGCTCAATCTCATCACCAGCTGGACGCGCGAAGAAGGTGCGCCGACCATCAACCAGCTCGGCGATCCCGTGCTCGAGACGCCGGGCGCGCGCATCTTCGATTTCACGACCGGCCGGACGGTGCTCGCCACGGCCGCGACCGGCGGCAACCCCGGCCTCCTCGCCGACAAGCGCAACGTGTGGAAGATCGGCGCCAATTGGCAGCCATTCGCCAACACGCAGCTGCGGCTGCGCGCCGACTACGTCCATTCGACGATTGACCGGCCGATTTCGGGCATCACCGTGACGGAGGCGATCGAGGCGGCGTTCCCCGACCGATTCCAGCGGGATTCTTCAGGTCAGTTGCTGCGGGTCGATTTGCGGCCGGTTAACTTTGACAATGCGCGCAGGGACACGCTGCGCATCGGCTTCGATTTCTCCAAGCCGCTCAAATCGCAACGTCCCTCGCAGTCGGTCATGGACCAGATCCGCGCCCAGTTCAGCGGCGGCCGCAACCGCGCCGACGGCGCGCCCGCGCAAGGCGGCAATGCGGCCCCGGCGCCGCCACCCGAGGGCGGTCCACCGCCCCCGGACACCGGCCCTCCGGCAGGTGGTGGCGACAGCGGCGGACGCGGCTTCGGCGGCGGCGGTCGTGGCGGACGCGGTGGCTTCTTCGGGGGTGGCAATCGCGGCCGGCTGACCTTCTCGCTGACCGATACGATCACCTTCAAGGACAAGGTCACGATCGCGCCTGGCGTGCCCGGGCTCGATTATCTCCACGGAGATGCGGCCGGGTCGAGCGGTGGAACGCCGCGCCACCAGGTCCAGGCACAGGCCGGCTGGGCCAACAACGGGATTGGTGCGCGGCTTGGCGCCAATTGGCGCAGCGGCACAAATGTCGACACCTTGAGCGGTGACAATCTTCGCTTCTCGCCGCTCGCTACCTTCGATCTGCGGTTGTTCGCCAACCCCGGCGATGTGCCCGAAATGGCGATCAAGCACCCGTGGATGCGCGGCACGCAGCTAAGGCTGGAGGTCAACAATCTGTTCGACGCCAAGCCGAAGGTTCACGACGCGGCCGGCAGCGTCCCTTCCAATTATCAGCCGGACCTGCTCGACCCGCTGGGCCGGACGATCATGATCAGCTTCCGCAAATTGTTCTCGCCGCCGCCGAGCTTCTTTCGCCAGCAGCGCGAGCGCGAACAGCAGCAACAGGCACAGCCGACAACCACGCCCTGATTTTGCGGATAGCGAATTTGTGCTTTAGCGCCGTAGCATGACGCCGGTTCAGCCCGTTCGGGGCACGCAAAGCCTGCTCGGAGAAGACGCCGACCGCCTCGCCGCGGTGGTTGCCGCGTTCGATCGCGCGCGCCGCTTGTTCGGGTTCAAGCGCGTCGAGGTTCCGACGATCGAGCAGACTCAGGTTTTCGCGCGCTCGATCGGCGAGACGACCGACGTCGTGTCGAAGGAAATGTATTCGTTCGAGGATCGCGGCGGAGAATCGATCACGCTCCGGCCCGAATTCACCGCGGGCATTTGCCGCGCTTATTTGAGCGAAGGCTGGCAGCAGCATGCGCCGCTGAAACTCGCGACGCACGGCTCGGCGTTCCGTTACGAGCGGCCGCAGAAGGGACGCTTCCGCGAATTCCACCAGCTCGACGCCGAAATCATCGGTGCTGCCGAGCCGCAGGCCGACGTCGAGATATTGAGCCTTGGCTACCAGCTGCTGGTCGAGCTTGGGATCGCCGACGGCGTGACTCTGGAACTGAACACGCTCGGCGACCCGGAGACCCGCGACGCGTGGCGTACGGCCCTCGTCGAATATTTCCACGGGCATAAGGAAGAACTGTCGGAAGACAGTCAGGCGCGGCTCGAGCGAAACCCGCTGCGCATCCTCGACAGCAAGGATCCACGCGACAGGGGCATCTGCGCCGACGCGCCGAGCGTCGATGAACATCTAACGAGCGAGGCTTCCGACTTCTTCTCGGCGGTTGTCGCGGGCATCGAAGCCGCCGGCGTTCCGTGGAAGCGCAACGCGAAGCTGGTGCGCGGGCTCGATTATTACCGCCACACCGCATTCGAGTTTGTGACTGACCGCCTTGGCGCGCAAGGCACGGTGATCGCGGGTGGCCGCTATGATGGACTGGTTGAGGCGCTCGGCGGGCCGCACACGCCGGCGGTCGGCTGGGCCGCCGGGATCGAGCGGCTGGCAATGATGATCGGGGCGCCGGCGCGCGAAATGCCGACTGTGGTTATCGTGCCGCTCGGCGAACGCGCGGAGAAAGAGGCGCAGCGGATCGTCGCGGGGCTTCGCCGTGAGGGCGTCGCGGCCGACATGGCGTTCCGCGGAAACATGAAGAAGCGGATGAGCAAGGCGAACGATGCCGGCGCCGCTTACGCGCTGATCATCGGCGATGATGAGCTGGATCGCGGTGAGGCGCAGCTCAAGAACCTCGCCAGCGGTGAACAGCGCGGCGTATCTCTAGACCTGCTTGGTGAAGCGCTCGCACGATGACGCAGATTTCGTCCGACCGCATCGCGTCGATCGAAGCGCGCAAGCATGAACTCGCCCAGGCGATGGCTAAGCCCGACCTCGCGCCCGACGAATTCGTGCGCCTGAGCAAGGATTATGCAGCGATCGAGCCGGTGGCCAATGCCGCCCGCGAGGTCCGCCGTCTCCGCGCAGAACTGCTCGTGCTCGACGGTATGGTTCACGACCCTGCGGCCGAGGCCGAGCTCAAGGAAATGGCGGCGACGGAAGCCGACGAAATCCGCCACAAGCTTCCGCTCGCCGAGCGCGCGCTCGCGGTCCAGCTGCTTCCGCGTGATGCCGCCGACGACCGCGCGGCGATGCTCGAAGTTCGCGCCGGGACCGGCGGCGACGAGGCGGCGCTGTTCGCCGGCGACCTGCTTCGGATGTACCAGCGGTTCGCCGACGAGAAAGGCTGGAAGTTCGAGCTGATCAGCGCGAGCGCCGCCGAGCTCGGCGGCTACAAGGAAGCGATCGCTTCCATCAACGGCCGCGGCGTGTTCGCCCGGCTGAAGTTTGAAAGCGGGGTCCACCGCGTCCAGCGCGTTCCGGTGACCGAGAGCGGGGGCCGTATCCATACGTCGGCCGCGACGGTCGCGGTTCTACCCGAGGCGGAAGATGTCGACGTCCATATCGACGACAAGGACCTGCGGATCGACGTCTATCGATCGTCGGGGCCCGGAGGGCAGTCGGTCAACACGACCGACAGCGCGGTCCGCATCACTCACCTTCCAACCGGGCTCGTGGTGATCCAGCAGGACGAGAAGTCGCAGCACAAGAACAAGGCCAAGGCGCTCAAGGTGTTGCGCACGCGCCTGTTCGAGATGGAGCGCGAGCGCCTTGCGAGCGAGCGCGCCGGCGCGCGCAAATCCATGGTGGGTTCAGGTGATCGGTCCGAACGGATCCGCACCTACAACTTCCCGCAGGGCCGCGTGACCGACCACCGCATCAACCTGACGCTTCACAAGCTCGACGAAGTCCTTGAGGGCCGCGGGCTCGAAGAGTTGATCGACGCTTTGGTTGCCGAGGACGAGGCCGAGCGGCTGGCAGGCCTGGACGAAGCGTGAAGCAAATCGTTCGCGCGCTGGCGGATGCCGCGCGCCAGCTAAGCGAGACGAGCGATACCGCACGGCTCGATTCCGAGCTGCTGATGGCCGAAGCGCTCCATATCGATCGCGACAAGCTCATACTGTCGCCGCCCGATCGCAAGGTCCCGCAGCGCTTCTGGAAGATGGTCGAGCGGCGCCAGTCGGGCGAACCGGTCGCCTACATCACCGGTCGCCGCGCCTTCTGGAACATCGACCTCCATGTCGGGCCCGGCGTGCTCGTGCCGCGCCCCGATTCCGAGGTGCTGATTGCTTCGGCGATCGAGCATTTCGAAGGAACTGCTGGCCCGATGCGGATACTGGACCTCGGGACCGGGCCGGGAACCTTGTTGCTCGCCGCGCTTGATGTGTGGCCCGATGCGACAGGTCTCGGCGTCGATGTATCGCGCGGCGCCTTGTCCTACGCCGCCGCGAACGCGCGCCGGCTCGAACTCGAAAGCCGCGTCAAGCTCGTTCAGGGCAATTGGGCCGACGGGCTGGTCGAGAAGTTCGACCTCATTCTGTGCAATCCGCCTTACATCGCCGACGGAGCCGAACTTGGCCCGGGTGTCGCTGAGTACGAGCCCGACGAAGCGCTCTTCGCGGGCAAGGATGGCCTTGATGCCTATCGTGAGCTTGCCCCGCAAATCCCGCGGCTGCTTCAGAAGGGCGGGTTCGCCGCTATCGAAATCGCGCCCGATCAGGCCGAGCAAGTGATGGATTTTCTGAGCCGCGACGGGCTGCAAGCGCGGGTCGCCGAAGACTTGGCCGGGCGGCCTCGTGCGGTCCTGTTAACCTGGATATGAGAGAAAAGCGCTTGGCATTGCGCTGCGGGGACACTACATCAGTTGTCAGGACCGGGCCTGCTCCCTTGTGAAAAGCTGAGCCAGCTCGCTCCACCCCCGACGCAATCGGCCGTTCATTTCGCGCAACTTATGCGCAGACCGGAACGAAAGGGTCAGGACCGCGCCTCGGCGTTGGCCCGCCCGCCTAGGCCAAGGGGCTTATGATTACTGCGTAAGGACGTAGGCATTTGATCAATAATCGTCAGGGCGGCCGCCGGCGCGGTCGTGGGGGACAAGGTGGTGGTCGGAACCTCGGCGGACAGCCGGGCAACCGCCAGGATAATCGCCAGCGCGGCAACGCTGCGCAGCTCCTCGAGAAGTACAAGAGCATGGCGCGTGATGCGCAGCTCGCGGGCGACCGTGTCCAGACCGAATATTATCTGCAGTTCGCGGATCACTATTTCCGCGTCCTCAGCGAAAGTCGTGCTCGCTTTGAAGAGCAGAACCCGCGGCGTCAGCGTGATGATGACGACGGTGACGATGACGGCCAGAGCGACGACGAGATGGTCGAGGCCGAGGCTTCGGACGACGGCCGCGAGGAGCGCGACGAGCGCGACGAGCGCTTCAACCGCCGCAACCGGCCGCGCCGCGACGACCGCGGTGACCGCGACGACCGTGGCAATCGCCAGCCTCGCGCCGAGGCCGAACCGGCCCACGCCAACGACAGCGAGACGATCCCGTTCGACGTTCTGCCGCCGGCAATCGGCCGCGATGAACCGGAGGCTGCCGAGACGTCGGATGACGAACCGCGGAAGCCGCGTCGCCGCACCCGTGCTGCTCGCCCGGCCGAAGGCGAAGACGAGATCGCTCCGGCGGCCTGAGCCGCATTCAGAACCGGTTAACTGCTGATCGCATTTTCTGTGCAGTATCAGCGGGTTGGCTAACCGATACCAGGTATCGTTCTCCCCGCCAGTGAGTTTCGGGGAGACTATAATGCGTCACATATTCCTTTTCAGCGCGGCGATTGCCGCGTCGGCGCCGCTGCTTGCACAAGCGGATGTTCCAGCGCCCACGCAGACGGCGCAAGGGGACGTTGCCGTCACCATCTACAACAACGACCGAGCGCTGGTTGAAGACAAGCGTGTCATCAACCTGCCCGCCGGGCGCAGCCGTCAGGAATTCCGCGACGTCTCTGCCCAGATCCAGCCGGAAACGGTGTCCCTCTCGGGCCGTGGGATCGGCATCGTCGAACAGAATTTCGACTTCGACCTCTTGAGCCCCTCGGCGCTGATGCAGAACGCGGTCGGCCAGACGGTTACGCTGGTGCGAGTCAATCCGGCCAACGGTGCTGAGGTGCGCGAGCGCGCCAAGATCCTTGCCGCCAACGGTGGCGTCGTGATGCAGATCGGCGACCGCATCGAGGTGCTTCGCGATGACGGGCTGCCGGCACGCGTGATCTTCGACCAGGTCCCGGCCAGTCTTCGCGCCCGCCCGACCTTGTCCGTCACGGTCCAGGCCGATGGCGGAGGATCGCGCCCCGTGACCTTGACCTATCTGACGCCCGGGCTCGGCTGGTCCGCCGACTATGTCGCTTTGTTCGACGAGCCCAACGGCCGCATGGATGTCCAGGGCTGGGTGACGCTGACGAACAACAGCGGAACGCCCTACATCAATGCGAACACGATGCTCGTCGCGGGCGCGGTCGGAAACAGCTCGGGCGCCTACCGGAACTTCGGACGTTATCCATCTCCGCCACCCCCGCCGCCGCCGCCGCCTGGCGGCATCTACCAGGCCGGCACCCAGACGGCGGGCCGCGAACGTCTCGGCGATTTCTATCTCTACCCGCTGCCCGAACGCACCACGATCGCCGACAAGCAGACCAAGCAGGTCAGCTTCCTCGACGTTCATGGCGCGCCGGCTTCACGCGGGTACGAATTCAACAACGGGTGGCTGACGACCAGCGACCAGCCGATGAGCGTGTCCACGGTCCTGCGCTTCTCCAGCTCACGCGACGGCGGGCTTGGCGACGCGCTGCCCGCGGGCACCGTTCGCGTCTATCAGCGCGACGCGCGGGGCAACCCGCAGTTCGTCGGTGAGCACCCGATCGGTCACACGCCCATGGGATCGCAAATCGGTCTTGCGACGGGCCAGGCCTTCGACGTGAAGGTAAGACCGGTGGTCGAGGAGCGAACCCGCGTCAGCGGCGACCGCTGGAAAACGCGCATGCGCTACACACTCACCAACGCATCGCCCAAGCCGGTAACCGTCGACCTGTTCCAGAGCGGCCTTGTCGGCGACACCCGCGTCACCAACGAGAGCATGAAGTCGATCCGGCCCAACGCCGACCAGGCTCGCTGGAGCGTCCCGGTCCCGGCCAACGGCGAAGCGACCGTCACAGCGACCTTCGACAGCCGTTATTGATCGATGCGCGCGCTGGCCCTGATCGCGGCGGTTCTCTTCTCGGCGCAGGCGACGGCGCAGAGCGTCGTGACGTCTCCCGCGCCCGAGCGAGTTGCCGTGACCGTCTACCGCGATCCCGATCGCGGCGTGACACAGCTCAACCTCGACTGGCTCGGCGGTTATGCCCTGGTCAGCGAGACCCGGCGGATCCGACTGCCGGCCGGCGAGAGCGACGTCCGGTTCGAGGGCGTGACCTCAGGCATCGTGCCGCAAAGCGCGATCCTGACCGGCCTGGGCGAGGCTGTGCTGGAGAAGAACCGCGACGCACGGCTGCTGTCGCCCGGCGCTTTACTGGATGCGTCGCTCGGCGAGCGGCTCCACCTGCGGCGGACATCGAAAGCGACCGGGGCAGTGCGGGAGCAGGATGCCATCGTTCGCGCGACCAGCGACGGTATCGTCGTGCAAACGGCGGACGGGATCGAAGCGTTGCGGTGCACGGGCTTGCCCGAGAGCCTGACCGCAAACCAGGTGCCCGTGGGCCTGTCGGCCAAACCGACGCTGTCGGTCAGGGTCCGAAGCCCCGAGGCGATGGAGCGGACAGTTACGCTCTCCTACATCACCAATAATTTCGACTGGCAGGCCAATTACGTGGCTGAGCTGGCGCCGGCCGGCGACAAGGTATCGCTGTTTGCCTGGCTGACCCTGGCGAACGCTGACGAGACCGGTCTCGCCAACGCGCAGACACAGGCGGTCGCGGGCAGGCTCAATCGCCAGCGTGTCTGGGTGCCCGCCGGCGAGGCCAAGGCGATCAACATCACCTGCTGGCCGCAAGGCACCACGAGCGATATCCCCGAGGCGCAGCCGATCCAGGTCGTGGACGCCCAAGAGATTACGGTGACCGGCTATCGCGCGATCGCGCCTGCAGCGCCCCCGCCACCACCGCCCGCGCCCGAGCGCGGTGGGGGGGACGTTATTGCCGAGCAGGAACGGCTCGGCGACGTCCGGCTTTATCGCATCCCGATGGAGGTCACGGTCGCGGCCAAGTCGCAGAAGCAGGTTGCGTTCCTCAAGCAGCCGGCGGTGAAGGTCGAAAGCGTCTATCGGCTCCAACCGCCGCCAAGCGAGTTCGAGTCCGCGCTCGAGCGTGTGCTGGTGACGCGCAACGAAGTGGCGAAGGGCCTCGGCATGCCCCTGCCCTCCGGCGGTGTCGTCTTGTTC